>CAZVPI010000005.1:48852-152881 GCA_964628035.1 uncultured Clostridia bacterium | reverse complement strand
ATGACCCCTGAAGGAATCGAACCTTCAACCTATTGATTAAGAGTCAATTGCTCTGCCAATTGAGCTAAGGGGCCATTGAAGCAAATAAATAGCACAAAAATTCCCGCTTGTCAACTGCGGCAACGGTCCTTATAATGGCAGGAACCATGAGCCACGACAGACACTCTTCCCGGGTCCCGGCCGCCGCCTTCTCCCGCTTCGCCGCCTGCGGCCGGGCGGAAACGGTCGAGCGTTACGGAGCCGGCCACATCCACGACACCTTCCGCGTGCGCACGGACCGCGGCCGGGCCGGCTACATCCTGCAGCGCGTCAACCGCCGCATCTTCGCCGACATCCCGGGCATGATGGCCAACATCGTGCGCGTCACCGGGCACCTGCGCCGCCGCCTCGCGGCCGTGCCGGGCAGCGACCCGGCGCGCGAGGTGCTGACCGTGGTCCCCACGCGCGACGGGGGCAGCTATCATCTGGACGAGCGGGGCGAGTACTGGCGCTGCTTCCTGTTCATAAGCCACCGCGAGCGCGGCGCCAGGCCCGGCCGGCCGGCCCTGGCCCGCGAGGCGGGGCGGCAGTTCGGCCGCTTCCTGGCGCTGCTGGCCGACCTGCCGGGACCGCCCCTCCGCGAGACCATCCCCCGCTTCCACGACATCGGCCGCCGCCTGGACGACTTCCAGGCGCTGCTGGCTGCCGACCGCCTCGGACGGCGCCGCGGCGCCGCGGCCGAGGTCGATTTCGTCGCCGCCCGCGGCGCGGAGATGCTCACGGTCATGCAGCAGGCGCGCGCCGCCGGCCTGCCGCTGCGCACGACCCACAACGACACCAAGTTCAACAACGTCCTCATCGACGCCCGCGGCCGCGGCCTCTGTGTCATCGACCTGGACACGGTCATGCCCGGCACCGCGCTCTTCGACTTCGGCGACGCCATCCGCTCGGCGGCCAACGCCGGCCGCGAGGACGAAACGGACCCGCGCCGCATACGCTTGAACCTGGAGGTCTTCCGCGAGTTCGCCGCCGGCTACCTGGGCGAGCTGCACGGCGTGCTGACGCCCCTGGAGACCGGGCATTTCCCCTTCGCCGCCCGGCTGATGACCTTCATGATCGGCCTGCGCTTCCTGGGCGACCACCTCGACGGCGACCGCTATTTCCGTGTCGAGCGCCCGGGCCACAACCTGCGGCGGGCGCAGGTGCAGTTCCTCCTGCTGCAGGACATGGAGCGCCGCCAGGCCGAGATGGAGGACACGCTGGCCCGGCTGGCGGCTATTTCGTGACGAAGACCGGCTGGCAGAAGGCCAGCTCGCCCGCCGAGGAGACCACCTTGGCGCGCACGTAGAATTCGTCGCCCTGGAAGGCGTAGGAGGGCGCCAGGCTGAAATCCTCCTTGAGCACGGCCCCGTCCCGGCCGATGAAGCGGGTGGTGTAGGCCGTGTCGCCCAGGGGCTTGATCGCCAAACGGTATTCCTTGTCCGTGACCTGCACGTCGACCAGCTCCACCCCGGTCGAGGCGTAGAAATCGCCCCGCTCCAGCGCGGCGCAGACGGCGTCGGGGGTGAGCTCCAGGACGCGCACCATGACCCAGCCCTTGCCGGGATGCGCCAGTCCGGGGTCGAAATCGCCGAGATAGTCGTGGGTGTCGTCGCTGGCCACCCCGTACAGGACCATGCCCCTGGACAGCACGGCGTCCCAGAGTCCTTCGGTTCCGGGACGGCCGCCGGCGGCGAAATTGTTCGAGTCGCGGTTGACGTTCAGCAGCTCGAAGAGGCGCACGTCGCGCAGGGCCAGCAGGTCAGCGGCCGTGATCGACCAGCGCCACAGCGGGTGGTTGATCTGGGGCACGGCGCCGGCGGCGCGGGCCGCATCCACCGAGTTCTGCAGCGTCTCGACGGCCGTGCGGCCGAGGGCGGCCGCGGCCATGGCGCGCTTGGGGTTCAGGGCGTTGACGTGCAGGCGGAGCCTGTCCTGGGAGCGTGTGATCTCCATGGCCGGAATGAGGATGAAGTCGTCGTTCTTGTCCGAGTCGAGGTAGGTGACGTCGGTGACCAGGTCGTGGTCGCTGATCACCAGGAACTGGTACTCGTGATCGAGGTACCAGCGCATCACCCTTCGCGGCGTCTCGTTGCCGTCCGAGTTGCGCGTGTGGGCGTGGGTGTTGCCCTTGACCCAGCGGCCTGCCGCCGCCAGGGAGAGGGTGAAGAACAGGGCCAGCCAGGCGAGCATCAACGTCCGCTTCATGGGCTCCTCCTCGCGTTGCGCACAGGGGCCCATTGTAGGCGAAAGCTCCGGGCGAGTCAAAGGTCAGGAAATTCCCTATCACGTTGCAATCGCGAAAAGGCGTTTGCTACAATGGCGGCGGAGCGTGCCATGGCCGGAACCCTCATCGCCAAGAAGACCTTTCCCGGCGGCCAGACCTTCGCCTTGGTGGTCAACGACATCCTGTACGAGCCGGTGCAGTGCATCGTCAACGCCGCCAACGGCATGCTGGCCCACGGCGGCGGCGTGGCCGCGGCCATCGCCGACGCCGCCGGCAGCGAGCTGCTGGCCGACTGCCGCGAGATCATCGCCCGGCGCGGGCGCATCGCCAGCGGCCACGCCGTGGTGAGCAGGGCCGGCGACCTGCCGTTCCGCGGCGTCATCCACGCCGTGGGCCCGAAGATGGGGGAGGGCGACGAGGAGCGCAAGCTGGGGCAGGCGTTGCGCGCCGCCTTCGACCTGGCCGAGGAGCGGCGCTGGCGCTCGCTCTCTTTCCCGGCCGTCAGCTCGGGCATTTTCATGGTGCCGGCCGCCCTCTGCGCCCGCGCCTACCTGCGCGCGGTGAAGGAGTTCTTTGCCGCCAACCCCATGTCGCAGCTGCGCGAGATACGCCTGTGCCTGTTCATGGGGCCGCTGCTGGAGACGGTGAAGAAGGAATGGCCGAAGCTGCTGGGCGATTGACAGCGCCCGGCATTGGCCTTATACTGCCGGCGGCGGCGTTCCCCGGAGTGAAAAGGAAGCCTTGAAAATATCCGCAACGGCCCCAAGCGGGGCCCCTTCCTCCGTCGGTCCCGCCGCAGCCTTCGCCCCAGGAGGTCACCATGGCATTCACCGTCCCGGAAGCCTTCGAGCCGGCCCCCACGGCCACCGTCATCCACGCCTACAACAGCGAGGGCATCGCGCTGCGCGTGCTCAGCGACGAGGACATCGGAGCGGTGATCAAGGCCTCGGGCGCCAACCTGATCGGCAAGCCCAACATGCAGCCGCGCGTGCAGGTGATGGACCGCTATATCCCCGAGCGTGACCTGGAGATCAGCCAGGTGGAGATGTCCCTGGCCATCGAGGAATCGCACGCCAGCTACTTCTGGGAGAAGCAGGTCCAGGGCCGGAAGGTCTTTGAAATGGCCAGCATGGAGGTCAACACCTGCGGCGACTCGCTGAGCCCCAAGGTGCTGGGCACCTTCCTCGACCTGTGCGACTATCCCGAGCTCGTCTCCTTCATCTATTTCGCCCCCACGCCGCTGCTCAAGGGGCTGAAGATCTCCGACCGCGAGTCGCTGCGCAAGCAGTGCTTCAAGGTCCCGACCGACTGCTATTCGCGCTACATCATCGACATCCAGGCCCCCATCGACCTGCCCGAGGGGCGGATGTTCATCGCCCACCTGCACCGCCGCGACGTGTCCCGGATCGTGCAGAAGCTGCGCCGCGAGGTCATCGAGAGGTATTCCCAGCATTCGCTGAAGCTGGCGCGCAGCGACCGCAAGCTCAAGCTCATGGTCAACTCGCAGCAGGAGGAATACCTGGCCTGCGCCTTCTACGACTGCGACCAGAAGTTCGTCAACGCGCTGTGCCAAACGCGCGTGCGCGAGGACGAGGCCCTGTACCAGCTGGAGGACTGCTTCGACGACGTGCTGCTCTCCAGCGACACCCCCTTCGTCTTCGACCACGACTTCGATCCCCCGGGCTACACCGGGGTCTTCCTTACCGGCGGCACCGGGTACATCGCCCTGCACGTCACGCCCAATCCCATAGGCCAGAACAAGAACTTCGTCGAGTTCTGTGCCTACATCCATCCCAGCCTGTGGCTGTTCGAGCGCGAGTCGTTGGTCCATGTCATGTGGCCGGTGCTGAAGCTGTTCCATCCCCAGCAGGCCGAGATCCATTACCGCCTGGCCTCGCGCGACATCACCCGCAGCCGCGGCATCCACCAGAAGTTCATCCGCAAGCGCCTGGTCGGCCTGGGCTATTCGCATGACGAGTTCGTCTCCTTCTACGACGAATTCTTCGGCCGCACCTTCTTCCACCTCTACATCGAGAAAAAATAACCGTCAGGATTTCCCCGATGGCGTGGAAGCGCCCGCTGCGCTATCGTGGGGACAGGAGAGCAAGGGCCGCTTGCCAGGCGCGCCCGTCACCCCATGCGCTTGCGTTTCAGCCTGATGGCCATTCCCGTGTTCCTGGCCGCCCTGGCGCTGTGGGCCGTCGTGGGCGGCTGGTACGTCGCCCTGGTCCCGGCCGGTCTCTCGGGGGCCGACAACATCGGCATCGTCCTTTCGACCTTCGGCGCCTGCCTGTTCCTGGCCGACCGCCTCGCCTGGCGCTGGCTGGGGATCGAGTGCTGGCTCGTCTTCTTCAAGCTCTGGTTTCTGGGGCTGCTCCTGGCCGCCTGGGGCCTGCTGGAGTGGCTGCGCGCCTTCCAGCCGCGCCACGGGTGGCATTTCGCCGGCCATTGGCTGGCGTTCGTCTTCCTTGTCGCAGCCGCCTGGCTGCTGGCTGGACGCAAGCCCGGTCGGGACGCCGCGGAGCGAAGGCCGCGGGACGCTTCCGGGCCTATTTCCCTGCGTCCACGATAAACACCTTTCCTGACAGGAAATCGCTGACCCAGGCCTTGCGATCATCCCGTTGGTCCCAGCGCATCCGGCACAGATCGTAGACGCAGTCGCCGAACTGACCGCGCAGAAAGAACGAGCTGTTGCTGCCCGCGAACGAGACCTGGCCATACGGATAAGGCTCACGGTGCAGGAGCCGGAAGCGCTTCGCTTTCGTGTCGAAGGAATAGAGCAGCATCTCGCCGGCGCGGTGGGCGGAAATCAGCAGCAGGCCGTCCCTTTCCCGGCAGGAGACCTGGTCCGGCGTGCCGGGGAAGGGGATGGGGTGCCTGCGCACCGCACCCCGCGCCTCGACCAGGGTGTTGTCGCCGTGGCAGAGAACATAGGGGACGTCTGAGGCGAGGGCGATCTTCAGCGGCTGGCGGCCGCAGGCCAGGTCGCGGCGGCTGAAGTCGGACTTGAGGATGACGGAGAGCGAATCGCTGTCGAAATTGGCGACGTAGACGGATTCCTTGCCGACGGCCAGCGCCGTTGGCGTGACGCCGACCTCGAGGCGATGGACCGTCTTGCCGCTGGCGGCGTCGATCGCCTGCAAAACGCCGTTGTCCCCGTCCTTCTCGCCGCAGCGGGCGATGAGCAGCCAATCCCTGTCGCCGTCATGGGCGATCAGCCGCTGCGTCGTCTCGCGGCTGACCGTGTCCCCGAGCTCCACCCGCATGTCGCCCAGGTTGGGCGCGCGCACCTCGTCGACCAGGACGGCGTAGAACTGCTTCTCATCGCCCCAGTTGTTCTGCAGGGCGAAGAGGGCGCCGGCCGGCGAGACGGCCAGCGCCTGGGCCAGCCGCGGCAGGCGCCGGTCGTAGAGCGACAGGTCGTCGCCGCGGATGCCCAGGATGCCGTTGCGCGCCGCCCAGATGTAGACCACCGGCCAATAGGATTGGTGGGGGCCGTAGGCAAGATAGATCCAGCCCAGGGGGGTGGCCAGCGCCTGCTGGGGATAGAGGACGGGCAGCGTGTGCATGGTGAACGTGCCGTCGCCGGCGATGCGCGCCATCTGGTCCTCGCTGCTGAAGGCCAGGAAATCGCCTCCCGGCAGCTGGATCAGCTCCCGCGCCGCCCAGCCGGTGCGGATCTTTCCCATCTCTCTGGTGGCGGGATCGAAGAACGTGACCGCCGCTCCGAAGGCGCCGTTGACCGCCGTGGCGCCCAGGGGGATGTACAGCCTGTTGTCAACCGGGTTGAAGGCCATGTTGAACATGTGCGGCAGGACCGGGACCTCGAGGAAGCGCTGCCGCAGCCGGCGCGACGCCAGGTCGACCTGGTCGATCTCGCCCCAGGCCCAGCTGGCGACGTACAGCGTGTCCCCGGCCAGCGCCGTGGCGTCGTTGCCGTAGGCAGGCAGCTTGATCTCGTGCAGGGCGCCGCCGCGGCCGAAATCAACCACGTGCAGGCTGGGATGGTTGTCATACGGGATGTAGAGCTCGTCCCGCTCCTCGCTGTACACGATGCCCACCCCCTCGCTCAGGCCCGGCAGGGGGACCAGCACATCGTCCCCGGCGCCGAGGCGGACCTTGGCCGCCTGGACGACCTTGCGCGCCGCAGTCTCCTTCACCAGCAGCAGCGATTTCCCCCGCCGCGCATAGCCGGCGAAATGCCAGCGGCCGCCCGGCTCCAGGGCCAGCGTCCTCTTGCGCAGCAAGCGCAGGCCGTCGGCAGCGAACAGGTGCAGGGTGGACGTGAAGCCGTCGACGGCCGCGACCAGGCGCGCGTCGCTGTCGCAGACCACTTTGCGCAGGGGCGGCGGCGGCGTCTGGTTCAGGTTGGCGGCGCTTTCCTCGCTCTCGCACCAGCGGACCAGCCGCGTCCGCCCCGTCTTCAGCTCCACCCAGGCCAGGTCGCGGCTCTCGCGGCCGACCAGGAAGGCGTTGCCGGTCGCCTCGTCGACGGCCACCATCTCGAACTGCTTGCCGGTGGCGAACGAGCGCGACGTCCCCTGGCCGGCGAAGACCACCTCCAGCGTGCGCTCGCCGAGGACATAGACGTTGCCCGTGCGCCGGTCGACGGCCAGCGCCTCCGACTTCAGGTGCTGCGGCACGCGGGCGGCCAGGGGCACGTTGCGCACGGCGGCACCGGCGCAGTCGACCAGGGTCAGCGACGAGCTGAGGGTGTTGGCCACCACCAGCCGGTTGCGCGCCTCGTCCAGGCGCACCAGCAGCGGCCCGGCGGCGTTCACCTTCAGCCCCAGCGTCGCCAGCAGGTCGATCTTTCTGGCCGCGGCCCACGCCGGTTGCAACGGGGACAGCAGCACCAGGGACAGCAGCAGGACGGGGAAAAGGCGCATCGCTCCTCCTTGGGGCTCCCGGGCCGGGCCGGAACCGGGAAAATGGTATCCCCGCCGCGATGGGGAGTCAAGGGCGGGCCCGCTTGCCAGCCGGAATTCCTTCGACTATGATGGCGCCGTGAGGAGCAAGGGCGAAGGCAAGAAGGAGAGGCTGGACGACGCCTTGCTGCGGCGGGGCCTGGCCCGCGACCTGAAACAGGCGCGGGCCCTGGTCATGGCGGGCGAGGTGCGGGTCGACGGCCGCAGGGCCGACAAGGCGGACCTGAAGGTCGCGGCCGGACAGGCCGTGGCCCTCGCGGCGCGGAGCCCGTTCGTGTCGCGGGGGGCGCTGAAGATCGCCCGGGCTGTCGAGGAAATGGCCATCGCCGTGCCCGGGTTGAGGGTCCTCGACCTGGGCATCTCCACCGGCGGCTTCAGCGACTTCTTCCTGCAGCGCGGCGCCGCCCAGGTCCTCGGCGTCGACGTGACCGTCTCCCAGGTCGATGAAAGGCTGCGCCGCGAGCCGCGCCTGCGGCTGCTGGAAAAGAACGCCCGCTTCCTGGCCCGCGAGGACGTCCCCTTCGAGCCCGACCTCGTCGTGATGGACCTTTCCTTCATCTCCATCACCGCCATCCTGCCTGTGCTGCGCCCCTTCGCCCGCGCCCGCATCCTGGCCCTGGTCAAGCCCCAGTTCGAGGCGCCGCGGGGTCGGGTCGGACGGGGAGGGGTGATCCGCGAAGCGGACGCCCGCCGGGACGTGCTGCTGCGCCTCAAGCGCCGCATCGAGGATCTCGATTTCGCCGTCCTGGCCTGGTGCCCGGCCGGGGTCAGGGGGCGCCGGGGCAACCAGGAGTATTTTTTCCTCCTCGGCCTGGGGAAAAATTCCTCCATTGATGATACAATGATCGCCGATGCCGAAACCGTATAAGCGCGCCGTCGTGGTCGCCAAGCCCCATCCCGACGTGGCCCACTATTTGCGCCAGGCCCTGGACGTTCTCGCCGGGCGCAACGTCTCCGTGGTGCTGGAGGAGACCGCCGCCGGGCTGCTGGACAGCTCCGGCGGCTGCCGCCGCGACGAGGTGGCCAGGCACGCCGACCTGATCGTGGTGCTGGGCGGAGACGGGACCTTCCTCTCCATCGCCCGCCAGGCGGTGGAGGCCCAGGTGCCGGTCGCCGGCTTCAACCTCGGCACCCTGGGCTTCCTGACCGCCATGAAGAAGGAGGCGCTGGCGGAGGAGCTGGGCCGCATCCTCGACGGCGGCGCCGCCGTTTCCTGGCGCAAGCTCCTGCAGGTCGACTTCCAGGGCGCGGCCTACGCCGCCCTCAACGACGTGGTGATCAACAAGGGCGCCATCGCCCGCATCGTCAAGCTGCTGCTGACCGTCGATGGCGACACCCTGGCCGAGATGAAGGGCGACGGCGTCATCCTCTCCACCCCCACCGGCTCCACGGCCTATTCGCTGGCGGCCGGCGGCCCGATCGTCAGCCCCGACGTGAACGGCATCGTGATCACTCCCATCTGCCCGCATTCGCTGACCTTCCGCCCCCTGGTCGTCCCCGACGGCGCCGCCATCGGCCTGCGGCTGCTGACGCCGCACATGGACACCTGCCTGACCCTCGACGGCCAGACGGCCATGCCGCTGGACGTCGGCGAAGAGGTGCTCGTGCGCGTCTATCCCAAGCGGCTGCCCATGCTGGCCGCCCGGGGGACGAATTACTACCGGCTGCTGAACGAGAAGCTCAACTGGGGGCTGTAGCTACGCGAAGCAGAAATTAGCAGAACATCGAGGCGCCATGTTCCAAGTACCATGTGACCGAGAACTTGTTCTTGATAAAGTCGGCTTTCAACACGGTCCGTGGTACGTGGTGCATGGTACGTGGCACCTCTCTCCTGTGCTATAATCGACGCGTGGTAGCCGATGAAGAAAGCGAGCCTGTTTCCTGTCCTGATGCTGACGATGCTGGCCGTGCTGCCGGCGCGGGCCAGCGACGACTTCAACCGCGCCATCGCCTATTACCTGATCGGCGACCTGGACCTGGCCCGCCAGAACCTGGACGCCCATTTCAACCGCGTGCGCCAGGCGACGGTGAAGCTGGGCTTCAGCCTGCTTTTCCAGGGCGACAAATGGGAGGCCACGAAGAAGTTCCGCGACTATCTCGAAAGCAACCATCGTTCCCTGGAGTCGCTGGTCGGGATCAGCCTGGCCAACAGCGACGTCAGGAACTCGCTGTCCATCGACAACCTGAACAAGATCGTGCGCATGGACCCGGGGTTCGCCCCCGCCTACCTGTGCCTGGGCCAGGAGTATCTCCAGCGCGGCAATTATCCCGTCGCCGAGGACTATTTTCAGAAAAGCCTGCGCTTCGCCGACCTGCCCGAATTCAAGGTCCTGCTGGGCAGGCTGCTGCTCAGGACCGGCAGGGCCGGCGAGGCCTTTGAGCTCATGCGCCCCCTGGCCGAAGCGGCGGCCAGGAATTTCCAGTTCTCCTTCCTGGCCGCCCGCGCCGCCCTGGCCGCCCGCGACCTGGAGCCCGCCTCCCGCTTCGTTGACCAGGCCCTGGCCGTCCGCCCCGATTCCCAGGAGGCGCAGCTGCTGCGCGCCCAGGTGCTGCTGGCCGCCGGCGACCCGCGCAAGGCCCGGTCGCTGCTGGCCAAGCTGAAATTTTCCGGCTACAACCTGGAATACAGCCTCACCTTCGCCGAGGCGCTGGTGCGGCTGAAGGACCGCGGCGCCGAACAGTACCTGTACGAGGTGTTCGCCCAGGACCGCTGGCATCCCGCTGTCAACCGGCTGCTCGGCCTGTTCCACCTGAGAGACAAGCAGGCGAACGTCCAGAATTGGATCCAGCGCGCCCTGCTCAGCGGCGTGCCCGCCGCGGAGCTGAAGCGTGAATTCCCCACCCAGTTCCGCTTCATCGAACCCGCATCGTTCCCCCTCTTCGCCGCCCGCTGCATCCAGTGGCTGGGCAACGACCGCCTGGCGGTCGCCGGGCCGCTGCAAAGCGGGGAGAAGGAGAGGCTGACCGTCCTGGACGCCGCCACGCTGAAACCGATCAAGTCCTTCGAGTATGAGGGCAGCGCCCAGGAGATCTTTGCCTCCCCGAGCCGGGACAGGATCATCCTGGCCACCTCCGCCCTCGAGAACGAGAAGGTGTACCTGTACACGCTGATCGGCGAAAGGGGCGGCTGGCGGCTGAAGCCGGTGGTCGGCTATGCGCTCGACATGGCCCGGGTGCAGGTGGCCTTCAGCGAGAACGGCGCCGTGGCCTACGTCGCCGACGCCGCCCTGGCCGACCTGGCCTTCAGTTCGCCGTTTTCCGTCGCCGGCAGCCTGGGCCGCCGCACGCCCATCTATCCCGACCATGCCCTCGCCGTGTTCAGCTACTCCTACGCCGGCGACCGCTGGGTTCCGCTGCGCGGGCGCGAGGCGCTGCGCAGGGTGCCGCTGCCCCTCGTCCGCCGCTATGTGGCCGTCGCCGACGCCGCCCGCGCCAACGAGGACGTGGCCAAGATCCTGGAGAAGGGGACGCGCCTCGACATCACCTCCTCGGAGGAGATGCGCATCCATTTCGCCGCGGGCGACGAGCACTTCCTGCTGGTCCTTTCCGACCTGAAGAACGCCTTCCAGGCCTGGGCCTACGATGCCCGCAGCCGGAAGCTGTTCCGCTTCGACGAGACCATGTTCCTCGGCGAAAAGTACTACGCCGAGCTGGAACTTGTCGCCTTTCTCCCCGAGACGAACGAGATCCTGGCCATCACCCGCGACAAGCAGCGCAACCTCTTCCAGTTCAACTACCGCTCCCTGCTGTACCGCAAGCTCGCCTCGGGAGTGCTGGCCGCCGTCCTCAGCCCCGACCACGGGGCCCTGTACCTGCTCCTCGAGAGGAACAAGTCGCTCTATTTCAGCGAAACCATCCTGGAGATCGTCCAGTTCTCGCCTTTTCACCGAACGCGCATCAGCGCCCGCCGCGACCTGGACGCCATCCTCGACATCTCCGACCGCGAGGCCGTCACCGTCACGACCTGCACCGGCGAGATGCTGAAGCTGGACGGGGACGGGAACTACACCAACCGCCAGGTCTCGCTGGCCGGCGCGCCGCACCAGGTCTCGCCCGACAAGAAGAGGGCGGCGGCCTTCCTCAACGGCCGCCTCTTCGTCCTCGGCTGGCAGGAGTAGCCCGCCGCGGGCAGGGAGGCCCGGTGTCGACGCGCAGCCTCTTCCAGCCTGCGTCGTTCTTCTGCGGGCTGCTGTACGGCCGCCAGCACGACGCCGAGGAGGCTGTCGCCCGCCTGCAAATGCTGGCGCCGGCGGTCGATCTGGGCGGCGGCCCCTTTCCCTTCGTCTCCAGCGCCTACTACCGCGACGAGATGGGGGAGCCGCTCTTCCGGCGCTTCGTCTCCTTCGCGCCCAAGCGCCCGCCCGAGTGGCTGCCGCAGCTGAAAATGGCGGCCATGCGCCTGGAGACGGACATGGCGGAGAACGGCCGCCGCAGGGTGAACCTGGACCCGGGCTACCTCACGGCCGCCAGCGTCATCATCGCCACCGCCAAGAACCACTGCCATCGCGTCCCCCTGGCCGACGGCGTTTATGCCCAGCTGGAGCTCGTCTTCGAGAAAGGGCGCTTCCATTTCCTGCCCTGGACCTATCCCGACTTCAAGAGCCAGGGCTATCTCGATTTTTTCATGCGCCTCAGAGAAAGACATATGAAGCGAGATTGAATCGAGCTAGGCGTAAGGCCTACGGCGTACGGCAGCAGCCCTGGATCGAGCTTTGCCGTTCCCATCGCCAATTACCCATCCCTTTTGCTGGTTCGCCCTTTGGCTTTTCTCATCACGCATCACGCCTCACTGTTCGTCCGCCGAGTTCCTTGCTGGCGGCTGACGCCTGCCCTCTAACGTCCCCCTAATGGCTGACCCCTATGCCGCCCGGCTCCGGCAGCTCCCGGTTGAAGGGCGAGGCGTCCACCTGGGCGACATAGCGGGTGTTGTTGTACAGGTAGCCGTTGTTGTACAGGAACAGGGCGCGGCGCAGGTTGCCGCCCGACTCGTCGTAGTATTGCTTCAGGATGCGCAGCCCCAGGTCGATGTTGTACTCGATGTCGAAGAGCCGGCTTCTGTCGATCGCCAACTCGTCCTTCCAGACGGCGTAATGCACCTGCATCAGGCCGCAGGCGCCTGCGGCCGAGACGGCGAGGGGATTGAAGGCGCTCTCCACCTGGATCACCGACAGCACCAGATTGGGATGGAAGCCGTAGCGCTGCGCCTTGCGGAAAACGACCTCGGTGATGCGCGAGAACTCGGGGAATCTCTTGCGGAACGTGGCGTTCTTGAACTCCAGCAGGTCAAGGCGCTCGGCGCGCGCCTGCTGGGCCAGCTGCTCCTGGTTGAGGGCCACGACCCGGTCGTGGGACTCGGCCAGCCGGGCCTGGAGGTAACCCACGTGGGACAGGGCCCGCTCGTAGTTGCGGTTGGTCTCTCCCAGCTGCGCCAGCAGCGCGGCCAGGGCGACCAGGGCCAGGAGCGACAGCACGACGGAGAAACGTTTCACGGGATGGCTGGCGAACATGATGCACCTTCCGAAAAGCCTGAAAAGTATAGGGGCATGAAAACGGAAATGCAAGGTTTTCGCGAAAAAAAAATGAAAAATCAAACCAAACTGGTGAGACGCCGTATAATCGCCCTGCGGCGCCCCCCGGCGCCCTGCAAGGAGGATCCATGAGGAAGCGCCTGACCGCCTGCCTGCTCATCGCCTGCGCCTGTCTCGCCCTGCAGGGGGGCGAAGCCCCGGCATCCGCACTGGCCGGATCCTGGGCGGGGGCGATCTCGATCATGGGCCGGGAAATGAAGTTCGCCGTCCATTTCAGCGAGGAAGGCGGAGCGCTGCAGGCGAAACTGGACATCCCCCAGCAGATGGCCATGGGCCTGCCGCTCACCCAGGTCAGGCGCGAGGGCGACAGGGTGCATTTCGAGCTGGTGGCCGGGGCGGGCGTGGCCGTCTTCGACGGCAAGGTCGCCGCCGACGTCATCCAGGGCGAGTTTCTCCAGGCCGGGATCAAGGGCACCTTCCAGGTGACCCGCGGCGGATCGGATTCTTCCGCGACGGAGCCGGCCCAGGCCGAAGTTCTTCCCTACAAGGCGGAAGAGGTCTCGGTGGCCAGCGGCGAGGTCCGCCTGGCCGGCACCCTGACCCTTCCCGAGGGCAAGGGCCCGTTCCCGGCGGTGATCCTGATCACCGGCAGCGGCACCCAGAACCGCGATGAGGAGATCTTCGGCTTCAGGCTGTTCCGGGTCATCGCCGACCACCTGACCCGCCGCGGCATCGCCGTCCTGCGCTGTGACGACCGCGGCTTCGGCGGTCAGGGGACGATGGGGGCAGCCACATCGGCCGACTTCGCAGGCGACACGGTCGCCCAGGCCCGCTTTCTGTCCGGCCGGGCCGAGATCGACCCCTTGCGCATCGGCCTCCTGGGCCACAGCGAGGGGGGGCTGATCGCGCCCATGGCCGGACGCCGGCACCCGTTCGCCTTCATGGTGCTCATGGCCGGCACGGCGGTCAGGGGCGCCGACGTCATCCTCGAGCAGCTGCAGAGGATTTCCCGCGCCGACGGCGCCGGCGAGGAGGCGATCGCCGAGGACCTGGCGCTGCAGAGGCGCGTCTTCGCCCTCCTGCCCGTGCCGCAAGGGGAGAGCGAGCTCGAAAAGATCCTGCTCCAACAGGCGCGCCGGGGGCTGGAACAGATGCCGGCCGAGCAACGGCAGGCGATCAGCGACGCCGAGGCTTACGTGAAGACGGTGGCCGCGGCGCAACTCGTGACCCTGCGCTCCCCCTGGTTCCGCTATTTTCTGGACTATGATCCGGCGCCGGCCCTGGCGGCGCTGTCGTGCCCGGTGCTCGCCCTTTTCGGCGGCAAGGACACGCAGGTGGTCCCTGCGCAGAACATGCCGGTCATGGAGAGAGCGTTCCGCAACGGGGGGAACCAGGACGTGACCTTCAAAGTCTTCCCGGAGGCGAACCACCTCTTCCAGAAGGCCGAGACCGGCAGCCCCTCCGAGTACGCTGCATTGGAGAAGATGTTCGTGCCCGGCTTTCTGGAAACCCTTTCCAGTTGGATCGTGGAGAAAACGAAGAAGACAAAGTGATAGTGGTAGTGGTGGTAGCCGCAAAGATGCGAGCTATAGTGATAAGTGATGAGTGATGAGAAACGGCAAACGGACGAACTAGCCCTGGTGATTCGTAATCAGTGATTCGGAAAGGCCCTGTTTCTGTTGACCGTCTTCTTCACTCTTGTCTTTTTGCTGCCCAAGCACCTGCTTGGAGCTCGACCTGCACCCAAGCATCGAATGCTCGTTGACGTGGAATCCCACTCGGGGCAAACGCCCCTTGGGGACGCCGCCCTTGCCAGTGCCGCAGGCCTCAAACATCGAACCTTTTTGTGGCTTAAGCAAGGTACATGGCACGTGGAACCTCGATGGACCGGCGTATCTTCACGTTGCGGGCTCGTTCTGGTCTTCAGAACATCTCCAGCATGAGGTTCTTCAGCGCCTTGACGCGGTCCCTGAGCGCCGCCGCGCCCTTGAAATCGAGGGCATCGGCCTTCTGGCGCATGGACGCGCTCAGGCGGTCGATCTCCTTTTCCAGCGACTCGCGGCTGGAGAACTTCATCGCCGCCTCCTCCTCGCCCCTGCGCAGCCAGTAGTCGTCGTCATGGAAGCCCTTGATCGGGCTGCTCACCGAGGCCGGTCGGATGCCGTGGGCGCGGTTGTAGTCCAGCTGGAAGCGTCGCCGGCGCTCCGACTCGGCGACGGCCCGGCGCACCGAGTCGACCATGGCGTCGACATAGAGGATGACCTTGCCGTCGATGTGGCGGGCGGCGCGGCCGAAGGTCTGGATCAGCGACGTCTCGGAGCGCAGGAAGCCCTCCTTGTCGGCGTCGAGGATGATCACCCGCGACACCTCGGGCAGGTCGAGCCCCTCGCGCAGCAGGTTGATGCCGATCAGGACGTCGAACTCGCCGCGGCGCAGCTTGTGGATGATCTTCACCCGGTCCAGGGCCTTGACCTCGGCGTGCAGGTAGGCGCAGCGGATGCCCTGCAAAGTCAGGTAATCGGCCAGTTTCTCGGCCATCTTCTTGGTCAGCGTCGTGACCAGGACCCGTCCCGGGGAAGCCGGCAGTGAGGACCCGGAATCCGGCCGCTCACTGGCTTGCGGGGCTTTCCGCCTCCGGGCGGCCGGCGTTCGTTCCTGGGTCCCTCCGGCCGAGGCCGGCGGGGCGACGACGGCGCGGATCTCGGCCAGCATGTCCTGGACCGGGTCGGCAACGGTCTTGACCACGATCTCGGGGTCGACCAGGCCGGTGGGGCGCACCAGCAGCGAGGTCACGGCACCGCCGGCGTCGGCGATCTCGAAGGGCGCCGGCGTGGCCGAGACGTACAGCACGTTGCCCAGGCGGCGGTCGATCTCGGCGAAGCTCAGCGGCCGGTTGTCCAGGGCCGAGGGCAGGCGGAATCCGAACTCGACGAGCTTCTCCTTGCGCGAGCGGTCGCCGGCGTGCATGGCGTTCAGCTGGGGCACGGTGACGTGCGACTCGTCGATGATGGCCAGGTAGTCGCGGGGAAAGAAGTCGAGCAGGGTGAACGGCGCCTCTCCTGGTTTGCGGCCGGAAAGGTGCAGGGAGTAGTTCTCGATCCCCGGGCAGTGGCCGAACTGCTCCAGCATCTCCAGGTCGTACAAGGTGCGCTGGCGCAGCCGCTCCGCACGCTCGTCCTGGCCCTGGCGGCGGAACCACTCCAGGCGCTCCTGAAGCTCGGCGCGGATGGCGGCGGCGGCTTTCAGGACCCGCTCGCGGCGGTAGAAGAAATAGTTCACCGGGTAGATCCAGGCCTGGGGCCGCGTGGCCAGGGGGGCGGCGGTCAGGGCGTCGAAGAACTCGATGCGCCCGATGCGCTCGCCGTCCAGCGCGACGCGCAGCGGGTTCTCCTCGCTGGTGGGGAAGATCTCCACGTCGTCGCCGCGGGCGCGGAACTCGCCGGCCGCCAGCAGGCCGTGGCTGCGCCGGTAGCCCAGGTCGACGAAGCGCCGCAGCAGCTCCTCGCGCCCCCAGCGGGCGCCGCTTTCCAGCTGCAGGCGCTGCTCCAGGAAGTCGTCGGGCGCGCCGATGCTGTAGATGGCCGACACCGAGGCCACGACGACGGTCCGGCGCGACTCCAGAAGGTTGCGCGTGGCGTCCAGGCGCAGGCGCTCCAGCTCGGGGTTGATCGAGACCTCCTTGGCGATGTACTGGTTGCGCTGGGGGATGAAGGCCTCGGGCTGGTAATAGTCGTAGTAGCTGATGAAATAGCCGACGCGGTCCCCGGGGAAGAAGCCGCGGAACTCCTGGAACAGCTGCGCGGCCAGGGTCTTGTTGTGCGACAGGACCAGGGTGGGCGCGTCGAGCGCCGCGATGACGCGGGCCATGGTGTAGGTCTTGCCCGAGCCGGTCACGCCCAGCAGCACCTGGCGGCGGCGGCCGGCGCGGAAACCGGCGACGACGGCATCGACTGCCTCCTGCTGGGCCGGGGTGACGTTATAGGGGGAGCGCAGCTCGAACATGCGCCGGGTCAGCACTCCTCGTCGGCCGCCTGGGAGGCGGCGTCGATGACCAGCGCCTTTTTGAAGTAGCGGTCCAGGACCGAGGCGCGGATGCGGGCGATCTCGTCGGCGCCCAGCCCCTGGCCGCCCTTTTTCAGGATCAGGATGAGGTAGAAGCGCTGCTCCCATTCGATGCGGGTGAAATAGACGTCCAGGCCGGGAAGGTTCCTCACGAAGCGGCTCAGGACTTTCTTCTCCCGGGAGTAGGAGACCACGAAGATGGTCTTGACCGGCTCGCTGCGATGCGCTTCGCGGATGCTGCGGTACTTGACGACCACCCGGTCCAGCCGCACCTTGGCGGCGGCGCGGATGGTGGAGCAGACCAGGCTCATGATTTCGGCCAGGACCCGGGGCGGCGTCTCCAGGCGGTAGATCTCGTCGAGGTTGTAGTAGATCTCCTTGATCAGCAGCGGGTGCAGGCGGGGCGCCGCGGCGCTGACCTCCGCCAGGGAGCGCATGTCGCTGTCGCGCAGCCCTTCGTCGAAGTCGCGCACCTGGCCGTACAGCTTCTTCAGGACGTTCTTGATCGACTGGAAAATGGCGGCGATGGAGGCGAACTCGGCCAGGGTGACCTTGAGGTTCAGGATGCTGACCTCGGTCTGCTTCTGGTAGAGGCGCGGGGGCACGACCGAGAGGATCTCGATGCCGCGGCTGCCCTCCAGCAGCCGCAGCAGCGGATTCAGGCACCTGCGCCGGCTGCGGTTGGCGACGACGATCAGCTTGAGCTGCATCAGGAACTCGGTCTTCTTCTCCACGCTCATGAAGACCTGGCTGATGCCGGTCGTCTTCAGCTCGTTCATCAGGAAGGGGATGATGGCCCGGGCGTAGTGCTCGTAGCCGCCGACCGACTTGATCTGCGAGAACGTCTCGTCGACTGCGGCGCTGATCATCTTTTCCAGCGAGACCTCGATGGAGCGGATGGCCTCGGGGTTGAGCGGCTGCCCCTGGCGGTCGACGATCTCGATGCGGTAGACCAGGAGCTTCTCGCTCGACACGAAGCTCTTGTGGTGCTTGATGATGTGACCGGGGACGATGAAGTCCAGCGTCTTGAGGAAGCTCTCGACCGAGAAGTTCTCCTCCCAGCACACGAAGGTGATGCCGGTCAGGCGCTCGTCGAGGGTCTCGAAGTTCTTGATCTTGATCTTCTTGTCGGCGCGCCCCTCGCGCACCTGCTTCTGGAAGCGGTAGTTGTCGATGATCAGCGCGGCCAGGTCGGAGATCTTGCGCTCCTGCAGGTATTCGCGGGAGCGCGACGAGAAGAACTTGAGCGTCTCGCCGTTCTCGCCGATGATCGACTCCAGGTCGGGGCCGCGGTAGGTGCGGCGGATGGCGCGCACCACCTGGTTGTAGAGCTCGAACTTGATGGTCTCGTCCTCCAGCAGCAGCGTCTTGCCCAGCGTGCCCTGCGAGGCGTCCTTGAGCGTCTCCAGCAGGGCGCGCTTGTCCTTGAGGAAGCGGCCGTATTCCTCGGCGCTTTCGATGCGGAAGGAGAGGATGACGATGCCCAGGCTGCGGCCGCGCAGGGTCAGGGTGAAGCCCTTCATGAACAACACGTTGCCGTGGCGCTGGTGGATGATGCCCAGGATGGAGTTGCCCATGCCGCTCCAGTCCTCGGCCAGCACGCCCATGACCACGGTCAGCGGCAGGCGCTTCTCGCCCAGTTCCTCCATCTGCACCAGGACCTTTTTCTTGCTTGTTTCATGGAGATGCAGCAGGTGCACCAGCAGTGCCTGCTGCTGGGGCTGGGGGAAGATCTCCTGCGACTGCTCGACCAGGGCCAGGCTGGCGGCGATCCTCTGCCTGGAGATGCGCAGGCGCTTCTCCGTCAGGATGGCGCGGATCTGCTCGAGATTGCTCGCGGTGCCCACCATGAGGCCACTGTACGCTGGAGGCCGGGGAAAGTCAAGAAACCCAAGCGATCGCTTCTTGAAGAAAAAGTCGCCAGCGAGCTATTGAAGCCCAATTCAGCACCATGAAGGAGCGTCGGTCCGTCAAGGCACCACGCTGCCGGCCCCGCCAGGGGCGGTTTCACCGAGAGGCATTAGCCCCAAGTGGGGTGCCACGTGCCACGTCTGCGAGCGCTGGTGCTTCCAGGGTATTGGGCTTGGAACTTGGTGCATGGAACGTGGGATCTCGATGGACCGGCGTATCTGCCAGCTGCTGGCCACACTTCTTTTGTGTGCAGTTCGCTGAACCCCGAGGGGACGTCGTGTCTTCAAGACGCTGAACAGGGCGTTGAAGGCTCGGTTTTTTTGTGATAATCTTGCCTATGAGCCTGTCCAAGATCTCCAGATGCCCGTGGTGCTTGTCCGATCCCCTTTATATCGACTATCATGATAAGGAATGGGGCGTCCCGGTCCGCGACGACCGAACCTGGTTCGAGTTCCTGGTCCTGGAGGGGGCGCAGGCCGGGCTGAACTGGCTGCTGGTGCTGAAGAAGCGGGAAAACTACCGTCGGGCCTACGACCATTTCGATTATGCCAAGGTGGCGCGCTACGGAGAAGAGAAGATCGCCTCCCTGCTGCTTGATCCGGGGTTGATCCGCAACCGGGCCAAGATCGCCGCCTCGGTGACCAACGCCAGGGCGTTCCTGAAGGTCCGCGAGGAGTTCGGCAGCTTCAACGACTACATGTGGCGCTTCACCGGCGGCAGGCCCCTGGCGAACCGCCGCAGAAGGGACGGCGAGATCCCGGCGCGGACGCCCCTTTCCGACAGGATCAGCGCCGACCTGCGAAAACGCGGCTTCAAGTTCGTAGGTTCGACCATAGTCTATGCCCACATGCAGGCGACCGGAATGGTCAACGACCACCTGATCGGCTGCTTCCGGCATGGGGAACTCACAAGCGTCAAGGGATAAGCCCTTATGCCGGACGTATTTCGATACATGCCGAAACCTCATTGACAAACAAATTACTTTGAGTTAAAATAATAAACTCCAAGGAAACATTTTTAACCTCTGGTACGTATTCAATAAGTCAGGAGCGTTGAAAAAATGAAGAAAACCGACCTGATGCGCGACTTTATCCTGGACAGGAGCGAGGCGCTTTTCACCCAGTTCGGCTACCGGAACACCTCCATGGAGAAGATCGCCGCTGCCTGCGACATCTCCAAGCCCACGCTTTACAGATATTTCAACAGCAAATCCTCGCTCTTTTTCGAGCTCTTCGTGCGTTTCCAGGAAGACATCGAGGAAAAGGGCAGGGCCCTGATGCTGCAGGCCAAGGACAAGCACGCCGTGATCGAGGAGATCATCGACCTTTCGCTCGACTACATCCAGGAAAAGCGCGATTTCCTCAGGATGATGATGCGCGACCATCACATGGTCGTCCACGATCAAGACGACATCGGAAAACGGATCGAGCAGGAATTCCGTAGAAGGCAGGACATCGCCAAATCCCTCGGCGAATTCATGAAGGATATCGTCCGCCCCGAGATCCTGAAGGAGTTTACCCCGGAGATGATCGGCATGGCCCTGAACACCCTCCTGGAGGGGGCGTTCTGGGACTCGATCAACGGCGATTTCCAGAACCATGAGAAGCAAAAGAGGCTGATCATGCATTTGCTGCGAAACGGCATACTCGTGTAGGAGGAACGATGAAAAAGGCATTTCTTGTACTGTTCCTGACGGCCGCCCTGGGCTTCGCCGCCGGCGAGCCCCTGGAGCTGACCGTCGACCAGGCCATCGAGATGGCCCTGGGCAACAACCCGGCCTACCAGGCCAGCCAGCAGGAGGTGCGCCAATACCGCTACCGGTTGCTGCAGGCCTTCGGCTTCCTGCCCGAGGCCACCCTGTCGGGCGCGAAGATCCTCGACCAGAAGCTGATGACCATCGAGATCCCCTCGTTCATCCCCGGCGGCGAGCCGACCAAGGCCTCGCTGCGCTTCCAGCTGGACTATTCCTTTTCCTTCCAGGTCACCCAGCCGGTGTTCACCGGGGGCAAGATCTTCTGGAACTTCAAGAACTCCCAGATCGACCTGCGCCTGGCCAGGGAAAAGGAGAAGAACTCGCGCGCCGACACCATCCTGAACGTCCGCAAGTCCTTCTACAACATCCAGATCCTGGAGCAGCTGCTGCAGGCCCACCGCGAGGCGCTGGCCCTGGCCGAGGGCAATTTCCGCAACGTCCAGAGCAGCTTCGACCTGGGCATGGCCTCGCAGTACGATCTGCTGCGCGCCGAGCTGGCGCTCAGCGCCGTCAAGCCCGATGTGCTGCGCGTGGAGAACCTGCTGGAGACATCGCGCCTGGGGCTGAAGCTGATGCTGGGCCTGCCTCCCGGGCAGGAGCTCGTCCTGCGCGGCGAACTGGGCTACCGGCCGCTGCAGCTGGACCTGGCCCAGCTGCTCCAGGACTCGCTGGCCAACCGCTCGGAGCTGAAGCAGCTGCGCATGGAGAGGCAGAAGATCGACAATCTGCTGAAGATCACCTGGGCCCAGTACGTGCCGAACTTCTCCATCGTGGCCAACTTCAGCTACCAGTCGGACTCTTTCAAGCTGCGCAAGGACAACTGGGAGGATTATTACTCCGTCTCCCTGGGCATGAGCTGGCCCATCTTCACCGGCCTGAAGCGCAGCGCCCAGGTGGGGGAGATGAACGTGCTGCGCAGGATCATGGACCTCAACGTGCGCCAGCTCGGGGACGCCACCCGCCTGCAGGCCGAGAGCGGCTTCCGCACCGTGCGCCAGGAATACGAGAACATCCAGATGGGCCTGAAGAACGTGGAGAGCGCCAAGGAAGGGGTGCGCATCGCCGAGCTGAGCTACAAGGAGGGGATGATCACCATCCTGGAGTTGAATTCTTCCTACAACGAGCTGACGCGGGCCAAGGTGAACTACCTGCAGGCCCTCTACAACTATAACATCGCCATCGCCGAGCTGGAAAAGCTGACCGGCGTCGACCTGAATGGAGGAGTCGCATGAAAAAGATCTCGTTTGCATGGTTGCTGGTTCTCTCGCTGGCCTTGTCCTTCTGTGCCGGGAAAAAGGATGCCGACGCCCCGCGGCAGCTGCCGCTGCAGGTCAAGGTCCAGGCTCCGCAGAAGGGGACCCTGGCCAAGTCCTTCGATTACAAGGGCACGGTCAGCGCCTGGAAGACGGCCAACATCGCCCCCGAGACCTCGGGCCGGGTCGGCCGCATCCTGAAGAAGCAGGGCGACCGGGTCGTTGCCGGCGAGCTGCTGGCCATCCTGGACCTGACCTCGCTGGAGCTGCAGCAGAAGCAGGCCCGCGCCGCCGTGGCCGTGGCCGAGACCGCCTACCAGAACGCCCGCCTGAACGAGGAGCGCATGAGGACGATGCTGGAGAACAAGGCGGTCTCGTCCATGCAGTACGAGAACGCCAAGCTGGCCCTCGACGCCGCCGACACCCAGCTGAAGAGCGCCAAGGCCAACCTCGACCTGGCCGACTTCATGGTGAGCCGCTCGAACATGCGCGCCCCCTTCGCCGGCGTCATCGCCGCCAAGAACATGGAGGAGGGCGACATGATCAACCCCATGATGGGCATGGGCCAGAGCATCCTGACGCTGATGGACCTCTCCCAGGTCAAGGTGGCGGTCGACGTGCCGGCCGAGGAGATCGAGAGGATCCGCATCGGCCAGCCCTGCCGGGTCACCCTCTCCTCGCTCCCCGGCGAGACCTTCCGCGGCGAGGTCTATTCCAAGAACCTGGCCGCCGACCCCCTGTCCAAGACCTTCAAGGTCGAGGTGCGCATCGACAACCGCGAGACCAAGATCAAGGCCGGCGTTTACGCCGACATCGCCATCGAGTACCTGCGTCATGAGGATGCGCTGCTGCTGCCGCTGACGGCGCTCCTGGCCGGGGACAAGGACGTGATGGTCGTGGAGAACGGCACGGCCCGCAAGCGCGCCGTGACCGTCGGCGAGCGCAACGGCACCCGCTTCGAGGTGCTGGCCGGCGTCGGGCCGCAGGACCAGGTCATCGTCGAGGGCAACTACGACCTGAAGGAAGGGACCGCCGTCGTCGCCGCCGGAGACAAGTAAGATGAAAATCGTCGATTTCTCCCTCAAAAAGCGGGTGACGATGTCCATGGTCGTCCTGGTCATCGTCATCCTGGGCCTGATCTCGTTCACCAAGCTGGGCCTGGACATGCTGCCCGACCTGGACTACCCGGTGATCACGGTGGTCACCACCTACGCCGGCGTCTCCTCGGAGGACATCGAGCAGAACATCACCCGCCCCGTCGAGCAGTGGATCTCCACGGTTTCCAAGATCAAAAAGATCAATTCCATTTCGCTCGAGGGGCAGTCGGTGGTCATGGTGGAGTTCGAGTGGGGGACCAACCTCGACTTCGCCGCCCAGGACGTGCGCGACACCATCGGCCTCTATGACCAGTACCTGCCCAAGGGCGCCCAGAAGCCCTTCGTCATGAAGTTCAATTTCTCGCAGATGCCGATCCTGGCCTACGGCATGACCGGCAAGGGCATGAACCTCAGCCAGCTGCGCGACTACATCGACGACGAGGTGGCCACGCGCCTGGAGCGCATCGAGGGCGTGGCCTCGGCCGCCGTCTTCTCCCCGGAGATCAACGAAGTGCTGGTCAGCGTCGACAAGGGCAAGCTCGAGTCGCGCGGCCTGAACATCGGCCAGGTCGAGATGGCCATCCAGGCCTCCAACATCAACCTGCCCGCCGGCTACATGACCGAGAACCACCAGGAGTTCCTGCTGCGCAGCATGGGCGAGTTCAAGGCCATCGCCGAGATCGAGGGTGTCCTGGTCGGCCTCTCCCGCTCCGGCGCCCCCATCTTCCTGCGCGATATCGGCGCCGTGCGCGAGGCGCCCAAGGAGACCCGGCTCAAGCTGCGCATGAACGGCGAGCCGGGCATCATGATGATGGTCACCAAGAGCTCGGGCGCCAATTCCGTCCTGGTGGCGCGGCAGGTCAAGAACGTGCTGGCCGAGGTCGAGCCGACCCTCAAGGAAGGGATCAAGTTCCACCTCTGGCTCGACATGTCGCGCATCATCGAGCGCATGTCCAGCAAGGCCACCAAGAACATCTTCATGGGCGGCATCCTGGCCATGCTGATCATCTTCCTCTTCCTGCGCAACCTCAAGCCCACGACGGCCATCGGCATCACCATCCCGCTGTCGATCGTGGTCGCCTTCATCGCCTTCTACATGATGGGCTACACCCTCAACCTGATCACCCTCGGAGGCCTGGCCTTGGGGGTGGGCATGCTGGTCGACAACGCCGTGGTGGTCATCGAGAACATCTACCGCCACCTGCAGGAAGGCATGAGCCCCGTCGAGGCGGCGCGCAAGGGCACCTCCGAGGTGGGCATGGCCATCGCCGCCTCGACGCTGACCACCATCTCCGTGTTCTTCCCCATGATGTTCGCCACCGGCATCGCCGGGCGCCTGGCGCAGAGCCTGGCCGTTTCGGTGATCATCGCCCTGCTGGCTTCGCTGTTCGTGGCCCTGACCATCGTGCCCATGCTGGCCGCCTGGATGTTCCGCCTGCGCCGGCGCAAGGGGCAGCAGATCGCCGAGGGGGTGGTGGCCCTGGGCGAGGACCGCTTCACCCGCTTCCGCGACCGCTACGAGGGCTGGCTGCGCAAGGCCCTGGCCAGGAGGAAGAGGGTTCTGATCGGGATCATCGCCGCCTTTGTCCTGAGCCTGGTCGCCTCGGCCTTCCTGGGCAAGGAGTTCATGCCCGCCACCGACAACGCCATGCTCTACCTGAAGCTCACCATGCCGGTGGGCACCAACATCGAACAGACCGACCGCATCGTCAAGTACCTGGAGGAGCAGTCGCTCAAGGACCCCAACGTCATCACCACCTTCGTGCAGGTGGGCACCAGCGAGCAGAGCGCCGCCGACACGGCCCAGGGCACCGGCGCCGCCGGCTCCTACGAGGCCATCCTCTACGCCTACCTCAAGCCCAGCAGCGAGAGAAGCGAGTCGGACAAGCAGATCCTGGAGCGCTGGCGGCGCTCGTTCCCCACCCTGGAAAACAGCATCATCACCGCCATCGACATCGCCGGCGCCTCCATGTTCGGCTCCTCCTCCAGCCCCATCGAGATCAACTGCTTCGGCCGCGACATGGGCCGGCTGGAGAGCATCGCCGAAGGCATCCGCGGGCGCATCGCCGGCATCGAGGGCCTGCGCGACATCCGCATATCACTGGACAAGAGCAAGCCCGAGCTGCAGCTGCACATCAAGAAGGAGGAGGCCTCCAAGCTGGGGCTCACCCCCTACGCCATCTCCAGCCAGGTGCAGACCTACACCATCGGCACCGTCGTTTCGCGCATGTTCCTCGAGGGCGAGGACCGCGAGATCCGCGTCCAGCTGAGGGAGAGCGACCGCTCCTCGCTGGAGGACCTGCGCAAGCTGCCGATCCAGACGCCGACCGGGGCCAAGGTGTACCTCTCCGAGGTGGCCGAGATCAAGCACCTCTTCGGCCCGGTGCGCATCGACCGCGAGAACATGGTGCGCAAGGTCACGGTGGGCGCCAACTTCGTGGGCAGCGACCTCGGCGCCATCGTCAACGAGATCAGGAAGCGCACCGACGGGATCAACCAGCAGCTGCCCGAGGGCTATTTCATCGAGATCGGCGGCCAGTACGAGAACATGACCGAGACCTTCACCACCCTGGCCTTCGCCCTGCTGATCGCCCTGGTTCTCGTGTTCGCCGTCATGGCCTCGCTGTACGAGAACCTGAAGTTCCCCTTCATCAACATGTTCACCCTGCCCCTGGCCTTCATCGGCGTGGTGGTGCTTCTGGCCATCACCGGCAAGACCATCAACATGGGCTCGATCATGGGCTTCATCATCCTGGCCGGCATCGCCGTCAACAACGGCATCGTCATGGTCGACTACATCAACCAGCTCGTCGGCGAGGGCATGGACAGGCTGGAGGCGGTGGTCAAGGGGGCGGCCACCCGGCTGCGCCCCATCCTGATCACCTCGCTGACCACCATCGTCGGCATGATCCCCATGGCCCTGAACACCAAGGAGGGCGGCGAGATGAACTCGCCCATGGCCGTGGCCATCATCGGCGGCCTGCTGGCCTCAAC
This sequence comes from uncultured Clostridia bacterium, assembly GCA_964628035.1. Lineage (GTDB taxonomy): Bacteria > Acidobacteriota > Aminicenantia > UBA2199 > UBA2199 > UBA2199. The sequence goes on along the minus strand of CAZVPI010000005.1, from coordinate 127,110 downwards.
GGTCCTGACCACGTTCTTCATTCCCGTGCTGTACACCTATTTCGCCAAGATCAAGACCAAGTAGACCTTGGAAAAACGGGGCGGGGCGTTCCCCGCCCCTTTTTCCCGAACTACGCGACACGGGATTGGTGATTTGCAATGGGAAAGAACAAAGGCGCAGGGAAAGAAATGTTTTTCCCCCTTTTTCCCCCCGATTCAGGGCCTTTGCTAATCACGTATCCTTTTCCATGGAGTATTGGCTTCCGCCACTGCCGGAGGGGGGGATCGAACCCCCACAAGGTCGCCCTTCCGGGATTTTAAGTCCCGTGCGTCTGCCAGTTCCGCCACTCCGGCGCCCAGATAGACCGATGGTAGCACAGAAACAGGCAAGTGAAAAGTGAAAGAGTCTGAAGAGTGAGAAAGAAGGAAAACGGGGATCCGTTGGACCAGGATCGCATTCATTGATTTCATTGTATCTGCAAGTTTTTTCTCTCTTGACTGCAAGTCTCTTTCACTTTTCCCTTCTCTTGGACGCTTTCACTTTATGCCGCGGCGCCCAGGCGGCTATTGAAAAACTTCCAGGCCTGTTGTACTTTCAAGCTCGATGAACCAACACGGTCATTCTGAAACCGGCGCCGCGAGCCCGGAACTGCCCCGCGTCCTGGGCCTGTTCAGCCTCGTCGGCATCGTCGTCGGCACCATGATCGGCTCGGGCATCTTCATCAACCCGGCCAACGTGGCCCGCGAGCTCGGCTCTCCCACCCTCATGCTGGCCGTGTGGATCCTGGGCGGGGTGCTGTGCTTTTTCGGCGCCCTGGCCGTCGCCGAGTTGGGCGCCATGCACACCCGCGCCGGCGGCCTCTACGTCTACCTGCGCGAAGCCTACGGGCCGCTGCCGGCCTTTCTTTTCGGCTGGACCCTGTTCCTGGTCATCGAGTCGGGGACCGTCGCCACCCTGGCGGTGGGCTTCTCCTCCAAATACCTGCCGTTCTTCGTCGACCTGCCGCAGGCCGGGCAGAAGGGCGTGGCCGCGGCCCTGATCGCCGCCCTGGCGCTGGTGAACGTCCTGGGCGTCAGGAAAAGCGCCGCCCTGATGAATTTCCTGACCTCGATCAAGTTCGCGGCCCTGATCGCCGTCTGCACGCTGATCTTCCTCTTCGCCGACGGCTCGGCCGCCCATTTCAGCGCCGCCGCCCCCTGCCGCAGCGGCGACGGCGGCCTGGCGGGCAGCCTCGGCCTGGCCCTGGTGGCCGTGCTCTGGGCCTACAAGGGCTTCGAGACGGGAAGTTACAGCGCCGGCGAGATCCGCGATCCCCAGAGGAAGCTCCCCCTGGGGCTGTTCATCGGCACCCTGGCCGTCCTCGGCCTCTACGTGCTGGCCAACCTGGCCTACCTGTACGTTTTCCCGGCCGGACGCATGGCCGCCTCGCCGCGCATCGCCGCCGACGTCATGGCCGCGGTCTTCGGCCCAGGCGGCGCCGCGGCCATCGCCCTGATCATCCTGCTGTCGATGACCGGCACCGCCAACGGCCACATCATGACCTCCTCGCGGGTCTTCTACGCCATGGCCAGGGACGGCCTGTTCTTCAAGGCGGCGGGCCGGGTGCACCCGCGCTTCCGCACGCCGTACGCGTCGATCGTCCTGCTCTGCGCCTGGGCGGCGGTGCTCAGCCTGAGCGGCACCTTCGAGCAGCTCTATTCCTACGTCATCTTCGGCTTCTGGATCTTCATGGGGCTGACCGTGGCCGGCGTGTTCGTGCTCCGCCGCCGCCGCCCGGACGCGCCGCGGCCCTACCGCACCTGGGGCTACCCGGTCACGCCGCTGCTGTTCGTCCTGTCGGCGCTGTTCCTGACCGGCAATTCCCTGGTCCACGATTTCCGCAACTCCGCGCTGGGCCTGGCCCTGATCCTGCTCGGCGTCCCGGTCTATTTTGCCTGGAGGTGGAAAGCCCGCCGCCGGAGCTAGATGACAAAGATTTCAGGCGCAAGGATGACGGAAGTTCCAAACGGGAACGGGATTCAGAGATTAAGTGGTAAAGTGGTAGAGTGGGAAAGCAACAACCTCTATCAGAACAGTAGCCAGTCATCTTTTCTTGCTCCGCCTCTCTGCCGCCCTATCTTTCTCTATCACTGAGATCTAGGGCAGCGGTTATTTTCCAGGTCGGGTTGTGCTAGAATGCGCTTGTCATGAAGCCAGCCCTCCTTCTGCTCCTTCTCGTTCTGGCCGCCTCCTGCCGGACAGCCAGGCCGGTCCTTGAACCCGGGGAGGAGCCCTCTTTCCGCGCCATCAGCGCCCGTTTCGCCTTCCGCGAGGGGAGGGAGCGCCAGAGCGGCAGGGTCTTCTGGCGCTGCGGCGGCGAGCGATCGAAATTCGTCTTTTTCACCCCGCTCAACCAGGCAGGCCTGGAGCTGGCCGTGGCCGGCGAGGAAGCGCTGCTGGCCAATTTTTCGTCCCGGACCTACTGGAAAGGCGATTTCAGCCTCCTGCTCGGACGGCTGTGGGGCATCGGCCTGCCGCTGGCCGAGTTGAAAGCGCTGCTGCTGGAGGGGCGGGTGCCGCAGCGCCTGGCCGAAAGCGGCATCGAGGCCTGGCTGGAGGGCGAGACCGGGGCCGCGCCGCGGCAGGTGCGCCTGCGGCGCGGGGAGGCCGAGCTGTCCCTGCGCCTCCTCAAGATCGAGGCCAGGCCTGGAAGGCTCGTCTGGGTCGACTACGAAAGGCGCTACCGGGCCGCCGAACTGGAGGAGGTCCTGGGCCCGTGATCCGGCTCCGCTCCCACGCCAAGATCAACCTGGGGCTGGAGATCACCGGCCGCCGCCCGGACGGCTACCACACCCTGCGCACCGTCTTCCAGACCCTGGCCCTGCACGACGACCTCGAACTGCGCGAGATCGCGCAGGCGCGGCTGCGCCTGAGCGGCAGCGACCCGCGCGTCCCCTGGGACGGGCGCAACACCATGGCCCGCGCCTACCGGCTGCTCGCCGAGAACTGGCGGCTGCGCCGCGGCTTCACCGTGCGCGTGCGCAAGCGCATCCCCCCCGGGGCGGGCCTGGGCGGGGGAAGCGGCAACGCCGCCGTGATGCTGCGCTTCCTGGACCGCCACTTCGGGCTGGGCATCCCCCTGGCGCAGCTGCACGACCTGGCCGCGGTCCTGGGGGCCGACGTCCCCTTCTTCCTTCTCGGCGGCACGGCGCTGGGGGAGGGGATCGGGGACGAGCTGACCCCGCTGCCCGCACTGCGCCCGCGCGCTGTCGCCCTGCACCTGCCTGCGGCGGCCGTTTCCACGGCCCTGGTCTTTTCCCGACTGCGCTTGACAAATGCCGTTTTTCCCAGTAAAATACAACTCTTCCTGAGAAAGGGCGACTTCTCCATATTGCGAAACGATCTGGAACGAGTTACCTTTGAATTGTTCCCGCGGATCAGGGAAATCAAGGAAAAAATGGCGCAAGCAGGAGGCGGGTTCGTGCAGATGACAGGCAGCGGCGCGGCGGTGTTCGCCATCGGCCACGGCAGGCGGCTGTCCGCCCTGGCCCGGCGCCTGCCGGGTACGCTGCTCACCCGCTTCATCGGCCCAATTCAATACCAGGAGAGCATTGGGGTGTGGCCAAGCGGTAAGGCATCGGCCTTTGGAGCCGAGATTCGGAGGTTCGAATCCTCCCGCCCCAGGAAAACCACATGATCAACGGCAACAAGTTCCTGATCTTTTCCGGCACCTCGAACGAGAAGCTGGCCGGCGAGATCGCCGGCCGCCTGCGCAGCCGCCTCGGGAAATCGGTGCTCGACGTCTTTTCCGACGGCGAGATCCGCTTCCAGAGCCACGAGAACGTCCGCGGCGCCGACGTCTTCGTCGTGCAGTCGCTCTGCGCCGACAGCAACTTCCACATCATGCAGCTGCTGCTGATGGCCGACGCCTTCAAGCGCGCCTCGGCCCGGCGCATCACCGCGGTCATCACCTATTACGCCTACGCCCGCCAGGACCGCAAGGACCGGCCGCGCGTGGCCATCTCGGCGCGCCTCCTGGCCGACCTGCTGGAGACGGCGGGCTTCTCCCGCGTGCTGACCATCGACCTGCACGCCGCCCAGATCCAGGGCTTCTTCAACATCCCGGTGGACAACCTCATGGCCCTGCCGGTGTTCATCTCCCACTTCAAGCAGATGAACCTGAGGGACGTGGTCATCGTCGCCCCCGACGCCGGCGGCGTGGAGCGGGCGCGGCTCTTCGCCCGCAAGCTCAACGCCGACCTGGCCATCGCCGACAAGAAGCGCACCCAGCCCAACGTGGCCGAGCTGATGCACATCATCGGCGACGTGCGCGGCAAGAACGCCATCATCGTCGACGACATCATCGACACCGCCGGCACCCTGAGCGCCACCATCAACGCCCTGAAGGAGCGCGGCGCGCGCAAGATCTACGCCGCCTGCACCCACGGCATCTTCTCCGGCCAGGCCATCGCCCGCATCAACGCCGCGCCGCTGGAGACGATCTTCGTCACCGACACCATCCCGCGCCGCTGCCCGCGCAGCGAGTGCCCCAAGATCAAGGTGCTGTCGGTGGGGCGGCTGTTCGCCCAGGCCATCGAGAGCATCCACCGCGAGACCTCCGTATCCAAACTTTTCCTGATAAAATGAGGTGAACATGGAGAACATCATTACCATCAACGCCGAGCCCCGGAGCGAAATAAGCAAGCGCGTCCGCAAGGACCTGCGCGCCGCCGGCAAGGTCCCGGCCGTCGTCTACGGCATCAGCGCCGAGAGCGTGCCCATCGCCGTCCAGCTCGCCGACGTCAAGGGCATCCTCCGCTCGGAGAACAAGGACAACTCGATCCTGCGCATCGTCCAGGGCGACAAGGCCACCTTCGACGCCATGATCAAGGAGATCCAGTACGATTACCTCTCCGACCGCATCATCCACGTCGACTTCATCCGCATCGACCTGAACAAGCCGGTCGACGTCGAGGTGCCGGTGGTGCTCGAGGGCGAGCCCGTCGGCGTCAAGGCCGAGGACGGGCTGCTGGAGTTCATCCACCGCGAGGTGCTGGTGCGCAGCCTGCCCACCAGCATTCCCAAGGAGATCCGCCTGGATATCTCCGGCCTGCACCTGAACCAGGCCGTCCGCGTGGCCGACCTGCCCAAGCACGACGCCTTCCAGTACATCTCGCCGGCCAACACCGTCATCTGCTCGGTGGCCGCCAAGGCCAAGGAAGAGGTCGCCGCCCCCGAGGCCGCCCCCGAGGCCGCTGCCGAGGGCGCCGCCCCGGCCGCCGGCGAGGCCAAGGAAGGCGAGGCCGCCAAGGAAGCCGCCGGCAAGGGCGCCGCGGCCCAGAAGTCCGCCCCCGGCAAGGAAGCCGACAAGGGCAAGGAAAAGAAATAGGAGGGATCCATTTTTGCGTTCATCGGACTGGGCAACCCCGAAGCGAAGTACGAGAAGACCCCGCACAACGCGGGCTTCCTGTGCATCGACGAGCTGTGCCGCCGCCATGGCGTCGAGCTGGCCGCGCTGGGGGGCCTGCTGCGCTTCCGCAAGACCCGGCTGCACGGTCGCGACGTGGTCCTGGCCAAGCCCATGACCTACATGAACGAATCGGGCCAGGCCGTGGCCAAGCTGCGGCGCATGTTCGACCTGGACGCCGGCGAGCTGCTCGTCATCTACGACGACATCGACCTGCCGCTGGGCGGCGTGCGCCTGCGCGAGCGCGGCAGCGCCGGCAGCCACAAGGGGATGCGCTCGATCCTGCAGCACCTGGGCAGCCAGGAGTTCCCCCGCCTGCGCATCGGCATCCGCCCCGAGCGGCCCGAGGTGGGCGACCTGGTGCGCTACGTGCTCACGCCGCTGCGCGGCCGGCCGCTGGCCTCCCTGCGTGCGGGGGCGGAGCGGGCCGCCGACGCCGCCGAGGACATCCTGCAAGAGGACATTCATCACGTGATGAATCGATACAACAGGAGAAACAACTCCTTGCTTCTTCCTCAGGAAGAGGCTAAACCATCCACAAGGAGGAATCATGACGAGCAGGTACGAGATCGGCTTCATCGTCACCCCCGAGGCGACTGACGAGGAAGTCAAGAAGGTCGTCGAGGCCATCACCTCGATCCTCACCAAGGCCGGGGGGGTCATCGAGGGCCTGGACGAGTGGGGCCGGAAAAAGCTGTCCTATCCCATCCAGAAGCACCTGGAGGGGCACTACGTGTTCGTGCAGGCGCAGGTGGACGGCGGCGTCGTCGCCACCCTGGAGCGGCGCCTGAAGCAGATGGAGAAGGTGCTGCGCTTCATCACCCTGCGCCTGGACGACAAGCTGAAGAAATCCAACAAGCTGACCAAGCGCTGGGCCAAGATCGACCGCATCCGCAAGAAGAGCCTGGAGAACCGCGGCGAGGAGAGGGAAGGCGGGGACGCGGGCGAAAGCGAGGAGGAGAGCCATGCAACCGAGAAGTAACGCCGGCGAGGGCAAGCCCGCCAAGAAATATTATTCGGCGCGCAAGAAGTTCTGCGCCTTCTGCAAGGAACGCGTGCATTTGATCGATTACAAGAACCACAAGGTGCTGGAGAACTTCATCTCCGAGACGGGGCGCATCTTCCCGGCCCGCGTCAGCGGCACCTGCGCCTACCACCAGAAGCAGCTGTCCAAGGCCATCAAGCGCGCCCGGCAGATGGCGCTGATCCGCTTCACCGAGGAAAAGAAGAGGCTGTCATGAAAGTCATCCTGACATCGGACGTGGAGAAGGTGGGCCAGCTGGGCGACGTGGTCGAGGTCAAGAAGGGCTTCGCCCGCAACTTCCTGATGCCGCGGCGTCTGGCCGTCGAGGTCAGCGAGCACAACCTGGCCCTGATGGCCGCCCGCAAGAAGAAGCACCAGAAGAAGCTGGAGATGGAGAAGCTGGCCGCCGGCGAGCAGAAGCGCAAGCTGGAAGGCGTGCGCCTGGTCATGCGCAAGAAGGCCGGTGAGAACGACGTGCTCTTCGGCTCGGTGACGACCGCCGAGATCGAGAAGGCGCTGGCCGACCAGGGCGTCGCCGTGGAGAAGAAAAAGATCCACCTCGACGAGCCCATCAAGCGCCTGGGGGAATTCACCGCCAGGATCAAGCTGTTCCAGGGCGTCGAAGCCGCGATCCCGGTCACGGTCCTGAAGGAAGAAGAGGAAGCGCAGGCCTGAACGGCCCATGGCTCCGGAGCTCAACGGGGTCCTGCCCCATGACGAGATCGCCGAGAAGGCGCTGTTGGGGGCGATGCTGGTCGACAACCGCTACATCAACCAGGTCTTCTCCGAGCTCGTCAGCGAGGACTTTTTCCGCGACAGCCACGTGCTGATCGCCCAGGCCGTGCTGCAGCTGGCCGACGCCGGCTCGGCCGCCGACATCATCACCGTCTCCAGCCTGCTAGAGAAGCGCAAGAAGCTGCAGTTCGTCGGCGGCCACGCCTTCATCACCGCCCTGGTCGACGACATCCCCGAGAACCTGGACATCAAGGAATACATCCAGATCGTCAAGGACCGCTCCACGCTGCGCAAGATCATCCTGGCCTCGCGGGGGATCATCCAGAAGGGGGTGGAGCCCGGCGCCGACACCGTGGGCCTGCTCAACGAGATGCAGGAGGAGTTCATCCGCATCGCCGAGTGGCGGGAGAAGGCCGGCTTCAAGTCCACCGCCGACATGGTCCCGGAGACGATGGACCTGATCGAGAAGATCCAGAAGAAGGGCGAGAGCCAGGGGCTGAAATCCGGCTTTTACGAGCTGGACGGCATCACCTCGGGCTTCCAGAAGGGCGACCTGATCGTTTTCGCCGCCCGCCCCTCCATGGGCAAGACGGCGCTGGCCCTGAACATCGCCGTGCACCTGGCGGTCAAGGAGGAGAAGTCGGTGGCCTTCTACTCCATTGAGATGTCGCGCCAGCAGGTGCTGATGCGCATGCTGGCCATCCAGGCGCGGGTGAGCATGGCCGCCATCCGCACCGGCCGGCCCAACCTGACCAAAAAGGAGTGGAGCGACCTGGAGCTGGCCGCCTCCGAGCTGCAGAAGGCCCGGCTGTACATCGACGATTCGGCCTCGCTGTCCATCGTCGAGATGAAGGCCCGGGCGCGCAAGCTGAAGGCCGAGAAGAACCTGGACGTGGTCTTTGTCGACTACCTGCAGCTGATGAAGGTCACCGGCGAGCACCTGCGCCGCAGCGACACGCGCGCCCAGGAGGTGGCCATCATCACCGCCTCGCTCAAGGAGCTGGCCAAGGAGCTGCAGATCCCGGTCGTGGCCCTGGCCCAGCTCAACCGCGCGCCCGAGACCCGCGGCGGCAAGAGGGAGAAGGGGCCCAAGTACCAGCTGTCGGACCTCAAGGAGAGCGGCTCCATCGAGCAGGACGCCGACGTGGTCATCTTCATCCACCGCGACGACCAGTTCGACAAGGACTCCGAGAGAAAGGGCGAGGCCGACCTGATCATCGCCAAGCAGCGCAACGGCCCGACCGGCAAGATCACCCTGGCCTTCCTCGACAAGTTCACCAAGTTCGCCAACATGGAATTCGTCGAGAGGGAATAGCCGCGCCGATGGCCCCCGCGCCGTTCGCCTGAGGTTTCGCCATGGCCGCCAAGCCCGGCAGAGCCGCCGCCCAGTTCGAATGCAGCGAGTGCGGCTTCCAGGCCCCGAAATACTACGGCCGCTGCCCGCAGTGCCAGGGCTGGAACACCCTGAGCGAATGCGGGGGCGAGGCCGCGGCCGCCGCGGTCGGCGCCGCGGGGACGCTGCAGCGGCTGGGCGACATCGACGCCCTGGCGGCGCCGCGGCTGCTCAGCGGCCTCTCCGAGTTCGACCGCGTCCTGGGCGGGGGCGTCGTCCGCCAGTCGGTCGTGCTCATCGGCGGCGAACCCGGGGTGGGGAAGTCGACCCTGCTGCTGGAGGTGGCCGCCGCCCTGGCCGGGCAGGGACGGAGCGTCCTGTACTACTCGGGCGAGGAATCGGGCCAGCAGATCAAGCTGCGCGCCGAGCGCCTGGGAATCGGCGCCGGCGCCATCCTGCTTCTCATCAGCGGCAGCCTCGAGGAGCTGCTGCGCCGCACCCGCGAGGCCAAGCCCGACTTCCTGATCGTCGACTCCATCCAGACCCTGGCGTCCGGCAACGGCACAGCCCCCAGCGGCTCGCCGGCCGCGCTGCGCCAGGCCACGGCCGGGCTGATCGAACTGGCCAAGGGGGACGGCGTCACCGTCTTCCTGATCGGCCACATCACCAAGGAGGGGCAGTTGGCCGGGCCGAAGACCTTGGAGCACATGGTGGACGCCGTCCTCTATTTCCAGGGCGAGAGCCAGGCCGACCTGCGCCTGCTGCGCGCCGAGAAGAACCGCTTCGGGCCCCTGAACGAGGTGGGCATCTTCCAGATGTCGGAGCGCGGCCTGGCCTCGGTCAGCGACCCCTCCCGGGTCCTGATCCAGAACCGCCAGTCGCGGGCGCCGGGGACGGCCATCTTCCCGGCGCTGAACGGGACGCGGCCGCTGCTGACCGAGGTGCAGGCCCTGGTGGGGGAGAGCCCCTTCGCCGGCAACCCCCGGCGCATCGCCATCGGCTTCGACGGCTACCGGCTGGCCATGCTGATCTCCATCATCGAGAAGAAGCTGCGCCTGCCGTTCTACAAGTCCGACGTTTTCCTGAACGTAACCGGCGGCATGGTCATCCGCGAGCCGGCCGCCGACCTGGCCGTCTGCCTGGCCCTGGTCTCCTCCGCCAAGAACGCGGCCCCGCCCCCTGATACAGCAGCGCTGGGCGAGATCGGCCTCACCGGCGAACTTCGGCCGGTCAGTTTCCTTGAGACCAGGATCAAGGAGGCGAACCGTCAAGGCTTTACAAGGCTGCTGCTGCCAGCCGCCCAGAGTAAGATGTCAAATTATCCTGAAATATCGGTTATCTCCATCGACAGCATCCGCGACCTTCCGGCCCAGTTCAAGAGCTAGCGCCAGGCCACAAGCGAAGCGCACAGGCCGGCATGGCGACAAGCGTTCCGCCATTTGCCAAGCCCGGGCAAATGGAGTACAATCGGGATCAGGCGGAATCACCGGCAGAAACCAAGGAGACGCCATGATCATTTACCTGTACGAGCTCATTTTCGTCGTCCTGTTCGCCGTCATCGGCTACACGCACCCGCCGTTCGCCGGCACGTCCCATGGGCTGGGCGCCGCCTTCGGCGCCGCCTTCGCCCTGGCCCTGTCGCTGATGGTCTACAAGATCCGCAAGGCCGAGTTGAAGCACATCTGGAGCGCCTCGCTGGGCCTGCTCGGTGGCATCCTCATCGGCTGGGTCACGTTCCAGCTGTTCAACCTGATCGCCATCTCCTTCTCGGCCTACGTGTTCTTCAAGGCCCTGTTCCTGTTCGGCATCCCCGCCACCGGCCTGTTCATCGGGCTGAGCAAGCCCAACATGTTCTCGCCGCTGAACATCCGCGAGTTCTTCCGCGGCAGCAGCGCCTACACCCAGTCCTACCTGCTCGACACCTCGGCCATCATCGACGGCCGCATCGTGGCCATCGCCAACTCGGGGTTCGTCGAGGGCGAGCTGATCATCACCCAGTTCGTGCTGGCCGAGCTGCAGTTCATCGCCGATTCCTCCGATGCCACCAAGAAAGTGCGCGGCAAGCGGGGTCTGGACGTCATCGAGCAGCTGCAGCAGAACAAGGAGATCTCGGTCACCATCCTGAACAAGAGCGTTCCCGGCGTCAAGGAGGTCGACCAGAAGCTCGTCCTGCTGGCCCAGGAGCACAAGTTCAAGATCATCACCAACGACGTCAACCTCAGCAAGATCGCCAAGCTTCAGGATGTCAAGGTGCTGAACGTCAACGAGCTCGCCTTCGCCCTCAAGCCCATCGTCTACCCGGGGGAGAAGCTGCAGGTGCGCATCACCAAGGAGGGCAAGGAAAAGAAGCAGGGCCTGGCTTACCTGGAGGACGGCACCATGGTGGTGGTCGACGAGGCCAAGGGCGACATCGGCCGCGAGCTCGAAATCGAGGTGACCTCGGTGCTGCAGTCGACCTCGGGCAAGATCATCTTCGGCAGGAAGACGTCATGATGAAGATCCGCTCCGGGGTCGGCTACGACATTCACCGCCTGGTCCCGGGGGAGGGGCTGATGCTGGGCGGGGTCAAGGTCTCGCCCACGCTCCGCGCCGAAGCCCATTCCGACGGCGACGTGCTCATCCACGCCCTGATCGACGCCCTTCTCGGGGCCATGGGATGTCCCGACATCGGCGAGCTTTTCCCCGACAGCGACCCGCGCTGCAAGGGCATCGCCGGGGCCGAGCTGCTGCGGCGCGTCAAGGCGCTCCTTGACGAAGGAGGCTTCGAGATCATGAACCTGGACTGCGTGGTGGTGGCCGAGGAGCCGAAGATCTCGCCCTTCAAGGAGCGGATCACCGGCAGCCTGGCCTCGATCCTGGGCATTCCCCAGGGCGATATCAACGTCAAGGGCAAGACGAAGGAAAAGCTGGACGCGGTCGGCAGGGGAGAGGCCATCGAGTGCTTCAGCATCGCCATGATCCGTTTTTCAGGTGACCGTGTCATTGACAGTGACAGCAGGACCTGAACCATGCCCTTGGAGACCATCCTGAAGCAGAACCGTCATGCCAGTGCCCGAGTTCAGAATAGGATTCCGACAATTCTTGATCCCGATTTTCCTGCTGACACTGACACGGTCACTGTCACCATGAGATGAGCAAGCTGCCGCTGGTCACCATCGTCGGGGCGCCCAATACGGGCAAGTCGACCCTCTTCAACCGCCTGCTGGGCAAGCGCAAGGCCTTGGTGCACAACCAGCCGGGGATGACCCGCGACCTGTTCCGGCAAAAGACGCGGCTGGGTGACAAATGGCTGGACCTGCAGGACAGCGGCGGCTTTTTCCCGGACAAGGAGATCATCTCCGAGGAGATCAACAGGAAGATCTTCCAGGCCGCATCGGAATCAGACCTGATCGTTTTCCTGTTCGACGGCAAGCGCGAGATGCTGGGCTACGAAAAGGACCTTTACCTCAGCATCCGCAGGCTGCACAAGAAGATCATCGCCGTGGTCAACAAGGCCGATGCGCCCGACCGCTTCCTGCTGCCCGTTTCCTATTATGAACTGAACGCCGACCTCGTTCCCATCTCCGCCGAGCACAACCTGGGGGTCGAAGCGCTGATCGCGGCGATCGATCAAGCCGTGCAGTACGCCCCCGATCCCATGCGCGGGGAGGAGCCGGCGGCGCGCATCAGCATCATCGGCAAGCCCAACGTGGGCAAATCGTCCCTGATCAACCGCATTCTCAACGACGACAAGGTGATCGTCAGCCCCCTGCCCGGGACCACCCGCGACTCGGTCGACCTCGAGGTCAGGCGCAACAACCAGACCTTCATCCTGGTGGACAATGCCGGCATCCGCAAGATGCAGAAGGTCAAGGAGACCACCGAATGCGCCGCCGTCATCCGCGCCGAGAACGAGCTGCGCCGCGCCGACGTCATCCTCTTTGTCATCGACATCACGCAGAAAGTGGACCAGAACGACCTGCTCATCGCCCAGAAGGTGACGAAGGCGGCCAAGCCGGTGCTCATCGTTGGAAACAAGACCGACCTGCTGGACGCGGGAACCTCCGGCAACAGGTACTTCGAGAGGGTCCGAGCCCCCTTCCACGCTTTGCATTTCGCCCCTTTGATCGCCGTCTCGGCCGCGAGCGGCAAGAACGTCTTCTCCATGCTCGACAAGGCTCAGGCGATCAATGCCAAGCTGGACGCGAAGATCAAGATCTCGCACCTGAACGACCTGGTCAAGCGCATCCTGCACGAAAAGAAAATAACCACCACCGACCACCGCGTTTTCAATCCGAAATTCGTGTCGATCGAATCGATGCGCCCTTTTTTCGTCAAGTTCCACTCCAAATCAGGGTCCAGGCTGCTCCCGTCCGACGAGCTGTTCCTGAAGAAGCGGCTGATCCAGGAGCTGGGATTCGAGGGCATCCCGATTTTCTTCAAGATCCAATCTCAAAAATAGAGAGGAGTGTTCGTGTTGGCCAAAGCACTCAACGAACTAAAAAATCATTAGATATCGGCTATTAAGAGGGGTTTTTAACGTCAGCGCACAAAAAAACAACGATTTTGTAAATGATACCTCATTATTTTTTTTAATTATTCTGCCGGGAATGCCAGCTCCTTGCCCTCTTGGTCCATCATCAATCCAATGTCGGCATGCCGACATCATGAAGTGATTTTGCCCGTTGCTCGTTCTACTGCTGTTTCCAGCACTGACACCGACACTGTGAGTTCGTTCCATCTATTCTTATTCACTTTATCTATTGACAAGCGAACCTGCATTTACTATAAATCGAATCTGAACATAAAGGAGTGAACGTGATCATCACCATCGCGAACCAGAAAGGGGGAGTTGGCAAGACCACGACCTCGATCAACCTGGCGGCAGCATTTGCCCTCATGGGCCACAAGACGTTGCTGATCGACATGGACCCCCAGGCCAATTCCACCGTCACCTTCATGGACCGCAGCCAGCAGAAAAGCTCGGCTTTCGACCTTCTGGAAAACACCGAAATGTCGTTCGATGACGTGGTCGTGCCCACCAGCATCATCAACCTGTCCCTGCTGCCGGCCTCGATCTCCCTGGCCAAGCTTGAATCGAAACTGATAGGGGAGATCGACGGGCATTACCGCCTGAAGGACAGGCTCGACACCTTCAAGTACAAGTTCGATTACGTCTTCATCGACACGCCTCCCACGCTGGGGCTGATCACCATCAATTCGTTCGTCGCCGCCACCCACCTGATCATCCCCATCCAGGCCTCCTATTTCGCGCTGGAGGGGACCGATGACCTTCTCGACACCTTCGAGAAGGTGCGCGCCCGCAGCAATCCCGAGCTCAGCCTGCTCGGCGTCCTGATCACCATGTACGACAAGCGGATCGTCATCGCCAAGGACAGCGAGACCCACATCCGCAAGATGTTCGCCGAACGCGTTTTCAAGACCATCATCTCCAAGAATGTCCGACTGGAGGAGAGCCCGGCTTACAAGGAATCGATCTTCACCTTCGCCCCCAATTCCCGGGGTGCGGTCGAGTACCAGGAGCTGGCCAAGGAAATCATCAAAAATGGCTAAAAAAGTAGGCTTGCCCGATTTCATCAAAATGAAGCACGATCACCACCTGGTGGACGAGATATCCCTGCGGACCAAGACGCCGGTCATCCGCAACATCCCGGTGGAGAAGATCCTGCCCAACCAGATGCAGCCCAGACGGGACATGGGCGATCTGAAGGAACTGACCCTTTCCATCAAGGAGAACGGCATCATCGAGCCGGTGATCGTCAAGCCAAAGGACGGCAATTTCGAGATCATCGCCGGCGAGAGGCGCTTCCGGGCCGCCAAGGAGGCCGGGATGCGGGAAATACCATGCATCGAGCACGACATCCCGGACAACGAGGCCCTGGAGATGTCGATTGTCGAGAACATCCAGCGCAAGGACCTGAACGTATTCGAGCAGGCCTATTCGGTGCGTTCGCTGGCCGAGATCTATGGCTACACCCACGAGGAGATCGCCAGGAAGATCGGCAAGTCGCGGGTGACCGTGACCGAGCTGGTCAGGATAACCGACCTGCCGGCGGAGATACGCGAAAAGTGCCTGCAGTTAGGAATCGACTCCAAGTCTTTCCTTCTTGAGCTGACCAAGACGACCGATCCGGAAAGGATGAACGAGATTCTGAGCCAGTACGGCAAGAAGCCGGTTTCGCGCGAGATCGTCAAGGAGCAGCGCAAGGGCGAGGGAGCGGCAAAGACCTTCCGCTTCAATTTTCAGTCGGACGACAAGAAGGTCAGGATCAATTTCCAGTTCAAGCAGGAGAAGGTGAACAGGGAGAAGGTGATCGAGGTCCTGGAGAAACTCATCCGCGACATACGCGAAAACAAGCTGAAAAACCTCGCTGATTTTTGAAAAACTGATATTGGTTTACATAATATATCTTATCCGACATAAAGAAGCCGGTAAAATTAGGGCATTCAAAAACTGAGGGATTCACTTGATGTTCAGGTTCTATTCGTAGTGCAACGCGGTGACCGGATCCAGCTTGGCCGCCTGGCTGGCCGGGTAGAGGCCGAAGAACAGCCCGACCGACGTCGACACGGCCAGGGCGGCGACAATGGAATAGGGATTGATGCTTACGGGCAGGCCGCTGAGGGCCTTGATCAGCAGGCTGAGCAGGACGCCGCAGAGGACCCCGGCTCCCCCGCCTGCAAGGGTCAGGACGATGGCCTCGTACAGGAACTGGTTGCGGATCTCGCTGCCGCGGGCGCCGATGGCCTTGCGCAGCCCGATCTCGCGGGTGCGCTCCGTCACCGAGACCAGCATGATGTTCATGACGCCGATGCCGCCGACGAGCAGTCCGATGGAGGAAATGATGATCATGACCAGGAACGCGGCCCCGGTCAGCTGCGTGTACAGCCCGGCGATGGTGTCCTGGGTGAAAACCGAAAAATTGTTCTTTTCGCTGGCCTTCACCTTGCGGCGCAGCCGCATGAGATTGATGATCTCGTCCTTGGCCGCCTCCAGTCGGGCGTTGCTGCGCACCTTGACGATCACGGTCACGTCGTCCTCGCCGGGAAAGAACTTGCGGAAAGTGTTGACCGGGATGATCATGCGGTTGTCCCGGCTCTGGCCCATGAACTTGCCGATTCTTCCTAAAGTGCCGATGACAATGAATTTTTTGCCTTCAAAAACAACCGTCTTGTTCAGCGGGCTCTGGCCGGGGAACAGGGCGTCGACGATTTCGGCGCCGATGACGCACACCTCGCGGCGGTTGAGGTTCTCGGCCTCGGTGAAGAAGCGGCCGCTTTCGACGGTGTATTCCTCATAGATCTGCAGGTAGCGGTGGTTCACCCCGCTCAGGACTGGATTTTCCACTTCGTTCGCCATGTATTTCACCCGCGCCGGCGGCAGAAAGCGGAAGAAACTCACCTCGGGGCTGGCGGCCGCCACCGCTGGGCAGGAGCTCTCGACGGCCTCGGCGTCGGCGAAGGTGATCGGCTTGCGGCGGCGCAGCTCTTCAGGCATGCGGCCGATGCGGATCCCAGGCTCGAAACGGTAGACGAACAGCAGGTTGGAGCCCATCGCTTCCAGCTGGCTGGCGAAGCTGGCGTTGATCCCCTCGATGACCGCCACCATGGCCACGATGGTCAGCACGCCGATGACGATGCCCAGGATGGTCAGCGAGGAGCGCAGCTTGTTCTGGCGGATGGAATCCAGGGCCATGGCCAGCACCTCGCGGACCAGCCCCGTCTTCATGACCTGCCCCCCTGCCCTTGGGCGCGCATCAGGGCCTCATTCCGAGCGCAGCGCCACAACCGGGTCGAGCTTGGCGGCGCGGTTCGCGGGAAAGATGCCGAAGAACAGGCCCACCGAGCTGGACAGGGCGATGGCCAGGGCCACCGACCAGGGCTCCAGGGCGGCCGGCAGCGAGGTCAGCACCGAGATGATCTTGGCGAAGAGAAAGCCCAGGGTGATGCCGATCAGGCCGCCGACGGCGGAGATCGTCGACGACTCGATGAGGAACTGCAGCAGGATGTCGCGGCGCCTGGCGCCGACGGCCTTGCGCAGGCCGATCTCGGCGATGCGCTCGGTGACCGCCACCAGCATGATGTTCATGATGACGATGCCGCCGATGAGCATGGAGATGGCGGCCACGGCGATCATGGCCGCGTAGAGGGTCCCGGTCAGGTTGTTGTAGAAATCGATGAAGGTCTGCGAGTCCTCGATGGCGAAATCGTCCTCCTGGCGGAACGACAGCTTGCGCCGGCCGCGCAGCAGGGTGCGCACCTCCTCCTTGGCCGCGGCCAGGGTCTCCACGTCGCGGGCCAGCACGTTGATGGTCAGGCTGCGGCGGCTGGAGCCGTAATATTTCTGGAAGGTGGTGATGGGCACGGAAAGGAAGCCGTCCAGGCTCTGGCCCAGGATCTTGCCCATGCCCTTGACCACGCCGATGACGCGGAAGCGGCGGCCGTCGGCGGCGGTCAGCCACTTGCCCAGCGGGTTCTCGTAGGGAAAGAGCTCCTTGCGGATGTCGTAGCCGATCACGCACACCGGACGGGCGTTGGCCTCGTCGTCGGCGTTCAGGAAGCGCCCGGCCTCGATCTCCATCGTGCGCCCGGTCAGGTGGTTGCCCGAGGTCTCCCCGCGCAGGCGCAGGTCGGCGAGCGACGTGGCGCCGTACTTGACCGTGGCGCCGCGGCCGTACTCCGCCTCGACCATGAGCGGGATCCCGGCGTTGGCCTTCAGGTACAGGTAGTCCTCGTAACGGATGTGCCGGCGCTTGAGCATCTCCTGGGCGTCCTTGAGGTTGGTGATCATCTCCGGGGCGCGTTGCACGATGAAGGAATTGGTGCCGAAGGCGAACAGCTGGTACTTGACGTAGCGGTTCAGGCCCTGGATGATGGTCACCACGGTGATCACGGTGGTGACGCCGATGATGATCCCCAGCAGCGTCAGGAAGGAGCGCAGCTTGTTGGCTTGGAGCGAGCGCAGGGCGATGGCGATCGATTCGCCGATGTCGATGCCGGGTTTCATCACCCCTGTTACGGCTATGCGCCGGGAGAAGTTTCGTTCGCGGCCGCGGCCAGGCGCTTCGGCCCCAGGGCGAGGAAATTGAAGATGCGCCTGCCGCTGGCGCCGTCGCGGCGGTAGGAAGGGAACAGGCGCAGGCAGGAGGTGCAGAGGCCGCAATCACCGATCCGCTCCCGGGGGACGCCGAGCGCGCCCAGGGAGGCCTTCAGCCCGGCCTTGAGGTCCAGGAGGAGCTTGCCGGGCCGGCTCTTGGAAAATATGTCTTTGGCATAGGCCTTTTCCGAGAACTGCTGCCGCAGCTCCTCCCCTACTTCGTAGCAGCCGCCCTCGATGCCCGGCCCCAGGAAAAAAAAATATGTGGACAGAGCGGGCCCCAGCCTGGCGGCGAGCCTCTCCTCGATGCCGCGCCTCAGCCCGCGCCAGCCGACGTGGAGGACGCCGCCTCGCCTCCGCGCGTCATCGAAGAAGAAGAGCGGCAGGCAGTCGGCGGTCTGGATCACGGCCACGCCACCTCCCCTTTCCACGACAAGCCCGTCCGCCTCGCTCGCCGGTTGCCATTCCCCCTCCTCCAAGATGCGCACGCCGTGAACCTGCTTGAGGAACAGCAGGGGCTGGCCGGGAAAGAGGGCCTGGAGACGGGTTGAAGTGAAATCCACCGTTGTATAGCCATAAATCAAGTTTTCCTCTTCATGAACGAAGAAACGCTTGCCGGAAACCTGCCGCGCAACGGGTTCAGTCACCGGCCGCCTCCCCTTTCTGCAGGATGTAGCGGCGCACGGCGCGGTTGTGCTCGGCCAGGCTCGTGGAGAAATGGTGGCTGCTGCCGTCCTTGGCGACGAAATAAAGGTACTCGCTGCTTTCCGGGTAAAGCGCCGCTTCCAGCGAGTCGTAGCCGGGGCTGGCGATGGGGCCTGGGGGCAGGCCGCGATGGCGCCGGGTGTTGTAAGGCGAGTCCCCCTTCAGGTCGCGCCAGCGCAGGTCGCCGTCCCAAACGCCTGCCTTTTTCAGGGCGTAGATGATGGTCGAGTCGCAGTCGAGGAGCATGCCGCGGCGCAGACGGTTGTGGAAAACCGACGAGATCAGGAAACGCTCGTCGCGGCTGGCGGTCTCCTTCTCGATGAGCGAAGCCAGGATCACGGCCTGGCGGATGCTGAGGCCGATGTCGCGGGCGCGCCAGACGAAGCGGTGGCCGAAGTTCTGCCGGAAACGGGATACCATGAGGGCCGCCATCTCGTTGGCGCCGATGTCGCGCCGGACCTGGTAGGTGTCGGGGAAAAGGTAGCCCTCCAGGTCGACGGCCTCTGGATCGAGATCGCGCACGAGTGCGGGATCGGAGGCGACGCGCAGGAACTCGGCGGCGGCGAACAGTCCGCTGGCCTCGAAGACCTCGGCGGTTTCGCCGATCCACAATCCCTCCTTCACCGTCACCCGGTAGAGGAGCGACTTGCCCTCGGCCAGCTTGGCGACGACTTGTCCCAGCGTCAGCGGCGCGTCAAAAAGGTATTCCCCGGCCTTCAGCGTGCGGCCGCGGTGGAAAAGCCTGTAATAACGGACGAAATCGGCGGCGCTGGAAACGACGCCCCGTCTCTCCAGGAGCCGGGCGATCTGGGGGACGGTCATGCCGCTCTCGATCACGACCACAACGCGTTCTGCGCTCCCCGCAAAGGGCCGGAAGACCCGGCGATAGACGCCATGGCCCAGCCAGGCCAGGACGGCGGCGACCGCGACCAGCGACAGGGCCAGCACCCGGCGCCAGGGCTTATTCCTTTTTTTGCGGGTCATTCCGTTCTCTCGGGCGTCGGCGCGGGGCACAAGGCAACCCGCAGCTGGCGTACGCCGTATGCCCAGTACTTCCTCATTTCTTTTTTCCTACTTGCTCGAAATAGGTCTCCAAGATCAGCTGCGCCGCAACGCTGTCGAGAAAGGCCTTGCGCCTGCGGAAATCGCGCTCGATCTCCTTGGCCAGCTCCTCGGCGGCGAAGCTGGTCAGCTGCTCGTTGACCAGGTCGACCGGCAGGCCGCTGCGGCGGCGCAGGGCGGCGGCGAAGCGCTCGGCCGCCGCGCAGGCCGGGCCGCGGCTGCCGTCCATGTTCAGGGGATGGCCGACCACGATGCGCTGCACATCGAACTCCCCCACCCGCTCCAGGATGGCATCGAGGAGGCGGCGGCCGTCTCCGGCCGCGACCAGGGGCAGCGGCGTGGCCACGCGCGTACGGCTGTCGCCCACGGCCAGGCCAACACGACGGCGGCCGAAATCAACGGCCAAGACCTTCATCGACGTTTTCGCGGCGGCGGCGCTGGCGTTCGAACCCGAGGGCGATCAGCCGGTCGAGCAACTCGGAAAAGCCGATGCCCTGCGCTTCCCACAGCTTGGGGAACATGCTGATGGCGGTGAAGCCGGGAATGGCGTTGATCTCGTTGATCAAGATTTCGTCGCTGCCGTTCACCAGGAAGAGGTCGACGCGGGCGTAGCCGTCGAGGAAGAGGGCGCGGTAGGCCTTCCGCACCGTCCTGCGCACCCGCTCGGCGACGGCCCCGGGAAGCTGCACCGGGATGCGGAACTGCGTCTTGCCCTCCACATACTTGTCCTCATAGTCGTAGAATTCCCGCGAGGGCAGGAGCTCGCCCGGCTGTGAGACCAGGATCTCCTCGTTGCCCATGACGGAGACCTCGATTTCGCGCATGGAAACGGCCTTCTCGATCACGATCTTGGCGTCGTAGGAAAACGCCAGCGCAACGGCGGCCAGCAGCTCGGCGCGGCCGGCGGCCTTGCGGATGCCCACCGAAGAGCCCAGCGAGCTGGGTTTGACGAACACCGGGTAGCCGAGCTTCTTCTCGACGAGCCCAACCACCTGCTCGGGGAGGTTCTCGCGGAAATACAGGAAAGGGGCCTGGCGCAGACCGGCCTGGGCGAACAGCATCTTGGCGACGACCTTGTCCATGGCCAGCTGGGCGGCGAGGCTGCCGGCGCCGACAAAGGGTTTGCCGGCCAGCTCGAACAGTCCCTGGATGCGCCCGTCTTCGCCATTGGGGCCGTGCAGCACCGGGAAATAGATGTCGCCTTCGCAGGCCCCGGGCAGCGGAGCCGCCCAGGGCAGGAAGGAGCGCCCGGCCGCCTCCCGCAGCTCCTCCTCGCGGAAGCTGGCGTTTTCGGTGAGCGACCACTCCCCTGCCCTGCTCACGTAAAGGAGGAAAGGCTCGTACTTGGAGCGGTCCAGGCGCTCCCAAATGGCCCGGGCCGACATCAGGGAAACCGCATGCTCGGCCGAGCGGCCGCCGAAGATCAATCCGACCCGAATTTTTTTCATTCGCCTGCCTGAAGCCCGGATCCGTCCGTCAGCGGGCGGCGCGGGCCGCCCCGGGAATTGTACCACTGCGCCCCGCGCCGGTCAATTCGCGTGCGGCCCCCTCCGTCCAGGCGCCGATCCACTCCAGGATCTCCTGGAACAGTTCGCGGGGGATGTCGTGCCCGCCGCGGAAGGTGCGCATCGTCACCTGCAGCCCGGCCGCCTCGAGGCGCGCGCGCGCCTCTGCGCTGCGCGCCGGCGGCACTCTGGCGTCGCGGCTGCCGTGGGCGATGAACACGCGCAGCGACCCCGCCTTGTCCAGGCCGGAGGCCGGCAGCGCCTGCTGGGGCAGGAGCCCGGCGACCGCGATGACGCCGGCGAAGGCATGCGCATGGCCCAGGGCGGCCTGGTAGGCCAGCGAGGCCCCCTGGGAAAAGCCCAGGATATACACCGGACCTGCCGGGTAGCAGGCCTGAAGCTCCTCCACCGTCGCCATGATGGCCCGTACGGACAGGGGATCGGCGAGTTCCCAGACACGCTTTTCCTTCACCAGCAGGTACCAGGAGCGTCCGGAGCTCCCTCCCTGCCTGTCGCTGGGGAACGGGTAGGGCCCCTCGGGAACGGCGAAGATGCACTGGGCGCGCGGGTCGCGGCGCCACAGGGAAGCGAAACTGCCGGCACTGCCGCCGCTGCCGTGCAGGGCGATGAGCAGCGGGGTGCGGCGGCCCGGGTCGTAGCCCGCGGGCAGGTAGACACGGCAGCTCATCACGTGCGGGATCTGGTAGAAGTGGGTGCGCACCGTCAGCGGGTCGGCCGCGGGGGCGGCCGCGGCCATCCAGCACGCCGTTGCCGCCAGAGACGCCATGCGGCGGAGCTTGCGCTCGCGGGTCATGTTCCCTCCCTGGGGCCCGGGCCGGGCGTCACGCCCCGGCGGCGCCGTCGTAGTAGCGATAGAAGAAGCGGTTGCGCAGGATGCTCTTGACGTAGTTGCGCGTTTCGCTGAAGGGGATCATCTCGATGAACTCCTCCTCTCCGGCCGCGGGAAAATCCTTCAGCCAGCGGTCGACGCGGTGCGGACCGGCGTTGTAGGCGGCCAGGGCCAGGTACACGCGCCCGTCGTAGCGCCGCAGCATCGCCTGCAGGTAGCGCAGGCCCAGGCGGATGTTGAGGCCGGGATCGAACAGGTCGGCGGCCTTGATGCGCAGGCCGGCCTGGGCGGCCACCTGCCGCGCCGTCGCGGGCAGCAGCTGCATCAGGCCGAGGGCGTTGGCCGGGGAACGAACCTCCCTGCGGAAGAAGGACTCCTCGCGGATCAGCGACTGCACCAGATAGCGATCGATGCCGTGCTCGCGGCAGGCGGATTCGATCAGGCTTTCATAGGCCCGGGGGAAAAAGAGGCCGCTGAGGAAATTGGGCAGGCGCACTCCCTCGGGAACGGGGAAATTGGCCCGGAACTGGCGGTAGGCTTCAAAATATCGGCCCTGGCGGTAGTGCAGCAGCGACTCGATCACCTTGAGCAGGTTGCGGTCGCCCGCGCCGAGTCCGGGCTCGCGGATGGCCCAGCGCACGGCCTCGTCCGCTTCCTGCCAGAGCCCGCTGCCGGCCAGCGCCCTCAGATCGGCGACGATCGCCAGCAGCCTGGGTTTGGGCGGGTCGTCCAGCATGTCCAGGAAGGGGATGTGCAGGGCGCGGAAGCCGTCCCGGCTGCCCAGGGCCTTGACCGTATAATACGAAAAAGGATAGGCGGAAAGGCCGGGAGGCTGCCGTTTCTCCATCCGCGCCAGCCAGTAGCGCGAGGCGATGCGGTACCCGGTGAGGGTGCCTTGGCTCCCCAGGCGGAAGTATTTCAACGCTCCCTGGCGGTCCTGCAGGCGGTAACGGAGCCAGGCCAGCAGCCAGACGGTGCGCCAGTACGGCTCGTTGCGGTCCCGGCTTTCCTCCAGGAATCGCTCGAGCAGCGGCAGCGCCCGAGCCAGGTCGTCCCCCGCCAGGGCGATCTGCCCCAAGTCGAGCAGCAGGCCCGGCGTAAGCGAACCGGATTCCTCGAGGAGGCGCAGGCGGGGGCCAAGATCAAGCGCGGAATCCAGGCGCATGTCGATCTTGAGACGCAGGCGCTCGCCGGCGCCGGCGTAGGGCCCGGGGAGCGGCAGGCGCAGCGCCTGCCGCGCGCGGACATAGGCCCGGCGCTGGAAGTCGAATTCGGCCTGGAACAGGCGGGCCAGCCCGCGGAAGGGGCAGAAGGACGCCTCGCGGCGGAACTCACGCCCGTCGCGGCCGGCCAGCAGGAATTCGAACTTGGCCTGCCAGTCCTCCTCCCCCAGCCGCTGCAGCAGCGCGGCCAGGCGCGGCCTGGGCAGCGCCCCGGAAAAGGCGTCGAGGCGTGCGCCGGCGAACAGGGGCTTGAACTCGGCAACGGCCTCCTCGGCCCTGCCGGTCTGCATCAGGCAGTCCAGGCGCAGAACGCGCCCTTCCAGGTCAACGGGCGGCCGGGCGTCGGTGAAGGCGGCGGCGTCGGCAAAGCGGCGGGCGGCGCGGAGCAGGCGCAGGCGCAGAAAATCGCGGCGGGCGGCCAGGAACGAGGGGCGCTCGGGGACCGACTCCAGAGCGTCCAGGCCGGAGGCGGCGTCGTTGGCGGCGAGGCTCGTCTCGGCCGCTTCCAGGGCGCCCAGCGCCGCCAGCAGCGGTTCCGCCGCCAGCGCACCGCCCTCCCCGCTTCCGGCCGTGGGCGGCCGCAGGAACGGGGTCAACAGGCGGTAGTTGGCGAAAAGCTGCCGGTGGTCGACCGCGGCCTCGGGCTCGGCGGCCAGCGGCGGCCGGCAGATCCAGGCGGCCGCATAGGCGGCGGCGAAGGAGAACGCGGCCAGTTGGCAGAATAGCAGCGTATAGGGGGTGCTGCCGCTCTTACTTGAGAGCTTCAAACTTGTAGCCCTTCAACGCCGCGCGGTCGCCCTTGGCCAGGACATTGACCATCTGCTCCTCGAAGTAGCGCAGGTCGCTGGAGCGGCGCAGGTAGAGCTCCTTGGCCTGCAGCAGGGTCTCCTTGAGCGCATCGTACAGGTTGCGGTTCTTGATCCCGTCCTCGACCACTTTCTTGTTGTAGAGGATGATGTCGTTGATGATCACCCGCGCGTAGCGTTCGGGGTCGTTCTCGCGCGTCGGCGCCGAGGTCTTCTCCAGCTCGTCGGCGTGCTGCTCGTACGACCTGGGCTCGATCTCGGTGTCCTCGATGAACTCCTGGGTCTTGATCTTGGCCAGCAGCTTCTGGCGGATGGGCAGCATGTCGAGGCTGAGCTCGCCCACCGTGGCCAGGATCTCGATCGGCTTGCTCTTGATCGCCCGGCCGGAGAGCGAGTCGGCGTAGATCACCGCCTGGGGCTTGCCCTTGACGAAGAAGGGCAGGACGAAGATGCGCTTGGGCTTGCCGCCGCCGAGGCGGTTGTAGATCAGGAAGTCGTCGGGTTTGGCCAGCGGATCGCCGCTGTAGCTCTTCTTGGCCTCGATGACGCTCTTGAGCACGGTGTTGGCCGAGAGGGAGAAGAAGATGCGCTTCAGCTCCTCGTCGCTGATCTGGCCGTTCTCTCCCGAGAAGCCCTTGCCGCGCCAGCCGACCAGCTTGTCGTCGCGCAGCAGGAACAAGGCGGCGCGGTCGCAGAAGCGGTTGATGCCCTC
This sequence comes from uncultured Clostridia bacterium, assembly GCA_964628035.1. Lineage (GTDB taxonomy): Bacteria > Acidobacteriota > Aminicenantia > UBA2199 > UBA2199 > UBA2199. The sequence goes on along the minus strand of CAZVPI010000005.1, from coordinate 102,632 downwards.
GATGAGGCCGCCGATGAGCAGCAGCTGGTTGGCGGCGGCGGCGATCTTCCTGACGTATTCGTTCAGGGTAACGATGTCGGCCCCGGCCTCGGCGTCCTCGTCGCGGCCGCTGAGCTCGCGGGGCAGGGTGAACCGGGTGAGCTCGTCCAGGTCCTTGAGCTTTTCGATGTCGCGGAAGACGCTGCTCTGGAAGGCGTCGATGCGGTTGAGCAGCAGCTGCATCTTTTCGTTGATCACCTTCTCGACGAACCGTTGGATCTCCTCGTTTTTCATGGGGTCCTCCATGCCGGCGCTACACGCCCGCCTCCAGGCGGCTGGCCAGGAGTTCGGGCAGGCCGGCGTCGCGGATCTTTCTCTGGGTCTTGCCCACTTCGTAGGTGAAGCGGTTGAAGCTGATCTCCATCTTGACGGAATCGAAGACGATGTAGCTCGAAGACGGGTTCTTGTCGCGCGGCTGGCCGATGGAGCCGGGATTGATCAGGTAGCGGGTGTTGCGGTCGAGCTTGATGCGCGCATTCTCGACCAGGGGCACGACGTCGAGTTTCTCGTTGCGCAGGTAATAAATGATGGGGAAATGGGTGTGGCCGAAGAAGCCGATGGACGTGGTCATGAAGCGGAAGGACTCGGTGGCCTCGAACTGCGAGAACACGTAGTAGTCCTCGTCGAACGTCGAGCCGTGGCAGAGGGTGATGAAGCGGTCGATCACCTGCGGCCCCTTGGGCAGCTTCTTCAGGTACAGGAAGTTGGCCGGAGAAATATGCAGCTTGCTCCACTCGGCGGAGAAGGCCGCGGCCGGATTGAACAGCGCCGACGACTCCAGGTCGGCGATCACCTTGTCGTGGTTGCCGCGCACCGCCCGCAAGTGCGGCAGCAGGCGGAACTGGCTGATCACGCCGTCGGGATCGGGGCCATAGCCGACCAGGTCGCCCAGGAAAAGGATCTTGTCGACGCTCTTGACCTTTTTCTGGGCCAGGAACCTCTCGAAGGCCTCGAGGTTGCTGTGGATGTCACTGAATACGAGATAGCGCACGGTTCACCGCTTGCTGCATGACGTCGGCGTGATAGGAGCTGCGGACGAAAGGCCCCGCCTCCACGGCCAGGAAACCCAGCGCCAGCGCCTCCTGCTTGAGTTCCACGAATTCCTGCGGGGGCACATACCGGGCGACCGGCAGGCTGCGCCGGTCGGGCCGCAGGTACTGGCCGATGGTCAGGGCGTCGACGCCGGCATCGCGCAGGCGGCGCAGCAGCTCGCGCAGCTGGGCGCGGCTCTCCCCCAGCCCGACCATCAGGCCGCTCTTGCTGACCCAGCCCCGGCCCTTGGCGTGGGCCAGGACACGGAGGGAATCGGCGAAGGCGCCGGCGCGGCGCCCCAGCGCCGGGTACAGCGCGGGAACCGCCTCCACATTGTGGGCCAGCACGTCGGGCCCGGCGTCAAGGACGCGGTCGAGCAGGTCGCTGCGGCCGCTGAAATCGGGGACCAGCGCCTCGACGCCCATCCGCGGCCGGGCCGACTTGAGGCGCGAGACGACGGCGGCGAAGTGGCCGCTGCCCTTGTCGTCCAGGTCGTCGCGGGTCACCGAGGTGATGACGGCATAGGACAGGTCCATCAGACCCGCCATCTCGGCCAGCCTGCCGGGCTCGCCGGGGTCCAGGGGGGAGGGAACGCCGTGGGTGACGGCGCAGAAGCGGCAGTCGCGGCTGCACACGTCGCCCATGATCAGGAAGGTGGCGTTGCCCGCATTCCAGCACTCGTGGGCGTTGGGGCAGCGGGCGCTCTGGCAGATGGTGTGCAGCCCGCGCTGCTCCAGGCGCCGCTTGAGGGCGAAATAGGCGTCGCCGCTGGGCAGGGGCGTCTTGAGCCACTCGGGCTTTCTGCCGCCTGCCGCCGTGCCGCTGGCCATGGGCTTCACCTCCTGGGCTTCACCAGGAAGAGCTCGGTTTGCGGCCGCGAGAGGTACTCGGCTCCGGCGGCGGTGAGGACGACCATTTCCTCGACCGTGGCCACGCCGAAGTCCTTGACATAGATGCGCGGCTCGATGGTGAACACCTGGTCCTTTTCGAGGGGCATGAACGGCAGCTGGCCGTAGCGCTCCCAGGCCGGCGCCAGCAGGGCGCCGCCGTCGTGGGCGTCGCGGCCCACCTGGTGGCCCAGGGCGTGGGGATACTCGTCGTAGCCCTGGGCGACGATGTGGCTTCGGGCCGCGGCGTCGACGTCGATCCCGCGCGCGCCGGGCTTGAGCGCCGCAAAGGCCCTGGCGATGGCCTCCAGGAGGACAGCGAAGCCGCGCTGCACCTCGGGCGGCGCCTTCTTCTCCCCGGGGCGCAGGATGTACCAGGTGCGCTGCAGGTCCGAGCAGTACCTCTCGACCTTGACCCCGAAATCGATGTTGAAGATGTGGCCCGGCTTCAGCTCGTTGCCGGTGGGGGCCGAGTGGGCGCCGACCTCCTGGGGGCCGGAGAAGACGGCGGGGCAGCTGTCCTCGTGCCAGGCGGCAGCGAGGCCCAGCTTCCGCCGCCGGGCGCTGATCCAGGCCGCCAGGTCCTTCTCGGTCATCCCCGGCCTGACCGCCCGGCCGACCCGGTCGTAGATGCCGTTCGTGATCTCGCAGGCGCGGCGCAGGCGGCGCAGCTCCTCGGCCGACTTGCGGCCGCGCAGCCGGGAGATGAGCTCCTCGGCCGGGACCAGGCGCCGGCCGAAGTCGCTCCCCTGCAGCAGTTCCTGCAGCTTGAGGTAGTTGCCGTGGGTCAGGCCGTCGGCGGCGGCGCAGTCGGGCGAGTAGTCGATGGCGATGCGCCGCGGCGCCAGGCGCCCCAGCAGGCGCAGCAGGTCCTCTTGGGGGCTGCCCTTGTAGGCCGACACGGTGTCGAACAGCCCGCAGCGGCGGAACGTCTCCACGTCCAGGTTGCCGACGACGGCGTGCTTCTCGCCGTTGCGCGCGAAGAGGAAGAACGACAGCCAGGTGGCGTGCTGGCCGACGACGAAGTCCATGACCGGGTCGCTGAGGATCCCCGACTCGCGGTCGATGACCAGCCACAGGTCGAGGTCCAGCTCGCCCAGGATCTGGATGGCCTGGGCGATCTTCTCCTTTTCCATCAATCCTCCCTGCGGGCCCGGCGCGAGTCGGCGTAGAGGTAGACCGCGATCAGGACGAACAGGACCAGGGCGATCGTCTCGCCGTGGCGCCCCCCGGCCCAGGAAAGCCAGGGCAGCCCGTCCTGCAGCCGCCATTTCAGGATGGCGCTGACCACGCCGATGATGGCCCCGCCGGCGATGAAGCCGGAGGCGGTGAGGATGCCGCGGTCATAGCGCTTCGCGGCCAGGTCCTTGTCGGCGCTGGAGCGCGAGACCAGGTGGGCGATCAGGCCGCCGATCACCAGCGGCGTGTTGAGCTCCAGCGGGATGTACATGCCCAGGGCGAAGGCCAGCGGCGGCACGCCGATGAACTCCATGATCAGGGCGGTGAGGACGCCGACGCCGTACAGCAGCCAGGGGACCTGGGCGCCGGGGTTCATCAGCGGCTGGATCAGGGCGGCCATGGCGTTGGCCTGCGGCGCGGCCAGGGCATCGCCGCCGGTGAAGCCGTAGGTCTTGTGCAGCAGGAAGATGACCAGGCCGACGGTGAGCGAGGAGACGAAGATGCCCAGGAACTTGTAGGTCTGCTGCTTGAGCGGCGTCGAGCCCAGCCAGTAGCCGACCTTCAGGTCGGTGATGAAGCCGCCCGACATGGAGAGGGCGGTGCAGACGACGCCGCCGATGAGCAGGGCGGCGTACATGCCGTACTCGCCGCTGAGGCCGGCGGCGACCAGCACCAGGCTGCTCAGGATCAGGGTCATCATGGTCATGCCCGAAACCGGGTTGGTGCCGACGATGGCGATGGCCCGCGCCGCCACCGAGGTGAACAGGAAGCTGATGACGAACACGGTCAGCGTGGCGATCAGCCCGATCTTCAGCGGCTGGGCCACCGGCGCCAGCACCGAGAAGGTGAAGAAGGCCCAGACGACCAGGACGGTCAGCCCCAGCCCCAGGATGACCCACTTCATGTTCAGATCGGTCTGCGTGCGCGGCTCGGCGGCCTCGCCGGCGGCCGGCGTGCGCAGGATCTGCTTGAAGCCCATGCCGAAGGCCTGGACGATGATCTTCGAGGACTTGAGGATGCCGATGATGCCGGCCATGGCGATGGCGCCGATGCCGATGAAGCGCACGTAGTGGGCGAAGATCTCCTCGGCGCTCATGGCCGAGATCAGCTTGGGGGCGTTGCCCACGATTTCGGCCGGGATGAACTGGCCGAAGTAGTGGATGACCGGCACCAGCAGCAGCCAGGACAGCAGGCTGCCGGCGGCGATGATCGAGGTGTACTTCAGGCCGATGATGTAGCCCAGACCCAGGACGGCCGACAGCACGTCGAACTTGAGCACGATCTTGGCCTTGTCGGCCAGCGCCCGGCCGACGGGCAGGATGCGGCTGCTGAAGACCTCCGGGAAGGCCCCCACGGAATGGACCATGAAGTCGAACAGGCCGCCGATGACCATGCTCTTGACCAGGATCCTGGCCTGGGCGCCCCCCTTTTCGCCGGCCACCAGCACCTGGGCCGTGGCCGTGGCCTCGGGGAACGGAAAGTGGCCGTGCATCTCCTTGACGAAGTACTTGCGGAACGGGATCAGGAAGAGGACGCCCAGGGCCCCGCCCAGGAAGGAGACCATGAAGATCTTGAACAGGTCGAAGCCGATCTCCCGGTCGAGCCCCAGGATGAAGAGGGCCGGCAGGGTGAAGATGGCGCCGGCGACGACCAGCCCCGAGGCGGCGCCGACCGACTGCACGATGACGTTCTCCAGGATGGTGCTCTTGCGCCGGAAAAGCGGCGCCACGCCCACGGCGATGATGGCGATGGGGATGGCGGCCTCGAACACCTGGCCGATCTTCAGCCCCAGGAAGGCGGCGGCGGCCGAGAAGACGATGGCCATGATCAGGCCGAGCACGAGCGAGCGGGCCGTCACCTCGGGCAAGGCCTGGTCGGCGCGCACGTAGGGGACGTATTCCTTTCCGGCGGGCAGGACCTCGAAGGCCCCCTCGGGCATGCCCTGGGGCCGGGTCGGGTTGGCGTGGCTCATGGGGTTCCTCCTTGTCAGCGGAAGCGGGAGAGGACCGATTCCTTCACCCTTTCGAACAGTTCGGCGTTGAAGCGGACCGGGTAGTCGTCCTTGCGGCCCATCAGGAAAGAGGAGAAGCGCGCGCTCTTGGCCTCCTCCAGGCGCTTGGCGTAATAGGCCTGGCGCTCCTTGGCGAATCCCTCGTCGCCGACCACCTTGCGGCTGGTCAGGCGCACGACGGCGGCGCCGTTCTTCAGGGCCAGCGGCGCATAGGCGTTCTCGGCCAGGGCGAACACGGCCTCGTCCAGCCCCTGAACGGACTCCAGGTCGAGCAGGTTTCCGCCGCGGCGGTAGGTCGCTTTTTCGGACTTCAGCCCCTCCTTTTTCAGGAATTCCCCGGCCTTGGCGGCATCGCCCAGGCGGTTCAATGCAGCGGCGAGCTGCCGGGCCCGCTCCTGCAGCCGCTCCAGCTTCCAAACCTTGCCCGCTTCCTGCGCGACCTTCTCGCGCACGGCCGCAAAGGGCTCGGTCTGCGCCTTGTCCACGCGGGTCAGCCGCACCACGGCCACGCCGTCGGGGAACTCCAGGGGCTCGGAGATCTCCCCCTCGCCCAGGGCGAACAGCTTCTGGGAAACATAGCCCATGTCGTCGATGCCGGGAAGCGCCTGGCCGCGGGTGAGCGGCTGGCTGGCGACGACCTTGGCTCCCAGCATGGCGGCGCCGGCCTCCAGGCTCCCGGCTTTCTTGATGCGCGCATGGGCCCGGGCCATGCGCTCGCCGGCCAGCTTGCGCAGGCGCTCGTTCTCCAGGATGCCGCGGATGCGCGGCTTGACCACGTCGAAGCTCTCCTGCTGCTCCTCGACCTTCTCGCTCACGTGCAGCAGCGCGAAGCCCTTGCCGGTGTCCACCGGCGACGAGATCTCCCCCTGCGCCAGGCGCTCGATCATCGTCTTCTCCTGGGCGCTGAAGGCCTGCCAGCCCCAGTAGCCCCAGTCGCCCCCCTCGCCGGCCTTCTCGTCGGCCGACATCTCGCGGGCTTTGGCGGCGAAGCCGTCGGCGCTCAGCGCGGCGGCGGCCTCCTCCAAGCGCCTCAGGACGTCCTCGCGCGTCGCCGGCTCGTAGGGCAGGAAGATGCGGCTGACCTTGGTCTTGCCCGGCACGCGGAACAGGGACGCGTTCTGGCGGTAGTAGGCGAACAACTCCTCTTCCTTGAGGCCGACCTCCTTCTTGAGGTCGGCGAACCTCAGGGCCAGCACCTCTCCCGAGCGCTTCTCGGCGCCCTGGAAGAGCGCCGGGTTCTTTCCGTAGAATTCGAGCAGCTCGGCCTCGCCCAAGGCGGGCGCGTCCTGGGCCGCGTCCAGGCGCAGGACGACGGCCTCCAGCTCGGCCTGGTCGTTCTCGCGGCGGAAGTCCTCGCGCAGCCGGTCGGGGTCGAGGACGAGGCCCGCGCTCACCAGCTCCTTGAGCTTCTCGGCCAGCAGGTCCTGGCGCAGGCTCTCTTCGAACTCGATGACCGTGACGTGGTTGTAGGCCAGCAGCCGCTCGTACTCCTCGGAGCCGATGAACGCGCCGTCGCGCTGGAAGGAGGGGTTGCGGCGGATGGCGTCGCCGAGCTCGGAGTCGCTGACGCGCAGCCCGAGCCTGCGCGCCTCGGCCTGGACGACGCGGCCGCTGATCATCCCCTGCAGAACCTGCTCGGGAATGGCCAGCTGCTGGATGACCTGGCGGTTGAGGCCGTCCTTGAACTGCTGCTTGTACATCTCCAGCGAGCGGGCCAGGTTCTTCTGGAACTCCTCGCCGCTGATGGCGGAGCGGCCGACGGCGGCCACGTCCAGGTCGAGGCCCTCCGAGTCGAAGCGGCCCGACCCCCATTGCACGAAGATGAAGCCGACGAAGGCCAGGATGACCAGCCACAGGGTCCAGGAAAGCGATTTCAGGTTCTTTCTCATCGATCCGAGCATGATTATTCCTCCGCTTGCGCTTGGTTTTTGCCGTTGCGTTCCGCCGCCTGCAGGTAGACCGTCACCGTGGCCCCGCCCTCCTCGTTGTTGCGGATGACGATGTTGCCCTGGTGCTCCTGGATGATGGTGTAGGCGATGGTCAGGCCGATGCCCTTCTTCTGGGTGCGGCTCTTGGTGGTGTAGAAGGGGTCGAAGGCCTTTTCGATGTTCTGGAAGCCGCCGCCGTTGTCGCGCACCTCCACCACGGCCTGCCGGCCGTCGAGCGAGCGCTTCAGCTCGATGTCGACCCGGCCGTTGGCCACGCGGTTCTCGCGCAGCGCCTCGATGGCGTTCTCCACGATGCCCTCGAACACCTGCCAGAGGGCGAAATGGTTGCCGTGGATGATGACATCCTGGCGTATGCCGTGGCGGGCGATGGCGACCCCGCTGTTCTCCGGCCGGCCGCCGATGACCTTGACCAGCTTCTCCAGCAGGTTGGTCAGGCTCAGCTCCATCTTCACCTGCTCCATGTCGGGGTTCATCTGGTTGAGCTGGTCGATGATGTTCTTGATGCGCAGGGCCTGCTTCTGGATGCTGCCCAGCTTCTCGCGCAGGTAGGGGCTGGCGTCCTCGCGGATGGACAGCAGGTCGACATAGCCCAGGATGCCGGTCAGCGGGTTGTTGATCTCGTGGGCGAAGCCGGAGACGATGGCGGTCAGCGACTTCTGCTTCTCGGTCTGGATGATGTGCCGCTGCGTGTCGCGCAGCTCCTGCATGGCCACCTGCAGCTTCTGGTTGGACTCGTTCAGTTCGCGGGTGCGCGAGGCGACCTGCTTCTCCAGGTTGCGGTGGGTGGCCTCGATCTCGGTCAGCATGCCCTCGATCTTCTCGGCCATCTCGTTGAACTGGTTGCCCAAATAGGAGAACTCGTCGTTGGAGTGGATCTCGATGCGGTGGGAGAAATCGCCGTGGCTGATCTTGTCCAGACCGTCTTTCAGCAGGCTGATGGGATGCGTCAGCCGGCGGTTGATGAAGGCGATCGCGCCCACGAAGACCAGCAGCAGCACCGCGGAGGCGGCCAGCACGGTGAGGCGCAGCCTGCCCAGCAGGGCCTGGTTGTCCTCGTCGGAGTGCCCGAAGAGGATGTGCCCCCACACCGTGTCGGCGGCGGCGACCTGCACCGGCAGGCGTATCAGCAGGTAGGGCCGGCCGCCGATGCGCGCCCGGCGCACCTGGGCGCCGCATTCGCGGCGCAGGGTCTGCAGCCGCCGGCGCGCCGCCTCCGGGCCCTTGAAGAAGATCTCGCGCTCCTGGGCGTCGTACAGGGCGATGAAGTCGCGCTCGTTGTCCTTGAGGACGTCCTCGGCCTGTCCCTTCAGGTTCATGTAATTGAAATAGATGAAGTTCGGCTCGGCCAGGGTCTCGAAGTCGCGGGCCCAGCGCTCGAAGCTGGCCCAGGCCATGCGGCTGTTGGCGCGGTCGACCATGCGCAGGCTGAAAACCGCCGAGATCGCGATGTACGCCAGGCTCAGCAGGATGAACGACCACAGGAACTTGGAGCGCAGCGTGTTGGTTTTCAGCATGTTGCAAGGCGTATTTTATTATAAGTATCGATAAATAGCAACCGGGGATTTCCCGGGGCCCGCGCCGGGGATGTGGCCAGCCCGGCCGGGGGATTCCCCGGCCCGCTCCCCTTCAGTCGAAGATCCCGCGGATGACCTGCGGCGAGTTGCGCCAGCCGGGGACGACCTTGACGAACAGGTCAAGGAAGACCTTCTTGGCGAAGTACTCCTCCAACGCCGCCCGTCCCTCGCTGCCGATGCGCTTGACCAGGCCGCCCTGTTTGCCGACGACGATCTTTTTCTGCGCCGGGTTGTCCACGTAGACTTCGGCGCGCACGTAGACCGTGTCGCCGCGGTCCTTGATCTCCTCGACCTTCACCGTGGTGGTGAACGGCAGCTCGTCCTCGACCAGGCCCAGCGCCTTCTCGCGCACGAGCTCGCCGACGTAGAAGGCCTGGCTCTGCAGGGTGCTCTCCTCGGCCGGGTAGAGGTCCTCCCCGGGCGGGAGATAGCCGAAGATCAGCTCCTCGAGGAGCTCCAGGTTGTCGCCGCGCAGCGCCGAGACGGGGACGATCTCCTTCCAGGGGAAGGCGTCCTTGTACTCCTGGATCTTCGCCAGGACGCGGCCGCGGCCCTGCTGGTCGATCTTGTTGATCACCAGGATCACCGGTTTCCTGGCCTCGGCCAGCAGCGAGTGGATGAACTCGTCGCGGCTGGGGTCGCGCAGGGCCACGAAATAGAGGACCAGGTCGGCGTCGTGCAGGGCGTCGCGCACCTCCTTCATCATCAGCTCGTTCAGCTTGAAGTGGGGCTTGTGCACGCCCGGGCAGTCGAAGAAGACGGCCTGGCCGCGGGGGGTGGTCTTGATGCCCAGGATGCGGCGGCGCGTGGTCTGCGGCTTGGCCGAGACAATGGCGATCTTGGCCTCCAGCAGGGCGTTGAGGAAGGTCGACTTGCCGACGTTGGTGCGGCCGACCAAGGCCACGTAGCCCGAGCGCCGCGGCGGGCTACTTTTTTTCACGGGTGACGCGCACCGACTTGATGCGGTTGCGCTCCATCTCGCGCACCTCGAAGGCGTGCCCCTCGGCCGTCACGCGGTCGCCGGCGGCCGGTATGCGCCCCAGCAGGCAGCTGATCAGGCCGGCCACGGTCTGGTAGTCGGCGCTGTCGTCGATCTCGATGTCCAGCGACTCGTTCAGCTCGTAGATGGAGGTGTCGCCGCGCACGGTCCAGCCGTCGCGGTCGCGGGCGATCGGCTCCAGCTCGTCGTCGTACTCGTCCTTGATGTCGCCGACGATCTCCTCGATGATGTCCTCCATGCTGATCACGCCGGAGACGCCGCCGAACTCGTCGCTGACGATGGCGAACTTCTGGTTCGTGCGCTGCATCTCCTTCATCAGCTCCAGGATGCGCATGGTCTCGGGGACGAAGAAGGGCGGGCGCAGGATGCGGCGGATGTCGAAGTCGCTCCGCCCCCAGGAGTCGAGGACGTCCTTGGCCAGGATGATGCCCTCGACGTTGTCCAGCTTGTCGGCGGCGACCGGCAGCCGCGACTTTTTCTTCTCGCGGATGACGGCCACGATCTCCTCCAGGCTGGAGTCGATGTGCACGTAGACGGTGTTGACCCGCGGGGTCATGATCTCCTTGGCCAGGGTGTCGCCGAACTCGAGGACGCTCTCGATCATCTCCTGGTCCTCCTTCTCGATCACCCCCTCCTTGGCCCCCTCTTCCAGGAACACCTCCACCTGCTCGTCGGTGATCTCGCCGTCCTCCGACTCCTGCTTGGGATCCACGGCGTTCTCCTTGAGCAGCAGCGAGAAGACGTAGTTCAGCGGGTAGAACAGGAACCAGGCCACGGGGAAGAGGAAGATCAGGGCCCGCAGCACGGCCTCGCGGTTGCGGTAGGCCAAAACGTAGAAGACCACGTTGAAGAAGACCAGGTAGAACAGGCCGATCAGCAGGATGCGCAGCAGCGGCGAGGGCAGGGCCTGGCGCAGCTGGCGGAAGGTGCAGAGCATCAGCACGATCTGCAGCACGAAGACCACCGTCTCCAGCGAATGGATGACCAGGTCGAACTTTTCCACGAAGGGGAAGCGCGGCAGCCGCCGCCCCTCCATGCCGGCCAGGAAGCGGGCCAGCGAGATGCGCGAAAAGCTCTCGAAGGCGCTCTCCAGCAGGTGGAACAGCAGGGCGGCCAGGAACAGCAGCAGCAGGGCGGCGACGCTCATTTCAGCTCCCGGGCAAACTCGGCGAACAGCCGCTGCTGCAGGCGCAGCATGCGCCCGCCGTCGGTCTCGTGGTCCATGCCCTTCAGGTGCAGCAGGCCGTGGATGGACAGCAGCAGCAGCTCGCGGGCCAGGGAGTGGCCCTGGCGCCGCGCCTGGGCCTCGGCCAGCGGCACGCAGATCAGCACGTCGCCGGCATAGAGGCCGCCCGCGGGCAGCGCCTCCCCCAGCGGGAAGCTGAGCACGTCGGTGGCGCGGTCGCGGCCGCGGTACTCGCGGTTCAGGGCGCGCATCTCCGCCTCGCCGGCCAGGCGCACCGTCGCCCGCCCCTCGAGCCCGGCGCGGGCGGCGACGCGGCGCAGCAGGGCGGAAAACCCCGGCGCCGGCCGGGCGAATCCCTGACGCTGCAGGGCGATCATTTCGCCTCCTCGCGGCCGAAGTCGAAGCCCGGGTAGGAGATGCGCTGGTGGTAGATGGAGGCCAGCTTGGAGTAGAAGCTGCCGGCGACGATGTTGAGCGCCTTGAAGGTCAGGCCGTCGCATTCGTCGAACTGGCCCTCGGCGATGTCGGCGGCGATGATCTTCTGCACCACGTTGCGGATATCCTCGTCCTTGGGGGCGCTGAGGCTCTTGGTGGCCGCCTCCACCTGGTCGGCGATCATGAGGACGGCCTCCTCCACCTGCTGCGGCTTGCGGCCGGGGTAGCGGAACATGTTCTCGTCGAACTCGTCCATGCGTCCGGCGCTCTGCTCCTTGGCCCGGGCGTGGAAGAACTGCACCAGCTTGGTGCCGTGGTGCTGGGAGATCGCCTGGGCGACCTTGGCCGGCAGCTTCAGCCGCTCGGCCTTCTCCAGGCCGAGGGGAATGTGCGAGATGATGACCTTGGCGCTCTCCAGCGGCGTCAGCTTCCCGTGCGGGTCCTCGTAGACCGACTGGTTCTCGGTGAAGAACTGCGGGTTGTCGACCTTGCCGATGTCGTGGTACAGGGCCATGGCCCGCACCAGCAGCGGCGACAGCTCCAGCTCCTGGGCCGCGGCCTCGGCCAGCGAGGCCACCATCTGCGAGTGGTGGTAGGTGCCGGGCGCCTTTTCCAGCATCTCGCGGAAGCAGGGCAGGTTGAGGTTGGTGATCTCGACGAGCTTCAGGTCGGTGACCAGCTTGAAGATCACCTCCCACAGCGGGATCATGAAGTTGGCCACGAAGGCCGACAGCAGCGCCGCCAGGATGCCCATCAGCACGGCGAAGGCCGTGGCCAGCCAGGAGGCGTCCTCGCGGGAGAGGGAGAAGAGCAGGGTGGCCAGGATGTTGACCGGCAGCAGCCAGAAAAAGGAGGCCTTAAGGATGGAGGAGCGCTTCAAGCGCTGGTAGAACTCGATGCCGAAGGCGGCGGCCAGGTTGCCGGCCAGAACATAGAGCAGGACCTGGAAGTCCCAGTCGCAGGCGAAGGCGCCGACCACGGCGTTGAGGAAGGAGAAGATGACGGCGCTCTGCAGGTCGAACAGGAAGGCGATGATCAGCGCCCCGACGGCGAAGGGGATGGCGTAGACCAGCACGTTGCCGTCCACCGGCACGGTGAAGGCCAGGTTCTGGAAGACCAGCGGGTAGATGAAAAGAGCCAGCCGGTAGAGCAGGGCCGAGGCGATGAGGGTCACGCCCGACACGAAATTCAGGCGCGGGCGGTTGATGCCGCCGGTCTTGGACAGCGTGTTCAGGCGCCAGAAGAAAAAGAACAGCAGGCCCAGGGTCGCCAGGATGAAGAGCAGGCCGGGAATGCGCCGCGTGCTGGTCTTCTCCTCGGCGGCGATCAGCCCGATCAGGCGCAGGTGGTCCTGGTTGACCTCGTCGCCGCTGCGCAGGATGATCTTGCCCTTCTTGAGGCGCAGGAAGACCGGGTTGACCTGGGCCAGGGCCTTTTCCTCCTGCAGCCGGGTCAGCACCTTGGAAAAGGTGACGTTGGGGCTGATGAACTCGAGCAGCAGGGGCTTGACCGCTTCGCGCTCCCATTTCTCCAGGCGGAACCCGGCCAGCAGCGTTGCCAGCCTGGCGTCGATGTCGTTGAGATCGTAGAAGTCGCCCAGGCGGGCCGGGGAGTAGCCCTTCTTTTCATTGTAGACGGTGATCGCCTCCCCCTCGCCGCGGGGGACGCCGATGCGCGACAGCAGGATCCCTTTCTCCCCCCAGGCCCGGATCTCGACCAGAAGCCTCTGCAGGTCGATCTTGGCGAAGGTGTTGGCCCGCAGCAGCGCCTGCAGGGCCTGCGGCGGCATCTCGATGCCGAAGTTCTCGCGCAGCCGGGCGCGCAGTTCCTCCAGGCCCAGCCGCCGCTGCAGGACCTCCTTGCGCGAGTCGAGCAGCACCCGGAACCATTCGGTGAGCAGCATCTGGCCGCTCTCGATTTTCTGGGCGTTGAATTCGTAGACCGGGATCAGCGCCGCCAGGGCCTGCTTGCGGTTCTGCTCGGTCATCTCCTTGTCCTCGACCGTCATGTCCTTGCGGATGACGACGTCGGCCCCGGCGATGTCGCCGACCTTCAGCTCCGTCTCGCGGATGGAGCGCTCCGGCGGCGCGTAGGTGACGTAGGAGAGGACGGTGACGAAGAAAGCCCCGATCAGGAGCCTGCCCCATGGCGAACCCGGGCGCCCGCGCGCATCGGGGCGCTGCTTCTTGGCCTTGCGTTCCAGGTCGAGGGTCATTTTTCCGCCTTTTCGTACGCCTCGATGATGCGCTGGATCAGGGGGTGGCGCACAATGTCCTTTTTGGTCAGGCGGGTGATGCCGATCCCCGGAACGTCCTTCAGGATGCGGATGGCCCTGAAAATCCCCGATTTCCTGGGATGCTCCAGGTCGATCTGGGTGATGTCGGCCGTGACCACCACCCGCGAGTTCAGCCCGAAGCGGGTCAGGAACATCTTCATCTGCGAGTCGACCGTGTTCTGACCCTCGTCGAGGATGATGAAGGCGTCGTTGATGGTGCGGCCGCGCATGTAGGCCAGGGGCGCGATCTCGATGATCCCCTTCTCGATGAGTTCCGAGGTCCTCTCAAAGCCGATGAGGAAGTACAGGGCGTCGTAGAGCGGCCTCAGGTAGGGGTTGATCTTCTGCTGGATGTCGCCGGGCAGGAAACCCAGCTTCTCGCCGGCCTCGACCACCGGGCGGGTCAGGACGATGCGCTCGACGCGGCGCTCGATCAGGAAGTTCAGGGCGCAGGCGATGGCCAGGAAGGTCTTGCCCGTCCCCGCCGGGCCGATGCCGAAGACCATGTCGCGGTCGAGGATGGCCTGGACGTAGGCGCGCTGGTTGAGGGTCTTGGGAAAGACCTCCTTGCCGTTGACGTGGATGAGGTTTTTCTGGAAGGCGTCGCCCGGGGCCTGGTCCAGCCTGCCCTCGGAAGCCAGGTTCAGGCTGAACTGGAGATCGTGCTCCTGCAGCCGGCCCTTCTCTTCGCCCAGCCGGGCCAGGTGCTCCAGGAATCTCCTGAATTTCCGGGCCTGGGCGCCCCCCCCCGAAAACATGACCTTGTGGCCGCGCAGGGCGATCTCCAGCCCGAAGGCCGCCTCGAGCGCATCAAGGTTTTTCTCGATCAGGAAGGGGAAGTGGTCGCCCAGCCTGTCCGGGCCTATGAACTCTTCCATTAAAAGAAACCCATCCTTGGTCTTCTCATTGCCTGAATTATAGGGAGCGGGGGGGGAAAAGTCAACCTCAACCCGCCCTGCAGCGTCGATCCGGGACCGGGGAGCGGGACTTGGCTCAAGCCAGCCCCGCCGGCGGCAGCAGCAGGCGCAGTCCGGCCCAGATCACCACGCCGCCGGCCAGGTCGAACAGGAAGCCGGCGCGGATCATGCGCACGATGGGCACCATGCCCGAGCCGTAGACGATGGCGTTGGGCGGGGTCGAGACAGGCAGCATGAAGCCCCAGCTGCAGCCCAGGATGGCGCCCAGCGCCGGCGGCACCGGGTTCAGCCGCGCCGCCAGGGCCAGGGAAATGATCACCGGCACCACCATGTTGGCGGCCGCGGTATTGGAGGTCGTCTCGCTGGCGACGATGGCGATGAACACGGCGGCGAGGCTGGGGACCCAGAGCGATTCGGCCCCGGAAAGGGCCAGGAGCCAGCGGCCGAAGCTCTCGGCCAGACCGGTCTGGAACGGGAGGCTGCCCGGGTTGCGGCCGCAGCCCTGTGTTGCCTTGTTTTTCGGGCACCAGGGTCCGCTGCCGGCCTAGACATACTCGGCCTGGGGGTGGCAGACGACCAGGGCGCTGACGCTCAGCTCGGGAACGAGCTGGTCGCCCTGGCTGACGCTCACGCCGATTCTGGCGGCATCAAGCAGCCTGGCGATGGCCTTCTGGTCGGCCAGCCCGGGCCAGGCCGGGAACCCAGGGCTGAACCTCCTCCCCTGATTTTCGCCGATCCCCAGCTCCCGGCGGATGCGGTCGTGGGCCGCGGCGGCCAGCGCCTCGGCCAATTCGGCCCCGAAGCCGTGCAGGATCAGGTAGCGGCTGTAGCGGTCGCTGGCGAATAGCTCTTTCTCCAGCGCCGTAAGCGCTTGGCCGCAGCTGGCGATCAACAGGGGCGCCGTGTCGCCCTCCGGGGAGAAGTAATCGGCCAGCGACAGCCCCTGGCGCCTGGGGAACTCCAGGAGGCACTCCTCGCCGCCCCATGCGATCGCCAGGCCGTTCTCGCCATGGCGCCTACAGGGGAAGTAGCCGTAGGCGGCGGAAAACCCGTCGATGCCCCTCTCCGCGAGCAAGGCCAGCGTATCATCGAGAAACTGCCCGGCCTTTTCCCCCGGCTCCATGCGCCAGCGCGCCCGCGCCAGCACCCGGCGATCGATGCGCGGCAGGAGATCCTGCAGGGTCCAGCTGGCCGTGCGGGCGCCCAAGAACGGCGGGCGCAGTGCGGGAGCGGGCAGGACGGGTTCCGGCATCGCCGCCCGGGGCGGCGCCCCAGGGGCGGCATCCCGGATGGGGATTTCGCCTCCGGCCATGATCTTCATGGCCGAGAAGGCGTCGGATGCGTAGGCGACCTCGCCCGGATAGACCGGGCGCAGCACCGAGGCGACGAACGAAGGGGTGAGGGCGGCGCCGCCGCAGATCACCGGCACGCCGATCCCCTCCTGGTCCAGCCGCCGCAGGATGCCTTCCATCTCCAGGGTGGAGCGGACCAGCAGCGCGCTCAGGCCCACGTGGCTGGGCCGGTGGCGCCTGACGGCGGCGGCGATTTCCTCCCCGCCCTGGTTGGTGCCGATGTTGAACACGCGGTAGCCGTTGCTGCGCAGGATGATGTCGACCAGGTTCTTGCCGATGTCGTGGACATCGCCCCTGACGGTGGCCAGGACCATCGAGCCGCGCGCCTCCGTCCCGGCCTTGGGCAGGCGCGGTTCGAGCAGGTCCAGGGCCGCCTTGACCACCTCGGCCGCCTGCAGGACAAAGGGAAGCTGCATGATCCCCTTCTCGAACAGCTCCCCCACCTCGGCCATGGCCGGCAGCAGGATGCCGTTGACGATCTCCAGCGCCGGCTGGGCGGCGGCCAGGACCTCCAGGTCCCTGTCCAGCCCGGCGGCCACGCCGCTGAGAACGGCCTGGCGCAGCCGCTCTCCAGGGGTCAGGGCACTGGCCGGGGCAACGGCCGGCTTGCCATCCAGGGCCTGAAAATGACCGATGAGCGCCCGCAGCGGGTCTCCGTTGCGGCGGCGGTTGAAGATCAGGTTTTCCGCCAGGACGATCTCGCTTGCCTCGATGCGGTGCAGGGGCACGAGGCGGCCGGCGTGAAAGATGGCGGCATCGAGCCCGCGCTGCACGGCGTGATACAGGAAAACGGCGTTGACCAGGCGCCGGGCCGCCGGCTGCAGCCCGTAGGAGACGTTGCTGACCCCCAGCAGGGTATGGCAGCGGGGCAGGCGCTTTTTCAGCAGCGGCAGGGCGGCCAGGGTCTCGACCCCGGCGGCGGCGAGGCCGGGATCGCCGGAGGCCAGGGTGAAGGTCAGCGGGTCGAGGAACAGGTCCTGGGAGCGCAGTCCACGGCTCCGGGCCAAGTCGTGGAGGCGGTCCAGCACAGAGGCCTTCCTGGCGCGGGTCCTGGCCATCCCCTTCTCGTCGATGGCCAGGCAGACCACGGCGGCGCCGAAGTCCCGGGCCAGGGTCAGGATCTCCTCGGCCCGGGCGCCCCCGTCCTCGAGATTGACCGAGTTGATCACCGCCCTGCCGGCGCAGGACTCGAGCCCGGCTTGCAGCGCCGGGATGCTGGCCGAGTCGAGCATGAGCGGCAGGCGGCAGCCCGAGTTGAGCCGGGCGGCGATGCGCCCCATGTCCTCGGCCTCGTTGCGGCCGGCATAGGCCACGTTCAGGTCGAGCAAATGCGCCCCCTCGCGCTCCTGGCCGGCGGCCACCGCCAGCATGGCCTCCAGGTCCCCGGCCAGCAGCGCCTGCTTGAACGCCTTGCTGCCGCTGGCATTGGTCCTCTCGCCGATGATCAGCGGCTTGGGCGCGACGCGGAACTCCTGGCTGGCGAACAGCGAGGTGGCGGAAGCCGGCGCGCGCCGGCGCGGGCGCCGCATAGGCGCCAATCCCCCCACCTTGGCCGCCAGGGCGCGTATGTGGGCCGGCGTGGATCCGCAGCAGCCGCCGACGACAACCGCCCCCTGGACGCGGACGAAGGATTCCATCTGGCGGGCGAAGGCTTCGGGCTCCAGGTCGTAGGCATAGCGGCCGTCCCGGAAGCGCGGCAAACCGGCGTTGGGCATCACCGCCAGCGCGAAGGGAGAGGAGCCGGCCAGGCCGCGTACCGCCTCCGCCATCCCCTCGGGCCCGGTGCCGCAGTTGACGCCGAAGGCGAAAAGGGGGAAGGGAGCGAACGTGGCCAGCGCCGTCAGCGGATCGGTCCCCAGCAGCATGCGGTTTTTGTCCAGTGTGACCAGCAGGTTGACCGGCCGCCGCCTGCGGCGCTCGCGGAACAGGCGGCCCAGGGCCTTCAACGCCGCCTTGGCCTGCAGCATGTCCTGGCAGGTCTCGATTTGGAACAGGTCGGCGCCGCCGTCGAAAAGTCCCGCCACCTGGGCATAATACGACTCCTCCAGTTCCCGGAAGCCCACCTGCTGCAGGCTGGGCAGGCGCGAGCCCGGGCCGATCGATCCGGCCACGTAGCGCGGCCGGCCGCTGCCGCTGAAGTCGGCGGCCACCCCTGCTGCCAGCTCGGCGGCGCGGCGGTTGATCTCGTAGGCGCGCTCGCCCAGGCCGTGCTTGGCCAGCTCGGTGGCCTGGGCCTCGAAGGTGTTGGTCTCGACGATGTCGCAGCCGGCCTCCAGGTAGGCGGCGTGGATGGCGGCGATGATGTCGGGCCTGGAGAGGGTGATGTAGTCGTGGCAGCCCTCGTGGCCGTGGTAGTCTTCGGGGGCGGCGGCGGCCATGATGGCCGTTCCCATGGCGCCGTCGAGGACGAGGACCTTCTCGCGCCCGAGCGCGGCGATCCCCGGCTTGCGTGCAACGGCCATCCGCGCCCTCCGGATTCAGCTCCGGGCGGCGAAGACCGCTTCCAGCAGGGCCCTGGCGGCGCTGCCCTTGCCCATGGTGAACACGTGGATGCCCGGCACGCCGTATTCCAGGAGTTTTTCGACCAGCCGCGCCATGTAGCGGATGCCGCCCGCGAAGGCCTGCTCGCGGGTGCGGGCGTCCTCGATGGCGGCGACGAGCTCGGCGGGGATGGTGACGTGGAAGGCGCTGGGGATGGACTCGATCTGCTTGCGGGAAACCAGAGGCTTGAGGCCGGGGATGATCGGCGCCTGGATGCCGGCGGCGCGGGCCTTTTCCACGAACTCCTTGTAGAGGCGGAAATCGTAGAACATCTGGGTGATGACGTACTCGGCCCCGGCGTCGACCTTGCGCTTCAAATGGAGCAGGTCCTTTTCCAGGTTGGGCGACTCGAAGTGCTTCTCGGGGTAGCCGGCCACGCCGATGCAGAAGCTGGTCGGGATCGGGTCGTCGAGATCGTCCAGGTACTGTCCGCGGTTGAGCTGGGCGATCTGTTCCACCAGCTGGCAGGCGTACTGGTGTCCGTCCTTCTCGGGGATGAACTGGGCCTGGCCCGGGGGCGGATCGCCGCGCAGGGCCAGGAGGTTCTGGATGCCCAGGAAATGGAGGTCGATCAGCGTGTCCTCGGTCTCGTAGCGGCTGAAGCTGCCGCAGATCAGGTGCGGCACCGGCTCGACCCGGAAGCGGTTCTTGATGCCGCTGCAGATGCCGACCGTCCCCGGCTTCTTGCGCCGCGGCCTGCGGCTGATCACGCCGTCCTTCTCGTCGTAGACCATGTGCGGCTGGTGGTAGGTGACGTTGATGAACTGCGGCTCGTAGCGCATGAGCGGCTCGATGCCCGAGAGGATGTCCTCCATGCTTTTGCCGCGGTCGGGGGGGGTGATCTCCAGCGAGAACAGGAGCTTGCGGTTATGCTGCAACCATTCGATCACCTTGGCCATTGATGTTCCTCTGGATGCGAAGTGGCTTGATTATAGCACAAGCCGGGGCCAGGCAGAAATCGTGGCCGGAGCCGACGCAACTCGGCGTACGGCACAGGGGGTGCGGCGTTCGGCCGGAAAACAAGCGAGTAGGAGTGCCAGGGTCCTTGTCAGCAAGAAACACAACGAACTGAAGTGATGAGTGATGAGAAAAGGCAAGAAAACAATTCGCTCCGGTGATTAGGAATTCGCGATCTCAACCCCCGTGCGTTTTTTCACTCTCGCCTTTTACTCATCGCCTTTTGGCTTGCGCGCGAAGCGCGGCTCGTCACGTATCACCCGTCATGATGGGCCGTTGATTATCTGGCCCTGCGCCCTCCGCCTTACGCCCTATGCTGTTCTTACGAAGCCCTGGTCAACAGCACCACGGTCTCGAGCTGCGGCGTTCCCGGGAACATGTCCAGCGGCAGGACGCGGCGGACGAAGTAGCCCTGGCGCCGCCAGGCGGCCAGCGCCCGCGGGATCTCGTCGCAGGCGCAGAAAAGGTGCACGACGCGCCCCGGCCGCCTGCGCGCGATCGAGGCGATGACCTCCTCGCCGGCGCCGCGGCGCGGCGGGTCGAGGATGACATCCTCGGCGCCGGGGGCGAGCGCCGGAGGCAACGCCTGCGCCAGGCTGTCGCGCTGGATGGCGGCATGGCGGAAGCGAACGCTTTTGCCCCCGGGAAAATGCCCCGCCATCGCCGCCCCGGCGCGTATCGAGCCCCCGGCGCCGTCTACGGCGTACGTCTCCCGGTAGCGTGCGGCCAGGCTCAGGGCGAAGAGGCCGTAACCGCAGTACAGGTCGAGCAGGCGCTCGCCACCCTGCCCTGCCAGCAGGCCGCCGACCCTCTCCAGCAGCGCCGGCAGGATGGACTCGTTGACCTGGGAAAACGAGTCGGGCGGCACGGAGAACACGCCGGAGGGGAGGCGCAGGCGGAAACGGTCGGGGCCGAACAGCCTCTTCAGGGAGAACGAGCCCCGGGGACGGTCGCTCTCCAGGTAATAGGGCGACCGGCCGGGATCGAGGAAAAGGAATGCCGAAACGACCCCGGGCACGCGCGTAAGCAGCGCCTTCGTTGCCTTGCACACCAGGCGATGCAGGCCGCGGTCCATTTCCGCCAGGTTGAAGAGGACCGCGAACTCCTCGTAGCTGCCGCGCACGATGATGAAGTTCAGCGCCCGGGCCAGGGGGGCGAACCCGGCATCGGCGAGCTGCGCCTCCAGGGCGGCGAATATCTCGCGGTGCCCGCGGGGTTCCAGGAGCTCCGCCCCGGGTTCCGCGCGAAGAATCCCGCATGGCGCGATGTTTCCCGGCCTGCGCCTTGGAGCGCCGGCCAGCACCCGCCTTTTGCTGGTCGTGCGGTAATGGCGGGGCAGTGGCGAGGCCACGAGCGTTTCCGGCTCTCCGGGAAGGCGGTGGCGGTCCCAGAAGCGGGCGAAGGCCGCGCCCTTGAGTTCTTTTTCGCGCTTGTAGTCGAGGCGGGCCAGTACGGCCGGACCGTCGGCGCCGATTTTCTGGCTTCTCCTGGCCGCCTCCTGGCGGACAAAATGTTCAAAAGAAGTGGTCGTGATAGTGGTGGCAGCGAGCACTTGAAGGGGTTTTTTCTTCACTTCTTCCTTTTACCTTGCTCGAAGAAAGCCGTATGCCGAGTTTCCCTCATCCCCTTTCACTTTTCACTCGGGCTCCTCCAATTCAAGACCGCAACGTGGCGGTCAGGCCCAGGGGGTGCAGGAGCAATTCCAGGGCCGAGACGATATCCAGGCAAACGACGTCGGCCACAGCCAGGCTCTGGCAGGAGGCCCCCTCCTCCTGGATGACGACGATCCCCAGGCGGGCAACGCGGAGCATCTCCAGGTCGTTGCGGCCGTTGCCGATGCAGGCGGTCTTGTCCGTCCCCAGGGCGGCGACATAAGCGGCCTTTTGTCTAGTCTGTCCGGGTCCCGCCAGGACCTTGACCAGGCAGGGAATGCCGTTCATCTGCTCTTCCACCCCCCCGAAGGTGCCGGCCGTGACCACATGAATTTGCAGGTGGGAAGCGAGATTTCGCAGCGCCTCGCCCACCCCGGGCTTCAGGCGGCCGTCCACGGCCAACGTGCCGTTGAAGTCGAGAACCAGGTGCTCCAGGTTGAGTTTTTCGCCGCTTCCCGGGACGTCGATTTCAATCATAGGATGACTCCAAAGGAAAAAGGTAAAAAGCAAAAGTAATGAGGCAAGGTGATAAAGAGGTAAAGGGGTCGAGCAAGAAAAAAGACAAAGCCGAAAAGCTTCCGTTGCCAGGGAAATTCATTGGCTTTTGCAAGTTCGTTTGTTGCTGCTACGACCCCTATCACGATCCCTACCACTTAGTCTTCATAAGGTTTCTTGCTGCCCCTGGCACCGCCGCTCGGCTTTTTTCCTGGCCGAGTCGGGCATCTTTTCTAGCCGAAGATAGATCTCGCGGCAGATCCAGGCATCGGTCGCCGCGTAGGCGACCTGGGCGGGTGCCAGCTGCGGCCGCTCCCAGTTCGAGCACTGCGCCCCCTTGGAAATGCGTACGCCCAGGACATGGGCGGCCAAGGTGCGAATGCCATTGGCCTTGATCCCCTTGCGGCCCGCCAGCTTGCCGAGCTCGACGAACCCCGCCGCGGCGAAGGGCATGAGCTCGTGCAGGTGGGTGATGTCGCCGGCGACCGCCACTCCCGCCTTGATCACCCTGTTGTCGGCCAAGAGTTCTCCGAGCGGGGCGAGGTTCCTGATCTTTTTCAGCTGCACCAGGAAGACGATGTCCCGTGCGGCCAGCTGCGCCAGGGCCGGCGTGAAATGATCGCCGCTGCGGAAAGTGGGCCGGACCTCGATGTCGAAGCCCAGCAGCCGCTCGCGGCGCAAGCTGGGGATGACGGCGCGCAGGCGCTCGTCGCTGTCGACGGTCTCGACCGGGCCATCGTACTTCTTCAGCGGCAGGAGATTGATCTGCTCCTTGGTGAAGGGCGGGAGTTGGCCGGGCAAGAGAGAATCGGCTTGGTGGTCGTCCATGAGAGGTCATTGTAGCATAAGAGGAGAGAAGACAGTAGACAGCAGTCAGGAGGCAGCAGGATCGGGCACTGGCATTGATTCGGAGGACTGTTGTCTAAAATCGAGGCCTGACACCGGGATTTCCCTGACTTGCGAACCTCGTTTTCCTTGCGCTATACTTCCATCGTGGGCGACGCGAAAGGCAGGCTTGTGATCAAATCCCTGAAGGAGCAGGTCTACGATTACCTGCGCCAGCAGTTCCAGAAGCACCGCCTGCAGCCGGGCGAGACCATCAACATGGAGTCGACGGCCAGGATGCTGGGGGTCAGCAAGACGCCCCTGCGCGACGCCCTGATCCAGCTCGAGATGGAGGGCTTCGTCACGATAAGCCCCCGGCGCGGGATATTCGTCAACTCGCTGCCGCTGGAGGAGATCCGCGATTTCTACCAGGTGATCGGGGCGCTGGAGAGCGCCGCGCTGGCCACGTCGTTCCCCAAGCTGGGCGCAGCCGGCGTGAAGAAGATGGACGCCCTGAACCGGCAGATGCAGAAGGCGATCGACGCCGGCGACTTCGACCTGTTCTACGAGAGGAACCTGCGCTTCCATGACGCCTTCATCGGGCCGTGCGGCAACCGCACCCTGGCCCGCATCCTCGAGAACCTGAAGAAGCGGCTCTATGACTTCCCGCAGAAGCGGCAGTGGATCAAGGAGTGGGAGCAGTCCTCGATCGCCGAGCACCAGGAAATCGTCGATTTCCTGGCCGCCGGCGACCCGCAGTCGGCGGCTCTCTTCCTGCGCGACGTGCACTGGTCCTTCGCCGTTCAGGAGAAGTACATCCGCAAGTATTACGCCGCGGCCGGGGCCTGATCCCCGCGCTTCCCCAGCCGAGGCAAAACATATTGACATCGAAAAACTTCTCGGGTATAATTGCGCCTGTGCTGGGAAGTCGTCCAATGGCAGGACATATGACTCTGGATCATATTATCGGGGTTCGAGTCCCTGCTTCCCAGCCATTAACGTTCGACACGGCCGGGGCTATCGTCTAGGGGTTAGGACGGGTGATTCTCAGTCACTAAACCGGGGTTCGAATCCCCGTAGCCCTGCCATTTCTTAGAGCTCTTATCGGGGATGAGAACCCCGGAGGGATGCGACCGTTTTGCGATCTGCAAAACAGGGACAATGAGCGAAGCGAATTGCCCCTCATCGGCTTCGGGGTCAGGTCTCAAAATTGAAAATTGACAATTCGATGGGCCACGGATAGGATAGTATCCACTCATGTCGCGGCCGTTACGGATTGAATATGAAAACGCTTTTTACCATGTCATCGCTCGGGGTGAGCGCCGCGATGCTATTTTTACCTGCCCGGCCGACAAGGAAAAGTTTCTGACCAAAATTGCAGAGACCACCGAAAAGTATCAGTTACTTGTTCATGCCTATGTATTGATGGACAACCACTATCATCTGCTGGTGGAAACCCCACGTGCCAATCTGAGCCAGGCCATGCACTATCTGAACGCCAGTTACAGCAACTGGCTTCGACGCAAGTACGATATCGTCGGCTCAGTTTTCCAGGGGCGTTACAAGGCGATTTTGGTAGAAAAGGACGAATATTTGAAGGTCTTGAGTGCTTACATTCATTTGAACCCAGTTCGAGCCGGAATTGTCGAAGAACCATCTGCATATGAGTATAGCAGCTGCCGTTATTATACTGTCAAGTCAAAGCAGCCAGCCTTTTTGCGGGCAGATGACCTGTTAGGGATGTTCAATGGCAATAGAAGCGAATACAAGAGATTTTTAAAAGGATATCCGGAACAGGGTATGGAAATCACCTCCGAATTGATATATGGGAAGAACTCGCTGCTGGGCAGTGAAGATTTTTTGCGAAATGTATTTAAAAAGATCGAAAGTTACAATGGAGGGATTGATGACCGGGAACAGCCGGATGTTCGCGATATGAGCCTAGTGAATGCCAATGACATCATGGAGATCCTGTTCGTGGAAATGCGCATTGCAGAGGATTCAATATGGCGGAGGCGGCGCGGCAACATGTATCGCAAATTGCTGATCTATGGCTTGTGGCAGTATACGGCGAACAGCCTGAAGCAGATTGGGGAGATCATGAAAATGGATTATGCTGCCGTATCGGCCATGGTAAGGATATTTAAAAAGGAAATTACTCGGGACAAAGAGTCTCTGAAATTAGCTGAACAGCTGGCGTGGGAGGTCATGAAGCGCAGGATCAGGAAAAGTGATGTAGACTGAGTTATTTTCAATTTTGAGACCTGACCCCAATGCTCGATGGAACCTCGTTTTATCCCCTGGCCGGGAATTGACTTTTCGCAAGATAACTGATATATCAGATATCAGAATGGGGACTGCCAAGGGCATGATATTCGACGTCAAGAGGTTCGCCGTCCACGACGGCCCGGGGATGCGCACCACCGTCTTTTTCAAGGGCTGCCCGCTGCGCTGCTCCTGGTGTCACAATCCCGAGGGCATCTCCCCCAGCCCTGAAATCATGGTGTTTGCCGATCGCTGCCTCAAGGGGTGCCGCGACTGCCTGCCCCTCTGCCCGCAGGGAGCCCTGAAAAAGGCGAGGGGGGCCATCCTCCTCGACCGTTCTCTCTGCGACGGCTGCGGCGCCTGCGCCGAGGCCTGCCCTGCCGAGGCGCTGCGCCTGGCCGGCCGACAGGCCGGCGCCGCCGAGGTCATGGCCGAGATCGTGCGCGACCTGCCGTTCTACCGGCGATCGGGCGGCGGCGCCACGTTTTCCGGAGGCGAGCCGCTGGCCCAGCCCGGATTTCTCCTTGAACTGCTCGACGCCTGCCGCGAGGAGGGGATCTCCGCTGCCATCGATACCTCGGGCCATGCCCCCTTCGCGCTTTTCGAACGCATCCTGCCCCTTGTCGACCTGTTCCTGTACGACGTGAAACTCATCGACGCCGAAGGCCACCAGCGCTGGACCGACGCCGGCAATTCGCTGATCCTGGGCAACCTGGACAGGCTTTCCCGCTCCGGGGCCGGGATCGCCATCCGCGTGCCGCTCGTTCCCGGCGTGAACGATTCTCCGCGCGAACTGGAGGCCCTGGCCGACTTCAGCTCCTCACTGCCCCGCCGCCACCCGGTGCATCTCCTCCCCTTTCACCGCGGCCATGCCGCCAAGCGCAGGCGCCTGGGCCTCGAGGCCGCTCTTGCCGGCACCGCGCCGCCCAACGGCGAAGCGCTGCAACGGGCGGCCGTCCCTTTCCGCAGGCGCGGCCTGGACGTCCTCATCGGAGGCTGACATGACCGAACGCATCAAGAGACTGCGCGCCCGCTCGCTGCGGGCCGTCCCCACCCTGTCGAGCGAGCGCGGACGCCTGCTGACCCGCTACTACCGCGGCGGCGGCGCCGACGGCCTCTCCGTCCCCCGCCAGCGCTCAGGAGCCTTCGCCTTTCTCCTGCGCCGCAAGAAGGTGGTCATCCTGCCCGACGAGCTGATCGTCGGCGAGCGCGGCCCGGCGGCCAAGGCCACGCCGACCTACCCCGAGATCACCTGCCACAGCCTGCGCGACCTGGACCTGCTGGATTGCCGCGACAAGACCCGCTTCCGCGTCGGCGCCCGGGCGCGCCGCGACTTCGCCGCCGAGATCATCCCCTATTGGCGGGGCAAAACCATGCGCGAGAAGCTCTTCGCCCACATGGAGCCCGCATGGCTCGCCGCCTACGAGGCCGGGATCTTCACCGAATTCATGGAGCAGCGGGCGCCGGGCCACACCGTGTGCGGCGAAAAAATCTATTCCAAGGGGCTCCTCGACCTGCAGTCCGAGGTCCGCCGCAGTTTGGCCGCCCTCGATTTTTTCACCGACCCGCTGGCCCTGGCCAAGCGCGAAGAGCTGCTGGCCATGGAGGAAGCCGCCCAGGCCGTGATCGACTTCGCCCGCCGCCACGCCGCGCTGGCGCGCAAGCTGGCAACGCGGGAGAAGCGGCCCGGCCGCAGGGCCGAACTGCGGCGCATCGCCGCCGTCTGCGAGCGCGTCCCGGCCCAGGCGCCGCGCGACTTCCACGAGGCGCTGCAGCATTACTGGTTCCTGCACCTGGGTGTGATCAGCGAGGCCAATCCCTGGGACGCCTTCAACCCCGGCCGCCTCGACCAGCACCTGCTCCCCTTCTACCGCCGCGGCCTGGCCGACGGCAGCCTGGACCGCGAGCGGGCGCGCGAGCTGCTGCAGGCCTTCTGGGTGAAGTTCAACAACCATCCCTCGCCGCCCAAGGTGGGGGTGACCGCCGCCGAAAGCGGCACCTACACCGACTTCGCCCTGATCAACACCGGCGGCGTCGACGTTGCAGGCAACGACGCCGTCAACGAGGTCTCCTTCCTGATCCTGGAGGTGATCGAGGAGATGCGCCTGCTGCAGCCCAGCTCCATGGTCCAGGTCAGCGAGAAGAGCCCCGACGCCTTTCTTCATCGGGCGCTGCAGATCGTGCGCACCGGCTTCGGCCAGCCCTCGCTGTTCAACTCCGAGGCCCTGGTGGCCGAGATGTTGCGCCAGGGCAAGTCGCTGGCCGACGCCCGTAGCGGCGGCGCCTCGGGGTGCGTGGAGACCGGCGCCTTCGGCCGCGAGGCCTACATTCTCACCGGCTACTTCAACCTGGTGAAGGTGCTGGAGATCACCCTGAACAACGGCCGCGACCCGCGAAGCGGCAGGAAGATCGGCCTGGAGACGGGAGACGCGGCCTCCTTCGCGGGTTTTGACGACCTGCTGGCCGCCTTCAAGAGGCAGCTGCGTCACTTCGTCGACGTCAAGGTGCGCGGCAGCAACGTCATCGACCGCCTGTACGCCCGCGACCTGCCCGTCCCCTTCCTCTCGCTGCTGATCGACGACTGCATCGCCCGCGGCCTCGACTACCATGACGGCGGCGCCCGCTACAACACCTCCTACATCCAGGGGGTCGGACTGGGCACGATCAGCGACGCCTTGAGCGCCATCCGCCACCACGTGTTCACTGAACGCAAGCTGACGATGAGCGAACTGCTGCGCGCCCTGCGCCGCGACTTCCGCGGCGCCGAGAAGACGCGCCAGCTGCTGCTGAACAAGACACCGCGCTACGGCAACGACGACGAGCGCGCCGACGCCATCACCCGCCGGGTGTTCGAGATGGCCTTCCGCGCCGTCGACGGCCGCCCCAACATGCGCGGCGGCAGCTACCGCCTCAACCTGCTGCCGACAACCGTCCACATCTACTTCGGCAGCAAGACCGGCGCCACGGCCGACGGCCGGCGCGCCGGCGAGCCCCTCTCCGAGGGCATCTCGCCGGTGCAGGGCTCCGACCGCCGCGGCCCGACGGCCGTGCTGCGCTCGGCGGCCAAGATCGACCACCTGCGCACCGGCGGCACGCTGCTCAACCAGAAGTTCACGCCAGCGCTGCTGGCCGGCGACGGGGGCATCGCCCGCCTGGGCCAGCTGGTGCGCGGCTACTTCAGCCTGAACGGCCACCACCTGCAGTTCAACGTCGTCGACGCCGCCACCCTGCGCGCGGCGCAAGCGCAGCCGCAGAAGTACCGCGACCTGATCGTGCGCGTGGCCGGCTACAGCGACTACTTCGTCGACGTCGGCCCCGAGCTGCAGGAGGAGATCATCAGGAGAACGGAGCACCAGGAGTTCGCCTGAACTCAGGGCAAAAATTGGACTTGGCGTACGGCGTACGGCATACGGCATACGGCCAGAGAACATGCAAGCGGAAGTGTCAGTGACCGTGTCGGCAAGAAACTCAACGAACGGACGTGATGAATGATGCGTGCCCAGTTCTGTCCAAATTAACTTTGAAACGGGTAAGACGGAAGCACCAAGTTCCAAGCACCGAATTCCAAACAAGCACCAATTGCCCAATGACCAAAACAAAAGCCATAAAGGGTCATGTTCTATGCACTTGAAGTGAATTATGTTCTTCGTTTGGGACACATCGTCCCCGTAAGGGGATTGGAATTTGGAACTTGGAATTTGTTTGGGATTTGGTATTTTAAGTCTTACTCGAGCTTACTGCTTTTTTCCTTGGTTGAAAAGCTTAAATTTTGACCTTTCTCTGCCGTACGCCGTCTGCCGTACGCCGTCTGCCGTACGCCGTACGCCGAGTAAGATGGATTATGGGAGTTCGGCCTGTTTCGTCGCTCCGGAGAAGCTTAGCGCGATCGTCCCCTCGGCCCGGGCCTCGCCGTCGCTGACGGCGATGCGGATCTCGGCCTTCTCCCCCAGCCCGCGGACGGTCTCCGCGCTCAGCGCCCAGGTGAGCAGGCCGCTTTTGGCGTCGAGGACGATCCCCTTGTCCTTGGGCGCGAGGAGCTCGTAGGCCAGCTCGTCGCTGTCCGCGTCGCCGGCGTCCGCCTGGTACCGGAATTCGCCGGGCACGGCGATCTCCCCCACCGGCCCCAGGCGCAGCTCAGGCGGCGTGTTCAGCACCTTGACCAGCTCGCTCTTGGTCCAGGGGCCGGCGTCGCCCTCCTGCAGGGCGCGGGCGCGGCAGTAGATCCAGTCCCCTTTCTTGGTCTTTTCGCCGGAGAGCCTCTCCTCCCAGCTGTCGGCCTGCTCCTGGCCGTTGACATACCATTCGTATTCGAGGGCGACGCCCACGGCGTCGGGGTCGCTCAGACGGGCGCTGGCGGTGATGTCGTCGCCGCGCACCGGCGTTTCCGGGCTCAGGGCGACCTCGGTGACCCAGAGGGCGGCATCGGCCGCCTGGGCAACGCCGCGGCGTGGCTGCGGCTCGTTGGCCTGGTGGAACCTCTTCTCGGCCAGCGGCACCGGCTCCTCCCTTTTCGAGCAGCCAAGGAACGCCAGCAGGATCACAAACAAGACGGCCCATGCGCTTTTCTTCATCCCAGCCTCCTGCAAAGAGCGGCCCATGAAAATATTATATGAAGAACGCAAGGAATATGCAAACTAGGGCTGTGAGGAAAAACATGCTTGGCGGACGGCGTAAGGCGTACGGCGCACGGCAGGGAAAAGGGCTGCATTCAAGTGCTGCAAACAAAGATAAAGACAGCAAACTCTAGTAAGACTCAAAATTCCAAATCCCAAGCACCAAATCCCAAACAATTTCCAAGTTCCAAATTCCAATGACCCAAACAAAGACAATAACAGACCAACCAGTTCCCCACGTTGTTTCTTTCTTCGTTTTGGTCCTTGGGTCATTGGGCAATTGGTGCTTGTTTGGAATTTGGTGCTTGGAACTTGGTGCTTTAGTCTTCCCAGAGCACACAACTTTCAAGTCAAGACCCGTACCAATTTGTTAGAGGTGCTGAGAAAAAAAAAAAAACGGGAGCGCCCTCGGGCGCTCCCGCTGCGAATAACGGGCCCTATCTCTTTTTCTCCTTCATGAACAGCATGCTGCCGGTGTAGATCAGCTTGATGGGCTTGACGTCCTGCAGGGGCGGGATCGAGGCCACTTCGCCCTGGCCCTGGTAGATGATGTAGTCGCTGCCCTGGAACACGCCGCCGCCGGCGATGCGGCCGCTCTCGTAATAGCCGCTCAGCATGCCGGAGCCGCTGTAGTCGCAGGTCAGGTCGTAGTAGTACATGATGCCGTTCTTGGGGGCGTCGCACTCGGAGCTGGAGGCCTCGGTGGAGGGCTGGTAGGTGTTGAAGTAGATGTGCGGCACCAGGTTCATGTCGGGCAGGACGATGGGATCGGGATCGAAGAGCTTCTCGCCGTTGTAGGACATGGGGAAGGTGAACCACCAGCCCCACTTGCCGTCGACCTTGATGTCGGTGGGGTCCATGGTCAGGCCGGTCCAGGTGATGGGCACCAGGTCGGAGAGGAGGATGTCGGTCTTCTGCGCCGTGGCGCCGCTGACCGTGGTGGAACCGTCGCGCAGGGCCAGGAACTTGCCCGAGTCGGGGTTGGTGCGCGAGCGCGTGCGGTCGCCGCTGCCGAAGGCCACCCACAGGTTGGAGCCCTTGTCATAGAAAACGGCCGGCGACAGGTAGAGCGGGTCGTAGCTGGGCACCACCAGGGTCTCGCCGGCGATGAACGATGTGGGCGAGACGGTGCCGACGGTGATGATGTTGCTCTTGACCGAGTCGACGGCGTCGATGGTGGCCATGGCCTTGGAGGTGAGGCCGAAGACGTTGCGGTGCACGTCGAAGCCGCTGGCCTTGGAGTCCAGGGTGAGGACGTTGCCGGCGATGGAGGTGATCGTGGTCAAGGCCTGGGGCGCGGCGTGCAGCCCCTCCTTCTTGTACAGCTGGTAGGCCTTCCACTGGTCGGGGTCGGCCGAGGAGATGTCGGCCTTGAACAGGTGGCCGGCCACGTTGCCGAAGTAGAGGGTGTCCAGGAAGCCGTCGCTGTCGCGGTCGACCGGGGTGATCGACGAGGGGATGGGATAGCAGAACTCGGGCTTGGCGGTCAGGTAGCGCACGCCTGCGCCGCTGTAGGTGGCGTCGAGCTTCAGGTCGATGGGCACGGTGCCGGCGTTGTCGGCGGCGCCGGCGGAGTTGTAGCCGAGCATCCAGACCAGCTGGCCGGTCGAGGCGTCGATCACGAAGACGGCCTTGCCCTGGGTCGAGGCGGTGTTCTCGTTGTTGAAGGCCATGCCGCCGGTCAGCACCACCACCCAGCGGTCGAGCACCGTGCCGTCGTTCTGCAGCTCGCGGATCTTGCCGACGTAGGGCTTGCCCCAGCTGCGGCCGCTGTAGTCGTCGTCCTTGAACTTCCAGAGCACGACCGGGTCGGAGTCGGCGTTGGTGACGTCGAGGCAGTAGAAGGAGTCGCCGCCGTCCTTGAGGCCGAAGATCAGGATCGTCTTCCAGGCCTTGTCCTCGCCGTTGCGGTAGTAGATGTCGTCGGCGTGCAGGCGGCCGTCGACGGTGTAGGTGTACTGCTTGTTGAGGATGATGTTCTTCAGCCTGGGCAGCACCTCGTCGGGGATGAAGCCCCAGCGCTCCTGGCCGCCGGTGGTGGGATCGCTGGTGGCGTCGACCTGGTGCAGGATGCCGTCGTTGGTGCCGACGTAGACCACCTTGTCACGGTTGGCCTGGTCCTTCAGCAGCTTCTCGAAGCAGCCGGGGTCGGTGTCATAGGGGCTGGTGTCGCAGTCGTCAGGGTTGAGGTCGTTGATGTATTTCTTGCCGACCAGCGGCGGGCCGACGTAGGCGATGTCGGAGTGGAAGATGTCGCCCAGGGTGGTGCCGCCGACGGCGGAGATGATCGTCTGCGCCTGGGTCAGGTAGGTGGTGTCGGGCGCCACGTCGGCGGGCAGGCCCAGCAGCGGCTGCAGCGTGGCGGCGTTGGCGGTGGTGAAGGGGATGAGGGTGGAAAGCGAGGTCTCGCTGTCGTGGGTGAAGAGGCTGCGCGTCGCCGTCAGCAGCTTCTGCTGCGTGTCCCACTCGGGGACGCTGGCCAGCACGATGCTGCGCAGGCAGACCAGCCCGGGGTTGTTCGCGGTGCACTGGGCCTCGAAGTCGAAGCGGCTGGTGAACTCGTTGGCGCCCGTGGCGTTGCTCTCCTCCAGGCTGCCGCTGCCGTCGAGGTCGGCGTACCAGTAGTCGGTCATCTTGTACGACTGCAGGTGGCCGCTCCAGATGGTGTTGACCAGCGAGGGCATGAAGTAGCCGACGAAGGAGAAGCCTTCGCCCACGGTGGAGGTGATCTTCTTGGGGGCGGTGAAGGCGGCGAAGGCCATGTTGCGCAGCTGGATGCTGACGATGGCGTTGGTCAGCGCCTTCTTCAGGTCCTCGTAGCTGGTGGCCACGTAGTACTCGCCGTTGCCGTTTTCCGCCGTCTCCACCAGCAGGTCGTTGTCCATGTTGAAGCCGATGACGTAGGTCTCGACGCTCTGCATCCCCTGGTACTTCTCCAGGAAGACGCCGTACTCGATCTTCTTGTTGACCTTGCAGGCCTCCAGTTCGGCCCCCTCCAGGCCGTAGCAGGGGTCGAACAGCGAATCGGGGAAGTGGTCGTTTTTCGCCATGTACCAGGCCACGTCGTCGAGGAGGTCGGTGCCGCTGTTCCAGGTCTGCCAGCAGGAGTAATTGGGGCAATAGGGGGTGCCGTCGGGCTTGGTCAGGCTGGTCGGCTGCACGCCGGTGTCGGGGTCGGGATCGTGGGCGCCGCCGTCCTCGTCGCCCCATTCCGAGACCGGATGGGTGGCGAAATAAGATTCCGTGTAAAATGTATCCCCATAAAGGTCATGCCCCGTCAGCTCCTTGTCCTTCGTCGACTCGCCGTCGGTCATCAGGATGACGTACTGCTTCTGGCAGTAGTCCTCGAGCGGGCAGTCCTCGGCCACGCTCTTGTCGGTGTGGGGCTGAATGGTGGAGGTGTTCTGGCCGATCATGTAATACCAGACCGCGGCCAGGGCTTCCGACAAGGGGGTCCAGGTTTCGGCGCTCAGATTTGAGATATTATTCTGTATCATCAACTCCAGCGCCGACAGGGTGTTGAAGTTGGTCAGGTTCTCGCGGACATAGCCGCCGTGCTCGGAATTGAACACCGAGAGGCCTAGGTTGACGTCGCCGTGGACCTCGCGCATGACGTCGGCCAGCACCCGGCGCAGCACCTCGATGCGTGTATAGCCGAAATCGACCAGGGCGCCGCTGCTGTCCGGGAACTTGCCGGTGGTGGCCCAGTAGGCCACCTCGTTGAGCTGCTGGGCGTTGGCGAAGAAGGCCAGCCAATAGAGGTAGTTGCGGTCGTAGCGCGTGGGGTTGTCGGTGGCATAGGGAGTGCCAGCAAGGTCATAACTGCCATACAGGGAAATATTGCTGAAGGTCTGGTCGAAGCCGGTGCAGGTTTCGCCCACGGGGACGAAATAGGCCAGGGCGTTGTTCAGGCTGGTTTCTAAATGATAATTGACATAAATGTAAGCCCCGTTCGTGGGCGGGCCGTTGTAGCCGGTGACGGTGACCAGCCAGTAGCCCAGCTTGCTGGAGACGGCGGTGATCGTGGCCTTGTCGTCGACCCCGGTCCCCCAGCCGTCGTAGTCGATCACCTGCCCCACCACCGGGAAGGCGATGCCCGCGGGGTTGTCGATGCCGTACTTGGATATCTCCCAGCGGCTGTAGTCGCCGGCGCGGTACAGCTCGTTGAAGCGCGCCCGCACGTCCCATCTCGGGATCGAGGTGTTCTGGCCGCGGCAGATGTTGAACGTGATGATGGAGGCGAGGCTGGAGGTGTTCGTGCCCGAATCATTGAGATAGAATTCGTCCAGGGTTTCCTCCAGGTTCAGAGCCAGGCCGCTGGCGTCGTGGGTATAGTCGGTCTTGGGATTGAAGTCCGGATGGTAGATGGCGGTGTTCATCGAGCCCGAGTTGTCGGCCAGGATCATGATGTTGGGCCTGATGCTGGCGGCGTTGTCGACGCCGATGAACAGGTCGCGGTCGTCCTGGTAGTGGGCCGCCTGGCCCCAGGCCGGGACGACGGCCAGCAGCAGCGTTGCCAGGCCAAGCAGAGCTTTTTTCTTGTTCATATTCCCCCTCCTTAATATCCTGTCATCAATATCGAATAGACCCCGGCCTCGATCTCGGTATAGGACTGCTTGCGCAGGGCGGAGCCCATCTTGACCTCGGCGGTGATCGGCACGTACCAGATGACCGGCGTCACGCCGGTCGAAGCGCCCAGCGAGATGCTGGGCAGGGGCGGCGGCGCGAAGCCCTGGAACGAACGGACGTTCTGGGTCGTGTTGTTTTGCAAGTCGACCAGCGAACCGGTGATGAACTTCATCTCCACCCCGGCCTGCTTGACGCCGAACTCGTCGGCCGGCACGTAGATGGTGCCGGGGTCGGCGGTGGTGCGGATCATCTGCGTGACGATCTCCAGGCCGCGCACGGCCTCATAGTAGGACTGCTTGTTCAGGAAGTAGTTCTGGGTGGTGTGCACCTCGGTGGTGCTCACCGTCAGCCCGGCGACCAGGATGATCGACAGGACCAGGGTGGCCATGATGGCCAGGACGAGCATGCTGCCTTTTTCCATGGCGGTTCTCCTACATCTTGATGTTGAAATTGCGCGGCTGCACCAGGAACGAGTAGGTGCGGTGGCTGAACTTGCCGGTGGGCAGCGCTTCGGGGGGGCGGTCGGCCAGCTGCGGCAGCTGGCGGGTGACCGCGCCGCGCCCCGGGTAGTCGTCGGTGAGGGCGACGACGTGGACCATGATCTCCTTCAGCGACTTGACGCGGATGGCGGTCAGCAGGTCGTCCAGGACGGCGCTGCCGCCGGCGGTGTAGAAATCGAGGCGCGAGGCCACGTCGGGGAAATTGGGGTAGGCGGTGTAGGTCAGCTGCAGGTCCCAGATGTTCTCGGCGATGACCCCCTTGACGATGTTCGGATCGCTGTCGGTGAGCACGCCCGCCTTGCCGAAGCAGTCGCTGACCCGCACCAGGTCGCGCACCATGCGCCCCTTGGCCGCGTCGTAGCGCTCCTGCACCAGGTAGATGCTGAAATCGCCCAGGCGCATGACCGGCGAGTTCACCGGGTAGGTGAGGGCGTTGCCCTTGACCGCCTCGGTGTCCGCGTAGTGGATGGTGTTCAGCAGGCCGGAATAGTAGACCGGCTCCTCGCGGATGGTGATCGAGGCGCCGCCGGCTCCGGTGACGCGGAACACGAAATAGCCGCTGGGGCCGATGAGGATGCCGGGGTCGCCGGCGGCCCAGGCCGGCGTGGCCAGGGTGTTGTTGACGTACAGCGTGTCGGCGCTGGTCATGTCGGCTTCCATGATCAGCTTGCTGACGGCATTGGGGTCGGCGCTGGCCACGATCACGCCGTCGGGGAAGTCGTCGTTGTTCAGCGGGTAGAGGCCGTTGAAATGGGGCGGCGTGGCCAGGAAGCCGCCGGTGTTGACCAGGGTCATCACGGCGCCGGCGTTCTTCATCTCCGAGCTGAAGACCGACAGCAGGTAGCGCGACTCCTGGGTCTGGCGCACGCGGGCCTGCTCGGTGCCGGCCACGTCGCGGTAGTGGAAGATCATCATGTAGACGGCGCTCATGACCAGCACCATCATGACCATGACCACCATCGACTCGACCAGGGTGAAGCCTTTGCTCCTGCTCATGTCAGCCTCCCCGCTGCGAGACGAGCACCACGCGGAAGGGGTAGCGGTTGCCGTGCTTGCCGTACTCGACCGTCACCTGCACCTCGTTCATGGTGGGGAAATCGACCGAGGGGGTGATGACGGTGGTGCGCCGGTACTGGTCCTCCTTGCCCGGGTCGCTGGTGGACACGACCAGCGTCCGGTTCTGCTCGACCACGTAGTCGACGCCGCCGGCGGGCATCTCCGACGCAGGGTACTTGAGGTATTCCTCGATCTTGGCCTCGGCCAGGGTGATGGCGATGTTCTTGGCCCCGGCGTAGCGGTTGGAGACCATCTGCTGGGTGAACCCCGAAAGGATCGAGACGACGACGAACAGGACGATGGCCACTGCCAGCAGGGCCTCGACCAGGGTGAATCCGTCAGCTTTTCTCAACTTTCAGCCCTCCATAGGGGAAGATTTGGATCGAGCGCCGGTAGGCGATCTCGCCGGCGTCGCCGCTCCCCTTGCGGATGAAGAAGGTCAGAGCGACGTTGTCCGGCGGCAGAGCGATGTTGATCGGCAGCAGGCGCACCTGGCCCACCGAATTGACGGCGAAGTCGCTGACCTCGCCGGGGGTGAAGAACGGGCGGTCGCTGAAGGGGGTCACGGTCTTGACCTCGGTCCAGCCGGTGTAGTCGGTGATGTCGGTCTGCCTGTGCAGGGTGTAGGAGCGGCCGTCGGCGGAAAAGGTGATCGCCACGTAGCGGTTCTCGGTCGAGGCCAGGAGCTTGGCCGAATTGTAGTCGGCCAGGAAGTTGTTGATCAGGCCGGTGATCCGCGAGTTGGCGGTGACGCTTTCCCCCAGCCGAAGGCTGAATGAGACGACCACGGCCAGGATGGCCAGGATCACCAGAAGTTCTACAACGGTAAAGCCCCTTTTGGTGCTCATTATTGACTCCTTTTTTTCTTAAGCATTAATAATGCCAACATAGAGACAGGCTGCAAAGAAAGTCATTATCCTATTCTTATCGGGTATAAGCGCAGAATATCCTTCAGGCAGCACGAGTTTCTCCATTGGTCAATATAGGGTAATTTTTATACAGAAATAAAGATTTCTCCATAAATCGCGCCCCCTTCAACCTTCTTCCTTGCGGCGCCCCTTGACAAGGAGGGAGATTGTGAAAAAAAAGGCCAGGTCAAGGAAAATGGCGGCGAAGAGGGCATAGAAGGCGACCGTGTGCAGCACCGCCATGGCGCCGCTCACCCCCTGATCTTGAAGCGCGGGCCGGTGAAGACGAAGCAGAGGGCGTTGAACAGCAGGGCCTTGAGCAGCCCAAGCACGGCGAAGGCGATGAAGCCGGCGATGCCGCCCAGGGCGCCGAAAAAGAGACCGCCCAGGAACTTGCCGCGCATCTCCTGCAGCATGACGGGGAACTGGAAGATCAGGTCGCCCAGGATGTTGAAGATGCCGAAGGTGGCGCCGAACACCACGCCCGCGACCAGGCCCAGGCCGCCGCAGAAAACGACCAGCGAGGGGACGTGGACGCCGCGCACCTGGAGCTGCTCCCCCAGCGGCCGCTTTTCCGGCCGCGCCGTCGCCGCCTTGGGGCTGCCGCCGCAGAAGCGGCAGTAGGCGTCATGGGCGTCCATGCGCGAGTGGCAGAACTTGCAGAAGGTCTCGGCCTTGTCTTCCTCGGCCCTGGGCTCCTGGCGCCGGGCCGCCCCTTCGCCGCGCGGCAGGACGACCGTTTTGGCCGCTTCGGGCTCCTGGGCGGCGGCCCGCTCGGGGCCGGCCGCGGCGCCGGCGTAGGGATCGCCGGGATTCCAGGAGCCGTTCTCGTAGACGTACCAGCCTCCCGACTTGCCCCCCAGCATCCAGAAGCGGTTCTCCTCGTCGCGCAGCATCATTTTTTTCATCTCGGTCTTGGCGTCCTCGACCGAGATCTCCCCTGCCGCCTGCCGCTCCTTCAGGTCTCTATACAGGCCCTCGATCTCCCGGAATTTTCTAGGATCCATGACTCATCCTCCGCAAACTCTCTCGCACTCCGCCCACAAGATAAAGGGAACCGCACACGATTATAGTTCTTTTGAACTTTTTTGCAACCGCCAGCGCCCGCGCCGGGTCGGGCTCGACGAGGCATTCCCTGCCCGCGAAAAAGCGCGCCAGCCGCTGCGGCGGCAGCGCCCGCGGCGAGCGCGGCTCGGTGAGCACGACGCGAGCGGCCAGAGGCGCCAGCAGGCGGGCCATGGCCGGGTACTGCTTGTCGCGCAGGACGCCGAACACCAGGGTGAAGCCGCGCATCCCCTCCTCGCCGAGGTAGGCGGCCAGGGCGCGCGTTCCCGGCAGGTTGTGGGCGCCGTCGAGGAAGACGGGCGGCCGCCCGTCCACGCGCTCGAGGCGCGCCGGAATGGCCATGGAGCGGATGCCGGCGGCGATCTCGCGCTCGCCGACCGCCAGGCCGCGTTGCTTCAGCTCGTCGATCACGGCCACGGCCAGGGCGGCGTTGCGGCACTGGTGACGGCCGCGCTGCGGCACCCGGAAGCGGTACTCCCCGCCCCTGGCGCGGTAGCGGCAGTTGTAGCCGTTGCCCGCGCGTTCGATCCGCAGTCGGCCGGACGGGACGAAGGCCTCGATCAGCGGCGCCCGCCGCCGGCCGGCCACGGCGCGTATCACGCGCGCCCCGGCCGTCCCCGGCGCGCAGCCCGAGACCAGGGGGACGCCGCGCCTGGCGATGGCCGCCTTTTCACCGGCGATGGCGGTGAGCGTCGGCCCCAGGATGTTCATGTGGTCCCGGGCCACGTTGGTGATGGCCTGGATCTCCGGCCGCACGGTGGAGGTGGCGTCGAGCCGGCCGCCCAGCCCCGCCTCCAGCACCGCCCAGGCGGCGCCGGACTCGGCGAAATGGTGCAGGGCGGCGAGGAAAACGGTCTCGAAGAACGTCGGCAGGTTGGCGATGCGGCCAGAGGCGACGAGCGACTCGCCCAGCGCCCGGGCCGCGCCGACCGAGCGGCCGAAGGCGGCGCGCGAGATGGGGCGGCCGTCGACGCGGATGCGCTCGCGCACGTCCTCGAGGTGGGGCGAGGTGAACAGCCCCACGCGCCGGCCGCCCTGGCCCAGGATGGCGGCGATGAAGTGGGAGGTGGAGCCCTTGCCGTTGGTGCCGGCGACCTGCACGAAGCGGACACCGGCGGCGGCGAAGGGCGCGGCGGCGATGGCGCGGCGGATCGCGGCCAGCGACAGCTTCCCGGTCTCCCCCTGGATTTTCTCTAGATAGGAAAGTGCCGCGGCATAGCGCATCGGCCCTTCCTCAGCGGGAGCGGTTAGTTGTCCTGGCCGCCCTCGCTCTCCTCGAACTCGTTCTTGACGCCCAGGATGTTGGCGGCGCCGTCGTAAATGAGGCGGGTGGCCTTTTTCTGCTCCTGCAGCTGGGCGATGAGGTCCTTGACCCGGGCCAGCTCCTCCTCGATCTTGGCGTCGATTATCTCAATCTGCTTCTTCGCTTCACGGAGCGTCGACTCGTAGAACGCCCTGGCCTCGATTTTTAGTTTTTCCATCTATTCACCTCGTTATTTTTTTATGGACAAGGGAATGGTCTTCCAGACCTTGACCCGCACGTTGTCCTTGCGGGCCGGCTGGAACTTGTAGGCCTTGACGGTGTCGCTGAGCAGGGAGTTCAGCTGGCCGTTGTTGGTCTTGCGCAGCATGCGCACCATCTCGACGTCGCCGTTGTGGTTGATCAGCACGCTGAAGATGACGCTGGTGGTATCGGCCATGGTGGCGCGGATGGAGTCGGGGATGCTCGGCGCCGGCGTGGACAGGGCCGTCGGCTCGGCGTCCACCTCGTTCAGGGGGACGATGTCCCCCTCCTTCACCCGCTTCATCTCGGCCAGCTTCTGCTCCTCGGCGCGGCGCTTCTCCTCCTCGGCCCTCTTCAGCCGGTCGGCCTCCTCCTGCCTGCGGCGCTCCTCCTCCTGCTGCAGGCGCGCGGCCTCCTCCTGGCGCAGCCGGTCCTCCTCCTCCTGCTTCAGGCGCTCGGCCTCGGCCTTCTTGCGCCGTTCATCCAGGAGCCGCTTCCTCTCCTCCTCGGCCTGGATCTTCTTGAGCTCCTCCTCCTGTTTCACCTTGGCCTCGTCGAGGAGCTTCTGCGTCGCCTCCAGCTCGGCGGCGATGC
Source organism: uncultured Clostridia bacterium (assembly GCA_964628035.1). Classification (GTDB taxonomy): domain Bacteria; phylum Acidobacteriota; class Aminicenantia; order UBA2199; family UBA2199; genus UBA2199. Next base: position 63,192 of record CAZVPI010000005.1, on the reverse strand, counting down.
GCTTCATCTCGGCTTCCTTGGCCGCGTCTTCGGGGGTCTGGGCAACGGCGCCGGCGGCTGGGCCGGGGACCGTTTTCGCGGCCGCGGCCTTCTCCTCCACCCTAGCGGCGGGGGCCGCAGGGCCGGAAGGCTTGTTGAAGACGAAGAAGTACAGGCCGGCGGCGATGCCGCCGAGCAGCACCACGGCGGCCAGCGGCAGGAGCGGGAATTTTCTCTTCTCCTTCTCCAGCTCGCGGAACAGGAGCTCGGTCTTGAACTCGGCCTTCTCGGCGGCGGCCGGCTTCGGGGACGCGGCGGCCGGCTTCTCCTCGTCGAAGCTGATGCTGACCAAGCCCGGCTCCGGCTTCGGCGGCGGCGCGGCGGGGGCGGCGGCGGCAACCGGCAACGGCTCGCTGGCCGCCCTGGGTCTCTCGACCAGCGGCGGCGGCGGGGGCGGCGCTGGCGGAACGGCGGCGGCCGGGGGCGGCGGCTTGGGAGCCTCGCGCACCTTGGGCACGTAGGGCAGCGGCTTCAGGTCGACCTTGATCCCCTCGCGCTGGATGTCGCCTTCGAAAAGGCCGAAGAGGAAATGGCTCAGATGGACCGGCCCGGGAGCGCGGTCATATTTCTTGTGCAGGTAGGACTCGAGGTCGGCGATCATGGCGGCGGCGCTCTGGTATCGGCGGTCGCACTCCTTGTTCAGCGAGGTGAGCAGGATCTTCTCCAGCGCCGGGTCGATGGCGGGATTGATCTCGCGGGGGTTGATGATCTCGCCGTTCTGCACCTTCTTGAGCACCAGCATTTCCGAGGTGTCCAGGAACAGCTTCTTGCCGGTGAGCAGCTCGAACAGCACGACCCCGACCGAATAGAGGTCGGAGCGGTAGTCGATGGCGCTGTCGCCGCAGGCCTGCTCGGGCGACATGTACAGGAGCTTGCCTTTCAGCGCCCCCGACAGGGTCTGGTGGATCTTGATCGAGGCCTTGGAAACGCCGAAGTCGGTCAGCTTGACATCGCCGTTGTAGGAGATGAGGATGTTGGGCGGCGAGACGTCGCGGTGGACGATGTCCAGGGGCCGGCCGCGGCTGTCCTTGGCCTTGTGGGCGTAGTTCAGCGCCTCGAGGATCTTGATGGTCAGGTAGATGGCGATCTCCTCGGGGAACCAGGCGTCGCGTTCGCGCAGGCGGGTCTGGATCTCGCGCAGGTCCTTGCCCAGGACATACTCCATGGCGATGAAATAATAGTTGTCCTTGCGCCCCAGGTCGTAGATCTGGACGATGTTGGGGTGCGAGAGCTCGGCGGCGATCTTGGCCTCATCGACCAGCATCTCGATGTACTTGTCGTCCTCGCCCAGGCCCGAGAGGATCTTCTTGATGGCGATCACCTTCTCGAAGCCCTTGACCCCCTTTTTCTTGGCCTTGTAGATCTCGGCCATGCCGCCGCGGGCGATCATGCCCAGCAAAACGTAGTCGCCGACCTCGTTGGGATTCTCGGCCGGCAACGGCGCCTTCTCGGCCTTGGCCTCCCGGGGCGGCGCCTTCACCTCCGCGGCCGGCGGGGCGGGGGGCTTGGGCGCGGCAGGCGGCGGCGGTGCCGGCTTCGCCTCCCTGGGCGCCGGCGGTTCCTCGATCAGCGTCGCCTCGCCCAGGTCGATGACCTCGTCCTTCAGCTCGTCGCGCTGGCCGGGAACCCTGGCCTGAGGAACGGCCGGCGCACGGAAGGCCATGGTCGCGGCCGGGGACTTCGCCTGGGGCTCAGGCGGCGCGGGGGGGGCGGCGGGCTTCGGCGCGATCCTGACCTCGGGCATGAGGACGGTCTTGGCCTCGGGACGGGGCGGCGGCGCGGCCGGCTTGGCCGGCGCGGGCCCCGGCTTGCGGCCCAGCCCCAGCCCCGAAAGCGTGTCCTCGAACTTGCGGGCGATGTCGTCCTCGATCTTGCGCATCTCCTTCTGCCGCGCCTCGGGCCTGACCGCCTGGGCGCGCAGCCCATCCAGGCTGCTGTCGATGCGCTTCTCCTGGGGCGGCGGCGCGGCCGGCGCGGCGGCGGCCGGCGCCGGCCTCTTGGCCACGCGCAGGCTGTCCAGGTCGAAGGGGATGTCGGCGACCCGCGTGGCGCCTCCCTTGGGGACGGCGGCCGGCGGCGGCTTCATGGCCACCGTGCGCGCGGCGGCGGGCTCGCCGGCCGCGGGGCGGGGCGGGGCGGGCGGCGTTGGGCGTGACGGGGGCGGCGGCGCGGCCGGCTTGGCGCCCTTGGCCCCTTCGCCCAGGTCGATCTCGAACGAGGGCACCGGGTCGATCTTGTCGATGAGGTCGCCGAAGATGTCCGACGAGCTCAGCTTGCCCTCTTCCTGGCCGGCGAGGCTGGGCGCCGGTATCTTGGCCGTATCGAACACCGGGATGCGCGTGCTCGTGGACTGGGACTGGGCGGCGGAGGCCAGCTCGGCCTCGCTGATATGGAGCAGCTCGCAGACGCGTTTTTTCAGGCGCTCGCGCTCCAGGGGCTTTTCGAAGAAGTCGTCGGCGCGGTACTGGGTGATGGCCTGGTGGCGGTATTCCAGCCCCTTGTAGATGGCGCTGATGACGATGACCCTGACGCCCGGGAACTCCTGGGAGACGGCCAGGGCCAGGTTGAAGCCGTGGAAGCGGGGCAGCATGGCCGCGGTGATCATCAGGTCGAAGGGGCGGTCGCGCAGCAGCTGCTTGGCCGCCTCGCCGTCGCTGGCCACGGTCACGTCGAACGCCGGCGCATGGAAGAGCTCCTTGATGACGTGGATCGTGGTGTCGTCGTATTCGACCAGCAGGATGTTCTTGCTCATGTTCCTCTCCTCCCGGACCCGCCTGGGTCCGGCGAAGCGCCGCCCGCGCGCGGCGGCCCGGACACCGTGTTACAGGATCGACTTGCCGGCATATTTCTCGAACAGGCGGATCTTGTCCCTGACCTTGAACGCCACGGGCATGTTGATCAGCGCCAGCAGGAAGCCGGCGACGAAGAAGTGGAAGGTCTGCCGGAACGGCATGCCCGCCAGGGCGATGGCCAGCCCGAACAGGGCGACGGCCTCGGCCAGCGCCAGCAGGACGATGTCGATGGCCCGCCAGCGCCGCAGCAGGGCCTGCAGGGTGAAGTCGTCACGGACCAGGCGCGGCGAAAAGTAGATCGTCTTGCGCACGGCGAGCACGATCACGACCAGGGCGATGGCGGCGATGTTCAGCGCGTTCCAAGCGTCGCGCACGGCCTTGCCGGGCATGCCGCGCTGCGGCAGCAGGAACGCCGCCGCCAGGGCGTAGAGGACGATGGAGGCCAGCAGGAACTGGCACAGGGTCATGGTCAGCCGCGATTCGCGACGGATGTGTTCCCTTTCTATCTGTTGCTTTTCGTATTCGGCCAGCATGTTTTTGCTTTACCATATCTCCTTCCCCCTTGTCAATAAGCATCCTCCTCTCCCCCGCATCCGCGAATCCCGCGCCGCGGCGTTTGACTTTTCCCGGCTTTCACGCTATAAGAAAGGGCACCATGTGCGGAGTCCTGGGAATTTTCTCCACCGAACCGGTCATCGGCCCCCTGTACACCGGGCTGCTGACCCTGCAGCACCGCGGCCAGGATTCCGCCGGCATCCTGACCTACGACGGCCGCTTCCACCTGAAGAAGGGCAACGGCCTGGTGCGCGACCTCTTCGAGGAACGCCACATCGAGCGGCTCAAGGGCACGGTGGGGCTGGGCCATACGCGCTACCCCACCGTCGGCGAGGGCACGGGCGAGGACGCCCAGCCCTTCTGGATCAACCATCCCTACGGCATCGCCGCCGCCCACAACGGCAACGTCGTGAATTTTTTCGAGCTCAAGCGCGAGCTCTTCCAGAAATCGCACAAGATCATCAACTCCAACTGCGACGTGGAGGCGATCCTCAACGTCTTCGCCGAAGCCTTGGAGAGGCCGGGCCGCCCCGAGATCACCCCCGAGGCGGTGTTTCAGGCCGTGCGCCAGGTCTACCGCCGCGTCAAGGGCTCCTATTCGGTGGTGCTGCACATCGCCGACCGCGGCATGGTGGCCTTCCGCGACCCCTACGGTCTGAGGCCGCTCCTCTTCGGCTGCGACAACCGGCAGCTGGTCCCGGCCTTCGCCTTCGCCTCCGAGAGCGTGACCCTCGACCTGCTCGGCTTCAGCCAGGTGCGCGACGTCGCCCCCGGCTCGGTCGTGTACATCGACCAGAACCGCGCCGTGCACGAGAAAAAGCTCAAGAGCGCCCCGTTCCGCCCCTGCATCTTCGAGTATGTCTATTTCGCCCGCCCTGATTCCTACCTCAACGGCATCAACGTCTACCAGGCGCGCGTCGACCTGGGGCGCGCCCTGGCCCGCCGCATCCGCGCCAGCGGCATGGACATCGACGTGGTCGTGCCCGTGCCCGACTCCTCGCGGCCGGCGGCCATCGAGATCGCCCGCATGCTGCGGCTGAAATACCGCGAGGGGCTGGTCAAGAACCGCTACATCGGCCGCACCTTCATCATGCCCGGCGACCGGCTGCGCCAGCGCACGATCCGCCAGAAGCTGAACCCCATCGCCGACGTGTTCCAGGGCAAGAAAGTGCTGATCGTCGACGACTCGATCGTCCGCGGCAACACCTCGCGCTCCATCATCCAGATGGTGCGCCAGGCCGGCGCCCGCACCGTGACCTTCGCCTCCTACTCCGCCCCGCTCACCCACCCCTGCGTCTACGGCATCGACATGCAGACCCGCTCCGAGTTCATCGCCAGCGGCGCGCGCGAGGAGGAGGTCGCCGCCCGCATCGGCGCCGACCGCGTGCTGTTCCAGGACCTGCGCGACATGGAGGCGGCCGTGCGCCGGCAGAACCCGGCCGTCCGCTCCTTCTGCACCGCCTGCTTCTCGGGACAATACCCCAGCGGCGACGTGTCGCCCGACTACCTGGAGCAGATCGAGCAGGAGCGCGAGCAGCTGAAGCGGAAGCAGAAAGAGCTGGCCCTCACCTTCGGATGAGCCGCCACCTGCCCATCTCCGGCTCGCTGAGCGAGATCGACTTCGCCTCGATCCTGGCCCGCCTGCTCGAGCAGGGGCTCGAGGGCCGCCTGAAGGTCGCCGCGCCCCAGTTCACCAAGACCTTGTGGCTGCGGGGCGGGCGCATCGTCTTCGCCCAGTCCAGCCACGCCGACGACTCGCTGGGCAGCCGCCTGCTGCGCCTGGGCGTGATCGACGAGGCGCAGATGGAGAAAGCCCGGCGGCGCATGCAGAAAAGCCGCCGCCGCCTGGGCCGGGTGCTCATGGAGATGGGCCTGCTCACCCCCGAGCGGCTGTGGAACGAGGTCGGCGGCCAGCTGCGCGACATCGCGTTCTCCCTCTTTGCCCTGCGCTCCGGACGCTACGAAATCAGCGCCCTGCCGCCCGAGGCGCGGGAAAACATCCACATCGACCTGCCGCTGGCCGAGGCCATCCTGGAGGGGGTACGCCTCCTGCAGGACGAGGAGTTCGTCGAGAGCCGCTTCGGGCCCGGCCTGACCCTCTTCTCCTCCCCGGACGGCGCCCTCGGCGCGGTGGCCCTGAAGGCGCACGAGAGCCATGTCCTGTCGCTGGCCGACCACGGGGCGCCGCTGGAGGAGATCGTCGCCAGCAGCGAGCTGCTGCGCTTCGACACGCTCAAGATCCTCTACGCCCTGCGCGTCCTCGGGCTGGTCTCCGACTGCCGGTGCGCGGAGCGCTCCCCCCCCCCCCACCCCCGGCCCCCGCCGCCCACCACCGTCGCCACGTTCGAGGAGGCCCTGCAGCATTACAACGCCCGTTTCGAGTACATTTTCCGCGTCCTGTCCAAGGAGATCGGCCCGGTGGCGCACACCATCCTCACCGACGCCGTCGCCGGCGTCCTCGACTCCATCGCCCCCTGCTTCCAGGGGCTGAAGCTCCTCGCCGACGGCCGCCTGGAGGAGAAGTCGCTTCTGAAGGGCGTCTGGTACGAGGATTTCGCCGCTGCCGGCGGCGGGTTCCTGCGCGGCCTCGACGAGATCCTGTACGCGGAGATCTACGCGGTGAAGCGCCACCTGGGCAAGGAGCACGAGTCGCTGATCCTGCAATGGATGCGCCAACCAGGAAACTGAAGCGCCTGCGCCTGCAGCTGGCCTTCCTGGCGCTGCTGGCCGCCCTGCTGTTCCTGCTCTCATGAGCGGCCCGGTCGTCCAGATCCTCGGCCCCACCGGCAGCGGCAAGAGCCGCGTGGCGCTGGCGGTGGCCCGCGCCGTCAACGGCGAGGTGATATCCGCCGACTCGGTCCAGGTGTACCGCGGCTTCGACATCGGCAGCGACAAGCTGGCGCCGGCCGACCGCGAGGGCGTGCCCCACCACCTGATCGACATCGTCCCCGACTGCGCCCAGTTCAACGCCAGCCGCTTCCTCGAACTCGCCCACGAGGCCGCCCGCGCCATCTGGTCGCGCGGCGGCGTGCCGGTGGTCTGCGGCGGCACCGGCCTGTACCTGAGCCTCATGATCCGCGGCATCTTCCCCGAGGCCAAGGACCCTCAGGGTCGGGAGGAGCTGCGCCGCGAGGCCGACCGCCGCGGCTGGGAGGCGCTGCGCGCCGACCTCGAGCGCATCGACCCGGTTTACGCCGCCAGGATCGCCGGCAACGACCGCGTGCGCCTGCTCCGCGCCCTGGAGATCCACCGCAACAGCGGCCTGGCGCCGAGCGAGGCGTTCCGCCTCAGCCGCTCGCCGTTCGCCGGCTGCCGCTTCGTGCGCGTCGGCCTGCATGTGGAGAGGACGGAACTCTACCGCGCCATCGACGCCCGCGTCGAACGCATGCTGGCCCGCGGGCTCGTGGAGGAGGTGCGTGCCCTGCTGGGCTCGCGGCCCCCCGGCTGCCCGCCCTTCCGCGCCCTGGGCTACAAGGAGATCGTCTCCCACCTGCGCGGCGAGATCGGCCTGGAGGAGGCGCGCGCGCTGATCCAGCGCCGCTCGCGCCAGTTCGCCAAGCGGCAGCTCACCTGGTTCCGCCGCGAACCGGACATCCACTGGCTCCCGGCCGGGGATGCCGCCGCGGTCGCCGCCCACGTGCGCCGATGCCTGTCGAGCGCGCCGTAACCTGCGGCTGGTTCCCGGCCCAGGCCCGGGACGCCGACATCGCCTCGCAGCTGGCCGAGCTCCAGGCCCTTTGCCGCGCCGCCGGCGCCGTCGTGGCCGGCCAGGTCTGGCAGCGCCGCCCGGTCCCCGACCGGCGCTTCCTGGTCGGCCAGGGCAAGGTGGAGGCGCTGCGCCGGCTGGCCGTCGCCCACAACGCCGGGCTGGTCGTATTCCACAACGTCCTGAGCACCCTGCAACAGCGCAACCTGGAGGACTCCCTGGGGCTGCCGGTGATCGACCGCAGCCGCCTGATCCTGGACATTTTCGCCACCCGCGCCCGCAGCCAGGAGGGCAAGCTGCAGGTGGAGCTGGCCCAGCTGCTCTACCTGATGCCGCGCCTGACCGGCAAGGGGATCACCCTGTCCCGGCTCGGCGGCGGCATCGGCACCCGCGGCCCGGGCGAGACCAAGCTGGAGAGCGACCGGCGCCTGATCAAGGAGCGCATCGCGCGCATCCGCCGCCGGCTCAAGGGGGTGACGCGCAGCCGCGACCTGCAGCGCCAGGGCCGCCGCGAGCTTCCCGTGCCGCTGGTCGCCCTGGTCGGCTACACCTCGGCCGGCAAGTCGACCCTGTTCAAGGCCCTGACCGGAGAGGAGGCCTTCATCTCTCCGGCCCTGTTCGCCACGCTCGACCCGCTGCTGCGCCGCGTCGACCTGCGCGAGCGCCACCCGGGCTACTATTTCATCCTGTCGGACACGGTGGGCTTCATCCGCGACATGCCGCCCGAGCTCTTTTCCTCGTTCGCCGCCACCCTGGAGGAGGTGCGCCAGGCCGACCTGGTGCTGCACGTGATCGACTGCGCCCACGCCGACTGGCCCGGGCAGAAGGCCGAGGTGGAAAAGGTGCTGGCCCAGCTGGGGGTCGATGCCGGCCGTGTCGTCCCGCTGTTCAACAAGATCGACCTGCTCGCCGGCAACGAGCCGCCCCTGGCGGCCCGCGAGCCGGGCTCCTTGGCCATCTCGGCCGCCCGCGGCGCCGGCCTGGAGGCGTTGAAGGAGGAGATCTTCCGCCGCCATTTTTCCGGCTACGCCCCATTCAGCGTGGAGCTGGAGGACGAAAGCCAGCTCGACGCCCTGGGCCGCTGGGCCATCGTCCTGCGCAAGTCGCCCGCGGCCGGCGGGGTGCTCGTCGAGGTTTTATGTTCCCGGGAAAAGATGCTACAATTCCGGCACGCGCACGGAGGTGAGACGTGACGAGAGCGATCCTGCCCGCGGCCCTGGTCCTGCTGTTCGTCGCCTGCGGCGGCGTCAAGCCGGTCGCCCTGGACATTCATCTTCCCGTTGTCGAGAGCGGCGATTTCCTCGATTCCGCTTACCGCCAGGGCTGGGAGCTGCTGCGCCAGGGCGACGCCGACGGGGCCTACCGCTCCTTCCAGAACAGCATGGCCCCGCTCGACCGCAAGCAGTCGGCTTTCGGGTACGTCTTCCTGTCCCGGCGCCGATTCAGCGCCGCCGCCGAGCAGTTCGAGCGCGCCCTGCAGACCAACCCGGACAACCGGGAGGCGGCCATGGGCCGGGCCACGCTCCTCGAGCTCGAGGGGCGGACGCGCGAGGCGTTCCTCGCCTTCGGCGACCTGTTGCGGCGGCTTCCCGAAGACGCCTGGGTCAGGCTGAAATACGAGTCGATCCGCTCCGGCGCCACCCAGGACCGCCTGTTGCAGGCCGAGCAGGCCAAGGGCCGCGACGAGGGGACATACGTCCGCGCCCTGGAGGAGGCGTCGTTCTTTTCACCCGACGTGGCCGCCATCCACCTGCAGCTCGCCGATCATTACTTCGCCAAGGGAGACCTGCAGCGCAGCCAGGCGCGCTACGAGGCCGTGCTGGAGAAGGACCCGCACAACGAGACGGTCCTGCTGCGGCTGGCCGGGATCTACGAGAAGCGGGAAAAGTTCGACCTGGCCCTGGTCACCCTGGACCGCCTGCTGGCCCTGAAGCCGGGCGACCCTTTCCTGGAGGGGGAGAAACAGCGCCTGCGCGACCGCTTCCAGGAGATCTCCCTGCCCGAGAAGTTCAAGCGCATCTTCTTCAAGAGCGAGATCAACCGCGAGGAGCTGGCGGCGCTGATCGGGTTCTATTTCGATCCCTACCTCGAGATGGACCGCGCCCCGGAGATCCTCACCGACATCGACGGCTCGTTCGCCCGCGAGCAGATCATCAAGACCGTCACCGCCGGCGTCATGAGCGCCCGCCCCGACCACACCTTCCACCGCTTCGACGCCCCCAACCGCGCCCGCCTGGCCGTCACCCTGCAGGCGCTGATCGACTACCTGGAAGCCCGCGGGCGGCGCCTGCGCTTCGCGCCGGCCGACCCGGCGCCGCTCGCCGCCGACCTGTCGCCGCTGCACCGCGAGTACGGCATCATCCAGTCGCTCCTGCGCCTGCAGGTGCTGGAGCTCGACGGCCAGGGCAACTTCAATCCCACGGGGCTGGTATCGCCCGCCGAGGCCGTGCAGGCCCTCAAGAGGATCTTCAACGCCATCGAAGAGTAGTTCGTAGCCCGTGGTCCATAGAAACGCACCGTCCCGCTGCAGAGTCCGTTCCCTTGCCCGCTCAGGAGCCCGTAGCCGTGCCCGCTTCTGCCGGTGCCTGACTACTGACAGCTCTCTTCTTGACTTTGCGGCCGCAAAAGACTATGATTCATCTTTCCAAGGAGGAATCCCATGAAAAAAGCCATTCTTTTCGCCGTCGTGCTTTTCCTGGCGGCGTTGATGCTTCCCGCCGACATCTACATCAAGACCAACGTCCACACCGACGCCTTCGAGATGATGGGCCAGAAACAGCCGGCCAAGGACGAGACCACCGAGCAGTGGCTGAACGAAAAGCAGCTGTTCGTCAAGCAGGGCGAGCGGGTCACGATCCTGGACCTGGGCAAGAACGCCATGTACATCCTCAACCTCAAGGAGAAGAACTACGTGGAGACCTCCCTGCCCCTGGACATGGCCAAGCTCCTGCCCCCCGAGGCGGCCTCGATGGCCTCGATGATGAAGATCTCGGTCAAGATCACGCCCAACGGCCAGAAGCGCAAGATCGGCCAGTGGAACTGCATCGGCTACGACGTCGACATGAACATGATGATGATGAAGATGAAGATGGTCATCTGGGCCAGCAGCGAAGTCCCCTTCGACTGGAAGGCCTTCGCCAAGATGTACGCCAACGTCGCCAAGATGCAGTTCATGGACGACGCCTCCCTCGCCGAGTTCAACAAGATCCAGGGTTTCCAGATGGCCAGCGAGATGTCGATGGACATGATGGGCAGCAAGATGAAGGTCACCAGCGAAGTGGCCGAGATCGCGAAGAAGACCCCCCCGGCCGGGCTGTATGCCGTCCCCGCCGGCTTCAAGAAGGAAAAGACCCTCTCCATGAAGGACATACAGGGCCGGTAGAGCAGCGCGTTTCAGGAAAAAGGCGGCTCCGGCCGCCTTTTTTTTGCGCAAGAAAAAAGCGCCCCTTCAATCCCTTCCGCCCTATTCTTTTCCGGCGTCTTTCCACTGACTTCTGACTACGGTCCACGTTCTTCGCAACTCTTCCGCCTGCCCGCGCGTATTACTTCATGGAAGAGGAAGCAAGGGTTGGCGTCGTACCTCCCCTCTCCCTCCTGAATGCCTGTTCTTGCTTTCCTCTTCCGCTTTCAGCAAGAAACCCGCTCAAGCCAAGAGGGAGAGGGATACAGTGGCAGGGAGGTCAAGCCAGAAAAAGTCCCGAATTCTCTGCCTGTTGCTTCTTTCTATCTCTCCATCGCTCCTCCTCTCGGCTTCGTGCCCAAGCTTTATCTCCACTATTTCCTTCTGCCTTTTCCTTCTGAGGTCTTTCCTCTCCTGCCTGGAGCCTCGCGCTTCTCGCCTTGATCCCAGCCCTGGTGATCCGCAAATAGCACAGCAAGGACTCGTCCTTGCTTCACCTCTCCACCTCCTTGCCCCTTGCAACTCGATTATTTTTTTGACTTGACTTGCGCCCGGCTATTTCCCATAATGGCCCCATGAAAATGGACGACGTCGCCCGATACCTGAAATCGATCCGCCAGGACGCCTTCTTCATCGATTATGACGTCCTGGAAACCGAGCCGTACGAGAACAGGGGCAGGGACACCAGGGTGGAGATCGTCTACCCGGAATTCACCTCGCTGTGCCCCAAGACCGGGCTCCCCGACCACGGCACCATCCGCATCCATTATACCCCCGACAAGCTCATCGTCGAGCTCAAGTCCCTCAAATACTACTTCCTGCAGTACCGCAACGCCGGCATCTTCTACGAGTCCCTGACGCCGCTGATCCTCAAGCACCTGGTCAAGAAGGTCCATCCAGCGCAGATGACCGTCGAGGCCGAGTTCACCCCGCGCGGCGGGCTGACCACGAAAGTGGTGTCGACGTACAAGTAGGAGCCGCTCGGCGCACGGCTTACGGCGTACGGCATACGGCAAAATCGCTTCAGCATATTCTCCTTTTTCCTACTTCCTCCAAGACAGATTATCTGGCGATGATCCCTTTGTGCAGGAACTTCCCGCCCCTATGTTATGGCCGCACGCTTTACGCCGAGAGTGTCTTCCCTAACTCGATCTATGGTTTCTGCCGTACGCCCTACGCCTAGTTCATTTTTTGTTTTCCATACGCCGTCCGCCTTGCGCCGAGTTCCTCGCCCCACCATTCATTTCATAAGTCGTTCCATGGCCCATGCCGTGCACCGTGTACCGTACACCTTGCGCCGAATTTTGTGATTCTTTCTTCCTTACGCCTTATGCCTTGCGCCTTACGCCGAGTCCCGTTCTTTAAAGCTCCCTGGCCAGCCACGCCCTCCTGCCGCGGCGGAGGAAATGCACGGTCAGCAGCGCGTTGAGCAGCAGGGCGCCTGCGAACCAGGCGACGATCTCCCCCCAGGGAACGGCGCTGCGGGTGAAGCGGTGCCAGTAATAAGCGCCCACCGGGCGCACCAGCAGCGCCATGCCGCCGACCACGTAGATCATGCTCCAGAGCATGTAGGAGATGCCCTGCTTGGAAACGATCACGTGCTCGGGCGACAGGGGGTTGGTCTCGTTGGTCTCGATCCCCAGGGTCAGGGCCAGGACGGTCAGGAAGACGATGGCCGGGGCCAGGAAGACCAGGGCGATGACGCGGGTGAAGGCGTCGAAGCGCAGGGTCAGGTCGCCCAGGGCGTACAAGGCGAAGCCGACCCCCAGCTGCGGCAGCAGGTGAAAGCGGAGCTTGAAGCGGTGGAAGGCCGCCCGGGGGAAGGGGGCGCTGAAGAGGTGGGCCTGCCCGGGGCCCTCGCCCGGGATGGAGGTGAAAGTGAAGCGCGAGTTCAGCCCGGCCGCGATGAACACCGTCATGACCAGGTTCAGGTAGGCGACGAACAGCTTGACCGACGGATGCGGCAGGGGGATCATCTTCATGTTGATGACGAAGACGGCCACCAGCGCCCCGACGATGAGCAGCTGCGACCACTGCGCCGGCGTGCGCAGGAAGGTCTTGACCTCCTTGCGCAGCAGCGGGCGCGTGTCGTCGTTCAGGCTCCAGGGGCGCCAGCGCGACTTGTAGGTGCCGCGGCCGCCGCGGTTCAGCTTGTCGAACAGCCGCAGGTAGAGGAAGCGACGCAGCAGGGCGACCGCCAGCAGCAGCAGGGCGACCAGCGCCGCCGACAGGGCGACGGCGCGCCCGTAGGCAGCGCTCTGCCCGCCGGCGGCGTACCCGAGCGACTTGGCCAGCCAGGAGAAGGGGAAATAGTCCAGGGCCTTCAGGTCGAGCGAGCCCATGTAGCGCAGCACGTTGTCGATCTCGCCGGGGTCGAGGAAGCGCTCGGGGCGCAGCAGGCGCAGGAAGATGACGATGGAGGAGATGAGCAGCAGGGAGAAGACCGAAAGCACCGGCTGCAGCCGGCGCACCGAAAAGAAGGCCGGGATGACCATGGCCAGGACGATTCCGGCCAGGACGCCGGCGGCGATGAACAGCAGGAAGGAGAGCAGCACCTGCAGCACCTGAGTGGCCGAGGCCGCGAACCAGCGGCAATAGAAAACGAGCACCGGCAGCGAGAAAAAGACGACCATGGAGGAGCTGAACACGGCGGTCTCCAGCATCTTCCAGGAGAAGGCGCTGCGCAGCGGCAGCGGGGTGGTGAACAGGAAATGCAGGTCGCGCGAAATGAAGAACACGTCGAGGGCGGAGAGGAGCGCCGAGAGCAGCAGCATGGAAAACAGGGTCATGAAGATCATCATCAGCAGCTTCTCGGCCAGGAACAGGCGGAAGACGCGGGGGAACTCCTCGACGTTGGCCAGGTAGGCGAAGATGCGGTTGAAGAAGAAGGCGAGGACGAAAAGGAAGAAGATCCCCAGCAGCAGGAACAGCAGGACCTTCTTGCGCTCGCCGCGGACCAGGGCGTTGCGCAGCTGCCGCAGCTTAAGCTTCAGCAGGATTCTCATGGCGCAGCACCGTCTGGAAATAGAATTCCTCGAGGCTCTCCTGGCCGGCCAGCGCCATCAGCTCGGCCAGGGCGCCCTGGACGATGATCCGGCCGTCGACCAGGATGCCGATGCGCCGGCAGACCTCCTGGGCCAGGGAGAGGATGTGGGTGGCGAACAGGATGGCGGTGCCCCGGGCGGCCACATCCCTCAGGTAGAGCTTGAACTTTTTGCCCACCAGCGGGTCGATGGAGACGAGCGGCTCGTCGAGCAGCAGCAGGCGCGGGCCGACGGCCAGCGCCTGCGAGATGAGGAGCTTCTGCCTCGTGCCCGCCGAGTAATTTTCCACCAACTCATTGCGGTATTCCTCGAACTCGAAGTACTTGAAGAAGAAATCGCACTGCTCCCGGCGCCGGGCATAGGGGATCCTGTACAGGTCCATGAAGAAGTGCAGGTGCTCCTCGCCGCTCAGCTTGTAATAGAGGAAAGGCTGGTCGGGAACGTAGGCGATCAGCCGCTTCAGGCGGCTGTCCTCGCGCTGGTAGGGCGTGCCCTCGACCAGGATGCGCCCGCCGTCCGGGGCCAGCAGGCCCGCCAGGGCCTTCAGGGTCGTGGTCTTGCCCGCGCCGTTGGGCCCCAACAGGCCGTAGGTCTCGCCTGCCGCCAGGGAAAAGGAGACCCCCTTCAGGGCCTGGCGCTTGCCGAACGATTTCCGCAGGTCGGTGATGTGCAGCATGACAGCATTGTAGCATAAAGAAAGACGTTAGACGTTAGACGTCAGACGTTAGCAAGGCACTGGAACGAGCACGAGACGTTAGACGTTAGACGTCAGACGTTAGCAAGGCACTGGAACGAGCACGAGAC
>CAZVPI010000005.1:0-48752 GCA_964628035.1 uncultured Clostridia bacterium | reverse complement strand
GACATTCAATGATCCCAAGGGCTTTTCTCTTGCTAACCACTAACGTCTAACGTCTAACGTCTTCTTCTCAGACGTTAGCCAGGCAATAAACATGCTGGAATTCCAGGGCTTTTTTCTTGCTAACCACTGACGTCTAACGTCTGAAGTCTTCTTCTCAGACGTTAGCAAGACTTGAGACATTCAATGATCCCAAGGGCTTTTCTCTTGCTAACCACTAACGTCTAACGTCTAACGTCTTCTTCTCAGACGTTAGCCAGGCAATAAACATGCTGGAATTCCAGGGCTTTTTTCTTGCTAACCACTGACGTCTAACGTCTAACGTCTATTTCTCGGTATAGGTCCACACCCCGTCCCAGTTCTCCGGCGGGTTGTCCAGCAGGAAGGCGCAGCGCGAGGCAAACACCCGGGAGGGCGGGTCGCCGGCCAGGGCAACGAAGGCGTCCCGGGCGGGGGCGAACTCGCCGGCGAAGTAGAGCCGCAGCCCCGCGGCGAACGCCTCCAGGCGCGCCCTCGTCTCCGGCGCCGCCTCCGCCCCTGGGGCCGCGACCTCGAAGATCTCCTCGGCCAGCCGCTTGCCCTTGACGCGCACGAGATCGAGCCGGCGCAGGATCATGCCGCCGCCGGCCAGGCGGGCGGAGAGCGGGCCGCAGATCACCTCGGTGCCGTACTGCTTGTTGATCCCCTCCAGGCGCGAGGCCAGGTTCACCGCGTCGCCGATGACCGTGTACTCGAAGCGCCGCCGCGAGCCGATGTTGCCGACGATGACCTCGCCGCTGTTGATGCCCACGCGCATGCCCAGACGGGGCAGCCCGGCGGCGGCGAATTCGCGGTTCAGGCCGCGCAGCTCCTCCTGGCAGCGCAGGGCCGCGCGCATGGCGCGCTCGGCGTGGCGCTCGTCGGCCAGGGGGGCCCCCCAGAAGGCCATGACGGCGTCGCCCTCGAACTTGTTGACGAAGCCCCCCTCCTCCATGATGATCGAGGTCATGCGCTCCAGATAGGTGTTGAGGAGGATGACCACCTCCTCGGCGGGCAGCTTCTCCGAGAGCGAGGTGAAGCCGGCCAGGTCGGAGAAGAACACGGTCACGAGCCGCTTCTCGCCGCCCAGGCGCAGGCCGGCCGGGTTCTTCAGGATCTCGGCCAGCAGCGAGTCGGACATGTAGCCGCGGAAGGCGCTTTCGATGAATTTTTTCTCGCGCCGCACCCGCTGGTAGCGGACGTAGGAATCGTACCCGGCGCAGCCGGCCACTCCCGCCAGCAGCGGGATGAGGTCCATGTCGATGCCGATGCGGAACAGCGACAGGTTCGCCCCCAGGAGCAGCAGCGCGGCTCCCAGGGCCGCCAGCAGCTGCCCCGACAGGGTCTTCAGCCGCGAAAGCAGGAGATTCAGCCCGGCCACCGCCAGCAGCACCAGGAGCCAGTACAGGCGGGGGTCGAGGCCGCGGAGAAAGTCGTTGTGCAGCAGGTTGGCGATGGCCGTGGCGTGCAGCTCGAAGCCCGAGCTCACCGCGCTCACCGGCGTGGCCCGGTGGTCCAGCAGTCCGGTGGCCGTGGCCCCGATCACGACGATCCTGTCCTTGAGGTCGGCGGGCGCCACGACCGGCTCCTCCCCAGCCTCGCGGCGGACCTGCGACTGGATCAGCTCGGAGGCGGCGTAGGCGCGGAAGCTGCCCTTGCGGTAGAAGCGCAGTTTCAACCCGCCGTCTTCGGCGAATGGAACCCGGTCCAGGTCCAGGCCGGGAGCGGCGTACAGGGCGGCGGCCAGGGCCAGGGAGGGATAGACCCTGCCCTGGTGAGCGGTGAACAGGCGGAGGCGGCGATAGACGCCGTCCGG
Organism: uncultured Clostridia bacterium; assembly: GCA_964628035.1. GTDB lineage: Bacteria > Acidobacteriota > Aminicenantia > UBA2199 > UBA2199 > UBA2199. The sequence continues at coordinate 46,921 of CAZVPI010000005.1, read as the reverse complement.
CTCGGGATCGTCCTGGGCGCTGCCCGCCCCGCGCGCCGCTGCGCGCAGGGAAGGCAGCGGCAGCTGCACCGGCCCCTGACGGACCGGCAGCCGCTTCAGCCGGGGCGCCGAAGGCAGGGCGAAGCGCTCCGCCGCCTCCCCCCCCCCCTCCCCTTTCCGGAAGACCAGCGGCAGGAAGACCCGGCCCGACTCGCGCAGGGAACGGGCCAGCCGCTCGTCCTCCTCGGGATAGGCGCTGGCCTCGCTGAAGACCATGTCGAGGACGACGGCCCGGGCGCCGGCGAAGGAGAGATAGTCGATGGCCCGGGCGTACAGGCTGCGCGGCCAGGGCCAGCCGATGTGGAACTCGCGGCTGTAAAAGTCGAGGCTGCCCTGGTCGATCTTGGCCAGCACGATGTCAGCGGGCGCTGGGCGGCTGAACCGCCGCGCCTTCACGTCGTACCATTTCGCCTCGTAGAGGCGCGAGAGCAGGCCGCCGGCCAGAAAAGCGGCGGCGAACAGCAGGGCGGTCGAAAGCCAGAAACGCCTCACGCTCAGTTGAACGCCAGGGCTTGGCGGAAGCGGGCGGCGCGGGCCTTGCGCGCTGCCTGGGCGCCTGGGTCTCCGTGGCGGGCCACGTAGGCGATGCGCTTGGCCGCCGCAGGATGGGCCGAAAAGGCGCGGATTTTTTTCCTCTCCTTCTCGCGGATCTTCTCCAGCATGTCGGCAAGGGCGCAGGGGTCGTAGCCGACGGCGGCCAGCAGCTCCTGGGCGCCGAGGTCGGCCTTCTTTTCCTGGCCGCGGGAATAGCCCTTCTGCAGCAGCGTGCCGCTGATGTCCATGACCGAGTCCTGGAACACGCCCAGGGCGCCGCCGCGCGAGCCGGCCGCCTCCCCGGCGGTGAAGGCGCCCAGCGCCTTCAGCCGCTGGGAGCGGATGGCCTTCAGCGGGTCCTTGGCCACGACGTGCTGGATCTCATGGGCCAGGACCGCCGCCAGCTCGTCCTCGTCGCCTGCCATCTCGACGATGCCGCGGGTGAGGAGGATGATGCCGCCCGGGGCGGAGAAGGCGTTGGCCTCGGGAGTGTCGAGCAGGGCGAAATGGTAGCCGCCATAGAGCTCGGGACGCTGCGAGCGCGCGGCCAGCGCGCCGCCCACGAGGTTGACGTAGCGGGTCAGGGCGGCGTTCTTCCAGGCCGGGTAACGGCCGAGGATGTTGGCCGCCACGGCCCGGCCGATGTGGTACTCCTCCTCCTCGTTGATCTTGTGGGCGGCGCCGGCCACGAGCTCGGCCCCTTTCTTGACCTTGGCCAGCTTGCTCAGGTTGATGGGGGACTTCCAGGAGAGGAGCAGGGAGCACAGGGCAACGACGACGACCCGCCTTTTCATTTCAGCCCCCCTTCGTTCATGAAACGGGCCAGCCCTTTCCGATCGGCCCCCTGGTCCATCACCCAGGCCAGGTCGGCGAAGTTGTAGCCCTTGCTGCCGCGCAGCTTCTTCTCGTTGGCCTCGTCGAAGCCCTTCGCCGCCAGGGCCAGCTCGTCCCGGCTCGGCCCCTTCGTCCCGGGGGCGATGGCGCCGAGCCCCGGCTTGCTTTCGCTGACCGCGCTCTGGTGGACATAGCCCTTGACCGCGCCGGGGCCGCGGACCAGCAGCCAGCTTCCCTGGGTCTCGATCAGCTCGAGCTTGTCGCCGCGCTGCAGGCCGGCAAGGCTGGAGGAGAGGAAATCGGGCTTGGCCAGGAGATGGGAGCGCAACACCTGGACCACCAGCCCCTTGCCGGCGGCCAGCAGCGCCGCCGCGGTCAGGAGCAAAAGTATGACGAATCTTTTCTTCATCTCGGCACCTCAAGAAATATTTTATGCCAAGCCTCAGGAGAGTGCAAGAGACCGGAACATCGAACGATGAAGCCAGAGGTTCCGCGACGCCGGCCCTGGCCAGGGCGGCGCCCTCGTGAGGCCTCCCCCATGTGGGGTACCACGTACCATGTCGGGAAACACTGTTCTATTAAAAATTGGTCTTTCCTTGATCCATGGTTCATGGTGCATCATTCTCATGTCAAAGCTCCCAGGCTGTCGCGAAATTTTGCGATTTTTCGCTGAAAACCGCGTTTTCGTCATGGGGCACACTGACGGATATCCCCTATAATAAAGGTCTTTTAACTTGGCACCCCTCTTGCTTTACTTTCGCGAACCCACAAACAAGGAGGTTGACAATGAAACGGATTCATGTTGTTCTATTGCTGGCGGCAGGGATCCTGCTGGCCGGGACCCTGGCTTTTGCTGCCCTGAACGACGAGACGGCCCCCGGCCCGCTCACCCGCAAGGGGATCCTGCAACGCTATGGCTTCATCGATGAGGACGGCGACGGCATCAACGACTTGGCCCGGGATTCCGACAACGACGGCATCCCCAACTGCGTCGACCCCGACTGGGCCCGCCCCCAGGACGGCACGGGATTCATGAACCGCCACGGCTACAAGCATCAGCACGCCAACCAGAACGCCCTGCAGGCGAACGGCGGCTGCCTCAATTTCCACTTCAATTACAACTATCATTACAATCACCAGTGGCTGCATTCGGGAAGCGGGGGCAATGTCCCGGGCGGCGGCGACCCCACCAATCCCGATCCGAACCCGAACCGCAACCGGAGAACGAACCGCAAGCGCTGATGGGCAAGCGCAGGAGCTTTTTTCTCGACCCGGGAAGGGCGCTCCCCTTCCTGGGTCCCGCGCTCTTCCTCGCCGCGCTGGCCCTGGGAGCCGAAAGCAAGTTCTCCCTCTCCCCCTACCTGGACTACAACTATTCCAGCAATGTCTTCTGGAACGTGAACCAGGTCGCCGACCACGAGTTCTCTCCTGGGCTGGAGCTGGGGTTCAGTTCCGGCGACCTGGAGCTGTTCCTGACCGCCGACGGCCGGTTCTACCAGGAAAACAACGGCTTGAACGCCATACTGCTCGCGGGCGGCGTGAACTGGATCAAGGTCTTCTCGCCGCGTATGTCGCTCTTCGTCTCTCCCGATTTCATGCTGGCCCGTTACTCGGGCGACCTCGCCTTCCTGGACACCCATGCGCCCGGGCTCGTCCTGGGCCTCAAGCAGGTCCTGTCCAAGCGGCTGTCCGGACGCCTGGGGCTGAGCGCCCGCTACACGGACTATCTCCGCGAGGATTCTTACGACCGCGCCCGGCTAGGCCTGTTCGCCGAGCTGAGCGCGTTCCTACCGTCCCAGACCACGCTGCGCCTGGCTTCCGGGATGAGCTACCTGCGCTTCCCCCATATCGCGCTCGGCGACGCCGCCGACGGAGGGGATCCCCCCGGCGCCGGGCCGGGCGATCCCCGCGGCGGCCATTACCGGCCTCCAGGCCCCGCGGCCGGAGCTTCCGGCTCGTCCGCGGTCATCCTGCGCATTTCCCAGCCCTATGCCGTCGCCCGCATCGCCCAGGGCCTGGGCTACAAGACGGGCGTCTTCGCCGAGCTCATGCTCAGGCGCAACCTCAACCCGCTGCAGGGGATCCAGGCCCTCGCCGCCTCGGAATGGGCCCTGGAGCAGACCGATGACGATTTCTTCTGGGAAGGATCCCGGCTCTGGCTTGGGATGAAGACCGAAGCCGTCCTGGGGCTGGACATAGCCCTGGACCTTTTTCTTGTCAGAAAGACCTACGGCGGCATCGAGGCCCTGGACCTCGACGGCGTTCCCGTGCAGCCGCTGGCCACCCGGGCCGACACCCTCGCCCAGGCCGCCCTGCGCGTCCGCAAGCGCTTCGGCCGGCTGGATCTCTCCGCCGCGGCCGCCTTCCGCCGCAACCGCTCCAACGACTTGTATTTCCGGTACGACTTTCTTACAATCTCGGCGGGAATGCAATTCTCACTCTGAACGACCATGGGGATGCAGCGTGCGCTCTTGTTCGTCTCGCTGCTGCCGGCGCTGCTGCCGGGGCAGGCGGCGCCGTTCCATTATTTCGATCCCGAGCGCCTCGTCGACATCCAGGGCAGCGTGCGGCGCATCGATCTCGAGGAAACCTACGCTCAGGGCGCGAAGTTCCTGATCCTGACCATCGAACGCAAGGATCAGGGGCCCTGCCGGGTCGAGATCTGCCCGGCATGGTTCCTGGAGAACGACATCGCCATCGGCATGAAGGTGCGTTTTCGCGCCTCCCCCCTCGCCGCTGCGCAGGAGATCCCCTACCTGATCGCCCAGGAGATTTCCATCCAGGGCGAGCGCATCGCCCTGCGTGACCGCCACGGATTCCCCCTCTGGAGCCAGCGCGGCCTCCGCGAGGGCGGCCGCAAGGGGGCGGGCAGGCACGGGCGCCGGTGAAGCTTCACGCGCGAACCATCGCCGCCGTCGCCCTCCTCTGCCTGGCCAGCATCGTCGTTTTTTATTTCCTGAACCTGGGCAACCGCCGCGCCGTGGAGGCCCGCGCCGTGGAGCTTGCGGTTTCCGAGGGCAAGACCATCGAGAGGGTCCTGCAGATGGCCGCGGCCAAGCTGCTGGCCGGCGGCGAGGAGCCGCTGCGGCTTTTCCTGGACGGCATCTTCGCCGACGAGGGCGTGATCTACGTCGCCCTGCGCCAGGACGGGCGCCTGCGCCACGCCGCCTCGAAGTTCGAAGGCTATCTGCCGCTGGCCGGCGGCTCTGGCCGCGTGCGCACCTTCGCTTCGCCCATGGGGCAGGTCATCGAGGTCTCCGCCCTGGTGAGCGACGCCGCCGGCAGGTCCCACGGCGTCCATATCGGCTACTTCTTTTCCGCCGTCGACGAGATCCGCCGCTCCGCCCGGCGCAGCCTGCTGCTGCTCACCCTGCTGCAGGCGGGGGTGGTCGTGGTCCTGACCGCGTTCCTGCTGCGCTTCAGCCGCCAGATGGGGCGCAAGGAGCTCGAAGTGAGCCGCGAGAAGGAGGAGAAGGAGAAGCTGCGCGAGATCTCCCTGGTCACCGCCGGCATCAACCATGAGCTCCGCAACCCCCTGCACTCGCTGTACCTGAGCTATCAGATGCTCGAGCCGCGGCTCGATCCCGCCGATGCCGAGGCCGCCTTCCACAGCCAGGCGCTCAAGCGCGAAATCAAGCGCATGCAGGACATCATCGAGCGTTTTTCCCAGCTCGCGCGCTCCCTGCCCGTGCGCCGGGAAGCGATCGATCCCTCGAGCTTCTTCGCGGAGCTGGCCGTTGCCTGGAAGGGCCTGGGCCCGGGCCTGGAGATCGAGACCGAAACGGAGCCCGACGCGGGGCTGGCCAGCGACCGCAACCTGCTGGCGCAGGTCCTGGACAACCTGGTGCGCAACGCCGCCGAAGCCGGGGCCCGGCGCATCCGCGTGAGCCTGCGCCGGCGGCGCGAGGGGGTGGAGATCCGCGTGCGCGACGACGGCCCGGGCATCCCGGCGGAGCGCCTGGCCTCCATCTTCGACCCCTTCGTCTCCTTCAAGCCCAGGGGCAGCGGCATCGGCCTGGCCCTTTCCAGGAGGATCGTCAGCCAGCTGGGGGGCCGCATCGAGGCCGCCAGCCCCCAGGGCGGCGGCGCCGAGTTCACCCTCGTCCTGTGGTAGAATGGGCCCATGGCCAACGAGCGCCGGCTGCTGATCATCGAGGACGAGGAAGGGGCCTCCCGGGCCCTGGAGAAATTCTTCCGCCAGCAGGGCTACGCCGTCGACAGCGCCGCCAGCGGCGAGGCCGGCCTCGAACGCTTCCAGGCCGATCCGCCCGACGCCGTGCTGCTGGACTACCGCCTGCCCGGCATGGACGGCGGGCAGGTTTTCCGGAGGATGCATTCGCTGCAGCCGCTGGTCCCGGTCATCTTCATGACCGCCCACGGCGAGGTCGAGCTCGCCGTGAGGCTGCTCAAGGAGGGCGCGTTTCATTTCGTGACCAAGCCCTTCGAACTGGACGTGCTGCTGCACCTGGTCGGGGAAGCGGCGGGCAAATCGCGGCTGGCCAGGGAGAACGCCCGCCTGCAGAAGACGCTCCAGGGCCGGTTCTCCTTCGCCCATTTCGTCTACCGCTCCGAGGTCATGGCCGAGACGGTCGACCTGGCCATGCGCGTCGCCGGCTCCGAGGCCACCGTGCTGATCAACGGCGAGAGCGGCACGGGCAAGGAGGTGCTGGCCAACATCATCCACTTCGCCTCGCCGCGAAAGGAGGGCCCGTTCGTCAAGGTCAACCTGGCCGCCCTGCCGGCGACGCTGATCGAGGCCGAGCTGTTCGGCCACGAGAAGGGGGCCTTCACCGGAGCGGAGAAGGGCCGCGCCGGCCGCTTCGAGGAGGCCGACGGCGGCACCCTGTTCCTCGACGAAATCGGCGATCTGCCGCTCGAGACCCAGATCAAGCTGCTGCGCGTCATCCAGGAGCGGGAGATCGTGCGCCTCGGGTCCAACAAGCCGATCGCGGTCGACATCCGGCTCATCGCCGCCAGCCACCGCGACCTGGCCGCCGAGGTGCGCCGCGGCGCCTTCCGCGAAGACCTTTTCTTCCGCATCAACATCATCCCGATCCCCATCCCCCCCCTGCGCCGGCGCAAGGAGGACATCCCCTTTCTCGCCGAGCATTTCCTGAGGAAATTTTCGCAGCGGGAGCGCAAGCCGCTGCGCGCCATCCACCGCCGCGCCCTGGCCGCCCTGCTGCGCCATGACTATCCCGGCAATGTCCGCGAGCTGGAAAACATCATCGAGCGGGCGGTGATCCTGGCCCGCGGCGAGGAGATCGCCGAGGAGGACCTGCCGCCGCTGGGCGCCGCCGTCGATCCGCTCGCCCGCATCGCCTCGGCCGAGGCGCCGCTGCCCGAGAAGGTCCGCGAGTTCGAGAAGGAATTGATCTCCCGGGCGCTGGAGCGCAACCGCCAGGTCGTGACCCAGGCGGCCCGCGAGCTGGGAATTTCCGAGTCCACCCTGCGCTACAAGATGGAGAGCCTGGGACTCAAGGCCCACTAGGGGGAGACGGCCGCATCGCGGCAGGGGACCTGTCCGGGTCACGCATTGACATTTTCCCCGCCGCTCCCTACCATCGTGCCATGAGGAGCCCGACCCTTCTCCTGCCGCTGGCGATCCTGGCTTTTTCCCTTCAGGCGACGCCCCCGCGCGAGGGCTTCCAGGTCGAGGACCTCGGGCTCAGCCTGGAACAGATGGAGGACAAGCTCCTGGCCCTGGCCAACGAGGAGCGCGGGCGCCATGGGCTGCCCGCCCTGGCCCGCGACCCGAGCCTGCGCGCCATGGCCCGGGAGCACTGCGGACGCATGATCGCCGCCGGGCGGCTGGCCCATGATCTCCCCGGCCAGCCGGGCCTCGAGAGCCGTGCCGCCGCCGTGGGCCTCCATTTTTCCAAGGTGGGCGAAAACGTGGCCCGCAGCGCCACCTCCGTCGTGCGCTTCTTTCACGAGGCGCTGATGGCCAGCCCCGCCCATCGCGAGAACATCCTCGACCGCGACTACACCCACCTGGGCGTGGGCATCGCGCAGAGCGGCGGCATCCATTACGCCGCCCAGGAATTCGCACGGCTATACGAGCCGGTGCCCGCCGCGGAAATGGAGCGGCGAATGGAGGAACGCATCGCCGGCCGCTTCCCGGCGGGCATGGCGCTGTCCGGCGCCGACCGCACCGCCCTGCGCGACCACTGCCGCCTCGCGTCGCGGGCGTTCCTGAATGGCGCGACGCCGGCCAGGCTTGCCGACGCCTACGGGTCGGCCCTGATCGTCACCTTGGCCTTCACCGAGGCGGAGACGGGATTCCTCAAGCTCCTCCAGGAGATCAAGGGCATCACCCCCCTGTCCTGGAGCCAGGGAGTGGCCTTCGCCCGCAGCCCGGCCTATCCCGGCGGCGCGTTCGCCCTGACGTTGGTCCTCTTCACCGAGCTGCGCTCCGTCCTGCAGGAAGGGGGGGCGCCGGATGGGGTCGGATCAGGACGGCTCTCCTGCCGCCGCCATGCGGTGTACCAGTCCCTTTCTTCCACTTTTTCTTTTTGCCTTTTTCCTCTCACCTCTTTCCTTCTCTTGCTCAACCCCTTTCCCTCTCTCCCCCTCTACCCCTTTGCCTCTCCACTCCTTTTCCCCCCTAGCCGCACCGTCCCCTTCCCCTCGCTTCCGCGAATGATGTTATAATCGTCCCATGCGCCGCACCCTCGCCCTTGCCTGCCTGCTGGCCGTCTCCCTGCTCGCCTGTTCGGGCAAGGTCCGGACGGCCCGCCAGCCGCTGAACGTTCTGCTGATCACCGTCGACACCCTGCGCTACGACCGGCTCGGGTTCCTCGACCCCAGGCACGTGCGCACCCCGAACCTTGACGCCCTGGCCGCCCGCTCGCTCGTCTTCACCCGGGCCTTCGCCCACAACCCCGTCACCCTCCCCTCGCACGCCAACATCCTGACCGGCTCCACGCCCCTGCGCCACGGCATCAGCGACAATTCCGGCTACCGGCTCGACGGCCGGTTCACCAGCCTGGCCAGCCTGCTGAAAGGGCACGGCTACGAGACCGCCGCCTTCGTCGGCGCCTTTCCCCTCGACTCACGCTTCGGCCTGGACCAGGGGTTCGACCTGTACGACGACGACCTGGGCGGGCGCGGCGGGAACGAGTTCCTGTTCGTCGAGCGCCCGGCCGACAAGGTCGTCGCGCCGGCCATGTCCTGGCTCGGGGCCAGGTCCGGAAAATGGTTCGCCTGGGTCCACCTTTTCGACCCTCACCATCCCTACCGACCGCCCCCGCCGCAGCGCGAGGAATACGCCGGCGACCCCTACTCCGGGGAAGTGGCCTTTGTCGACGCCCAGCTGGGCGTGCTCTTCGAGTTCCTGCGCCGCCGCGGCCTGATGGAATCCACCGTGGTGGTCTTCACCTCCGACCACGGCGAGGCGCTGGGGGAGAAGGGCGAGGACACGCATTCCTACTTCGCCTACAACAACACCCTCCATGTCCCCTTGTTCGTGTTCCTGCCCGGGCGCAAGCCGGAAACGTCCGCTGCCAATGTCTGCCACGCCGACATCTTCCCCACCCTGTGCGCCGTCCTGTCCATCGCGCCCCCGGCCGGGCTGCAGGGTGAATCGCTCCTCGATGTGCTGGCTGCCGGGCGGCGCCGCTCTCCGGGGATCTATTTCGAGTCGCTCACCCCGCACCTGAACCGCGACTGGGCGCCGCTGCGCGGCATGATCACGGGGAGCACCAAGTACATCGACCTGCCGATCCCGGAAGTGTACGACCTGGCAACCGACATGGGCGAGGAGCGTAACCTGGCCGCCGCCTCCGACCTGGGGCGCCTGCGGCGCGGGCTGCAACGGCTGATGGCCGGCCTGGAGAGCCCGCAGGCCGCCGGCCGCAGCGCCCGGCTCGATGCCGACGAGCGCCGGCGCCTGGAATCGCTGGGCTACTTGTCCGAGATCCGCTCCGGGCCGCGCAAGCGGCGCTACGGCCCCCAGGACGACCTGAAGACGCTGCTGCCGCTGCAGACGCGGATGCTGGCCGCCGTGCGCCAGTATCAGCAGGGCGATTTTCCCGTCGCCGCCAGGACCCTGCGCGAGGTCTTCGCCGCCAGCCCCGGCTTCATCCAGGCCTACGACCATCTGGGCTACATGCTCCACAAGCAGCGGCGCAACGGCGAGGCGATCGCGGTGCTGGAACAGGGTCTGGCGAACAATCCGGGGAACCTCCAGCTGCTGACCCGCCTGGGGATCATCCTGGCCCTGGACGGCGCCTGGCGGCGGGCCGTCCCCATCCTGGAGGAGTGCGTTGCCCGCGAGGATTTCGATCCCGACAAGTTCCATTACCTGGGCATCGCCTACTACCAGGGCGGGGAGATCGACAAGGCGCTGGAAAGCTACGCCCGGGCGCTGGCGATCGACCCCAAGAACCCCCTGCTGCTGAGCCATGCCGGCGGAGCGCGGCTGGCCCGCTTCGCCCGCGACAACGAGCCAGCCGACCTGAAGCTCGCCAAGCGGCATTTCCAGGCGGCGCTGGGCATCGACCCGGCGCTGCTCTCGGCAGGCAACGGCCTGGGGATCGTCTACAGCCGCAGCGGCCGCCCCGCCGAGGCGATCGCGGCCTGGAGGCGCACCTTGGCGGTCCAGCCCGACTTCGCCCCGGCCCTGCTCAACCTGGGCATCACCCTGCTGGAAACGGGACGCGCCGCCGAAGCGCTCCCCTTCCTGCAAAAATACCGCGCGGCCAGCCGGGCCAAGCTTGCGCCGGCCGAGCGTCAGCGCATCGACGCCTTGATCGCCGAGGCCCAAAGCAAGTCCGATTGACCGCGGCGGAACCGGCGCAACGGGTCCGCCTCCCTTGACAAGCCGGATGGGCGTTGGGATTCCGGCGCCCGAGGGTCAGGCAAACCCGCCTTTCCCTAACCCCCCTCGCGGCCCTGATGGCGCCGGGGAACGTTGGCCTTGCGCGGAACTACCTCCGCTTGCGGTAGCGGGCGAAGGCGCGGGCGCGCCGGCCGGAACCGCGGTCCTCGACGATCACGTCCAGCAGGTAGCGCCCTGGCGCGGAATAGGCATAGGGCACATCGATGAGGATGCGGGCTCGCGCCAGGAGCGCGGCGCGCTCCTCCTCGAATCGCGGCCGCAGCCGCAGTCTCTTCAGCTTGAGAGAGTCGCGATACACGTCCACGGAGACGGCGAAGGAGGCGCTCAGAAAACCGCCGCGCTCCTCGATGGCGATTTCCTTCAGCGGCACCTCGATGCGCAGGCCGGTGGGGACGGCGCGCAGCCGGATGCGCAGGCTGCTGCCGGGTGCGGCTCCCCCGAGTGCCTGGACGCGCGCAATCGCGTCCAGCAGTTCGAGGGGCCAGCCGCGCAGGCGGAAGCGTCCCAGCCCTTCCGGATCGACGAATTCGAGCCGCAGCGCGTGAGCCTGGTACGACCAGATTTCGGCGGCCTTGATCCGCGGCTGATCCAGCATCGGCAGCCGCTCGCGGCGGTCGGGGAAGCCCAACATCAGCAGGATCCTCCCCCGCTCGCTTCTCCAACCCTCCTTCCCCCCCTCGCGGAACCAGCGGTTGCTGAATTCGATGCGGCGCTGGAATTCATCGGCGAATTCGTTCTCCGCCGTGTCCGGCGTCGGGTCACGCTTCTCCCAGAATTCCCGCAGGAACTCAAGGCGCGCCCGGGCGTCGCCCAGGAGGGCGTACACCTCCAGCTCCTCCTTGGACATCAGCAGCCGGATGGGAGCGTCGTCCTCCACCTCGGCGTCGGACTGGGCGGCAGAACGGCCGCCGGGTGCCGGCAGCAGGCATAGGAACAGCAGCAGGCGGGCCAGCAGGGCGGACACTCCACTCGACGCCATGACCGCCATTGTACCTGGACGCGAGGCGAATTCAAGCCCCCGGACCGTTGACAGCCGCGGCGCGCGGGCCTATAGTAATGAGCCGATGACGGAAAGCAAGAGGAGCCGGAGAAGGGGCGCCCGGCGGCGCCGTCTGCTGCGCTTGTGGCCCGCCGGCGCCGCGCTCACCCTGGCGATCACGCTGGCGCTGGTTTTCGCCGGAGACGCGCGCGACATGCTGCGCCGCCGCCGCCTGCGTCGCGCCAGCGTCATCCTCATCACCCTGGACACGCTGCGCGCCGACCATCTGAGCGGCTACGGCGCGGGACTCGTGTCCACTCCCAACCTGGACGCTTTGGCAGCGGGGGGCCTTCTTTTCGAACGCTGTCTTGCGCAGACACCGCTGACATTGCCGTCGCACGCCACCATCCTGTCCGGCACCTATCCCTTCCACCACCGTGTGCGCGACAACCGTACCACACGCGTCCCGGCGGGACTGCCGCTGATCTCCGAGTCTTTCCGGGCCCGAGGTTGTCCGACCGCGGCCTTCGTCGGCTCGATGGTCCTCGATTCCACCTTCGGCCTGGATCGTGGCTTCGACCTGTACGCAGACCGCTTCGAGCCCCACAATCCCCTCCATTTCTGGGGCGAGGTCCGCAAACCGGCCGATGCCGTGCTGGCGGAAGCCCGTGCCTGGATCGGCGGCCACGCAGACCGGCGCTTCTTCGCCTGGATCCACCTCTACGATCCCCATGCCCCTTGGGACGCACCCCCTGCCTGGCGCGGACGGTATCCCGCTCACCCCTATCGAGCGGCCGTGGCCTTCATGGATGATGAGTTGGGGAAGTTCTTCTCGTTCCTGAAGGCGCGCGGGCTATGGGGTCGGTCGCTGATCGTCGTCGTCGCCGACCACGGCGAAGGGCTCGGAGAGCATGGCGAGGAAACCCACGGCTATTTCGTCTACCAGTCGACGCTGCACGTGCCGTTCCTGGTGCTCCCTCCTTTCCGGCCCCCGCGCCAGCGCCTGGCGCGTCCCGTCGAGCTGGTCGACGTGGCGCCGACGATCCTCGAAGCCGCGGGGCTGCCCCTTCCCGCCGGTGTGCAGGGACGCTCGCTGCTCGGCGCCATCTTGCATGGAACCGAGCGCAGCTCCGACCGCGCCTACGGCGAAAGCTACTACTCGCGCATCCACTACGGCTGGTCAGAGCTGAGGACCCTGCTGGCCGCAAACTGGAAATATGTCCTGGCCCCGGCAGAGGAGCTCTTCGATCTCGCGAGCGATCCGGGTGAGACCCGCAACCTGGCCGGAGCGCGGCCCGAGGAATGCCGCCGGCTCCGCTCCGAGCTCCTGCGCTTCTACGCCGCCGGGGCGAAGAATCCGCTGCCCGCCGAGATACCGCGTCTGGACTCCAGTACGCGCCGGAAACTGGCTTCACTCGGCTACATCACCACCCCGGCCGCCCATTCCCCGCAACAAAGCCGCGTCGATCCCAAACAGAAGGTCGCGGTGATCGAGTCCCTGCGCCTGGTCAACGACTTGGCCGACAAAGGCCGCTGGACCGAGGCCGGCAGGCTTGCGCGGAAGATACTGGAATCCGACCCCCAGATCGGGCAGGCGCGCATCGCCTCGGCCAACGCGTACCGGGCCGCCGGCGACTTCGGCCAAGCCGTCGTCGAGCTGCGCGCCGGGCTGTCCCACGCAGAAAACGACGAGCAGATGCTGGCCCTCCTGGGAGAGACGCTCTCCCTGACCGGGCAGTTCCGCGAGGCGCTGACCGCTTTTGCGGGCTGCGTGGCCATCGATCCCCGCAATCCGGCCAGCCACAACAACCTGGGATTGGCCCACTGGAACCTCGGCCAGCTCGACGAGGCGGAGGCGGCGTTCGCCCGCGCCCTCAGCCTGGATCCCCGCTTCGCCCTGGCCCTGGTCAACCAGGGCCGTTTGTATCTCCACGCCCGCCGCAATCCGCAGCGGGCCAGACAGACGCTGCTGGCCGCCGTGGAAAGCGCCCCCCGCCTGGCGGCGGCCCACGACGCCCTGGCCGAGTCCTATGCCCTATCCGGATCGTTCGCCAGGGCGGCTGAACACTGGGCTCGCTGCCTGGAACTGGAACCGCAGAATTACGACGCCTGCTTCAACCTGCTGATGATCTACGCCCGGAAGCTGCCCGACCGGCGTCGCGCGCTGGACTGCTACGAGCGAATCCGTCGCGATTTCCTGCCCCGGCTGCCGCAGGAGGACAAGCGCGCTGTCGAGGCCCTGCGCCGCAGCCTGGATTGACTTGAGCCCGGGGCCAGCCGGCTGAATCCGTTCACGTGGGAGCCGGGGACTGCAGAGATCGCGCGGACCCGTGTGTCCTGCCGGAACTCGGGAGCCGGCCGCCGGCATCGCTTTTGCCGCCGGCTCAGGATCGTTTCATCAATTCCATGGCGATGGCGCAGGCGCGGTTCAGGTCCTCCAAGAGGATGAACTCGTCGTCGGCGTGGGGATTCTGGGCGCCAATGCCCAGATTGATGGCCTGGATGCCCCGACCGTTGAGGGAGTTGGCATCGCTGCCGGCCAGGGAAAGGACCGGACTCGGCTCGAGGCCCAGCCGCTGCAAGACCGCCAGCACGTCCCGGTAGATGCCCGAATCCGGCGCCACCCGGTAGGGCTTGAAATCCCACTCGGCGCTGAAATCCAGGCCGGCGCCGGCGCCGGCGGCCTCAGCGGCGAATGCGACGCGGATCTCCTCCAGCAGCGTCTCGGCCAGTCCCATGTCAAAGGCGCGCACTTCGCCTTTCAGGATCGCCGCTTCCGGCACCACGTTCACCGCCGAACCGCCCTGGATCAGGCCGATGTTGACCGTGGCGTCTCCGTCTACCCGTCCCTGGCGGATGCGGCACAGGGCGCGGGCGGCCACGGCGATGGCGTTGATCCCCCTCTCCGGGGCCAACCCGGAATGGGCGGCCACGCCTTTGACCGCCGCGCGGAACGATTTGGCGCCGCAACTGGCGGTGATGAACGCGCCGGGGCGCAGGGAGGAGTCGAAGATGAAGCAGCGGCGGATGCGCGGATCGATCTCCAGGTGCAGCGATCCGGCCAGGCTGGTCTCTTCACAGACGGTAAAGGCCAGGGTGAAATTGCGCCCGCGGCGTCCTTCGGCCAAGACCGACTCCACCGCGTGCACCAGCAGGGCGATTCCGGCTCGGTTGTCGGCGCCCAGCACGGTGGTGCCATCGGAGGTGATGCGGTCGGCGAGGATGCGGGGCCTCAGCGCCCCGGTCGGACGCGCCGTGTCCATGTGCGCCAGAAACAGGGTGTCGCCGCCGTCCCCCACCTGGCAGATCAGGTTGCCCGTGTCGCTTCCCGTTTTCTCCTGCGAGTGGTCGCGGAAGGAGCGGAGTCCCATCCCGGCCAGCAGCGCCTGGATCTGATCGGCGACCGGCATCTCGTGCTGCGACAGCGCCTCGATGGCCGCCAGGCGCAGGAACAACTCGCTCAAATTGGTTTCGTTCATCGCATCCCTCGATTCGATCCAGCCCAACAGGCGGCGCCGGTGGAAGACAAGGGGGAGCCCCCAGGGCTCCCCCTTGCCCAACGATCGGCTCGGAACTAGAAATCGAAACGCAGGCCCAGTCGAAACACCCGCGGGTTCAGGATTTCGTAGGGCTGCCCGAAACGCGAACTGTTGACGATGTTCTCCTTGTCCAGAACATAGTCGCTGTTGAGGATGTTGAAGCCGTCCAGCGAGACGAACAGCCGGCCTGTCTCTTTGATGCGGAACATCTTTTCCAGGCGCAGGTCAAGCATGGAAAACGTGCCGTAGCGCTGCGACCCGTGCTTGAAGACGAGCACGCGAGGATTGGACCCGTCCCACCACCGGGAATAGTCGGTCTCCAGCTCCAGCAGCGGGTCGAACACGTACCCCTCGCGCACCTGCAGCGACGCCCCCAGGTTGACGCCCCAGGGCAGCTGGTAGACGCCGTTGAGCTTGATCATCCAGCGCGCGTTGCGGCTGCCGGAGGCGGTGTTGTCCATCAGGCTTACCGGCTCGTGGTTGGTGGGGTCGTATCCCGGAACGGTGCCGTTCTGGTTGCTGGTGTAGGCCAGCCGCGACTTGTAATGGCGCTTCGAGTTCTGCAGGGACGCCGAGGCCAGCAGCATCCACTTGTGCGACATGGCCTTTTTGAGGGTGACATCCACGCCGTCGTAGGTGACGTGGTAGTCCTTGACGTTCTCGGCGCGATAGGCGCCCGTGTAATAGACATAGGAATCATAGGTGTCCCAATAGGTGTAGGTGTTGCCGTCCTGCTCGAAGGTGTATTCGGTCCAGTCATCGGGCTCGACCAGCCGCTCCACGCCTTCGCCGTCCACGACATAGGGGCGGTTCCAGGACGGGTTCCAGATCTTGCGGTGGATGTAGTTGACGCCGACGCTCAGATTGGGCAGGAGTTCCTGCTCCAGACCGACCATGAATTCCATGTCCTTGTCCTGCGTCAGGTTGGGATCGACCAGGTTGGCCGGGTCGCCGGTGACCCAGTTCGAGTTGTCGGAACGGTCGCGGAGGGCCAACTCGCCGGCGTCGACGACCTGGTTGTCGTTGACGTCATCCCAGTTGAAGCGGTTGCGGGTGAGGATCTCGAAGGGCACCTGCAGGCCCTGGGTGGAATCAAAGTTCATGACGCCGCCGTAGAGGGCGAAGTTGCCCTTGACCACGGTCTTGCCCTTGCCGGTGACATCCCAGACGAAGCCCAGGCGCGGCGAAAGGAATTTCAGCTTGGCCGGGATGTCGACCCCGGGACGCGTCGCCTCCTGGATGTTGGCGTCGATGTAGCTGTCGGTCGCGGGATCATAGACATTCTTCAGGACATCGACGTTGGTGCCCGGGATGGTCGCGGCGTTGATCGCCGCCGACTGCAGGTCCAGGCGCAGGCCGAGGTTCACCGTCAGGCGGCCCATGGAAATCGCGTCCTGCAGGTAGGCCGAGAGGCGGTTGTAGTCGAAGTCGTCCACCCAGCGCCGGTCGACGCGCACGCCGCGGGAATAGCGGGCCTCGGCGTCCGGCGTCAGGGCATCGTACACATAGGCGCGGACGCCGTTGCTCTGTCCTCCCTGCTGCAGCGCGTGCATGATGCGCGTGTTCACCCCGAAGGTGATGTCATGGTTCCCCAGGGGCAGCTTGTCGGTGAAGTAGTTGAAGCTCAGCGTCCCTTCCCAGTAATCCTGCTGGAAATCGGACCAGGAGCCGGAGTTGTAGCGCCAGCCGGCGTCATAGTCGAGGTAGGTGATGCGGTCCAGGCCGCCGTTGGGCACCAGATGATAGATGGACTTGTAATACGAAAGCTTGAACGCGGCCATCAGGCTTTGGTTGAGGTTGACCTCGTCTTCGAGCTTGATCAGCCAGGAAGGCCCCGTCTGGTTGCGGGCCGCCTCCAGCGTGTCCAGCGGGTTGTTCTTGCGGTTGTCGCGGGTCTTCTGCCCCCACATGGCGTAGAGTTCCAGGCGGTGCTCGCCGAGGTTGAAGTTGAGCTTGCCATTGAAGTTGGTGAGCACGGTCTTGTCGGGGTTGTCGAGCATGTCCACGTTGTTGATGTCCTGGATGCCGACCGAGCCCCAGAACCAGGCTTTGCCCTTGGCGATCGGGCCCCCGAGGTTGAAGCCATAATCCAGGATGTGGTCGATGGTGTTGCCCGAGAGCCCTTCCTTGGCCAGGCCCGCGGGCAGGTTCTCCCCCTGCAGCGACTTGTCGGTCCAATAGAAGCGGCCGCCGCCGAACAGATCGTCCTTGCCGCGCTTGGTGACGAAATTGATGCTTACGCCGCCGGCGATGGACGTCACGTCGTTGGCCGCCGTCTGCACCTGCATCTCCTCGAACATGTCGTAATCGAAATAGGTGCCCGAGGAGCCCGGCGAGGTGGGATCGGTCACCTCGACACCGTCCAGGTTCCACTGGGAATTGGCGCGGTTCTCGCCGCGCGAGTCCCAGGAGCTCTGCTGGCCGGAGGCGTTGCCACCGACGTTCTCCCGGTCCATGGTCAGTCCGGGGGTTTTTTGCAGGATGACCCAGGGATCGCGGGCGGTGGGCAGCGACTGCAGGATTTCGTTCGGCAGGTTGGTGGCGGCGGTGGTCTTGCGCAGGTCGATGGCCGGCGGCGTGGCCACCACCTCCACGGCCTCGGTGAGCTGCCCCGGGTCCATGATGGCGTTGATGGTGACGTTTTCACCCACGGCGACGCGGATGCCGCGGCGGATCTGGGTCTTGAGACCCTCCAGTTCGAAGCGCAGCGTGTAGTCGCCTGCCGGCGGCAGGGACAGGAAGCGGTACTGCCCGCCTTCCGTGGTGACCGTCGTCATGCGCCCGGTGGTGGACGAGGTCAGGATCACTTGCACCCCGGGAATGCCGATTCCCGAGGGCTCAACGACCACCCCGAAGATGTTTCCCGAGCGCACCTGGGAATGCATCAGCGAGGTCAGACCAATCGCCAGAACCAATGCGGTACGTAATATCCTCATGATTCCTCCTCCTTGAACCTGACTGGGGAAAGGACGCGGGGGCTGCGCTGGGCGCGAAGCGAGTCCTTCGTGAAGACCAAGGGCATGAAATAAAAATAGAATGTTTTTTTTCATTTGTCAACTATGAAAATAAATTTTCTTTTTGGCCGGGAACTCGTTGACAGGCGGGGAAATCTGTCCTACAACGAAGGCATGGAAAAGGCAATGAAAGAACCCTCCGCTGCCGCCGGCGACCTGCAGGCAAGGATCCGCGCCCAGGCCGCGAAGTCTCCGCGCATGCAGAAACACCTGGCCAGTTTCCTGATCGATCATTGGAAAGAGATTCCCCTGCTCTCCATAGAGAGGATAGCCGCCAAGTCAGGGGTGAGCATGGCCTCGATCACCCGCTTCACGAGGCGGATCGGCTGCCGGGGATTCCTCGACTTCAAGAGCCGGGTCAAAGGCGAGCACCTGCGCCGGATGGCCAATCCCGTGGAGCGCTTCTTCTCCGTCCCCCCCGATCTCAAGGGGAAAAATTCCCTCATCCAGGCGGCGCGCCAGGACGTCCGCAACATCAACGTCCTGCTGGCCTCCATCAGCGTGGAGACGTTCCGCCGGTTGTCGGACATGATCGACCGTGCCGAACGCGTTTATGCGTACGGAGTGGGGATCTCCTCGATCCTGGCCAGCCTGGTCACCTACACGCTCAACCAAATTCAAAAGTGCGCCGTCAATCTGGACGACGGCGACATACCCGTGGAGGAGAAAATCTTCTGCGCCAGACCGGGGGAGCTGATCCTGTTCTTCTCCTTTTTCCCCTACTCCCGTTGCACCGCCGAGTTTGCCCGGCTGGCCCACGACCGCGACCTGCCGATCGTGCTCTTCACCGACAACGAATATTCGCCGCTGGCGCGCACCGCCTCCCTGGTCCTGAAGGTGCCGCGCGAGAACATCCTGTTCACGACCTCCATTTCGGCGCTGTCGGTCCTCTTCAACGCCGTGGCCACCGAGATCGCCCTGGGCAAGAAAGAGGAACTGAGCCGCTCCCTGAAGGAGATGGACCGCAAGCTCCGCCCCTTCTACCTGTAGCGCCGCGCCTCAGGGCTTCTGCGCGCGCAGCCGTGTCACCGCGTCGGCGACGGCGGTCTGCCGCGGGTCCAGCGCTAGGGACGCCGTGAAAGCCTCCAGCGCCGCCGCCACCTCGCCACGCTCCAGGTGGATGCGGCCGATCAGATTCAGCACGCGGATGTCGCTGTCGTAGGCACGGCGGGCGGCCTGCAGCTCCTGCAGGGCCTGGCCGCTGCGCCCCAGCCCGTACAACGCGGAGCCGCGCAGGAAGTGGAATTCAAAGGCGTTCCTTTTCTCGGCGCGCAGGGGCTCGCTGGCTTCCAGGACAGCGGCGAACTTGCCCATCCTCTCCAGCAGGCGCAGGTACCTCAACCGCACTTCGGCCCAGGCGGGCTCGCGTTCGAGGGCGGCGGCGTAAAGCGTTTCCGCTTCGTCCTGGCGGCCGACGTTCTCGTACTGGGAAGCGCGGGCGGCGGCGAACTGCGCCGGGAAGCGGAAGGAGAACGTCTTGTAGAGTTCGACGGGCTGGGCGACCCGGGCCAAGGGCGCCATGGTGAAGCGGGTCTCTTCGGTGGCCAGCACCGAGCCGCCCTCGGCGACGAGCCGCAGGCGCAGCCGGTAGTACTCGGCGGGCAGTCGCATGTCCCCCAGGGTGATCGGCATCACGAGCGACTGGGCAAAGGGAAAGTCGCGCAACGGCACGCGCCGCCGCCGGAATGGCTCGCTGTCGTTCGCGCCGAAGACCTCCAGTTCCAGCGCCCCCTCCTCCCACAGCGCGCGCTCCAGGGGCGAGACGGAGGCCACCAGCAGCGGCACATCCTCCGTTCCGAAATTCGCCTCCGGGTCAAGGGAGAACTGGAATCCGCCGAGCCGGAAGGCGCAGAAGTTCGCGTCGGGTTGGGGCTGGCTCTTGAAGGCGATCAGCGGCGTGCCCAGACGAGGCGCACGAGCCTGCTCGGGTACGTCCATGCCGCGCTCCATGAAGCAGAACTCATGGGAGTCAAGGTTTTCCAGGAACGCCAGCACGTCGAAGCGCCCCGGGATCACCGGGAACACGTCGTGGACGACCAGGCCGCTCCGGCGCAGCGCCTCCACCTGGTCACGCGCCACCGTCAGGTCGAAATCCTTCGCGTATTGGTGAACGATCTGCTCTTCACGGCGCAGGCTGACGCTGAGGCGCAGGCGGGCGTGGAAGCGGGTGCGCTGGGCGTCCTCGGCCAGCGAGATCGTCTTGGGTTTGAGCGAGACCAGCATCAGGGGTGCGGACGAATGCGGCTCCCAGGAGAGCGCCACCCGGCCGCTGCTGGCCACGTAGCGCACGGAGGCGTCCATGCGCACGAAGCTCTTGTATTTCAGGAAGCCATTGGCGTAGGCGGTGCCGATCCGGCGCGTCGGCGACTCGAGGATGCGGCTAAGGATCAGGCCGCTCTGCAGCGAGGAGCCATCGTCGGCAGCCGTTTCGCCGGGAACCATGCCCAGGGCGGGGCCGGAGAGCGTGGGCGCGATGCGGTTGATGAGCTCCATGATTTCCCCGGTATCGCCGCCGGCGATGCCCCTTTGGCGCTGCAGCAGGGCGGCCGGGCCGTCCATGGTGGGGCTGTACAGCTTCCAGTCGCCGGCGCCGTGCGCCCTGAAAAACGTCAGGTTGAAGTAGCCCGGAAGCCCGAGGGCGGGATCGCCGGAGTAATACCAGACCTGCACGGGAAGCAGCTCCGGGTGCTCATCGAAGCGTTCGATGCGGCGCGGCTCGCCGAGGATCATGTAGAATCGCCCCATGTCGGTCTTCCATCCCGGCCGCGCACCGCCAGCGCCAAAGCGCTGGTTGACGTGGGCAAAGCGCCTGGCGATCTCGTCGCGGTACTCGTTCTCCGGGGTTCCCGGCGTGGGATCCCGCTGCTGCCAAAAAATCGCGATGAACGCGTCCCGGTCGCGGTCATTGCCCAGGCTCAGGAATGCCTTCTTCTCCTCGCTGCCGGCGATGGCGTCCACGCAGTCCAGCCAGGACTGGAATCGCGGCGCCAATTCGGATTCGAGCGCTCCTGCCGGCAGCGGGCAGGCGCGACCTCCATTGGCCAGGGAGAGCCCGGCCAGCAGCAGCAGGAATCTCTTCATAACAACATTGTATGCCGGCCCGCGGCCGAATGCAATCGGCGGCCGGTTGACACGCGCCTTTCCCCACGGTACTATCGAGCGATGCCCCCGCGCATTGTTCCCGAGCAAGGGCCACGGCTTCCGGCTGCGCCCGGCTGGCGCCGGCGTCTGACGCCGATCCTGGCCATCGGCCTCGCCGTTGCCGTGGCGTTCCTCGCCCTTGCCCCGCGGCTCCAACGTCATCTGCAACGTCTCCGGCTTCGCGGCAGCAACGTGATCCTCATCACCCTGGACACGCTGCGCGCCGACCACCTTGGCTGTTACGACCGGCGCTGGGTCCAGACCCCCTTCCTCGACGCGCTGGCGGAGGAGGGCGCCGTCTTCGAGCGCTGCGTTTCCCAAGTGCCGCTCACCCTGCCCGCGCACACCACCCTGCTCACCGGCACCTACCCTGCCTTTCATGGCGTGCGGGACAACGGCGGGTTTGTCGTCCCTCCGGAGGCGGAGCTTCTTTCGGAGATCCTGCAACGCCAAGGCTTTGCCACCGCCGCCTTCATCGCGGCCTATGTCCTGCACTCCAAATGGGGCCTGAACCAGGGTTGGGACCTCTATGCCGACACTTTTCGCTACAGCAAGGTGCAGGCTCTCTCGCTGAGCAACATCCAGAAAAATGCCGCGACCGTGCTCGCCGAGGCCGAAGCCTGGCTGGACGGCAACGCCGGGCGGCGCTTCTTCGCCTGGATCCACCTGTATGACCCCCACGCCCCCTACGAGCCGCCGCCGCCCTTCGACAGCCAGTATCCCGGCCATCCCTACCGCGGCGAGGTAGCCTACATGGACTCCGAGCTGGGCAAGTTCTTCTCCTTTCTCAAGGCGCGCGGGCTGTGGAAGAATTCGCTGATCGCGGTCACCGGCGATCACGGCGAGATGCTGGGCGAGCACGGAGAGGACGGGCACGGCTTCTTCATCTACGAGGGAGCGGTGCGCGTGCCGCTGATCCTTCGCGCGCCGCGGCGCCTGCCGCGGCGGCGCGTGGCCGCGATGGTGGAGCATGTCGATCTTGCGCCCACCATTCTGGAAGCCTTGGGGCTTTCCACGCCGGCTGCGGTCCAGGGGCGCTCGCTTCTCGGGCTGGCTCTGGGCGACGGTTCCCGGGGCAGGGAGAGCGCCTTCTGCGAAACCTGGTATCCCCGTTTGCACTACGGATGGTCGGAGCTGACGGCCATCTACCGGGACGGGCATAAGCTCATCCTCTCGCCGCAGGAGGAGCTGTACGACCTGGCCCGCGACGGCGCCGAGGCCGAGAACCTGTGGAGCAAGCGCCCGGCCCTGGCGCGGAGGCTGAAGCGGGAACTGGCGCAAGCCCAGGCGCGGCACGCCAGCGGTTCCCTGCAATCGCATACGGGAGGCGCCTCGCTCAGCCGCGAGGACCGGGAAAAGCTGGCCTCCCTGGGCTACCTGTCGGCCCCTGCCGCCGGCAGCGAGGCATCGCGTTCCATCGCCCCGCGGACCAAGATCGGCGTGGTGAATGACCTGATGCGGGCGCGCGCCCTGCAGGATAACGGCCGCAACGAGGATGCCATCCTGATGGTGCGCGACATCCTGGAGCGCGACCCCGAGATCATCGACGGCCGCATGCTCCTGGGCAACCTCTACTTCAGGGCCCAGCGTTTTCCGGAAGCCCTGGAAACCTACCGCGACGTCATCCGCCGCAAGCCTGACTTCAATTTCGCCATGCTCAACGTGGTCAACACCCTGATGTCGATGAGGCTCTACGAACAGGCGGAGAAGGAGATCCACGCCTTCCGGGCGGTCTTCCCCCGCGACGCCACGTTCCTGCAGCTGCTGGGGCAGGTGGCCGCGCAGCGCGGGCGCCTGGACGAGGCGTTGGGCTTTTTCCGCCAGGCCCTGGCCATCGACCCGGAGTACGCCGAGCCCTACACCAAGATGGGAGAGATCTATTTCCAGCGCCGCGAGCTGGAGAAAGCGGAGGAATGCTTCGCCCGCGCCGAGGAGATCAATCCCGAGCTGGCCCGCGGGGCGTTCACCCGCGCTTTGGCCGCGGAGGCCCGCGGCGACTGGCAGCGCGCCCGCTCATCCTACCTGCGCGAGCTGGAGTTCAATGAGACGAACTACAAGGCCGCCTTCAACCTGGCTCAAGCCTGCCGCAAGCTGGGGCGCTTGGACGAGGCGCTCCGGTATTACCGCCGCACCATCGAGATCCATCCGGCGTTCAACCTGCCCTACTTCCTGCTGGCCAAGTCTCTCCATGACCGGAGGCAGGATCTGCAGGAGGCCGCCGACCTTTGCCGCCGCGGCGTCGCCGTCGAGCCCTTCGACCGCAATACGGCGCATGGCTATTTCCTCCTGGCCGACATCTATGACGCCCTGGGCCAGCCGGACCGCGCGCGGGAAAGCCGCCGCCTGGGCCAGCGCGCCCAGGCCCTCTTCAAAGGAAAACCCCGCTGAGACCGGCGGTTTCAGCGCCTTGCTCGAGGGGGTGGGATCGAAGCCGAGGCATGGGGTCCTCTTGTGCCAAACCACCAGGCTGGCCAGCACGGCCACTCAACGGACCAGCCCTTTCAGGTTCCACGCGCCACGTATCACGCAACAGGCAAAAAGCGAACTTCAGTGAAAATCAGTCCGTGCTGACCTGGAACATGGTACAGGGCACCTGGAACCTGCTATTCATTTTTGGCGGCTTCCAAAATGATCTTGACGATCTGCGACCTGGACAGGAAGCGCATGGGCGGGCCCCAGGTGCTGGTCCCCGGCGAGGTGTGGATGAAGGCGTCTCCCAGGCGGTACAGGCCCGAGGGATAGCGGTAGGTCCAATGGACGATCAGGTCCATGGGCGGAATCTGCCCGGCGTGGGTATGGCCCGACAGCTGCAGGCCGACGCCGCGGCGGGCCGCTTCCGCAAAGAGCTTGGGCTGGTGGTAGAGCAGGACGACGGGCGTTCCCGGCGCCACGCCGGCCAGCGCCCGGTCCAGGTCGGGGCCCGGCAGGTTCATGCGCGCCGCCGTGTCCTCCTCCAGCCCCGCGACGGCCAGGCCGTCGACGATCCACGATCCGTTGCGCAGCACCCTCCAGTTGCTGCAGCGGGCCAGTTCCTCGAACTTGTCGATGCCGGCGTAGAACTCGTGGTTGCCGGTGACGGCGACCACGCCGTACCGCGCCCGCAGGCCGCCCAGAACGGCGCAGTACTTGCCGTCGCGGCCGACTTCACCGTCGAGGGTGTCGCCGGTGACGCAGATCAGGTCGGGCTTCAGGCCGTTGGCCGCGGCCACGATGCGCCGCAGCCGCCGCATGGAGGTCAGGTTGCCGGCGTGCAGGTCGGACAGGTGGACGATGACAAAGCCGTCCAGGGCGGCCGGAAGGTTGCGCAGCGTCACTCTTTTTTCGAGCACGACCGGGCCCAGGGCGGCGTTGACCAGGGAGAAGACACCGACCAGCAGCACGAGGGCCAGCGCGGCCAGGACCCATACCCGGCGCCCCCGAGGCAGCAGCAGCGAGAGGATCGTTTCCAGCAGGAAGACGGACAGGGCGATCGACAGGATGCCGAGCCAGATCGATCCGGCGCACAGGACCGCCCGCGACCAGGACAGGCGGCTGAGCAGCTCGCCGAAAAAGAACAGCGAGGCGGCCGCGGCCAGGGCCCATTTCAGCAGCTGGCGCTGGCCCGGGGCCAGGGCGAGTCCGGAGGCGACGCGCCAGTAGACGAACCCATGCATGGCGGTGTAGACGCTCAGCACCACCGCCAGAAAAAGGATGAATTGCATCTTGGCCATGGTCCTCCTCTAGGGTTTCCAGCCGACCAGCAGCGAGGCGTCGTAGGGGGTGGCGAGGCGGCGGATGCGGACGAGTCCCGCGGCGCGCATCCAGCCGGAGATCTCGCGGGCGGTATAGGCGTCGCCGCTGCGCGTCGACACCAGCATGTTCAGGGCGAAGAACGCGCCGGCGGCCGGCCGGGTCCGGCTCTCGTCCATGATGAAATCCTGGATCACGAGCTGGCCGCCCGGGGTCAGGGCGG
Organism: uncultured Clostridia bacterium; assembly: GCA_964628035.1. Taxonomy (GTDB): domain Bacteria; phylum Acidobacteriota; class Aminicenantia; order UBA2199; family UBA2199; genus UBA2199. The sequence continues at coordinate 22,047 of CAZVPI010000005.1, read as the reverse complement.
CGGCGGCGCGGGCGATCAGCCGGCGGTTCTGCCCGGCGCCGTTCATGTGCACGACGGCCGAAAGCAGCGCCAGGTCGTAGCCGCGGCCGAAGCCGCCGCGGCGGAAATCGCCGGCCAGGAAATCGATGCGCCCCGGCGGCCGCTCGCGGGCGACGAGCTCGCGGGCGATCTCGATGACGCCTGGCAGGTCGAAGACGGTGACGCGCAGGCCGGGGCGGGCGCGGCACAGGGCCACGGCATAGGCGCCGGAGCCGCCGCCGATGTCCAGGCAGCGCCGGGCGCGCGACAGGTCGAGCCGGGCCACGATGCGCGGCGCCTGCACGCGGGCGCGCTCGTGCATGGCGGCGATGAAGGCGCGCCGCCGCTTTTCATCGCCGCGCACGGCCGGCCGGGCGGCCACGGCACGGCCGCGGCGCACCGCCTCGGTCAGCGTCGCCCAACTCCGCCACTGGGCGGCGCTGTGTCCCAGCCCGGCCATGAATCCCGGGCGCCCGGCCACAAGGAGCCGCCGCGCCAGGGAAGCATTGCGGAAGCGATCACCCGTCTTGCGGACCAGTCCCAGGGCGCACAGGGCGTTGAGCAGCCGATCACAGGCGCGGGGTTCGACGCCGGCCTCCTTGGCGACACCGGCGGCGCTCTTTTCGCCGTCCGCGAGAAGGGAGAAGAGCCCGAGTTCGAAGGCGCTGAGGATCACCCGGCCGGCGCGGTAGGACTGCACGGCCGCCACGAGCGCATCGCGGCCGCGGATCGTCGGCAGGGCGGCACGACGCGGCCTGGAGGGATCAGGCATCGGGGAACAGTTCTCTCAGGACCTGCAGCGACTCCGGGAACAGGCCCGACACGGGCACGTATTCCCAGCCTGCCTCGACGATCCGCCAACGCTCCGCTTTGACCAGGGCGCAGGAGACGCGATAGTTTTCGCCGTCGAATCCCACCGCCTTGCGCAGGGCCGAGGCCACGCCACTGAAGAGCGAGACCTCGACCTCGGCCGTCGCACGCCCCCCTTCCTCCAGGAGGACTCGGGAGGAAAGCAGCTTGACTTTGATGCCGCGATAGCGGCGGAAGTAATTCTCGGCCATCTCTTGGGTGGCCGCGCGGTCCCGGCCCTCGAAGTCTATGTAATTCTCGGCAAGGTGCCCGACCAGGCGCTCGGCGTCACGGCTCTCCACGCCGGCGACCATGTCGGCGAAGACCCCGGCCACCCTCTCCTCTTCGCTCGGGCCGCCGCAGCCCGCCGACAGGCCGAGCGCCAGCAGACCCAGGGCCAGGGCGGGAACACGGATCCTTCTTCTGAGGGAGGGGGAATGCATGGGGCGATTGTAGCAAAATGCGGCGCGGCCGGCAAGAAGCTCAACGAGCTCTGAGTGTTGGTGTAAGAAAAGCCCGGGAGTGGTTTCTGGAAAGCATCCTGCTGATCGCCATGAAGAACTCTTTGATGGCGGCTGCCAACACTCACACCAACACAATGAGTTCGCTGTCCTTGGCTTTCTTGCAATGTCCACTGCCGTCTGCTTTCATGAGGCCATGACCGCCCTGGACTGGCTGATCCTGGCTGCGACGGCCGCCCTTGGGAAACTGGGGACGGTGCAAGCATGTACGCAAACACTAGACAGACTGAGTCTCACCAGTCCTCTCCTTTGCATTTTTGTAAATATTACTCAATGAAGAGTATTTCAAAGCCCGGAATATCTTCATGTGCCCGATTTCAGATAGGGCAAGCCCCGCCCTTTCTCTCAAGTTTACCAATAACTGAGCCCGTTGCCGCTTTCCTTCCAAATTCCTTGTGTCAACCTCCTCGATCTTCTTCCCAATTTTCACCTCAAACTCCTGAATGACTCGCTCGACTACTATATCCAAAGGATCTCGATATCTGCGATTATCTTTGGCTTCAACAGCCTTGCCTTCCCGTCGGTCATGTTTCTCCATTGCTGCAAAAGCGAAATGGCTGGAACCCAATACGTCGCCGTAGCGGGTTCTCACGATTTCCAGTTCCAGTTCCTTTCCCGCCTCAGCCAGCATCTCCGAGTTTAGATTTCTTCTGCTACCGAATATGTCCTCGACGAATTTTTTATTCACAATGCATGTTGTTGCCTTGGAAAAGTATTCGCGGTAGCTGCTCCATGGATACTTCCGACTATCGGGTACAATCCCGCTTCGTTGCGGATTCAGCCAAACATAAATCAATGCCTTGGCCAGATGGGAGTTTTCCTGAATCAATGCCGAATGGTATCGACTTTGAAAAACATACCCCCTGCCGCCGAACCGTTGACGGTAATATGCTCCATACTGCCCATTTACAAGCTTCATGAATTGCGACATCCTGCCGTTGGTATTCTGCATGATCAGGTGATAGTGGTTGTCCATAAGGCAATACGCGTAAATATTGATTCCTGTAATTTTCCTGCTCTCGCGCAGCAAATGCAAAAAATGATTCTTGCTCCTGTCGTCCGGCAGTATTATTAGACCGTCATGGCCACGGTTCACAACATGATGGGTCGCTCCCGGAAAGGTAATCCTTGACCGTCTCATTTAGCTACCATATCAAAATCCCATCGCTCTTTCCACCCAGGCTGATGCAAATGCACACAGGCTTGCACCGTCCCCTTCATGTCATGCGTCTCCCATATTGCCCCCCCTGGCGCTTTTTGTTAAAATCCGCACATGAAATGCCCCGCCTGCGGCACCATGAGCGATCCCGGCGCTTCCTTCTGCAAGCAGTGCCGCGCCCCCCTCGTCGACGCCGGGACCACCGGGCGCCTGATCCTGGGCGGCCGCTTCCGCGTGCTGCGCTCGCTCGGCAAGGGGGGCATGGGGGAGATCCTGCTGGCCGAGGATATCAAGCTCGGGCGCAAGGTGGCCGTCAAGAGCGTCAGCCCCGGCGCCTTAGGGGAATGCGATTCCAAGGCGCGCTTCCAGCGCGAGGCTCGCGCCGCCTCGCGCCTGGATCACGCGAACATCTGCACCATCTACGAGATCGCCGAGGAGGAGGGCCGCGAGTTCATCATCATGCAGTACATCGACGGGGTCACCCTCGACCAGCTGATGAAGATGAAGCCCCTGAGCCTGGCCCAGGTCCTGCAGATCGCCGGCCAGACAGCCGCCGCCTTGACCGCCGCCCAGGAGCGCGGCGTCGTACACCGCGACATCAAGCCCGGCAACATCATGATCGACCGCGGTGGCCAGGTGAAGATCCTCGATTTCGGCCTGGCCAAGATGTGCGGCGAAAAGGATGCCGGTGAGGAGCACAACGGCCGCGACGTCGATCTCACCGAAAAGGGGGTCATCCTGGGGACCGTCTCCTACATGTCGCCGGAGCAGGCCAAGGGATGGAAGCTCGACAGCCGCAGCGACATGTTCTCCTTCGGCGTGGTGCTCTTCGAGATGATCGAAGGCCGCAACCCCTTCTCCGACGCCGAGAACATCGTCACCCTCTACAACATCCTGCACCGCGAGCCGCGGTTCAGCCGGCCGATCCCCGCCTCGCTGCAGGCCGTCATCGAGCGCTGCCTGCAGAAGGACCGCACCCGCCGCTACGCCAACTTCGCCCAGATCGAGCAGGCCCTGAACGAGGTCCAGGCCGAGTTCCATGCGCACGGCCGCAAGGCCGCGGCCAACGAGACCGAGATCATCGACGCCCGCGACCTCGATGGGATCCTGGAGGACGGTTCCGCTTCCACCGCCGCCAGCGACGAGCACCTCAGCGAGATGGTGCGCCGCCTGAAGCTCATGAAAGCCTCGACCGAGGCGCTGCGCAGCGGCCGATCGCAGCGCGGCCGCTGGCTGGCGGCGGCCCTGCTGCTCGCTGCCTCCGTGGGCGCCGTCTGGTTCTTCGCGCTGCGGGGCAGGCCTCCGGCGGCTCTCCCCCGCGCCGCGGAACATGTTCTCGTGTTCCCCTTCGAGAACCAGACTTCCGATCCCCGCCTCGGCGAGGAGATCGACTTTCTCATCCAGGAGGCGCTGAACCAAACGGACGCTTTCAAGGCGCTTCCCGAGGCCACCGTGCGCGCGCTGGAGGGTGGGGCCGCGATCGAAACGACGACCCTGGCCGCACTCGCACCCAAGTACGGCATCCGCCACGTGCTGCGGGGCCAGCTCACTGGCGTGGCCGACAAGGTCAACATCGAGGCCAGCCTTTCCGCCCTGGGGGAAACCGAGGATCATCCGCCTTTTTTCATCCCAGGCAAGGAAAAGAATTCGCTGCTTCGCGACCAGATCGACAACCTGGCGCGGCGGGTGCGCGAGACGGTTTGCGGCGGCAGGGATGCGCAAAGGGGCGTTCGCCCAGGCCTTCCGCACGGCGGCCACGGCGAAAAAGGGACGCCGCTCGCGGCTATGTACGGCGACGACTGGCATGCTTTCGAGCGCTTCTACCAAGGGAAGGTCCTGTGGGACAAGAAGGAGTTCGGCGCAGCCCGGCGCCTGCTGCTAGAGGCCGAGGCGACCGGCGCCGGGGTGCCGGCCGCCGGCTACTACCTCGCCCTGCTGGCCGACTACACCGGAGACGCCAACGAGGCCCTACGCCGTTTGCAAGGATTGCTGCCGCAGCTTTCGCGCTTCTCCCCGGCCCTGGGGCTGGAAGTGATGGCCCTGAAGGCCAAGTTCGATTTCGACTTCCAGAAGCAAAGGGAGTGCCTGGCCCGGCTCAAGGCGATGTTCCCCTTTCACAAGGAACGGATCTTCGAGCTCGGTGAGGCCTATTTCCGCCGTGGCGACGCCGCGCGCGCCATCCCCGAATACGAGGCAGCCCTGGCCCTGGACCCGGACTACGGCCCGGCCCTGAACCACCTGGGATACTGCTATTCCTACCTGGGCCGCCACAGCCAGGCGATCGAGTCCTTCGAGCGCTACCGGGACATCGACCGCACGGCCAACTCCTTTGACTCGCTGGGTGACGGCTATTTCTACCTCGGCGACTACACCCAGGCGGAAAACAGCAAGATCTACGCCGTCAGCCTGGACGGGACCATGGATTGGCCCTACCTGACCCTTGCCGATATCGCCATCCTGCGGGCTGACTACAGGGAGGCGGAGAAGTGCCTGGATGCCTACCGCAAGCTCGCCAGCTACCCCAAGGCCCAGGCCGACGCCCTGGCCAAGAGGGCGTTCATCCGTTGCCTCGAGGGTGAGCCGAAGGAGGCCCTGGCGCTTCTCGCCGAGGCCCTGCGCCGGCACGACTCGGCGTCGATTCACGACCACAGCGCCCAGAATCACTGGCTTGCCGGACTCTGCCACGTTTCCCGCGGCGACCTGGCCGCGGCGCGCCGCGAGCTGGTCTGGCTGCGGGCGTTGTGCAGCGCCTACCGCCTAAGTGAGGACAACTTCGATCCGGCCCTCAAGTTCACCCTGCACCTGGAGGCGCGCCTGGCCGAGGCCGAGCGGCGCCCGAAGCAGGCCGACGGGCTGTACCGCCGGCTGCTGGCCATGAAGACGCAGCTTTCCTTCTGGATCACCTATTACAGCTACCCGTTCTTCCTGACCGAATATGCCGGTTTCCTGCGCCGCAGCGGCGAGGCGCAGGCGGCCCTGGAGGCCATCCACCGCTGCCTGGAATTCAACCCCGACTATCCCCCGGCCCTGTGGGCGCTCCTGGACATGCTCAAGACCAGCGAAGCGGGCGATGCCAGGCGGAAAGCCGGCGAGGTCGCGCGCCGCCTGGCCGCCCTCTACGGCGACAAGGGCGGCTTGAGCGGCAACCCGTTGCGCGAGCGGCTGGCCCGGGAACTGAGCGATCTGTCATGACGCGTTGTGCGTCACGATAGATCGTTCTATTCGATGCTGGGGATGCCGAACCTGCCCCACAGGCAGTTCACCCGGTAGCGGCGCTCGACCTCGGGCCGGCGCAGTTCAGGGACCAGATTCTTCAGGAACCAATCCGTCTTGGCGTTCAGTTCCCCGTCGTCGCGAAAGCGCCGCAGCAGCTTTTCCTCAAGCGGCAGGAGGTCGGCGCTGCCGCCCTGGCGCAGGGCAACGAACAGCCGGTCGAAGTCGCCGCGCAGGAATTCCAGCTCTTGCGGCAGGGCGGCCAGGAAGGCGTCGAACGCGGCGTGGGGGTCCTCGGGCTCGGGGCGGGGGCGGCCGACATCCAGGGCCAGGAAGGCCTTGTGCCGCTTGCGCACCTCGTGGCCGAAGGCCGCGAAGCGGTCGGGCGGGCTGCCGCGGCGCCAGCCGCGTTCGACGACGCAATCGATGGCTTCGCGCACCAGGGTTGCGGGGATGCCCTTTTCCCACCAGCGGTACAGGACGTCGAAGTCGCGGCTGGTGATGAAAAAGCGTATGCGGTGGCGGTCCTCCAGGTACTGGATCAGGCGGATGATGTAGTCATAATCCTCGTGGCCGCCGCTCACGCGCCCATCTCCTGCAGCCGCTCCTGGATGAGGCGCAGGCCGTGGAAAATCAGGTCCGGGGCATAGGCATCGATGCCGCGCAAGCGGCCGCGCAGGGGGGCCGCGCCCCCCCGGCCCGCCCGGGCCAGCATGCCGCCGGTGGCCACGACCCTCACACCCGGTCCCAGCTCGCGGCGATAAAGGGCGATCAGGTGCTGCAACGCCCCGACCTGGCCGTGGAACACCCCGGCACGTATGCTGTCGGCCGTGTTCCGTCCCACGGGTCGGCGGGGCACGGCGAAAGCGACCGGCTCCAGGCGGGCGGCGTGTTCGGCCAGCGCCTGGATGGAGATGCCGATCCCGGGCAGGATGCAGCCGCCGCGGTAGCGCCCGCGGCGGTCGACAAGGTCGAAGGTGACGGCCGTGCCCGCATCGATGACGATCAGCGGCGGCGGAAACAGGGCCAGAGCCCCCAGGCAGTCGGCGATGCGGTCGGCGCCGAGCTCTTCGGGACGGTCGATGCACAGGGGCAATCCCGTTCTGGTGCCTGCATCGAGAAAGACCGCCTCCAGGCCCCATTGCCGCCTCAGGGCGGCGGCCAGCCCGCGGTCCAGGCGCGGCACCACCGAGGAGACGATGGCTGCGTCGGTCGGGCCGCGGCGGGCCGGCGCCAGCAGGGCCGAGAGAGCGCGCGCAGACCAGCTTCGCGGAGTGGCGGTGCGGGCGCGGGCAACGATGGCACGGCCGCGGAAGAGGACGGCCGCGGCGACCGTGTTGCCGATGTCAACGGCCAGCAGCATCGATCCCCTCGCGGGACAGCGAGGCAAGGCTGAGCCGCTCGCGGGCCAGGAAGTACAGGCCCAGCAGGAACGCCGGCAGGACCGCGAAGGCATGGGCCACCAGCGCGTAGGACAGGGCAGGCCCCTTCGGCACCTGGAACAGGCCCAGGGACAGCTGGCACAGATAATGGAACGTGCCGACATAGCCTGGCGAGGAGGGGACCACCACGCTGATCGTGGTCACCACCAGGACCACCAGGGCTGCGCTCCAGGGGAGCCGGAAGCGGGAAACGAAGTGGAAGGCCTGGAACAGGAACTGGAACGTCAGGGCATAGCAGGCCCAGATGGCGAGGGAAAGGGCGGCGACGACCGCGTAATGGACCCGCCGGCGCAGCGGCGCGACGCCGCAGAGAAACTGCTCCAGCGCCCCGCCGATTCGCGCCGAGAGCGCAGGAGGCAAGAAGCGCAGGAGGCGGCCGCAGGCATCCAGCGAGCGGCTCTTGTGGCGGCTCATCAGCGCCAGGACGGCGCCGAGCAGGATCACGAAAGCCAGCATCAGGGCGCCGCTGCGGCGCACCCAACCGGGAAAGGGAAAGGCCAGGAGGGTCAGCCCCATCAGCGCCAGCAGCGAAGCCACGTCGATGACGCGCTCGACGACGATGGTGGCCAGCATCGAGGCGGGACGGATGCCGGTCCGGCGCGCCGCGTGCCAGGCGCGGGCGAACTCGCCCAGGTGGGCGGGCATGAAGGTGTTGGCCATGTAGCCGATGCTGAGCGCCGCGAACAGCGTTCGCCCCGATGCAGGTCCCAGGGGCAGCAGCAACAGACGCCAGCGCAGGCTGCGCAACTCCAGGCCGATCAGCACCGTGGCCAGGACCAGGGGCAGAAGCGGGAGGTCGGCGCGGCCGAAAGCCCCGAGCACATCCCGGGGCCTGACGTCGCGCAAGGCCAGGTGGATGAAGACCAGCCCGATGCCGATCCCGGCCAAAGTATGCCATGCTCCGCGCCATTTCGTCTTGCCCATCGGCCCCTCTATAGCAAATCGCGGCGGCAAAGTCAAAACAGGCGGCGAATTGCATTTTTCCCGCCGCTGTGGTACACCTGGAACGTCAGCGGGCAATGCGGGCGGCCCGAGGAGGCGCGGCATGGAACTGTCCTCATTTCAGGTGAGCAAGATCGAGCTCATCGCCGAATACGTCGCCGCCGTGATGGAGCTCTACTGGGTCTACAGCGAAAAGCTTCCCGAGCACAAGGACTTCTGGATCGACCTGGCCGATGACGAGCGCAAGAACGCCGAATGGGTGCGCTCGACCATCGAGCTGATCAAGGCCGGCAAGCTCGATTACAACCGCGACCGCTTCAATATCGAGGCCGTGCGCACCTCCATGAACTTCATCAAGGCCCAGATCCGCGAGACCCTCGACAAGCCGGTCACCCTGCAGGCGGCCCTGGCCTATGCCGCCTCCATCGAGGATTCCCTGACCAAGAGGAAATTCTACGAGATGATCAAGGACGACAACGCCGGAGCCCGCCAGCTCCACCAGCGGCTTGCCGCCGAGAACCAGCGCCACCGGGACAAGCTGAACCAGTACCGCGCGCGCAACAAGTAGCGCCCGGCCCCATGCCCATCGTGATGCTCCACCTGCTGTCCGGCAGGAGCCGGCGCGCCAAGAAGCTGCTGCTGCGCAGCGTGACCGACGCCGTGGCCACCTCCCTGGACGCTCCCGGCGAAAGCGTGCGCGTGATCCTGAACGAGGTGCCGGCCGAGCACTGGGCGGTGGCCGGCAGGCCCATCGGCGCGCGCCGCCGGCGCCGGAAAGCGGCCGGGCCGGCATGACCGCGCCACCGGGGCCGCAGCCCTTGGGCGGCGCAAGGAGGAGGACATGCACAACACCTTCGGCTTCGCCATTCTCTTCATGACGGCCGTCCTGCTGAACGGACAAGGCGACATGGCCAGCGACACCCTGGCCACGGCCCAAGGCGACCTCCGCATGACCTTCATCGGCCATGCCTCGCTTCTGTTCCAGCACCGCGGGCTGGCCATCTATGTCGATCCCGACGGCCGGCGGGCTGATTTTACGGCCCAGCCCAAGGCCGACTGCATCCTGATCACCCACCATCACAGCGACCATTTCGACCCCCAGGCGATCGAGGCCCTGCGCCGGCCTTCGACGCGCATCGTCGTCAGCGCCCTCTGCCAGCCCCTGCCCGCCGGGGCCGTGGTCATGAGGAACGGCGACGAACGGGAGATCGACGGCATCGCCATCGCCGCGGTGCCGGCCTACAACATCGCGCACAAGCGCGGGAACGGCCAGCCGTATCATCCCCGCGGCGAAGGCAACGGCTATGTCCTCTCCTTTCCCGGCCTGCGCGTCTACGTGGCCGGCGACACCGAGGACATCCCCGAGATGGCGGGGCTGCGGGACATCGCCGTCGCCTTCCTGCCCATGAACATCCCCTACACCATGACCCCCGAGATGGCGGCCCGGGCCGCCCGGCTCTTCAGGCCGCGCATCCTCTACCCGTACCACTTTTCCGGGACCGATCCGCAGCAGCTGGTCGAGCTTCTCCGCGGCGAACCGGGCATTGAGGTGCGGGTGCGCAGATTCTACTGAGGCACCGGCCCGATCCATGCGCGGAGGCGACTTCCGCGGCCTGGCCGAGGCGGTGACCCGCGCCTACGGCGACGACCCCTGGTTCTTCCTGCGCGAGCTGGCTCAGAACAGCCGCGACGCCGGGGCGCGCGCCGTGCGCGTGTCGGCCTGGATCGACTCCGCGGGAATGGAGACGATCCACTTCGAGGACGACGGCCGCGGCATGACCCTTGACCATGCCCGCCGCTTCCTGTTCCGCCTCTATGCCTCGGACAAGGGGGGCGACCGGGCGGCGGCCGGCCGTTACGGCATAGGCTTCTGGACCGTCCTGCGCTTTGCGCCGGCGCGCATCGTGCTGCAGTCGCGCCGCGGACGCCTCGGCTGGGCCGTCTCCCTGGACGCCGAGCTCAATGCCAGCAACGGCGAGTGCCGGCTCTCACGGCCCGGCACGGCCGTCACGCTCGTGCGCCCCGGCCGCGGCTGCGCGGAAGCTGAATTCCAGCGCCAGGTGCAGGCGGGGCTACTCGCCTATTGCCGCTATCTGCGCCGCAACGACCGCCGCGGATCGCCGCTACCCCTCTGGTTCTCGGGAAAAAACCTGACCGAGCCCATGGTCCTGCCCGGGCCGCTGAGTTTTTCCTTCCGCAGCGGACCGGTGGAGGGGGCGGTGGCCCTCGGCGCCGAACCCGAGGTGCGCCTGTACGCGCGCGGGCTGCCGGTCTGGCGCGGCACGCTGCTCGGGCAGATGTCCCACCTGCACGCCGACGATGCGGCGGCGGCCGACGTGGGAGCCGGGCTGGCCCCCGTGTACCTCCTGAACGGCAACCACCTGGACGTCACCTTCTCGCGCGACCTGGCGCTGGAGAACAGGGACCTCGACCTGCTGCGCCGCAAGGCCGAAGCGGCGCTGCACCGCCTGCTGCTGGCGGCGCTGGAGCGGAGCTTTCCGCGCCCGACGGCGCAGAGGCTCGGCGCCCGGCTGCGCCATGCGCTTCGTCCCCTTATCCGCCACGCCCGGCGCTGGCTGCCGCCCCTGCTCCTGGCGCCGCTGCTCCTTTTCCTTCTGAGCCTCGGTGGGCCAGCGCCTCGCCGCCATGACGCCGCCTGGCCCGATCCGGGATCGCTGTCCCTTTCCTACCGGGGCGCCTCGGTCGGCGAAGCCTCCTCCCTGGCGCCGGCCTCGTTTTCCTATTCGCCGCCGCTTTCCGTTCTGTTCCGCCTTTTCGTCGCCGATGCCTACGACAGGGAAACGGGCTTCGTGCGCGGCCCGGCCCGCGAGGGGCCCCCGCCTCCTCTTCTCTCCTGCCCGGAGGAATCGGGCATGGAGATCCGGCTGCGCGCCGCAGCCGGAGAACTCTTTCTTCCCCTGCCGGCCGGATGGGGGCTGGTGCCTGGAACGCCTCGGTTGGACGGGGGCGCGCCGGTCACGGCCTGGGCGACGGCCCAGGGGGAAACGGTGGCCCGGCTGCCCCGCGGCGGCACGCTCTCCTGCCGGCTCTGCCCGGAAGAGGCAATGGAGCGACTTCCCGCCTGGCAGGGGGCCCGATATCTCCATTTCCCGGAATTCCTGTCCCTTCCCCAGGATTTGCAGGCAACGGCCGTCGCCGCCCGGCAACTGGCGACAACCGACAAGGCGCTCCTGGCCCGACGGCTGGCCCGGCTGCGAGTAAATTACGACGACTCCCCCGCCATCGCCGGGCGCTACCGCGGCCAGGGCGGCCGGGGCGACTGGCTGGCCATGGTCCTGGAGATCGGCGCCGGCGACTGCGACGTGATCAACGGCCTGCAGGTCCTCCTGTTGCGGAGAATGGGGGTCGCGTCACGGCTGGTGGTCGGATTGGTCGGAGAAAACGGGCGAGCGCGGCCGCGACTGCATGCCTGGTGCGAGTATTTCGACCGCGGCTGGAAAGTCAGCGATGCTGCGATCGCAGGCGGCGACGCGGCTCTGCCCGCGAGCCCGGCCCCGGCCGCCTTGCCGAGGCGGGGAGCCGGGCCGTCCGCCGCCTCCATCGCCGCGGCGCTGGCCCTGCTCGCGGCCTTGGCCGCTATCGCCTTGCTGCGGAAAAGGCGCGCCAGGCCCGGGCTCGCCGCCACTGCGGGCGAAAACACCGCGGTGTTGCTGGCGCAGGCCGCCGGCCAGGCGATCCTCAGCCCGGGCCTCTGGGGCACGGACAGCCCCTTGCGGCGCCATCCCCTCGTGCCCCTGGTCGGCGGCGGCTGGGTCTCCATTCTCCAGGCCCAGCGGCTTCTGCGCCGCAAGCGCCTGCTGTTCACCGCCAACCGCAATCCCCTGGCCCTCGCGCTGGCCGCAAGCAACGCCGCCGTCATCGACCTGAGCCGGCCGGAGGCCGCGCCCCTGGCCGCCCTCTTTCCCGACACCGTCGACAGCGACCGGCTGTGCCGCCTGCGACCGTCCGCTGCCGATCCATTGCTCAAGGCCGTCAACAGGCTGATCTCCCCGCCCCGGGGATTGCTTTTCTGGCTGCGCGTGCCGAACCGGCCCTTCCTCCTGGCGCCAGGGCTTGAGGAGCGGGACTTTCTCGGCATCGACCTGCCTGTGCCCTTGAAACGGCCGCCGTTCTTTTTCCCGCGCCGCTTTGTCGCCGTCGCTCCGGGCGGGCCGGCGTACGTAGAGGCCTCGCCGCTGTTCGCCTCCAGCCCGGCCCTGGCGGTCATGAGGTTCTTGGGCCGCGCCGCCACCGAGAAACTCGTCGGGCCGGCCCTCCTGCGCCGAGCGGCCCGGCGGTTGCTGCGGCAGGATCCATGAACGGAACGATCCCTCCCTGGACGGCGACCGACGGCGACGGCCTGTTCTCGGTCGACGCCGACGCCCACCTGCAGAAGCTGGCCGCCTGCATGTTCCCTTCGCCGGCCCAGCTTCCCACCGAGCTGGTGCGCGAGGCGCTGCGGCGCGGGGCCAAGCGGGTGGAGGTGGAGGTGAAGCGCAGGCTCGTCGTGGTGGCCGACAACGGCAACGAGATCGACGCGGCTTCCTGGGACAACCTGGTCGGCGCCCTGGAAGCCCTGCGCCTGCCCCCGGAAAGGGAGCGGGCGATCGCCGCCCTTCAGGAGGCGGCGGCGCCCGGGATCGGGCTGCTGGCGGTTTTGCTGCCAGACGCCCGGGAAATCCTCATCGCCAGCCCCGGCCCCGCGGGGCGGCCGCCCCTGCGCTTCCGCGGCAACAGGCGATTGCCGACCGACCCGGCCGGAGCCGCTGCCGGCACCCGCATCGTCATCAACCGCCGCGCCAGGGCGAAGGCGGCGGGCCTGGAAAAGAAGCTCATTTCCGAGCTCTGCGCCGGCGCCGGCGCCGAGATCGTCCTCAACGGCCGTCCGCTCGAAAAGAGGCCGCGCCTGCGGCGGGTGCTGGTGCGTCTGGGGCTCGCCCTGCCCCAGGGACGTGCCGAGGTGGGCATACCGGCCTCAGGGGACATCTGCCGCGTCTGGCTCCTTGATCAAGAGATCCCCTGGCAGCTGTTCACCAGCTCCTCCTGCGGCGGGTTGGTCTTCGAGGCCGCCTGCGAATCGCGCCGACCGGTCGCCGCCGCCGACCTGGCCGCCTTGGCCGAGGCGGCGGCCAGGCTCTACGACTGGCTGGCCGAGCGGCACGGCGGCTTGCCGCAGCGCCTCCAGGACCGCGTCGAGGAGCTCCTCTTCAGGAGGATGCAGGTGTCGGGCGACAACCGCCACGCCTCGGCCTTCGCCCCCTTCCGGGTTTGCGGATCGACCCGACGCCTCAGCCTGGAGGAGGTGCGCCTGCGCGCCGCGGGCGGCGCGGTGCTGGCGGTTTCCGGCGATGGCCGCCCCGGCTCCCTGCCCTTCGGCCGCGAGGCGTTGTGCCTGAGCCCGCGGCAAAGGGACTTCCTGCTCAACCATGCGGGCGTGGCCCTGGAGACGCCTCCCGCCGACGCGCCGGACGGGGGATTCCTCGAGCGCTGCCTTGCGGTCCTGGCCATTGGCCGCGACCGGGCGGCCGCGCTCTTGGCTCCCAGGAAACCGCTCGACGAAGCGGAATGGACCCCCGGGGAGATCGGCCTGTGCCGGGCGCTGCAGGCCCTGGCGCCGTCTGGCGTCCGCGTGGGCATGGCTTCGGGCCGCTGGCCCGGACCCGCGGCCTGGCGCTCGGGTTCCGGCTCGGGGTGGCTGCTGCTGCGCCGCCGGCACCGCGTCGTTCGGGCGGCCGCGGCCTGGGTGGCGCGCGACTCGGCCAACGCCGAAACGGCTTTCCTGGCGCTGGCTCCCCTTGCCCTTTTGACAGTGTCGGTCCGCTGAATTACAATGGCGCCAGGGCCGGCTTGCCGGAGCAGGAGGTGCAGCATGCCCACCAGCCAACGGATCCTCTGGATCGCCATGGCCGTCGCCGCGGCGGCGATCTTGGCCCTGGGGTATTTCCTCCTCCTGGCGCCGCAGGCCGAGCCTGCGCAGCCGGCAGCCGCGGAGGAGCCCGTTGCGCCCGTGCCGGCGCCGGCGCAAACGGCCGCAGAGGATGCGGCCGATCCAGGCGTCGTCCCCCTGGACCTTGACCTGGAGAACAGCGACGGCGCCGTGCGCGAGCTTGCCGGCATGGAGGACCTGCCGCAAGCCCTGCGCCCCGGCTTGCTGCAGAAGGACCTCGTGCGCCTGGCCGTCGCGGTGGTCGACCGCATCGCCCGCGGCGAAAGCCCGGCGCCGCTGCTTCCCTTCCTGGCCCCCGCCGAGCCGCTGCGGACCATGGAACGGAACGGCGCCCTGGTCCTGGACCCTGCCAGCTACCGCCGCTACGATGCGCTGGCAACGGCGTTCGCCGCCGTTCCCGATCGCACCTGGATCCGCTGGTACCGCACGCTGCGCCCCACCCTGGAAAAGGCCTTCCGCGAACTCGGCTATCCCGGCCTCAGCTTCGACCAGCGGCTGCGCCAGGCCATGCGCCACCTGCTGCAGGCTCCGGAAGCTCCGTCGGCGCCGGGGCTGGAAAGAAAACTGCTGAGCTGCGCTTTTGCCGACCCGGCCCTGGAGGGGCTCAGCGCGGCGCAGAAGCACCTGCTGCGCATGGGGCCCGGGAACGCGGCGCGGGTGCGCGGAAAGCTTGGCGCGCTCCTGTCCCTGCTGGGGGAAAAAGGGAAGGGATAGCCCGCGAACAAAGCCTCTCCGCCGGAGGGGGCTCCCGTCCGGGCGGCTTCTCCCGGCGCTTACTCGCTTACTTTGACGTTGGTGGCCTTGGGTCCCTTGTCTTCCTGGATGACCTCGAAGGTGACTTCCTGGCCCTCTTCCAGGGTCTTGAAGCCTTCCTGGGAGACGATGGCGGTATGGTGGACGAAGATGTCCTTGCCGTCCTCTCCGTGGATGAAACCATAACCCTTCTTGGCGTCGAACCACTTGACTTTGCCTTTTAGCATGGTGCTTGTTCCTCGCAAGGTAATGTCCGGCCATGCTAGCACACTTCATTCCGATAGTCAAACGCGTATCGGACCTGTCGGACGCGACGGGCAGTTCCTGCAGGAGTTGATTGTGGGACGCCGCCGTGGTAAGGTGGCGCGGAGGACGACATGGCCCACCTGACCGCCCGCTCGGCTTACCGGCAGCTGGTCGACCGGCTCAACCGCTTCCCCCAGGGCGCCCCCCCCTCGCAGACGCTGTACCGCATCCTGGAGCTTCTGTTCTCCGAGGAAGAGGCCGCGCGCGTCGCCCGGCTGCCGATCAAGCCCTTCACGGCGAAAAAGGCGGCGGCCCTATGGAAAAGCGGCGAGGCCGAGGCGCGCCGGGTCCTGGAAACGCTGGCCGGGCGCGGCATCTTGGTCGACTCCCCCCGCGCGGACGGCGAGATGGTCTACTGCCTGCCCCCGCCCATGGCCGGTTTCTTCGAGTTCTCGATGATGCGCCTGCGCCGGGACGTGGACCAGAAGCTTCTCGCCGAGCTCTTTTTCCAATACCTCAACGTCGAGGAGGACTTCATACGCCAGCTCTTCTGCGACGGCGAGACCCAGCTGGGCCGCGTCTTCGTCCACGAAGGTGCGCTGCAGGCGCAGGCGTCGCTGCAGGTGCTGGATTTCGAGCGCGCCTCGCACGTGGCGCGCACGGCCCGGCACGCGGCGGTGGGCATCTGCTACTGCCGCCACAAGATGGAGCACCTGGGGCGCGACTGCGACGCGCCCAAGGAGATCTGCCTGACCTTCAACAGCACCGCCGATTCGCTGGCCCGCCACGGCGTCGCCCGGCGCATCGACGCCGCCGAGGCCCTGGACCTGCTGCAGCAGGCGCGGGAGCGGCTGCTGGTGCAGTTCGGCGAAAACGTGCGCGGCTCGGTCAATTTCATCTGCAATTGCTGCGCCTGCTGCTGCGAGGCGATGATCGCCGCACGGCGCTTCGGCTTCCTGCACCCGGTGCACACCAGCCCGTTCCTGCCCCGCGTCGAGGAGGCGGCCTGCACGGGCTGCGGGCGCTGCGTCGAGTCCTGCCCGGTGCAGGCGCTGAGCCTGGTTTCGGCCGCCGACCCCCGGCAACCGCGGCGCAAGGTCGTCCGTCTGGACGCCAACCTCTGCCTGGGCTGCGGCGTCTGCGTGGCCGCCTGCCCCGGTCGCGGCCTGGAGCTGGAGCGGCGGCCGCAACGCGTGATCACGCCCCTGAATTCCACCCACCGCGCCGTGGTCATGGCCATCGAACGCGGCAAGCTGCAGAACCTGCTGTTCGACGTTCATGCCCGCTGGGACCACCGGGCCATGGCCGCCATCCTGGGGGTCATCCTCAGGCTGCCGCCGGTCAAGCAGGCCATGGCCAGCCGGCAGATGAAGTCGCGCTACCTGGAGTACCTGATCAGGAAATTCAGGCACTAGGGCTGGAACAGGCAGAGAACAGACGGGCACGGACAAGCAAAGAACACGGACCTACGCGGACGCACACGGACGGACACGGACAGGAAAGAAAAGAGGCGATTGTCTTTCCCGGGGGGTTCTGGTATAGTACCGTTTTCCATAAGGAGCCAGCCATGAAAAAATTCCTTGCCCTTGCCGTCGTTTTCTCCCTGTTGGGAGCGTTCGCCTGCCAGAAAGCCGGCGCCGCCAAAGACCTCAAGAAGGAAGACCTGGACAGCCAGCAGAAGAAAGTGAGCTACGCCATCGGCCTCGACATCGGCAAAAACTTCAAGGCCCGCCGCATGGACATCGACGCCGATGTCTTGCTGCAGGGCCTGAAGCACGGCCAGTCCGCCGCCGCCCCGCTGCTCAGCGACGAGGAGATCCGCACGGTCATGACCGAGTACCAGCAGCAGATGATGAAGGACGATCAGCAGCGCCGCCAGGCGCAGGGCCAGGAGAACAAGGCCAAGGAAGAGGCCTTCCTGAAGGAGAACGCGCAGAAGCCGGAGATGCAGGTCACCGCCAGCGGGCTGCAGTACAAGGTGCTCCGCGAGGGCACGGGCCCCCGCCCCCTGGAGAGCGACACGGTCAAGGTGCACTACCGCGGCACGCTCCTGGACGGCAGCGAGTTCGACAGCTCCTACAAGCGCAACGAGCCGGCCGTGTTCCCGCTCAAGGGCGTGATCAAGGGCTGGACCGAGGCGCTGCAGCTGATGAAGGTCGGATCCAAGTACCAGATCTTCCTGCCCAGCCGCCTGGCCTACGGCGAGCAGGGAGCCGGCCAGGCCATCGCCCCCAACGCCACGCTGGTTTTCGAGGTCGAGCTGCTGGGCATCGAGAAGCCGGCGGATGCGGCCAAGCCCCAGCCCGGCAAGTAAGCCGGCCGCGCCATCAGGCGGCGACCCGGCGACGGCAAGCAACCCACCGCACATGCAAGCGAGGACGACATGACGCAAGCACTGAAGAGATCGTTGCGCGAATCGCCGCGGGCCCGCTGGACGGCGATGTTCATCGCCAGCCTGGCCATGCTCTGCGGCTATTTCATGGCCGATGTCATGGCCCCCCTGAAGCCCATGCTGGAGCAGCAGCTGAAGTGGACGAGCACCCAGTACGGCTTCTTTACCAGCGCCTACGGCTGGCTGAACGTCTTCCTGTTCATGCTCCTGATCGGCGGCATCATCCTGGACAAGATGGGCGTGCGCTTCACCGGGGCCCTCTCCACGCTGCTGATGGTGCTCGGCGCCCTGCTGAAGTACTTCGCCGTGACCCACGCCTTCGATCCGCGGCCCCTGCTGACCGGGGTGCCGGTCATCGGCGGCATGCCGCTGCAGGTCTACCTGGCCGGCCTGGGGTACGCCATCTTCGGGGTCGGGGTCGAGGTGGCCGGCATCACCACCACCAAGCTCATCGTCAAATGGTTCAAGGGCAAGGAGATGGCGCTGGCCATGGGGCTGCAGCTGGCCTTGGCGCGCATGGGCACGGCCCTGGCGCTGATGATCAGCGCCCCGGTGGCCGTGCATTTCGGCTCGGTCTCGGCCCCGGTCCTGCTGGCCGTGGTCCTGCTGCTCATCGGCTTCATCAGCTACCTGGTGTACGGGGTCATGGACCGCCGGCTCGATGCCTCGGAGGCGCGGGCGGAACAGGATGCGGCCGAGGAGCCCTTCCGCCTCGCCGACATCTGGCTCATCTTGCGCAACCGCGGCTTCTGGTACATCTCGATGCTCTGCCTGCTCTTCTATTCCGCGGTCTTTCCCTTCCTCAAGTACGCCAATGACCTGATGATCCAGAAGTACCACGTGCGGGCCGCCCTGGCCGGGCTGATCCCCGGCCTGCTTCCCTTCGGCAACATCTTCATGACGCCGCTCTTCGGCCGCATGGTCGACCGCAAGGGCAAGGCGGCCTCCATCATGTTCCTCGGCTCGGCGATGCTGATCGCCGTTCACCTGCTGTTCGCCGTGCCGCTGCTCAGCCACTGGCTGATCGCCCTGGCGCTGATGATCGTGCTGGGAGTGGCCTTTTCGCTCGTGCCTTCGGCCATGTGGCCGTCGGTGCCCAAGCTGATCCCCGAAAAGCAGCTGGGGACGGCGTACGCTCTCATCTTCTACATCCAGAACTGGGGGTTGATGGGCGTCCCCTACCTGATCGGCTGGATCCTCGACCGCTTCTGCGTCGTCTCGCGCTCCGTCGCCGCCGACGGCTCGCCCCTGATCGTCTACGATTACACGCTGCCCATGCTGACGTTCATGGGATTCGGCCTGCTCGGCCTGCTCTTCGCCTTCCTGCTGAAACTCGAGGACCGGCGCAAAAACTACGGCCTGGAGCGGCCGTCGAGCGTCTGCTGAGCGGACGCCCCGGCCGGCCACAGGACAGGATTCATCGCCGGCGGCGCGGCAGCGCCGCCGGGTCGGCCATTTTCATGAAGCGGGCTTGTCCGGCTCCTTGTCCGAGGGCCTGCGCCTGGGCGGGGCGAGCTGGCGCTCCTCGTCCTCCCGGCCCAGGCGCTCGGCGCGCACCTTGTTCATGACGTCGATGGGCGTGTTCTTGACCTGGAGAAGCTCGCCGTCCAGAAGCGCCAGGGTGGTGGGCGGGCCGGTGCGGATCTCCTTGATGGCGTCGATGCTGAGCATGATTTCAAGACCGTCGATGCGGAACAGCCTGATCATTGCATGCCTTCCTGCCGGCGGCCCGTCCGCCGGCCGGCCCGGGTATCATACCACCAAGAGCCACGGCGCACAACCGGGTTTGACTTCCCGGCCGGCGCCGCCTATAGTGCCGGCATGGACGCCGCCCGCTATCACGAGCACTACCTGCTGCAAGCGTCCTGGCTAGAACCCGCGCGCCGCATCCTCTTCCGCCGCGCCGGGCTGGCCGGGCGCGAGCGCGTCCTCGATCTGGGCTGCGGCAGCGGCGTCATCGCCGAGGAGATGCGCCTCCTGCGCGGCGGCCCGGTTCTCGCCGTCGACCGCGACCGCGATCTGCTCGCTTTCGCCCGCGGCCGCTACCCCGGGAACGAGTACCTGGAGGGGGACGAGCGCCTGCTGCTGAAGATGGGGAGGCGCTTCGACCTGATCGTGCTCTCGTTCGTCCTGATGTGGCAGGCGCGCCCCCTGGCTTTCCTGAAGCGGGCGCGCCGGCTTCTGGACGCCGGCGGCGTCCTGCTGCTGCTGGCCGAGCCCGACTACGGCGGCCGGCTCGACCACCCGCCCGGGCTCGAGATCCTGAAAGAGATCTATGCCGGCCACATCCGCCGCGAGGGGGGCAACCCCGATATCGGCCGCCTGCTGGGTCCGCTGCTGGATGGGGCCGGATTCGTTGCCGACATCGAGCTGGCCGGGTGCCTGCACCGGCCGCGCGGCCCCCTCGGGCCGGAGTGGGAGAAAGAGTGGCGCTTCTGGCAGGAGTTATCCGGCCTGGGCGAGGCGGAACTGGCCCGCCTCATGGTCCTGGAGAAACAATCCATCCGCCGCGGCGAGCGGCTGGTCCTCTTCCCCGTCTTGTGCGCCCTGGCCCGTCCCCGTCCCTAGAACGTGAACTTGAAGGGCACCGACAGCCAGACCTTGACGTTGACGTTGTCCTTCTGGGCGGGCGAGTATTTCCAGGAGCGGACGGTATCCTCGATCAGCACCTTGACGTCGGTCGGCACGTTGCCGGTCAGGATCTTGACCGTGGTCACGTTGCCGTTCTCGTCCACCAGCAGGGTGGTGGGGATGGTCATGGTCTTGCCCTTGTACTTGGTGCGCATCGAGATGGGAATGGCCGGGGCGCTGCCCGAGGTTCGCGCGGGCTGCACGGTCACGTCGTTGATCGGCACCAGGTCGCCGGTCTTGGTCTTGGCGGCCTCGGCGCGCTTCTTTTCGAGCTCCGCCAGCCGGGCCTTTTCCTCTTCGGCCTTCTTGCGCTCCATTTCCTCCTGGGCCTTGCGCGCCTCCTCCTCCTTCTGCAGCGTCTCCTGCTCCTGCAGCTTGCGCTGCTCTTCCTCGGCCTTGCGGCGGTCCATCTCTTCCTGGGCCTTGCGCCGCTGCTCCTCGATGCGCTGCTTCTCCAGTTCCAGGGCCTTCTTCTGGGCCTCGTCGGCCGTGGCCTTCAGCGCCTCGAGCTCCTTGATCTTGTCGGCCATGGCCTGGAGCTGGGCCTGCTGCTCCTGCAGCGCCTTCATGCGCTGCTCCTCACGGGCGCGCTCCTCGGCGGTGACCTCGCTCACCTTCTTGCCCGAGCTGACGGCCATGTAGATGCCGATGGCGGCGGCCAGCGCGACGCCGCCCAGCACCGGCCAGAGCCACCCCGGCACCCTCTTGCGCTCGTCCAGCCCCTCCAGGATGCCGCTGACCAGGTCTTCCTTGGACTGGGGCGTGGCGGCGGCCTCCTTCTTGGGCTCGGGGATGACGTAGGCCAGCTCCTGCTTGAAGAGCTTCTCCTCCTCCTCGACCGCCTCGCCGTAGAGCGAGTTCATGAAGTAGGCCAGGTTGAAGGTGATGGAGGAAAGTTCCTCGATATGGAAGTAATTGGCGATGAAGTCCTTGAACTCCTTGATGGTCAGGAAGCGTTTCAGGGGGTCGGGATTCAGCGTCTTCTTGAAGAAGGTGATGACGTGGGTCAGGAAGTTCTTGTCGGTCGAGGGCATGTACTGCTTGAAGGTGAGGTTGGCGAACTTGGCGTCGAAATCGTCGCCGGCGCCGCAGGAGAAGTACTTGCCGGTCAGGATGCGGTAGATGAGATAGCCCAGGTGGTAGATGTCGGACTGGGCGACGATGCGCTCCTTGCGCATGAACTCGGGGGTGAGCCAGGAACCGTAGCGCTTCTCGGTCTCGGAATAGAAGGCCTCGTTCTTGTCGAGGTACTGGAAGATGCCGTAATTCTTGAGAAAGATCTTGCCGTCGTAGTGGATCAGGATGTTGTCCGGGGTGAGGAAGCCGTGGTAGGAGCGCTCGCCGCTGACGATGATCGACGAGCCGACCTCGATGATGTCGGCGATGGCGATGGAGATCGACATGGCCAGGTCGAAGTTGATCGGCATGCCCTTCTTCTCGGCGTCGACCAGGATCTGCTCGAAGTTCTTCCCCTTGAAATGGTCGAAGATCAGCTGGTGGCCGCGATCGCCGACGAGGATCTTCTCCGGGGAGTAGAGGAAGGGGATGTTCGACTTGCGGATGCCCTCCAGCAGCAGCTTGACCCGCTTCCACATGTCGGCGTTGCCGGAGATCGCCGGGCTCACCTCGCACAGGATCTTGTGGACGGTGGGCCTGCGGTTCTCCACCGGGCTCACCCGGTAGTTGATGCCCATCGTGTCGGAGAACAGGTCACGGTAATACACGAAATCGTTCATCACTTTGTATTCCTTCATGTTGGTACCTCGCTTTTTTTAGTCTGCCAAGCAATATATTAAATAAAAAATCATTTTTCAATAGCAAAAATATTTTTCCGCCCTGCCGCTCAGCTTGACAGGGCCGCACCGCCCCGCCTGCCGGGGCCGCACCGCCCCGCCTGCCGGGGCCGCACCGCCCCGCCTGCCGGGGCCGCGCCG
>CAZVPI010000004.1:0-163635 GCA_964628035.1 uncultured Clostridia bacterium | reverse complement strand
CCGCGCCTCGGCCGGGACCCCCGCGAGCGGGAATCTAGCCAACCAGGGGGCCGCCTGGTGGCTGCTGGCCCGCCTGGCCGGCTGGGAGGGGTGAGCCGGCCGCACGCCGGCCCAGGAACGGACCGCGGGGGCCGCAGGTTGAAAGCGGCCGCCGAAGCCTGTATACTGCCTGCATGATCCGTGTCAGCAGCGGCTTGTACAAGGGCAGGGTTCTGCGCGGCGGCAAGAGCCCGCTCATCCGCCCGACCATGTACAAGGTCAAACTCACCTTTTTCGACATCCTGCAGACCGAAGTCAAGGAAAGGATCTTCCTCGACGGCTTCGCCGGCAGCGGCAACATCGGCATCGAGGCGCTGTCGCGGGGCGCCGAATACGTGGTCTTCATCGACGACCTGCCGGAGGCGGCGCGCGCCATCCGCCACAACCTGGAAAAGATCGGCGTCGCGCCCGATTTCTACCGCGTGATCTGCGGCGACTTCAACCGCTCGATCATCGCCCTGGCCAAGGACGGCTTCCGCTTCGACCTGGCCTACCTCGACCCGCCCTATGCCATGCTGGAGTACGCCAATCCCCTGAAGGTCCTCCACAAACGCGGCGTGCTGCGCCCCGACGGCCTGATCGTCCTGGAGCGGCCGGCGCGGCTGCGCTTCGCCACTTCCTATTTCACCCTGCGCCGCAGCGTGACCATCGGCCGCGAGTGCCTCGATTTTTACGGCCATTCCGAGGCGACGGCCATGGCTGCGCCTGTCGATGGGACCGAGGCCTGAGCCGCGGCTGGTTCGTCGAGTGCTCGGCCGGCGTCTCCAGCCTCGAGCCGACAGACTTGAACGCTTGTCTCGAGGGCCGGCAGGCGCGGATCGATTTCCTCCATCGCGACGGCTACCTGGCGCAGCAGCGCTTCTCCGGCGGTGCCTTCATCTACGTCCTGGAGGAGCCGGTGGATCCGGGGCTGCGTTCGCTGCGCGGCGGCTTCCCCCTGGCCCTGCGCATCGGGCACACCCTCGGGCCGCGGGTCGCCGTTTCCGCCGGCCTGCGGTTCCTCGAGCGGAGGCGGTCCTCATGGCTGGCGCAGGTCCACCGCATCGACGACCGCCGGCCCGACCAGGTCACGGCGCCGGGCGTCTATTCCATGGAACTTGCATTTCCCGAGTTCTTCCACTCGGCCTGCGCCTGGCCGCCGGCCCGATGTTCGCCGCCCTGCGCGTCCTGGAGGTGCAGCGCTACCGGTTGATGGAGGCCGACGGCTACTGGAGCGAGTGGCAGCAGGTTTATGACCTGCGCGGCCGTGGCAGCGGGATCGCCGCCGAGGCCATGGCCCGGCTGCGACTGGACTTGTCCCGGCAGCTGGCCCTGCACGTGAAGGGAGGCTATGCCCTGCGCCGCGCCGGCCGCTTCTCGGGCCCCGGGCACTACGAAGACCAAACCCGCGGCCGCAACGCCGCCCAGAATGCTCTGCAGCAGGAATGGCAAGCGGAATGGCGCGTGTGGCGCGAGGGCCTGCAGCGCGAATGGGGCGGCATCGAGTACGACCTGTCCGGCAACGACGCCGGCGCTTCGACGGCATCGCGCCGCTTCCTCCTCGACCTGTCGGGCTGGGAACTGGCGGCTGGAGTGAGCCTGGCCCTGTGATCCTATTCCAACCCGGTCTCGCGCAGGACCTTTTGCAGGCGCTGCGCATCGACGCCGGTCTTGGGGTCGCGCGGCGGCGTGCAGCCGGCGGCGGCGGCGATGGAGATCTCGTAGGTGCCGATCCGGCGGGCCAGAGCCACGGTCTCGTTCTTTTCGAAGGCGATCAGCGGGCTGTAGACCGGCAGGGCGGCCGCCGCCCGCGAGGCCAGAAGGTTCTTGAGCGTCTGCGACGCCACCTGGGCCAGGTTGTCGCCGGTGACGATTCCCAGCGCCCCCTCGCGCCGCGCCACCTCAACCGCCGTCTTGTGCATGCGGTACTTGCACACGACGCAGACATAGGGCTCGAAGCGCGTGCCGTAGAGGGCGGGCAGGCGGCCCAGGAAAATCTCCTCGCGGGGGATGACGATCAGCTTCAGTTCCTCGCCGGAGGCGAACTCCTGCAGCCGGTCGCGCAGCCGGCGCACCTTGGCCGTCTCCGCATCCGAGACGGCGAAGTGCAGCAGCACCGGCAGCACGCCGCGCTTCATCATCAGGAAGGTGGCCACCGGCGAGTCGATGCCCCCCGATAGCAGCGAGAGCAGTTTCCCCGAGCTGCCCACGGGAAAGCCCCCGAAGCCGGGGATCTTCTCGCTGAACAGGTAGATGCGGCGCTGGCCGATCTCCACCCGCAGCTCGACGTCGGGGTCCTTCAGCCGCACCGGCACCCCGGTCTCCGCCTCGATCAGCCGGCCCAGCTCGCGCTCGACCCCCATCGAATCCGGGGAGAAATCCTTGGCGATGCGCTGGCAGCTGACGCGGAAATCACGGCGGCCGCGGATGGCGGGATAGAACAGCGCCGCCGTACGCTTCAGCCGCTCGAAGTCGCGCTCGATCTCCAGCGCCGGGCTGAACGAATGGACGCCGAGGACCTGCCGCAGGTCGGGGCAGCCCTCGACGCCGCGCAGGTAAATGCGGCCGCGCTCGAGCTCGATGGCCGCGAAGCCGTGGCCGTGCGCGCGCAGGAACCATGCCAGGTGGTCGCGGAGCTTGCGCTCGAAGGCGCTGCGGTTGCGGCCCTTGAGGCCGATCTCGCCGTAGCGGACGATGAGGGCCCGGCCGCCGCCGGGAAGGCCCTCGGCCTCAGGAAGAGGCGCCGCGCTCATGACGGCGCCGCCGCGGCAGCGCCGCCGCACAGGTAGTCGAGCAGGATGCCGCCGGTGCGCTGGCGGCGGTACTTCTCCAGCGCCCTGGCCTGCCCGTCCAGGATGGCGCGGCGCAGCCCGGGGCGGGTCAGCACCTGCTGGCACAGGGCGGCGACCTCGAGCGGCTCCTTGCCGCGCAGCAGCAGGCCGCCGCCGTTGAGCGTCTCGCCCACGGCGCCGGCGTCGTAGGCCAGCACCGGGATGCCCAAGTGGAAGCTTTCCAGCACCGGGGCGCAGAAGCCCTCGTGCTCGCTCAGGTGCAGGTAGAGGTGGGAGAGCTTGGCGTAGGAGACCATCTCGGCCAGGGGCACATGGCCGCTGAAGTGGACGTCGTGCGCCCCCAGGGCGGACGTCAGCCGTTGCAGCGCCGACAGGTAGCGTTCGAAGCCGCGGTGCTCGCCGACGAGGAACAGGCGCGAGCCGGGCTGGAAATGCCGCTGGAACAGGGCGAAGACGCGGAGGACGTCCTCGACCTTCTTGTTGGGGATGATGCGGCCGACGAACAGCAGGTTGGTCTTGCCGTCGGCGAACATCTCGCGGAACACCGGCAGCACCGGCGCGTCGAATTTGGAGAAGTCCATCACCAGCGGCAGCACGCCGGTGCGGGGAAAGCCGGCCTCCTCGAGCTCGCGGCGGTTGTACTCGGAATCGCCCAGGGCCAGGTCGACCTGGCCGGCCAGGCTCTTCAGCTCCAGGCGGCCCTTGAAGCAGTCCTTGGCCAGGGTGCGGTGATAGTCGAGGAAAAAGCGGTGCGGCGTGATGTTGTGGTAAATGATCACCTTGCGGTCGGGAAGGCGCAGGAACTTTTTCGTCACCGGCGAGCCGATGGAAAAATGGAAGAGGACGGTGTTGTCCGGGGAGGAGAAGCGGTCGTATTCCAGGTAGTTGCGCACCTGGCCGGCGTAGCGCGGGTGGAAAAGCAGGGTGAAGATCTCGGAGCCGATGCCCCGTCCGCGCAGAAAATCACGGATTTCCAGCGCCTCGTTGCCGATGGCGTCGCCGTAGGAATAGGAGGTGAGGAACTGGTGGACGTTCATTCGCTGGTCAGCTTTTTCTCCATGGCCCGCTGGCGGTTTTCCAGGAATTCCATCTTGTCCTCCAGCACGCGCAGGCGCGTCTTGAGCAGCTCCGTTTCGGTCTTCAGCTTCGTGGCCTCGACGATGAGGTTGTGGGTGGCGTTGTGCAGCAGGCGGATGTACTCGCTGCTCTGCAGGATGATGGGCACTTTCTTCTGCAGGTCGTTGATGCCGGTCTTGAGCTCGACGTACATCGGGCGGTTCATGAAGCGCGTCCAGGGCGCCAGCAGGCTGCGGACCTTCTTCAGCAGGCTCTTGGCCAGCCCCGTTTCCTGGATGGCTTCCTCCAACGGCGCCGGCGGCGCCATGTTCTCGGCGAAGCCGGGATAGAGGATGGGCTCGTACACGTGGGGGATGTCCAGGAAATCGGGGAGCGGCTGCAGCTCCATTTCCACGATCTCGTCGATCTCGCTCTGCCGCAGCAGGCCGGCGTCCTTCTTTTCCTGGATCTGCCTGCGGATGGCGGCCATGATCTCGTCGACGTTGATTTCCGGCGCGGCCTGGATGAAAGATTCCATGGCGGTCCTCCTGCCGCCGTGATTATACCCCAAGCCGTTCCGCGCCACAAGCGAGCCGGCAGCGGCCGCGGATGTCCCCCTCTGGAGAGGATATTTCGCCGTGGATTCCCCGAATGGCAGTCTGGCAGAGGGTTTCGGGGAAAAAATTTCAAAAACCCCTTGTTTTTGCTTGACTTTCGCGAATGCGGTCCCTACAATCCTTCGCAGGAGGAAACGATGAACAAAACCGAACTGGTCAAGGCGATCGCCGAGAACGCCAACCTGAAAGTGTCCGAAACCGAAAAGATGGTCAACGCCTTCCTCGATTCCGTGGCCGCCTGTCTGAAGAAAAAGAACAAGGTGACCTTGGTCGGCTTCGGCACCTTCGCCGTCGCCCACCGCAAGGCGAAGATCGGCATCAACCCCAAGACCGGCCAGAAGATCTCCATCAAGGCCAAGAACGTCCCGGTTTTCAGGGCCGGCAAGGCGCTGAAAGACCGCGTCAAATAAGAGCCCTCGGATCCGTTTCGCGGCCGCAGGGAGCGCGGGGCGCGCCCTGCGGGTGAGCACTCCCGTTTGTGAACCGGGGCGCCGGGTACCTCCGGCGCCGTCCAACTCCAGACTCTTTTCGTGGCCGGAGACTGCCGCCGGCCGGGCGGCGGCTCAATAGACCGCGATCGGGCAGGTGGCGCCCGCCAGCGGCAGGCGATTGCGTTTGGCGTCGTAGGCGCCGGAGCTCTGTATGTTCAATACGTAATTGCCCTTGCTGCTGAAGCGGGCCTTCAGCTGGATGGCGGCGGCGGCCAGGGCGGGGGCGCTGTCGCCGCTGAAGGAGAAGCCGAGGTCGAAGCGGTTTCCCGAGACGCTCTTCAGGACCTTCACCTGGCTTGCGTCCAGCGAGTCGGTGTTCAGGTCCAAGATCTCGCAGGGGCCGCCGCTGATGGCGCCGCGCAGCGACAGGCTGGAGATGGAGGTCTGGGCCAGCAGCCGCAGGGTGAAGGTGGCGTCGGAGTTGACCGGCAGGCTGGCCTCCTCCGGGCTGATGGTGACGCGGTCGTCGCCGGCGCCGCGCGCCTCCGGCCGCTCGCCCTGGCCCGGCTCCTCGGGCGGTGCCCCTTCCCCCTCCATGTCCGCTTCAACGGCGGGAGCGCCGCCGGCGCCCGCCGACCGCTCGCCGTTGCCCCAGATCGCCTGGTGGTCCTCGGCGCTGATCGGCGTACGGCGGATGATCTTGGGGGTGATGGAAAAGATCAGGTCGGTCTGGCTGATGTTTTTTTCCGAGTTGCCGAACAGCTTGCCCAGCAGCGGGATCTTGGTCAGGCCCGGCAGTCCGTTCAGCGAGCCGCGCTCGTCGTCGCGGATCATGCCGCCGATGATGTTGGTCTCCCCCTCGCGCAGGCGGATAGTGTTCTCGATCTCGCGCTTGCCGAAGGTGGGGAACGAGGAGGAGGCGCCCGAAGAGATGAAGTTGATCGTCAGCTTGATCTTCAGGGTCACCTCGTTCTCCTGGTGGATGAAGGGGGTGACCTTGATCTCCACGCCGACGTTGCGGTAACGGTAGGTGGTTACCGGCGAGGAGTTGATGCCGCCGGCGGCGATGGCCTGGAACTGGGTCTCGGGGATCGGCACCTCGTCGCCGACCATGAAGGAGATCTCCTCGCCGTCGACGCCGCGCAGGTTGGGCTTGGCCAGGATCTTGCTGCGGCTGTCGGCTTCCAGGAAGTTCATGGCCACCGAGGGCAGGGTCATGAAAAAATTGACTCCGTTCAGGTCCTCGACGTTCAGCGTGGGGTTGACCTTGCCGTCGTCGCCCACGACGCCGGCGGCCAGGCCCAGGGTGCCGGTGCCGAAGTCGGCCCCCAGCTTGTGGGCCAGCACGCGGTTGACCTCCAGGATCTCGATGTGCACCTCGACCTCGTTCTTCTCCTTGTCGATCTTGCCCAGGAAGCGCTCGACGTCGGCCAGCGACTGGAAGTCGCCGCGGACGACCAGGGCGTTGAGGCGGGGATCCTCCTGGACCAGCAGCTGCTCGTCGCGGAAGACGGTCTGCACGATCTTGCGCGCGTCCTCGGCCTTGATGTTGGAGAGGAAGTAAGTCTTGATGCCGCGCAGGTCGAGGGCCTTCTTCTTGGCGAAGATGTCGGGGTAGACGATGACCGTCGCCGGGTCCAGCACGCGGTACTGCGCCGACGAGACCAGGCACAGCACGCGCAGGATCTCGAAGAACCCGGCGTTCTCGATCTCCAGCGTGTGCAGGAAGTCGCGGAAGTCCTTGTCGAAGATGAAGCTGACGCCGAAGGTGCGGCCCAGGCTCTTGAAGATGTTGCTGATCGGCGTGTTGCGCAGGCTCAGGCTGACCTTCTCGTCGGGTCGCACCTTCAGCTGTACCGGCGGCACCACCGTCGGCGCCCACTTGTCCGCCGCCGCCTGGCGCGGGTTGAGCCAGGCGTCGTACTCGGCCTTGAGCTCGGGGTTGTTGGCGAAGACGGCCAGGGCCTTCTGGTACTCCTGCGCCGCCGCCGGCCGGTCGCCGGCGCGCCGCCGCAGGCGCGCCTGCCGCAGGTGGGCGTAGTAGCTGGCCAGCTGGGCGCGGAACAGCAGGGTGCGGATCTCGCTGTTGCCCGGATGGGCGTCCGCCTCGCGCTGCAGGAGCTCGCGGGCGCGGTCGAAATCACCGACCTGGTACAACTCGCGCGCCTGGCGCAGGCCGGCGCTGGTGGTCAGGCATCCCTGTCCGACGAGCAGGGCGACAAGCAGAAGGGCCAAGCGGGCCGGGTGCGCATGCGGTGCCATGTCAGTCTCCTTTGCTGCGGATCTCGTAGGGGGCGCCGTCGTACTCGATGGTCACTCCCTGGCGGGTGATCGTCAGCACGCGGATCTTGCCCAGGATGCTTTCCCCCTCGGCCACGGTGAAGTAGTCGCCGCTGACGTTGAGCAGCGCCAGGGGCTTGGCGTTCTTGAGGATGAAACCCTCGAAACTCACCGATTGGGCGATCTCCTCGGCGATGGTCTGCTGCAGGGCCTCGGCCTGGGCGGCGGCCGCCTGGGCCGGGCGCGGCGCCGGGGGCTCGCCGCCGCCGAACAGGTCATGCCGCAGGGTGAAGCGCGGCGCCGGCTTTTGCAGCAGCGACAGCTTGAGCAGCTCGGCGCGCGCGGGAACGGCCGCCAGGGCCAGGGCCAGGGCCGCAGCCAGGGTTTTAGGGGACAAGATGGGCCTCCATGCTGAAGCGGCCCGTGACCGAGCCGCTGTCACCGCTGCTGAGGTCGATGGCGGTGAAAAACTGCATCTTGGGCTTGCGCTCCATGTCGTGGATGAATTTTTTCAGGCTGCGGTAGGAGCCGCGCAGGACGAACTGGAAGCTCACCGTCTGCAGCCCGCCGCGGACGGGGCCGAAGCGGAAGGCGATGTCGGGGGCGGGCAGGTCGTTGTCGTCGATGCACAGGTTGAGCTCGCGGCGGAAGCGGGCGAAATCGTCCAGGCTGATGACGTGGGCGCGGCGGAACTCCTCCAGGGCGGCGGGCAGCTTCTTCCACTCGTCGTGCTCGGCGGCCAGGACGGCGAGCGCCTGCTGCTCGCGGCGCAGCGTCTCGCCGCGCAGGTCCTGGCTGCGCTGGCGCAGGTCCGCCACGGCGCCCTGGCCCAGGGCCAAGAGGAGCGCCGCCGCGCCAAGGGCCAGCAGCGTTAGCAGCGCCGCCAGGATGATCTTATAGGCCTTCATCGGGAACCTTCACGCTCAGCGTGACCCGGTAGTCATCCTGGGCCTGGGTCTCGTTGTCGATGGCCAGCCCGTAGGGGGAAAGCTTCTTGTAAAACGCGAACAGCTCGGGCAGCGAGCGGGCGCTGACCGCCAGCCGCAGCCGGCTGTCGCGCTGGTTCTCCAGCGACAGGCTGCGTACGCGGATGCCGGCTCCGGCCGCCTGTTCCAGGAAGTCCAGGCGCGAGAGGAAGGAGAAGCTCTTGCGCTCGATCAGGCGGTTGGCCGCGGCCAGGCGGCCGCCCAGTTCCCTTCTGCGGCGCTCGATCTCCCGGCGCAGGACCTGGCTGTCCCGGCGCACGTCCTGGATGCGGCGCCGGTCCTCGCCGGCGGCTCGGACGTCGAGGCGCGAGCGCTCGCGGCGCCCGGACACGACGGCGGCGGCCAGCGCCGCCAGCAGCAGAGCCAGCAGCAGCAGCGGTGCGGCGCGCAGGGCGAAGCGCGCCGCGTCGACGTGCGGCGTGCGGGCGAGGTTGCAGTTGAGCCGGGTCATGGGCGTCCGGGCAGGTGCGGCTGCGGGGGGGCGGACAGGCGCGCGTAGGCGTCGCGGTCCTGGAGGGCCTGCTCGCAGGCCGCGGCGGCCTCGCCTCCCCGATGGTCATGCAGCCAGTAGCGGCGCGGCTCCGTCCCCGTCTGGCCGCGCACGAAGTGGACGGTCTTGTCGATCTCGGCGACGGTCTCCTCGTCGGAGACGCTGCGGAACTTGCGGATGTAGACGGGGCGCCGCCGCCTCAGGAAGAGCAGGGTGCAGCCGGAGCCGTCGCGCTCGATGATGAAGTCGGGGGCCGGCCGGGCGCGGCGGGCGCGCTCCAGCATCTCCAGGGTGGAGCTGCCCACGTAGGTCAGGGGGATGTTCCTGGCGGCGAACGCCTCCTCGGCCCGCTCCAGCAGCGACCGGCGCAGCAGGACCGAGAGCACCCCCCTGCGGTCCAGGCGGAAGACGCGGTGGTGGTAGGCCTCGATGTTGTCGGGGAAGATCTTCTGCAGCCGCCAGTCGATCAGCTCAGCGCGGGCCCGGCGGCGCCAGGGCAGCTTGTCGAATTCGAAAAAGTTGAAGATGAAGGGGGCGGCCCCCAAGACCAGGCCGGTCTCCTCGGCGCGCAGGGCGTCGAGCGCCGCGTCCCAGCCCTCGCCTTCGGCCAGCGCCGCGCCCGCCACCTCGGTGGTGGACTGTACGCGGCCGCCGCGCAGACGGAAGACCTCGGCGCGGCGGTCGCCGGCGAAGAGGACCTGGCGCGGCAGGCGCTGGGGCAGGAAAAAATCGCTCAGACCCATTCCTTGACCGTCACCCGGTTCAGCTCTTCGAGGGAGGTCATGCCGGCCCTGACGCGCAGCAGGCCGTTGCGGCGGATGGGGACCATGCCCTGCTCCATGGCTACTTTTTTGATCTCCGAGGTCGGCTTCTTGGCCAGGATCATCTCCTTGATCTCGTCGGTCAGCTCGAGGATCTCGCCGATGGCCGTGCGCCCGGCGTAGCCCAGCCCCGAGCACTCCTCGCAGCCGGCGGCGCGGTAGACGGGCTGGGTGAAGAACGCCTTGTCGATGCGGTTGTAGGCCAGGTCGGCCTTGGCCAGCGAGTAGGGCTTCTTGCACAGCGGGCACAGCACGCGCACCAGGCGCTGGGCGGCGATGCAGTTCAGGGCCGAGAGGAAGCTGTAGGTGTCGATCCCCATGTGGATGAAGCGCCCGAGCACGTCGAAGACGTTGTTGGCGTGGACGGTGGTGAACACCAGGTGGCCGGTCAGGGCCGACTGGATGGCGATCTGCGCCGTTTCCGGGTCGCGGATCTCGCCGACCATGATCTTGTCGGGGTCGTGGCGCAGGATGGAGCGCAGGCCGCGGGCGAAGGTCAGCCCCTTTTTCTCGTTGACCGGGATCTGGATGATGCCCTCGACCTGGTATTCCACCGGGTCCTCGATGGTGATGATCTTGTCGGCCGGGTCCTTGATCTCGTTCAGCGCCGCGTAGAGCGTGGTGGTCTTGCCGCTGCCGGTGGGGCCGGTGACCAGGAACATGCCGTAGGGCTGGCGGATGTAGTAGTTGATCTTCTCCAGCAGGTCGGGCGAGAAGCCCAGCTGGTCCAGCTTCAGCTCGCCGAGGTTCTCGGTGATCATCTCGCGGTCCAGGATGCGGATGACGGCGTTCTCGCCGTAGATGCCGGGCATGATCGAGACGCGGAAGTCGATGGTCTTCTGCTTGAACTTCATGCGGAAGCGCCCGTCCTGGGGCACGCGCTTCTCGGCGATGTCCAACTCGGAGATGACCTTGAGCCGGGTGAGCAGGAAGGAGTGGAAGGAGCTGTCGAGCGGCTCCATGATCTGGTGCAGGATGCCGTCGATGCGGTACTTGATGACCAGGGCGTCGCTGCTGATCTCGATGTGGATGTCAGAGGCCTTCTTGTTCACGGCCGTCAGGATGACGTTGTTCAGCAACTTGATGACCGAGTCGTCCTCCTCGCTCTCGGTGATGCTCTCGATGGTGACGACGTCCTCGTCGGCCTCGGCCTCGGCGCTGCGTTTGAGCGTGAAGGTCTCGGTCTTGTCGCGCAGCACCTTGGTGTAGGTGTCGCTCTTCTTGAGGAACTTCTCCAGCTCGTCGCGGTTGGCCAGGAAGGCGACGACCTTCTTCTGGGTGAAGTTCTCGATCATGCCGATCTTGTCCAGGTTGTCGGGGTCGGGCATGGCCACCGAGAGGCAGCCGTTGTTCTCCTCGATGGGGAAAAAGAGGTTCTTGATCAGGAACTCGGCGGGAAAACGCGACAGCAGGGCGTAATCGATTTTGACGTCGGCGATGTGGATCGGCTTGCTCAGCGGACCACCTCCACGATGCTGAAAATCGGCAGATAGACGGAAACCAGCATCAAGGCGATTACCATGCCCAAGCCGATGATTATAACAGGTTCGATGAGCGAAATCAACGCGCTCATGCGGCTGTCCAGCGAGCGCTCGTAGTACTCGGCGCTCTCGTCCAGGACGGACGTCAGGTTGCCCGAGGTCTCGCCCACGCGCACCATCTCCACCAGGATACGCGGCATGACCGGCGCCTCCTCCAGCGCGGCCGACAGCAGGTTGCCCTGGCGGATCTTCTCGGGCAGGTCGCGCACCTGGTTGTAGTAAAAACGGTTGGCGAAGGTCTCGACGGCGATCTCGGCCGACTCGGGGACGGGGATGCCGCCCGAGATGAGGATGGACAGCGTGCGGGCGAATACGGCGACGGCGTTCTCGTGGGCGATGCGCCCCAGGAAGGGGACCCTGAGCTTGAGCTGGTCGAGGATCGTCACCCTGGGATTGAGCCGCTCCAGCAGGCGGAGGGCGGCGTAGGCCAGCAGCAGGGCGCCGCCGATCGCCAGCAGGTTGTTGCGCAGGAACTGGGTGGCGGTCATGAAGAACAGCGTCACCGCCGGCAGCTGGGCGTCCATGTCGCTGAAGAAGGAGGAGAAGCGCGGGATGACGAAAACGGCGATGATCCCCACCATGGCGATCATGAAGGCCAGCAGGATGACCGGGTAGGTCAGGCCGCCGACGATCTTGCGGCGCAGGTTGCTGATCTTGGAAAGGTAGGCGTTGAACTTCTCCAGCACCTGCTCCAGGTGGCCGCTGCGCTCGCCCGCCAGCAGCGAGGCGCGGTAGATGCGGGCGAAGGGGATCTGCGACGAGGAAAACGCTTCGGAGATCTGCACGCCGTTGCGGATGGAGGCGGCGGCCTTGGACAGGACTTCGCGCAGCACGCCGAAGGGGGTGTTCTGCACGATGATCTCCAGGGCGCGGATCACCGGGATGCCGGCCTTCAGCAGGGTGATCATCTCCTGGTTGAACAGCAGGAACTCGGTGGTGCCGATCTTGCGCTTGAACAGCTTGCCGAGGGAAAAGTCCTTGAACCACAGACGGCGCACCGAAAGCAGCTTCTCGTCAAGCCCCTCCAGCGAGCGCAGGATCTCGCGGCGGTTCTCGGCGTAATGCTCGCGGCGCAGGAAGCGGCCGCGCTCGTCCACCAGGGTGCAGGAATAATAGGGCATTACAGGATCTCGCGGCCGGCGAAATAGGCGCGCAGCGCGTCGGGGACGCGGATGCGGCCGTCGGCGGTCTGGTAGTTTTCCATGATGGCGGCCACGGTGCGGCCGATGGCCAGCCCCGAGCCGTTCAGCGTGTGCACGTAATCCTTGCGGCCGTCCCGGGCCTTGTACTTGATGCGCGCCCGCCGCGCCTGGAAGCTCTCGAAGTTGGAGCAGGAGGAGATCTCCAGGTAGCCGCCGCGCCCCGGCATCCACACCTCGATGTCGTAGGTCTTGGCCGAGGAGAACGACATGTCGCCGCTGCACAGCACCACGGTGCGGTAGGCCAGGCCCAGCCGGCGCAGGATGGCCTCGGCGTCGGCGGTCAGCCCCTCCAGCTCGGCATAGGAGCGCTCGGGGGCCGCGAACTTGAGCAGCTCGACCTTGTCGAACTGGTGCAGGCGCACCAGGCCGCGGATGTCCTTGCCGTGCGAGCCGGCCTCGCTGCGGAAGCAGGGGGTGAAGGCGGCGTACTTGACGGGCAGGTCGGCCTCGTCCAGGGTCTCGTCGCGGTGCAGGTTGGTCAGCGGCACTTCGGCGGTGGGGACGAGGTAGAGGTTGTAGCCTTCGACCTTGAACAGGTCGGCCTTGAACTTCGGCAGGTTGCCGGTTCCCACCAGGCTGGCGTCATTGGTCAGGAAGGGGGGCAGCACCTCGCGGTAGCCGTGCTCCTGGGTGTGGATGTCCAGCATGAACTGCAGCAGGACCCGCTCCAGCTTGGCCAGGCCGTCGTAGCTGACGGCGAAGCGCGAGCCGGCGATCTTGGCGGCACGGGCGAAATCCAGCGTGCCCGCCGCCTCGCCCAGTTCCCAGTGCGGCTTGGCGGGGAAGGCGAAGGCCGGCTTCTCGCCCCACTCGCGGACCACCTCGTTGGCGCCGGCATCGTGGCCCACCGGCACCGAGTCGTGGAAGAGGTTGGGAATGCCCAGCAGGAACTCCTGGAACTCGGCCTCCAGGGAGGCCAGTTCCTTCTCCCCCTGGGCGATCTGCTTGGACAGCTCCATCGACTGCAGCTCCATTTCCCGAGTCGGGGCGCCGCTTTTCTTGAGGAACCCGGTCTCCTTGGCCAGCTTGTTCTTGCGGCTTTTCAGCTCCTCGCTGGCCGTGAGCAGGCGGCGCCGGCGCAGGTCGAGGGCGCTGAAGCGGTCTTCGGCGAAGGGAACCCCCTTGGCCTCGACCTTCTTTTTCACCAGCTCGAGGTTGTTGCGGATGAAGTGGGTGTCCAGCATGAAAAAATTATAGCACAGGGCCTTCCCTTGCGCAAAAAAACCATTTTTTGCCCCGGTCGGCAAACCCTGGCCCCTTTTTTCCAGTAGTAGACACTGAGGTGCACCATGAATTTTTCCACGCTGATCGCCGTTGCGGCGCTGCTGCTGGCGGCCGCCGGCCCTGTTTCCGCCCAGGACGCCGTCGCGGAAAAGGCCCTGCTCTGGCATGAGCGGGCGCTCACCGTCGATACCCACTGCGATACCCCCTTCCTGCTGCTGCAGGAGGGCTGGGACATCGGCCAACGCCACCCGACCGGCGAGCGCGGCAGCGGCTGCCAGGACCTGCCGCGCATGAAGGAAGGAGGGCTCGACGCCTCCTTTTTCGCCGTTTTCGTCGGCCAGGGGCCGCGCACTCCCGAGGGGCACGCCAAGGCCCGCGAGAAGGCCGACACTATCCTCGACGCCATGGAGGCCATGTTCGCCCAATACCCCCACTTGTGCGGCCCGGCCCTGACGCCGGCCGACGCCCGGCGCCTGGAAAAGGAGGGCAAGAGGGCCATCTTCATCGGCATGGAGAACGGCTACCCCCTGGGACACGATCCGGCCTTGATCGACCATTTTGCCCGGCGCGGCGTGCGCTACGTCACCCTGGCCCACACCAGCGACAACGACATCTGCGACTCCTCGACCGACCGCCGCGACCCCGAGGACCGCGGCCTGAGCGAGTGGGGCCGGCAGGTGGTGCGGCGGCTCAACGACCTGGGCGTCATGGTCGATGTTTCGCACATCTCCGACCGCTCGTTTTACGAGGTGCTGGCCCTGAGCCGGGCGCCGGTCATCGCCTCGCACTCCTGCGCCCGCGCCCTGTCCGGACATCCGCGCAACCTGAGCGACGAGATGCTGCTGGCGTTGAAGAAGAACGGCGGCGTCATCCAGCTCTGCATCCTCGACGACTACGTCAAGATGCCGCCGGCCAACCCCGAGCGCGACCAGGCCCTCGAGGCCTTCCATCGCCGCATCCATGAGACCTACGGCGGCTGGGGCGCCATCAAGGCCCCGGAAGAGCGCGCCAAGGTGGAGGCCGAGTACGACGCCCTGAAGGCCCGCTACCCGCAGCCGCCGGTCACGGTCAAGGACGCCGTCGACCACATCGACCACATCGTCCGCCTGATCGGCGTCGACCACGTGGGCATCGGCACCGACTTCGACGGCGGCGGCGGCCTGGCCGACTGCCGCGACGTCACCGAGCTGAAGAACATCACCATCGAGCTCGCCCGCCGCGGCTACAGCGAGGAGCAGGTGGCCAAGATCTGGGGCGGCAATTTCCTGCGCGTGATGCAGCAGGTGATCGACCTGGATAAGAAATAGAAGAACTCAGGTTCCACGCACCATGTACCCGGCGCCACGTGAGGAGGATTCCCGAACCTGGTGCGCGGCGAAATCCTCTCTTGGCTGAGTGAGGAGTGACACGTGACGAGGGAAGACGCTTGGCGCACGGCGGACGGCAAGGGGAATGGTACGGTGCGTTGCTTGCCTCCGTCCCCACCTTCATCCCTGCGAATTCCTCGGATCACCTCCCGCCAAGGGCAGCGATCGTTCGCTCGAATCTTTCTCGCTGTCACGGACACGGTCAAGGCTCGTTCGTCGAGTTTTCCGGGCGCGGCGGGTCGGCAAGTTTTTCCGAGATAATAGGCTTTTTGTGGTATTCCATTATTTAAAACGCGAACCTGAAAAAGGAGGAATCGTGAAAGGGAAACGACTCTCGCTTGTCCTGTTGCTGACCGCGGCGGCCCTGCTTCCGGGCCAGAGCATCGTCGTCACCTCGCCCAGGGAGGGCGAGACCTTCCGCTTCGGGCAGATCTGCGCCATCGCCTGGACGAAATCGGGCGCCCTTCCCGACACGGTGTCCATCCGCCTGCGCCGGGCCGGATCGCCCGGCTCCGAGCCGGCCGTGCTGGAGATCGCCGGCAGCACGGCCAACGACGGCTCGTTTTCCTGGGCCGTTCCCGCCTCGCTTCCCGCCGGCAGCTACTTGGTGCGCGTCAAGGCGCCCGGCTCGGCCTCGGGCGACAGCAAGCCCTTCGCCGTCGCCGCCGCCGGCCTCGCCTCCCAGAACCAGCCCGGCAGCCCGGTGCAGCCGAAGGGGCTGCCGCCGGGCACGTCGACCCAGCCTTTCACCGGCGAGCTGAAGACCGTCGATTTCCAGATGGTCGATGTCGAGCGCGAAACGGGCAGCGGCGCCCTGTACGCCCGGCTGCGCAACAACGGCAACCACCGCTACAACGGCCCGCTCACGTTCCTGGTTTTCTTCAACAGCCGGCAGCTCGACCCCATCCCCCTGCCGCTGGCCCTTCCGGCAGGGTCCGAGCAGCGGATCAACCTGACGTATAGCCTCTCGCCGCTGGAGCTGGCTGGCAGCGCCCCGGTGCAGCTTCTCGTCAGCGCCGACGGCGATTCCAAGGTGAGGGAGACGAGCGAAACGAACAATGCGGCCCATCGGATCATCCAAAAAACGTGCCCGGTGTACATCAAGAATTTTTGGATCGAGGTCGATCCGGCCTACTCGACCGGGCCCTATCCGATCAAGCCGAAGTTGCTTGTGCACCTGGACGCCATCGGCCAGGGCGAGCTGGAAATCCTCTACCAGGATCCCAAGTATTTCGATGGCGATTTTTCTTCCGAGACGCTTTCCGTCAGTTCTTCCGGGAACCACGTTTTTCAGATCCCACTTTCTCCGATCCTGGAGTCGTGGGTGAAGGCGAAGGGCTATATGGAAAAAAACATCCTGGCGAAGGTGAAGCGCCCGCATCCCGACCAGGGGGTTCAGGAATCGAATGTCGTGCATGCGCGCTGGGAGTACCGGCCTTGATGGCCGGATCGTGATGATGATCGGCGCCCCCGTCGCCACGGCGGGCATGGCGCACGTGTCGGCCTCGCTCCTCTGGAAATAGCCGCAGGCCTGCATCCAGGTGATTCCGCGCCCGGTCACAATCCCCCATCCGTCGTTCGCCGAGTGGGTGGAGGTGCTTTGTCCCGCCAGGAACGGTTCGCGCCTAGTTCTTGATGTCGACCCCGCCGAGCAGCGCCGAGGCCTTGATCACCAGCTTGCCGCCGCTGGCCTCGGGGTTCTGCCGCGTGTGGTCGTCGACGTCGCCCAGCAGGGTGGTGGGCTGCACCTCCAGGCGCCAGTCGCGCGGCAGGCGGATGTCGACGCCGCCCAGCACCGAGGAGACGGTGAGCAGGTGCTCACCCGGCGCCAGCTTGGCCTCCAGCAGGTCGATCTCCACTCCGCCCAGGATGTTGGAGACGTCGCCGCCCTTGAACTCCTGGCTGGTGACGCGGCGGTCGCTGCCGGCCAGGATGTTGTTCACCCGCAGGCAGGGATCGGGGCAGGAGGCGCCGCCGCGGACGCTTCCCGGCAGCACGGCCGGCCGGCCGCGGAAGAGGAGGGAGACCCCCAGCAGGATCAGCACCGCCGGCCACCAGCGCCAGACGTCGCCCCAGCGGATCGCGTCCAGCTCGGCGGCCAGGAAGACGCCGCCCAGCAGCAGCAGGAACAGGCCCGAGAAGTCGAACGGGTTGCGGCTCTCGACCAGGTGCACCAGGCCCAAGGCGACCAGGATCAGCGGCCACCAGTAGGCCAGGTTGAAATCCAATTGCAGCAGGTCCAGGTTGCCCAGCAGGACCAGGGCGCCGGCGGCGATCAGGATGCCGCCCAGCAGGACCGTGCCCGCGGACAGCTTCGGTTTGTCGCTCATGTTTCCTCCCAAGGGCCTCCGTCAGTATAGGAGCCGGCGGCCGGGAAGTCAATCCAGGGACAACTGACGAGTGACACGTGTCGAGGAGCAGCAACAACGACAACTTGGCGTATGGCTTACGGTGTACGGTTTGCGGCAAAGCCATAACCCTGAACCGGGCCTTTCATTTTCTCGCACTGTTTGCCGTCAACCAATGGCGGCCTATGCCGATTCCCGCCACTGGTCGCTGAGGTTCGCCGTGATTTGCATTCGCCGCCGCTCTCTGCTATCGTAGCCGCGAAGGGAGGAAGAAACTCATGGATACCCTGCCGCTGGTCATCCTGCTCTCCGTGGCCGTGGCGCTGCTGCTGGCCGTGCTGGCGCTGCAGCTGCGGCCGCGCGACCCCGGCCTGACCCAGCAGGTCCTCGACCTGAAGAACCAGCTGCAGGACCTGCGCACCACCCAGGCCGATGCCCAGCGCCAGGCGCTGTTGCAGCAAAGCGGCCAGCTGAACGAGATCATGCGAACGGTCACCGAGTCGCTGAACAAGGGGCAGGGGAGCATCCGCGACCAGCTGCGCGTGGTGGGCGACATCCAGCAGAAGCTGGGGCTGCTGGAGGAATCGACCAACCAGATGAAGGCCATCGGCCGGGACATCTCCTCGCTGCAGAACATCCTGCGCGCCCCCAAGCTGCGCGGCAACCTGGGCGAATACCTGCTGGAGGACCTGCTGCGCCAGGTGCTGCCGCAGGGCAACTACGCGATGCAGCACGCCTTCGCCGACGGCGCCAAGGTCGACGCCGTCATCTCCCTGGGCGAGCGCCTCATCCCGGTCGACGCCAAGTTCCCCCTGGAGAGCTTCCTGCGCCTGCTCGAGGCCGGCGAGGAAGAGGGGCAGCGGAAATTCCGCAGGGAGTTCGTGGCCAGCTTCAAGAAGCGCGTCGACGAGATCGCCGGGAAATACATCCGCCCCGACGAGGGGACCTACGATTTCGCCATGGCCTACATCCCGGCCGAGAACGTCTTCTACGAGGCCATGATCAGCGACGGCCTCGACGGCCGCAGCTACGGCATCTTCAATTACGCCGTCGAGCGCCACGTCATCCCGGTGTCGCCCAACAGCTTTTACGCCTACCTGATGGCCATCGCCTTCGGCCTCAAGGGGCTGAAGATCGA
Source organism: uncultured Clostridia bacterium (assembly GCA_964628035.1). Lineage (GTDB taxonomy): Bacteria > Acidobacteriota > Aminicenantia > UBA2199 > UBA2199 > UBA2199. Next base: position 145,324 of record CAZVPI010000004.1, on the reverse strand, counting down.
GCAGCGCACGCGCCAGATCCTCAAGGACCTGGTCAAGGTGCAGCAGGGGTTCGCCCAGTTCCACGACGAGTTCCGCCTGCTGGGCAGGCACCTGGGCAATGCCGCCAGCAAGTACGACGAGACGGCCAAGAAGGCCGAGAGGTTCCAGGAACGCCTGGCCGACTTCACCGGAGCCAGAAGCGAATTGCCCGGCGGGGACAACGACCTGCCGGGGATGGACCGACCCTAGTCCCTGGCGTACGGCGTACGGCTGACGGCAGCAGACATTCCATGAAACGGTCTCGCTCAATGTCATGGCATAGAAAACAATGCTTCTGCCGCATCCCCCCTGCACAATGCCCAGTACGGATAGGGATGTTGCGCCTCACACCCAGAGCTTGATCCAGGTAATGCCTTGCCGCACGCCGTCCGCCGTATGCCGTGTGCCGAGTTCGGGTTGCAATAAATATCCCCGTTCATATAATACAGGTTTACGGCTGATCTTGGGTCCCGCTGGAGGTGTAAGGCATGGGCAAGAACACGTTCGACGTCATCCTGCTGATCGGCCGGCCGGCCGCGGGCAAGTCGGAGGTCATCGACTACCTGAAAAAGGTGCCGCAGCCCGAGCGCGTGCGGCGCTTCCATGTCGGCGAATTCCAGGAGCTCGACGATTTCCCCATCCTCTGGGAGCGCTTTGAGGACGACGACCTGATGGAGGAGATGGGTCTGCCGCGCCTGCTCACCGACAAGGAGTTCACCTACGAGGGCCAGACCTACCCCGGCTACGTCTTCAAGGGCAAGTGGTTCTGGAACTTCCTGATCAAGAAGCTCAACCTGGCCTACGCCAAACTGCTGCGCGACGACCCGGCTTTCCACGAGAGAAAGACGCTGTTCATCGAGTTCGCCCGCGGCAGCGAGCACGGCGGCTTCCGCGCGGCCTTCGCCCACCTGTCGCCGCAGGTCGTGGACCGCGCCGCCTGCATGTACATCCGGGTCGACTGGCCCGAGTCGCTGCGCAAGAACCGCAGGCGCTACAACCCCGACCGCCCCGATTCCATCCTGCAGCACGCGCTGGAGGACAAGAAGATCGAGATGCTCTACAAGGAGTCGGACTGGGAGGAGTTCGCCGCCGACGACAAGTTCCTGCCCGCCGGCGAAGGCCTGCAGCGCCGCGTGCCCTATGCCGTGTTCGAGAACATGCCGGAAAAAACCGACCGGCCCGACGTGCTGGGCGCGCACCTGGAGCAGGTGCTGGGACGGTTGTGGCAGACTTGGCGGGAGGTGCGCTGATGGCCAATCCCCTCAACCACTCGGCGGCCTACCGCCGCCGCCGCTTCCGGAACTGGTTCCCGCTGGGGCTGACCTATGCCACCTTTTACATGGGGCGCTACAACCTCAATGTCGCCTCCAGCGACATCATGAAGACCTTCGACCTCTCCAAGGCCGAGTTCGGCACCATCGCCACCGCCGGCTTCTGGACCTACGCCCTGAGCGTCATCTTCAACGGCCCGCTGGCCGACCGCTTCGGCGGCAAGAAGGCCATCATCTTCGGCGGCATCGGCACCGCCCTCTTCAACCTGATCGTCGGCGCCCTGTTCCTGGCCGGCTGGCAGACCAAGATCGTGGTCGGCATGTCGCTGCTCTACGCCGTCAACCAGTACTTCCAGAGCTTCGGCGCCCTGTCGGTGGTCAAGGTCAACGCCCCCTGGTTCCATGTCAAGGAGCGCGGCGTCTTCGGCGGCATCTTCGGCATCATGATCTCCAGCGGCTACTTCCTGGCCATGGGCTTCGGCGGCTGGATCCTGGCCCACTTCGGCTGGGAATGGGTGTTCATCGTGCCGGCGGCGCTGATCCTGCTGATGGTGCTGGCCGACCATGTCCTGGTCAAGGACAAGCCCGAACAGGCCGGCTTCGCCAAGATCAACACCGACGACGCCACCAGCCACATCGGGGATGACGTCAAGATCGGTTTCACCTACGTGCTGCGCCGCGCCTTCCAGAACCCGGTGATCCTCACGCTGATGGCCGCCGAGTTCTGCACCGGCTTCGTGCGCCAGGGGCTGATGCTCTGGTTCACCCCCTTCCTGAAGGAGATCCACGGCATCGCCCCCGGCTCGGGCCTGCACCAGCTGGCCTCGCTGGGCATCACCGCCGGCGGCATCGCCGGCGGCCTCCTCTGCGGCTACATGTCGGACCACCTGTTCCAGTCGCGGCGGCCCCCGGTGGCCTTCATCTTCTATCTCGGCCAGATCGCCTCGCTGCTGGTCCTGGGCCGCGTCGGCGTGCCCTGGGCCGCCGCCTTCCTGATCGGCTTCTCCTGCATGTGGATCTTCGGGGTGCACGGCATGCTCTCGGGCACGGCCTCCATGGACTTCGGCGGCACCAAGGGGGCGGCCACCGTCACCGGTTTGCTCGACGGTGTGCAGTACCTGGCCAGCGGCCTGACCGGCTTCGGCCTGGGCTACTTCCTCGACCGCTGGGGCTGGGGGTCCTGGGTCTTCCTGATCATACCCTTTTCGCTGATCGGCGCCGTGCTGATGCTGACGCTGTGGAACCAGACGCCGGCCCGCAACCGCGAGCTGATGCAAAAAAAGGGGCTATGACGCAGGCCTTAACACTGGGCGCGGGCGCTCTTGGCGCCTAGCCCCTGGAACGCCCATTGTAGACCGTCCCGGCCGACCGCTTGTACAATTCCAGGACCTCGACCGCCTCGGCGCGCAGGAACTCGCCCGCCACGGTGATGCCGCGCTTGTTCAGTTCACCCTGCCAGTCGCGCGGCAGGGGCCCCTCGTCGAAGCCGACGATGCCCTCGACGTCGCCGGCCGTCGCGCCGTAGGTGAGGCGGGTCACCCCCGACCACAGCACGGCCCCCAGGCACATCAGGCAGGGTTGCGAGCTCGACACCAGCTCGCAGCCGGCGTTCACCCCGTTCAGGTCGAAGGTGCCGGCCCGCTTCTGGGCCAGGGCGCAGGCCATGACCTCGGCATGGGCCGGGGAGCAGTTCAGGGGCTCGACGCGGTTGACGCCGGCGGCGAGCAGCCGCCCGCTCTCGCGCTCGAAGACGGCGGCGGCGAAGGGGCCGCCCGTCCGCTCCTCGACGTTGCGCCGGGACAGGCCGATGACCCAGCGCATGCGCTGCTCGGGGTCGCGCAGTTCGATCTCGTCCTGGACCAAGGCGGTCAGCCAGGGGGGGAGAGTCAGCGAGACCGATGTCGGGTGCTTCATAAAAAATATTATAACATAAACTGAATGAGTTGCTCGGCGTACGGTACACGGCGTACGGCATGAGGCAAATGCCCTGGACCGAATTTGAGTGAAGAGTGAAAGGTAAAAAGGAAAAGCCGGCGCCGTACGGCCATTGCATAATAATTGTAGCGGCAAGCGACGCCCCTGAAGGTCCCCGGCGAGAAGGGGCGACGGGAAATAGCTTGGGGACGAACTTGTCCTGGTGATGCAGAGTCAGTGATCGGAACTGCCTCGGGCGAGCCAGTGCTGTTGCCGTCCGCCGTACGCCGAGTCCGGACAGATCATCTGTTGACTTTGCCGGCCCGTTTCCCTACAATCGATACTTCAACTGGAGTTGTTGCCATGCACATACAGGTCAATGGCCGGACCATCGAGGTCTTTTCCGGAGCCCGCGTGGAGGACGCCCTGCGCCGCTATTCGTTGCGTTCCTGGAAGCAGGTGCAGAGCGGCTACAAGACGGTCTGCGACGGCCACGGCCACGAGATCGCCCATGACGGCGAGCTGAACGGCGGCGAGGCGCTCTTCGTCCGCCTGGCCGGTAAAAGGAGGGCGGGCAAATGAAGCATGCCAAGTTGCACCTGATCGTCTCCTCGCTGCTGCTGCTGCTGCTGGCGGGCCTGACCTGCTTCTCGTGCGCCTCGGCGCCGCCGGCACCGGCGCCGGCCGAGTCGCGCCTCGTCCTCTTCCATTTCAACGACGTCCACGGCAAGATCGACAACTTCGCCAAGGTGGCGGCGATCGTGGAGAGCGAACGCCGCCGGGGCGGCGACGTCCTGCTGCTCTGCGCCGGCGACAACTTCACCGGCAACCCGATCATCGACCAGTACCAGCCCCCGGGCGAGCCGATGCTCGAGCTGCTCAACCGCCTGGGCGTCGACCTGCTCACCCTCGGCAACCACGAGTTCGACTTCGGCCTGGAGAACCTGAAGCGCTTCGCCTCCCGTGTCCGTTTCCCCATCGTCTCGGCCAACATCCATCCCCGGCCCGGCAGCGAGATCCCCAACCTGTACCCCTCGCGGCTGCTGACGACAAGGAGCGGCGTGCGCGTCGCCGTCTTCGGCCTGATCCAGATCGAGCCCGGCAACGGCCTGCCCTCGACCCACCCCGACCGCGTGCAGGGGCTGCGCTTCAGCGAGCCCCTGGCCAAGGCCCTGGAGATGAAGCCCCTGCGCCGCCAGGCCGACGTCTTCCTGGCCCTGTCGCACCTGGGCTTTGAGGACGACGTGAAGCTGGCACGGTCCATGCCCGAGCTGGACGCGATCATCGGCGGCCATTCGCATACCCGCGTCGACCCCGCCGAGATGGTCGACGGCGTGCTGGTGGCCCAGGCCGGCAGCGACCTGAGCTGGCTCGGCCGCGTGGAGCTGCTCGTTCGCGGTGGACGCGTGGTGGAGAAGAAGGGGGGGCTGATCGACGTGAAAGGACTCGAGGAGGAGGACCCCGAGGTCAAGGCCATGATCGCCCGCTTCAACAACAACCCGGAATTTTCCCGCGTCATCGCCACCGCCCCGTTCGCCATCGAGGGCAAGGACGCCCTGGGCTCGCTGATGACCGACGCCATGCGCGCGGCCCACGGCCTGGACATCGCCTTCCAGAACGAGGGCGGCATCCGCCTGAGGCGGCTGAACCCGGACATCACCCTCAAGGACGTCTATACCCTCGACCCCTTCGGCAACCAGGTGGTGACGCTGGCCATGAACGCCGAGGAGATCCGCTCGCTGATCGCCGACTCGTTCCGCAAGGGCAGGGAGCTTGACCTGCAGGTCGCGGGCCTCAGCTACACCGTGCGCACCGACGCCGAGCTGAACATCCTGGGCATCGACCTGCGGGCCCCGGACGGCGCGCCGCTGGACGAGCAGCGCGACTTCCGGGTCGGCATCTCCAGCTACGTGGCCAGCGCCTACGATTTCCGCCGCCGCGACCCGGGCCGGGCCCTGGGTTCGACCACCGCCGAGGCGCTGATCAATTTCCTGAAGGGCGGGGCCGACCTCTCCGTCTACCGCGGCATCCAGCGCGCCTTCCAGGACCCCCCCGGCCGCAACGACCGTTATTGATCGCCCCAGGAGAGTAAGCCATGGCCCAGCTCTACTTCCGCTACTCGACCATGAACGCCGGCAAGTCGACCGAGATCCTCAAGATCGCCCACAACTACGAGGAGCAGAACAAGCACGCCCTGCTCTTCACCCCGGCCCTCGATGACCGCTTCGGCCGCGGCAAGATCACCTCGCGCATGGGCTTCCAGCGCGACGCCATCATCATCGGCCCCGATACCGACCTGTTGCGCCTGACCGCCGAAGCCGAGCCCGACTGCGTGCTGGTCGACGAGGGGCAGTTCCTGAGCCGCGTCCAGGTGATCGAGCTGACGCGCATCGTCGACCGGCTGAACATCCCGGTCATCGTCTACGGCCTGAAGAACGACTACCGCAACCACCTTTTCCCGGGCAGCGAGGCGCTGCTGCTGTTCGCCGACAAGGTGGAGGAGGTCAAGGCCGTCTGCTGGTACTGCACCAAGAAGGCGACCATGCTGCTCAAGTACAAGGACGGCCGGCCGGTGGGCGAGGGACCGCAGATCGAGATCGGCGGCAACGACAAGTACGTGTCGGTGTGCCGCCGGTGCTACGGGCAGAGGCTCGAGATCAAGTGAATTGCAGCACGCAGTGAAAGGTGAAAAGTAAAAAGTGAAATGGTGCAGCAGGAGCTTCCAGAACTCAGCGAGCGGTGAAAAAAAATGAAGTGCGATGGCAGTGATTTTCCCGAAGGTGGGGTTTCTGGCTTTTCACTTTTCACTTTTAACTTTTCACTTCGTTGCGAAGCATATGATCGAATTGACTGTTGACCGCAAACCTCGCGAAATACGCCTCGGTGTCTGGGCCATGGCCCTCACCGCCTTCCTGTGGAGCGGCGCCGGGCTGTTCATCAAGGTCGTCGACTGGCACCCCTTCGCCATCGCCGCCGCGCGCAGCGCCGTGGCCGCGCTGGTCATCCTGGCTTGGCTGCGGCGCCCGCACATCCACTGGTCGCCGGCGCAGCTCGGCGCCGCGCTGGCGCAGACGGCCACCATGCTGCTGTTCGTCACGGCCAACAAGACCACCAGCGCGGCCAACGCCATCCTGCTGCAGTACGTCGGTCCGGTCTTCACCGCCCTCCTCGGCGCCTGGATCCTCAAGGAGCGCGTGCGCAGGGAACAGTGGGCCTCCTTCCCCTTTGTCGGCCTGGGCCTGGCGCTGCTGTTCCTGGACAAGATCGGCGGCGGCCGACTGCTGGGCAACGTCCTGGCGCTGCTGTCGGGGCTGGCCTTCAGCTTCTGCTTCGTCTTCCTGCGCATGCAGAAGGGCGCTTCGCCGCTGGAGTCGATGCTGCTGGCCCACGGGTTCACCGTGGCCATCGGCGCCGGCGTCTCGCTGCTCCTGCCCGCGCCGGCCTTCAGCTGGAAGGCGGCCGGCGCCGTCGCCGTGCTCGGCGTCTTCCAGATCGGCGCGGCGGCCATCCTCTTTTCCTACGCCATCAAGCGCATCAGCGCCGTTTCGGCCAACCTGGTCGCCGTCATCGAGCCGGTGTGCAACCCGCTGTGGGTTTTCCTGGCGCTGGGGGAGGCCCCCGGCCTCAGAGCCGTCGCCGGCGGCGTCGTCATCATCGCGGCAGTGACCGGAGCGTCCATCGTCAGCGCCAGGCGAACGCAACAATGAATGTTGGGCTCGGCGTACGGCGTACGGTTCCATATTCTCCAGGGAAGAGAGAGGGAAGACAGAGGGAAAGGCAGAGGGAAAACAGGGTGGGAAAGAAATTCGGATAAGGCTTTTCCCACTCCTTCTTCCCTCATTCTTCCCTTTGCCTTCCCTTTGTTTTCCCTGAGCTTCGTCGTGCCGTTGCCGTACGCCTTACGCCATGTGCCCTACGCCAATTGCCTTGCTGTCTGCCGTCCGCCGCCTGCCGAGTTCCTTTGCCCGACGTTCATGTTTCGCTATAATGTCCTCATGAAAAGCTATCGCAAGGAACTGTGGTTCCAGACCCCGGGCCGCCGGGCGTTCATCAACATCACTCCTGATGTCGAGCAGGCACTGCGCGAGAGCGGCGTGCAGGAAGGATTGGCGCTGGTCAACGCCATGCATGTCACCGCCTCGGTGTTCGTCAACGACGACGAAAGCGGGCTGCACCAGGACTTCGAGAAATGGCTGGAGACACTCGCGCCTCACGAGCCGGTCTCGGCCTACCGCCACAACCTGAGCGGCGAGGACAACGGCGATGCCCATCTCAAGCGCCAGGTCATGGGCCGCGAGGCGGTGGTCGCCGTCAGCGGCGGCCGGCTCGATTTCGGCCCCTGGGAACAGATTTTCTACGGCGAGTTCGACGGGCGGCGCAAGAAGCGCGTTTTGGTCAAGATCATCGGGGAGTAGCTCATGGATCCTGGCGAAGGCATGCGGCAAGGCGCCGGCCAGATCAAGCTCTTCGTGTCGGTGACCCTGCCGGTGCCTGCAAGAAAGTGAGCCAACCCGAAGCGGCTTTGATCGTGACGGTCCCAGTAGTAGCCCTAGAACGTGCTGACGTGATGAAGAAGGAGTGATGCCCCTGAAGGTCCCCGATGAGGGGAGAAGCGCCAACAAATCGAGTCATGCTGTTCCCATCAGCCGTCTGCCGTACGCCGAGTACCGGTCGTTGACAACCCTTCTCGGGTTCTTTAAGATAGTCCAGGTTTCAGAGAGGCAACATGACGAGCAACAACGACACCTTTTCCCTGAAGTTCTACGCGCTGCTGGCCGTGGTCCTGGGCGCCCTGCTCGGCCTGACCGAGGCCTCCCTGGGGTTCATCCGCCAGATCGGCCTGCCGCGCAGCCCGGCCCTGGCCGGCGCCGGCTTCCTGGTCATGGCCGCCGGCCTGGCCGTGTACAAGAAGGCCGGCATCATCCCCGGCATCGCCCTGGCCGCCGTTTTCTCCCGCTGGCTGGCCGTGCCTCTGCTGGGCTTGCCCGCCTTCTGCCAGGCCAACGCCCACCTGGCCTTGCTGCTCAACGGCGCTGCTCTCTTTGCCGGCGTGAGCCTGGCCCGCAAGGGCCTCGGCAAGGGGCCGGGCAGGCAGGGAGTCATGGCCGGCCTCGCCGCCTTCGCCTCCGGCGCCGCCTTCTTCGCCCTGGGCCGCTTCTGGGCCCCCTGCGCCCACCTGCTGTCGTTCCGTTTTGCCAGCGGCGCGGCGGCCTATCTGCTGACGCGCGCCGCTCCCGCCGCCCTGCTGGCCGGGCTGCTGTTTCCCCTGGGCTACGCCCTGGGGCGCAGGCTGGAGCGAGGGCTGCTGCCCCTGTGGCTGGCGCGCAAGCCGCTGCTGGCGCCCTTGGCCGGCACCGTGGCCGCGGCCTTTTGGGGGCTGACCGTGTGGCTCACCGCCGCCGCCCGTTGAGGGCCGAATGGCCGCTGAGACCGTGTTCCTGCTCAACGGCCGCGAGATCCGAACCTCCCTTGCGCCCGGCACCGCCCTGGTCGACTTTCTGCGCGACGACCGGCGCCTGACCGGCACCCGCATCGGCTGCCGCGAGGGGGACTGCGGCGCCTGCACCGTCCTGCTGGGCGCGCCGACCGCTGCCGGCGCCGCCGGCCGGCCGGTCGTCGGCCGTGTCCGCTACCGGGCCGTGGCCTCCTGCCTGTTTCCCCTGGGCGACGCCGCCGGCCGCCACGTGGTGACCATCGAGGGGCTGAATCCCGACGGGCGGAGCCCGTCGGGGCTGACCCCGGTGCAGCAGGCCTTCGTCAGCGAGGGGGCGAGCCAGTGCGGATTCTGCACCCCCGGGCTGGTGGTCAGCCTGACGGCCTTCCTGCTCGAGGCCCCGGAGCTGGGCCTCGACGCCGCCCTCACCGCCATCGAGGGCAACATCTGCCGCTGCACCGGCTACACCGCCATCCGCCGCGCCGTCGGGCGGCTGCTGCGCGGCCTGGGCCGGCTGCCGCAGGATCCCGGCGAGCGCCTGGAGGCGCTGATCGCCGCCGCCGTGGTTCCGCCCTATCTTGCCGAGGTTGCCGACCGCCTGCGCCGCCTGCCGGCCGTCGCCCCGGAGCGCGGCCGCGCCTCGGCGCTGGCCGTCGCCGGCGGCACCGACCTCTACGTGCAGCGCGGGCCCGAGATGGCCGAGCGCGAGCTGCGCCTGCTGTCGCGCCGCCCCGGCCTGGCCGACATCTGGCCCGGCCCCGGCCGCGTCTTCATCGGCGCCGCCGCCACCGTCTCCGACCTGATGACATCGCCGCTGCTCTCCGCCGCCTTCCCGGTCCTCCCCGGCTTCCTGCAGCGGGTCTCGGCCACCCAGGTGCGCAACCGCGCCACCGTCGGCGGCAACATCGTCAATGCCTCGCCCATCGGCGACCTCAGCGTCCTGCTGCTGGCCCTCGACGCTGCGATCGGCCTGCGCCGCGGCGGCCGCTTCCGCGAGCTGCCGCTGCGCGCCTTCTTCCTGGGCTACAAGAAGCTCGACCTGCGGCCTGGCGAGGATGCGGCCTGGGTCAGCCTGCCGCTGCGCCGCGACGGCGTCCGGCTGCATTTCGAGAAGGTCGCCCGCCGCAGGCAGCAGGACATCGCCTCGGTGAATTCGGCCTTGGGCCTGGAGATGGAGGGCGGCCGCATCGCGTCCGCCCACGCCGCCGCCGGCGGCGTGGCCCCGGTGCCTCTGTACCTGGCCCGGGCCTCGGCCTTCCTGGCGGGAAAGGAGGTCTCGGCCGCGACCGTGCGCGGGTTCATCGACGTGGCCGCTGGGGAGGTGGCGCCCATCAGCGACGTGCGCGGAGCCGCCGCCTACAAGCGCACGCTGCTCGGCCGCCTGCTCTTCGCCCATTTCCTGGAGCTCTTTCCCGGGCGCATCGGAGCCGGAGACCTGCCGTGAAGCAGAACGATGTGTTCTTTCATGTCCGCGGCGAATCCCACTATGTCGACGATCTCCCTCCGTTCGCCGGCCAGCTTTACGCCGCCGTCCTGCCCGCGCCGGTCGCCTGCGGCCGCATCGAGCGCCTGGAGACCGGAGGGGCCGCCCGCCAGGACGGGGTCGTCGCCGTCTTCACCGCCGCCGACATCCCCGGGGAGAACCAGATCGGCGGCGTCATCCCGGACGAGCCGCTGCTGGCCGCCGGCGAGGTCCATTTCATCGGCCAGCCGGTCGCCCTGGTCGTCGCCGCCAGCGCCCGCCAGGCCCGCCGCGCCCTGGACGCAATCCGCCTCGACATCGAGGAGCGCGAGCCGGTCCTCGACCCGCGCCAGGCGGCCGCCCGGGGGATGCTGATCGCGCCGCCGCGCACCTTCGCCCTTGGCGACGTGGACAAGGCCTGGCCGCTATGCGCCCATGTCCTGTCGGGCCGCGCCGACTCGGGCGGCCAGGAGCACGTCTACCTGGAGACCCAGGCCGCGGTCGCCGTCCCGGGCGAGAAGGACACGCTGCGCGTCCTATCCGCCACCCAGTCTCCCACCTCCGTGCAGCGGATCATCGCCCGCGTGCTGGGAGTGCCGATGAGCCAGGTCACGGTCGAGGTGTTCCGCCTGGGCGGCGCCTTCGGAGGCAAGGAAGACCAGGCCACCGCCTGGGCGGCGCTGGCCGCCCTGGCCGCCCGCGCCCTGAACCGGCCGGTGAAGCTGGTCCTGGAGCGGCGCGAGGACATGCGCTTCACAGGCAAGCGCCATCCCTATTCCACCGACTTCCGCATCGGCCTCGACGGCGAGGGGAGGATCCTGGCCTACGAGGCGACCTTTTACCAGAACGCCGGCGCCTCCGCCGACCTCTCGACCGCCATCCTGGAGCGCACCCTGTTCCACGCCGGCAACAGCTACCGCATCCCCAACGTACGGGCCACCGGCTATTCCTGCCGCACCAACCTGCCGCCCTTCACCGCGTTCCGCGGCTTCGGCGGGCCGCAGGCCATGTTCGTGCTGGAGGCCGCTTTGTTCCAGGCCGCTGAAACAATGGGGCTGGAGCCGGCCGAGCTGCAGCGGCGCAACCTGCTCCAAGAAGGCGACGAGCTGCCCTTCGGCCAGAAGACGAGGAACTGCCGCGCGCGGCGCTGCTTCGACGAGGCCGTCTCCGCCTTCGACCTGGAGGCAGCGCGCGAGCGCGTGCGCGCCTACAATGCGGCGAACGCCCTGAGCAAGAAGGGGCTGGCGCTGATGCCGGTGTGCTTCGGCATCTCGTTCACCAGCACCCACCTGAACCAGGCCGGCGCCCTGGTCCACGTCTTCACCGACGGCAGCGTCTCGGTCTCGACCGGCGCCGTGGAAATGGGGCAGGGGGTGAACAACAAGATCCTGCTGGTGGCCGGGCGCACGCTGGGCATCGCCCAGAGCCGCCTGCGCATGGAGAGCACCTCCACCCGGCGGGTGGCCAACACCTCGCCGACGGCCGCCTCCACCGGCGCCGACCTCAACGGCAAGGCGGTCGAGCTGGCCTGCCAGGAGCTCAAGACCCGGCTGCTCGGCGTCGCCGCCGCCAGACTGGGCGCGCCGGCCGGGGAGCTGGAGATCCGCAACGAGCGCGTGCTGCGCTCCGGCCGGGAGACCGGCCTGGCCTGGGCCGCGCTAGTCCAGTCCGCCTACATGGCGCGGGCGAACCTGACGGCCCAGGCGCACTACGCCACGCCGCGCATCCATTTCGACCGCGCGACCGAGAAAGGCGAGCCTTTCGCCTACCACGTCTACGGCACCGCCCTGGTCGAGGCCACCATCGACGGTCTGCGCGGCACCGCCCAGGTCGATTCGCTGCAGGTGGTCCACGACGCCGGCAGCAGCCTCAACCCGCTGGTCGACCGCGGTCAGGCCGAGGGGGCCATCGTGCAGGGGATCGGCTGGGTGACCCTGGAGGAGCTGCTCTATTCCGACCGCGGCCGGCTGCTGACCGACACCCTTTCCACCTACAAGGTCCCCGACCTGCGCACGGCGCCGCCGCACATCGAGGTCCGCTTCCTGGCCGATGCGGCCAACCCCCAGGCGGTGCTGAACTCCAAGGCCGTGGGCGAGCCGCCGTTCATGTACGGCATCGGCGCCTATTTCGCCCTGTTGGCCGCCCTGCGTGCCTTCCGGCCGGGCAAGCCCCTGCCGTTCTCGGCCCCCCTGACCAACGAGAGGATCCTCGCCTGGCTGAGCGAACCCTAAGGAGATCCCATGGAAGAAACCGCCGCCGCCGTCCTGCAGCTTGCCGAAACATACCGTGACGAGACCGCCGCCAACCTTTCGCGCCTGGTGCGCCTGCGCTCGCCGTCGGGGGGCGAGAAGGAAGCCGCCGCCGAGCTGAAGCGGCAGATGGAGAAGGCCGGCTTCGACTCGGTGCGCCTCGACGGCCTGGGCAGCGTCCACGGCCGCGTCGGCCGCGGCCGGCGCCTGATCGCCGTCGACGCCCATATCGACACGGTCGATGCCGGCAACCTGGCCAACTGGAGCGAGGACCCCTTTTCGGGCCGCGTCGCCGGCGGTTTCGTCCATGGCCGCGGCAGCGTCGACCAGAAGGGCGGGGCGGCGGCCATGGTCACCGCCGGCCGCATCCTGAAGGAGCTGGGACTGGGCCGGGAGCTGAGCGTCCTCTTCACCGGCACGGTGATGGAGGAGGACTGCGACGGCCTGTGCTGGAAGTACATCCTCGAGGAGGAGAAGGTCCGCCCCGAGCTGGTGGTCATCACCGAGCCGACCAACCTGGGCGTCTACCGCGGCCACCGCGGGCGCATGGAGATGGGCGTCTCCTTTCAGGGACTCTCGGCCCATGGTTCGGCTCCCGAGCGGGGCCGGAACGCCGTTTACATGGCCTCCCGCGCCGCGCTGGAGATCGAGAAGCTGAACGAGCGGCTGCGCCGCGACGAGTTCCTGGGCAAGGGCACGCTGGCGGTGACCGAGTTCGCCTCCGGATCGCCCTCGCTCTGCGCCATCCCCGATGCGGCGCGCCTCCACCTCGACCGCCGCCTCACCGTCGGCGAAACGAAGGAGAGCGCCGTGGCCGAGGTGGAGGCGCTGGTCAAGGAGATGCCCGCCAAGGTCGAGGTGCTGCGCTACGACGGCAAGGCCTATACCGGGAGGGAGTACGGCATGGAGAAGTACTATCCCACCTGGACGCTGGCCCCCGGCCACCCGGCCGTCGCCCAAGCCGCCGGGGTGTTCCGCTCCCTTTTCGGCCGCGAGCCCTGGATCGACAAGTGGACCTTTTCCACCAACGCCGTGGCCATCATGGGGCTGCATGGCATCCCCTGCGTCGGCTTCGGGCCGGGAAACGAGACCGGCGCCCACGCCCCGGACGAAAAGGTGGCCATCGACGACCTGGTCAAGGCGGCGGCATTTTATGCGCTGTTTGCATTAACCATGAAATGAGCTCCGTGACGAGTGACATGCGACGAGTGACGAGGAATCACACCCGGCGTACGGCAGCGGCGCATCATCGATCTTTTCTGACGCGTGACACGTGGCGGCGCTGGGACGGGCTGTCGGCATTCGTGATGCCAAAATCGCAAGGCGCGATTCGGAACAGCCATAGATCGATTCAGGCTGTTGCTGCCCTTGCCAATCGAAATCCGTTCCGTTTCTTGCTGTCCCTGTCACTGACACGCTCACGGAGAGTCCGCTCGCTTTCCTGACCGAGTCCTCTCCGCCCCGGGTCTTCCCCCTCCCCGGTTGGCTCCGCGGGTTCCGCTTCGGCGGGAGGCGCGTTCTCCGCAGGCTCCACCGGTTCGGCCCCGGCGCAGGCGATGGCGTAGCGGGCGCGGATTCCGGAATCGGCACGGGCGGAGGCGCCGCTCTCGGCCACGATCTCCAGCGTGTTGGCCTCGGCATCCAGGTTCCAGCACAGCCGCGGGGCGTTGCCAGCCTGGGATCGGTCGGTATAGGGGTGGTTTGATCTTCCGGCCAAAAAAAGAATGACTCGCTCGCAGCCTGGTCCGGGAAATGCGCTCCGCTGCCTGCGCCGAGGGAGGTGACAATGATCAGGCAGGCCATGACGGCGAAGGGTTCCCTGTTGTTGCGATCTGGTTGGCGCACACGAAGGCTGAACGTTCGAAAAATTCCTACTCCGCGTCGATCGTGACCGCGACCTCGTTGGAGATGAGCTGGCCGTTCTTTTTCACGCGGATCGCATAGTGGCCCGAGGGCAGGATGGGCACGTAGGCGCGGATCCTGTGGATCATCCATTCGGCGGGCACCTCGCCGCCGCCCACCATCACCTTGCGGCCGTTGGCCGTGGTCCCGATTTCCTGCTTCACCAGGAGCAGCACGTGGCTCTTGGGCTTCAGCGCCCCTTCCGGGTCGCGGCCAAAGATGCAGATCGGCGACAGGACCGTCAGGGCGTTCGACAGGCGCTTGTTCTGCGCCGAATCGAAGAGATCGATCTGGACGTACGCGCCGCCGGGGAAGCCATAGGAGTGGGCGCAGCGGATGAAGTCGCTGCGCCAAGCCAGCACCGTCGGCAGCGCGGCGCCGTTGATGCGCAGCACGCGGTTCCCCTGGGCGTCGCCGAAGCGCTTGCCGTAAACCTCGATGCGGCCATCACCGGCCAGGCAAGGAAACTCGGCCCGGGTGATGGTCGGGGGCAGGTAGGCCTGTGCCGCAAAGGCGGGCGGCGGGGCCGTCTTGCGAACCGGCGGCTTGGACTTCGGGTCGGCCGCGCATAGGGCGACCGCGGCCAGCAGGCAGATCAGGGTTATTCCTTTTCCATTCATGGCCGTTCTCCTGTGTCTGATTCATACATACAAGCCGGTCCCTTTTGTCTCGGGGAAATGGTATGCGCGCTGCGAAAAATCGGGCGGCAACCAAGGATGGGTTGACCCGGGAAGGAGAACCGTACAACCGCCTGCAGATTGGAGCAGCGGCCATCGGGCCGGCGCGCCGCACGTTCCGCAGGGCTGACAACGATTGTATCAATATACCGGAAACTGTAGTCGAGAAGGGTATCTGCGCTGCATGAAAATGTGCAAAACGAGGAAAGCGCGGTGGGACTGAGGCCCGCGGGAAAGGGCGCGGCGATTTCCACAGCAAACTGTTCAAACCATGCCTCAAGGGGACGACATTTACCGATTTTCCTGATATGGAATCAGGCTGTCTCATTGGAATCGGCTGTTTTCCCCTTGTCACGAGTCACGGCAGACCGTTTTTGACATCCCCAGGCGAAGTTGCTATATTTTTCACCGGACCGAATCGGGATGTCTAGGAGAACCCTATGAACTCGATCTTCCGCAACCGCCATTTCATCACCGAGGACGACTGGTCGAAGAACGACCTGGACACGGTGTTCGAGACGGCCTTCGACCTCAAGAAGCGCTTCGCCCTGGGCGAGCCGCACCGGCTTCTCCCCGACAAGACGCTGTTCATGATCTTCTTCGAGCAGTCGACGCGCACGCGCAACTCGATGGAGGCGGGCATGACCCAGCTGGGCGGCCACGCCCACGACCTGACCGCCGACAAGATGCAGATCTCCCACGGCGAGTCGGCCAAGGACACGGCCGTCATCCTGTCGCGCATGGGGCATGGCATCGCCTGCCGCAACTGCTTCTACGGCACGGGCAACTCCTACCTGAAGGAGATGGCCCGCTGGGCCGCGTGCCCGGTGATGAGCCTGCAGGACGACGTCTACCACCCCTTCCAGGGGCTGGCCGACCTGATGACCCTGTTCGAGCACTTCGGCCGCGACCTGCGCGGGCTGAAGGTGACCGTCTCCTGGGCCTACGCCGAATCGCACGCCAAGCCGCTGTCGGTGCCGCAGACGCAGATCCTCCTCTTCCCGCGCTACGGCCTCGACGTCACCGTCGCCCACCCCCCCGACTTCCCGCTCAGCAAGGACATCGTCGAGAAGGCCAAGGGCAACGCCCGGGACGGAGGCGGCCGCCTGACCTTCACCCACGACATGGACGAGGCGGTCAAGGGGGCGCAGGTGGTCATCCCCAAGAACTGGGGCGGCTTCGGCGCCTGGAGCGTCGAGGAGTACCTGCGCCACGAGGCGGAGTGCAAGAAGGAAATGGCCTCGCGGCTGGCGCGGCACCAGGACTGGATCTTCGACCGCCGCCGCGCCAGGCTGGCCGACCGCCGCGTCAAGCTGATGCACGCCCTGCCCGCCGACCGCAACCGCGAGGTGACCGACGAGGTGATCGACGACGAGGCGATCTCCATCGTCTATGACGAGGCCGAGAACCGGCTGCACACGGCCAAGGCCGTCATGGCCATGACCATGGGCGGCCGCGGCTGACTGCGCCGGCGTTTTGCCGGCAAGGGGGAAGCGCATGAAGGAGAGCCGCGCCCCGCAGGGGCTGTACCTGACCGACGCCCAGCTCAGGGCCGAGATGGCCAAGTGCGAGTTTTGCGAGGAGAAGCCCTGCCGCGACGCCTGCCCGGCCCACTGCTCGGCCGCCGACTTCATCCTGGCGGCGCGCGTCTTCCAGCCCGCCGACCTGCGGCGGGCGGCGGCCCAGATCATGAAGAACAACCCGCTCGGCGGCGTCTGCGGCATGGTCTGCCCGGACCGCTTCTGCATGGCCGCCTGCGTGCACAAGCGCTTCGACGGGGCGGTGAACATCCCCGCCGTGCAGGCCGCGATCGTCCGCAAGGCGCGCGAGCTGGGCGGCATCCCCGAGTTCGCCGTCCCCAGGCCCAACGGCCGCCGGGTCGCCGTGGTGGGCTCCGGCCCGGCGGGCATCGGCGCCGCCGCGGTGCTGGCCCAGCTCGGCTACGCCGTCGACGTGCTGGAGAAGGACAGGGTCCTCGGCGGCGCCTGCGGCTGGATCCCCGGCCACCGCCTCGACCCGGAGATGCTGCGCCAGGACCTGGAGTTCGCCGCCGCCCTCGGCGACGTCTCGTTCCGGGTCAGGTCGGCGGTTGGCGACCCCCGTGCCCTGCTGCGCAAGGGCTACGACGCCGTCGTGGTCGCCGCCGGGCTCCAGGAGCCCCTGCGCCTCGGCCTGCGCAACGAGGAGCTCGCCGTCGCCGGCCTCGACGTCCTGCGCGCCCCGGGGACGTTCACGTTCGCGGGCCGGGTGGCCGTGGTGGGCGGCGGGGCGACGGCGGACGACTGCGCCGTCACCGCCAGGCGCCTGGGCGCGGCGGCGGTGGAGATGATCGCCCTGGAGAAGATCGGCGAAATGCCGCTGACGCCGAAGGAGATGGCCGAGCTGCTGGAGCACGGCGTCGAGATCAGCGGCCGCACCCAGGTCACCGCCATCTACCGCCGCGGCGGGCGGCTGGCCGGGCTGGCGACCCGCCGGGTCATGCTGCCGCCCGGCGCCGAGTTCAGCCCCCGCTCGGTCGCCGCCGTCCCCGGCACGGAGCAGAAGCGCTTGGACATCGACGCCCTCATCGTGGCCATCGGCGCCCGGGCCGTGGTCAAGCGGGTCGACGATCCCCGCGTCTTCCACGCCGGCGATTGCGTCAACGGCCCGACCACGGTGGTGGAGGCGGTCGCCGCCGGCAAGAACGCGGCGCTGGCCCTCGACGCCGCCCTGCGCCGCGAGCCGCCGCCCGCCATCGGCAAGCCGCTCAAGAGCACGGCCGAGCTGCGCGGCTACATCGCCCGCCCGGTCTCGCTCGAGAGCGAGTTCTTCGGCCGCCCCATCGCTACCCCCTTCCTGCTCTCGGCGGCGCCGCCCAGCGACGGCCTGGAGCAGATGAAGGCGGCCTACGCGGCCGGCTGGTCGGGCGGCGTCATGAAGACCGCCTTCGACGGCGTCCCCATCCACATCCCCGGCGAATACATGCACGCCTTCACCGCCGACACCTACGGCAACTGCGACAATGTCTCGGGCCACCCCCTCGACCGCGTCTGCCGCGAGATCGGCCAGCTGGTCAAGCTCCACCCCGACCGGCTGACCATCGCCTCGACCGGCGGCCCGGTGAGCGGCGACGACGAGCGCGACAAGGCCGTCTGGCAGGGAAACACGCGCAAGCTGGAGAACGCCGGCGCCATGGCCATCGAGTACAGCCTCTCCTGCCCACAGGGGGGCGACGGCACGGAAGGTGACATCGTCGCGCAGAACGCGGCGCTGACCGCCAAGATCGTCGAGTGGGTTCTGGTCGGCGGCAGCCGCTTCGTGCCCAAGCTGTTCAAGCTCACCGCCGCCGTCACCTCCATCGCCGTCATCGTCCACGCCGTCAAAAAGGTCCTGGCCCGCCATCCCGACAAGCCGGCCGGCATCACCCTGGCCAACACCTTCCCCGGCCTCATCCTGCGGCCGGGAAGCAAGCCCGAGTGGGAGGAGGGGATCGTGGTGGGCATGAGCGGCGCCGGCATCGCCCCGATCAGCAACCTGACTCTGGCCACGGTGGCCAACCTGGGCGTGGCCGTCTCGGGCAACGGCGGCCCCATGGACTACCGCGCCGCCTGCCACTTCCTGGCGCTGGGGGCGCGCACGGTGCAGTTCTGCACCCTGGTCATGAAGCACGGCTACGGGGTCTTTTCCGAGCTGGCCAGCGGCGCCAGCCACCTGATGCAGGAGCGGGGCATCGTCTCCATGGACCGGCTGATCGGCATCGCCCTGCCCTTTCCCATCACCCCCTTCCCCGACCTGCCGGCCGAGAAGAAGATTTCCTGCTGCAACGACGACCTGTGCCTTCGTTGCGGCAACTGCGGCCGCTGCCCCTACCTGGCCATCACCTTCGACGAGCGCCGCCACCCGCGCACCGACCCGGCCCGCTGCGTGGGCTGCGGCATCTGCGCCCAGAAGTGCTTCGCCGGCGCCCTGGCCATGCGCGAGCGGACGGCCGAAGAACGGGCGGCCCTGCGCGAGGACTGAGCCGTGTGCGAGTACGCCTTCAACGAGCGATGCCGGCCCAAACCGCAGTGGACGGGCGGCGAGTACGCGTTCCTCCAGGAGCGCGACATGCTCGAGTTCCACGCCGCCCTGCCCGGCTACGCGCCGACGCCGCTGCTGGAGCTGCCGCGTCTGGCCGCCAAACTGGATCTGGGGCAGGTCTATGTCAAGGACGAGGCGCAACGCTTCGGCATCAAGGCCTTCAAGGCCCTGGGCGCCTCTTACGCCATGTACCGCTTCCTCAAGGGGCGCTGGCAGGAGCGCTTCGCCGAGCCCTTCACGCCGTCGGGCTTCCAGGACCCGCAGTCCCTGGCCCGTCTGGGCGCCTTCACTTTCTGCGCCGCCACCGACGGCAACCACGGCCGCGCCGTGGCCTGGACGGCGCGCAGGCTGGGGCAGAAGGCGGTCATCTACATGCCCGCCGACTCGGTGCCGGCGCGCGTGGCGAACGTGCGCGGCGAGGGGGCCGAGGTGGTGCTGGTCGAGGGAACCTTCGACTTGTGCGTCGAGCGCTGCGCCGCCGACGCCGCCCGGAACGGCTGGCAGGCCATATCCGACACCGCCTATGCCGGCTACCGCGACATTCCCGGCTGGATCCTGCTGGGCTACACCACGATCTTCGCCGAGCTGGAGGGGCTGCTGCACGGGCCGATGAAAACCGGCGTCGACGCGGTCATCCTGCCGGCCGGCGTGGGCGGCCTGGCCGCCGCCGGCGGCTTCTTCTACTCCCGCCTCTACGGCTCCAAGCGCCCGACTCTGATCTGTGTCGAACCGGTCTCCTCCGACTGCTTCCTGGAGTCGGTGCGCTTCGGCCAGGGGGAGCCGCTGCCGACGAAGGGCAAGCAGACATCGATCATGGCCGGCCTGAACTGCGGCGTCCCCTCGCCCCTGGCCTGGCCTTTCCTGCGCGACGCCTTTCCCTTCTTCCTGGCCGTCGGCGACCGCTGGGCCGAGGAGGCGATGCGCCGCTATTTCCACCCGCTCGGCGACGACCCCCGCATCGTCTCGGGCGAGTCGGGCGCCTCAGGGCTGGCGGCGCTGCTGGCGCTGACGACGTCGCCCAAGCTGGCCGAAGCGCGGCAGAAGCTGCCGCTCGGACCGCAGTCGCGCGTCTTGCTGATCAACACCGAGGGTGACACCGACCCGGAGAACTTCAAGAAAGTCGTCGAGAAACAGTGACGAGTGACAAGGCAAAGCACTCGGCGCACGGCGTACGGCTTACGGTGTACGGCAGCAGCATATGAAAGTCCGGGTTCACTGTGATGGCTTTTCCGTAAACTGCCTAGCGGTTTCTTCACGGATCACGTCAGGTCATGTTTATTGCAGCTGCTGGCCGCCTGGTACTTGTCACTTGTCACTATAGATCGCTGTTTTATGATAAACTATCCAATGGACACCAAACTGGACCTGCACCTGCACACCTTGGTCTCCGACGGCAACGCCACCCCCCTGGAGATGATCGCCGCCGCCGGCGAGGTCGGCCTCAAAACAATCTCCTTCACCGACCACGACGCCCTGGGCGCCTACCGCCACTGGGGGGACCTCTTCGCCAAGGCCGGCGAGCTGGGCATCGAGCTTATCTCGGGCATCGAGCTGGACACGAACTACCGCGACGAGGAGCTGCACCTGTTGGGCTACGGCTTCGACCTGAGGGACAAGGCGCTGCACGAGCGGCTGCGCCTGGTGCAGGGCCTGCGGCGGCAGCGGATCCTGCGCCAGCTGGAGGACATCAACCGCTTCTTCGGCCGCAAGGTCGTCGAGAGGAAAGAGATCCTGCTGCCCCAGCGCGACTCGCTCATGAAGCCGCACCTGGTCCACGCCATGCTCGGCCAGGGCCTCTTCCCCGGGTACCGCGAGGCGGCCAAGTGGCTCTCGGCCAACGCCGCCGTCCCCATCCACGTGCCCAAGCTGCCCATGGCCGACGCCATCGCCATGATTGTCCGCGCCGGCGGCGAGGCGGTGCTGGCCCACCCGGGATACATCGTCGCCGAGACCGGGATCAAGTTGGAGGAGATGCTCGCCGAACTCGCCCCGCTGGGGCTGGCCGGCATCGAGGTCGACTACCCTTATTACCAGGAGAAGGAGCCGGCGCCGGCCTTCCCCGATCCGGCCGCCGAAGCGGCCATGGTCGAGACGCTGCGCGCCCTGGCCGAGCGCTTCCGCCTGAAGGCGACCCGCGGCTCCGACGCCCACGACGTCGAGGCGCTCAAGAAATTCGCCGCCCTTCGTGATGCGTGACGCGTAGCGCCTGACACGAAACAGCCATAGAAAGACTTTTCGCGACTCGCAGTTCTGATCCGTCGAAGCCCCGAGGGGCTTTTCCTTTTGTCTTGCTAACGTCTGACGCCCGGGGTCGAACGTCGAACCTCATAGCACTCCAGAACGGTCTCAGGCTCTAGTTCCTGGCGCTTGAGTTCTTAGCCTGCTCGAACTCCCGTTCGATCTCGCTCGCAGGCCTGGCTGTGAGCTTGGAGACGACGGGGATGACGAGGCAGGAGAAGAGGAACGCCGGCAGCAGCTCGTAGAGGTCGAACGCCCCGCCCAGCGGCCGCACCAGGAGCTTCCAGGCGAAGACCATCGCGCCGCCGGCGACCATGCCGGCCAGGGCGCCGGCGCGCGTCGTCCGCTTCCAGAACAGCGCGAAAAGCATGAGCGGCCCGAAGGCGGCGCCGAAGCCGGCCCAGGCGAAGGCCACGACGCGGAAGATGACCGAGTCGCGGTCCAGGGCGATGGCCGCGGCCACCAGGGTGATGGCCAGCAGCGCCAGGCGCGACACGCGCAGGACCCGGCGGTCGTCGGCGTCGCGGTGGAACAGGCGCTGGTAGATGTTCTTGGCGAAGGCCGAGGAGGCGATCAGCAGGTAGGAGTCGGAGGAGCTGATGGTCGCGGCCAGGATGCCGGCCAGGGCGACGCCGGCCAGAAGCGGCGGCAGCAGGCGGGTGGCGATGAGGATGAAGACGCTCTCGGCGGCGCCCGGCGTGAGCAGCTCGGCCGGGTAGAGGGCGCGGCCGGCCAGGCCGACGAGCACGGCGGCGGCCAGCGACACGAAGCACCAGCCGACGGCGATGCGCCGCGAGGCCTTCAGCTCGCGGCCGCGGCGGATGGCCATGAAGCGCAGCAGCACCTGGGGCATGCCGAAATAGCCCAGCCCCCAGGAGAGGGCCGACAGGATGGCCAGCCAGGAGAGGCGGCCGGCGGCGCCGAACAGCGCCCGGCCGCCCACGACGCATTGGGCGCCGGACTCGACGGTGGGGCAGGCCCCGCCCAGCAGCTGCAGGAAGCCGGGGATCTCCCGCAAGCGGGCGACGATCTTTCCCGGGCCGCCCCCGGCCATGGCGGCCACGGCCAGGACCGCTGCCAGGGCCGTGACCATGACCAGCGCCTGCATGAAGTCGGAGGCGCTCTCGGCCAGGAAGCCGCCGACCAGGGTGTAGAGGACCACGAAGGCGGCGCCGGCGACCATGCACAGGCGGTAGTCGACGGCCAAGAGGGAGGAAAAGAGCTTGCCGACGGCGACGAAACAGCTGGAGGCGTAGACGGTGAAGAAGATGAGGATGAACAGGGCGGCGACCGACATCAGCGCCCGCCGCTCCTCGTGGAAGCGGTTGGAGAAGAAGTCGGGGACGGTGATGGCGTCGCCGGTGATCTCGGAGTAGGCGCGCAGCCGGGCGCTGACGAAGCGCCAGTTGAGCCATGTGCCCAGCCACAGCCCCAGCGCCGTCCAGAATGCCTCCGCTGCCCCGCACCAATAGGCGACGCCGGGCAGGCCCATCAGCAGCCAACCGCTCATGTCCGAGGCCTCGGCGCTCATGGCCGTCACCCAGGGGCCCAGGGTGCGGCCGCCGAGGAAGAAATTCCCCGAACTGGCGTTGGCCCTGCGGGCGAAGAAGGCGCCGATGGTCACGACCACCGCCATGTAGGCGGCCATGACCAGCACGAACTGGGAAGAAGCGATCATGCCGGCATTATAACAGAGCCGGGAGATATGGGAAGAGGTTCTGCTGGAGCTTCAAGGTTCGATGTTCTGGGCCCGTCGTCCAACGCAGCAAAAGCCTAGCCGCTTGGCCGCTGAAGGTTTCTGGTTGGTTGCAGATGGCCATTGCAAAGAAAGATCGGGAGACGATCGCCAAGGGACTTTTTTCTTGGGTGTATGGGTTGCACCGTGCACCGTATGCTGGATCCTGAGTTCTCCTGATTGTTGCTCCTGGCGCAAACACAAAGTAAGTCAACCAATCGCTTTTTTTGCATTACGAGAGTTTTCGTATTTTATGGTTGACGGCAGCGGGGAATCACGTTACTCTTATTACGATGAGTTTCGTAGTACGAGGTGGATCGCATAAGGAGGCGGAATGAACGGCAGCGATATCAAGCCGACAGCGGCGGAGCTGGAGGTCCTGAACGTCCTATGGGCGCATGGCCCCAGCACCGTGCGCTTCGTCAACGACAGGCTGAATGAAAAGAACGAAGCCCAGCCGGTGGGCTATACCACGACGCTGAAGATCATGCAGATCATGGCCGAGAAGGGGCTGTTGACGCGCGACGAGAGCCAGCGCAGCCACCGCTACGGCGCCGCCCTGGAGCAGAAGCGGGTGCAGAAGGCTCTGCTCGATCGGCTGCTGGAAACCGCCTTCGGCGGCTCGGCGACCAGGCTGGTCCTGCAGGCGCTGGGCGGCCGCAAGGCCAGCCCCGAGGAGATCTCGCGCATCCGCGAGCTGCTCGATAACATGGAAAGAGGTGGAAAATGAACTTCGCTTCGTCCCTATTGTCCGAGCCGGTCGTCGCCGCCCTGGGCTGGGCCCTGGTCCACTCGCTGTGGCAGGGCGCCCTGGCCGCCCTGGGCTTCGCCGTGATCCTGTTCTTCTCGCGCCACGCCAGCGCCCGCGCCCGCTACGCCATGGGGCTGGCCGTGCTGACTCTGGTCCTGCTTGGTTCGGCCGTCACGTTCCGGAACCACTATTCCGCGCCGGAAGCCGCCGGCCCGGCCGTCCAGGCCGCCGCGGTCTGGGCTCCGGCCGTTGCCTCCGGGACGGCGGCGGTCGAGCCGTCGCCGCTGAGCCGCGCCCTGGACTTTTTCGGCGGCTATTTCTCCCGTCACCTGCCGCTGATCGTCACCCTGTGGCTGCTGGGTGTGCTGTTCCTGAGCCTGCGCTTCGCCGGCGGCATGCTTTACGCGCAGCGGCTGAAGGTCAGTTGCAGCCGCCCGCTGCCCGCGCCCTGGCCCGGGCGGCTGCAGGCGCTCGCCGGGAGAGCCGGGCTGCGCCGGCCCATGAGGCTTCTCGAGTCGCTGCGCCTGCGCACGCCGGTGGTGATCGGCCACCTCAAGCCTGTGCTGCTGCTGCCGGCCGGCCTGGTCACCGGCCTGCCGGCGGCCGAAGTCGAGGCGCTGCTGGCCCACGAGCTGGCTCATGTCCTGCGCCGCGACTACCTGGTCAACCTGCTGCAGAACCTGCTGGAGATCGTCTACTTCTTCCACCCCGGCGTGCGCTGGATCTCCTCCTGCGTGCGCCAGGAGCGCGAGCACTGCTGCGACGACATCGCGGTCGAGCTGTGCGGCGATGCCACCGGCTATGCCCGCGCCCTGGCCAGCCTGCAGGCGGGCGGCTCCATGGTCCTGCCGGCCGTGGCCGCCTCTGGCGGCAGCCTGCTGCGGCGCATTTCCCGCCTGCTGGCGAAGCCGCGGCTGGCCCACGATTTCCGCGAAGGCTTCCTGAGCGCGCTGCTGCTGGTCGCCGGCCTGCTGGCCATGGTCAAGCTGGCCGCGGCTCCGGCCGCGGCGCCTGCCGCCGCACCCGGCGCCGCGCCGGCGGCGGCCGAGCCCGACGCGGCACGCTTCGGCCGCATTGGCTTCGTCCTGGACACCGATGGCAAGGTCAGGTTGTCGGGCCTTTTTCCGGCCGATCTCTCCGGCCAGGCCGGTACCTGGATCGTCGACGAAAGCGACGGCGGCGTGGTCTGGTACATGGCCCTGGGCGCGAAGGCCGGGAGCGAGGGGACGCCGTTGCGGGAAGAAGTCTCCCTGAGGCGCGGGACCTACTCTTGGTACCTGCCGGCCGGCCTGGCCGTCTCGGCGAGCCTGTCAGGCGCGTCCAGGCTGAGCGTGGCCGCGAGTGAACGGAGCGAGCGAGCGAAGCGGCCGCCGTCCGGCCTGGATGAGCGCCGCCAGCTCGAAGCGATGCAGCAGGCCATGGCGGAAGCCGGCAAAATCCGGGACGGGGAGAAGCGGCGCGCCCTGGAGCGCGAGATCCAGGGGAAGGTCGCCGCGTTCGAGGCCGAGCGCGACATGAACGCGGAGGAACGTCGGAGGTTCGAGGGGCTGCTGCGCGCCCTGGCCGGGGAGGAAAAGGCGTCCGGCGAGGAATTCACCCGCCTGCAGCACGAGATGCAGGCCATGCTGGCGACGTTCGGCTCCGCGCAAGAACGGATCGATGCCGAGCGGCTGCGCCTGGCCGGGGAACGGCAGCTCCGCGCGCATGAGCTGCAGGCACGGCTGAAGGAGGAGCAGGCGCGCGCCGGCCATGAGCGGCAGCTGAAGAGGGAGGAACTGCGCCGCCTCAAGGAGGAGATGAAATCGCTGCAGGGGGCCGAGAGCGAGCGCCGGACCGCCGAGATGCGGAGGCTGCAGGCCGAGCTCGAGGCCCTGGAGGCGCTCGAGGAGAAGCAGAAGGCCGAAGCACAGGAACGGGTGCGGCTGGAGGAGCAGCGGCTGCGGGCCGAGGAGGAGCGGCGGCGCATGTTCGCCGACCAGGCGGCCCGGGACGATGCGCGGCTGAGGGAGGCTGACGAGCGCCTGAGGGTTGAGGAGCAGCGCATGCGCGAGGAAGAGGAGCGGCTGCGGGCCGAAGGCGATCGCGCCGCGAAGGAGGCCGAAGTGCGGCTGCGGGAAGCAGAGGAGCGGCTGCGTGCGGAGGAGGCGAGCCTGCGACAGGAGGAAGCGCGTCTGCGCCGCGAGGAGGAGAACATGAGGAAATTCATCGCCCGGCTGGTTGCCGACGGCCTGGTCGACGACAGGGCAGACTTCAAGATAGAGCTTTCCGCCTCCTCACTGGTCATCAACGGCAGGAAACTGCCGGCCGCGATGCTTCAGAAGCATGGCCAGTTTTATGAGATCCTGACCGGCCGGGAACTGGACAGGGAGCAGCCCGTCACCATCGTCCACGGGCAGTAGGATGTATCCGCGTCAGCAAAAAGGGATAAAGAGATTGATGGATAGAGTGGGCAAGGGGGAAAGGAATAGAGGGATAAAAGGGTAAGGGGGTAGAGCCAAAACGCCTCGTGCATGACCTCTTTCATCGCTTGTAGTTGGCCTCTCTACCGCTTTCTCTCTCTACCTCTGTGCGTTTTGTCCGCTTCAGAAAGGACGCTCAGCACCTGATTAGAAATCTTCAGCGGCCCAGCGAATTGGCTTGGGATACGTGGAACCCCACTCGGGGGAAACCCCTAGGGGCGCCGCCCTTGTCAGGGCCGGCAGCCTCGGGCGACGAACCTTAGAGCCATGTATTTCTTCTCTGAATCTCCAAAGACTGCTGGCCTGAAGAAGAAGCTTTTCTTCATGTTCAACAGGCGGCCGTCCTGCGCCTGCCACTCGCCATCGCGCCATTCCCCTCCCTGGCAGGAGGAGCCGTGGCCCAGGTGCGGCACGTCGCGCATGAAGAGGATCCCCATGCGCACCCTCTCGCCGCTCTTGTTGCGCAGGCTCTCCAGCGGAATGGCGGTCTCCACCTCGTAGCCGGAGACGCCGACGCGGGAGGCGCTCTGCCAGACCCAGTCAGGCGACAGGTCGATGGTGGCGCCGTTGACCGCCGAGGTGAGGCCGTCCATCTGGCATCCGCTGGGATTGATGTGGCATTCATAACTGGCCTGGCGGTTGCCCAGGGGATCGAGCACCACTCCGACCCAATCGTCGCGACCGCTGTCGTCGCGCTTGGCGACCGAGGCCTTGCTGAGTTCCGGCTGCACGTCGTGGCGGCGGAAGGCGAAGTAGAGGTGGCGGTCGGAATAAGCGGCCCAGATGTCGGTGGCCGCGCCCAGAGGCCGGACGTACATGGGGCTGAAGGTGACGAACTCGCCGCCCAGGGGCGGGCGCTGCCAGGCCGCCTTGTCCAGGACGCCGTCCAGCGGCTATCCCGGTCAGGGTTGGGTCGAGGTGGTGTCGCTCGACGTCAAGGTCGTCGGCTAGTCCGGTCTGTTCACCCTCCATCCATGAATTCGCTGCTTTGAATCCGGGGACACAGCGGTGACACAGGATTGAGGTAGGGAAGAGAGAAGGAAAAGCTTTTTTGGGCCTTGTGCCCACGTCGTCTTCCCTTTGCCTCTCCCTCTGTTTTCCCTACCTCTTCCCTGCTTCTTAAATGTGCTTCCTCATCCCCAGCGACACGGCGATCCAAGCCAGTGTCAACAGCGAGAAGCCCACGATGGCGGCCACAAGCGATTCGGCGATGCCTTCGGTCAGCATGGCCGCATGGATTGCCTTGCCCCCGCCCTTGAGCTGCCAGGAGATATTCGTCAGGGCCGTGGCCAGCCCGGCGGAGAGGCCGGAGACGCTGGCGAAGGTGGTGGCGATGGACAGGGGGCGGAGGGTCCCCAGCTTCACTTCGGTGGGCTTGATCAGGAAGGAGACGGCGACAGCGAATGTGGTCAGCCCCAGGACCACGATCACGAGCATGATGGCGATTCCGACCGACATGATAACCTCCTTTTTCTCGGGTTTCGCCATTGTGACGCCCGGGGCCGCGGTGTCGTGACCGTTTGGTCACAAAAAAGGGCCGCTTTCCGTTATAATCATCCAGGGGGACAAGATGTCCGGGGACGAGGAACAGGCATGGCTTGAGGCGCTGCGCCGCGGGGACGCGGGAGCCCTGCGCTCCCTGTACGTCCGCTGCCAGCCCCGCCTGTACGCCTACCTCGCCCGCCTTTCCGGATGCCGCGAAACGGCCCAGGACCTGAGTTCGGAGGTGTGGTGCCGGGCTGCGGCGAAGCTGCACACGCTGCGCCCGGACAGCCGCCTGCTGCCCTGGCTCTTCACCATCGCCCGCAACCTGTTCTTCAGCCACTGCCGCTGGCGCAGCCGCGACGAGCATTACCTGAACGAGCTGGGCCGGCTCCAGGTCCGCGCGGCGCCTGCCGTCGGACCTCCGGACACAATGTTGCTCTCGGAAAGGGAGACGGTGCTGGAGAGCGCCTTGGCTGGGCTGCCGCGCATCTATCGCGAGGCGGTCGTGCTGGTCGCCATCGAGGGGTTGACGCGCGAGGAGGCGGCCGGGGTGGCCGGGGTTTCGCAGGCCACGCTGCGCCAGCGCCTGTCGCGAGCGCTCAAGGCGCTGAAGGCGGCGCTGGCCGATGAGGGGAACGCGGAGCGGGGGGGGCAACATGATTGAACGCAACGAAAACGGAGACGAAAGGCTGTTGCAGCGCCTGTCAGGGCTCGATTCCTCCGTTCGGCCGCAGCCGCTCGATACCGGGCTCGAATCGCGGCTGCTCGCCAGGCTGGCCTGCCGCCGCTTGAGGGTGCGCTTCCCCTGGGACCTGCTTCTGCTGGCGGCGCTGCTGGCCTGGCTTACCTGGGACATCGTGCGCATGATCCAGATAATACTGGAATAATGATCCGATGCCCAGGGAGGACAGAGGGAGGAGGGAGGGAAGAAAAAGGGGAGAGAGAGCGGGGGAGACCTTTCCAGGGTCTCTGTCCCACATTGTCTTCCCTCTGCCTTTCCCTTGAAAAAGCCTTGGTGGCCCTGTCGTTCCCTGCTTCTTTATCTTCTGAGTCGAGAGTTCGACCCATCCCAGCTGACTCAAGGAGAATGGTACACCGTGTTGACTTGGTACCCGGAACATGGAGCCCCTGGTTTTTGTCTCCACTGCCGTCCACGCAGGTCCAGCTCTCCTTGAACTGCCCCGGTCATTATGGTACAATCGCTCCTCAACCCCAAAATCCACCCATCTTTCCGAGAGAAAAATGAGCGAGCAAGTAAACCTGGGCTTCAATAGCCTATTGATCCACGGCGGCGTCGAGGCCGATCCCCTGGGCAGCGCCACGGTGCCGATCTACCAGACCTCGACCTTCGCCTTCAAGAGCGCCGACCACGGTGCCCGCTGCTTCGCCGGCGAGAGCGACGGCTTCATCTACACGCGCATCGGCAACCCGACCATCGCCGCCCTGGAGCGGCAGGTCGCCCTCCTGGAGAAGGGCTTCGGCGGCGTCGCCGTCGCCTCGGGCATGGCCGCCGTCTCGACCCTTTACGTCGCCTTCCTCAAGTCCGGCGACCACATCGTCTCCACCGCCGCCGTCTACGGCCCCTCGCGCGGCATCATGGAGTCTTATTTCAAGAAGTTCGGCGTCGAGAGCACCTACCTCAGCACCGCCGACCTGGACGCCGTGCGCGCCGCCATCCGCCCCGAGACGCGCATGCTGTACGTCGAGACCCCGACCAACCCCACCATGGAGCTCAGCGACATCCGCGCCCTCAGCGCCATCGCCCGCGAGCACGAGCTGGTGATGGTGGTCGACAACACCTTCTGCAGCCCCTACCTGCAGCGGCCCATCGAGATGGGCGCCGACGTCGTCTTCCACTCCATGACCAAGTTCATCAACGGCCACGCCGACATCGTCGCCGGCATGATCGTCGCCCGCGACGAGGAGCTGTACAACACCGTGCGCCAGGCCATGATCGGCATGGGCGGCAACATGGACCCGCATCAGGCCTACCTGGTGCTGCGCGGCTTGAAGACCCTGGCGCTGCGCATGCAACGCGCCCAGGAGAACGCCCGGCAGGTCGCCGGGTACCTGGAGCGCCACCCCAAGGTGGCATGGGTCAAGTACCCGGGGCTGCAATCGCACCCGCAGCACGAGCTGGCCAAGAAGCAGATGGACGGCCCGGGCGCCATGATCAGCTTCGAGCTCAAAGGCGGGCTGAAGGCGGGCAAGGTGCTGATGGACAACGTGCGCCTGGCCATGCTGGCCGTCTCGCTGGGCGGCATCGAGACCCTGATCCAGCACCCGGCCTCCATGACCCACTCCAAGATGGCGAAGGACAAGCGCGCGGCGGCGGGCATCACGGACGGGCTGGTGCGCTTTTCCGTCGGCATCGAGGACCTGAAGGACATCATCGCCGATTTGGATCAAGCGCTAGCCAAAGTCTGAGGTCTCGGCGTAAGGCGCATGGCATAAGGTGCAGGGTCGGCGCCATGCCCTTGGCACAGGGGGAGGGGCATGGGGTGAAAGGCGGGTCGTTTTTTCGAAGGAATTCCCTTGGCGTTCGCCTTTCCTGACACCTTGCGCCATGCGCCCATTCTATCCCATCGCCGCGCCCGGCAGAAGCCCGAAACCTAGGACATGAAATAGACGGCGAAGCCGGGCAGAAGCGCGGCGCCGACGCCGATGCCCAGGACGATGCGCGCCCGCGGTGACAGTGGCTTGCGTCAGCGCAGGGCCAGCCAGACGACGAGCGCCGCGGCCACGCCTCCGCCCAGGTTCAGCCCCCTGAGCACGGCGGGCTTGGCGGTGTAGAGGAAGGCGGCGAAGGCCGGCGCGGCCGCCACTCCCGAAGCCATCAGCCAGGTTTTCGTCTTCTCCTTCCTTCTCAGCCTCCTTGGTTGCGTTGATGCTTTTCCGCTTCCATTGGATAAGTCGCCATGTACCTGATTTTCTTACCTGAAAAATGCGTGTCCGTGTCAGTGACGGTGTCATCAAGAGATCGGCGAGCTATCGTGATTCGTACCTCGTGATTCGGAATGGAAAAAAGCGAGCTCGAGACATGGACGCTGGACGTCGGACGACGATCCTCGAACGTCGAGCCTTGACGCACTTCCAGCGAACCGGCCTCGCCACTCTTGCTAATCCACGCCGGTTTGCTATGATGTCTGCGTGCCGGGGAAGCCCCAGCCGACAACCATGGAGGAGCAGGATTTCTTTTGCGACGAGCTGGAGACGACGCCGCGCCCGGAAAGGGGGCCGATCCTGGTCACCGGCGCCACCGGCTACGTCGGCGGCCGGCTGGTCCCCGAGCTGGCCCGCCGCGGCTACCGCGTGCGCGCCGTCACCCGCGCCGACGCCCCCGCCTACCAGGCCAAGTGGCCCGAGGCCGAGTGGGTCGAAGCCGACGCCCTGAAGCCTGAGACGCTCGATGCCGCCCTGGCCGGGATCGACACCGCCTACTACCTGATCCACTCGCTGATGCTCAGCGCCCGGCGCTTCGCCGCCGCCGACCTGGAGGCGGCGCGCAACTTCCGCCTGGCCGCCGCCCGCCAGAAGGTGCGGCGCGTCATCTACCTGGGCGGCCTGGGCGACGTGCGCGGGCCGCTGTCGCCCCACCTGCACAGCCGCATGCAGGTCGCCGAGGAGCTGAAGCGGGGGCCGGCGGCCCCGACCATCCTGCGCGCCGCCATCATCATCGGCTCGGGCAGCGCCTCCTACGAGATCATCGCCGGCCTGGTGCGCCGGCTGCGCCTCATCCCGCTGCCGCCCTGGACGAGGACGCTGTGCCAGCCGATCGCCGTCCGCGACGTGATCAAGTACCTGGTCGGCGTCCTGGAGATCGACGAAACGGCGGGCCGCTCCTTCGACATCGGCGGCCCCGACGTCCTGACCTACCGCGACATGCTGCGCGCACAGAAGGAGATCGTCCGCAGGCGCATCCTCTGCCTGCACGTCCCGCTCGCCAGCACCTCCTTCTACGCCTACGCGGCCTCGCTGATCGTCCCGGTGCCGGCCTCGGTCATCCGCAACCTGATCCGCAGCATCCACTACGAGGTCGTCTGCAAGGAGGCGGAGATCCGCCGCTTCCTGCCCTTCCCGACGATCCCGTATCGCGAGGCCCTGGTGCGGGCGCTGTCGCGCGAGGAGCAGGACCGCATCCACACCCGCTGGTCCGATTCCTGGCCGCCCGCCTTCGAGCTGGCCATGAAGCTGGAGCAGCTGCCCGAGCCGCCCCAGTACGGCAAGGCTTACTCGCTGGAGAGCGGCAAGCCGGCCTCGGCGCTGTTCGCGTCCGTCTGCCGCATCGGCGGCAGGCAGGGCTGGTTCCGCAGCAGCTTTCTCTGGCGCCTGCGCGGCCTGCTCGACCGCCTGCTGCTGGGCATCGGCACGGCGCGCGGCCGCCGCAGCCACGCCACCCTGCGTGTGCACGACGTGATCGACTTCTGGCGCGTGGAGGAGCTCGTTCCCGACCGTAGGCTGCTGCTGCGCGCCGAGATGAAGCTGCCGGGCAAGGCCTGGCTGGAGTTCAACGTAGAGGACCTGGGCGAGCTCCGCCGCCTCTCCCTCCACGCCCACTATTACACGAAGACATGGCTGGGCAAGCTCAATTGGTATTTTTTCCTGCCGTTCCACATCTTCATCTTCCGCGACCTGATCCGCGGCATTGAGAAGCGCAGCTGACAGAGGAGGAGCCTGAGCCTGGGGACGGTCTTTGGAAATTATTGGGCTCATTGGTTATGGTTTGACTCATAAGCGCTTGAATGACGGAATGGTCCAAAATCGAGATCTAACCCCGGTGCTTCCCGCCGGGATCAACGGTTCAGGAGCGATGCCTGGAGAGGTGCTCTTCCAGCTGGGTGAAATTCGCAATGACGGGAACGGCGGCAGCGACATACGGCTTGTCCGTCACCCAGCGCACGGCCCCTGCCAGGGATGGCGGACAGTACGGCCGTGGTCATGTTGTTGGCGTCGCCGCCGGTCACCCGCCACATGGTGTAGTCGTGGCACCAGACGGTGGCCGCGATCGGCAGCGCCAGGGCCAGGAGCAAGGCCGATGTCACGAAGCGAACGGCAGGGGCACAGGCTCTTTTCATTCCCCTATTGCAAAAAAGTGGGCGAGGGAAATCCACGGCAGGGAAACATCAAGGGCCTTGCGGGTAGATCTTGTTGTCAGTCGAATGCCCGATAGTGAACCCGGCCCCACATTGGATCCCACGATGTGAACCCCGTCACTCCTTTGCACCTGCGACCTCTTTTCGCTACAATCTGCTTCATGTGGAGGTGGAGGATGGCCGTGTCGCCGCATAGGACGCACAGGTTCGACTGTTTTCCTCATTCAGCAGGTGGGCAATGACCCGGGGGCTCTTTGTCGCCGGATCGGGCAAGGATGCCGGCAAGACGACTCTTTGCCTGGGGCTGGCCGGCGCTTTTCAAGCCCGGGTCGAGGGCGGCGTGTCGTTTTTCAAGCCCTTGGGCCAGAAGATCACGGTTGTTGATGGCCAATCGGTCGGGCAGGACGCCTGGTTCATCTCCCGGGCGCTCGGGCTGTCCTTCCCACTCAGCGAATCCACCCCCATGCTGGCGTCCCGCGGCGCGGCCGAAAGGTACGTGCGGACGGGCGAGCCGCGCGGTATGAAGGAAGCCGTCAGGCGGGCATTCAGGGAGTTTCGGAAAAACAGCAGCCTGGTCCTGGTGGAGGGGACCGGTCATCCGGGCGTGGGCTCGGTGTTCGACCTGGGCAACGCCAAGGTGGCGTCCCTGCTCGGGATCCCGGTCATCCTGGTCCTCGACGGGGGGGTCGGGAGCACCATCGACAGCTTCTGCCTCTGCCACGAGATGTTCAAAGCTCATGACGTTCCCCTGCTGGGAGTGGTGATCAACCGGGTCCTGCCGGCCAAGATGGAATCGGTGTCGGCGGTGCTGCGCCAGTGGTTCGTTGCCAGGGGCATCCCGATTTTCGGCATCCTCCCCTTCGAGGAGCGGATCGCCCGGCCGTCGATCTCCACGATCACCCGCGAGATCGGCGCGTCGCCGCTCTCCCAGGCCGCGCCCGCCCCCGTGGGCGCCGGATCGGGGTTCATCGCCGCCTTCGATTCGTCGGAGGAGGTGCTGCAGAACGTGGAGGCGGGCCCGGGCAAGGCGCTGCTGGTGAGCCGCACCCGGCCCGAACTGATCGACGCCGTGATCGTGTCGCGGCTCTCGGGCGGCCCCTGCCCTCCCGTCCTGGTGGTGTGCGGCGGAGCTCCCGACCCGCGGCGGCAGGCGGCTTGCGCTGCGGCGGGGATCCCGCTTTATTTCACCGGCAGCAGCCTGGAGGGCTCGGCGCTGAAGCTTTCCCGCGGCCTGTTCAAGACCGAGCCCGAGGAAGACGAGAAGATCGCCTCCATCATCGACATGGTGGCACGGGAGGTGGACACCGAGGCCATCCTCAGTGCCCTGAAGGGTCCCGGCGGCATTTCGCCTCGGCCATCCGGACGCGGCATCCTGGGTTTTTTCAAGCGTCTTTTCCGCCGCGGCTAGAGGATTGGAGGTTTGGGGGCGGCCTTGGCCATTGTGGGTATTTCTCTTGAAAAACACGTGCCAGCCCATGGCCGCGGGACGCAAGGGCCAGCGCCCAGCCATGGTCTCCAGGTTCGAGGCGCCGTCGGAGATCCCGCCCATGACCCGGTCGGTGAACAGGCGCCAGCGGGTCCGGATCGCAGCGGTCCCGTCTGGCGCGTAACGGTCGTCGATCAATCAGGCAGGCTCTTCCTGCATGGCCGCCGCCTTGGGGGCGCCGTAGCCGGCTGGCCATGCTCCCGGGCACCAAGAGCCTGGCCGGCAGGGCTTGTTGCCGGGTTGCACCGCAGGGCCGTCCCGCTCGCCGGCGATTGCCCTTTCGGCGATTGTGTCGT
The DNA here is from genome assembly GCA_964628035.1 of uncultured Clostridia bacterium. GTDB lineage: Bacteria > Acidobacteriota > Aminicenantia > UBA2199 > UBA2199 > UBA2199. The sequence continues at coordinate 110,794 of CAZVPI010000004.1, read as the reverse complement.
ACAATCCATTGGCGCGGCGCGCGTCGGGGATCATGCCCGGTGCCGGCGAAGTGTCGTTTGTCGCTGCGCGAACAAGGAGGTGCTCATGCCCGATCTGCTGACGATTGTGGCGGTCATTGTCGGGATTATCTGCCTGCTGGGGATCCGCATCGTGTCGCAATGGCAGAGCGGCGTGGTCTTCCGCCTGGGCAAGTTCGTGCGGCAGATCCAACCCGGCCTGAACATCATCATCCCCGTCCTGGAGTACGTGCGGCGCGTCGACCTGCGCATCCGCACCATGGACGTCATCCCCCAGGAGATCATGACCAAGGACTCGGTGCCGGTCAAGATCGACGCCGTGGTCTATTACAAGATCTTCGACGCGCCCAAGTCGATCATCGCCGTCGAGAACTTCAGCATGGCGTCCACCCTGCTGGCCCAGTCCAAGCTGCGGGACATCCTGGGCAAGTACGACCTGGACACGCTGCTGGCCAACAAGGACCAGATCGGCAAGGAAGTGCTGGTGGCGCTGCAGGGCCCGACCGACGAGTGGGGCATCAACATCATCAGCGTCGAGATCAAGAACATCGAACTGCCCGACAACATGAAGCGCGCCATGGCCAAGGAATCCGAGGCGGTGCGCGAGAAGCGCTCGCGTCTGGTCAAGGCGTCGGCCGAGGAAGAGGCGAGCAAGAAGTTCGCCGACGCCGCCAAGACGATGGCCGAGTCCTCCAATGCGATCATGCTGCGGCAGCTGCAGACGTGGCAGGAAATCGGCGCCGAGCAGAACAGCCTGATCATCCTGGTGCCCACCGAGTTCGCCTCGATCGTGAAGAAGCTGCAGGGCGGCACATAGAAAAGGCCCCACCGGGCGGCTGGCGCGAGGGGCCGGCTACCTATACATCGGCGACCTGAAGGACGGCCTGGAGCCGATCACCCAGACCATCGACGCCTTCATGGCCGGACCCCACAAGGCCAGGGTCATGGTCGTCGACGTGCGCAACAATCCGGGCGGCGCCGGCCGGGCCGTGGAGATCGTGGCCGGCCGCTTGGCCGACCGCCGGCGGCACTTCGCAACAAACCGGACCCGTTACGGCCCGGAACATGACGATTTCTGGTTCGCGGAATTCCGCAACGTGGGGCCCTCAGGGCCGCTGCAGTTCACCGGGCCCACGGTGCTGCTGGCCGACCGCATCAGCGCCAGCGCCGCCGAGGGCCTGACCATGGCCATGCGCGTGCTGCCGCACGTGACGGTGGTGGGCGAAACCACCGAGGGGGCCTTTTCATCGCAGTTTCCCGAAAGGATGCCCAACGGCTGGCCCCTGTGGCTGTCCTTCAGGGAGAGCCGGGACCGCGAGGGCGTCTGCTGGGACGGCGTCGGCATCCCGCCCGACCTGCGCGTCCCCAACACGGCGGCCGATATCGCCGCCGGCCGCGACCGGATGCTGGAATGTGCCAGGATGTATCTGGGAAAGGGCGCTCCCGCGCTCCAGGATGAGGCAAGCGGTCTCGTGGACGTGAAACGATCATTGGTGGATGAATATGGGCGGCTGGCGAAAGACGAGGGAGTCGAGGCGGCGGCCGCCATGCTCAAACGCGAAAGAGCGGCAAGAAGCGGCATTTACTATTCCGTTCCCGACGAGATCATGCAGCAGGCGGTTTTGTTCCTGGCGCGCCGGCAATTCGGTGAAGCCTTGGGCCTGTTGCGCGCCTGGCGCGAGGATTTCCCCAGGCTCGCCCACGCCTTTGCCCTGATGGTGCAGGCCCATATCGGTCTGGGCGACGTCGCAAGCGCCGAGGCGAGCATGAAGGGACTCGCAGCGGTCGGGCCCATGGTTTCCTGGGAACAGTCGCAAATCGAACAGACCAGGCTGGCGCTGCGCAAGGCCAAGCTGGGCTCGGCCGGCGAGCTTTTCGCCAAGGCCCTGCTTGGGGGCGGGATCGCGGCCGTGGGAAAGAAACTGAACATGATGCAGTAACATCGCCAGGGCCGCCCGGTGTTCGACAAAGCCGATTTCAACGCCCTCGGCTACAGGCTGCTGCAGCAGAACCGCCTCGATCCCGCCCTCGATGAATTCGGAACAACCGCCCGCCTCTATCCCGATTCATGGAACGCCTGGGACAGCCTCGGGGAGGCGGCGGCCAAGTCGGGGCAGACGGAGAAGGCCATCGCCAGCTGCCGCAAGTCGCTCGAGCTGAACCCGAAAAACAAGAGCGGCCAGGCCATGCTGGACAAACTTCTGAGCGATCGGTCCTAGGTCTCTTGCAGCAGCAGAACGGCCCCTTGCCGCCGAAAGTTCCTCCGCCGTGGTCCGCACGATTGACGTTTCTGCGTTTCCGGGGGGCGGCACGCGAATCCCTGCGCTTCACGGGCCGAGTTTACAAGATGGAAGGCACCGTGCTCCTACGGACCCTTCAGTTCCCGCAGCGCTTGACCAGGAACAGGCGGTCGCTGGACAGGCCGCGGCGCAGGTCTTCGGGGATGGGCAGTGCGCGGTCGGGATCGATCCAGACGCTGCATTGGAATATCCCGTTCGTGTTTTTGCCCAGATCGATGGTCACATCCAGGTCGAGTGCCGGCCGCTCCGGCGTGAGCTGCAGGATCCCCTCTTTCGTGGCGACGATCTCGTAAGGTTCCCGGCGCTCGATGCGCATGCGCCAGGGGACGGCCAACGGCGATTGCGGCCAGGAGCCGCTCTCGTTGCTGACGCGGAACGTCGTCTTCTGTTGCCCGCTCGCATCTCAGGAAGCATTATGGGGGGCGGCGACGGTGCTGGCAATTTTGCCAATCGGGAGTCGCCGCAGCCCGGACAATCGCAGTCCGGCTGCCGCGCCGGCTTGAGGCAAGCGGTGACGTGGGAACGTGTAGGAGGCGGGGGCCGCACATCAATGCCCAGCGGCTTTTCGTGGGCGGCACAGGCAGCCTCCGGCGGTGGCGGTCGATGCGGCGGGTCGGAACGGCGTGATGGTTTTCCTTCCGTCCCCGAGGGCTTGGGAACGACCGGCAAACATGATATCATCCCAGCCGCCAGGCCGCCGACGCCGCAGGAGGTGCCCTTGCCGATGCCGAGACGAAAGAGCCGGATATCGCGTGCCCGCGCACGCCCCGCGGCGCCGATGAAGGGAGCGGGCGGGCCGGCGCCTTCGCGGTGCCCGAACGCTCGCGCGCGTCCGCTTGCGAAGCCGGAGGCGCCGCCGGCGGACGCCGATCACTTCCGCGCCCTGGTCGAGAACTCGGCGCTCGGCATCTACCGGACCACGCCCGACGGCCGGATCCTGCTGGCCAATCCCGCCCTGGTGCGCATGCTCGGCTACTCGTCTTTCGCCGAGCTCTCCGGCCGCAACCTGGGGGTGGACGGGTTCGAGCCCTGCCATCCCCGCGCCCGCTTCCTGGAGGCGATCAACCGCGACGGCCGCGTGCGGGGCTTCGAGTCGGCGTGGACGCGGCGGGACGGCTCCGTCATCTTCCTGCGCGAGAGCGCCGTGGCCGTTCGCGGCCGGGACGGCGCCGTGCGCTACTACGACGGGATGGTCGAGGACGTCAGCGAGCGCAGGCAGGCGGAGTCGCAAAGGCAGGCGGCGCTGGAGGCGCTGCGCCAGAGCGAGGAGCGGCTGCAGCTGGTCCTGGCCACCCTGCCCGTCGCCATCTTCACCTCGCCGGTCGATCCCGGCGTCGATGCCGACTGGATCAGCGGCGACGTGGAGAAGGTCACCGGGTACACGCCGGCGCAGTACCTTGGCGAGCCGGACTTCTGGAGGAAGCGCCTGCACGCCGAGGACCGCGAGCGGGTGCTGGCCGCCTATCGCGAGCCGTCCGCCCGCGAGGAGATCGTCCTGGAGTACCGCTGGCTGTGCCGCGACGGCGCCTACAAGTGGTTTCACGATTACACCATCCGCAAGGCCACGCCGCAAGGAAGCCGCTATGTCGGCATCATCCTCGACATCAGCGAGCGCAAGCAGGCCGAGGAGGAAAACCGCGTCCTGCAGAAGCGCCTGCAATGGGCGGAGAAGATGGAGGCCATCGGCACGCTGGCCGGGGGCATCGCCCACGACTTCAACAACCTGCTGGCGGCGATCCAGGGCCATGTTTCCCTGGCCGGCATGAGCCTCGCGGCGGACGCCGCCGCGCGGCAGCGCCTGCGCCAGATCGAGGCCCACGTGCAGAGCGGCGCGCAGCTGACGGGCCAGCTTCTAGCGTTCGCCCGCGGCGGGCGCTGCGAGCTGAAGGCCATCGACCTGGACGAGGTCATCCGGCGCACCGCCGACCTGTTCGGCCGGACGCGGAGGGAGATCACCCTCCATCTCAAGCCCGGCCCCGGGGTGTGGAGCGTGGAGGCGGACCGCGGGCAGATGGAGCAGGTGTTCCTGAACCTTTTCGTCAACGCCTGGCAGGCGATGCCCGCCGGCGGGGACATCTTCGTGGCGACGGAAAACCTCGTGCTGCAGCAGACGGAGCCGCTGCCGTTCTCGGTGAAACCGGGGCGCTACGTGAAGACGACCGTCACCGACACCGGGAGCGGCATGGACGAACCGACGCGGCTGCGCGTCTTCGAGCCCTTCTTCACCACCAAGGAGCTGGGCCGCGGCACCGGGCTGGGGCTGGCCTCGGTCTACGGCATCGTCAAGGGCCACCGGGGCATGATCAACGTCTACAGCGAGCCGGGGCGCGGGGCGACCTTCACCCTGTACCTGCCCGCCTCGGACAAGGCCGCGGTGAAGGAGGAGCCGGCGCAGGCCCGCGTCGTCCGCGGCACGGAGACCCTGCTGCTGGTGGAGGACGAGGACGCGCTGCGCGAACTGAACCGCGAGCTGCTGGAGTCGCTGGGATACACCGTCCTCACCGCCGGCAGCGGCCGCGAGGCGGTCGCGATCTTCGCCGAGAAGCGGGGCGCGATCGATCTGGTCATCCTGGACATGGTCATGCCGGGGATGTCGGGGGCGCGGATCTTCGAACGCCTGCGCGCGATGGAACCGGTGGTGAAGATCCTGCTGTCCAGCGGCTACAGCCTCAACGGCGAGGCGCAGGGCATCATGGACCGCGGCTGCAACGGTTTCCTGCAGAAGCCGTTCGCCCTCGAGCAGCTGTCGCTGAAGATCCGCGAGATCCTGGATTCCGACCCGCGGCGGCCCGGGAGCGGTTCCTGAGGGACGCGCCGCAACCCTCGCGCCCCGCGCCGCGTAGTAGATTTCCTGTGAAAGGAGGCTCCATGAAGAGAATCAGTCTTTTGGGAGCGCTTTTGCTCGCGGCCAGCCTCGCCTCCCTGGCGGCGCAGGACTACGCCGGCGTCAAGCGGATCAACGGCCGGGGAACCTACTGCCGCGCCGTCGGCACGGGGGAGCCGCTGCTCATCGTTCACGGCGGACCGGGGCTGGCCCACGACTACCTGTTCAAGCCCTTCCTCCGGCTGGCGTCCGGCCGCCGGCTCGTTTTCTATGACCAGATGGGCAGCGGACTCTCCGACGGATTCCGCGAGGGCGAAAAGGCCGGCGTCGCGGAGCTGGTGGAGGAGCTGGAGGGGGTGCGCCGGGCGTTCGCACCCGGGGCCGTCGACCTGGCCGGGCAGTCCTGGGGCGCCGTCATCGCCGTCCACTATGCGGCCAAGTATCCGCAGCACGTGAAGAAGCTGCTGCTGCTGGAGCCGGCGCCCGGCAGCAGCGAGTACCTGCCGGCCTTCCAGAGAACGATCCTGGAGCGGCTGACCCCGGAGGACAAGGAGACGCTGGCCGGTTACGGCAAGGACCCGGCGCTGGCCTCCGACCCGCTCCTGTGCCGGAAATGGATGGACCTGAGGTTCAAGGCCTATTACTTCGACGCCGGCAGGCAGGATCTGGAGAAGCTGGCCTACTTCGACGGCCCGCGGGTGGAAAAATTTTTTGCCAGTTCGGCCATGTTCGGCCCGGTTCTCATGGATTTCGACCTGTACGGCATGATGAAGGGGATCGTCTGCCCGGTGCTGATCATCCATGGCGCCCACGACCCCATCCCCACCGCCGCCGTGGAGCGCATGGCGCACGCGCTGCCAAACGCCGAGCTGCGCATCGTCGGGGAGAGCGGCCATTTCGTGCACGTGGAGAAGCCGGACGAGTATTTCCCGGCCATCGAGCGGTTCCTGGCGCGCAAATAAGGAGTGGCAGGGATGGTGCGTGCGGGGGGAACGATAGAGCCAGAAGTAACCGGGATGCCTGGATTCTTGATTCGCATAAACAGCGGACCGATTCTTTGAGCTTTTCTCTTTACTGGCTCACCATCCGGAATCCCACTCACGGCCCGGGAATCGTGAAATTGTGCAATGGCCTGCCTTGTCAGGCAACCAAGAGGGTTGAGTCCGAAGGTTCTGCAGATACAGCGGATGAAAGGGCTTCAGGGAAAAGGACCGCCAAAACGATCCTTTTCACATTTTCACAATCCGTCCCCCTTCACGCAGTGGTGACGTGGCCCTGCAGGGTGGTGACCTTCTCGATGAACAGCCTTTTTTCGCCGGCCGGGACGGTGACGACCACCTCCTCGCCGGCCGTGCGGTCCAGCAGCGCCGCGCCCACCGGCGAGCGGATGGAGATCTTGTCCCCGTCGACGCCGGCCTCGACCGGATGAACGAGGGTATACTCGCTGCGGGTGTTGCTGCCGCGGTCGAGCAGCACCACCACCGAGCCCAGGCCGATCCTCTTTTCGTCGACCGGGGCGGCCGCCGCCTCGCTGAGCTGGCTCAGGTAGCGGGTCAGCTGGGCGATACGCGCCTGGACCAGCCCCTGCTGCTCGCGCGCGGCATGGAATTCGGCGTTCTCGCTGAGGTCGCCCTGGCCGCGCGCCTCGGCGATGCGCCTGGGCAGCTCGACCTGGTACTCGTGGCGGAGCTTCTCGATCTCCTGCTGGATGGCTTCCTTCTTGTCCTTGATGACGTCCGTCATGGGCAACCGCCTCTCGGGTACGAGTGAAAAATCACCGGCAATCCTATGACGAAGGATACAATGGAACGGAGGAAAAAACAAGCCTCGCCTCCGTTCCTCATGAAAAACGGGGGGCAGGCTGGCGATCCTGGCTGGGCAGCCGGGTCGCCGGGACCGCTGTCATCGGCAACCGCTCCCGAATTTACGCTCGTCGTCCGGGAACATGGCCTGTTTCGGGCGCCGGGGATCGACCAGCACCTTGAGCCTGGCCCCTTCTGCAGCCTGGCCAGCGAGAGCGGATACCAGCAGCGGCCGACCGCCTTTTCTTTTCGCTGTTCCGTGGCTTTGTCCACTGGTATCGCCCGTTTCCCAATAACGCCCGCACCTTGCCGGCCGGCGCGCTTCTAGCCGCACTCATTCTAGATCAGCCCTGTCCCTACTCTATCGCATGAAAAAGCGGCACGACAGGCTGGATCGGAGAAAACCAATCTGCGTTGCCGGGGGACGACGCCGGGACCGGTTCCGATCAACCAGCTGGGGACCTGCCCTCTTGATTCCTTGTCTTATTCTTCACTGATCGGCCCGTATGTGCGCCGAATCTCCTCGACCGTTTTCCAAGTTCTGGGACTGCCCGGCGGCAGGATGTTCATTTCTTTGTCATAATGGCCGTCAATCCAATGCCAGGCCACGGAATTGGGAATCGGATTGTGATGGAGGGCTTCCAAATAGCAGCGCATCGATTTGACTTTGTCAATTCTGTCCAGGGCTCCGGCCACACGAGCCCATGCGCCGTGCTTCTCCGCATCGCTGACATGTTGCAATTGCTTGTCCAGCCCCCTAAAATCCGGGTTTTTCTTGCCGATCTCCGCCTCGATGAACGCTCTGGCGATCTCTTCCCAGCCCTCCGCTCCCGAATGCCATGGGACTTCCTCCATTTGGACGTTCAGTCTTGCCAAAAGCGCCCTGGCTTTTTTTCGGATCTCCATCTCTTTGTCGCCGCCGGCGGCCTTCAGGCGTTCCATGACCTCGGCATCGGCCAATTCCTTGTCCGCAAACCCCTCCAAGGCGGAAATCGCCCCATGTCGGACGAGGATGCTGCGACTCCTGAGCTGTTCCGCAATGGCCAGGACGGCTGTCCGCTCACCCTTCATGCGGCCGAGAAGATGGATGATCGACGTTTTCGCCTCGTCATCGGCATGCGCAAGCGCTTGTACCAGGGGTTTCAACGCGGCGGCTCCCATTTCCTCGAGCGCCCGGATCGCCTTTTCCTTATTCGGATGGAGCAAGTCAATTCCCGAGGCTTTCAGGCTCAAGCTTTTGATCCAGGATGCGGCCGACTCCGGGCCTCCAGCTTGCCGGGGTTCATGGTCCGGCTTTTTTCCGAAGAATCGCTTCAGGATCTCCATTCTCTGATTTCTTGGCGGCGCATCCGGGCTCAGGGCGTGTCGGATGCGAGCTGTTCGCCGTCCGCGCCCATGCCCTGGATGCCGACGATCTCCCGTCTTCCGTTCAAGCCCGTGGCGGATACTACCACGGCCTCTTTTGAAAAGCAACCCGCCAGGATATCCAGGAAGGGCGTCAGGACGACCAGACGCACGGACCACCTCCTGTTTGTAAGAAGCATGAAGCACCCTCCGTGCCAAACGCGTCCGTAAAGAAAAGACAATCGTTCTGCTGAATGTTGCGAACGGCCTGCCGTCTCCGTCAGGGAATGATACTCCCCCGGGTATGACTCATGACTTCCGGTGAATGCAACTGCCGTTTTTGCAGGGGCTGCCGTTCCGTACCATACCGCGCTCACCTCCTGGAGGGCGTGCGCCTCTTTCTTCCTGGATCGAGGATGCGCATGTCTTTGCATGGCCAGATGTCCCTGGCTTCCATTTCCTTGTGATGACCGGGTTCGTGTTCGATCCGCCAGGGGCGAGTTCCAGGGGATCGCCGCCCCAGTTCGGCCCAATCCCAGGCGCCGGACCTGTCGAGCGCCTTGACCCTCTCCGAGAATGGAACGCCAGGAAATAGCCGGGCTTCCACCCCTCGTGTTTCCCGATGGCTTCATCAAACCCTGATCTCAAGGAAGCTGGGCGTTGAGTCTTGCAACAAAAGTGGTTATGCTATATTGAAAAAGTGGGGTCGGCATGGGCGGCACGCGGTCCAGTGATCAGCCTCGATGAAGTGGCTCGGCTCCGGCACGGGGGAAGACGCGAACCGTGTCCCGGCCATCTCGGCCGCCGCCTTTTGCCGACTTGGCATGTACGTTGCTTTGTGCTTGGTATGCAAAAGGAGGTGAAAACTGGGCCTCTTCAAAAATGAGAAGGAAGGCATCAGGGGGCTTCTTGACCGACGGAAGCGCCAGGCGGGCGAGCCCATCCCCTTGCTTCAGGGGCAGGTCCACAGCCGCCCGGGCGATGGGAAGTTTCATTTGGAGCTGGTGAGGGCTTTGGCCATGGCCGGGAAGCTGGACAAGGCCAAAGCCGAGTGCGCCGAAGCCAAGCTCAAGTTTCATGCTTCGCTGCGCGGCCCTGCCTGTGACGTGAAGGTGGAGATCGAGCGGCGGATCTCAGGCAAGCTCCTGAGGGGCTAGAACTCAGGATAAGGATCGAAGAAAAAACACAAGGAGGTTCGACATGAACAGGAAATTCGAGATGGCGCGGCTGGCCCTGATCCTGTTTGCCGCCCTGCTGCTGGTGTCCTGCGGCAAGCCCGCGGGCGAAGCTGGCCGGACACCGGCGGAGGAGTCCCCGACGAATGCGGCTGCCGGCAAAGGAGGTTCGCCGTTCGATCTCGAGTCGATCGAGAGGGTCGATTCGCAGCGGTCGAATTCGGCTGCGGGTAACACCGTGTACTGGGACAAAGGCGGGGAGGAGGGCGGCCTGATGATGGTCCTCAAGTTGAAGAGCCCCGATCCGCTGGAATATTACAGTTCCGACTTCTCGCTGGGCTACGTGGACGAAACGGGCATACCCCGCAGCGCCTGCGTGGGCATCTCCTCGGGCGTGGCCGACCCCAAGGACATCAAGATGACTTCCTGGATGCTGGCCGGGGCTATGTCTCGTTCCTGGGCCAGCGCCGAAAAACCCTATTTCGGCATTCTCTTCGGCGTGCCCAGGAAAGTGAACAACGTCACCCTTTATTACGCCGCCCCGCTGATGAAGAACCTGGAGCTTTCCGCCGCCGGGGCAAAATGAGAAAAAGCGCGAGTGGGCGGAAGGTGCCGCGGCCGGTCGCAACGGCGTGCGACGCCCTGCTGCTGGCCGTTGCGGCGGCACGCGGCCCGGCGGAGAAGCCAATCCGGGCTCCGGTCAAGGAGGAAGCTTCCAAAACTGCGGATACGTCGAGCGCCGAGGAGTGGCGGAACAACTGCGCCCTGCACCGACGGTATCACAACGAGCGGATCTTCAGCGCCGTCGAGACAGCCGCCCCTGACGGACAACGCACGGTTGCCTCGTCGACTCGTGACCGCCGAGCCTACCTGGACACCATCCGCGCCTTGAAGCTGGACAGCGTGCCGGAATGGATGCGGCAACGCGGCCTGATCCTCGAAGAGGCGGCCAGTGCTCCCGGCGGCCGGGGAATCGCCATCCTGCCCCGGCTGAACGGGATGGTGCGCTTGCTGTGGCACGAGGTCGAGGCTGCCGCCCGGAAGCACGGGATTTCCTGCCGGGAGCCGAACGGGTAGGACGCGCCCCGGCCAAGCAACCCTATGCAAGGAGGATGAGCATGATCGAAGTGGTCGTGAAAGAAACCGCGAAGGGAGAGATGGTGCTGGGACCGGCCGGCGGATTCGCGCTTGCCGAAGGCGAGAAGATCATCGGGCGCGGCAAGGCAGTGAAGACCGGGAAAAGCGCCTATTTCTGCAAGGACAAGGCAGCGATTCTTTCCCCGGGGGACGTCGTTTACCTGAACGGGCTCGAAGGGGGCGGCGGCTGGATCGAGATCGTCGAGTTCGTCCGCCACGAGACGGAGGCCAAGGAGGCCGCGGCCGACGGCTCCCGGGGGGCGAGGCTGTACAACGAGGGCGCGGACCTGTACGGCAGGAAAAAGTACGTGGAGGCCAGGGAAGCTTTCCAGCGCTGTTATGACGGCGGCTTTTATCGCAAGCAGTCTGCGTACGCGGCGTCCCTGTGCCAGCAGCAGCTCGGGCTCGCCGTCACGATCCCGAAAGAATTGGAGGAACAGACGGACCGGGTGGGCACGGCGTTCATCGGCGGCACCCTGGCCTGCCAGCTGATCCGGGACGGGCACAAGGCGGCTTTGGTCTCTGATTCGGCGGTCCTGGCGGTCGTGGACGGATCGACCTATGACATCCGCGTCGCCAGCTTGTTCGGATCGTTCATGCTGAACGCCTGGCGCAAGGAAGCGGGCAAGACGATCCCCTTGACCGACTCCGGCCTGAATCCAAGACCCTCCCGGGCCGACCGTTATGTCATCTCGGTCGTCCGCGGCGCCGCCTCGCTGCCGCCGCTGCCCATGCCCGACGGGGGGCTGCCCTCCTCGCTCTCGTGAGCGGCTCCGGGAGACCGGTGATCGCAGGCATCGCTTCCCGAAAACGGGCTATTGCGGCGTCCGGTCTTCCTCTCCCTTCAGGTACAGGTCGAACCAGCGCAGCTGCTCCCACAGCACGTGCTCGATGCTCTCGCGGGCGCGGTAGCCGTGGTCCTCGAAGGGCAGCAGCACCAGCCGCGTGATTCCGCCCGTTCCGCGCACGGCCTCGAAGAAGACCTCCGACTGGTAGGTGCGCGTGCCGGGATTGGAATCATCGTCGCCGTGGATGATCAGGATGGGCTCTTTGATTTTGTCGGCAAAGAAGGTCGGCGACAGCATGATATAGGCCTCGCGGGCCTCGAAGAGCGAGCGGCGCTCCGACTGGAAGCCGAACGGCTGGTTGGTCTTGTTGTAGGAGCCGCTGCGGGCGATGCCGGCGCGGAAGAGGTCGGTGTGCGCCAGCAGGTTCCCGACCATCAGCCCGCCATGGCTGTGGCCGATGACCCCGACGCGCTTCGGGTCGGCCACGCCGACCTCGACCGCCTTGGCCACCGCCGCCTCGGCGTCGGCCACCAGTTGCGGCACGAAGGTGTCGTAGGTGGTCTCGGGATCGCCCACCATCGGCATCGTGGTCTGGTCGAGCACGGCGTAGCCGCGCAGCAGGAAGAAGAGGTGGCTGGCGCCGTAGATGCGCATGAAGCGCCGGGCCGAGCCGCTGACCTGGCCGGCGGTGGCCGCACCCGAGTACTCCATGGGGTAGGCGTAGAGCACCGTCGGCAGGCGCTCGCCTTTTTGGTAGCCGGGAGGCAGGAGCATTTGGAAGCTTAGGGGCACGCCGTCCTTCCGCGCGTAGCGCACGAGGCGCTTCTCGATCCGCCGCAGCTCGGGCACGGGATCGGCGAAGCGGGTGATCGGCCTGCGCTGCAGGGCGCGGGTGGCCTCCCCTGCGGGCGCCTTGATCGCTTTGCCCAGAGTGGCCAGATAGCAGTTGGGCATCTCCAGGAGCGACTCCGACTGCAGGATGAAATGCTCCTCGTCCTCGGAGAAGGCCACGAAGTATTCGTAGCGTTTGGGATCGCAGCGGAACAGGCGCTCGGCCTGGCCGCTGTCCAGGCGGCGCAGGTCGAGGAAGGGCCGGTCGCCCTGGTCGCTGGCGCCGTTGCCGCGGAAATAGACCGCGTCACCCTTCTGGTGCAGAACGTAACGGCCGTTGGCCAGCGGGCGCAGCAGCGGCAGACCCGGGTCGCCGTAGCGGTCGTCCTCGTCCAGGTCGTACCAGGGGCGGGAGATGCCTCGGTCGACATCAAGCAGCCATACGTAGCGCCAGCGCCGGATCCGCTCCTGCTGAGTGAGCATCAGCAGGCCGCCCTCGCCCCAGGCATTGCGCCAGGGCTCGATGCGGTGTTCGGCCCGAAAGACCTCCCGCGGCTCTCCGGCGAAGGGCGCCTCCAGGCTCATCAGGCGGTCGCGGTGGGAGACCTTGGCCACCGGGTTGCCGCCGTCGAGCGCCTCGACCCAGAAGAGTTGGTGGGGAGCGGTGGGGCGCCACGAGACCGAGCGCGGCCCCAGCGCCACCCCTTGGACCGGGACCTGGTCGGCCACCGGCAGGGAGGCGATCTTGGCGACGGGGCCGCCCCTGGCATCCCAGACCTCGATCTCCCTGGCGAAGCGCCACCAGGCGACCTCGTGTGACCAGGGGCCGGCCAGGCGCTCGATGAGGAGATATTCGCCGTCGGGGGAGAAATCGGCCGTCACGTAGGGGGCCGGCTTGCCGATGATTTCTTTTGCGCCTGTCGCCGGGTCGTAGAGGAGCAGCTCCGAGGTCGCGTAGTAGTCGAAGAGCGCGTCGTCATGGGCGGTCTCCAGCAGGTTGCGCGCCTCGTAGGTGGAGCGGGCCGCGGCCCCCTTTCCCTCCAAGATCGCGGGTCCGGCCGGGATCGAAGGCGCTGCCGGAACGGGGCCGCGTTCCGGAATGGCGCGCAGCAGCAGCCGCTTCTGGTCGGGAAGCCAGCAGGCGGCGGTGCCCAGCAGCGGATTGAGGGCGATGCCATCGGCCACGGCATGGTCGCCCTGGACCGAACCCACCCAGAGGCCGATGCGGTCGCTCAGCCCGACGGTGAGGGCGAAGCGCTCGCCGTCAGCGGTCCACTCCACGTCGAGCAGTTCGGCTCCCTGCGGCAGGTGCAGCGGCACGGTGATTCCATCCCTGACCCGCACCAGACGGGGGTTTGTGTCGCCATGCTGGCCCTGGATGCCGTTGTTGGCCGGATTCACCCGTATTCCGGCCAGCTTGTGCATCGGAGCCGCCAGCTCGGCCAGCGGGGGATAGAGCACCGGGTCGCCGAGCAGCAGGTGCCGGCCGCCCGGGGCCGGCAAGGCGTCGAAGTACTGCGGGGCGTGCAGCACCCGCAGCCAGTCCTCGGGCGGCGACTGCCAGCGGCTGGCCGCCAGCGGAACCTTTTCCCCCGCCTCCGCGCTTGCGCCGATGGGAGCCGTCATCAGCAACGACAGCGGCAGCAACAGCAGCCAAACGGCATAACGTCTCATCTGCAACCTCCTTGGAAGGCCGGCCCGTCGGGCCGGCATCGCTTTTCTTCTGCCTGCCAGGCATTCCAGACTCGAGAGCCTTATTACACGTTGTGTTGGTCGTGGTGTCAAGTATGTTGCCTGCCCTCAGGATGCCGCTTGGCCGGAAAAGAGGGGTTTCAGCGTCAGCCCCTGGGCCAGGATGGAGTACACGACCACCATATAGGTGACGGCCAACAGCGTGTCGCGCCCGGCGCCGGCGGGGCAGCGACAGGGCCAGGGCTACGAAAATGCCGCCGCGCAGGCCGCCCCAGGTCAGGATAGCCACGATGCCGGGGCTGAAGGCGAAGAAGCGTTTCAGGACGGGGAGGGGCAGCCCGACGCGGCGCCGCCCACGACCTCCTGGACATACAGCAGCCCCATGCCGGCCAGGGCGAGGACCGACCAGGCCATGACGCCGACCTGCAGGGCGCTGAGGGCCACGCCCGCCGTGGCCAGGACGCCGATCCCCCACCTGCGGCGCAGCAGGTCGTCCAGGTCGATGTGCAGCGCCCCGGCGAAGAGCAGGAAGCTCAGCATGCCCCGCAGCAGCGTTTCGTGGAAGTCGACGCCGCGGAGGAAGGCGCAGGCGGGATTGTACCCGTCGGCCTGCCCCAGGCGATCGGCAGCAAGAAGCGCCAGCGACACCACGATGGCGATGAGCATGATGCCGATGGCCGTGGGCAGGCGGATGAAGCGGTGGTTCAGGTAGCTGAAGACGGCCGCCAGCGTCAGCAGTGTGGCCGCGTAAGTGACCATGTCCATGAGGCTCCGCCGTGCCCGGGGAGGCGGGCCCGCCATCATAGCGGCGGCCAGCCCTTTTGGCAGGGGTCCCGGGTTCTTGACGGCTGGAAAAACAGGACAAACTGACCGCTTTTCAGGACAAAAAGATGCGGATCTCACGGCATGAAAAATGCTTCCATTTCATGGAGACAGTCATGAATTCATTGAATGCGAAAGGAGCCCGACCATGAGCAAGAAAAGGATCGCGATGTGCGCTGTCGCCGCCTGCCTGGCGCTGGTCATGTCAGGCTGCCAGGACAGCGGCGAGAATCCGGACCAGGCGACGGGCCGGCTGCTGAGAACCGACGGCTGCAAGTCATTCTCCCAGGACGGCGCCGCCGGCCTGGCCGTCGCCTCGAGCGAGGATTGCCTGGAATACCGCTTCGACGGCTCGGTGCTGCGGCTAAAGCATGTCAACGCCTGCTTCAACTGCTGCCCCGGGGAGGTCCGCGCCGACGTCCGCGTCTCCGGCCGCGGGATCACGATCACGGAGAGCGAACAGATGGCTGGCTGTTACTGCCAATGCCTGTTCGACCTGGACCTGGAAGTCGACAATCTGCCGCCCGGTTCCTACCTGATCCAGGTCATCGAGCCCTATGTGCCGGAGGGCGAAGAGCCGCTCACCTTTGCCGTGCAGCTGGAAGCCGGCGCCGCGGGCCGCTTCTGCGTGGAGCGCGCTACGTATCCCTGGGACGTCAGCCCGAACGGCTAGGGACAGCGCCAACGCCGTCTCCGTCTTGCTGAAGCTCCCGTCCGGCGCGCTACCTCAGGCGGGACTTAGGTTGCCAGGAGCAATCCGCGTCGCAGCTCAAGGCAGGCCGAGCCGCCGGCGGCGAAATGGCGGCACACCAGCGGCCGGGTGGGGTAGATCGCGCAGCGGAACCCCGAGTCAGAGACCAGGAACGGGCAGTCGCCGTTGCGGCCGGCGCGCAGGCGGATGGCGACCGCAGTCAGCCCCTCGGCCGCCCAGCGCTCGAGGTCCACGGGATAGGGATCGGGGCGGCCAACGGGTAGACGGCAGCACAATCCGCAACTCAGGCAGTCGGGCCGCTCCTCGGCCATTCCTTCCCGTACGCCCGGTCAGCGCTTGATCGTGCCGCGCATCAGGCAGGTGAGGATCGGGCGCACGGAGACCTCGGCCTGGCTGGAACGGCCCGCGCGATCGACGGCTCTGACGATGAGGCGCAGGGGGTCGCCGCGCAGAAGCGCCTTGGGCACGGTCAGCCTGTAGGGGACGGTGGTGTCGACCGCCGCCGGGGTGGTGGAGGTGACCTCGTTCAGGTAGAGTTGCACCTGGTGGATGCCGCAGCCGCTGTCGGCGGCGGCCACGTCCATGACCAGGTCGCGGTCGCGGCAGACGACGGCACCGGCCCGCGGCGAGGCGATCGAGACCGTCGGCGCGGCAAAGTCGATGGAGACATGGAGAAACGCCCAACGGCGGTTGTGGCGGGCCATGTCGGCGAACTCGGCGACGAAGGTGTATTCGCCCTCCTCGAAGCCCAGCATGCGGAACAGCAGTGTTTCGCGCACCGACTCGGGCGCCGAGCCGTCGCGGGCATAGGTGCGGCCCCAGAGGCTGGGCCAGGCGCGGAAATCAACGCCCGGTTCATGGTGCCCCTTCTTGCGCCAGATCTGCCCCTGCTTGACGCCGCTGGGGTCCTCGGCCGAGATCACGATCCCCAGCTCGGGGTGGGCGGCGTCGATCTGCCAGCAGGTCCCCTCGCCGGGAGCGTTCCAGGTGATGATCGGCGCCGCAAGATCGCCGCCCCGCACCACGGGGGAAAAGAGAAGCGACAAGAGCGCCAGGCATGCCAGCTTGTTCATGGGAACCTCCTTCAGGTGAATAGATGGGAGTTACCCTGGAATATCTCAGGGGCAGGACGGGACGGTCCGGGCCGGCGTTTGTGGAGCCGCGGGGCCATGCGCTCCCCCGGGGTTGAAAATCCGCTCTGGTTCCGCTATCATGCCCTGGGACGGCGCGCCCCCGCTGGGAGGACAGGCACTCCCCCCGCTCAGGAGGTGGAATGATGAGCAAGCAAATCCGATTCGTGGCCCTGGGAGCCCTCTTTTTCCTGGCCTTTTTGGCCCTGAACATGCCGGCGCAAAGCGCAAAGGGAACGGCTTGGCTGCAGACGGCTGCAGACGACCCGATCCCCGGCCGCTGGGTCTACCAGGCGGGCAACTACCGCGACGTCCTCACTTACACCCCCGACGGCCGGGTGGTCCCCGACTCCTCTCCCGGCAACGTCGCCACCTGGGCCGTGGAGGGCGGCGAGCTCGTGACCCGCTGGCCCAACCGCTTCGTCACCCGCCTGGCCCTGCCCGTGCAGGGCAACCGCCTGGCCGGCTTCATCATCTCCCCCGGCGGCTCGCGGCAGCCGGTCGCCATGACGCGCGAAGCGGCTTTTCCGTCCCAAGAAGACAAGGGGCGGGTGATCGAGCCCGTCACCCAGGTGTGGGAGTTCCGCCATGCCCCCAACGGAGACTGGAGCAAGGAGGTGGCCGGCGAAACCCTGAACTTCGTGACCTGGGACGGGACGAAATGGACGGTCAAGCTCCACGGCAACGGTTTCCTGCTCGCTCCCAACGGCGACTGGAACAAGGCGGTCGTTGACGTTGTCCTGCGTTACGTAGCCTGGAACGGGACGAACTGGGCGGCGAAGATCCACGAGGGCGGCTTTCTCCATGCCCCGGATGGGAACTGGGCCAGGGCCCATGCCGACGCCGCCGTCCACTACCTGACCACGACCCGCAGCCGCTGGAGCATGAAGATCCTCCCGCTTGCGGCGCCGACGCCCCTGCCCGCGCCCTCGGGCCGCAGGTTCCAGATGGCCCCGGAGGGGGACTGGGAGCGTGCCCGGGTCGATGACGAGCTCAAGTTCATCGCCTGGGACGGCAGCAAATGGAGCGCCAAGCTGGCCGCCGGCGTCTTCCTGCTTGCGCCGAACGGGGACTGGGCCCGCGCCCGCGCCGACCGCTTCCTGAACTACACTTCCTGGGACGGCACGAAGTGGACGGCCCGGGTCGAAAATTTCCGCTTTGTCCGCGCCCAGGACGGCGACTGGAACCGCAAGGGCCCGGGCAGCCTGATCAAGTTCCTGGCCTGGGACAAGAGCAAGTGGACGGGCAAGGTCCATGAGGGGCTCAGGGGCAGAATGGAGAAGTAGCCCAACGATCCAGAGAGCCGGAGACGGCAGGGAGCCAAACGCTCACCTTGGTGCCAGGGTAAGCCCAGCCAGGAAGCGGAACCCATCCGCCAGCGATCGGTCTGTTCGCAGGCACCAACAAACAAACCTTCTCTTGCCTTGCAGCCAAAAAGTTCAATTTATTGAATGTTTCTTTTTTTTGATTTTTTGCCGCCCTCGCGGCTGGGCGAAACGACAATCAGAACCGTAAAACGTTTTCCGGAACGCGCTGACAGGGCCAGGCCGCCAGCGGCTCAGTCGTCATAGGTGAAACAGATGAGGAAACGCATACTGATCGCGGCTGTTGTCCTGCTCGCGGCGGCGGGACGGCTGGCGGCCCAGATGGTGCACGCGCGCATCGACGGCTACGTCCAGGACGAGGAGGGCCGCTTTTTGTCCGGCGTCGAGGTGACGGCGACCAACGTGGTCAGCAACGCCGAGACGAAAGTGCAGAGCGACAGGGGGAACGGCGGTTTCCGCTTCCTCGGCCTGGCGCCGGGGACCTACCAGGTCAGTTGCGACCTGGAAGGATACGAGTCCTACGTGGCCAGCGGCATCCGCCTTTCCGCCGGCCAGTCGACCACCCTGCGCGTCAAGCTCAAGCGCCTGCCCGGCACCGAGGCGCCGGCGGACGCGGACGAGCCGCTGGAGGACGCCGCCGGCCCCTGGAAAAAATGGCAGGTCGAGCTGGCCATCGGCGGGCTGAGCCAGGATCCGGACGACCTGAATCTTTTCGTCGCTCACGACCAATGGCTCACCAAGGAGCCGTACTTGCTCTACATGCGCGATCCCCGCTTCGTCGCCATCCCCCCTTACGGCCTGGGCCTGGGCATCGGGGTCCTGCACACCGTGACCAACCGCTGGCCGCTGACCCTGCGCCTGCGCCTGCGCCTGAACCGCACGTTTTCGCTCGCCGCCGGCCTGGACTGGACCGACCAGCAGCGGCACTCCCGCTATTCTGTCGGCTCCAGCTTCAATGTTCCGGGGACCGGCACCCGTTTCGATGTCGAAACCGACATCAGCGGCTACCGGCTGGGTTTCAGGACGTTCTTCCCCCACCTGGGGGGGCAGGCCACCCTGCCGCTCAACCCCTTCGTGAGCCTTTCGGGCTTTGTCCATGGCGGCTGGGCGTTCGTCGAATGCCGCCACGCCTCGACGCGCCGCTTCCAGGACGGCTTCACCGGCCAGGACCGCCTCTACGAGGCGGCCATGAGCGGCAAGGGCAACGGTCCGGCCGCCGAGGCCGGGGCCAAGTTCGAGTTCATCCTGTGGCGCGGCTTCGGCCTTTTTGCCGAGGGCCTCTTCCAGATGTTCAAGGTGGACGACGTAAGCGGCGAGCAGTTCTTCTCCGAGACCATCCTGGACGAGGGGGCCTCGTCGTACGGGAACGTCATCAGCGAATCCCGGAAAGGACGCTGGAAGGTCTCCAACAACGCCATTCCCTGGCCCCTGGTCCCGCAGGCCTGGGAGGAGGAATACTACCGGCCGTTCTCCCTCGACCTCGGCGGCATCGGCTTCCGCCTGGGGGCGTTCCTGCGCTTCTGAATCGAAGGCCTCGCCCGCAGGGAACGATTGACTTTGCGCGCCGGCTGCACTATAAGTGGGGAGATGTCCCCTGGAGGGAAGCACCATGAATGAATTCAACGCCTCGGGCCTTTGGATCTTTTTGTTTTTCGTCCTGTTCTTCCTGTTTTTGGCGGGAATCCGCATCGTCCGCCCCACCCACCGCGGGCTGGTCGAGAGGTTGGGCCGCTACAAGCGCTTCGCCCGCCCCGGCTTCAACTGGGTCATCCCGGTCATCGACCGCCTGTACCAGGTGAACACCACCGAGCAGATGGTCGACGCCCTGCCGCAGGAGATCATCACCAACGACAACCTGAACGCCCGCGTCGACGCCCAGGTCTATTTCCGGGTCAAGCCCGACGAGGAGAACGTCAAGAACTCCCAGTACAACGTCAACAACTACCAGTACCAGATCGTCAACCTGGCGCGCACCACGCTGCGCAACATCATCGGCACCATGACCCTCAAGTCGGCCAACTCCGAGCGCAGCCGCATCAACTCCGAGCTGCTCAAGACCCTGTGCGACGAGACGGCCAACTGGGGCATCGACGTGGTGCGCACCGAGCTGAAGGAGATCGACCCGCCCAAGGACGTGCAGGAGACGATGAACAAGGTGGTCAAGGCCGAGAACGAGAAGATCGCCGCCGTCGATTTCGCCACCGCCCGGGAGACCGAGGCCGACGGCCAGAAGCGGGCCGAGATCAAGAAGGCCGAGGGCGTCAAGCAGGGGCGCATCCTGGAGGCCGAGGGCGAGGCTCTGGCCATCAAGCTGGTCAACGAGGCGGCCAACCAGTACTTCATCGGCAACGCCCAGCTGCTCAAGAAGCTGCAGGCGCTGGAGGCCTCGCTGAAGGACAACGCCAAGATCGTCGTGCCGCTGGGCTCCGACCTGGTCAACGTCATCGGCGAGATGGCGGGAGTGGCTCCTATCAAGAAATAGCGAATCAACCAAAGTCTCGGCCGGGGCCATGTTCGAGGCCGTGGCAACAGCGAGCCATAAGCGGACTTTCGTTGCGATTGGCACGTGACGCGTGATGGGAGAAGCCGAAGAAGGGCTGAGCCCTCGTGATCAGGAAGTAGGGATCGGAAGGGAAAAGATTGATCCCTAGCGGTTCCTTGTCACTTCCCTCGCCAAGGACCTTCAGGGCCGTCACTTGCCGTTCGACACGCGCGTTCGTTTTGTCCTCTTGCCGCAGGCCGCACCCCGGCCTTCCCTGTCACGGGTTGCGCGGCACGGGCGTCCGTGGCTATTCCTTGATCCGGCGCAGCAGCCAGGCCAGGTTGCGGCCCAGGTCGCGCATGATGCCCATGCCCTCCCCGTCGCCGGCCACCTGGCCGATGTCGCGGCCGACGCCGATGTTCCAGTAACTGGAGCCGGGGACGATCATTTCCGCGATCAGGAAGAAATGGTTGAGCGTGTCGAAGGCGTGAATGGCCCCCGAGCGGCGCACGGCCACCACCGCGGCGCCGGCCTTGCGCCGGAACAGGCCGCCGTTGGCGCCGGCCACCATGCCGGCGCGGTCGATCAGGGCCTTCATCTCGGCCGAGACGTCGGTGTAATAGGTCGGCGAGGCCAGGATGATGGCGTCGGCCAGCGTCATCTTGGCGATGCACTCGTTGACGAAGTCGTCGCTCCAGGCGCAGAGGCCGTTCTTCCTCTCGAAACAGGCATAGCAGGCTCGGCAGCCGTGCAGGGCCTTGCCGGCCAGCTGCACGAGCTCGGTCTCGATCCCGTCCGCCTGCAGCTCCTGGAACACCTGGCGCACCAGCAGGGCGGTATTGCCCTCCAGGCGCGCCGATCCGGAAATGGCGAGGACTTTCATGGAGTCATTATAGCAGAAACGCGCGCGGCGATCCGTGGCAAGGACAGTAAGGGGCTCAACGAACCAGAATCGTGATTCGTCAATCGTGACCGGTGGCCGGAGCAGCCAAGATCGATCGCTTGCGGTTCTTCGTCACTTGCCACTTGTCACGCGTCACGATTGCCCGGCTTTCTGTCTCGGCTCGGGCAGCCCGCGCGTGACGCCGTACCAGAGGCCGCCCAGCAGGGTCACCAGCATGGGGTGCAGGCGCAGGGGCAGCGTGCCCCAGAGCAGCGCGGCCAGGCTGAGCAGCGCCGAGGCCGCGCCCTTGGTCGAGCGGTAGATCAGGGCGTCGATGGTCAGTTTGGCCCGGTAGCGGGCGGTGAAGGGCAGCGGAATGTACAGGACCTCCTTGGCGGCGCGGAAAACCGAATAGTCGACCGTCTTGGACAGGAAGAACGCCGCCGCCAGAACCGGCAGGAACGGGAGGAAGACGCCGGCCAGGGATGCGGCGCCATAGAGCAGGGGAATGGCGGCGAGGATGGGCCGCAGGGAAAAGCGGCGCAGCAGCCAGGGGCAGAGCCCCACCTGCAGCACGAAGGCCACGGCGTTGACCCCGCCCCAGAAGAAGCCGAGGAAGGCGGTGCGCGGGTCCTGCAGCGGCATGGCTGCCTGCAGGCTGCGGTGGAAGGCGATGTCGAGCAGGACCGAGACCGACTGCGAGGCGGCCACCATCAGCGCCAGCCGCCTCAGGGTGGGGTCCCGGCGCAGCACGTCCCAGGCGAAGTGGTCGGCAAAACGGCTGGGCTGGCGGTCGGCGGCGGTCCGCTCGGGCCGGGCCCGGCGAAAGGCGCGGCGGCTCAGCAAGACGGCCGCGGCGGTCATGGCGGCGGCGCTGACGGCGATCCCTTCCGAGCCGATGCGCACCGAGAGCGCGCCGGTGAGCACGCCGCCGATGACCGAGCCGGCGGTGGTGAAGGCGATGATGAAGCCGTTCCAGCGCTTGCCGTCCGCGGTGGAGAACTGGCTGTTGATGAAGGCCCAGGACTGCTCGACGATCAGCACGATGTAGGCTTGCGCGAAGACGTAGAGGACGAAGGCGCTGCCCGGAACGCGCTGGCGGGAGCCGACGGCCGCCGCGGCCAGCACCAGCCCCGAGGCCAGCAGGGTGACGGCGTAGGTAACCGAGGGGCCGAAGCGCCGCAGCAGCCAGCTGACGAGGAACGTCAGGGCGACCATGGCCAGGGGCACCAGCATCAGCGCCACGGGCAGCAGGCCGGCGCCGTGCTGGGCCAAGAACACCGAGGAGGCGGCCGAGCGCACCATCTCGTACGCCGTGAGGGCCAGGAAGGCGGCTCCGGTCAGGGTCCACACCGCGGGCATGATCCGGGAACGTTCGGGCATCGGCCCATTGTATCACAGAAACCGCGGCCGGGACCGGCTTGCGCCGCGGGCCGCTCTGCGCTATCATGTCGCCACAGGAGACCCGACCATGAACGATGTCAACGAACTGATCGAGGAACTGCGCACGCTGATCGTCTCGTCCGAGTTTTCGCCCGCGGAGCGCTTCAAGGTGGCCGTGAACCGCATCGCCGACTTCCTTGCCGATTCCTTCCGGGTGGAGAAGTCCGAGGTGGCCCTCCTGTGGCGGCGCGGCCAGGCCTTGTCCTTCCTCTGGCCCGAATTCCTGGCCGAGGCCAAGGACCTGGAGATCCGCTCCAAGCGTCCCGTGGCCGCCAACATCTTCCGCAACGGCACGTCGTTCCTCGACAACCGCCTCCAGGAGCATGAGCACATGGTCGAATACGAGTTCCTCAAGGAGGACGACGGCGAGGCGCGGCGCATCTGGAAGATGATGGGCGCCGCCGTCACCGTGAACGGCGAGCGGCTGGGGGTCATGCAGATCTCGCGCAAGCGCCGGGCCTTCGGCGAGCCGGGTCCCGACTTCACCCCCGGCGACCTCGAGCACCTGGAAAAGCTGGCCGCGCGCCTGGGGCCAAGCCTCCAGGCCATCGTGCCGTTCTAGAAGAGGGCTGGGCGCAAGGCGTAGGGCTGAGGGCGCACGGCCGCCAAGAGGGTGACCCGTGTCAAGGAACGAGTGACGAGGAGGAAACATGCCCGGACGCATGCGCTCTGCAGGGAATTTCACTGGTCACTCGTCGCTCGTCACTTGTCACTCTAGTTCACATTGCCGCTGGAGCCTCCTGTGCGCGGGCCGCTGAGGACGCTGGCCTGGGCGTCGGCGCTGCCGCTGACGGCCGTTGTCCTGTTCCTGGGCTTCCTGGCGCTGACCGATTACCGGCCCGCCGCTGCCGTCGCCCTGGAGGTGAGGAACAATCCCCCCCGCCTGCTGGAGCGGCGAGAGCCCCTTTCGCTCCTGACCTTCAACATCGGCTACTGCGGCATGGACACCGCCAGCGATTTCTTCATGGACGGCGGCCGGGGTTCGCGCGCCGCCGGTCGCGAGGCCGTGTACGACAACCTGCGGGCGATCGCCTCCTTCCTGGCCGGCGAGGGCGCCGGCATCGTGCTGCTGCAGGAGGTCGACCTGCGCTCCTCGCGCAGCCACCGGGTCGACCAGCGCGCCGCGCTGGAAGCGGTCCTTCCCGGCCAGGCCGGCGTTTTCGCGGTCAACTACAAGGTCGCCTGGGTGCCGGTGCCCCTGCTCCGGCCCATGGGCGCGGTCCACGGCGGGCTGCTGACCTTCAGCCGATTCCACCTGCGCGGGGCGCTGCGCCTGCAGCTGCCCGGGCGGGAATCCTGGCCGCGGCAGCTGGCCGAGCTGGACCGCTGCCTGTGCGAGTGCCGCTTGCCGCTGCGCAGCGGCGGCGAGCTCGTCGTTCTCCACCTGCACCTGTCGGTGTTCGACCGCGGCGGCCGCGTCCGCCGCAGGCAGCTGGAGTTCCTGCGCGGCCGCCTCCTGGCCGAACGCCGGGCCGGCCATCACGTCATCGCCGGCGGCGACTGGAACCACGGGCTGCCGGGCAGCGATCCCGGGCGCTTCCCGCGGACCGCGAAAATCCCGGCCTGGTACCGGGAGCTGCCTCCCGGCTTCGCCCCTGCGGGCTTCCGCTGGGCGGTCGATCCCAGCCGGCCGACGATCCGCGCCAGTTCCACCCCCTACCGGCCGGGGGAGAGCTTCGTCGCCGTCATCGACGGCTTCCTGGTGTCGGACAACGTCGGCGTCGAGCGCGTCGAGGTGCGCGACCTGGGCTTCCGGCACAGCGATCACAATCCCGTCGCGGCCAGGATCGTATTGCTATGAAAAGTGACATGTGACCCGTGACGAGGAAGACGGAAACCCGGCAGCCGGCAGCAACGACCGACCGTGATGCGTGATGAGTTACGGCATGAATCGGGCTTCCGTGAAAGGTGAAACGTGAACAGCCTGGGAGATCGTTCCCATGATGAACGGCCCTCGCCGCTCCCCTCGCCGGGGACCTGCAGGATCGTCACGACAGTTCGCTGAACCTCTTGCTGACGCGAACACTGTCACTGACACCCACGGCAGGTTCGCTCCGTCGCCCTGGGGAAGATGACGGTGAAGCGGGCGCCGCGGCCCGGCTCGCTCTGCACGCCGATGCCGCCCCCCTGCAACTCCACGAGCTTCTTGACGATGTAGAGCCCCAGGCCGCCGCCGGCCGCGCGGTCGTCCCGGCGCCTGAACTTGTCGAAGATGCGCCCCTGTTCCTCGGGGCTCATCCCCGGCCCCTCGTCCTCGATTTCGAGTCGCACCCAGGGGCCGTTGACTCCCACGCGCACGCGCACCGGACGCCCGGGCGGAGAGACCCGGCGGGCGTTGGCGACCAGGCTCTCGACAATCTCCTCCAGGCGCAGGGGATCGGCCTGGACCAGGCAGCTGCCCTCGCTCTCCATGTCGACCGCGTCGCCCCAGCCCGGCGCCAGGCTGCGGACCGTTTCGGCCAGGTCGACGCCCAGGGGCTTCATCTCGATCTCGCCGCTTTCGAGGGCCGCGGACTCGAGCATCTCGTCGATCAGCCCCAGCATGCGCTCGGCGGAGGCGCGGATCACCTCGGCCTGCCGGCGCACGCGCTTCCCGTCGCCGCTGTGGCGCAGGAGAAGCTCCGTGTTCCCCAGGACCGCCTGCAGGGGGTTCTTCAGGTCCTGGGCGGCCATCTCCATCAACTCGATCTTCTGCAGGTTGGCCAGGCGCAGTTTCTCGATGGCGCCGCTGAGGTCGTCATTGGCCTGCTGCAACTGCGCCGTCCTCTCGCCCACCTGCCGTTCGAGCTCGACGTTGACCCGCTGCAGGCGGCGGTGGTCGCGCTGCTCCTCGATGAAGAAGACGCTGAAAATGACGACCAGGAAGAGGAAGATGACGTACTCGGCGATGAGGATGCCCTGGTGCGCGCCGCGCGCCACGGCGAAGTCGTTGAAGCCGGCGGCGATGGCCGGGATGAAGGCCAGCAGGGCCAGCCCCTTGTCGCGCCAGCGCAGGGGGGCCCGGAGCGTTTTCAGGATCGAGAAGCCGTAGGCGCCGGTGATGTACAGCGACAACAGCCAGTAGCCGGGGCCGTAGGTGGCGAAATGGTAGTCAAAGCGCATGCCCAGCAGCGTCACCTGCACGTGGCGGACCGGCAGCTGCAGCAGGAATGGGAAGGGCAGGGCCAGGGCAAGCAGGAGGCTGATGGCCATGAAAACCCGCGGCGCCCTCAGGCTGCGGAAGAAGATCTCGTAGACGCAGGCGAACAGGAAGGGGAGGAACAGGAGCATGGAGGCCAGCTTCAGGCGATGGAACAGGAGAACCTGCGCCGCGGCGAGGTCACGCGAGAGCAGGAGCTCGAAGAAGGCGAAGAAGGCGCAGCCGAGAGCGGACAGGGCGAAAAAAAAGTATTTGCCGATGCGCCGCGTGACCAGCAGGATGCGCAGGAAGTAGAACAGGCTGAGGGTGAGGAAGGTGGCGCTGATGAAGCTCAGCATGACCTGAAACGCGGTCATGGCCTTCCCCGCATGTTCCCCCCCCCCGCCCCGCTCCGGCCGCGGGCGCGTCGAGCACGCCCTGGATTGTAGGCAAGCGCCAGGGCGAAGTCAAGAAAGGGGTTGGCTCCCTGCGTCCGAGCCGCGGTGTGCTTCTTGAAAAAATTCACCTGTCTTAGGTATAATTTTACATATGAATAAAAAAACTCTCCTCATCTCCCTGGCGGCCGTTCCGGTCCTGGTCCTGGCTGTGCTGCTGCTGCGCAAGCCGGGCGGGGAGGACTTCGTCCTCCGGCGCACCGACGTCGACTACTCGATCCTGGCCAACTGCACGGTGAGTTACCCCGAGCCCTACGCCATCAAGGCCAGGGCGGCGGGCGACGTGATCGCCGTGCCGGCAGCCGAAGGCCAGGCGGTACAGTCTGGCGAGCTGCTGGTCCAGCTCGACGATTTCCGCGAGCGTCAGGACCTGGCCATCGCCCGCAGCGACTACGCGGGCGTGAAGCTGAGAATGGCCAACGCCCGCGAGGAGGAATACCCGCGGCTGCGCGAGCAGCTGAATGCCGCCGAGGCCGCGCTGGCCGAGGCGCGCAGCCACGCCGGGCGCATCGAGGCCCTGCTGCGGGCAGGGGCCGTCGCCCAGGTGGAAGCGGAGCGGGCGCGCACCGACCTGGAGGCGGCCCAGGCGCGCTTCAACCAGTTGCGGCTCCAGGTCGACGCTTATTCCCGCAGCGGCGCCGTAGCCGAGCTGGCCAGCCGGCTCGATGCGCTGAACGCCCGGGTGGAGCTGGCCCGGCGCGCGGTGGCCGACAAGCGCCTCAGCGCGCCCTACGATTGCACGGTGATCGAACTGGACGTCAAGCGCGGCGAGGCGGTGGAGGCGGGGCGGACGGTCGTCACCGTGCTGGAGCGCACCCCCTGGGTGCTGGAGGCCGACGTCGACCAGAAGGAGCTGGCGTTCCTGGAGGAGGGACTGCCGGCCGTGGTCCGTTTCGACGCCTTTCCCGGCGAGGCGGTGGCGGCCCGGGTCAGCCTGGTGTGCTCCATCGTCGACCTGGACAAGGGCACCTGCGGCCTGAAGCTGCGGGTGAGCGAGGACCGGCCCTTCATCCGCCACGGCATGACCGGCAGCGTCGAGATCAGCGGACGCAAGCAGGCCGGCCTCAACGCCGGCGTGCTGGCCCTGCCCGCCCGCTATCTCATCCGTGAGGGCGCGGGCGATTTCGTCCTGCTGCGCCGGGGCGGGAAGCTGGAAAAAACCGCGGTGCAAGCCGCCCCCATCGGCGAGAAGTGGGTGAGCGTCCGCAATCTGGACGAGGGCGCCCGCATCGCGCTCCCCGAATGAAGACACGCCGCAACCGCTACGAGTGGATGATCGCCCTGCGCTTCCTCGCGCGCGGCCGCGGCCAGACGCTGCTCATCGTCCTGGGCATCGCCGTGGGCGTGGCCGTGCAGTTCTTCCTCTCGGCGCTGATCAGCGGCCTGCAGGTCAGCCTGATCGAGAGGACCGTCGGCTCGGCGCCCCATCTGCAGGTCCTGCCCGCCGACCGCCGCGCCCAAACCGCGGCCGCCGCCGGCGGCGACGGCCCGCGCGACCGCGGCCGCGTGCTCTACACCGAGTGGCGCGAGATCCACTCCTGGCAGCCGTACGTCCACGACCTGCGCAGCGATCCGCGTGTGCTGCGCGCGGCGCCGGTGGCCAACGGCCAGGGCTTCATCGAGCGCGGCACCGCGGTGGTGGCCGTGTCCGTCAAGGGCCTGACGGCTCCCGACGGGCTCGCCATCTACCGGATCCGCGACAAGACGCTGGCCGGGATCCCGGAGCTGGCCTCCGACTCGGCGCTGCTGGGACGCGGCATCGCCGAGCGGCTGACCCTGCAGGTGGGCGACAAGTTTTTCCTGCGCAACGACCGCGGCAAGCGCGTGTTCCTGCGCGTCGGCGCCGTGTTCGACCTGGGGGCGGCGGCCGGCAACGACCTGGTGGTGGCGGCCATGGACCGCGTGCGCAGCTTCTTCGCCATCCAGGGCGTGTCGGCCGTCGAGGCCCAGGTGGCCGACGTCTTCCAGGCCGAGGCCATCGCCCGCGAGTACGGGCGGCAGTACGCGCGAGTGAAACTGGAGTCTTGGCAGGAGAACAACCGCGAGCTGCTGGCCGGACTGCGTTCGCAGAGCATCTCCTCGGGCACCATCCAGTTCTTCGTCATCGTCAGCATCTCGCTGGCCATCGCCAGCGTCCTGGGCATCGCCGCGGTGCAGAAGCAGCGGCAGCTGGGCATCCTCAAGGCCATGGGCACGACCGACGCCAGCGCCTCGCGCATCTTCGTGATCCAGGGGCTGATGCTGGGCGTGGCCGGGGCGCTGTTGGGACTGGGGCTGGGCCTGCTGCTGGGGTACGGATTCGTGAAAGGCTCCGGCGCCGACTTTGGGTTGGAGCTGAGTTTCCGCACCCTGGCCACGCCCATCGTCCTGGCGCTGGCGGCGGCCGTCATCGCCTCCACCGTGCCGGCGCGGCGGGCGCGCCGCCTGTCGCCGATCGAGGTGATCCGCAATGGCTGACTCCGTCCTGCGCGCCCGCAACCTGAACAAGACCTATTTCGGGCGCGTCGACACGCCGGTGTTGCACGACGTCAGCCTGGAGGTCTTCCGCGGCGGCTTCACCGCCCTGATCGGGCCTTCGGGCTCGGGCAAGAGCACGCTGCTCCATTGCCTGGGCCTGCTCGATCCGCCCACGTCGGGGGAGATCGAGTTCGACGGCCGCCTCATCCGCGAGCGCAACGTCAACGAGCTGGCCGAGTTCCGCAACCGCAACATCGGCTTCGTCTTCCAGTTCCATTACCTGCTGCCCGAATTCAGCGCCCTGGAGAACGTGCTGCTGCCCTGCTGGATCGGCGGGGGCCGTCCGGGGCAGGCGACGCGGGACGAGGCCCTGCGCATCCTGGAGCGCATCGGCGTGGCGAGTTGCCGCGACAAGGCCGTCTTCGAGCTGTCGGGCGGTCAGCAGCAGCGCGTGGCCATCGCCCGGGCGCTGGTCAACCGCCCCAAGGTCATCTTCGCCGACGAACCGACCGGCAACCTCGACCGCGAGAGCGGCCAGGCCGTCCTGGAGCTGCTGGCCGAGCTGAACCGCGAAGGAGACATCACCCTGGTGATGGTCACCCACGACCGCGATGTGGCCCTGCAGGCCGACCACATCTACGAGCTGGTCGACGGCCGCATCTGCCGCTATCTCGACGTGAAGCGCACCGGCAGGCAGGCCGTCGCCAGGGAGATCGAGAACCGCACCTGCACGTTCAACGGCTGAAGCGAACTCCTTGTGCGGGGGCCGTGACGGTGTCGTTGTCCCCAGGGGGCAGGCGGTTCGCCCTGATGAGGGATGAACAAGGCCAAGAAGCGGGCCGGACGCGGCGAAGGGGACTTGGCGATGGGAGATGGGCACTGCAAGGGGCGATCCCTTGCCCTTCCTCGTCACCTGCCGCTGAAGTTCGCTCCGTTCCGCCGTCCTCAGCCCGGTTCCTCACTCAGTTCCGGGAATACGCCTTCTGCAGCAGATAGCGGACCAGCGGCCAGAGAACGGCCGGCAGGGCCAGGCCGACAAGCAGCCGGTGCAGGCCGGGCAGCGCCAGGGAGAGCTGGGGACGGGTGCCGAAGAGGAAGGGATGGAATTGCCAAAACTCGAGCCAGAACACGGCCTGGACGATCAGGCACAGGGCGCAGCCCTTGCCCACCTTGAACACCTGGTAGGCGACCGAGAAAAACGTGTAGGGCAGGGTGAACAAGTTGAGGATGCCCAAATAGAGGACTTGGTGGTAGAAGCCGGGAGTGAAAGCCGAAACCAGCAGGGCCAGCAGGGTGCCGGCGAAATAGAGAACGCCCAGGTCGGCCGTGTGGACCCGCCCGAGAACCATCCCCGCCGGCGAATCGATCACCCGCTTGCAGTCGAACATGGGATTCCGCGGGCAAAAGCGCCTGAACACCGGGGCATCCAGGGTGCCCAGCACCAGCACGAACGAGGCCAGCAGGCCCACCGCCTTCAGCAGCAGGATGAGGACGCACAGCCGCTCGTTGCCGCCGTGCAGGGCGAGGCGCACGAGGAAATACCCCAGCAGCGCCGTCAGGGCGGACGCGGAAAGGAGGAACGGAGCGGTCGGTCCTTGTTTCTCGGCCATGCTTCATTATAGCACAGGCGCCGGGGCGGGTTTGACATTCGCCCTCGCGGCCGCTTAGAATCAGGGTCTCAGGAGGCCCGCCATGAAAAAATGGATCGCCTGCGTCAGCCTGTCGGCCCTGGCCACGATTACTGTTCTCGCCGGACCGGGCGAGGTGCTTGGAAAGATGCCCCTGCCCTCGCCGTGCACCACCGGCCTGGCCTGGGACGGTTCGGCCTTCTGGACCGTGGACCGTGACAGCGACAGGCTCTACCGCCTGGATGCGGCCGGCGGCCGCGTGCTGGCCAGCTTCGACGCCCCGGGCTACTTCTGCACCGCCCTGGCCTGGGACGGCGAGGCGCTCTGGGTCGCCGACATGGACTTCACCAACACCTCGGCCGAGGATTCCTGCGGCAAGATCTACCGCGTCGATCCGGGCAGCGGCCGCATCCTGAAGATGATCATGGCCCCGGGTCCCGAGCCGCAGGGGCTGGCCTGGGACGGAAGTTCGCTTTGGGTCTCGGACAACGGCAGCCGCGAGATTTTTCAGATCAGCGCCGATGACGGCACCACCCTGCGCACGCTGAAGGCACCGGCCGGCGATCCGCGCGGCCTGGCCTGGGACGGCAGCTTCCTCTGGCTCGCCGACCGCGGCCAGGACGAGCTGTACCGCCTCCATCCCGAGACCGGCAGGGTGTTGATGATCCTGCCCGCCCCCGGACCCTATCCCTGGGGGATGGCCTGGGTCGGCGACGGGCTGTGGGTCGCCGATTACCAGGACGACGAGATCGCCCGCGTGGCCGTCTTCGCCGCAGGCGCCTTTACCCGCTCCAAGGAGCGCGCCGCCGTGATCACCTTCACCCACGACGTGATCAATTTCGGTCCCGGGACCGTGACCGGACTGGATGTCTATTTGGCCCTGCCCAAGGACCGCTCCACCCAGCAGATCGAGGCCATCGAGCTGCTCCAGGAGGAAGGAGAGAAGCTCGGCGACCGCTGGGGGCAGGAAGTGGTTCGCTACCGCCGCGGCGGGCTCAAGCCCGGCCAGCGCGCCGTCACCCGCATGCGGGTCAAGGCGAAGATCTACGACGTTATGTACCACCTGTTCCCCGAGAAGGCGGGAGCGCTGAAGGACATCCCCGCCGACGTGCGCCGCCGTTTCCTGGCCGACGACGACAAGTACCGCCTGCAGGACCCGGTCATCCAGGCGGCGGTCCGCGAAGCGGTCCGCCATCCCGACAATCCCTACTGGATCGCCCGCGACATCTACGACTGGCTGCATGACAAGATGGTCTACAAGCGCATCGGCGGCTGGGACATCGCCCCCACGGTGCTCGCGCGCGGCTCGGGCTCCTGCTCGGAATACGCCTTCGTCTACATCGCCCTGTGCCGCGCCGCCGGGCTGCCGGCGCGCTACGTGGGCTCGGTGGTCGTGCGCGGCGAGGAGGCCAGCTTCGACTACGTCTACCACCGCTGGGTGGAGGTCTACCTGCCGGGGAGCGGCTGGGTGCCGGTCGACCCCAGCGGCGGCGACCAGGAGTCCGCGCGCGACCAGGCCATGTATTTCGGCCACCTGGACAACCGCTTCCTGATCACCACCGAGAGCGGCGGCGGCTCCGAGTTTCTGAAGTGGGACTACAACTCCTCGGAAAGCTGGCAGGCCGACGGTCGCGTGCAACTGCGGCTGGAAATGATCGCCGACTGGGAGCCGCAAAAAAAATAGCCGGGGTCCCGGGCGGCGCGGACAGTCCGCCGCGGGCGACAGCCGCGGCACGGGTCCTCCTTGCCGGACTCCAGCGCCTTTCTCCCCGCCTCGGCGACCAACTCGCCGAGGGTGTCGATGCCCAGACGGCAGCCCAGCTCCCCGGCCAGCTTGACGCAGACCGCCCCCATGCCTCAGCCCAGGTCGAGCGCGCGCAGCGGCCCACGCCCCCCGCGGTGGCGGCGCACCAGGTCGGCCACCACCGCGGCATCGGTGCCGATCTCCCAGGCGTCCTGCAGGATAGAGGGCAGGGGGGATGATGGCGGCGTCCTGGCCGCCGTCCATGGTCATGGCCATGCTCTCGTCCAGGGTGTTCGTGGTTTTCATGATCGAACACCCCCTCCGCAGGGACAAGCGACCAAGGAAGGCAGCCTGCGGCCTGGAGCCAGCAGGAAGGCAATTCCCGAAGTCATTCGCTGATGGTTTTGCCTTTGGGGTGTTTCTACTGACTGCTGTCTACTGGCACCTGACTGGCCTGTCCGTCTCCTCCCGGCCAGGGCTTCCAGCGGAACCAGCCGCTCAGCCGGGATACCAGCCAGAAAAGGGCCATCAGGCCGGCGGCCAGGGCCAGCGTCCGGCCCATGCCCAGGCGCAGGATCAGGAAGGGGGCGGTGGCGGTGACTAGGCCGCCGCCGAGCAGCGGCTCGTACACCATCTGCTTGAAGCCGAAGGCCTCGGCCGTTCCCGTGTCATAGAGCGGGTCGACCAGGCGCAGCAACAGCAAACCGATGGCCGTAACGCCGCTCTGCATGCCGTACTCGGTGATGCCGCGCTCGAGCCAGAAGCGCGGGAACATGCGTGGCGCCAGCACGGTCAGGGCGAAAAAGAGCCAGGCGATGCCCGCCAGCATCAGCAGCAGGAACGGCCAGAAATTGGCCAGGAAGAGATCGAGGCGGATGGTGGCGATGGCCGCCACCACCAGCAGGTCGATGGAGAAGCCCAGGATGCGCTCGAAGGTGTCGCGGTCCAGGTAGCGGTCGAAGCGCAGCGGCCGGGCCAGCGCCTGGATGGCCAGGCCGCCGATCATGGCCAGTGGGAAGAGGGGAAAGCCCCTGAGCAGAGGGTGCAGGCCGCGCACGCGGCCCAGCAGGGCCCAGCCCAGGAGCACGGCCAGGGCCACCAGGGTGAAGTGGAAAGCCAGCGGCTCGAGCGCTTCGGGGGCGACGGTGGCGCGGGCGATGGGGAAGCTCTGTTCGCGGCCGATCAGGCCGCTGCCGGCACGCAGCGGCCCGGGCGGCGCGCCCAGCGTGCGGTAGCCCCGGCGCAGGGCGATGTTGATGAACAGGATGCCGCCGACCACGGCCACGAGGATGCCCACGGTGGCCGACATCTGTCCCAGCGCCGCCCCCTCGGGAAACCCGATTGAGCGGAAGACGTCGGCCATGCCGGCGGCCGTGCCATGGCCGCCGGAGAAGCCGACCTCGAGGATGCAGGCGAAGACGGGCGGCACGCCGAAGAGCGGTGCCAGGACCAGCGCCGTGAGTAGCAGGGCGACGGCGTACTGGCCGAAGCCGACGACCATGCCGAAGCAGAGCTGGGCGCCTCCCTGCTGCCAGAGGGCGCGCGCCGAGGGCAGGGCCACCCCCAAAAAGAGGCTGGCGAAGACCAGGTTGATCAGCAGGCCCGGCAGCTGCGCCCACTGGACTCCCACCCAGGCGGGAAGCAGGTCGAGCAGGTAGGGGCCGCAGGCCAGGGCCAGGAAGCCGCCCAGGATCGATGCCGGCAGGTGCAGGGCCTGGAACAGGCGGACGGCCACGCGCAGGATTTTTCCGAAAAGAAGGAACAGGCCCAGGTAGCAGAAAGCGAAGAACAGGGCGCTCGCTCCTTCCATGTGGCGGCTCCTCAGGCGGCGAGGCGGCGCCGCCGCCGTTCACCTTAGCCGAGACGCCCCCCTATGTCAAGGAGGCGCAGGAGGGATACAGGCCCTGCCAGGGCCCCTCACTTCACCCAGCCCAGGGCGATGGCCACGAAGACCGGCCCGTTGAACAGGGCATGGATGAACACTCCGTTCCAGGTATTGCGCGTGCGCTGGAAGACCCAGGGAATGACCAGGACCACCGGCAGCAGGACGAGCATCAGGTCGGGGCCGAAAGGGAGGTGGAACAGCAGCCACAGCGCCGAGCACAGGAGCCAGGCGTTCCTTCCCGCCAGCCGCGCCTGCACGTAGCCGCGCCACAGCAATTCCTCGCCGGTGATGTTGAGGAAGAACATCGGCAGCCAGGCCAGCAGCAGCAGCTTCTCGCGGCCGATGAACGGTTGCATCGGGATGAACCAGGGAGTGGTCGCCAGCGGCCTCCAGCCGAACTGACGGCTGAGCAGCGCCCAGGCGGCGAAAACGGCGCCGCTCAGCGCGAAGGCCGCCAGCAGCCCGGCGACGGCATGGGACCAGTCGCGCCGGCCCATCGGCCGCAGGTGCAGGGCCGCCAGGATGCCGGCCGCCCCGCGGTTGCCCTCGCGGAACGCGCGCCAGAGGGCGAAAAGCAGCAGCGGCGCGAACAGGAAACTGCCGCTGACGAACCAATAGAGGGCGGAGTGCCATCGGAAGCTCGCCTTCAGCAGCGGCAGCAGGGTGTGCAGCAAGCCGAAGAAGTACAGGGTGAAAAAAAGGAAGATCGCCCCCGCCCTGGCGGCGCTTACGGGCCTGGGACTCGACGTCATCATGGTCTCCTGTGGATGGCTGCCCACAGGATAGCATATCCCAGGTTGCCATGAAAAGGAGCCGCTCCTGGCCGCTCCTTGTTCCCGGCGCCGCCGCGCCCAAGGAGATCGGCGAGATCGAAGCGCTGTTGGCGCACATGAAAGGTGAACGATGAAGAGGGAAAGGGAACGGGATCGCGGGAAGCCCAGGATGCCCGAGGCTGTGGATGTTTCCCTGGAGGTTGGGCATGGATGTCGTTTTTGAGCCCCTGCAGGCTGGGCACGGACCGGCCGCGATGGCCATTTTCAATCATTACGTCGAGAACGGCTTCGCCGCCTATCCCGAAAAAAGTTTGCCCGAGGAATTCTTCGGGCGTTTCCTGGAGATGAGCCGCGGCTACCCGGCCTTCGCCATGCGGGAGAAGGAATGCGGCAGGATCGTTGGCTTCTGCTTCCTGCACGCCTATCACCCGTTCCCGACGTTCAAGGCGACGGCGGAGATCACCTATTTCATCGCCCCGCAAGCCACCGGCAAGGGGATCGGCAGCGACGCCCTGAAATGGCTGGAGGGCGGGGCGAGGGAACGGGGCATCCGCATTATCCTGGCCAGCATCTCCTCTCTCAACGAAGGCAGCATCGCCTTCCACGCCAGGCACGGCTTCAGCGAATGCGGGCGCTTCCGCGGCATCGGCCGCAAGCTCGGCCGCCACTTCGACATGGTGTGGATGCAGAAGGATCTCGGCTGACAGGATGGGAACTCGGTTCACGGCGTACGGCATGCGACGCACGGCCAAGAAAAAGTTTTAATCCCAAACGTCAAATGCCCATGATGGAAACGGGGAAGACGGGAATTCCAACTTCCAAGCACCAACTTGCAAATCGATTCCAAGCGCCAAACTCCTATGACCGAAACAAAGAGCAAGCCCTCGTTGACACATCGGGCATCGATCGGACGCTGCCGACCCCCTTCAACGCTTGAACTTTTGACTCTTCTATGTCTTTGTTTTGATCATAGGCTTACGGCTTTCCCGTCAAGGGGATTGGAACTTGGTGCTTGTCTGGAACTTGGGATTGGTGATGTGGGGCTTCAGTCCTGCCGTTCGCCGTATGCCATACGCCGTACGCCAAAGTCAGGTTCTTGATGACTCCAATGCATGAATCAATGCCGTCACGAATTCGTTGACCGGCGCGGCGATGCCGTGCTTTTTCCCGCGCGCGGCGATGGCGCCGTTGAGAAAGTCGATCTCGGTCGGCCGGCCGCGGCGGTAGTCCTGGAGCATGGAGGTGAGGTTGTCCGAGGTGACGAAGCGGTTGACGAAGGCGGCGTCCACTTCCAGGAGGACACCCTCGGCGGCGGCCACGGCCCGCCCCTCGGCCAGGATCGGCTCCTTGAGCCGGTCGAAGCGCGCCTCGGCCACCAGGCGGTTGTGGCCCTGCAGCAGCACCGACAGGGGATTGATCACCGAGTTGACCAGGAGCTTGGTCCACAGGTCCCTGGCCATGTTGCGGCTCGCCTCGACCTTGAACGGCAGGCCCTGCAGCAACTCGAGGAAAGGGGAGCCGGCCAAG
The DNA here is from genome assembly GCA_964628035.1 of uncultured Clostridia bacterium. Lineage (GTDB taxonomy): Bacteria > Acidobacteriota > Aminicenantia > UBA2199 > UBA2199 > UBA2199. The sequence continues at coordinate 74,499 of CAZVPI010000004.1, read as the reverse complement.
GCCGGCTCGACGCGGACATTGCCGCCGAAGCAGCGCACGCGCCCGGGGCCGATGAAGGTCGCCCCCATGGCCACGATGCCGATGAAGACCTGCGCCGGCGGCAGGGGAGCGGCCCGCAGAGCCTGCAGGGCGATTTCGCGGATGCCCAGGCCGTTCTGCAGCAACAGCACCGCGCTTGTCGGCCGCAGGAACGGCGCGGCGCCGGCGAGCGCCGCGGCCAGGTCGATGGCCTTCACCGTGACGATCAGCAGGGTGTTCTCGAGGGGGAAGTCGATCGCCTGGCGGGCCTCCAGGGAGACCGCTCCGGTGAACAGGCCGTCGACGTGCAGCCCGTCGCTGCGGACCGCCTGCACATGCTCGCGGCGGCCGATCAGGACCGTCTCCAGGCCCGGTTTGCGCGCCAGGGCGGCGGCGATGACCGAGCCGATGGCGCCTGCGCCCAGGACCACGGCGCGCCGGATTGCTGCTTGTGCCATGGGAACGTTATAGCAGAAAGTGAGCGCCAGTGACAATGCCCGTGACACGGGGCATGAGGCATGGGTGAGGCATGGGGACGGTCTTTGCAAATTTGGAAAATCCTGTTTCATGCGCCTTCCTATCTTTTTATGCCTTTCGACAGAGGACTGTTCGGATCTTGTCAAAAAAATCCAAAAAAACAAAGACCGTCCCCGTTTCAGTGTCCCCGTTTCAGTCCTAATGCAGCTGCACTTCCTCCGGTGCAAACGGTTCCGCCGGGGCGTTCTTGAGCAGCATGCGCGCCGGGCCGGTCAGGGTCACGTCGGCCAGCAGCGTGTCGTAGTCGAATGGATTGATCCATCCGCGGGCCAGCATCTTGCGCGAGACGTCGGCGTAATAGCCCTGCAGCCAGGGGCGCAGCCGGTTGTCGTCGCCGAAAAAGCCCATGAAGCGCTTGGGGCGCGGCACGATCGCGGCCAGGAAGATCGCCTCGGCCAGGGTCAGCTCGCCGACCTCCTTGGCGAAATAGAAGCGCGCCGCCTCGCGGGCGCCGTAGACGCCTGGGCCCCACTCGATGATGTTCAGGTAGATCTCAAGCATGCGCTCCTTGGAGACCAGGCGGTTGGCCTCGATCAGCCAGGTGAGGAGCAGCTCCTCCAGCTTGCGGGCGATGGTCTTATGCCGGCGCAGGTACAGGTTCTTGACCAGCTGCATGGAGATGGTGCTGGCGCCGCGCACGAAGCGGCCGGCCTTGAGGTTGGCGACGATCGAGTTCTTGAACGGCTCGAGCAGGAAGCCGCTGTGGCTGAAGAAGGCGCCGTCCTCGGAGATCATCACCGCGTGCTTCAGGACGTCGGGGATCGCCTCCAGGGGGACGAAGTCAGGGTTCTCGGGGCCGACCACGAACGAGCGCACCGGCCGGTCCGCCTCGTAGGCCGTGTAGAGGAACGGCGCGGCGATGAGGCGGAGATCGGCGTTGCCGAAGCGGCGGATGCGGAACCCACTCTTGCGCAGGCCGACGTCCAGCTCGATCTCCTCGGGGCGCGAGAGGTTGATGGCGAAAGCGAGATGGAAGACCAGCTCGCCGCGGGTGCGGATGCCGGCCAGGCGGGTGAACAGCCCGGCGGGAAGCGAGGCGAACAGGTCGTCGGCGGCGAAGCGCGTCTCGGCGACGCGCAGGCGCAGGCGCCGCTGCGGGCGCGCCTCGAAGCGCAGGAGCGGCCGGAAGCGCAGCCGGTGCAGCCGGGCCACGGTCCCTTCCCCGAGTTCAACGTGGTCGCGGCCGATGTCCAGGCGGAAATCAAGGCTGGCGATGGGCAGAACAACATCATCGGCGGCGATGCGCGGATGGTGAAGCTCCAGGCCGCCGACGGCCAGCGCCCCCTCGAGCCGCAGCGCGCCGCGCGCGCGGCCGCGGCTGGCCAGCACCATTTTCGCCGACTCGAAGCCCAGCCGCAGCCCCCATTGCCTCTCGCTGAAGGGCATGGGAACGGCCGCCGTTCGCGGGCCGTTCGCGGGCCGGGCGCGGACAACGGGGCGCTCCGGGCGCAGGCGCAGCTCCAGGCGCTTACGCTCGCGCTCGACGAGGACGGTGACCTGGCAGGCCCACTTGCGGCCCTGGTCGAACACCTCCAGCGTGGTCGTGAAGGAAGGTGCACGGTAGGCCAGGCGCGGGACATAGAGCGCCTGGTGGATGCCATCCAGGGTGCTGTGCAGGGTGAAGCGCTCGACTTCCATGCGGTCGGGAAGCAGGCGGAAGAAAAGGTCGAGCCAGTGGGCGGCCTGCGCCCCATAGTCGGCGGGCGCAAGGACTCGGTCCTGACCCGGCGTACGCGCCGGAGCCGGCGCCTGGCGGGCATGGCCGGGGCGCAGGTCGACCTGCAGGTCGCTCAGGACCAGGCTTCTGGGCAGCGGCCTGCCGCGCAGTAGGCCGCCCAGGTCCAGAGCGACCGCCGCCCGCCCCAGCGTTACGGCGAGGCGGCCGTCGTTGCTCGACAGGCGGAGCGATTCCAGGACGATGCCGGACAGGCCGGAGAAGCGCGCGCTGCCGACGCGGATGGTGACGTCGCCGCGTTGCTCCACGGCGCGGAGCCGGCCTCGCAGGACGTGGCGCAGCGCCGCGCCGCGGAAGGCGAAGAACGAGAGGGCCGCCAGCAGCAGAGCAGCCAGGGCCGACAGGCCGGCGCGGCGCAGGGTCTTTCTCGTCCGTTCCTCGGCCAGGAAGCGGCGCAGCGGCGCCAGGCGCAGCCATAGGCTGCCGAGCCTCATGCGGGCGGTCCGAGTCCCTGTTCGCACGGCGGCCGTGAGAGAACGTTGCATCGCTTTCAAGTCCCAGGGCCTGCCGATGGGCCACCTCCCGAATCCGTGCTCCCGCTGATTGTAATCCATTGCGGGCGCCGAAGGAAGAGGCGCAGGCCGGAAGGGGTTGCAGCGTTGGCGGATATTCTCTATGCTGTTCCTGAACAGGAGGAGGGCATGAAGGAAACCCTGGGGATCTGGCTGAAAAGCATCCCGGCCTGGCTGCTGGCCCATGGGCCGCGCATGCTGCTCATCGTCGCCGGCGCCTGGCTGGTCAACAAGGTGGCGCTCAAGCTCATCGAGAAAGCGGTGCGCCTGGCCGTGCGCGGCGAGGGGTTTTCCTCGCCCGAGGCCGAAAAAAAGCGCGAAGACACGCTGATCCACATCTTCGCCGTCACCCTGCGCGTCGTCCTCCTGACCCTGGCGGCGCTGATGCTGCTGCAGGAGGTGGGGGTGATGATCGCCCCCATCCTGGCCGGCGCCGGCATCCTCGGCCTGGCCTTCGGCTTCGGCGGGCAATACCTGATCCGCGACGTGATCGCCGGGCTGTTCATCATCCTGGAGAACCAGTACCGCATCGGCGATGTGGCCGACCTGGGCGGCATCTCGGGGCTGGTGGAAGACATCAGCCTGCGGCGGACGGTGCTGCGCGACCTGGAGGGCGTGGTGCATTTCGTGCCCCACGGCGAGGTCAAGACGGTGTCCAACCTGTCGAAAGGCTTCTCACGCGTGAACCTGGACATCCGCGTGGCCTACGGCTCGGACATCGGGCGGGTGCAAGCCGCGGTGGACCGCGTCGGCCGCGAGATGGCCGAGGACCCGCAGTGGCGCGAGCTCATCCTCAAGGCGCCGCAGTTCGTGCGCGTCCAGGAGCTCGCCGACTCGGCGGTGGTGGTCAAGGTCCTCGGCGAGACGCAGCCGCTGAAGCAGTGGGACGTGGCCGGGGAAGTGCGCCGCCGCATCCTGGAGGCCTTCGCCCGCGAGGGTATCGAGATCCCCTTCCCGCAGGTGGTCGTGCATCCGCCGCCCGCCAGGCGAGCCATGAACTCTTCGTGTTCGTGTGGGAAGGAATAGCACGGAAATAGCCAAACGAGAGAAAAAGGAGTGGTGACGATGGTGGTGGTGGGAGCAGCAACCTTGAAAGGCTGCCGTGATTTGCCATTCGTGAATGGCAGCAGCCCCTTTCTAGGATAATTGAATGAGCTCGAATCTTGCTGGTGCCGACACAAGCGCCAACACCAGCACGGACACGCAAGGGGGGCACTTTGCTTTTGCCTCACGCCACAAGCTGGGCGCCCTGTGCGCGGAACGCGTTCGCGTCGCCCGGCAGCAAAGATCGACGTTGCTTGGCCCGGTTGCGCATGAATGTCGCCAAATAATTTTTGCAAAAAGAATTCTTTTGCTATACTGAAAACAATGACAACGAATGCGCGTGTTTCGCGGGACGATCCGTCGCGCTCGGACGCGTTGCGCAGGGGCAATGGCTGAGCTTCGTCGCGACCTGCCCGTGCTCCTGCTGCACAACCTGAACCCCGAGTGGACCGCCGCGGAGCGAGGCGAAACCCTGGAAGACATCACGGCGCTGGCCGACGCCCTGCGCGGGATGGGGCATCCGCTCGAACTGCTGGCGCTCGAGGATGACCGCCTGGCCGAACGCCTGGGAGGTTTCGACCCGCGCAAGCACATCGTGTTCAACTGGTGCGAGGAGATCCCCGGCGTGCCGCGCAGCGAACCCGAGGTCGCCGCCGTCCTGGAGAAAATGGGGTTTGTCTTCACCGGCTCGTCGCGCCAGGTGCTGTCGCTCTCCTACGACAAGCCGCGCGTCAAGCGCATCCTCGACCAGGCGCGCCTGCCCACTCCGCCCTGGGCCGTGTTCCGCGCGCCGGCCGCCGGCGGCTGGAACCTCTTCCCGGCCCTCGTCAAGACCGCCCACGAGCACGGCAGCATCGGCATCTCCTGCGACTCGGTCGTTTCGTCGCCGGTGGAGCTCGAGCGCCGCGTCGAATTCATCCTCGATACCCATCGCCAGCCGGCGCTGGTCGAGGCCTTCATCGACGGCCGCGAGCTGCACCAGGCGGCCTGGGGCAACGGCTCCGTGTCGGTGCTGCCGGCGACCGAGATGGACTACGGCGAACTGGGCGACATCCGCGAGCGGCTGTTCACCTATGAAGCCAAATACGAGCCCCACTCCAGGCTCTACCAGACCATCGCCCTGCACGTCCCGGCCGAGTTGGAGCCGGAGGAGCGCGCCGAGCTCGACCGCATCGTCCTGGCCACCTACCGGGCCGTCGGCTGCCGCGACTACGGCCGCATCGACGTCCGCCGCGGGCGCGACGGTTTCGCCGTCATCGACGTGAATCCCAACCCCGACATCAACCCGCTGACCTCGCTGACCCAGGCGGCGGCCGATGCCGGCTATTCCTACGGCCGCATGGGCAGCCGCATCGTCAACCTGGCAGCGGCCAGGCATCCCAGATTCGGGACTCGTACGGACTCGTAGTGTTCGGGTTGGTGTGAGCAAGCAGCTCGACGAGCAAGCAGCGCCAGTGACAGCAAAAAAATCGGCGAACTACAGGGACGACCCTGAGAGGCGCCGGCGAGGGGAGCGGCGAGGACCGTTCATCAAGGGAACGATCTCCGCGCTTTTCACGTTTTCCCTCGCACTTTTCACTGAAGCCCGATGCATGCCTTTACTCGTCACATGTCACGATAGGCCGATCATTCCGACATTCCGATGTGGTATAATTTCCCAATGATCTTGTTCGAGCTGAACGGCCAGCGCGTCGAGTACTCCGGAGACGAGGGGCGCCCGCTGCTCGACTTCCTGCGCGAAGAGAGGGGCCTCGTTTCCCCCAAGGACGGCTGCTCGGGGCAGGGGGCTTGCGGCGCCTGCCTGGTGGAGCTGAACGGCAGGCCCGCCCTGGCCTGCGTCACGCAGATGAAAAAGGTCGCCGGGGGGCGGATCCTCACCCTGGAGGGGCTGCCCGCCGAGCTGCTGCGGACCCTGGGCCGGGCCTTCGTCGACAAGGGGGCTGTGCAGTGCGGCTTCTGCACTCCCGGCTTCCTGATGCGCGCCAAGATCCTGCTGCAGGACAATCCCCGCCCCAGCCGCGAGCAGATCGTGGCGGCGCTGAAGCCGAACCTGTGCCGCTGCACCGGCTATGTCAAGATCATCGAGGCCATCGAGCACGCCGCCGGGCGGCTGGCCGGGAGCGAAAGCGCTGCGCCCGACGGCAATCCGGGGATCGGCGGCCGCCAGGCCAAATACGAGGCTTGGGAGACCGCCGTCGGCCGCCGCCCCTTCGTCGCCGACCTGCGCCTGCCGGGGATGGCCTTCGGCGCCCTGCGCTTTTCCGACCATGCCCGCGCCGTGGTCCGGCGCATCGACGTGTCCAGGGCGGCCGCCATGCCGGGCGTGCTGCGCGTCTTCACCGCCGCCGACGTTCCCGGGGAGCGGCGCACCGGCCTGGTCGTCGCCGACTGGCCGCTGCTGGTCGCCGCCGGCGAGACGGTGCGCAGCGGCGCGGATGTCCTGGCCGGGGTGGCGGCCGAGAGCGAGGCGCAGGCCCGCGCCGCCGCCGCCGCCATCGACGTCGACTACGAGGTCCTGGAGCCGCTGACCGACGTCCTGCAGGCCGAGGCAAGCCCCATCCGGGTCCATGAAATGGGCAACCTGCTGGAGAAGACGGTCATTCGCCGCGGCGGCGACGTCGACGCCATCCTGGCCGCCTCGGCCCATGTCGCCTCCGGCGTCTTCCGCACCCAGAGGATCGAGCACGCCTTCCTGGAGACCGAGGCCGCGCTGGCACTGCCCGAGGGCGACGGCGTGCGCCTGTACTCGCAAGGGCAGGGCGTCTACGAGGACCGGCGCCAGGTGGCCTCGCTCCTCGGCCTGCCGGCGGAGGCGGTGCGCGTGATCCAGGTGGCCAGCGGCGGCGGCTTCGGCGGCAAGGAGGACCTGACCGTTCAGGGCCATGCCGCCCTGTTCGCCCTGCTGCTGAAGCGGCCGGTGCGGGTGCGCCTCAGCCGGCCCGAGTCGCTGCGCATGCACCCCAAGCGCCATCCCTTCGTCATGGAGTACGCCCTGGGCTGCGACCGCCAGGGGCGGCTCACGGCGCTCAAGGCGCGCATCGTCGGCGACACGGGGGCCTACGCCTCGGTGGGGGGCAAGGTGCTCGAGCGCGCCGCCGGGCATGCCAGCGGCGCCTACCACGTGCCGGCCGTCGACATAGAGGCCAAGGCCCTTTACACCCACAACGTCCCCAGCGGCGCCATGCGCGGCTTCGGCGTCAACCAGGTGACCTTCGCCATGGAGAGCTGCGTCGACATGCTCTGCGAGAAGGGGGGCTTCGACCGCTGGCAGTTCCGTTTCGACAACGCCCTCGACGAAGGGCGCATGACCGCCTCGGGGCAGGTGCTGGGCCGCGGCGTCGGTGTGCGCGCCTGCCTGCTGGCGCTGAAGGAGCGCTTCTACGCCGAGGCGAACGCCGGCCTGGCCTGCGGCATCAAGAACACCGGCATCGGCAACGGCGTCCCCGATGACTCCCGGGTCATGATCGAGGTCCTGCCCGGCGGCCGGCTGGTCCTGCACCACGGTTGGACCGAGATGGGCCAGGGAGTGCATACGGTGGCCCGCCAGGTGGTGAGCCAGGAGACGGGCATCGACCCCGAACGCATGGAGGTGCGCGTCGACACCGCCTACGAGGCGCGCAGCGGCATGACCACCGCCTCGCGCGCCACGTCGCTGGTGGGCAACGCCCTGATCGCCGCCTGCGTTGCCCTGCGCCGCGACCTGGAGAAGAAGACGCTGGCCGACCTGGCCGGAAGGGTCTATCCCGGCTCCTGGCGCTGCGACTGGACGACGCCGCCCGGGGCCCCGGGACCGGCGGTCAGCCACTATTCGTACGGCTACGCCGCCCAGCTGGCGATCCTGGACGGCGGCGGCCGCGTCAGCGCCATCGTCGCCGCCCACGACGCCGGCAGGGTGGTCAATCCCACCCTGTTCGAGGGGCAGATCCAGGGCGCCGTGGTCATGGGGCTGGGGTACGCCCTGAGCGAGGACTTGCCGCTGGACAACGGCATTCCCGGCGGCCGCCTGGCCGACCTGGGCCTGCTGCGGGCCGGCGATGTGCCGCGGATCGAGGTGATCCCGGTGGAGGTCGCCGACGAATTCGGTCCCTACGGCGCCAAGGGCGTGGGCGAGATCGGTCTGGTGCCCACCGCCGCCGCCGTGGCCAACGCCCTGTGCCTGGCCGATGGCCGCCGCCGCTTCGGGCTGCCGCTGGCGCGGAAGGAGAGACGATCATGAGCCTGTTCCTGCGCGACGCGACCTACGTCGACTGGCGGACGCTGAAGTTCACCCGCGGCCACCTGCGGGTGGGGGAGGGGGACGAAGGCGGCCTGGAGTTCGTCGCCGAGGTCCCGGCCGAGCCGGCCGCCGGCGACCGCGTGCTGGCCTGCGGCGGCAAGCTGGTCACCCGCGCCTTCGCCTGCGGCCACCACCACGCCTACTCGGCGCTGGCCCGGGGCATGCCGCTGCCGCTGAAGGCCCCTGCCGACTTCGCGCAGAAGCTGGAATACGTGTGGTGGAAGCTGGACCGCGCCCTCGATCCCGAGCTGGTCCTGCTGTCGGCCCTGGCCACGGCGGTGCAGTGCGCCCGCAACGGCGTCACCTATGTCATCGACCATCACTCCTCGCCCAACGCCGTCGAGGGCTCGCTCGAGGCCATCGCCGGCGCCTTCGCCGAGGTGGGCGTCGGCCTCCTGCCCTGCCTGGAACTCTCCGACCGCGACGGCCCGGCCGCCTGCGAGAAGGGGCTGGCCGAAACCGGGAACCGCCTGGCCGCCGGCCAGCCCTGCCTGGTCGGCCTGCACGCCTCGTTCACCGTGGGTGACGACCTGCTGCAGCGTGCCGTGGCCCTGGCGCGCAAGTACCTGTCGGGCATCCACGTGCATGCCGCCGAGGACGCCGTCGACCAGGAGACGACCTATTCCCTGTACGGCTGCCGCGTCGTCGAGCGCTTCCAGGAGGCCGGCGTCCTCGATTTCCCGCGCACCATCCTGGTCCACGGCCTGCACCTGGACAGGGAGGAGCGGGCCATCCTCAAGGGCTCGCCGGCCTGGGTGGCCGAGAACATGGAAAGCAACCTGAACAACCGCGTCGGCCTGTTCCGCGGCGAGGGGCTGAGCAGCCGCATCATGCTGGGCACCGACGGCATGCATTCCGACATGCTGCGCTCGGCCCAGGCGGCCTTTTTCAGCGGTATCGACGCCGAGCACGCCGACCTGGCGGAAATCTATTCGCGGCTGCGCCGCGTCCACGACTACCTGGGCGAGAACGGCTTCGCCGGCGACGGCGAGAACAACCTGGTGGTCCTCGACTATCCGTCGCCGACCCCGGTCGGCGAAGAGAACTTCCTGGGCCACCTGTTCTACGGCATCAGCGCCTGCCACATCGACAGCGTCGTCGCCCGCGGCCGCCTGATCGTGGAGAACCGCCGTTTGCTGACCGTCGACGAACAGCAGGTGCTGGCCCTCACCCGCGCCGGCGCCGAGCGGCTGTGGCGGCGGCTGGCTCAGTAGCGGAAGCTGGAGCCGCCGATGAACTCGCGCAGGATCGAGGTCGGCGGCACCTCGTCGGCGGCCACCGGCCGGAAGAGGTTCAGGAAGGTCAGCAGCCGCTGCGCCTCGGGGTAGGCCGGGTCGGAGCGGGGGATCGCCTCCAGGAGCGGTGCCGCCAGGCCGCGCAGCACCGCGAGCTCGTAGACCAGCGCCGAGTTGAACATCACGTCGGCGTTCTCCTGGAAGGGATAGGTGTTGCGCCGCTCGCCGCGGATGACCGAGGGGAAGCGCTGCAGGGTCTCGGAGGCGCTGTAGTGGCGGTAGCGGCTGTCGCGCACCATGCGCCGCAGCATGCGCGTGTCGGTGGTCGAGATGCGGCTGTGGTCGTTGATGGTCAACTGCGTCAACGCCGAAATGTAGACCCGGAACTTGACCCGCTCGTCGACCGAGGCGCTGATGCGCGGATTCAGGGCGTGGATGCCCTCGATCAGCAGCACCTGGTCGTCCTCGAGCCAGGTGAGGCGGTGGCCCGGGGCGCGGCGGCCGGTCTCGAAGTCGAAAGCGGGCACCTGCACCTCGCGCCCGGCCAGCAGGTCGGAGAGGTGGCGGTTGAACAGGTCGAGGTCGAGCGCTTCCACGGCCTCGAAGTCGAGCTCGCCCGACTCGTCGCGGGGGCAGGCCTCGCGATCGACGAAATAGTTGTCCATGGAGAGGGCCAGCGGCCGCAGGCCGTTGACCTGCAGCTGGGCCGCGAGGCGCTTGCAGAAGGTGGTCTTGCCGGCCGCCGACGGCCCGGTGACCAGGACCAGGCGCAGCTCCTGGCGGTGCTCGCTGATGACGTCGGCGATGCGGGCGATCTTCTTCTCATGCAGCGCCTCGGCCACCTTGATGATCTCCGACACGTGGTCGCGGGCGATGACCTGGTTCAGGCGCCCGACGTCGCTGACCCCCAGGATGGTGCCCCACTCCTTGCTCTCCTGATAGATCTGGAAGAGCTTGCGCGTCTTGCCGATGTGGCTGTTGACCGTGAAGTCCTCGGGCTCGGGGAACAGCATGACGAAGCCCGGGCTGTAGGTTTTCAGCTCGAAGCGCGACACGGCGCCGGTGGAGTAGGCCAGGGGGTAGATTTCCAGGTTGGCGAACGGGCCGCATTCGACCACCTGCAGGGTGTCGCCTGGGGAGTGCTCGGCCAGGCGGCGGCTGTCGCTCATGGCCCTCCCGGCGAAGTAGGCGGCCGCCTCCTGCCGCCCCAGCCGGCGGCGGCGGAAGGGCAGGTCGCGGCGGCAGATCTCGCGCATGCGCACGCTGATCTCGTTGAGCAGCTCCTGGCTGACCGGAATGCCGCAGGCGAAGTCGTAGTAGAATCCGAAGGAGATCGAGTGGCCGATGACCAGGCGCGTGTTGCGGAACAGCTCGGCGACGGCCATGTTCAGGATGAAGGAGGCGCTGCGCTGGTAGACCTCCACGCCGGCCTTCTCGGCGTAGGTCACCCATTCCAGCCGGGCGTCGTGCTCCGGCGCGAGATCGAGGGGAACGAGGTCGCCGTCCAGCCGGGCCGCCAGCACCAGGCCCGAGGTGCCGCGCGAGAGCTCGTGAAGGTCCTGCCCCGGCCGGGCTATGATGCGCTTGCCGTCGGGCAGGGTCAGCGTTATTTTGGCCATGGGGCAATTATAGCATAACGGGAAAGGATGGATCTGGACGCACGGCATGCGGCGTTCGCTACGATCAGAGCGCCGAAATCCAAGCAGCAAATCCCAACTGGATTCATGTTCGCAATTTCAACCCCCTGACGGGCACTTTGTTTTTTCAATCAAGCAAAAGAGTGCTCGTGATAGTAGTGGAAGCGAGTCATTAAGGGGTATCGGTCGTCTCTTTTGCCTTTTGAGGGCCCTGGTTTGGGCCATTCGGTCATGGGGATTTGTTTGGCGTTTGGAAATCGGTGCCTCAGCCCCACCCATTTCATTTCGGAGCTATTGACAGGATCAGGCAATCGCGTGAAAATGCCCCGCAGGAGCCGCCCCATGATCGAACCCATCGACCGCGTCGTCGACCCCGCCGTGCTGGAAAAGACCGTCGCCCGCTTCCGCGAGCGGAACATCATCCTGCCCACCTTCGCCCAGCAGCGCGATCCGCGCCGGGTGCCGCAGGCGGTGCGCGAGAAGCTGAAGGGGATCGGCCTGTGGGACCTGCACCCGCTGAACCTGTTCCGCATCACCTGGAAGAACGAGCCGCGGGACCGGGGCGGCCTGTTCGCCGGCGTCAACTTCCTGGAGATGCCGGGCGAACTGACCGGCGTGCAGGCGCGCATCCTGCTGCTGGTGGGCAAGTGGTTCCCCACCGGCGCCCACAAGGTCGGCGCCGCCTACGGCTGCCTGGCGCCGCAACTGGTCAGCGGCCGCTTCGACCCCACCCGCCACAAGGCGGTCTGGCCCTCGACCGGCAACTACTGCCGCGGCGGCGCCTTCGACTCCTATCTCATGGGCTGCACCGCCGTGGCCATCCTGCCCGAGCTGATGAGCCGCGAGCGCTTCGACTGGCTGAGGGATATCGGCGCCGAGGTGATCGCCACGCCGGGCTGCGAGTCCAACGTCAAGGAGATTTACGACAAGTGCTGGGAGATCCGCCAGACCCGGCCCGAGTGCGTCATCTTCAACCAGTTCGACGAGTTCGGCAACGCCGTCTGGCACTACGGCAACACCGGCCCGGCCGTCGAGGAGGTCTTCCAGGCCGTCGCCGCCCCCGGCCAGCGGCTGGCCGCCTACGTCTCGGCCACCGGCTCGGCCGGGACCATCGCTGCCGGCGACTACCTGCGCGGCCGCTTCCCGGCTTTGCGGGTGGTGGCCTCCGAGGCGCTGCAGTGCCCGACGCTGCTGCAGAACGGCTTCGGCGGCCACCGCATCGAGGGCATCGGCGACAAGCACGTCCCCTGGATCCACAACGTGCGCAACACCGACGCCGTGGCCGCCATCGACGACGAGGACTGCATGCGCCTGCTGCGCCTGTTCAACGAGCCGGCCGGGCGCCGGCGCCTCCTGGAGCTGGGGCTGGCCGGGGAGCAGGTCGACGCGCTGCCGCTTCTGGGCATCTCGGCGATCGCCAACCTGCTGGCGGCGGTCAAGACGGCGAAGCATTACGAACTGGACCACGAGGATGTCGTCTTCACCCTGGCCACCGATTCCAGCGAGCTCTATGCCTCGCGCCTGCAGGAGCTCCGCGACGAGCGCGGCGCCTACAGCGAGCGGCAGGCGGCCTGCGACCTGGATCGCTGCCTGTGGGGGCAGGCGGACAGCCATTTCAAGGAGCTCTCATATGCCGACCGCAAAGCCATCCACAACCTGAAGTATTTCACCTGGGTGGAGCAGCAGGGCAAGGAGGTCGCCGACCTGAACCGCCTGTGGTACGACCACGGCTTTTGGCCGCGGCTGCTGGGACAGGCGGAGCGCTGGGACGAGATGATCGTTGATTTCAACGAGCGCACCGGGCTGTTGCGCTCCCTGGCCTCGCGGTGAAGATCCTCGTCCGCGGCGGCACCGTCGTCAGCGAAGGCCGCTCTTTCCCGGGCGACGTGCTCGTCGACGGCGAGACGATCGCCGCCGTCGGCCCGGCCGCCGCCGCGCCGCCACCGGCCGACCGTGTTCTCGACGCCTCGGGCTGCGAGGTCTTCCCGGGCGCCGTCGATCCCCATGTCCACCTGGAGCTTGCAACGCCCGCCGCGGCATCGGCCGACGACTTTCTGTCGGGGAGCCTGGCCGCGCTCGCCGGCGGCACGACCACCCTCATCGACTTCGTCACCCCCGGACGCCGCGAGCCCCTGGCGGCCGCCCTGGCGGCGAGGCGGCAGGCGGCGCGCCAGGCCGCCTGCGACTACCTGCTGCACCTGAGCGTGACCTCCTGGCGCGACGGGCTGGAAAGCGAGCTGGAGGAGTGCTGCCTCAGGCAGGGGATCGTTTCGGTCAAGGCCTACCTGGCCTACAAGGAGACGATCGGCCTCGAGGACCGCGAATTCCTCGCCCTGCTCGATGCCGCCCGCCGCCTGCGCTTCCTGACCCTGGTCCACGCCGAGTCGGGAGACATGGTCGCCTACCTGCAGAGGAGGCTGCTCGCCGAGGGAAGGACTTCGGCCGCCCAGCACCCTGTTTCGCGACCCCCCGAGGCCGAGGGCGAAGCCGTCGGCCGCGCCCTGCTGATGGCGCGCCTGGCCGGCGTTCCCCTGTACCTGGTCCATGTCTCGACGCGGCAGGGCCTGGACCATGTCGCGGCGGCGCGGCGGCAGGGGCAGGCGGCCATCGCCGAGACCTGCCCCCAGTACCTGCTGCTGGACGAGGCCGTCTACCGGGGCGACGCCCAGGCGGCGGCCGAGGCGGTCATGAACCCGCCCCTGCGCGCGGCGGAGCATCGCGATGCCCTGTGGCAGGGTCTGGCCTCGGGGCTGGTGCAGGTCGTCGCCACCGACCACTGCCCGTTCGCCTCGGCCGTCAAGCGCCTGCACGCCGAGGACGACTTCACCCGCATCCCGGGGGGGGTCGGCGGCGTCGAGTACCGCCTGCCGCTCCTCTATACCTACGGCGTGCTCATGGGCCGCATTTCGCTTGCCCGCTTCGTCGACCTGCTTGCGACGCGGCCGGCGAAGCTTTTCGGCCTGTTCCCGCGCAAGGGGACGATCCGCGCCGGCAGCGACGCCGACCTGGTGGTCTGGGACCCCGGGGAGGAGAAGCGGGTGGCGGCCGCCGGCCAGCGCCAGCGCGGCGGTTACACGGTGTACGAAGGGATGGTTCTGCGCGGCGCCCCGCGTTTCGTGCTCCACCGCGGCGGGGTGGTGCTGGCCGAAGGGCGGCTCAGCGCCGAGGCCGGCAGGGGGCGCTGGCTCGGCCATGCGCCGGGGAAGGAGAACGGTGGCCGGCGCAGCTGACGGCGTCCTGCTGGCGGGCGGCTGCTCCAGCCGGGCCGGCGCCTTCAAGATGGCCGAGCCGGTGGGGGGGCGGCCCCTGATCCTGTGGGGGGTGGAGATCCTGGCCTCCGCCTGCCGTCGGGTGATCGTGGTGGCCGGGGCCAGGGCCGAAACGGTCGCCCCCCTGGTCGCCGGCCTGACGGGCGTCGAGCTGGTTCTCAACCCTGACTACGCCTTGGGGATGCTCTCCTCGGTGCAGGCCGGGGCGCGGCGGGTGAGCGCCGGACGCTTCTTCGTCCTCCCGGGCGACATGCCCCTGGTGCGGCCAACGACGCTGCAGGCGCTGCTGGCAGCCGCCGGAGACGTGGTGCTGCCGGCCTGCGTCGGGCGGCGCGGGCATCCGGTTCTTCTCGGCGCCAGCCTCGTTCCCGAGATCCTGGCCGAGCCCGTAGGCTCCAGCCTGGGGAACATCGTCCGCCGCCGCGGCGCCGTCGTCGTCGAGGTCGGCGACGACGGGGTGCTGGCCGACGCCGACACGGCGCCCGACCTGGAGCGCGCCGACGCCGAGCTGCGGGCAAGGAGGAGGAAATGAACCAGGTCCAGTTCTGGGAGTTCGTGCGCGCCGGCCTGCAGTCCGGGGAGCCGTTGATGCTGCTGTGGGTGGTCGAGAGCGGCGGCTCGTCGCCAGGCAAGCCGGGGTTCAAGATGGCCGTGAGCGGGCGCGGCGTCCGCTGCGGAACCATCGGCGGCGGCGCCGTGGAGAAGGACCTTGCCGACAAGGCCGAGGAGCTCCTGGCCCGCGGCACCGGCCGGCCGCGGCTGCTGAAGCTCCTGCACCGCGAGGGCGGCGGCGGCGGGAGCTCGGGCATGGTCTGTTCGGGCTGGCAGCGGGTGGCCCTGCTGCCGCTGGCCGCGGGCGACAGCGGCGCCGTCGACTCCCTGCTCTTCGCCCTCAAGCGCAACCGCCCCGGCCGCCTGCGCCTGTCGCCCCAGGGGCTGGAGTTCCAGGCCGGAAAGGGGCGGCGCGGCGCTGCGGCCTTCCAGCGGCGGCCCGCCGGCGACTGGGCCTATTGCGAGGAGACGGGCCAGCGGCCGACCCTGACCCTGATCGGCGGCGGCCATGTCGCCCTGGCGCTGTCGCGGATCATGACCGGCCTCGATTTCCACGTGCGCGTCCTCGACGACCGCCCGGGCCTGGCGACGCTGGAGGAGAACGAGGCGGCGCAGGAAAAGCACGTGGTCAGCTTCCGCTCGGTCGGCCGCCTGGTCGAGGAGGGGGAGCTGAGCTACGCGGTGATCATGACCTACGGCCACCAGGCCGATGAAAAGGTCCTGGCCCAGCTGGCGGGCAAGCGCCTGCGCTACCTGGGCCTGCTGGGCAGCCCGGCCAAGAACGCCCGCATCTTCGCCAGCCTGCGGCGCAGGCGGGTCAGTCGCAGCGCGCTCGAGCGGGTGCATGCCCCGGTGGGGCTGGCCATCCACAGCCGCACGCCGGAGGAGATCGCGGTGAGTATTGCCGCTGAGATCATTCAAGTAAAGAATCAACCGAAACTACAGTGACGAGTGACAAGCGACAAGGAAGAAAAAAGCCACAGGCCGCGGCAGTGCATCTCCACGTCACTCGTTCCTCATTACTTGTCACTGAGTTCCCGGTCCAGGAGGCAATTATGGCTCGAATGGATCAATATGACCGAATCATGGAGGCCGTGGCCTTCATCCGCTCCGGCTCGCCGCTGCGGCCGCGGGTCGGCGCGGTGCTGGGTTCGGGGCTGGGCGAGTTCGCCGGCCGCGTCGAGGCCTCGGCCGCCATCGCCTACGGCCAGATCCCCCATTTCCCCGCGACGGGCGTCCCCGGCCATGCCGGGCGCCTGGTCCTGGGCATGGTGGGCGACGCGCCGGTCGCCGTCCTGCAGGGACGCTGCCACTATTACGAGGGTCACGCCATCGAGGATGTGGTCTTCCCGGTGCGCGTGCTGGCCAAGCTGGGGGTTTCCGCCCTGCTGCTGACCAACGCCGCCGGCGGCATCGGCCGCGGGCTGCGGCCCGGCGACCTGATGATCCTCCGCGACCACATCAACCTGATGGGCGTCAATCCCCTGCGCGGGGCCAACGACGAGCGCCTGGGGCCGCGCTTCCCCGACATGAGCGCCGTCTATGACCCGGCATTCCAGGACGTCATCGCTGCCGCCCTGAAAGAGGTCGGCCGGCCCGACCGCCGCGGCGTCTATGCCGCCCTGAGCGGCCCTTCCTACGAAACGCCGGCCGAGATCCGCATGCTGGCCGCCCTCGGCGCCGATGCCGTGGGCATGTCGACTGTGCCCGAGGCCGTCTGCGCCCGCCACCTGGGGCTGCGCCTGGCTGGGATCTCCTGCATCACCAACCTGGCCGCCGGCATCGCGAAGACGCCGCTCAGCCACCGCGAGGTGACCGAGACCGCCGAGAGGGTCAAAGACGATTTCATGAAAGTGCTGGAGCTCGTCATGCCCAAACTGGCCTGATCTTGGCGCAGGGCCGGTGGCAGGGACGTGACCACCGCGGTGGACGGCGTTCGGCAACAGCCCGGAGCGATCGGTTTGGGTCGTTGTTGGTGTTTGTGCTGGCAGCGGCACAATACGAGTTTTTTCAAGTTTCCTGGCTGCAAGGTCCCACATCGCGAATTGCGAGAACTCGATCCATTGCGGTTGCCGGTCACTGTAGGCCATTGGCCGTGCGCCGAAAAAAAAACCCCGGCCGCGGGGCCGGGGTTTTTTCAGGTCTGAATCCGCTCAGTTGAACAGGTAGCGCAGGCCGAGCTGCATCTGCCAGCGGGTTCCCAGCTGGCTGAGCACGAAGCGGTTGCGCGGCGAGAAGCTGACCTTCTGCTTTCCGGTGGCCGCGTCGATGCCCTTCAGCGTCCAGGGTGTGTCGTTCTGGTTGCTGACAAACTGGTATTTGCCCCACTCGCGGTTGAGCAGGTTGAGCACGTTGACGATGTCCAGGGTGACCTGCAGGCGGTGTTCCTTCAGGCCGGGGACGGGGATGTCCTGGGCCAGGCGGGCGTCGAGGCTGTGGGTCCAGGGCTCGCGGCTCGCGTTGCGCGGCACGATCTGGCCGCGGTACTTGCTCAGGCCGGGGTCGCCCTCGATGTATGCGTTCAGGTTGTTCCAAGCGGCGTTCTGGTCGGCCAGAGTATTGCCCTTGTCGTCAACCATGATGACCTCGTTGAGCGAGGCCGGCACGTAGACCAGGTCGTTGCCTGCGGCGCGGTCGCCGTTGGCGTCGTAGTAGTTGTAGGTGGTGGAGTAGGGGCGGCCGGAGCGGGCGCCGTAGAAGAGGCCGAAGCTGGTCGGCGCGTTCTTGAGGAAGTTGAAGGTGTAGGAGATGGCGGCGCCGATGCGGTGGCGCACGTCGTAGTTGGACCAGGTCAGCTCGGGCTCGTTGACGTCGAAGCGGATGGGGTTGTAGACGAAGTTGGAGGAGGCCTGCGAGGAGGTGCCGGAGTTGATGTCCTTGGCCTGGCCGTAGGTGTAGCTGACGTTGGCCCAGGACTGCTTGTTGAAGTTCTTCTGCAGCTGCAGCGACAGGCTGTACTGGTAGCCCTTGTTGGTGTTGGTCAGGTAGATGACGTCGGTGAACTTGCTGGAGACGTCGCGGGCGTACAGCAGGCGGCCGCCCACGGCGGTGGCGCCGGTCTGGCGCAGGTTGAGGTTCTGGTACTTGATCTCGTTGACGTTCTTGGAATAGAGGAACTCCACCGTGCCGATGACGCCCCAGGGCAGCTCATGGTCGACGGCCAGGTTGGTGCGCAGCACCTGCGGGTAGGTGAAGCTCTTGTCGATCAGGTCGACCTCGGAGGTGCCGAGGGTGCCGCCCTCGGGCTGGTTGTCGGGGTCGGGCACGAAGGCGAAGCCCGGGTTGCGGATGTCGAGGCGGATGAACTCCATGCCGGTGTTGGAGTACTGGTTGGAGATCCACACGTAGGGCGTGCGGCCGGAGAAGATGCCGATGCCGCCGCGCACCTGGGTGGTCTTGTCCTTGCTGACGTCCCAGTTGAAGCCGACGCGGGGCGAAAGCAGCAGGTTGCCCGAGGCGGCCTGGTCGGTCTTGATGCCGAAGATCTGCTCCACCGCCGGGTTGGCGGCCGGCAGGTCGTTGATGATCGGCACGTCGAGGCGCAGGCCCAGGGTCAGGTTCAGGTTGGGCATGACGGCCCAGTTGTCGCCGGCGTAGAGGCCCAGCTGGGCCACGCCGAACTTGGCGGCCCACTTCTCCTTGGGGTTGGCGGCGTAGTAATCGTGGTAATAGCGGGAGGACTTGCCGATCTCGAAGTCATCGAGGCTGTTGAATTCCCAGTAGCCGTAATAGTTGCGGATGTAGACGTTGGCGAAGTTGAAGAACTCGTTGTGCGTGCCGATGGTGAAGGTGTGCTTGCCCTTGTACCAGGTCAGGTTGTCGGTGATCTCGATGATGTCCTGGTCCAGGCTGTTGGCGCCCGAGTACTGCTCGGTGCCGGCCGTGAGGCGCTTGCCGCCGGCGATCAGCACGTTCACTTGCGGGAACTTGATGTCGGGCACGGCGCGGCTGTCGCGGATGGTGGTGTAGTTGACGATGAACTCGTTGAACAGGTTGTTGCCCAGGGTGCTGTTCAGCTGGGCGACGGTGGAGTTGGTCTTGTTGGTCAGCTCGTAGTAGACGTCGGCGAAGGGGAACACGTCCGACGACGCCTTGGAGGGGTTGTTGTCGCGGCTGCCGTTGACCATGTTGTGGCGCAGCGTCAGGCGGTGCTTGTCGCTGACGTTGTAGTCCAGGCGCAGGAAGAGCTTGGTGTTGTCCTGAATGACGTCCTTGTAGCCCTCGCCGTAACCGCCCGGATCGTAGCCGTACTTGTTCTTCAGGATGCTGATGAAGCGGTCGGCGTCGGCCTTGTTGACGTTGGCGCCGCCGAAGTCGTTGGCGGCGCCGCTGTCGTCGATGACATAGTTGGTCGGCACCTTGTTGTCGCCCATCTCGCCGCTGAGGAAGAAGAACAGCTTGTCCTTGATGACCGGGCCGCCCACGCGGAAGCCGTACTGCTTCTCGGTGAAAGTGCCGTAGGCCTTGTTGTCGGGCCCCTTGCCCACGAAGTCCTGGTTGCGGCCGAAGTAGTAGGCCGAGCCGGCGAAGGTGTTGGTGCCGCTGCGGGTGATGGCGTTCAGGCTGGCCCCGGTGAAGCCGCCCTGGCGCACGTCATAGGGGGCGATGACCAGCTGGAACTCCTGGACGGCGTCGAGCGATATCGGCGCGGCCAGGCCCGGGGTTCCGCTGCTTGCCAGGCCGAACAGGTCGTTGTTCACGGCGCCGTCGATCTGGATGTTGTTGTAGCGATTGCTGCGCCCGGCGGCCGAGAAAGCGCCCCCGCCGCGGGCATCGACCTGCGGCGCCAGGCGGGCGAAGTCGTCGAACGAGCGGCCGATCGAGGGCATGGTCTCGATGATCGCCGTGCTGACGTTCTGCGAGGCGCCGGTGCGCCCCTCGGAGATGATGGGGTTGGAGGCGATGACGGTGACCTCCTCGCTGATCGTTTCCAGCACCAGCTGGAACTTCAGGTTGCGGTCCTCGCCCAGGCGAAGGGTGATGCCGGTGAGCTCTTGCGTCTTGAACGGCTCCATCTTGACCGTGACCGTGTAGGGGCCGCCGACGCGGACGGCCGGAATGTTGAACAGGCCGTCCATGCGGCTGACGGCGGTATAAGCCGTCCCCGTCGGCGTATGCACGGCGGTGATCACGGCGCCGACGACCGGGTTGCCGTCGACGTCGCTCACCATCCCGTTGAACGCTGCCGTCGTCATGCCCTGGGCCGTGACCAGCCCGGGGAGGACGAAGCAGAACAGTAGGACTGCGAACAATGTCCGTTTCATGGATACACTCCTCCTTTTGATTTGCCTCATTATCATGAAGGATATCTTAATCCAAAAAAACGAAAAATCAATACCCCAAAATGGAAAGAAATCACATTTTTCCGCTCCCGAGCCACGAGACCGATCCCGGCCGCCCGGCTTTGACTCGCCGCCGCGCTTTGTGCTACCATGAACCGATGAAGCGCAAGCCCTTGATCATCGGGGTGGCCGGCGGCACGGCCTCGGGCAAGACCACCATTGCCAACGCCATCCTGGCCAGCATCAACCACCCGCAGATGGTGATGATCCAGCACGACGCCTACTACCGCGATGCCAGCCACCTGCCGCTGGCCGAGCGCGCCCGCATCAACTTCGACCATCCCGACGCCCTGGAGACCGACCTGATGGTGCGTCACCTGCGCGAGCTGATCGCCGGCCGCGCCATCGAGATGCCGGTCTACGATTTCGCCAGCCATTCCCGGCTGCAAAAGGGCATCCGCAAGCGGCCGGCCAAGGTGATCGTCGTCGAGGGCATCCTGATCTTCTGCGAGCCGTCGCTGCGCGAGCTGATGGATGTCAAGATCTTCGTCGACACCGCCGCCGACCTGCGCTTCATCCGCCGCCTGCGCCGCGACATCCAGGAGCGCCGGCGCAGCATGGACTCGGTGATCGCCCAGTACCTGGGGACGGTGCGCCCCATGCACGAGGCCTTCGTCGAGACCAGCCGCAAGTACGCCGACATCATCATCCCCGAGGGGCACAACCCGGTCTCGACCGATCTGGTCGTGACCCTGATCCGCCAGCGGCTGCGCCGCGGGGGCCGCTGAGGCGGCAGGAAGGAGACCATGGCCGAAAAACAGTTCATCACCGCCCAGGAACTGCTGGAGGACTCGTTCCGCCTGGGAGGGCTGGTGCTGCGCAGCGGCTTCCGGCCCGACTTCATCGTCGGCGTCTGGCGCGGCGGCACGCCGGTGGGCATCGCCGTGCAGGAGCTGCTGGAGCACCACGGCGTCCCCAGCGACCACATCGCCATCCGCACCTCGTCCTACGAGGGCATCGAGAAGCGCGGCAAGCAGATCCGCATCCACGGCCTGGGCTACATCGTGGGCAATGCCGGCGCCGAGCACCGGCTGCTGATCGTCGACGACGTCTACGACACCGGCCTGAGCATCCAGGCCATCATCGACTCGCTGCGCGAGCGCTCGCGGCGCAACACGCCCCACGACATCCGCGTGGCCACCGTGTACTACAAGCCGGGCAACAACCGCACCGGCCGCCGGCCCGACTTCTACGTGCACGAGACCGACCGCTGGCTGGTGTTCCCCCACGAGCTGAACGGCCTGAGCGCCGACGAGCTTGCCCGCTGCAAGCCCGAGTTCGCGCGCAGCCAGGAGCCTGCGGAGGAGCGATGAAAATCAGCCGCGAGTTCATCGAAAAGATCCCCAAGACCGACCTGCACCTGCACCTGGACGGCTCGCTGCGCCTGCCGACCCTGGTCGATCTGGCCCGCCGCCAGGGCATCGAGCTGCCGGCGTGGGACGAGGAGGGGCTGCGGCGCCTGGTGTTCAAGGACGCCTACGCCGACCTGCCCGAGTACCTGCAGGGGTTCGCCTACACCACCGCCGTCATGCAGACCCCCGAGGCCCTGGAGCGGGTGGGCCGCGAGCTGGCCCAGGACAACCAGGCCGAGGGCGTGCGCTACATCGAGGTGCGCTTCGCCCCGCAGCTGCACCAGAACGCGCGCATGGACTGCATCGACGTGCTGGCGGCGCTCGACCGCGGCCTGCGCCGCGCCAAGGAGGAGTTCAACTCCCGGCCGGCGGTGCGCCAGGGCGAGGAGCCGCCCTTCGAGTACGGCATCATCGCCTGCGCCATGCGCATGTTCGGCAAGGGCTTTTCGGCCTATTACGACAGCCTGCTCGACGTCCATGCCCATTCCGAGCGCAAGTGGGTCTTCTCCCTGGCCTCGCAGGAGCTGGTGCGGGCGGCGGTCGAGGCCCGCGACCGCCTGGGCCTGCCCATCGTCGGCTTCGACCTGGCCGGCGCCGAGGCCGGCTACCCGGCCGTCGACCACGCCCAGGCCTACGCCCTGGCCCACAAGCACTTCCTGAAGAAGACCGTCCATGCCGGCGAAGCCTATGGCCCGGAAAGCATCTTTCAGGCCATCACCGACCTGCACGCCGACCGCCTGGGCCATGCCGTCTACCTGTTCGACGCCCACATGATCCGCAACCCCGACATCAAGGACAAGAACGTCTACATCGACAACCTGGTGCAGTTCATCGCCGACCGGCGCATCACCATCGAGGTCTGCCTCACCTCGAACCTGCAGACCATTCCCGCCATCCGCGAGCTGAAGCGCCACTCGTTCCGCCGCATGCGCAAGGCCAAGCTGTCGGCCACCTTCTGCACCGACAACCGCACCGTCTCCCAGACCACGGTCAGCGGCGAGATCCAGAAGGCGGTGCAGGCCTTCCACATCACCCCCAAGGAGCTGAAGAATTTCGTCATCTATGGCTTCAAGCGCAGTTTCTTTCCCGGTTCCTACCTGAAAAAGCGCGAGTACGTCCACCAGATCATCGAATATTACGAGAAGGTAGAAAAGGACTATTCCTGAACGTCACGCACGAACCTTGGCGTAGGGCGGAAGGCGTACGGTAAAAGCAAAGGAACGAGATCGAGCCTATCGCTTCCGCTTGCGGGGGAATGTCTGCCGAGCCCCTTGTTATTGCGGCAAGTTTGATCGTTTCGTTGCGGCTGCCGTGGGCCCTACGCCGTATGCCGTGGGCCCACTTTCTTGAAAAAGGACTATTACTGTAACGTCGCCAACGGATCTTGGCAGAGGGTTGACGGCAGCCGCATTCCCGCGAGATCGCGGAGATTCTTATCGAGGGCTTCTGCCGTGCGCCGTACGCCTTACGCCGTACGCCCTGTTTCTTGACTTTTATGGCTCCTGCGGATAGCATGAGCGCTGCAAATCCCGTCTCGGGTGGTGGTTCATGAACCTGGTCTCGCTGCTGCGCGGCCTCGCGGGGCTGCTGCTGATCCTGGGCATCGCCTGGCTGTTCTCCAACAACCGCCGGCGTGTCAACTGGGCGTTGGTGGGCAAGGGCATCCTGATCCAGCTGGTTTTCGCCGTCTTCATCCTCTACGCCGACACCCTGCGCTCCTGGTTCGCGCCCCTGGGCTGGCCCAGGGCGGCGGTCTCCTGGCTGGGCGGTGCCGTGGTCAGCCTGCTCAACTTCACCACCGAGGGCGCGAGCTTCGTGTTCGGCCGCCTGGCGACGAACTCGGGCCCCGACAGCCTGGGGGTGTATTTCGCCTTCCAGGTCCTGCCCACGATCGTCTTCGTGGCCACCCTGACCTCGGTCCTCTACTTCCTGGGCATCCTGCAGGCGGTGGTCAGGGGCATGGCCTGGCTGATGGCCAAGATCCTGGGCACGTCGGGGGCCGAGTCGCTCTCCAACACGGCCAACATCTTTGTCGGCCAGACCGAGGCGCCGCTGCTGATCAAGCCCTACATCGGCACCATGACCAACTCCGAGGTCCTGACCATCATGGTCGGCGGCATGGCCACCATCGCCGGCGGCGTGATGGCCGCCTACATCCAGATGCTGGGGCAGGCCATGGCCGAGGTGCAGAAGATCCCCCTGGCCGAGGCGCAGCTGCGCTTCGCCGTGCAGCTGCTGGCGGCCAGCGTCATGGCGGCGCCGGCCGGCCTGGTCGTCTCCAAGATCCTCTTTCCCGAGACCGGCACGCCGGCGACCAAGGGCAAGGTCAACCTCAAGGTGGAGAAGAACGCCGACAACGTCATCGAGGCGGCGGCCGGCGGCGCCTCGGACGGCATGCACCTGGCGCTCAACGTCGGCGCCATGCTCATCGCCTTCATCGCCGGCATCGCCCTGATCAACTACCTGTTCACCGGCCTGGGCGACCTGCTGGGCGTCAATGCCTGGCTGCAAGCCCGTTTCGGCATGCCCCTGTCGCTGCAGCTCGTCTTCGGCGTGGTGCTGCGCTACCTGGCCGTCGGCATCGGCGTGCCCCTGGCCGACGCCTTCCACTTCGGCAGCCTGCTGGGGACCAAGGTGGTGCTGAACGAGTTCGTCGGCTACATCGAGCTGGTCGATCTGATCAAGCAGGGCGCCCTGAGCCCCAAGGCCGTGACCATGGCCACCTACGCCCTGTGCGGCTTCGCCAATTTCTCCTCGATCGCCATCCAGATCGGCGGCATCGCCCCCATGGCGCCGCACCGCAGGAAGGACATCGCGGCGCTGGGGCTGAAGGCCGTCCTGGGCGGCACGCTGGCCACGCTGATGACCGCCACCCTGGCCGGCATATTGCTGGGCTGAGCAACCAGCATAGTGATTCGGAATGGGTGATTCGTGATGGGTGAAGAGAGAATGGAAGGGAGCGAACGATGAAGGGCTGGAGACAGTGTCGGAATGGTTGAGCTCGGTGCCCATTTGGAGCCATGCACAAGCGTTGCCTTGATTGTCTCGTCCTGAACCCATCCCAGTTCACGAATCACTCACATTGATCACGGATGAGGAGGTGATTGCCCATGAAACAAATGTCCCTGGCCGTCCTGTTGGGGTTCATGACCGCGGTTCTGCCGGCAGCCGAGAAGAGGCCCTTCGCCATCGACGACCTCTACCGGCTCAAGGGGATAGCCGGGCTGGCGCTGTCGCCGGCCGGCGACCGGCTGGTGTTCGAGGTGTCGTCCCAGGAGCTGAAAAAGGCCGAGCGCAACACGGATCTCTACGAGCTCCACCTGGCCACCGGCAAGGTGCGGCAGCTGACCACGCAGCCCGGCTCCGAGAGCTCCGCCTGCTGGTCGCCCGACGGCAGGACCCTGTATTTCGTGGCCGGCCGCGACGGCTCGCCCCAACTGTACGCCCTGCCCGTCGACGGCGGCGAGGCCAGGAAGATAACCGACTTCGCCCCCGGCGTCGCCTCGCCGCTGCCCCTGGCCGGCGGCACGGCGGTCGTCTTCGCCGGCTCGGTGTATCCCGAGTGCGGGGCCGGCAATGAGTGCCACAAGAAACAGTCCGAGAAGCTGGAGAAGGGGCCGGTGCAGGCCCGACTGGCCGACGGGCTGCTCTACCGCCACTGGGACGCCTGGCGGGAATTCCGCTACAGCCACCTCTTCCGCTGCGACCTGGAGACAGGAAAGGTGACGATGCTCACTGGCGGCGAGGCCGATTACCCGACTTACAACCACGGCAACGGCCGGGGTTTCGACGCCTCGCCTGACGGCAGGGAAATATGCGTGGTGCACAATCCCGACGAACGGCCCGCGACCTCGACCAACAGCGACCTGCTCCTCCTGGAAGGCGACGGCCAGGGGGAGCCGCAGTCGGTCACCGCCAGCAACCCGGCGTTCGACGGCGACCCGCTCTATTCCCCCGACGGCCGCTGGATCGCCTACCGCACCCAGGCCACGCCCGGCTACGAGGCCGACTGCTTCCGCCTCGCCTTGTATGACAGGGCGAAGGGGACCTCCCGCCTGCTGACCGCAGGCATCGACAACTGGGTGGAGGCGTTCCGCTGGAGCCCCGATTCCAGGTCGATCTTTTTTCTCGTGCAGGAGAAGGGGCGGACGCCGCTCCAGCGGATCGATATCGCATCAGGGAAGATCACCCGCGTGCTGGCGGACAGGAGCATCCGCGACTTCGTGGTCCGCCCCGGCGGCCGCGGCGTCCTCTACACCCGCTCGGCCGTGGGCGAGCCGGCCGAGCTCTGGGCGGCCGGCTTCGACGGCAAGCCGCCCCGCCGCCTGACGACCTTCAACCTGGCGCTGGAGCGGGAAGTCGACATCCGTCCCGCCGAGGAGATCCGGGTCAAGGGGGCGAACGGCCGGGACATCCAGGTGTTCATCGTCAAGCCCCACGGCTTCGACGCGGCCCGGAAATATCCCCTGATCCTCAACGTCCACGGCGGGCCGCAGATGATGTGGGCCGACTCGTTCCGGGGCGACTGGCAGGTCTATCCCGGCGCCGGTTACGTGGTGGCCTTCCCCAATCCCCACGGCTCGACCGGTTTCGGCCAGGAATTCACCGCCGCCATCTCCAACGACTGGAACGGCAAGGTGATCGAGGACGTGCTGAAGGTGGCGGACCACCTGGCCGGCCTGCCCTATGTCGACAGCGAACGCATGGGGGCCATGGGCTGGTCGTGGGGCGGCTACGCCATGATGTGGCTCGAGGGGCAGCCCACGCGCTTCAAGGCGCTGGCGGCGATGATGGGCGTCTACGACCTGCGCTCGATGCACGGCGCCACCGAGGAGCTCTGGTTCCCGCAGTGGGACCTGGGCGGCACCCCCTGGACCAACGCCGAGGGCTACGAGCGCATGAATCCCTCTTCCAGGGCGGCGAACTACCGCACCCCCTGCCTGGTGATCACCGGCGAGCGCGACTATCGCGTCCCCTACACCCAGAGCCTGCACTTCTTCACCGACCTGCAGTCGCGGGGCGTGCCGTCGCGGCTGATCGTCTTCAAGAACGACGGCCACTGGCCCGACAACCTGAAATCGATGCCGGTCTATTACAACGCCCACCTGGAGTGGTTCCAGCGCTTCCTGGGCGGCGGCCCGGCGCCCTACGACACGGAGAAGATGATCCGCAACAGTGCCTTCGACGAGCCGGTGCAAGGGCCTGCAGAAAGTGAAAAGTGAAAGAGCCTGAAGAGGGTGAAAGAGCAGAAGGAGCGAGCATTCGTGGAACTCCGGTGACTTGGAAGCAGCGGAGATGCTGACAGATCAGCCTCTCTCACTTCTTCGTCTCTTTCACTCCGGCGCGGCAGCCTCTTTCACGGTTCACTAAGTCGCGGAAACTCGGCCAATGAGGCGATGACGTATGCCGGCGCGTACCCTGCGGGTACGGCCGATCCCTGGGGATTGAGCCAGCAGAAGTCCATGCCGGCGTTGCGCGCCGCCGCCATGTCCGAGGTGACGCTGTCGCCGGCGTAGAGTACCTCGTTGGCGGAAACGCTGATCGCCTGCAAGGCCGGCGCGAAGATGCGCGGGTCGGGCTTGGCCATCCCCACCTCCTCGGAGATGACCACGGACTGGAAATGCGGGAGGATGGTGGAGGCGGCGAAGCGCCGCCTCTGCACCGAGGCGATGCCGTTGGTGATCAGGGCCAGGGGAAACGACCCCGCCAGCTTCTGCACCAGCTCCAGCGCCCCGGGCAGCAGTTGGGCTTGCCCGGACAGCGACTCCAAGTAGAAGGAGCTGATTTTTCCCAAGGGCAGCCCGTTCAGCCCGAGCTCGGCGGCCAGGCGGCGGAAGCGCTCGACGCGCAGCGTCGCCTGGTCGGTCTCGCCGCGTTCGAACTCCCTCCAGACGTCATGGTTGTGGCGGCGGTAGGCGGCGATGAACGCTTCAGGCTCGACGGCCAGGCGAAACCGCTCCCGGCTGGCCAGCAGGGCGGCGCGCTCGCCGGCGGGGTAATCGAAGAGGGTGTCGTCGGCGTCGAAGAAGACCGCCCGGTAGCGGCAGGACATGCGCTCAGTACGGCCAGGGACGGACGCCGGCGCCGTCGGCCAGGTGCAGGACCATGCGCGGCCTGGCCACCGGCTCGGGGCGCAGGCGGATGGCGGCCTCCAGCCGCTCGCGCACCGAAGGCAGGAGCTCCGGTCGGTCGGAGTGGATGGTCAGCAGGCGCTGTCCCTTCTTCACCCAGTCGCCGACATTGGCGTGGAAGACGAAGCCGGAGCCGTGGGCGACGTTGTCCTCCTTGCGGCGCCGGCCGGCGCCGGTGTCGATGGCGGCCATGCCCACGGCAAAGCTGTCGATGGCGGCGATCCAGCCGTCGCGCGGCGCCGCGATCTCCTCGCGCAACCGGGCGGCGGGAAGGCGCGCCGGATCGTCGCAGACGCCTGGATCGCCGCCCTGGGCGGCGATGAAGCGGCGGAACACCTCGAGCGCCCGCCCGGAGGAGACGGCCGCGTGGAAGCGGGACAGGGCCTTCTCATACGGCAGCTCCTCTCCGGCGGCGCGCAGCATGAGCCAGCCCAGGGCATGGCTGACCTCCATCAGGTCGGCGGGGCCCCTGCCCTTCAGGGCCTCGATCGACTCGGCGATCTCCAGTGCGTTGCCCACGGCGCGGCCGAGGGGCTGGTCCATGCTGGAGATAATGCCCAGCGTCGGGCGGCCGGTCTTGGCGCCGATGGCGGCCATGGTGCGGCAGAGGCGGATGGCGTCGGCCTCCTCGCGCATGAAGGCGCCGCTGCCGGTCTTGACGTCCAGGACGATGCCGTCCGCGCCCAGGGCCAGCTTCTTGCTCATGATCGAGGAGGCGATCAGGGGGATGGAACTGACCGTGGCGGTGGCGTCGCGCAGGGCGTAGAGCTTCTTGTCGGCGGGGACGATGTTGTCGGTCTGGCCGCTGATGACCATGCCGGTGTCGGCCAGCACGCGGCGGAACTGAACGGAGGTCAGGAAGACGTTCATACCCGGGATGGCCTCGAGCTTGTCCAGGGTGCCGCCGGTGTGGCCGAGGCCGCGCCCGGAAAGCATGGGCACGCGCACGCCGCAGGCGGCCACGAGCGGCGCCACCACGAAGCTGACCTTGTCGCCGACGCCGCCTGTGCTGTGCTTGTCGATCTTCCTCCCCTCCACCCCGTCCAGGGCGATGCGGTCGCCCGAGGCCAGCATGATCTCGGTCAGGTCGGCCAGCTCGCGCTCGCTCAGGCCGCGGATATAGGCGGCCATCAGCCAGGCCGCCGCCTGGTAGTCGGGGATGTCGCCGCGGACATAGCCGTCGATGAGGAAGGCGATCTCCTCCCGGCTCAGCTCCTGCCCGTCGCGCTTGCGGGAAATGATCTCGTACATGCCTGCTGCCATGGGGCGTCTCCTGGGCCTGCCGCCGCGCCGTCGGCCGCATGCCGCCAGCGTAGCAAAAATCGGGGACGGATGCAAATAGCGGGACCGCCGTTTTCCCCGATGGACAAAACGGGCGACGGCGGATAGAATTTTTTCATGGAAGAGAAGTGGCCGCGGGGGAAAAAAACAGGCAAACGCTGCGAGATGGCCAGGCCGGCGCGCGCGCCGCGTGCCGGACGGGCGCGACACGGCGTCCTCCTTCCGGGCGATGCCGGCCAGAGGGTGGCCGCGGCGGCGCTGCAGCAGGAGACCGAGCTGTTCCTGGACCTGGTCAACACGCAGCCGGTGGGCATCTACCGCATCCGCGTCCTCTCCAGGAAGAAATGGCTTCCCGGAGCCTGGAGCGCGGCGCGTTCCGCCCCCTACTGTGTCGAGCTGGCCAGCGAGCGTTTCTACAAGATCCTCGGCGTCAGCCGCAGCGAGTTCGAAAACGCGCCCGGCATCGTCGAGAGCCTGGTCCACCCGGATGACAAGGAGGAGTGGGTCCGATGCAACACCGAGGCCAATGAGCGGCTGATCCCCTTTGAATGGGAGGGGCGTCTGGTCATCGGCGGCCGGGAGGTCTGGGTGCACTTTGAATCGCTGCCCCGCGCCCTGGCCGACGGCGACGTCCTCTGGACCGGCTTCCTGCAGGACATCAGCGAGCGCAGGCGCTCGGAGCGCAGGCTGCGCCAGAGCGAGCAGCGCTACGAGAACCTGGCCAACATCTCGCCGGTGGGCATCTTTCACACCGATGCCGCAGGCTCGACCACCTATGTGAATCCGGCCTGGTGCCGCATCGCCGGCCTGGACGCCGCCAAGGCCCTGGGCTTGGGCTGGCTGCGGGCGGTTCATCCCGAGGACCGCGAGCGCCTGGGACAGAACTGGCGGAAGGCTTTGCGCCAACAGCAGGAATCGAGCGACGACTACCGTTTCCTGCGCCCCGACGGCTCGATCGCCTGGGTGCTGGGCCGTGCCGTGCCTGAAATCGACGCCGAGGGCCGCGTCATCGGCTACGTGGGCACCATTACCGACATCACCGAGCACAAGCAGGCCGAACAGCGCCTGCACGACAGCGAGGAGCGGCTGCGCCTGCTGAGCGACAACCTGCCCGGCGGCCTGGTCTACCAGATCGATTCCGGGTCCCAGGGCGACGAGCGGCGGTTCACCTATGTCAGCGCCGGGGTCGAGGCGCTCCATGGCGTCACGGCCGAGCAGGTCCTGCGCGATGCAACCGCGATCTATGGCCAGATCGAACCGGAGGACGCCAGGCAGGTGGCCGACCTCGAGGCCAAGGCCGTGGCCGCCATGGCGCCCTTCAGCGCCGAGGTGCGCATCCGCATGCCGTCGGGCCAGATGCGTTGGCGGCTGTTCATCTCGGCGCCGCGCCGCCAGCAGGACGGCCGCCTCGTCTGGGACGGCATCGAGATCGACATCGAAGAGCGCCGCCGGGCGGCGGCCGAGCGCGACAAACTGCAGGCGCTGCTGCTGCATTCGCAAAAGATGGACTCGATCGGCCTGCTGGCCGGAGGCGTGGCCCACGACCTCAACAACATGCTGGAGGTGATCCTGATCCATGTCGAACGGGGCCTGCGCGACCCCGGCGCCGGTCCACGGCTGCGGTCGAGCCTGCGGGCGATCGACCAGGCCGCCGGCCGCTCGGCCGAGCTCACCCGCCAGCTGCTGGCCTTCGCCCGCAAGCAGGCGGCCCAGCCCAGGCTGGCCGACCTGAACGAAACGGTGGCCGCGTCACTGGACATGCTGCGGCGGCTGGTCGGCGAGGACAAGACCCTGGAATGGCGCCCCGGCGCCGGGCTGGGCGCCGTGTTCATCGATCCCCAGCAGCTTGTGCAGGTGCTGACGAACCTTTGCCTGAACGCCCGCGACGCCATCGCCGGCGTGGGCCGCATCACGTTGGAGACAAGCGTCGTCCGCCTTGAGGAGGCCGATTGCGCATCCATTCCCGGCGCCGGGGCCGGCGAATACGTGCGGCTGACGGTGCGCGACTCGGGCTGCGGCATGACTCACGAGGTGCGGGAGCGCATCTTCGAGCCCTTTTTCACCACCAAGCCTCCGGGGAGCGGCACCGGCCTCGGCCTGCCCGCCGTTTATGGCATCGTGCATCAAAACCAGGGGTTTCTCACCGTGGACACCGCGCCGGGGGGGGGATCGTCGTTCGCCGTCCACCTGCCCCGGCGGCGCGAGGCCGCCGCAGCCGTCCCGCCCGTATCCCGCCGCCGCGGCGACCTGGGCGGCAACGAGACGATCCTGGTTGTGGAGGATGAGCCGGCGATCCTGGAGATCGTGAGCCTGCTGCTGCGCCAGGCCGGCTACCAGGTGCTGGAGGCGGGTTCGCCGGCGGCCGCGCTGCGCCTGGTTGCCGGGCACGCCGGCGCCATCGACCTGCTGCTTTCCGACCTGATCCTGCCTGAGATGAACGGGCGCGAGCTGGCCCGGCGCCTGGAGGCGGAGCGCCCCGCATTGAAGCGTCTGTTCATGTCGGGACACGCGGCCGACATCATCGCCGGCCACGGCATCGGCGACGGGGAGGCGAACTTCATCGCCAAGCCCTTCGCCATGGACGACCTGCTGGCGAAGGTCCGGGAGACGCTGGGGCGGGGGTAGGGTCAGCCGCCGCCGGCCGGGGAGAACAGGTCCAGCGTGTCCCCGGCGCGCAGACGCGTGTCCAGGCCCTGTTTCAGGCGGACGTTCTCGCCGTTGACCAGGATCAGGGTCCCGGCCAGCAGGCCCTGCCGCCGGTCCAGCAGCTCTTCGAGAAACGACCGTCCCGCTTCCTTCTCGGCCCGCTGCAGCACGTCCAGCACGGCCAGACCGTCGCCCTCGACCTCGAGCTCCTCCCGCTGCAGCCGTCGCCGCAGCAGGGCGTAGAAGCGGACCTTGATGTTTCCCGCCACCGGCTACAGCCCGAGCCCGGCCAGGGTCGAGGGCAGGGGGCGCCCCTGGTCGTCCCAGCCGCGCAGGGCGTAGTAGCGGTCGAGCATCTCCTCGAGGCGCACGCGGCGGTGGCGCGACGAGCCGGCCTGGAATTCCTCATTGAGGAAGCGCGGCGGCAGGGTGTCGTCGGCGCGGCTGAAGCCGGCGCGGTTGTTGAACAGGCGCTCCAGGGTGTTGACGCGCCAGCCGACGGCCAGCAGCTCCTCGTCGCTGAAGTCGATGCCGGTGACGGTACGCAGCATCTCGCTGACGGTGGAGATGCCCACGGCGAACTGCAGGAAGCGGCAGAGGACGGCCGAGTCGACGACAGCGGCGATGTCCTGGAACAGGGCCACGATCTCCGGCTTGCCGGCGCTGGCGAAGCGGTCGAGAAAGACGGGATGGCCGAGGATCTCGGGCATGATCAGGTAGCCGCGCATGTGGCAGCCGCCGCGGCTGGAGGTGGCGTAGGACAGGGCCATGCCCTGGGCGCCGCGCGGGTCGTAGGCCGGGAGTTCCATGCCCTTGACCTGCATGGCCAGTTCGGGGCGTCCGTACTTGGCGGCCAGGCGCTTGGATCCCAGGCCGAGTTCGGCCCCGATGCCGCGCGCGTGCGCCGTATCCTCGACCCAGCCGACGAGGCTGCCGGCGTCGCCCCAGCGCAGGCCGGCGTCCCAGGCACCCGTTTCGCAGAGCTCCATGGCGCAGCCCAGAGTGCCGCCCATGGAGATGGTGTCCAGCCCCAGCTCGTTGCAGGCGTAGTTGGCCTCGGCGATGGCCGCGAGGTCGCTGATCCCCAGGTGGGCGCCGAAGGCCCAGGCGGTCTCGTACTCGGGGCCTTCGCCCTGGCGGTTCTTCGTGCGCGTGCTGCGGCCGCAGGCGATCGGGCACTTGTAGCAGGCGCTCGGACGCTCGAGCAGCGACTCGGCGATCTTCTCGCCGCTGATGCCCTCGGCGTCGTTGAAGACGCCGCGGCGGAAGTTCCGGGTGGGGAACATGCCGTGGGCGTTGATGATGTTGACCAGAACCGCCGTGCCCAGCAGCGGCAGCGATTTCCCGGTGACCGGGTTCTTGTCCACGGCGCGGTCGAGGCGCCGGCTCATCTCGCCGTAGCCGTCGGCGTCGGCGACGGCGGTGGCCCGGCCGCCCTCGGCGACGACGGCCTTCAGGTTCTTGGCGCCCATGACCGCCCCCAGGCCTCCGCGCCCGGCGGCGCGGTCGCGGTCGTTCAGGACGGCGGCGAACAGGACGCGGTTCTCCCCGGCCGGGCCGATGCAGGCCGCCGAGGCCCGCGGCGAGGTCCGCTGGCGCAGCGCCTGCTGGCTCTCCTGCGTGTTCATGCCCCACAGGCCCGAGGCGTCGCAAACCTCGACCTGGCCGTCATGAACGTGAAGGAACACGGGCCGGGCGGCCCGGCCGCTCACGATCAGCCCGTCCAGGCCGGCCCCCTTGAGGGCGGCGCCGAAGTTCCCCCCGGAGCTGGAATCGCAGATCGTCCCGGTCAGTGGCGAGCGCGATAGGATCTGGTAGCGCCCGGAGGTCATGACCGTGCCGGTCAGCGGGCCGGTCATGAAGAGCAGGGGGTTGTCGGGAGAAAAAGGATCGAGAGGGTCTGGGCAGAGGCTGGAATAGAGCTTGACCCCCAGCCCGCGTCCTCCCAGGTACAGGCGCCTCAGGTCATCGCCGACCGGCACCTCTTCCTGCCGCCCCGTTCCCAGGTCGATGCGCACGATCCTGCCCATCCAGCCGTTCATCGCTCCCCCCTATTCATAGAATTTGTTGAAGCTTTCCAGATGCGGGCAGGTCAGGCACTTTTTCTTGTAATAGGCGTAGACCGCCTTGGGCTGCTTGTCGAGGCTGGCGAAGCGGGAAGGGCAAACGTGGCAGGGGATCTCCTCCTCCAGCCAGGCCTCGGGCGCAAAGCGGTACAGCGAAAGCCCCTCGACGATGGCCAGCGAGGCGCTGACGCCCAGCCGCGAGGCGCCGGCGCGGATCAGCCGCCAGGCGTCCTTGAAATTGCGGATGCCACCCGAGGCCTTGACCCCGATGTCGGGGCCGACGGCCTGGCGCATCAGCCGCACGTGCTGGGGGAAGGCGCCGAAGGCGCCGAAGCCGGTCGAGGTCTTCACGTACCTGGCCCCGGCTTCGACCGCGAGTTCGCAGCCGGCTACGATCTCCTCGTCGGTGAGGAAGCAGGTCTCCAGGATGACCTTGACCAGCGCCGGGCCGCTGGCCTCGACCACGGCGCGGATGTCGTCGCGCACGAAGCCGCGGCGCTTTTCGCGCAGGGCGCCGACCTGGATCACCATGTCGATCTCGCCGGCGCCGTTGGCCACCGCCTCGCGCGCCTCGCAGGCCTTGGCCGTCGGGGTGCCGGCACCGAGCGGGAAGCCGACCACGGTGCAGACCGTGACCCCGCTGCCGGCCAGCTTCTCGGCGGCGAAGCGCGTGTAGCCGCCGTTGATGCAGACGGCGAAGAAGCCGAAGGCCCGCGCTTCGCTGCACAGGTTGGCGATCTTCTTTTCCCCCGAGTGGGCGCTGAGCTCGGTGTGGTCGATCATCCTGACCAGGGCGTCCCGGTCCAGGTCGATCATTTCTTTTTCCCTGCCAGGCGGAAGACCAGGGGAGCCAGCTCGCCGAGGGGGAGGGTGCGGCAGGAGCCTTTCTCGCCGCACATGTGCACCTGGGCTTCGGGGGGAGCGAACTCGGCCAGCACCTGGCGGCAGGCGCCGCAGGGGGGGAGCGGCCCGGGTCCCTGGCCGATGACCAGCACCTCGCGGACGCGGCGCTCGCCGGCGGCGACCATGGCGAACACGGCGTTGCGCTCGGCGCAGCAGGTCAGGCCGAATGAGGAATTCTCGACGTTGCAGCCGGAATAGACCTTCCCGTCGCCGCCCAGCACCGCCGCCCCCACGCGGAAGTTCGAGTAGGGGGCATAGGCCCGGCGGCGCGCCTTTCGGGCCGCGGCCAGCAGCTCCTTCTTGTGGTCCCGCTCCAGAGGAGGGGTTCGCTTCATGCGCTTCACGGGCGGATTGTAGTCCAGGGCAAGGGATAAATCAATAGGAAGAATTGAACTCGGCGGACGGTGGACGGTGCACGGCGGACGGTAAGACCGAAGCACCAAAAAGAATCCCAAATTCCAAACAAGCGCCAGGTTCCAATCCTCATTGCGGGCACGTTGTGAGCGAATGACCAGAACGAAGTAAAAGAAGGGCAAAAGGGGTCAAAAATTGAAGGGGCTGGCGGCGTCCGGTCTGTGCCCGTTACGGCAAGGAGGGCTTGTTCTTTGCCTGGGCCATTGGAATTTCACTCCTGGCCGTACGCCTCATGCCGTACGCCATGCCGCAAGACTGCGGCAGAACTTCCAAGGCAACAATGCGTATTTACGTTTTCTCCGATATGCTACAATCTGCTCTCGCTCCCGGAGCGGAGGTGGTTCATGAAAGGCTTCGCCCTGGTCCTGCTGGTCCTGGCCGGATTGCCGGTAGCCCTGCGCGGCGAAGGTCCGGCAGCGGCCAGCCTGGACGACGTGCTGGCCCGCTATGCCGAGGCCCGCGGCGGCCTGCAGAAGCTGCGGGCGATGAAGGGTTGCAAGATGACCGGTACGATCACCCTGGCCGGGGACGGCCCGGCGATACCGCTGGTCGTATGGCGCAAGCGGCCCGACCGCCTGCGCGTGGAGACGACCGTGGCCGGGGTGACCTCGATCCAGGCCTGCAACGACCGCCAGGCGTGGTGGCTGCTTCCGGCCGACGGCCCGGCGGCGCGCGAGATGCCGCCCGAGCGCGAACGGGCCTTCCGCCGCCAGGCCGATTTCAGCGATCCCCTCGCAGCCGGGAAAAAGAAGGCGGGCCGCCTGGAGCTCCTGGGCGACGAGCCCGGGGAGGGCGGGCGTTTTTTCCGGCTCAAGCGCACGGCGCCCGACGGCAGCGAGGTCCTGTATTGGATCGACGCCGGCAGCGGACTGCTGCACAAGAGCGCCGCGATCGCCGGGGCGGGGACGGCCGCTGCCCCATTCGCGGTGGTGTACGGCGATTACCGCCCGGTCTCCGGGCTGCAGATGCCGTTCACCCTCGAGAACCTCGCCTCCGGCCGGACGCAGGCGAAGATCGCCTTCGCGGTTATCGAGATCGATCCCGCGCTTCCCGAATCGCTGTTCTCCATGCCCGCCGGCACGGAAGCCCCCCAGGCCGCGCGGGGCGTGAAAAAAGAAAAGAAGGGCAAGAAACTAAAAACTAAAAAAATAGCGGGCGCGCCCAGCGGCACGCCCGGGAGGTCGAATTGAAAAGGATCGCATTCTGCTGCGCGCTGCTCGCGTTGATCGCTGCCCCCCTTGCCGCCCAGGAGGACCTGTCGCGGCAGCTGGCCGCCGCCGGCTCGGCCCAGGAGTACCCGGGAGCCCGCCAGCTGGTGGTCTTCGACCGCACCGAGGTGCGGGTGGAGGATTCAGGCCTGAGCCACGTGGACAAGGAAGTCCTGTACAAGGCGCTGGATGCCGAGGGGGCCAAGGAGCTCCAGGCGCTGGTCTTCGGTTACGATCCGCTCTCGGCCTTCGTCGCGGTGAAGGCCATGAAGGTCCTGCGCGCCGGCGGCGCCGTGGAAGACGTTCCCCTTTCCGCGGCCAGGGACTATCCGGCCCCGGCGCGGGCCATCTACTGGGGGGCCCGCGAGATCATCATCCCGGCCGGCCGCCTCGAGCCTGGCGACGGCGTCTGGGTGAAGACCTACCAGAAAGGGTTCACCTACGCCCTGCTCGCCGGCGATGCGGCGAAGCCGGGTGACGAGCGCTACATCCCGCCGATGAAGGGGCACTTCTACGATATCGTCCCGTTCTATTCCGAGATCCCCGTGCGCGTGAAAAGCTACAAGCTGCGCATGCCGGCGACGAAGCCGCTGCAGTTCGAGATGTACAACGGCCAGGCCCGGCACTACGTCCACCTGCGGGGCCCCGAGACCGAGTATTTCTGGGAGGTGAGGGACATCCCGGCCTTCCGGCGCGAGGCCGACATGGTCGATCCCTCCGACGTCGCCCCCAAGCTGCTCCTTTCCACCTCGCCCGACTGGCAGGCCAAGGCGCTGTGGTTCCACCGGGTGAACGAGGACTACGGCTCCTTCGCATTCGACGACGAGATCAAGGCCAAGACCGACGAGATCATCCGCGGCGCACGCGACGACTGGGAGAAGATCTCGCGCCTTACCCACTGGGTGGCCGAGGAGATCCGCTACTCGGGCATCTCCATGGGCCCGGGCGAGGGCTATACCCTGCACAAGGGGACGATGAACTTCCGCGACCGCTGCGGCGTGTGCAAGGACAAGGCGGGCATGCTGGTCACCATGCTGCGCGCCGCCGGCTTCGAGTCCTACCCGGCCATGACCATGGCCGGCTCGCGCATCGACCGCATCCCGGCCGACCAGTTCAACCACAGCGTCACCGTAGTCAAGATGGACGGCGGCTGGCACCTGCTGGACCCCACCTGGGTGCCGGGGGTGCGCGAGCTGTGGTCGTCGGCCGAGCAGCAGCAGGAATACCTGATGGGCGTCCCCGAGGGCTCCGACCTGATGACCACCCCCATCTCGCCGCCGGAGAACCACTACCTGCGCTACCGCCTCGACTCGACCGTCGGCAGCGACGGCACCCTGAGGGGCCGGGTGCGCATCGAGGCCGAGGGGCAATCCGATTCCAACCTGCGGCGCATCTTCACCCGCTTCCCGCTCCACCGCTGGAGCGAGGCGCTGCAGCGCGAATTCTTCCAGCTGCACCCGCAGGCGCGGGTCTCCGGTCTCTCCTTCCCGGACCCCAACGACATCTCCAGACCCATGCTCATCGAGTTCAGGGTCGAGATCCCCGGTTACCTGAAGCAGGGGCGGCGCACGGCCTGGGTGCGGCCGCTGTCCGCCTCCCTGCCTTTCCAGGGGGTGCTGGGCTTCATCCGCCTCAATACGGGCCCGGAAAAGCGGCAGTACCCCTTCCGCCTGCGCAGCTCGCAGCAGGTGGAGCTGCGCGAGACCATGAAGCTGCCGTCGGCCTGGCGCGTCCAGGCGCCGCCGTCCCTGCAGCGGGTGAGCGGCAGCGGCGCCGATTTCAGCGGCGCGTTCAAGACCGGCGGCGGCCTGGACATCCGGGCCAGGCTGGACCTGAAAAAAAGGATCTATCAGCCCGAGGACTGGGAAAGCGTGCGCAACGGAGTCCTTGAATTCAGGAAGATCATGGAATCGGCCCTCATCCTTTCGCGCGGAGGTGCACAGTGAAGCGCCTGACCCTTTTCAGCCTGGCCATCCTGGCCGCGAGCCTGCTGTTCTCCCTGCCCTCCGGCCTGCAGCCGGAGCACGATGCCCGCTATCTCAAGGTGGCGATCGCTTATGAACTGAACGACGACGGCTCCTGGGACATGACCTGCGAGCAGCGCGCGCGACTCGACACCTATTTCGCCGTCAACCGCGCCCTGGGCGAGACGTTCATCGTGTACAACCCCGAGTTCCAGAAGCTGGAGGTGCTGAAGTCGGAGACCACCATGGCCGACGGCCGCAAGGTCCCCTCGCCGGAGAACGCCTACAACGAGGTGCTTCCGTTCGCCGCCCACCATTTCGCCGACTTCTCCCATCTGCGCGAGATGGTGGTCACCCACACCGGGCTCGAGCGCGGGGCGGTGATCGACCTGAAATACCGCATCCATACGCGGGCCGGCTTCCTGCCCGCCTTCGCGGGACGCGAGGTCCTGGCGCGGCCGTTCCCGGTCGATGCATACTCCCTGGAGATCAGGATCCCCGCCACGAAGCAGCTGTTTTTCGCCGCCGGCGGCTTCGACGGCGAGATCGCCAGCGAGATCGTCAGCGACCAGGCGCTCAAGAAATACCTCTTCCGCTTCTCCGGCCTGGCGCCGCTGCCGCGCGAGCCTCTGGCGGTCGCCGGCTCCGAGCCGTTCCTGGCTTTCGCGCTGACGC
Organism: uncultured Clostridia bacterium; assembly: GCA_964628035.1. Lineage (GTDB taxonomy): Bacteria > Acidobacteriota > Aminicenantia > UBA2199 > UBA2199 > UBA2199. Next base: position 35,702 of record CAZVPI010000004.1, on the reverse strand, counting down.
CTGATTGGGCCGCGGCGCTGCCGCTCGCGGAGGAGTCCCTTGTCCTGCCGGCGGTTTTGGCCGACAAGGTCGGCAAGCTGAAAACCCAGCACCCGGCCCTTCCCGAGCTCCTGGCCGCGTTGCAGAAGATCGCGGCCAGCGAGATCAGGAACTGCAGCCTGGGCGTCGAGGCCACCGGCTGGCATTCCCGGCCGCTGGAGCGCGTCGTCCAGAGCAACTACGCGACGCGGCTGGAAAAGGCCCTGCTGCTGGGGGCGATGCTGAAAAAGGCCGGGCTGGATGCTGAAATGCTCGCCGTCGCCGCCGGCCCCGGGCTGGCCGCTCCCGCCGCCACGCCGCTGCAAGTGGGCGAATTCTGGCTCAAGGTCCCGGCCGCGGGCGCCTTCCTCGATCCCTGCCGCGAGCAGCACGAGTTCTTCCCCTATGCCCTGCAGGGGCGCGACGCCTGGAACTTCGCCAGCGGGTCGCTGGAGAAGCTGCCCCTGTCCACCTGGGAAAGCAATGTCGTCGGGGTCACGGGCCGGGTGCAGCTGTCCGCGGACAAGGCTTCCGGAACCTTGGTGGTGGCGGCGCGCGGCATGTTCCATCATTACAACGAGGCCGCGGCCGATCACGGCACGTTCATCGCCGCCATCCTGAAGGGGATCTTCCCGGTGGAGAAAGTCGAGGTGAAGAAGCTGCAGGAACTGACCCGGAAGCAGGTGCGCGCCGAGGCGGCCTTTGACGGCAAGTGGCTCAAGGATTCCGGGGCCGGCTTCCAGCGCCTGGAGGCCTTCCATCTGCCCGGTTTGAACGAGAACATGGCCGTCCTGGGCAAGCGCGGGTCCGATCTGGCGCTCGAGGCGCCGTTCCGGGTCTCCCTGGACCTGGAAGTCGAACCGGCCAAGGATCTGAACCTCGAGTACTCCGCCCCGGCCCTGGAGCGCAGGAACAAGCTCGGCCGTTTTGCCCGGAGCCTGACGGTGGGGAACAACGGCGTCATGCGCCTTGTTGCCGAGGTCGTCCTCGAATGCGGCGTCGTCCCCCCCGGGGATTACCCGCTGCTGCGCGAGCTGCTGCTGCCTTATTTCACCCCGGACTTGTGGCTGCTCTTCAAGAAGCAGAAGCCGTAAGCATACTGAATTCTTTCAGGGATCGTGGCCGTGAGCGGGGTGGAAGCACGCACCGGTGCCGCCCCTTTTTCCCCTTTTCCCCTTCCCGATCGTTCGTGCCGGGAAGGGCGAGGCCCTGAACGGGGGCGAACCGTTCCGTGATCGTGCCGCTGCGCATCAAGGATCACGCGGGATGATCCGCCGCCCCTGAGCGAAGCCCGTCGCCCTTCTTGCCCCGCTCGCGCAAATACACTATAATGAAGCCGCTGGCAAGGAGAAATCATGGCTGCTGACAACGACTTCGTGAAGGAGATCACCAAGAAATCGGTCGATTTCTCGGCCTGGTACGTCGACGTGGTGCGCAAGGCCGAGCTGGCCGATTATTCGCCCATGAAGGGCATGATGGTCATCCGCCCCTATGGCTACGAGATCTGGGAGCTGCTGCGCGACCAGCTCGACCGCATGTTCAAGGAGACCGGCCACCGCAACGCCTATTTCCCCTTGTTCATCCCCGAGTCGTTCCTGAAGAAGGAGGCCGAGCACGTCGAGGGCTTCGCCCCGGAAGTGGCCTGGGTCACCTCCGGCGGCGGCGAGGTCCTGGAGGAGCGGCTGGCCGTGCGCCCCACCTCGGAAGCCATCATCTGCTCGATGTACGCCAAGTGGGTGAAGTCGTGGCGCGACCTGCCCCTGCTCTACAACCAGTGGGCCAACGTCGTGCGCTGGGAGAAGGTGACCCGCCTCTTCCTGCGCACCACCGAGTTCCTGTGGCAGGAGGGGCACACGGTCCATGCCAGCGCCGAGGAGGCCGAGGAGGAGACGCTGCGCATGCTGGGCATCTACCGCCGCCTGGCCGAGGACTACCTGGCCATCCCGGTGGTCACCGGCCGCAAAAGCGACAGCGAGAAGTTCGCCGGCGCCGTGCGCACCTACGCCATCGAGATGCTGATGCCCGACGGCAAGGCCCTGCAGGCCGGCACCTCGCACAACCTGGGCCAGAATTTCGCCAGGGCCTTCAACATCCGCTACGAGAGCAAGGAGCAGAAGCTGGAGTACGCCTGGCAGACCTCCTGGGGGGCGACCACGCGCCTGGTCGGCGCCGTGGTCATGACCCACGGCGACGACTCGGGGCTGGTCCTGCCCCCGCGCGTGGCCCCCATCCAGGCCGTGATCGTCCCCATCTCGGCCGGCAACTGGAAGGAGACGGTCCTGCCGCGGGCGCGGCGGCTGCACGCGGAGCTGAAGGCGGCCGGCCTGCGCGTCCATCTCGACGACCGTGACGCGTTCACGCCGGGCTGGAAGTACGCCGACTGGGAGATGCGCGGGGTGCCGGTGCGCATCGAGATCGGGCCCAAGGACATCGACAAGCAGCAGGCGGTCCTGGTCAGCCGCCTCGACCGCAAGAAGCTCTTCGTCCCCTGGGGCGGCCTGGCCGCCGCGCTGAGCGCCCTGCTGGAGGAGATCCAGGCCGGCCTGTACGCCCGCGCCCTGGCCTTCCGCGACGCCAACACCCGCGACGTCCGCACCTACGACGAGCTGCGCGAGGCGATGGCCGGCGGCCGCGGCTTCATCCGCTGCGGCTGGTGCGGCGGCCGCGACTGCGAGACCAAGGTCAAGGCCGACACGGCGGCGACCATCCGCGTCATCCTGGAGCCGGGGTCGGCCGGCTTTGACGCCGCCGCCGCGGACGCCGCCGGCGCCTGCCCGGCCTGCGGCAGGGCGGCCGCGCACGCGGTGCTGTTCGCCAAGTCCTACTGAGATGGACGACCCCTTCCGCGAACCGCGCCGGCGCATGGTGGAGGAGCAGCTGCGCTGCCGCGGCATCGTCCACGAGGCCGTGCTGCGCGCGATGGACAAGGTGCCCCGCCACCTTTTCGTCCCCGGCGAGGCCCAGGAGAGAAGCTACAGCGACTGCCCGCTGGCCATCGGCCGCGGCCAGACCATCTCCCAGCCCTACATCGTGGCCTACATGACCGAGCAGCTCGAGCTGGCCGGCGGGGAGACGGTTCTGGAGATCGGCACCGGCTCCGGCTACCAGGCCGCCATCCTCGCCGAGACGGCGGCCCGCGTCTGCACGGTGGAGGTGATCCCCGAGCTGGCCGCCTCCGCCCGCGGCCTGCTCGAGGAGCGATTGGGCTACCGCAACATCCTTTTCCGCGTCGGCCGCGGCCAGGAGGGCTGGCCCGAGTTCGCCCCCTTCGACCGCATCCTGCTCACCGCCGCGCCAGCGGAGTTCCCGCCGCTCCTCCTCGACCAGCTGGCCGAGGGGGGGATCGCCTTGGCGCCGCTCGGGGCAGCCGGCCAGCGCCTGGTCCGCTTCCGCAAGCGGAATGGCGGCGTGCGCGCCGAAGAGCTGATCGGCGTCATCTTCGTGCCCCTGGTATGAAGCGGGCGACGCTGTTCCTGCTCCTGGCCCTGGCCTGCTGCCGTTGCGCCGCCTCCGTTGACGCCCGCTTCCTGACGATCTATGTCCAGGACCGGCCGTTCCGCGTCGAGATCGCCGACACGCCGGCCCAGCACGCCCTGGGGCTGATGCACCGCCGTTCGCTGCCCGAGGATCGCGGCATGCTGTTCGTGTTCGCCGAGGACGAGTTCCGCAGTTTCTGGATGAAGAACACCCTGATCCCGCTGGACATCATCTTCCTGAACCGCGACGGCCAGGTGCTGGGCCTGCACGAGTCGGCGCCGCCCTGCCTGGCCGATCCCTGCCCGAACTACGAGTCCGAGCTGCCGGCGCGCTTTGTCCTGGAGATCGCCGGCGGCACGGCGCGGAAACTCGGGCTCAAGGTCGGCGACCGCGTCTTCATCCCGCCGCTGGCCGCCGCCGGCCCCTCCGCCTGACGTTGGCCAACGCCGCCCTGGCGACCGGTTTTTTGCCGCCGCGATTGACTAATTTTTTCCGCTAGTGCTATAATCCGGCCATGATCATCGAATGCCCGCAATGCAAGGCCAAGTACGACATCCCTGACGACAAGGTCAAGGGCAAGAGCAAGCTCAAGTGCTCGCGCTGCCAGACGGTCTTCGAGGTCATGGAGGCCAAGGGCGATTCCTCCAGCAAGAAGGACACGGCCAAGATCATCCAGCAGAAGGTCGAAGACTCGCTCTGGATCAACGAGAACCTGAAGCTCCCCGACGACCGCAAGATCTCGGTCGCCGTCATCAAGGGGGCCCGCGCCGGCTTCATCTACCACCTGAACAAGCCCTACGTGCTCGTCGGCCGCGGCAAGGTCGACCTGATCATCCCCGACAAGGAGGTGTCGCGCAAGCACCTGGCCATCGAGGTGCGCAACGAGAAGATCTTCCTGCGCGACCTGGGCAGCACCAACGGCACCTTCATCAACGACGACAAGGTCTCCATCACCGAAATCACCGACCAGACCGAATTCAAGATCGGCCAGACCACGCTGATGCTCATCACCACCTCGCAAGGGTACGAAAAGTAACTTGCTGCGCTCCTTCAAGCTCGTCGTCCACTTCGCCTTCGCCGCCGCGGTCTTCACTTTTTTCATTTCCTGCCTGATCGCCCTGCTCAACCCCGGCGTGGCGGTAGCCCCCGCCCAGCTGCCGACGCTCTTCCTGGACTTGCTGCAGTATTACGGCCCGCTGTGGTTCGCGGCCATCGCCCTGGTCTTTTTCGCGGTGCAGTTCTTTGCCGAGCACCGCTATCCCATCGGCTTTTTCGAACCGCCGTCGGCGGTCTATTTCCTCTCCTTCACCATGCTGGCGGTCGCGATCGTGTTTTACGTCAACTACGACTATTACCACGACTTTTTTTCGGCCGCGGCCCGCCTGCGCATGACCAAGGTCCTGCTGTTCCACCTCCTGGTGCTGCTGCTGGGCCTGCTCTTCGTCTTCGTCCGCTCGCAGCGCAAGAAATGGCTCCATTCCCTCTTCCTGCTGCTGCTGCTGGCCGACGGCCTGGCCGTCTACGCCCTGGTCACGGGCTGGCGGCCCCCGGCGCCGCCGCCGGCCGCGGCCGCCGCCCCGATGCGCAACCCGCCCCGCCAGCTCAATCTGGTGATCATGGACGGTCTCTCGCTCAACACCCTGCTGGGGCCGGCCCAGGAGCAGAACCTGCGCAACCTCAACTGGATCCGCACCAACGGCGTCGTCGGGCGGCTGAAGACCCATCGCCCCAACCTGGACCTGTCCCTGCTCAACGTGCTGCTGAGCGGCGAGCCGCCGGCGACCGCCGCCGCCCATTCGGCCCTCAAGTTCCGCTTCCAGGGACTGCCCCTGGAGTTCGAGCTTTGGCCGCGCACCGTGTTCTTCCGCAACGCGTCCAAGCTGGGGAAGGTCTTCTTCTATCGCCGCCGTGACGCGGCTCCCCAGGACCGTATCCGCGCCTTCTATGAGCACGGCGGGTTCCGCACCTTCACTCTGCTGGCCCCGCCGGCCTGGCCGCCCTACGCCGGCAAGAACCTGAGGAGGAACAACAGCTTCATCCAGTTCTTCGCCACCACCCTCGACGATCCCGATCCCAAGCTGGATGTGCTCAAGAAGACGTTTTTCTACGACAGCTTCCTGCGCCGGCAGATCCCCGAGCTCAAGACCCGGGACTTTCGCTACTCGCTGGTGCAGCTTCCGGGCCTGGCCAGCATCAATGCCCATTACTACCATTACGCCCGCCCGGAAAATTTCGGCAACCTCATCAACAAGGAGGAGAGCCGCAGGTACGGCTGGATCCTCGACCGCTATTATGAGTTCTACGACTCGGTGATCGGCACGATCATCGGCGCCATGGGCGACGACGAGCTGCTGCTGGTGCTGAACCTGCACGAGGTCGTGCCCATGCCCATCTGGCGCCGCATCCTGGTCAACTATCTCGGCCGCCGTGACGTCTATGTGTTCAAGCCCGCCGACGCCCAGGGGGTCTTCCTGATGTACGAAAAGGCGGCCCTGAAGAAGGGGCTGTACCAGGAAACCGTGCGCCTGGCCGACCTGTTTCCCACCCTGCTGTATTACGCCGGCTTCCCCCTGACCCGCCGCCTGCAGGGCGGGGTTGTGCGCGAGGTGTTCAGCGACGCCTTCCTGGCGGCCAACCCGCTCTACTTCACGAACGAAGAGTCCCTGGCTGAATGAGGGCCGCGCCGCCGCTCTTGTGCCGGCCCACTTTTTTCTCTATAATTTCAGCGCACAAGGAGCAGCCATGAAAGTCCTGATCATCGGTTCCGGCGGCCGCGAGCACGCCCTGGTCTGGAAAATCTCGCAGTCCAAGCGGGTGACCAAGATCTTCGCCGCCCCGGGCAATCCCGGCATGACCCAGCTGGCCGAGCGCGTCGACATCAAGCCGACCAGCATCATCGAGCTGGCCGATTTCGCGCAGGAGCAGCGCATCGACCTGACCGTGGTCGGACCCGAGCAGCCCCTGGCCCTGGGCATCGTCGACGAGTTCAACAGCCGCAACCTCAGGATCTTCGGCCCCACCCAGAAGGCGGCCATGATCGAGACCTCCAAGTCGTTCGCCAAGGAGTTCATGCGCAAGAACAACATCCCCACCCCGGAGTTCAAGGTGCTGGACTCGCCCAGCCAGGCCTTGGACCATTTCGCGCGCGCCCAGTTCCCCCTGGTGGTGAAGGCCGACGGCCTGGCCGCCGGCAAGGGGGTGTACGTCTGCCGCAAGCGCGAGGAGGCCGCCGCGGCCGTCCACGAGATCATGCTGGAAGGGCGCTACGGCCAGTCGGGCGAGCGCATCGTCGTCGAGGATTTCCTCGCCGGCAGCGAGATGTCCTTCATGGTCGTCTGTGACGGCAAGCGCATCTTCCCCCTCGCCACCTCCATGGATTACAAGAAGGCCCTGGACGGGGACAAGGGGCCGAACACCGGCGGCATGGGCGCCATCTCGCCGGCGCCCCAGATCAGCAAGGAGCTCTTCAACCAGATCATGAAGGCCATCATCCAGCCCGCCGTCGCCGGGCTGAAGTTCGAGAACAAGGAATACAAGGGGCTGCTGTACGCCGGACTGATGATCACCCGCGAGGGGCCCCAGGTGCTGGAGTTCAACGCCCGCTTCGGCGACCCGGAAACGCAGGCGGTGATGATGCGCCTGAAGAGCGACCTGGTCGACATCCTGGAGGGGGCGGCGGACGAGAACCTGTTCGACGTCGCCGCCGAATGGGACGAGAACGTCGCCGGCTGCGTGGTCCTGGCCGCGCGCGGCTATCCGCACAAGTACAACACCGGCCAGCCGATCCAGGGGCTGGAGCGCGCCAAGTCCCTGGGCGTGGAGGTGTTCCATGCCGGCACCGTCCAGGAGCCCGAGGGGCTGGTCAGCGCCGGCGGCCGGGTGCTGAGCGTCTGCGCCAGCGGGCCGACGCTCAAGGAAACCATGACCAAGATCTACGACGGCATCTCCTTCATCGCCTTCGACGACATGGTCTTCCGCCGTGACATCGGCTGGAGCCGCAAATGAGCGCCCGCGTCGCCTTCCTGATGGGCTCCGACTCCGATTTCCCGGCCTTGGAGAAGGGCATCGCCCTGCTGCGCCGCCTCGGCGTCGGGGTCGAAGTCGAGGTCAGCTCGGCCCACCGCACCCCCGAGCGCACCCTGGAGCTGGTGCGCCGCTTCGAGCGCGACGGCGTGGGGGTGATCATCGCCGCCGCCGGCGGCGCCGCCCACCTGGCCGGCGTCGTGGCCGGACACACTCTGCTGCCGGTCCTGGGCGTGCCCATGTCCTCGCCGTTGCTGGGCCTCGATTCGCTGCTGGCCATGGCGCAGATGCCCGCCGGTGTGCCGGTGGCGGTCTTCGGCATCGGCGAGCCGGGCGCGACCAACGCCGCCCTGTTCGCCGCCGCCATGCTGGCCGCCGTTGATGCCGGCCTGAGGGAGCGCCTGGAGGCCTACCGCGCCGAGCAGCGCCAGGGCGTCCTGGAGAAGGGGCGGCGGCTGAAGGAAAAACTGGGGACGGGATGAAGTTTGTCGCCGAATGCTTCGGCTGCCGCAGCAACCAGGCCGAGATGCAGCACTGGATCATCGAGCTGGAGAAGCGCGGCTACCAGCGCGCCACCTCCGCCGCCGAGGCGGCGTTCGGCATCCTCAACACCTGCAGCGTCACCGAGAAGGCCGAGAAGGACGTCCTGCGCTTCCTGGCCCGCGCCTACCGCCATACCGCCATCCCCTGGCTGGTGGCCGGCTGCAGCGTCAGCCGCGACCGCGCCGCCCTGGAGCCGAGGTACCGCAGCTACGTCTTTCTCGACAACCGCCAGAAGGAGCGCCTGGTGGAAACGGTCGGCGAGCTCTTTCCCAGCGAGAGCCGGCTGGTCTTCCACTCGGCCTTCCGTTCGCGGGTGTTCCTCAAGATCCAGGACGGATGCAATTTCCGCTGCTCCTACTGCATCGTGCCGTCGCTGCGCGGCAAGGCGCGCAGCCTGGAGATGCCGGCGGTCCTGGAGCGGGCCCGGCACTATGCCGCGCTGGGCTACCGCGAGGTGGTGCTCACCGGCATCAACCTCTCCTCCTACGGCTACGACCTGTTCCCGCGCCAGACGCTGATCGGCCTGGCCGGCGAGCTGCAGCGCCTGCGCGGGGTGGAGGTCATCCGCCTGAGCTCGCTCGACCCGCGCTTCCTCCGCTACCAGTTCGTCCGCGAGCTGGCCTCCCTGCCCAAGGTCGCCGACAGCTTCCACTTTTCCCTCCAGAGCGGCAGCGACGCCGTGATCCGCCGCATGAACCGCGGCAGCAAGGCCGCCGAGTACCTGAAGATCCTGGGCCATTTCCGCGAGTACTTTCCCGAGGCCAACCTGGGCGCCGACATCCTGGTCGGCTTCCCGGGCGAGAGCGAGAAGGAATTCCGCGAGACCGTGGCCTTCCTCGAGGCGGCGCCGCTGAACTACCTGCACGTCTTCCCCTTCTCCCCGCGCCCCGGCACCAAGGCCGCCGCCCTGGAGCCGCTGCCGCCGCAGACGGTGCGTGCCCGCGCCGCCGAGCTGAAGGAGCTGGGGCTGCAGCGCAAGCTGGCCTACCGCGACCGCTGCCGCGGCAAGACCTTCCCCGGCATCCTGATCGAGGAGAACCCCCACTACGCCCTGGTGGTCACGCGCAATTTCCTGTCGGTGCGCGTGCCGCCGGTGCGCGGCTTCAAGAAGCGCACGCTGAATGTGCGCGTCGAGCGGGTGCTGAACGAGAACCTCTGCGAGGGCAAGATTGCCTAGGATCACGGGGTTGCTCCTGGCGCTGGCGCTGGCGGCCTCCTCCCTGCCGCTGCGCGCCGCGGAGGAAAAGCCGGACCGGCAGGCTCTGGCCGCTTCGCTGCTCTTTCCCGGACTGGGGCAGCTGCGGGAGAAGCAGATCCTCAAGGCGGCGCTGTTCGCCTCGGCCGAGGCCGCCTGCCTGGTGCTGGTCGCGCTTCACGCCCACCGCGGCCAGGCCGCCTACCGGAACTACAGGGAAGCCGGCTCGGTCGAGGCGGCCGTGCTCTGGCGCCGGGAGACCGAGCGCCATGACCGCAGGCGCAACGCCGCCATCGCCGCCGCCGCCGGGGTCTGGGCCCTGAACCTGGCCGACATCCTGCGGACGGTCAAGAAGCGCACCGGCCGCCGCCGGGCGCTGGCCTTCCATCCCGTTGCCGATCCGGAGAGCCATGCGTACGGCGTTGGCGTTTCTTGCCGTTGGTAGCCTGCTGCTGACGGGCGGTTGCGGCGACCGCCTGTTCGACAATCCCCTCGACCCCGATGCCGACCGGCACGCCTACGAGATCGTCGCCACCCTGCAGACCGAGATCGTTCCCCGCGACCTGACCTTCAGCGGCAGCTCCCTCTGGGCCGTCGACGCGCTGTCGCGGGTGGTGGCCCTGAACCACAATTCCGGAGCGCTGATCCGCGAGCTCGTTGTGCCCCAGCCGCCGGCGGGGATCGCTTACGACGGCGAAGACCTGTGGCTGAGCCTCCGCGACCTGCCGCAGCTGCTGCAGGTCAGCCTGGTCAACGGCACGGCGATCCGCGCCCTGAACCTGCCGCGCGGCCGCCTCGGGCCCCTGGACTACGCCGGCGGCCGCCTGTACGTCGCCGACCGCCTGAGCAACTCCATCCTGGTCGTCGACCCGGCCAGCGGCGCCGTCGAGCGCTCCATCGCCCAGCCGGGATTCGCCCTCGACGGCCTCTGCTTCGACGGCGCCAGCCTGTGGACGCTGGACGGGGCGCAGATGAAGCTGTTCCGCCTCGGCCCGGACGGATCGCTGGACATGCAGTATGAGACCCCCTCGCGCAACGCCTCCGGGCTGGCCTGCGCCGGCGGCGTCCTCTGGTGCGGCGACGGGACGGGAAGGATCTTCCGCCTGCGCTTCCCATGAGACGGATCGCGTCGGCGCTGCTCGTGGCCGCCTGCGCCGCGGCCCTGCCGGGGCGCAGCCGGCTGGAGATCAAGGCCGACTACCTCCTCTACAGCTACGATCACAACTACGTCTTCGGCCAGGGCGGCGTCCAGCTCCAGAGCGCCGCCTGGAAGGTGCGCGCCCGCGCCCTGGACCTGGACGTTGCCGCCCGCGCCGCCGTGGCCGCCGGCGGCTGCCGCGTCCAGGCCGGGGGCCGCGAATACGGCGCCGACCTGCTGCAGATCGACCTGGAGTCGCTGAGCCTGACCCTCGTCAGCTTCGGCGAGACGATCCGCTCCTGGACCCTGCCCGGCCCCGGCGGCCCGCCCGCCGCTCCGGCGGCGCCGCGCTTCCAGCCCCGGCCCCTGGACGAGCTGCGCCGCTCGCTCGTCTACCTGCTCAACCAGCGCATCGTCCTCAGCGAGGGCTTCCGCGTCCATCACTACCAGTGCACCGTGTTCCTCGAGGGGGCCCAGTCGCTCTCCTTCAAACGGCTGAACCTGGAGCGCGGCAAGGGCACGTCGCCGCTGCAGGGGTTCTGGCTCGACCGGCTCTGGTATTATCCTTCGCAGGGGCTTGTGGCCAGCAGCCACCTGCGCCTCGAGCGCCCGGTTCCGTCCGGCGCCGCCCGCTCGGAGACCTCGCTCGACGTCAAGTACGACCCCTTCGGACTGGCGGAGTACGGGCCGCCGCTGCGGCTGAACCTCGACTCGCGCAACTCGTTCCCCCTGTCGCGCCGCCACGAGGCGGCATTGAATTTCGGCTACCTGACCGACAACCTGCTGCGCAGCGAGATGCTTGTGAAATCGCAGTGGACCCCGCGCTGGCGCAGCGAGGCCGGGCTGGAATTCAGCCGCACCGACGCCGGAGAGGAGGAGCTGTGGCTGCGCCTGCGTTCGGCCCTCGAGGACCGGCAGCTGGGCGACCTGGCGCTGAACCTGGGCTACGAGCGGCAGGGGCAGGTTGCGGGCGACGTCTCGCTGCGCAACCGGGCGGTGAAGAACCTGGTCCTCTCCCTGCAGCACTCGTTTTCGCGTCTGCTCGCGGGCGACGGCGCCTTCAGCCGCCAGAACCGCTCGCAGGCCGCCCTGACCTACAGCCACCGCCTGTTCCAGCTGGGAGCCGACTACTCGTTCCACCGCGACCTGCTCCAGGAGCAGGCCCAGGGCACGCCGCGCTTCACCCTGCAGGCGACGCCGTTCCGCCTCTACGGCGGGCTGCTGCAGGCCGACTTTTCCTCCAGTTTCCTGGTCAACCGCCTGACCCTGGCCGGCCGGCGCGACGAGCAGCGCCGCGCCAACCTGGCCTTGCAGCTGCGCAGCGAGCCCCTGGAGCTGGGGGCGGGAACGACCCTGAACCTGGCCCTGGCCGCCGAACAGCTCCTCGACCGCGACCCTGACAACCGCTACACCTCGCTGGGCTGCGTCGTCAAGTGCTCCCAGGAATTGGGCGCGAACGCCGCGCTCGAATTCCTGTACAACTTCAACACCCGGCGCCGCAGCGAGGACTGGCTCATCCAGGGCACGACCTCGCAGGACTGGTCGGCGGTGCTGCGGCTCAAGGAGAACGGCCGCCGCCTCAGTGGCTGGGTCTCCCTCTCCTACGATACCAAGAGCGGCCGCTTCACCAGCAGCTACCTCGACTGCCTGGTCTCGCTGGTCAAGAACTGGCAGTTCCAGGCCCAGACGCATTACGATTTCCTCTTTCGCCAGTTGCACACGGACCTGTACCTGATCCGCCAGGCCGGGCGCATCATGGTGCGCGCCTCCTACCGCTCCCTGTCGCGGCGCCTGCTCGTGGAGATTTTGCCGCGTTGATTTGGTGAGTCAAAAAGTGGCGGTGAGGGTGATAGGGGCAGGAGCAGGGATGGAGCGATCGCTTCCTCTGTTTTCGCCTTTTTCCTTTCGAAGCGTCAGAACCAGCCAGAAGCCTCCGCCCATGGCCTTTTTCCGTTCTTCCCACTGTTGTTGCCTTGTCTATTCCCTTGCCCGTCCAGGCGCAGATCCGTGAGAGGAGTTGCGCATGACAGTGCTCGCTGCTGCCACGACCGCCATCACGATTCCTTTCCTGGGAATTGACAGCCGGTGCCCGCTCTGTTAGAGTGGCTTCTCCCATGAAGCCCATGTCATCCCGAGAATCGCTCTCCCGCCGATGGACCTAGCAACGCTGTTGCTCATGGCCCTGGGCCTCTCCATGGACGCCGTGGCCGTCTCGCTGGCCCACGGCTGCGCCTCTTCCCGTTCCGGCCTGGGCCAGGTCCTGCTCCTGTCCCTGCTCTTCGGCCTCTTCCAGGCGCTGATGCCGGTCGCCGGCTGGCTGGCCGGGCTGGGCTTCACGACGCTGATCCGCCGCCTCGACCACTGGGTCGCCTTCGTCCTGCTGGCCTTCATCGGCGGGCGCATGATCCTGGCGGCGCGGCGGCAGGGGGGCTGCGCGCCGGCGCCGGCGCGCCTGCGGCCAGCGACGATGCTGGCCCTGGCCGTGGCCACCAGCATCGACGCGCTGGCCGTGGGCCTGAGCCTGTCGGCGCTGGCCGTCGGCATCGTGCGGCCGGCGCTGGTCATCGGCGCGGTGACCTTCGCCCTGTCGCTGCTGGCCGCCTTCGCCGGGCGGCGCTTCGGCCCGCGCCTGGCCGGCGGCGCCGAGGCGGTCGGCGGCCTGATTTTGGTGGCCATCGGCCTGAAGATCCTGCTCGACCACCTGGGCGGCACCTGATCCGTGGGCAGCGGGAGTTTCGCAGGCTTGCGGGCGGCGCTGCGCGCCTTCCGCTACCGCAATTACCGCCTCTATTTCGGCGGCCAGGGCATCTCGCTGACCGGGACCTGGATGCAGCAGGTGGCCATGGGCTGGCTGGTGTACCGGCTGACCGGCTCGGCGTTCTACCTGGGAGTGGTGGCCTTCTCCGCCCAGGTCCCTGTCCTCTTCATGACGCCGCTGGCCGGGGTGCTGGCCGACCGCTGGGAGCGCATGCACATCATGCTGGCGGCCCAGGTGCTGGCCATGGTCCAGGCGTTCGTCCTGGCCGCGCTGATGTTCAGCCGCGCCATCGCCGCCTGGCAGCTTGCGCCGCTGGCCCTGTTCCTGGGCGTGGCCAACGCGCTCGACGCGCCGGCGCGCCATTCCATGGTCGTGCAGGTCGTGGAGCGCAGGGAGGACCTGGGCAACGCCATCGCCCTCAACTCGGCCATGTTCAACGGCGCCCGGCTGGTCGGCCCGCCGCTGGCCGGCATCCTGGTGGGGCTGGCGGGCGAGGGCGTCTGCTTCCTGATCAACGGCATCAGCTACCTGGCGGTGATCTTCGCCCTGCTGGCCATGCGCTTCGCCCCGCGGCAGCGGCAGCGGCCGATCGTCGGCTTCTGGACCCAGTTGCGCGAGGGCTTCGCCTACACCTTCGGCTCGCGCCCCATCCGCCGGGTCATCGCCCTCGTCGCCTGGGTCAGCCTGGTGGGCGCCTCCTACGTCACGCTGATGCCGGTCTTCGTCGCCCGCGTGCTGCGCGGCGGCCCGGACAGCCTGGGCTTCCTGCTCGGCGCCGTCGGCTGCGGTGCCCTGCTGGGCGCGCTGGCCCTGGCCTCGCGGCGAACGACGGCGGGCATCGAGCGCATCCTGTCGGGCGGCTCGCTGCTTTTCGGACTCGCCCTGCTGGCGGTCTCGCGGGCGCGCACGATGGCGGCCGCCATGCCGCTGATGTTCTTCATCGGCCTGGGCATGATGGTGCAGATGGCGTCGGCCAACACCTTCATCCAGCACGCGGTGAGCGACGACAAACGGGCGCGGGTGATGAGCATTTACGTCATGGCCTTCATGGGCGCGACGCCCATCGGCAGCTTCCTGGTCGGATCGCTCGCCCACGCCGTCGGCGTGGCGCGGACGATCGCCGTCGGCGGGGCGCTCACCCTGGCCGGCGCCCTCGTCTTCGCCCGCCGCGTGCGGGGCGCGGCCGCGGCGGCGGCCTGAGCGCCGTCCCGGAGCCGGGATTGGCTTGCGCCGGCGATTGCGGTACAATCGGGCCATGAAGCACGGAGCGGTCGTCCTGTTCTCCGGCGGCATCGACTCGACCACGGCATTGCACTGGGCCCGGCGCCGCTATGCGCCCGTCTGGGCCCTGGTCTTCGACTACGGCCAGCGCCACCGCCTGGAGGTGGAGATGGCCCGGCGCATCGCCGCCGGCCTGGCGGCGGGGTGCGAGGTGGCCACGCTGCCCTTGGGCCAGTTGCTGCGCTCCTCGCTGCTGGGCGACGGGCGCCCCATCGCCGCATCCCTGCGCGAGTCGCGGCAGGAGGCCGGCCCGCCTTCGACCTACGTCCCCTTCCGCAACGGCATCTTCCTGGCCGTGGCCGCCGCCTTCGCCGAATCGCGCGGCCTGAGGCGGCTGGTCACCGGCTTCAATTCGGTCGACAGCCCGGATTATCCCGACACGACGGTTGTTTTTGCGCGGCGCATGCAGGCGGCGATCAACAACGGGACCTCGGCCGCCCGCGGCGGCGCGCGCTTCCGCGTGGTCACCCCCCTGGCGCGCCTGGGCAAGAGCGAGATCATCGTCCTGGGCCTGCGCCTCGGGGCCGATTATTCCCACTCGATCTCGTGCTACCGCGGCGCCGAGGTCCCCTGCGGCCGCTGTCCGGCCTGCGACATCCGCGCCCGGGCCTTCGCCGAGCTGGGGCGGCCCGACCCGCTGCTGCTGCGCCTGCAGGAGGAGGGAAAGGCATGAGCTGGGACCTGATCGTCAAGCAGAAGTTTTCCGCGGCCCATTTCCTGGAGAACTACCGGGGCAAGTGCGAAAACATGCACGGCCACACCTTCGAGATGGAGGTGCACCTGCGCACGAGCGAGCTGGATGCCTCCGGCATCTCCATCGATTTCGGCCCCATCAAGGAGTTCCTGCGCGGCCTGGTCCCCGACCACCGGGTGCTGAACGAGGCCTACGACTTCTCGCCGTCGGCCGAGAACCTGGCGCGCCGCTTCTACCGCCAGATCCGGGAGAAGTATCCGGTGGTCAAGGTGATCGTTTGGGAGTCGGAGGACGCGGGGGCGGCCTATGCCGAGGATCCATGAGGTCTTCTGGTCGGCCCAGGGCGAGGGGCTGAGAAGCGGCGTCCCGTCGCTCTTCGTGCGCCTGGCCGGCTGCTCGCTGCGCTGTCCCTACTGCGACACCCGCGCCGCCTGGGGGAAGGGGCGCGACACCGGCGTTGCCGAGGCCGTTGCCGCCATCGAGGCCCTCGACGCCGGGCAGCGCGGCGCGCAGGTCGTGCTCACCGGCGGCGAGCCCCTGGAGCAGGACCTGGCGGAGCTGGTCGTTGGCCTGCGCCGCAGGAGGCGACGCTTCCTCGCCGTCGAGACCAACGGCCTCCACTTCCAGGATCTGCCCCTCGACTGGTGGACCGTCTCGCCCAAGGACGTTTCCGGCTACCGGGTCCACCCGCGGCTGTGGCAACGGGCCAGCGAGTTCAAGCTGCTGGTCACGCCGGCGCTGGACCTCGGCGTGGTGAAGCGGCTGCGCCGGCGCAGCGCCGCGCCGATCGTGCTGCAGCCCGAGCGCTTCGACCGGGAGCGCTACCGCCGCGCCTTCGCCTTTTTCCGCGAGTGCGCCGTGGCCGGCGTGCCCCATGTCCGCCTGGGGCTGCAGCTGCACGCCGTCTACCGCATACGCTAAGGGCTGGAAAAGAACGAAGAGAAAACGAGATCGAGACGTCAGACGTTAGACGCCAGACGGTAGCAAAAGAAGAGAAAAGAGGAAGGATCCGCCGCATGCCCATGCCCACGCTGCCCCGTTGGGTCCGCGGCATCGTTCTGGCACCCGCCGCCTTCATCCAGGATGGACGCGCCGGGGCCGGCGGGATAAAAAAAATTTTTTCTATTGCATTGCGGCGCGATTTGAGTTATAATGCCCGTGACTGAGTTCGTGAATGCTTACAGTATTTGGAAATTCGTTGGTTTGCCGAAGGTCCCCGCAAGATTTGGTCAAATCCCACCGTCCATTGTAAGACGAGATTTCCATGATCCCAAGGTTCGGACTAGAGGAAGGAATTTCTAACTGAATGTTCACAAATCAAAAACTCAAGTCGGAGGATTGAATGAACATCTACGTCGGAAACCTGCCTTGGGAAATCCAGGAGGAGGAGCTGCGCAAGTCGTTTGAGGAGTTCGGCCAGGTGGCGTCCGCGACCATCATCAAGGACAAGTTCACCAACAAGCCCAGGGGCTTCGGCTTCGTCGAGATGCCGGAGAAAGAGGAAGCCCTGGCGGCCATCAAGGCCCTCAACGGCAAGGAACTGAAGGGCCGTCCCATGAAGGTCAACGAGGCCAAGCCCAAGACCGAGGGCGGCGGCAACCGCGACCGCTTCGGCGGCGGCAACCGCTGGTAAGCAAGAACCAGAGATTGGTTCTAACAAGGGAACGGCCGAAAGGCTGTTCCCTTTTTTTTTGCACCGGTCATGCGAAGATGGCTGAAAGGCTTTGACCTTCAGATTGAAGGCAGCCACCTGCTTGCCGTTGCCAGCACGGGCACGAACACCATCACTTTCGTAGGTGCGTTGTTATAAATTCCCGCACGGCAGGCGGAAAGGGCAGTGGCCGCAATATCCCTCGTCGCTGCGATCGGCCAGGAACCGCTGCCGGGTGAAGAGGTCGCCCAGGACCTCCAGCAGGTCGGCCTGGAAGGCGGTCATGAAGCGCGCCTGCTCGTCGCCGCTCAGCGGGCGCGCGGGGCGGCCGCGGCTGCGGAAGATCCCCTGCAGCATCGGCTTGTCCTTGCGGCGCAGGAATACGAAGGCGGCGTCGAGGTCCTCCCAGCCCAGCCCTGTCCGCCGCGCCAGCAGCATCAGGTAGATCTGCAGCTGCATCGCCGGGTAGCGCTTGCGGAAGGCGGCGAGCGCCTCCAGGCTTTCGGCGTCCGGCCGCAGCGCCAGATCCTTCAGGTCCGGGGCGGCGCCCAGGTCGATGCCGCAGGCGAACTCCCGCCCCGTCTTGTAATCGAGGACGCGCAGCCGCTTTCCCTCCTGCTCCCAGCGGTCCAGCCTACCGTGGAGCGTCAGCGGCCGCGGCAGGCCGGGGACCTCGATCTCCATGGCCAGCGCGGCCTCCAGCCCCTGGATGCGGGCGCCGCTCTCGCGCAGCCGCCGGCGGTCCTCGCGCAGGAAGCGCCGCAGCTGCTCGCGGACGGTCCAGGCGCGGATCCTCTCCAAACCGCGTTGGGGATCGAAGTGCAGCTCGCGGAACGCCTCCTCCACCAGGCCGTCCAGCTCCCGCTCCAGCTCAACGGGCGGGAGCGCATCCAGCGCCGCCGCCTCCCGGCGGCCGTCATAGAAGCGGCTGAGCGCCTGGTGGACGATGCGCCCGACCGCCCCGCCCTCGCTTTCTTCGGCGATCTCCCCGCGCTCCTCGAGGCCCAGGACCGCCTGGTGATAGAAGCGCAGCGGGCAGCGCACGAAGGCCTCCAGCGCGGAGGGGGACAGGGACAGCGCCTGCAGCCTGGCGCGGACGGCCGGGGTCTTCTCCGCCTTCCCGGCCGTTTGCGCGCGCAGGGCGAAGGGCAGGATGCCGCCGGCGTCGGCCAGGGGGCGCCCGGACGCCTTCTCGGCCTCGTAGGCGATGCGCTCGATGAAACGGCTGCGCTCGCGGTCGCGCCCCTCCTCGTTGCTGCGCGGGAAGAAGAGGTGAACCCGGTTGCAGGCCCCGAGCATGGCGAAGAAGTTGAAGGCGTAGATCTTTTCCCAGTCGCCGTGGTCGCGGACCCCGAACACGGCGCGGATGTCGGCCGGCAGGATGGGATCGTATTTCGCCGAGCCGGGCAGCACGCCTTCCAGCGCGTCCAGCACGATCACCTCGTCGAAGGCGAGGCCGCGGAACTCGAGCGGGCCCATCACCTGGACGCCGCGCAGCGGCGAGCCCTCGAAGGCGATGGCGCGGCTGCGCAAATGGGCGCGCACCAGGGCCGCCATGCCGGCGGCGCCGGCGCGGCCCAGCGCCTCGCCCGCGGCGGCGACGAACGCCGCCAGTTCCTCCAGGGCCGCCAGGGCCTCGGCGGCGTACTCGTTCAGGAACAGGTGGGCGCCGCGGTTGGCCGGGCGGGCGACGCTGGCCACGGCCCGGTGCAGGAACGCCAGGAAGGCCTCGGCGCCCGCCGGCGCCGGCGGCAGGAAGCGGTCGTGCATGGCGCGCACCTCGGCGCGCACGGCCGCCGCCGTCTGCGCCTCCTCCTCGCGGCCGCCTGCGCCGAGGTGTGCCTCCAGGGCCCGCTCCAGCTCGGCGGCCGTGAAGCGGGTCAGGTTGCGGCCGCTGACAATGTCCTCGATCGCGTGGATGCCGCGCTTCAGCGGCTCGAGGCCTCCGCGCTCGCCCGAGATCTTGACATAGGGATGGCGCACCAGGGCCAGGTAGTCGGCGGCGGCGATCTCGCCGTGGTCCCCCTTCTCGGCCAGCGTCAGCAGCGACTCGATCAGCTGCATCATGGGCGTGCGCGCGAAGGGGTAGCCCAGGGTGATGTTGAAGGGCAGGGGCTGCCTCTCCTGGTCGAAGCGCGAGACCGCGCCCTGGACGAAGGGGATGAGCGTCTCCGGCGCCGGCAGCATGACGGCGACGCGGCGCAGCTCCTCCTCGCTGCGGCCGCGGCAGATGCGCTCCAGTTCGCGGAAGGCGAAGAAGACCTGGCTCTCCACGCCGTCGCAGGGATGGACGGACACGCGGTCGGCCAGCCCGTCCCAGGGCGACGGCGCCGCGGCAACCGGTCCGGGGGGCCGATCGAGGCCCAGGGCCTGAAGGGTCTCGCTTTGCAGGTGGAAAGGGGAGCGGGGATCGTCGAGCGCCGCGCGGTCGCCGCGCAGGATGAAGAGCGCCTGGCAGCGGCCGGCCAGAAAGCGGAACAGCTTCCGCTCGCAGGCGTTCGTGGCGTTGAAGCCGCTGAGGACCCAGGAGCGGGGCGGCGGCAGTTGCAGCTCACCCGACTCGGCCAGGTCGGCCACCTCGCGCCAGGCCATGGCCCGGGTGGCCTGGCGCCGTTCCTGCAGCCGTTGGCGCAGGTCCTGCAGCAGGGAGGGCAGCCTCAGGATGAATTCCTTGTAGGGCTGGTGGTATTCGCCGAGGCGGATGAACTGCTCGTAGCTCTGCCAGTCGGGCGGTTCCGCGTCGCGGCCTTCGGCCAGGATCTCCTCCAGGGCGCGCAAGACCTTCTGCGCCCACGGCAGGAAGGCGGGGAACCCCCCCGGCCGCCCGGCGCCGTACAGCCCAGCGGGAAAGACGGCCTGGGCGCTTTCGAAGAGGGCCTGGGCCGCCTCCAGGCCGTTGAGCGTGCGGCGGCCCGGGAAGTTGAGGCGGAACAGCGTGTCGAACAGGGCTTCGACCGGGTACAGCGCCGGCGGGAAGAAAGGGCCCTCCATGCGCCGCGCGAGCTCCTGGCGCAGGAAGAAGCCGAAGCGCCGGCTGGGGAAGGCGACGGCGACCTCGGCGAGGTCGTTCCCCCGGCGCTGGCGGAGAACGGCGCCGGCCGTGGCGGCCACCAGGTCCTGGCCCAGCCCGATCAGCTCGAGCACGAGACCTCGCGGACCTCGCCCAGGTCGACGTAGAGCAGGAAGCCGCGGATGGCCCGGCCCGGGTACAGCGGCGCCACCGCCGCCATGTAGGCCCGCACCTGGGCCTCGTGGGCCTCCGCCCTCTCCGTGCCGGTCTTGAAGTCCACCACCCGCACCTCGTCGGCGCCGACCTGCAGCCGGTCCAGGCGCAGCAGCTTCAGCAGCGGCCCTGAGTTGTCGGCCACCTCCTTCTCGGCATGGATGTCGTCGCCGACGGACAGGACGGCGTGGACGTCGGCGCGGGCCAGGAAGGAGGCGACGTGGGCGGCGTCCTCCTGCGGCCATCCGGCCCGGGCGGCCAGCTCGCGCACGCGGGAGCCCACCTCGCCGCGGTCGGCCATGTCCCCGAGGCGTGAGAGCAGGTCGTGGACCCTTTCGCCGCGCGCCGCCGCCGCGGCGTCGCGGCGCTCTTCGGGACCGGCCTTGGCGAAGACCAGGTAGGCCTCCTGCCAGGAGCGTGTCGCCACCTTCTTGCCGGTCACGACCGCCGGGCCGGCGCCTTCGGGGGCCTCCTTCACCCCCTGCCCGCTGGCCCGGCGCGGCTCGAGACGCCCGGCACGGAAGCACGCCCGCGGCCCGCCTTCGTGCCAGTTGAGCAGGGGGTGGCAGGCGATGACGTCGCTGGCCCTGGCCAGGCGGCGCACGATGCCTTCGCGGTCGGGCGCAGGCGCCTCCGGCATCCGGGAGGCCGCCACCGGCACGAACAGCGCCTCGCGGGCCCGTGTGAAGGCCACGTACAGCAGGTTGAGCAGGTCGATGCCGCAGCGGATGCTCTCCGCCTCGTAGAGCCGGCGCAGCCCTGGCGCGGCCTGCGCCATTTTCTTGGTGATGTGGAAGAGCCCCTCCGCCTCCCAGCGCAGCGAGTCGTCGCCCCGGCCGGGGCGGTCGTCGAGCGGCACGATCACGGCCGGGAACTCCAGCCCCTTGGACTGGTGCAAGGTGAGCACGCGCACTCCCGGAACGTGCTCGGGGATGGCCACCGACGGCGTTTCCTCGTCCACGACCTTCTTCCGCCAGCGGCCGAGAAACCCGGCGATGGAGTTGCCCCCCGTGCGCTCGGCGGCGTGCAGGGCATCGCCCAGGGCCATGAGGAAGGGCGTGTCGGCGGGGAAGTTCTCGTACAGGGCGAAGGCCTGGGTCAGGTCGCAGAAAAGGTCATAGGGTGGGAGGAATCCGACCGACTGGAAGAATGGCGCGACCAGGGCCGCCCAGGAGGCGGGGAATCGCTCCTGGAAACGCTTGTACAGCGGGCCGCGGCCAACGGCCAGGAAGGCGTCGTCGTTGCAATCCGCCTTTTCGCCCGGGAAACGCTCCAGCGCCCGCTGGAAGATCCGGCCGCTGATGAAGGCGTGGAAGCTCAGATCGTCGGGCGGGTAGTCGAGGAAGCGCAGGAAGGCGATGACCTCGTTGACCAGGGGATTGGAGGCCAGCATCAGCGACTGGTCGGAGATCGTGTCGATCCCCGCCTGGCCCAGGCCGCGCACCAGGTCGCGGACCTGCGCGTTCTTGCGCGCCAGCACGGCGATGTCGGAGAGGGCGTAGCCCAGCCCGCGCAGCCGGGTGATGATGCGCAGGACTTCCTGCAGCTGGCGGGCGCCCACGGCGCGGCCGCCCGCTTGCCGGTCCTCCTCCTCGCTCTCGCCGTCCTCCTCGCCGCCCGGCGGCCCGGCCTGCAGGGACAACTCGACATAGCCGCCCTGCCTTTCGGCGCCCGCCGGGAGCTGCTGGCGCGAATCGGCGAAATTGGCGCGGATGGCCTCCCGCAGCTCCGGCTCGGCCGCCACCTGGGCGATGGCCTGCGGCTCCCAGAAGCGGTTGTTGAACTCGACGATCTCCCGGCGGCTGCGCCAGTTCGCGGCCAGGGAGCGCGAGTAGTCGCCGCTGGCCCGGTGCGGGATGGCGCCGATGCCGGCCTCGAGGACGCTCGGGTCCATGAGCCGGCTGTTGCCGCCGCGCCAGCGGTAGATGGCCTGCTTGCGGTCGCCGACGATGAACAGCGAGGCGCGCTTCTCCCGGGCCAGGACCTCGTCGATCAGCGGCGCCAGGGCCTTGAACTGCAGGGTGGAGGTGTCCTGGAACTCGTCGAACAGGAAATGGCGGAAACGGTCCGACATCTTCAGGTAGAGGTAGGAAAAACCGCTCATCCCCCAAGCCGCGAAGCGTTCGGCCAGGATGCGGCTGAACTCCTCGGCGAAGACCGTCTCCTTGCCGGCCTGCCACGCCGCGGCGAAATCCTCCAGGAACTCGCGGTAGGGGAGGGCCTTGAAGGCGCTGAAGTCCAGGGCCGCCTGCCGCAGCGCCGCCTGCGCCGCGCCGTAGGCGGCGGCGAAGCGGCGGCGGAAATCCTCGGGGGCCGAAGTGGACAGAAGGCCTTCCGCGGCGTCCTTGCGGAAATAGGCGCTGTCGAGAAAGCCGGCCAGCAGCGGCAGCGGGTCGCCGCCGGCGAGGGCGGCGGCCATGAGCTCGATCAGCGGCTCCTTCAGGTACTTGCCGCTGGCGTAGCGCTTGCCCTTGCCGTCCTTCTCCTGGGCCAGGGACAAGAACGGGCCCAGGGCGCGGCGAAGGCCTTCCCAGCTCGCGGCCAGCCGCAGGCGCAGCTCGTCGGCGCCGGCGCCGGCGGCCCCGCCCTCCTCCTTCAGCGTCCTGCGGAAAAGGCTGGTGAGCTTCTCGCAAACCGCGGCGTCGGTATTCCAGCCGCTGAAGGCGTCCAGGCGCCGGAATTCCCGCAGGAACGGCTCCAGCCGCCCCCAGTCGTCGTCGGCCAGGCGGGCGACCAGAGCCCGGGCCCGGGCCTCCAGCTCGTCGCGGGCGTCGATGGCGATCTCGTACTCGGCGGGCAGGTCGAGGTCGGGGGCGATGACCTTGACCATGGCGCTCATCAGCGAGTCGATGGTCTTGACGTTGAAGTCGTCGTAGTGCGCCAGGACCAGGTCGGTCAGGTCGCGCGCCAGGGCGAGGATGCGTTCGGCCGGGAGCCGGGTCGCCCCCTGCAGCCGGGCGAGGAACTCCTCGTCCTCCGGCTCCAGGGGGCGGCGCTCCGCCAGGGCGAACGCCTTCAGCTTGGCCACGATGCGGCGCTTCATCTCCTGGGCCGCCTTGACGGTGAAGGTGATGGCCAGCACCGATCCCAGCAGCTCGCGCTCGCGCCGCGCATCGGCCGCGCTCTCCCCCCTGTCGGCGAAGGCCAGGAGCAGCCGGCCAAGGTATTCCAGCGCCAGCTGGTAGGTTTTTCCCGAGCCCGCCGAGGCCTCGAGCTTCAAGATGGGATTTTCCATCGCGGTTTCTCCCCCGGATTATAGCACAATCGCCTGGTTGCCCCGCGGCGCCTTCTCTTGATTTGCCTTGGAAAATACGATACACTGGGCGGCAAGGAACACGAGAAACGATGACGCAGCTGGAAGCGGCCCGAGCGGGCCAGATCACTCCCGAGATGCAGGCGGTGGCCGCCGCCGAGCCCGTCGCCGAGGCCGACCTGGTCGCCGCGGTCGCCGCCGGCACGGTCGTCATCCCCGCCAACCGCAACCACCGCCGCCTCCATGCCGTCGGCATCGGCAAGGGGCTGCGCACCAAGGTCAACGCCAACATCGGCACCTCGGGCGACTTCTCCAGCCTCGAGGACGAGAAGAGGAAGATGCAGGCCGTCCTCGACTGCGGCTGCGACGCGGTGATGGACCTCAGCACCGGCGGCGACATCGCCGCCATCCGCCGCGCCCTGCTGGACCAGGCCACCCTGCCCTTCGGCAACGTGCCCGTCTACGAGATGATGGTCGAGGCGCCGCGCCGGGGGCAGCCCTTCGTGACGCTGGCGCCGGAGAGCATGCTGGCCACCTTGCGCCGCCAGGCCGAGGACGGCGTCGACTTCATGACCGTCCACGCCGGGCTGACCCGGCGGGCCATCGACAAGCTGCGGCGACGGCCGCGCCTGGCCGGGATCGTCTCCCGCGGCGGCTCGATGGTGACCGCCTGGATGCTGCACAACGACCGGGAGAACCCCTTCTACGAGCATTTCGACGAGCTGCTGGCCATCGCCCGCGAGTTCGACGTCACCCTGTCCCTCGGCGACGGGCTGCGGCCGGGCTGCCTGGCCGACGGCAGCGACTGGGGCCAGCTGGAGGAGCTGCTCACCCTGGGCGAGCTGGTGCAGCGCAGCCGGAACGCCGGCGTCCAGGTGATGGTCGAGGGGCCGGGGCACCTGCCCCTGCCGCAGGTGGAAATGAACATGCGCCTGCAGAAGGAGGCCTGCCTGGGAGCTCCCTTCTATGTCCTGGGCCCGGTGGTCACCGACATCGCCCCGGGCTATGACCATATCACCGCCGCCATCGGCAGCGCCGTGGCCGGGGCCGCCGGCGCCGACTTCCTCTGCTACGTGACTCCGTCCGAGCACCTCGGGCTGCCCGACGTGCAGGACGTGCGCGACGGCATCATGGCCGCGCGCATCGCCGCCCACGTCGCCGACATCGCCAAGGGGCTGGCCGGGGTCCTGGATTGGGACCGGCGCATGGCCGAGGCCCGGCGCAAGCTCGACTGGGCCGGGCAGGAGAGGCAGAGCCTCGACCCGGTCAAGTTCCGCCAGGTCCGGCAGCGGCGCACGACGCGCACCGACGCCTGCTCCATGTGCGGCGATTACTGCGTGTACACGGTGCTCAAGGAATACGACCTATGAAGGACGCCTTCACCCTGACCTTCTGCGGCGTGCGCGGCAGCTTCCCGGTCCCCGGCCGCCGGACGCTGGGCAGCGGCGGCAACACGTCCTCCCTGCTCGTGGAGGCCTCCGGCCGGGCCGTCCTCCTCGACGCCGGCACGGGCATCATAAGCGCCGGGCAGCGGCTGTCGTCCCGCGCCGGCCGGCGCTTGCCGATCCACGTTTTCCTGACCCACCTGCACAGCGACCATATCATGGGCCTGCCCTTCTTCGCCCCCATGTTCGACCCGCGGGCGGAGATCGTCCTGCACTATCCCGAGCACCGGGGCCATGATTCGCGGCGGGCCCTGGAGGCGCTCTTTCTGCCCCCCTATTCGCCGATCACCCTGCGCGGGGTCAAGGCCAGGCTGCGCTTCGCCCCCCTGAAGCGCGACCGCGGCCGGGTGATGCTGGAGGGCGGCATCGAAGTGGCCTACCGGCTGGACGGCTCGCACCCCCGCCAGGGAGCGTTCCTCTACCGCGTCGGCGCCGCCGGCCGCCGCCTGGTCTACGCCACCGACGTCGAGAGCCCCGGCGGCTTCGACCCCGACGTCCTCGCCTTCCTCGCCGGCGCCGACGTGCTGGTCCACGACTCCCAGTACCTGGAAGGCGACTATGCCGGCAGCGGGCCGCGGCGCGCCAGGCCGGAGCCGCCGTGGAACGCCGGGCCGCGGCGCGGCTTCGGCCACAGCACCATGGTCATGGCCGCGCGCAACGCCCGTGCCGCCGGCGCCGGCCGCCTCTACCTGTTCCACTACGATCCCCGCTATTCCGACGCCGACCTGGGACGCATGCTGGCGCGGGCGCGGCGGGAGTTCCCCAGGACGCACCTCGCCCGCGAGGGAAAATCGATAACCTTATAAGGAGACCACCATGTCAGGACACTCGAAATGGAGCTCGATCAAGCATAAAAAGGCGGCCCTCGACGCCAAGCGCGGCAAGATCTTCACCCGCTTCATCCGCGAGCTGACCATCGCCGCCCGCCAGGGCGGCGGCGACCCCAATGCCAACGCCCGGCTGCGCCACGCCATCGACGGGGCGCGGGCGGTCAACATGCCCAGCGACAACATCAAGAAGGCCATCCAGCGCGGCACCGGCGAGCTGGAGGGGGTCAACTACGAGGAGCTCTCCTACGAGGGCTACGGCCCGGGCGGCGTGGCCATCATCGCCGACGCCATGACCGACAACAAGAACCGCACCGTCTCCGAGGTGCGCCATGTCTTCAGCAAGTACAACGGCAACCTGGGCGAGACGGGCTGCGTCTCCTGGATGTTCACCCGCAAGGGGGTGATCCTCGTGCCGCAGTCGGCCATCGGCGAGGACGAGCTGATGGAGATCGTCGTCGAAAACGGCGCCGAGGACATGACCAAGGAAGGGGCGAACTACGAGGTCACCACCGCCACCGAGGACTTCGACAGGGTGCACGAGGCGCTGAAGGCCAGGAAGATCCCGGTCGAATCGGCCGAGATCGCCAAGGTCCCCTCCACCTACATCAAGCTGGAGGGCAAGCCCGCCGAGCAGATGCTCAAGCTCTACGAGAAGCTCGAGGAGCTGGACGACATCCAGAACGTCTGGGCCAACTTCGACATCTCCGACGAGGACATGGAGAAGTTCGGCAAGGAATGATGCTGATCCTGGGCCTCGATCCCGGCTCGCTGAGCTTCGGCGTCGGCCTCGTGAGCCGGGAGCGGCGGCGCTTCGCCTATGTCCATTCCCGCACCCTGCGCCTGCGCGACGGCGATTTCATCGAACGCATGCGCAGGCTGCTCGCCGGCCTCGAGGAGGTGCTCGACGCCTTTCCGGTGGAACAGGCGGCGATGGAGGAGGGATTCCTGGGCAAGAACATCCGTTCCATGTCCCTGCTGTCGACCGTGCGCGGGGTGGCCATGGCCGCCCTGCTGCGCCGCGGCCTGCCGCTGGCCCTCTACGCGCCGCGCCAGGTCAAGCAGGCGCTGACCGGTTACGGCAACGCCGACAAGGAGCAGGTGGCCAAGATGGCCGGCCTGCTGCTGGGCCTGCCGGCCAAGCGGGTCGGCCTCGACGAGAGCGACGCGTTGGCCGTGGCCTACTGCCACGGGGTGCATTGCCCATGATCGCCGCCGTCTCCGGCAGGGTCCGCCAGCTCGGCCCCGGCCGTGTCGCCGTCGACACCGGCAGCGGCGTCACGCTGCAGCTGCAGGTGCCCGTCTCCAGCTTCGTCGCCCTGCGGGAGGGGCAGCAGGTGCTGCTGCACGCCGTGCTGAAGGTCAAGGACGAGGACCTCGTGCTCTACGGCTTCCTCGACCCAGGGGAAAAGGCCCTGTTCGAGAGGCTGCTGACGGTCACGGGCGTCGGCGGCAAGACGGCCCTGGCCTGCGTCTCGGCCATCCCGCCGGCCGAGTGGCAGGCGGTCATCGCCGCCGCCGACGTGGCGCGCATCAGCGCCATCCCCGGCATCGGCCGCAAGACGGCCCAGCGCATCGTGCTCGAGCTCACCGGCAAGCTGGAGGCGGGCGCGCCCTCCGGCCCGGAACGGACGGCCATCGGCGCCGACCTGGTCTCCGGGCTGGTCAACCTCGGCTATGCGCCCAAGGCCGCGCGCGAGACGGTGCGGCGGCTGCTGCGCGAGAACCCCGGCAGCGGCGACTTCGAGGGGCTCTTCAAGCTGGCGCTCCGGAAGGTCAAGTCGTGAAGGCCGAGAGCGTCACCACCCCGGTCGAGCGCAGCGAGGACACGGCCCCCGAGCAGCGCCTGCGCCCGGGCCGGCTGCGCGAGTTCACCGGCCAGCGGCAGAAGGTGGCCAACCTGCGCACCTACATCAAGGGGGCGCGGCAGCGCAACGAGGCGCTCGACCATGTGCTGCTCGACGGCCCGCCCGGCCTGGGCAAGACCACCCTGGCCAACATCGTGGCCGCCGAGATGGGGGTGGGCATCAAGTGCACCTCTGGTCCGGTGCTGGAGAAGAAGGGCGACCTGATCGCCATCCTGACCGACATGGAGGAGCACGAGGTCCTGTTCATCGACGAGATCCACCGCCTGCGCACCGCCCTGGAGGAGATCCTGTACAAGGCCATGGAGGACTTCGAGATCGACGTGGTCATCGGCCAGGGCCCCGGGGCCAAGACCGTCTCCCTGCACCTGAAGCCCTTCACCCTGGTCGGCGCCACCACCCGCGCCGGCCTGCTCTCCAACCCGCTGCGCAACCGTTTCGGCATCACCTGCCACCTCGACTTCTACGGGCCCGAGGAGCTGCTGGCCATCATCCGGCGCAGCGTCGCCATCCTGGGCCTGCGCATCGACGAGGAGGCCGCCCGCGCCGTGGCCGCCCGCTCGCGCGGCACGCCGCGCATCGCCAACCGCCTGCTGCGCCGCCTGCGCGACTTCGCCCAGGCCCAAGGCAAGGACACGGTCGACCTGGCCCTGGCCGAGGGCGCCTTCGCGGCGCTGGAGGTCGACGCCGCCGGCTTCGACGAGGTCGACCGCAAGATCCTGCTCGCGGTCATCGACAAGTTCGCCGGCGGCCCGGTGGGCATCACCACCCTGGCCACCTCGGTGCAGGAGGAGCGCGGCACCATCGAGGACATCTACGAGCCCTACCTGATCCAGGAGGGGTTCCTGCAGATCACCCCGCGCGGCCGCCTGGCCACCGAAAAGGCGCTGCGCCATTTCGGCAGGCAGCCCCGCGCCTCCCAGAAGAAGCTGCTCTAAGAAAACGCTCTCCATGTAGTGGTGTTGGTGTTTGTACAGATCTGTCCAAGATGACTTTGAAAACCCCTTGGCTGGATCGGGCAAGTCGCCCTTCGTTCACGCGGGGATTCGGCCTTTTCCCCCAAGGGGACGGCACCCTTTGGGATGCCAGCCCGCCCGGGGGTCAGCGGCCCGAAGGGCGCGACCTCCTCGGGGGGCTCAGGGCAAGCTTGCCCGATCGATCCAGGGCATCTAAGCAAGGCAGGCGCAGCGGCATTCGTTTCCTGCGGGGATGCTCCGCGGAGGCCTCCGCGCTCCGCTTTTGGACGAAGATGATTTTCATGCTGGATCTTGTTTTGCTTGTGGGCTCAAACTGGGGCGTTCCTGCACTATTCAACAAAGTGAACAAATCCAGGACACAAGCCATGCGGGAATGAGGGTGCTGGGTACTTGCTGTTCCTGACACCAACACCAGCACGTACAGGCAGAGTTCGCTTTTGAGATTTCCCTGCAACTTTTCCGCTCCGGCTTTCGTTACTCTGTCTGGGAGCGGGCGCCCGCCGGCGGTGCAGGGCGGGAGGGCCCCGGCGCCTGGCGGAGGAAAGAGTGAGCAACGAAAAGGCAGGAATGAAAGCAGTCGTGATGGCCATGCTTCTGGGCGCCGTGCTGGCGCTGCCGGCGGCCAAGCCGGCCCAGGGGTCCGACGGGCCGGCGGCGGCCGTCGTCGTCCACCGCACCGACGCGGCGCCGGTCATCGACGGCAAGCTGGACGACCCGGTCTGGCGACAGGCCACGCGCTTCGACCGCTTCGTCACCTTCAAGCCCGACTTCGGCAAGCCGACGTCGGAGGCGACGGTGACGCTGGTGGCCTACGACCGCAAGAACATCTACTTCGCCTTCGACTGCCGCGACAGCAAGCCGGCCAAGATCAAGGCCGCCATGTCCAAGCGCGACGGCATCGACATGGACGACTGGATCGGCGTGGTGCTGGACACCTTCGGCGACCAGCAGAGCGGCTACCTGTTCGAGGTCAACCCGCTGGGCGTCCAGCTCGACGGCATGATCAACGCCGACGGCAACGGCGACTCCAGCTTCGACACCGTGTGGCGGAGCCGGGGGCAGATCCATGAGAGCGGCTACAGCGCCGAGGTGGCCGTGCCCTTCAAGAGCCTGCGCTATCCCTTCCGCAAGACGCTCACCATGGGCCTGCTGGTGTCGCGCTACATCGGCCGCAAGTCGGAGCAGACGAGCTTCCCCGAGCTCAGCCCCGAGGGCGGCGCCATCATGGCCCAGTCGCAGCGCATCGAGCTGAGCGACATCCAGTTCGAGCGGCCGGTGGAGTTCATCCCCGCCGTCACCTTCAACCAGACCGACTCGCACCGCGACGGCGCCATGGGCCGGATCGGCCGCGACACCGACTTCAGCCTCACCGGCAAGGTGGGCCTGACCTCCAACCTGACCCTCGACGCCGCCTACAACCCCGACTTCAGCCAGGTCGAGACCGACGCCGGGCAGATCGACGTCAACCTGCGCTACTCGGTCTATTACCCCGAGAAGCGCCCCTTCTTCCTCGAGGGCATGGAGAACTTCGGCTTCGCCACGGCCATGGAGCAGAACCCCGTGGGCGCGGTGGCCTACACGCGCACCGTCGTCGACCCGCTGCTGGGCCTCAAGCTGACCGGCAAGATCGGCTCGCGCAACGTGCTCTCGGGCATCTTCGCCCTGGACGAGTTCCCCGGCACGATCGCCGCCGAGGAGGGGGACGGCGAGCGGGCCGGCCGCGACGCCGCCTTCACCATCCTGCGCTACAAGCGGCAGCTGCGCCGCGACAGCTTCATCGGCGGCTTCTTCACCAACCGCAGCTTCGCCGGCGACCGCAACAGCGTCGCCGGCGTCGACGGCCGCTGGCGGCTGAACAACACCAGCTTCCTGGAATACGGCGCCCTGGGCTCGCTCAGCCGGGAAGCGGGTTCGGGGAGCGACCGGGGCGGCCACTACCTGGGCCTGCGCTACAATTACAGCGACCGCCACTGGAACGTCGACCTGGGCTTCCTCGACCTGAGCGGGAACTTTCGTGTCGACACCGGCTACGTGACCCGCACCGGCATCACCATGGTGCCGGCGTTCGTCATGTACGCCTTCTATCCCAAGTCGTCGTTCTTCCAGCGCGTCGACGCTTTCTGGTGGAGCTACCACCTGCGCGACAAGCCCAGCACGCTCTTCGAGACCTACAACCACCTGGTGCTGCGCCTGAACATGCCGCGCCAGTCGCAGGTGCGCTTCGACGCCATCCTGGGCAACGAGGTCTTCGCCGGCGAGCGCTTCAGCCTGAGCGGCTGGCGCGTGCGCGGCTACACGCAGATCCTCAAGCAGGTCTACCTGCAGGGCGGCTACCGCCGCTCCGACCGCATCTACTACGACGAGCAGGCGCCGTTCCAGGGGCGGGGCAACACCGCCGACCTGTACCTGCAGTACCAGCCGACCGGAAAGCTGAACACCTCGCTGGGCCTCTCCTATTACGATTTCTTCCGCTCCAGCGACGGCGCGAAGGTCTACGCCTACACCATCTGGCGCGGACACGCCGCGTTCCAGGCCAACCGCTGCCTCTTCTTCCGCGGCATCGTCGAGTACAACCATTATTGGAAAAAGATCAACGCCGATTTCCTGGCCTCCTTCACCTACATCCCCGGCACGGTGATCTACGCCGGCTATGGCTCCGCCTTCGAGAAGGTCAAGTGGGGCAGCGAGGAGCGCGAGTACGTCCCGGGCGACGATTACCTTCAGACGCGCAGGAGCTTCTTCTTCAAGGCGTCCTACCTCTGGAGGTTCTAAGAGCCAGCGGCTGGGCACACGGCCGACGGCCGACGACGTACGGTCCAAACCCTGCAGGGAAGGAAGCGGAAAGACAAAGGGGAGGGCAAGGGCAGGAAGGGGGGGAAGCCTTCCTGAAAGGGCTTTCCCAACTTTCTCTTCCCTCCTGCTTGCCGATCTCTTCCCAGGTCTCTCCTGGGCCTGCTCTTCCGCCGTCAGCCGTGAACCGTACGCCGTTCGCCGAGCGTAGCCTTTACTATTTCATGCCCGACGCCTATAATCCGCTCATGGACCTCGAGCGCGAATGCCTGCTGAAGATCGTCCGCCTGGCGCTGCAGGAGGACCGGGCGCGCGAGGACGTCACCACCAACGCCCTGGCCGACCTGGACGGGCCGGCCCGGGCCGAGCTGCGGGCCAAGGAGGAAGGGGTCATCTCCGGCGTGGACGCCTTCATCCAGGTCATGCGCGAGGTCGACCCGGACCTGGAGGTCGGCGTGTTCCGCGGCGACGGCTGCGCCGTCGCCGCCGGCGACCTGGTCCTGGAGGTCAGCGGCCGCGAAAGCTCGATCCTGAAGGGCGAACGCACGGCGCTGAACTTCATGCAGCGGCTGAGCGGCGTGGCCACCCTCACCCGCCGCTTCGTCGACGCCCTGCGCCCCACCCGCGCCGTGCTGCTGGACACGCGCAAGACCACCCCGGGCATGCGCTACCTGGAGAAGAACGCCGTGCGCCACGGCGGCGGGCGCAACCACCGCATGAATCTGGAGGACATGGCCATGGTCAAGGACAACCACATCGCCATGGCCGGCGGCATCGCCGCCGCCGTCGAGCGCGTGCGCGCCGCCAACCCCGGCAAGGCCGTCGAGGTGGAGGTGAAGGACATCGGCGAGCTCGAGGAGGCGCTGGCGCTCGGGGTGGAGATGATCATGCTGGACAACTTCCCCCCCGACCTGGCCCGCCGGGCGGTGGCCGTCACCCGCGGCCGGGCCCGCCTGGAGATCTCCGGCAACGTCACCCTGGAGAACGTCGCCGCCAAGGCGGCCAGCGGTGTCGATTTCATCTCCGTCGGCGCCCTGACCCACTCGTTCCGCTCGCTGGACCTGAGCCTGAAGATCGTGAGGTCGAGATGAAGGACATCCTGGAAACCGACGTGCTGGTCATCGGCAGCGGCATCGCCGGCTCGGCGGCGGCTTTGCGCCTGGCGGAGAACGGCATCGGCGTGCTCATGGTCTCCAAGAGCAAGGACAGCACGCGCAACAACACGTACTACGCCCAGGGCGGCATCGCCTTCCTGCCCCAGGACGAGCCGGCCGAGACGTTCATCGGCGACATCCTCAAGGCCGGCGACGAGCTCAATTACCGGCCGGCCGTCGAGCAGGCGGTCGCCCTGTCGCGGCCGCTGGTGCAGGAGATCCTGATCGACAAGCTGCAGGTCCCCTTCTCGCGCCAGGACGGCGGCTTCGACCTGGCCCAGGAGGGCAGCCACTCCCGGCGGCGGGTGCTGAACGTGCGCGACATGACCGGCCGCGCCATCCAGGAGCGCTTCGACGAGGCGCTGGGCCGGCAGCCCCGGGTGACCCGGCTCTTCCAGCACACGGTGATCGACCTGCTGAGCACCCCGCACCACTCCAGCAACCCGGCGCGCATCTACCAGGAGCCGCGCGTCATCGGCGCCTACGTGCTGGACCAGAAAAGCAAGCGGGTGCTGCGCGTCTTCGCCCGCAAGGTGGTGCTGGCCAGCGGCGGCCTGAGCAGCCTGTACCTGCATTCGACCAACCCCGAGGAGGCGATCGGCAACGGCATCGCCATGGCCTCCCGCGCCGGGGCGCGGCTGGCCGGCCTGGAGTACGTCCAGTTCCATCCCACGGCGCTGTACCACCGCGAAGCCGACAGTTTCCTGATCTCCGAGGCGGTCCGCGGCGAGGGGGCGCGGCTGATGAACCACAGGGGCGAGTACTTCATGGAGACGTACTCGCCGCTGAAGGACCTGGCCCCGCGCGACGAGGTGTCGCGGGCCATCTATGCCGAGATGATCAAGTACGGCAGCGACTGCGTGCTGCTGGACCTGGCCTCGTTCGCCCGCATCAACATCCGCGAGCGCTTTCCCACCATCTACGAGAACTGCCTGAAGTACGGCATCAACATCGAGGAGAAGCCGATCCCGGTGGCGCCGGCCGCCCACTTCTGCTGCGGC
The DNA here is from genome assembly GCA_964628035.1 of uncultured Clostridia bacterium. Taxonomy (GTDB): domain Bacteria; phylum Acidobacteriota; class Aminicenantia; order UBA2199; family UBA2199; genus UBA2199. The sequence continues at coordinate 2,389 of CAZVPI010000004.1, read as the reverse complement.
GGCGTCCTCTGCGACCTGAACGGACGCAGCAGCATCCGCAACCTGTACGCCGTCGGCGAGGTGTCGGCCACCGGCGTGCACGGCGCCAACCGCCTGGCCTCGGTGTCGCTGCTGGAGGGGCTGGTGTGGGGGGTGCGCGCGGCCGAGGACATCGCCTCCGTGCTGGGCGACGATGCGGACCCCTACGTCATCGCCGAGGTCCCGGAGTGGAAATACCCCTGCCCGCAGGAGAAGCTCGACCCGGCCCTGGTCTGGCAGGACCTGATGACCATCAAGAGCATCCTGTGGAACTACAACGGCATCATCCGCACCGTCAAGCGCATGGAGCGGGCCAAGGCCGACCTGGAGTACCTCCGCCACCGCATCGAGAAATTCTACCAGAGCACGGAGATCGGCAACCGCATCGTCACCCTGCGCGACAGCGTGCAGGCGGCGCTGCTGGTCGTCGAGGCCGCCCGCCGCAACCGCGTCTCGCGCGGGGCCCACTACGTCAAGGCCGACGAGAGCTGACCGGCGGCGGGACCGGGCTCAGTCCTCCAACTCCAGGGCGGCCAGGAAGGCCTCCTGCGGCAGGTCGACTTTGCCGATGCGCTTCATGCGCTTCTTGCCCTTCTTCTGCTTTTCCAGCAGCTTCATCTTGCGCGAGATGTCGCCGCCGTAGCACTTGGCCAGGACGTTCTTGCGCAGCGGCTTGACCACCGTCTTGGCGATGACGCGCTTGTGGATCGCCGCCTGGATCACCACCTCGAACAGCTGGCGCGGGATCACCTCCTTCATGCGGATGGTCAACCCGTTGCCGACGCCGTAGGCCTTGTCCTTGTGGACGATCACCGCCAGGGCGTCGACCGGGTCGCCGTTGATCAGGATGTCCAGCTTGACCAGCGGCGACTCGCGGTAATCCTTGAGCTCGTAGTCGAACGAGGCGTAGCCCTGCGAGATCGACTTCAGCTTGTTGAAGAAGTCGTAGAGCACCTCGGCCAAGGGCAGGTCGTAGGTCAGGTAGACGCGCTGCGGCCCGATGTACTCCATCTTGCGGTGGACGCCGCGGCGGTTCTGCAGCAGCTTCAGCACGTTGCCCAGGAACTCGTCGGGGGTGATGATGATGGCCTCGATGAACGGCTCGGCGATCGCCCGCACGTGCTGCGGCTCGGGCAGCTGCGCCGGCGACTCGATCTCCACGACCTGGCCGTCGCTGCGGGTGACGCGGTAGCGCACCGAGGGGGCGGTGGTGACCAGCGACAGCGAGTACTCGCGCTCCAGCCGTTCCTGGATGATCTCCTTGTGCAGCAGGCCCAGGAAGCCGCAGCGGAAGCCGATGCCCAGCGCCGGCGACGTTTCCGGCTCGTAGGCCAGCGAGGAGTCGTTCAGCGTCAGCTTCTCGATGGCCTCGCGCAGCTCCTCGTGGCTGGTGCCCTCGGAAGGGTAAAAGCCGGCGAACACCATGGGCAGGGGCTCCTTGAAGCCGGGCAGGGGAGCCACCGAGCTTTCGCGGGCCAGCGTCAGGGTGTCGCCGATCTTGACCTCGGCGATGTTCTTGATGCTGGCGATGATGTAGCCGACCTCGCCGGCCTCCAGCGCCGGCAGCGGCAGGGGCTTGGGGGTGTGCACGCCCAGCTCGTTGACCTCGTATTCGGCGCCGTTGGAGAGGAACTTGATCTTGTCGCCCTTCTTCATGACGCCGTCGATCAGCTTGACCAGGATGATCACGCCGCGGTAGGAGTCGTACCAGGAGTCGAAGATCAGCGCCTTGAGAGGCGCGGCGGCGTTCCCGCGCGGCGGCGGGATGCGCTGCAGGATGGCCGGGATGATCTGCTCGACGCCGACGCCGGTCTTGGCCGAGACCAACAGCGCCTCCTGGCGCGGGATGCCCAGGATGCTCTCCATCTGCTCCAGCGACTTGTCCAGCTCGTTGTTGGGCAGGTCGATCTTGTTCATCACCGGGATCAGGGTCAGGTCGTTCTCCATCGCCAGGTAGGTGTTGGCCACGGTCTGCGCCTCGACGCCCTGGGTGGAGTCGATGACCAGCAGCGCCCCCTCGCAGGCGGCCAGCGAGCGCGACACCTCGTAGGTGAAGTCGATGTGCCCCGGCGTGTCGATCAGGTTGAGGAGGAAATCCTCGCCCTGTTCGTTGCGCCAGGTCAGGCGCACGAAATGGGACTTGATGGTGATGCCGCGCTCGCGCTCCAGGTCCATCGAGTCGAGCACCTGCTCCTGCATGTCGCGCTTGGCGATGGCGTGCGTCCTTTCCAGCAGCCGGTCGGACAGGGTCGTCTTGCCGTGGTCGATGTGGGCGATGATGGAGAAGTTGCGGATGTTCTTCATGCCGTGCGCCTCCGGCGCCGGGCCGCGGCGGCGCGGGCCTCCCCGGCCAGCGCCGCGGCGCCCGCCC
>CAZVPI010000003.1:0-189083 GCA_964628035.1 uncultured Clostridia bacterium | reverse complement strand
CCGCGCCTCGGCCGGGACCCCCGCGAGCGGGAATCTAGCCAACCAGGGGGCCGCCGCCTGGTGGCTGCTGGCCAGGCTGAGTGGTTGGGAGGGAAAAAGCCCCGGAAACGAGTGAAGAAGCGCGCTTCGCGCGCAACGCAAAAAACCGAAAAAACTAAAAAAACAACCTCTCAGTGTTTGTGTTAGTGTTAGCAACAGCATTCGACGAACTCTTTGAACTCCTGCCTGGAACAGCGCTTCCTGACACGGACACTCCGAAAGGAAAAAGGTAAAAGGTAAAAGTGAAGGAAGAGAACCTTCAAGTGCTGGCTGCTACCACTTCCACTATCACTTAAAGGTCGCCGAATTTCTTGCTGACACTGTCACTGACACTATTGATGCATTCGCAGCGATGTGATACACCCGTGCCATGGATCTTGCACGCAAGAAGCGCCCCCTTCCTGCCGGCTACCGGCTGGTGCCGGTCAGGACCACCTACCTGGAGATGAAGGAGAGGCCGGCGGGCGGGCCGCTGCCGGCGCCGCCCGGCTGCGAAGTGCGAAGATGGCGGTCTGCGGGGACCGAGGAATACCGACGGCTGTTCAGGGCCGTTGGCGGCGAATGGGGCTGGAGCGGCCGGCTGCTGCTGGCCGAAGACGAGCTGAAGGCGGTTCTCGCCAGGAAAACGAACGAGATCCACCTGCTCTACAGCTCGTGCCGCGTCGCCGGCTTCGCCGAGCTCGACCGCGGCGCCAACGCCGGCGTGGAGATCGCCTACTTCGGCCTGCTCCCCGGTTTCACCGGCCGCGGGCTGGGCAAGTTCTTCCTGGACTGGACGGTGCGCAAGGCTTGGCAAGGGGGCTCCAGGCTCGTCTGGCTCCACACGTGCGAGTTCGACCACCCCCGGGCGCTGGCCGTCTATTTGCGGGCCGGTTTTTCGGTCAGCGCCGAGAGAACGGAACGGCAGCCCTACTCCGAGGAGTTCCTGCTCCGCCGCCGCGGTTGATTATTTCCACGGTTATGATAGGATAAGCCTTCTCCAGAGAGGACGGGGAAGCATGGAAAAGAGAAAGAGCGCCCGCTTCGACGTGTCGCGCGAGATGAAGGGCAAGCTGTTGAACGTGGTCAGCTTCGTGGCCAACAACATCAGCTACGAGGGGATCAACCTGGTGAGCAACTTCCAGCCGGTCATCGGCTCCACGTACAAGATCTACCTGATCGGCCGCGACAACCGCCAGCAGGACTTCGAGATCGAGATCAACCGCGCCGAGGTCGCCTCCTTCGACGGCGCCAAGTACGCCGCCCTCTCCCCCGGCCTCCTCTTCTCCATCGGCGCCCGCTTCAGGAGCAACAGCGAGAAGCAGAACGCTTTCCTGGCCTCCTTCATGAAGGCCACGAAGGCCGGTGGCGACGAGGGCTTCATCAGCCGCGACGGCGTCGAGCCCGGCCGCTGATCTCCCTTCCGGCCATGGCCCGCGAACCTGTCGCGGCGATCGTCCTGGCCGGAGGCCGCAGCCGGCGCATGCGCCGGGAAAAAGCCCTGCTGCCCGTCCGCGGAGGCACCCTGATCGAGGCGCTGGTCGGTCAGGTCCGCCCCTGCTTCGACGCCCTGCTGGTCAGCGCCGGGGACGGCGGCAAGTTCGCCTTCCTGGGCCTGCCGGTGGTGGTGGACGAAACGCCCGGACTGGGGCCGTTGCCGGCCATCCTCACGGCACTGCGCGCCTCGCCCTGCCGCCTCAACTTCGTCATGGCCTGCGACATCCCGCATGTCGACATCACGTTCCTGCAACGCATCCTGGCCCTGGCCCCCGAAAACGAGATCGTCGTTCCCCGCTATCGCGACGGCAAGTTCGAGCCGCTGTTCGCCGCTTACGCCCGCGACATCGTGCCTGCCGTCGAGAGGCAGCTGGCCGCGGGCGACCTGCGCATCTCCTCCCTGTTTTCCGCCTGCCGCACGGCATTCGTCCCCATGGACGGGCAGGACTGGTTCCGCAACCTGAACACCCTCGAGGAGTACCATGCCTATCTCAAAAGCCGCAGGGGCGAAGACGCCTGAGAGACGGGATATCGGCCTCGTCGAGCTCCCGGCCGAAAGCCTGCTCTCGATCGTGGTCGAGGGCCGCCTCCAGGGGCGGCTCAGCTGCTCTCCCTTCGGCCGCCGCGAGCTGGCCCTGGGCTGGGCCTTCAGCCAGGGCCTGATCGACTCGGTTGCCGATATCAGGACACTGCGCCTGGCGGGCGACCGGGCGCTGATCCGCCTCGAGCCGGCCGCCGCCGTCCGCCTGGCCCGGCCACTTCCCGGCCGCTTCACCGCCTGCTCCGGCGGCGAGGCGCGGGAAACCCCGTTGGCCGACCTGCCCAGCATCGCCCGGCGCTTCGCCTTCACCCTGGCGCAGGCGGTGGCCCTGATGCGCCGGCTGCCCGGCCGCGCCGCCTGGTTCCGCCGCCACGGGGGCATCCACTGTTCCATGCTTGCGGACATGGAAAAAGGGCGCATCCTGGCCAGCCGCGAGGATATCGGCCGCAGCAACAGCGTCGACAAGGCGATCGGCTGGGGGCTTGCGCACGGCGTCGATTTCGGCGGCTGCGCCCTGCTCACCACCGGCCGCGTCTCGGCCGAGATGGCGCTGAAATGCCTGCGTGCCGGAGTCCCGCTCCTGGTCTCGCAGACCACGCTGACCACCCGGGCGCTGGAGATCGCCCGCGCCAGCGGCTTGACGATCGTCGGCCACGTGCTCAAGCCCAGGCCCATCGTGATCCATTACTGAATTACTGAAAAAGCAACGAGCCATCGTGACGCGTGACGAGGAGAGCATCCACTCGATCTATCGCAAGGAGTGCTGAGTGATGCGTGATGAGAAATAGCAGAACATCCTGCGCGGCCTGCGAGATCCAAATGGTCCGTGGATGGCTGTGTCTCACTGCTCAACACGCCTCACGCCTCACGGAAGCGCGCATTTTTGCTTGCCGCCACTGCGATCACTTTCGTCGCCGCTCCTCGACCCGGATCGGTTGAAACGCGCCCTCAAATCAGGTAAAATGGCGAAAAACCAGCGAGGTTCAAATGAAAAGAACTGTGCTATCTTGCCTTCTTGGTGCGATGCTTCTCCTGTCGGGGCTGCCGGTGTTCGCCGACGTCACCCTGGTCGACACGGAGAAGAACAAGCTGCAACTGTTCGGCTTCTTCAAGCTCGATGCCGCCTTCCAGGACGGCGGCGTCAACGGTCTGACCTTCCCGCGCTACGCCGTGGCCGGCGATGGCAGCCTCTACCTGTCCGCCACCCACACCCGCTTCGGTTTCAAGTACGCCGGGACGCCTTGGGCCGACGGCATGAACGTGGCCGCCGTCCTGGAATTCGACTTCTTCGACACCACGACGCCCACGCAGATGAAGCCGCGCTTCCGCCAGGGCTATTTCACCCTGGGCAAAAAGGGGCACAGCCTCCTGTTCGGCCAGGCCTGGGACCTGTTCTCGCCGCTGGGCCCGACCACGCTGATGATCAACGGCTACCTGTGGCAGGCCGGCAACCTGGGCTTCCGCCACGCCCAGGTGCGCTACGCCTACGCGGCGCCGCGCTTCGACCTGGCGTTCTCGCTCAGCGACCCGGCGGCGGCCGGTGGCTGGTCGGCCAAGATGCCGGTGCTGCAGTCGCGCCTGGGGCTCAAGCTGGGCGCGGGCGGCAAGTACCAGCTCGGCCTCTCGGGCATCTACGGCCGCGAAGACGCCTCTTTGGCCGGTGCCGCATTCAGGAACAAGGTCGACACCGCCGGCATCGGCCTCGACTGGAATGTTTCCCTCTGCAAGCACCTGTCGCTCAAAGGCGAGTTCGCCACCGGAGCCAACCTGGCCTATGTCATGAGCCGCGCCGCCCTCCATGCCGACCTGGCCGCCCAGGAGCTGAACGGCAAGAAGGTGGCGTCTTTTTGGTCCGAGCTGCTTCTGGCCAGGGGCAAGTGGAGCGGTTGGCTGGGCTATGCCTTCGAGGACCTGACCGATGAAGAGCAGCTTGCCGCGCGCGAGCTGAAGAAAACCGACACGCTGCTGGCCGGCATCCAGTTCGCCGCCGGTTCGGGCGTGAATTTCGGCCTGGAGTATGCCCTGTTCACCAGCCGCTATTTCCAGTCGGAGAAGGCGACGACAAGCCAGATCATGCTCAGCGCCCAGTTGAACCTCTAGAAAGCGGGAGCAAGGACATGCAAGAACAAAGCCTGAAGAGCCTGATCGAGACCGCCATCCAGAACGAGGAGGAGGCCCGCGCCTTCTACCTCGGGCTCCACGACCTTGTCGAAGACGAGCTGGCCCGGGAAACCCTGCAGTTCCTGGCCGGCGAGGAACTGGCCCACAAGCAGTTCCTTGAGGCCTATCTGAAGGGCGAGAGGAAGTTCACCGCCCTGGGCATGGAGACCCCGGTCGACTACCACGTGGCCCAGTACGCCGCCAAGCCCGATCCCAAGAAGAACATGAAGAGCAGCGAGGTCTACCTGGTCGCCGCCCACCGCGAGTGGAACTCCTACAACTTCTACAAGGGGCTGGCTTCCCTGCAGCCCGAGGGCGAGGTCAAGGAGATGCTGCTGCGCATGGCCAACGAGGAGCTCAAGCACAAGGAGAAGGTCGAGTACCTGTATTCCAACACCGCCTTCCCGCAAACGTCCGGCGGGTGAGGCAGAAGACGGTAGACGCCGGACGGCAGACGTTCGCAAGGCCAGGAACGGTCAAGAGACGTTGGACGATAGACATGAGCAAGACCACAGGGAACACAATGATTGCAGGGCGTTTTTCTTGCCAACCACTGACGTCTACCGTCTAGCGTCTGAGTTCTGACGTAGCAAATCGTTGATTCTGATCTTTCCCGCAATGAGCTTCTCTTTCCACTCCCTTTTCATGCGCTTGACCTTGCGCTCGACGCGCAGCGCCTCGCTGCGCGTGCCGACGCGGACCTTGCGCGCCAGGAGCAGCGGGCCGCGCCCCTTCAGGTACCGCGCCCCCCTGCCCCGGCGGTGGGCCTGCAGGCGGCGCGCCACGTCGTTGGAAACGCCGGTGTAGAGGCTGCCGTCGCCGCAGCGCACAAGATACAGGTACCAGGGCATGCCCGGTCAATAGCGTATGACGTCGGCCAGGGGCGAGACGCTGACCACCTGGTCCAGGCTGACGAAGACCGAGCGGCGGTTGGCCTTGACCCCGGTTTCGCAGGCGGCGAGCACGTAGCGCTCCTTGGGCAGCTGGGTCTCGCCGCTGTCGTGGACGTCGACGTCGGCCAGCAGCATGGCGTCGGCGAGGACCTCCTGCAGGCGGCCGATGTACAGCCACGGCGATCGGGTGTCGACCACGACCTCCTGGCCGACCAGCCGTGCGAGCGTTTCCTTCATTCCACTACCTCCGGCCGGGAACGGGTATTCCGGGCCTTCATCATACAACCGCCAGGGGGATGCGCGCAAGAACAATGAAACAAAACGGGGCGCCCGCGGGCGCCCCGGCCTTGGAAGTGCAGGAAAAGCTATTCGATCTTGAACAAGCCCTCGTCCATGGCGACGTTGACCTCGATCGACTTCACCACCTGCGAGGAGATTTTCTTGTCCTTGGCCCAGCCTTCCGACTGGAACGGCATCCGGATGCCGCCGACCTCGCGGTAGTCGGACAACCGCTCCTCCACCGTTCCCGGCCCCTCCTGGGTGACGGTCTGGTAGGAGGAGCCGCGGGGCAGGCGGGTCTGCGGGTCGAGGAACAGGCGGAAGGTCAGCCCCGCGCCGCTTATGAGCAGGGCGCGCGCCTCGGCGCCGGCGAAGGGGGCGGCACCCAGGTCCTGGAAGGTGTAGCGGGCGGCGTTCTGCCAGACATGCACCAGGTCCCGGGCGATGTTGTCCAGCATGCCCTTGCGCTGGGTGGCGTCGAGGGGCATGGTCCCCTGGGGCATGCGGATCACGGCCTTGTCGCCGCTGACCACCATCTGGACCCTGCCGCCGGGGGTGTCCAGCGCCAAGTGCACCTTGTCGGGATAAACGGTCAGCACCTCGGCCGCAAAGGTCATGTCGCCCATGGGCGTGCTCTGGGTCAGGTCGCCCTTGGAGCGCACGCTGCGCAGGGCGCGGATCTTCTCCGCGCCGCCCATGGCGGCGATGGCCTCGGCGAACAGCTCCTTGCCCCTGGCCAGGGCCTCGGAGCTGGCTGCGGGGGCTGACTCAGCGGCGGGCATGGGAATGGAGATGTCGATCGTGTTGACCGCGCCGAACGCGGAGAGCGGCTGGTCGAAGTCGGCGCTCTTGCCCACCACCAGGATCTGCACCTGGCCGGGGCGCAGGTGCCTCTGCGCCGCCGCCAGCACGTCGGCCTTGCTCACCTTCTCGATGCGCCGGATGAGCTGCTCGTTGAAGTCGAGGGGATAGCCGTAATAGGCGTTGGTCAGCAGGCGGCGGATGATCTTGGCGCGGCTGTCGAACTGGAAGACGTAGGAATGGAGGAACTGATCCTTGGCGCGCTGCAGCTCCTCGTCGCCGACCTCCTGCTCGCGCATGCGCTTCATCTCTTCGAGCATCAGGCCGATGACCTTGGCCGTGGCCCCGGACTTGGTCTGGGCGCCGGCGGAGAACACCCCCGGCACCTTGTAGCCGGCGCCGAAATAGCCCCAGACCGAGTAGGCCAGCCCCTCGTCGGTGCGCACCTTCTTGAACATGCGGTCGAAGGAGAGGATGCGGTTCATCACCGACAGCGCCGCGTAATCGGGGTCGCTCAGCAGGCCGCCGATATGGCCGATGAGGATGTTGGACTGGTTGACGTCGGGCTTTTCGACGAGGTTGACCGTGCTCTTGAACTCGTACTTGACCTCGGGCAGGGGCGGCAGCGCGCGCCCGGAGGCGGGCCAGTCGCCGAGGACCGCCTCGAGCTTGCGGGCCATCTGCCGGCTGTCGAAGTCGCCCCAGACGGCGAGCCACAGGTTGTCGGGGTGGAAGTACGCGCGGTAAAAGGCGATCAGGTCCTCGCGGCCGATGGCGTCCAGGGTGGCGTATTCGCTCTGCCGGGCGTAGGGACTGTCCACGCCGTAGATCAGCCTGGTGAACTCGCGGTCGGCGATCTGCCCCACCTGGTCGTTGCGCCGCGAGATGGCCGTGCGCGCCTCGATCTTGGCCAGGTCGATCTTGTCCTGGGCGAAGGACGGCCGGCGCAGGATGTCGGCCAGGATGGGCAGCACCTGGTCCAGGCTCTCCTTGAGCATGGAGACGTACACCGAGGCGCTCTCGCTGTCGATGCCGGTCTCGATGTCGGCGGCCATGGTCTCCAGCCGGCGGTCGATCTCGTCTCCGCTCAGCGTCCCCGCGCCGCCCGTACGCAGCACCGTGCCGGTGAGGGAGGCCAGCCCCGCCTTGGCGGCGGGCTCGAAGGCCGAGGAGGCGAAGAACATGCCGCGCAGGTCGATGGTCGGGAAACGGCGGTCCTCGATGAGGAACAGGCGGATGCCGTTCTTCAGCGTCATCTGCTGCACCGGCGGCGTGCGCAGCGGATTGAGCTTGGGAAAGTCGAAGGCGTCCTTGGGGTTCTTCTGGGCCGCCAGCGGCGAGGCCGCCAGGGCCAGGAGCAGAAGCCCCAGCAACGCCAGGGCGATGCGATTTTGTTTCATGGTAGGTACTCCCATCAGATTTTCTCGGGAACGATCTCGCCGACCGTGCGCCGGTCGGAGACCAGGTAGGCCCGGGCCACGCGCTGCACGTCGGCGGCGGTGATGCGCTCGATGGCGGCCAGCTCGTCGAACAGCAGCCGCCAGTCGCCCTTCACCACATCGGTGCGGGTGAGCAGCGCCGCCAGGCGCGAGTTGGACTTCATTCCGTCGATCAGACTCTTCTTGGCCGACTGCTTGTACTTGGCCAGTTCCTGCGGGGTGACCCCCTCCTTCTTGATCCTCTCGATCTCCGCGTCGATCAGCTCCAGCGACTGGGCGGCCGTCTTGTCCTTGCTGGGCATGGAGAAAAAGGCGATCAGGTTGGGATACTTGTCGCCGGGGAAGTTGTTGAAGCAGGCGACCTGGGCGGCAACCTGCTCCTTCTTCACCAGGCGCTCCCACAGGCGCGAGGAGCGGCCCTGGCCGAGGATGTTGGCCAAGGCGTCCAGGGCGCCGTTGTCGGCGTGGCGCGCCTCGGGCTTGTGGTAGCCCAGCAGCAGGACCGGCTGCGACTGGGCCCTGACCGCGACCCGGCGTTCGCCCCAGGGCTCCGGCTCCACGGTGCGCAGGGGCTCGGGGCGCGGGCCGCTGGGAATGCGGCCGAAATAGAGCTCGGCCAGGCGGAAGACCTCGGCGGCGTCGACGTCGCCGACGACGGCGGCCGTGAGGTTGCTGGGCGCATAGAATTTCCTGAAATAATCCTTGACGTCCTGGCGGGTGATGGCGCGCAGGTCGGACATGTGGCCGATGACGTGGTGGTGGTAGGGGTGGGCCTTGAAGGCGGTGGCCATGAAGTCCTCGATCAGCTTGCCGATCGGCTGCGTCTCCACGCTCAGGCGGCGCTCCTCCATGATCACCTCGCGCTCCTTGTAGAATTCGCGGAATACCGGGTTCAGAAAGCGGTCGGAGGTGACGGCCATCCAGAACTCGAGCTTGTTGGCCGGCAGGCTGTTGGTGTACTGCGTGGCGTCGAAGCTGGTGTAGGCGTTGACGCCGGTGTCGCCCTGCTGCATCACCATGTCGAAGTACTCGTTGTTGACCACGAACTCCTTGGCTTGCCTCTGCAGCTCCTCAAAGCGGGCCTGCAGCTCGCCGACGCGCTTCTCGTCGGGCCTGATGCGGCCCTTCTCGCGGGACAGCTCGGCGTGGACCCGGTCCATTTCGTCCAGGATGACGGCCTCGGCGGCATAGTCCCTGGTGCCCACGGTCGTGGTGCCCTTGAAGGCCATGTGCTCGAGGATGTGGGAAAGGCCGGTGATGCCGTAGGACTCCTGGGCGCTGCCCACATCGGCGTAGACGTGGAACGAGGCTACCGGCGCCTCGCGCTGCTCCATGACGATGAACTTCATGCCGTTCTTCAGAGTCCGCTCGTGAACCTGGGCTTTCATCCTGTCCAGGACCTGGGCCGACAGGGCGCTGCCGGCGGTCAGCGCCAGCAAGGCGGCCAGGATGACGGCGCCTTTCATGCTCTTGCGTGTCATGTGCCTCTCCTTATGACTTGAACTTGACAAAGCCATCGGACTTTCGCAAACGATTCAATTTTTTGAATGTTCCCCAAGCCATGCATACGTGCGCGGAACACCGATGGTTTTGCCTTTTCTCCGGGAAAACGCCCGCCTGAAGACGGTCAAGCAAGATCGTGGGCGGGAGTTTCCCGGCCCAGGACAGCGAAGCGGCAGGAGCCGCCGCAAAACCGGCCGACCAGCTGCTGGATATCGCGCGCGGCCGCCTGCAGCTCCTCGTCCCCTGCCGGCGGCAGGCCGTCGAGGTTGAACTCGACGGCGGTCGTCCCGGGCAGCAGCAGCGTATGGTTGGCCTGGCGCCAGATCCAGCGCCGCGTCAGGACCTTCTTTCCCTCTACGAAGATGAATTCCCCTGGGGCGGGATGCTCCATCTGCTCCGAGCCGAACGGGATGAATTCCTCGCCTCCCGCAGCCGGGCGCAGGGCGATGTCGCCGGCCAGCACGTCGATGGCATGGCCGCCTACAGGCAGGAGATGCCTCAGGGAGACGATGGTGCCGATGTCGACCAAGGCGTTGATCGCGGGCAGCTCCTGCCCCTTCAGCACCCGGCGCAGCAGGGCCTCGACCGACGGCCGGAACTCGGCCGGCTTGTAGCCCAGGCTACGGAAGGCCTCGCGCCACGAGGCCAGGCGCGGCTCGGCGGTCAGCGTCCCCAGGCTCAGCCGCCGGCGGGCCTCTTCCTCCTCGTTCCTCAGCATGGCCACCAGCTCAGGCGGCGAATCGCCGTTGCGCACCGAGCGGGCGACCACCACGCCGCGCCTGTATTCAGGAAAAGCCGCGAACACGTCCGGGGCAATGGTATAGGTCAGATCTTTCATGGGTTCCCCCTTTGGCTCCTTAGAACTTGGCAACGAGGAAAAGAATAGGACGAGCTCTCAATGTTGGTGTTGGTGTTGGTGTTAGGAACAGCGAAGGACGAAGCAAAAAGCAAATGCAAATCTCGACGTCCTGGATTTTCACTGGTGCCTTTCGCCTTTTGTCTTGCAGGATCGTTCTTGCCCATCTTCCTAATCCTTTCCATGGAGCCCCTCTTATGCTTTTTCCTTTTTCCTTGTCTCTCCTTCTTGCCCGTGCCTGAGCATGGACGTCAAAAGCCAAACATTGACCACGAGGAAAACCGCCCCCAGGGCCACGAAGGCCACGGAGAGCGAAAACGCGTCCACCAGGCGGCCGAAGAGCGGCGAGACCACGATGAAGAACACGCTTCCGGCCATGCCGGCCAGGGACAGGACGGTGGCGCGCACGTCGGAGCCGACGGCCAGGTTCAGCCGCTCGAGCAGCACCGGGTAGGCCAGGTTCCAGAGAAGGGCGTTCAAGGGCACCAGCGGCAACAGCCAGGGGCTGGGGAGCAGCCCGAGCAGGATGAAGGCCAGCGGGCAGAGCAGGGCCAGGAACAGGGGCGCACGCTGGCCGAAGCGCTCGCTGAAGGCATGGGCCCGTCCGCCGCCCAGGGCGCCGGCCAGTTGGAACACGGCGAACAGGATCCCGAACCAGCCGACGGCGATTCCCAGCTCCTGGTAGAGGAGGAAATAGGCCCACAGCGCCGTCAGCTGGCTGGCCATCAGCGCGCCGCTGGCCAGGATCAGCGGCCGGATGCGGGGCTGGCCCAGCGAGCGGCGGCAGATGCGCGCAATGTCGCGCAGCGGCTCCTTGCCGGCCCGCTTTTCGCGCTCCGGCTCCGCCAGGCCCAGGGCCAGGGGCGGCATGAGCAGGGCGACGCCGAGGTTGACCAGGAAGGGCAGGCGCAGGAAGACCGAAGCCAGCAGGCCGCCGGCGACCGATGAAACGGCGGTGCCGCCGCGGGCGAACAGGGAGCAGCGCCCCTCGAAGCGCCTGTATTCCCCCTCCCTCCCCAACTGCCTCAGCGAGTCGAACAGCAGGGCGGAGTCGCAGCCCGAGCGCATGCTGACGCTGACCGCCCAGGCCAGTTCGGCGAGCACGAAGGCAACGAAGCCGTGCCCCAGTGCGTACACCACCACGCCGAGCGGGTAGAAGACTGCGCCGAGCACCAGGGTCTTCCTGCGGCCGATGACGTCGGCCAGGTAACCCGACGGCACCTCCAGCAACAGCACCCCAACGTGGAAGATGGCCTGGATGGTGAAGATCTGCGTCGAGTTCAGGCCGTTGGCCGTGTAATAGAGGATCAGCACCGGCGCGATGGGCAGGAATTCGCCCAGAAACTTCATGGCCTGGATCCTCCGCAAGTTGCGGCTTACGGAGGAGGAATCAGCGGAGAGCGACATGACCAGCCTGATCGCATTGAATCAGAGAGCGAGCAAGGAGAGAAAGGCAAAAGGCGGAGGGCAAAAGGCAAAAGGGAGGGAAAAGCACTTGCAGCCCCATGAATGTCCGCTTCCCTTTTGCCTTTTTTCCATTCCCTTATTGCCTTGAGAAGGGCTTGAGGCTTCGGGCTACCTGACGAAGGCCTTGCGCCCGGCGTAGACCGCCTTGGCGCCCAGCTCCTCCTCGATGCGCAGCAGCTGGTTGTACTTCTCCACCCGCTCGCCGCGGCAGGGGGCGCCGGTCTTCAGGTGGCCGGTGGCCATGGCCACGGTCAGGTCGGCGATGAAGCTGTCGACCGTTTCGCCGCTGCGGTGGGAGACCATCGCCCCCCAACCGGCCCTGCGCGCCAACTCGATCGCCGCCCGCGTCTCGGTCAGCGTGCCGATCTGGTTCAGCTTGATCAGCACGGCGTTGGCCGTCTGTTCGCGGATGCCGCGCTCGATGCGCTGGACGTTGGTGACGAACAGGTCGTCGCCGACGAGCTCGACCTTGCGGCCGATCTCCCGGTTCAGCAGCCTCCAGCCCTGCCAGTCATCCTCGGCCAGGCCGTCCTCCAACACGACGATCGGGTATTTGCGTGTCCATTCGGCCCACAGGGCGACCATCGCGGCCGAATCGATCTTCCGCTTCTCGGTGCGCAGGTGATACTGCCCGTCCTCGAAGAAGCCGCTGGAGGCCGGATCCAGGGCGATGGCGATGTCGTCGCCGGGGCGGTAGCCGGCAACAGCGATGGCCTTGAGGATCAACTCGACCGCCTCGGCGTTCGTCTTCAGCACCGGGGCGAAGCCGCCCTCGTCGCCGACGCCGGTCGAATGGCCGGCCTCCTTGAGAACCTTCTTCAGGGCATGGTAGACCTCGGCGCCCCAGCGCAGCGCCTCGCGGAAGCTGGGCGCCCCCGAGGGCGCGATCATGAACTCCTGAAAATCGGTCCCCTGCCAGTTGGCATGGGCGCCGCCGTTCAGGATGTTGAAGCAGGGAACGGGCAGCAGCGTCGCCTGCTCGCCGCCCAGGTAGCGGTAGAGGGGGAGGCCGGCGGCGGCGGCGGCGGCGCGCGCCACCGCCAGGCTGACGGCCAGGATGGCGTTGGCGCCCAGGCGCCCCTTGTTCCCGGTGCCGTCAAGGGCGATCATCTTGCCGTCGACCCCTGCCTGGTCGCGGGCGTCCATGCCCCGGATGGCCGCGGCCAGCTCGCCGTTGACGTGGCCGACCGCCTGCAGCGCTCCCTTGCCACCGTAGCGCCGCTTGTCCTTGTCGCGCAGCTCGCAGGCCTCGTGGACGCCGGTCGAGGCGCCAGACGGCGTGGCGGCGCGGCCGAACGAGCCGTCCTGCAGCCGCACTTCGGCTTCGACGGTCGGGTTGCCGCGCGAGTCCAGGATCTCCCTGGCGAACACATGTTCGATCTGGTAGCCCATGTCGATTCTCCGTGGAAAAAACTGCTGGTATTATACCAGAATCCTCCGCATCCGCAATCCTCCGCGGCCAAGCGGCAAAACGCGGCGCCGGTTCACCCGGGCAACAAAAAAAATTCAAAAAAAAGCACGCCGGCCCGAAAAAAAATAAACCAACAAGGAGCCTGACGCGTCATACAGATGTCGGGCCCATGCATCCAGCTCCCAGGGAGGTCGACAGCTCGTGCAGCGAAGGAACATCACGAAACGCAGGAGAAGGATCGCCCTCGCCGGCGCCCTGGCCGCCGGCCTGCTCCTCCCTTGGCCCCTTCCCGCCCAATGCGAAGAGATCGACTTCGTCCACATCGGACGGAGGCAGGGGCTCTCCCAGAGCACCGTGTACTGCATCCGCCAGGACCGCAACGGCTTCATGTGGTTCGCGACCGAGAACGGCTTGAACCGCTATGACGGCTACGATTTCACCGTTTTCCTCCACCACCCGGGCGATCCCGCCAGCCTGAGCCACAGCGCCGTCCTGGAGATCTTCGAGGACCGCGAGGGGGTGCTGTGGATCGGCACGCTCAACGGCGGCCTGAACCGGCTCGACCCGCTGCAAGGCGGCTTCCAGCGCTTCCGCCACGATCCGCGCCGCCGCGACTCGCTCAGCCACGACATCGTAGGCGCCATCTACGAGGACAGGGCCGGCGAGCTTTGGATCGGCACCGACGAGGGGCTGAACCGCCTCGACCGCCGGACCGGGACATTCACCCGCTTTGCGCTGGCCACCGACCGCCCGGGCGCCAGCAACCACATCCACGACATCATCGAGGACCGCGACGGGGCCCTGTGGATCGCCACCTTCGGGGGCGGCCTGGTGCGCTTTGACCGCGGCAGCGGGCGCTTCGACTGCTTCCGCCATGCCGCGGGCGATGAGTCGAGCCTGGGCAGCGACTTCCTCTACCGCGTGCTGCAGGACCGCCGGGGTTCGCTGTGGCTCTGCAGCCATATCGGCCTGGAGCTCTTCGATCCTTCGACGGGCCGCAGCCGGCGCGTCCCGCTGCCGCCGGCCGACGAGGGTGCGCCGGCTAGTGTATCGGCGTACTCCATCGCCGAGGACGCCAGCGGCCGCCTCTGGGTCGGCACGTCAACGGGGCTGGCCTGCATCGATCCCAGGACCGGCGCCCTGGTCCGGCACCGCCACGACCCCCTTGATCCCAAGAGCCTGGGCTCCGACCAGGTGCGGGCGGTGTACCCGGACCGCTCGGGCATCGTCTGGATCGGCACCGACGACAAGGGGATCGACCGCTTCAACCCCAACCGCAAGAAGTTCCGACATTACCGAGCCAGCGGCGGACGGGCCGACGGCCTGGCGAGCAACATCGTCTATTCCTTCTGGGAAGACCCTGAAGGAGGGCTGTGGATCGGCACCCAGGTCGGCGTCGACCGCCTGGAGCGGGGCACGGGCGTGTTCCGCCACTTCGGTTGCGGCGACGGCGGGAGGGACGAAAGCACGCTCGTTCGCGCCCTCCACGGCGATGAAGACGGCGGCCTGTGGTTGGGAACCGACGGCAGCGGGCTCCGCCGCCTCGATCGCCGCAGCGGCCGGATCGACGTGTTCCGCCACCGACCCGGCGATGCGGCCAGCATCAGCCACGACCGCATCAACGCGCTGTGCCGGGACGCCGCCGGCTCCCTGTGGATCGGCACCTACGGCGGCGGTCTCAACCGCCTCGACCGCGGCAGCGGAGCGTTTCAACGCTTCCAGCACGATGCGGACGACCCCGGCAGCCTCAGCGAAAACATCGTGCGCGCCATCCTGCAGGACCGCGAGGGGACGCTGTGGGTCGCCACCTACGGCGGCGGCCTCGAGCGCTTCGAACCGGCGGCCGGGACCTTCCGCCATTACCGCCACGACCCCGCCGACCCGGCCAGCCTGAACAACGACTATATCCTCAGCCTTCACGAGGACCGGGCCGGCGGCCTTTGGATCGGCACCCTGAACGGCGGCCTCAACCGCCTCGACCGCCGGACCGGCCGCTTCAGCCACTACACCCGGGCGGCCGGCCTGGCCAGCGACCAGGTCGTCGCCATCGCCGAGGACCCTTCCGGCGATCTCTGGCTGGCGACCAACGAGGGGCTGACGCGCTTCTCGCCGCGGACGGGCCGGTTCCGCAACTACGACGTCAGCGACGGGCTGCAGGACCTCTCCTTCATCAGCGGTTCCTGCCTGGCCGGCCGGGACGGCACGATCTACGTCGGCGGCGCCAACGGCTTCAACGCCTTCCTTCCCCAGGAGATTTTTGACAACCCGTACGTGCCCCCGCTGCGCATCACCGCCTTCAAGGTCCTGAACCGCGACGTGCCCCTGCCGCGTCCGGCTTGGGAGACCGACGAGGTCGAGATCGGCCCCCGGGACCAGTTGTTCTCCATCGAGTTCGCCGCCCTGGACTACGCTGCGCCGGAAAAGAACCAGTACGCCTACAAGCTCGAGGGGCTGACCGACGACTGGATCCCCAGCGATTCGCGGCGCCGGCTGGCCTCGTTCTCGCGCCTGCGGCCCGGCCGCTATGTCTTCCGCGTGCGCGGCTCGAGCAGCGACGGGATCTGGAGCGACCAGGAGGCCCGGCTGGTCATCCGCGTGCGCGGCCCCTGGTGGCGGAGCTGGTGGTTCCTGTCTCTGCTGGCCCTGGCCGTCGCCCTGGCCGTCTTCGAATGGAACCGCACCCGCCTGCGCCGCCGCGCGGCGAGGATCCGCACCCGCGATGCCATGGACCAACTGCTGGACAAATGCGCCATCTCCCCCCGCGAAAAGGAGATCGTGCTGCTGCTGCTGAAGGGCCTGAGCAACAAGGAGATCGCCGAGAAGCTCTACATCGAGCTGAGCACGGTCAAGATCCACGTGCACCACATCCTGGGCAAGCTCGGCGTGGCCAACCGCACGCAGCTGCTCAGGCTTTTCCAGAACCTGAAAACCTGAGTGACAAGTGACAAGGAACGAGCGACGAGAAAGAACGTTTGATGGATCGCCGCTTCAGATCCCGACTGGCGACAGGTTGATTCATGGCGATGGCCTGACGCGCGCCCCGAGTTCCGACGGCACGTTTGCTCGCCGCCCTCGCGTGCCGGACGCCGGGTTCTTTTCTTCCTCGCCACTGGTCACGGGTCGCTCGTTATAAAAAAAAGGGCCGGTCCTCGCGGACGCGGCCCCGTCGGCTGCGGAGAAATGAACTAAGCGGCCTTCTTGGGCTTGCGCACGTAGGCGATCCAGTAGAAGGTGGCGACGAAGAAACCGCCGCCCACGATGTTGCCCAGGGTGACCGGGATCAGGTTCCTGACCAGGAAGCCGTGAAGGCTGACGTTGGCCAGGCCCTCGATGGTCACGCCGGCGGCGATGGCGGCGTCCACGACCGAACCGACGCCCTTGAGCAGGATGCCGACCGGGATGAAGTACATGTTGGCGATGCTGTGCTCGAAGCCCGAGGCGACGAAGGCCATGATGGGGAAGAAGATGGCCCACACTTTGCCGATGGTGTTGCGCGAGGTCAGCGCCATCCACACCGCCAGGCAGACCAGCCAGTTGCAGAGGATGCCGCGGAAGAAGGCGGGCCAGAAATCAAGGCCGGTCTTGACCACGGCGGTCTTCAGCGCCGAGGCGCCGACGGCCACGTTGGCCCCCTCGAGCAGGCCGGAACCGAACATGAGGTAGGCCAGCAGCAGCGAGCCGATCAGGTTGGCGACGTACACGACCGACCAGTTGTACAGCAGCCCCTTGAGCTTGGACTTGCCGTCGAGCACCGACATGGTGATCAGGGTGTTGCCGGTGAACAGCTCGGCGCCGGCGATGACCACGAGCATCAGGCCGACCGAGAACACGGCCCCGCGGATGAAGGCGGCCAGTCCGGCACCGACGAACTTGGCGGCATCGTGGGCGATCATGTTGGACAGCTCGCCGCCGAAGCCGATGTAGGCGCCGGCCAGGATGCCCAGCACCAGCAGCTTGAACCAGGTGTTGGTGGTCTTCTTGACGCAGATGGTTTCGTTCAGGTCCGCGGCCACTGCAGCCGGGCCCTTGCAGTCGTACTCCATGAGTCCTCCTGTTGATTTATGAGTTTTTTTCGATCCGGCAGGCCGCCACCTTGAACTCGGGGATCTTGGCGATGGGGTCGATGGCGTCGTTCGTCAGCATGTTGGCCGCCGCCTCGGCGAAGTGGAAGGTGATGAACACCGATCCCTCGTCGACGCGCGGGCTCTCGTGGGCCGGGATGAGGACCGAGCCGCGCCGCGTCGAGACCTTGACCTCCTCGCCGTCGGCCAAGCCCAGACGCTTCATGTCGGCGGCGTGCATCTCCATGAAGGGGCCGGGGACGTACTGCGGCAGGGCCTCGGTGCGCCGGCTCATGCTGCCCGTGTGGTAATGGTAGAGCAGGCGTCCGGTCGACAGCAGGAACGGGTACTGGGCGTCGGGCCACTCGGCCGGCGGGATGTAGTCGATGGCGAAGAACTTGCCCAGGCCGCGGGTGAACTTGTCGCGGTGCAGGAACCTCGTCCCCGGGTGCTCGGGATTGGGGCAGGGCCATTGCAGTTTCTCGCCGCGCATCAGCCGCTCATGGGTGATGCCGGCGTACTGCGGAGTCAGGCGGTTGACCTCGTCGACGATGTCCTTCAGCGACCGATAGTCCATCCTGAAGCCCATGCGCGTGGAAACGTCGCGGATGATCTCCCAGTCGAGGCGCGCCTCGCCCGGGGCCGGCACCGCCTTCTCCACCCACAGCACGCGGCGTTCGGTGTTGGTGAAGGTCCCCTGCTTCTCGGCGAACGAGGCCGCCGGCAGCACCACGTCGGCCAGTTCGGCCGTTTCGGTGAGGAAGATGTCCTGCACCACCAGGAAGTCGAGCGTCTCCAGGGCCTTCTTGACGTGGCCGATGTCGGGGTCGGAGACCATGGGGTTCTCGCCCATGATGTAGAGGCCCTTGATCTTCCCTGCGGCCGCCTGGTGCATGATCTCGGTGATGGTCAGGCCGACCTTGTCGTCGAGCGTGACGTTCCAAGCTTTTTCGAACTTTTCGCGCAGCGCCGCATCGGTCACCGCCTGGTAGCCGGGAAAGACGTTGGGCAGGGCGCCCATGTCGCAGGCGCCCTGGACGTTGTTCTGGCCGCGCAGCGGGTTGACGCCGGCCGACTCCTTGCCCAGGTTCCCGGTGAGCATGGCCAGGTTGGCGATCGACATGACGTTGTCGGTTCCGGTGATGTGCTGGGTGATGCCCATGGAGTAGACGATGGAGGCGCGCCGGGCCCCGGCATACAGGCGCGCCGCCCGGCGCAGCAGGTCGGCGGGGATGCCGGTCGTCTTTTCAAGCTTCTCGGGCGGGTAGTTGTCGACGACCTGCTTGAACGCAGCGAAGTCCTCGGTGCGCGTCTTGACGAACTCCTCGTCCAGGAGCTTTTCCTCCAGGATGACGTTCATCAGGCCGTTCAGCCAGGCCACGTCGCTGCCGTTCTTCTGGCGCAGCCACAGGCCGCCGTATTTCTCTGCGTAAGGGACCAGGTCGATGCGCCGCGGATCGACGACGATAAGCTTGGCGCCGTGGAACAGGACCGCTTTCTTGATGCGCGTGGCGATGACCGGGTGGGTCTCGGTGGTGTTGGATCCGGTGACCAGGATGACCTCGGCCTTTTCGAGCTCCTCGATGGAGTTGGTCATGGCGCCCGAGCCGAAGGAGCGGGCCAGGCCGGCCACGGTCGAGGCATGGCACAGGCGGGCGCAATGGTCGACGTTGTTCGTGCCGAACGCCGTGCGCACGAATTTCTGGAAGACGAAGTTCTCCTCGTTGGTGCACTTGGCAGACGACAGGCCGGCCAGCGCCGCGGGGCCGTGCTCCTTCTTGATGGCCCCGAGTTTCGCGGCCACAAGGTCGAGCGCCTCGTCCCATGAGCTTGCGACCAGCTTGCCGTCCCGGCGGACCAGCGGCCGGGTCAGGCGGTCGGGGCGGTGGACGAAGTCGAGGCCGAAGCGCCCCTTGACGCAGCAGGCCCCGAAGTTGGGCACGCTGTCGGCGCCCTTGACCTTGGCGATACGGTCGTTCTTGATCCAGAGCTCGAGCTGGCAGCCGACGCCGCAGTAGGGGCAGGTGGTGATCACCGTGCGCTCGATGTCCTTCTTCTTGACGCGGCCGCCGTAGACCGGCTTCTCCATCAGGGCGCCGACCGGGCAGGCCTGGACGCACTCGCCGCAGCCGTCGCACTCCGAACCCGACCACTGGCCGGTGCCGGCCACGACGTGGCTGTGGATGCCGCGCTGGGCCATGCTCAGCACGCCCTTGCCCTGGATCTCGAAGCAGGCCTTGACGCAGCGCTCGCACTTGATGCACTTGCTCGAATCATAGAACAGCACGGGGGCCGAGGCATCGGGGGCCTGGGGGATCTGCTGCCAGACGGGGGCGAACTGGCGCTGGGGAGTGTCCAGCCCGTAGCGGAAGGCCAGGTCCTGGATCATGCAGTCGCCGTCGCGCTCGCAGGTGATGCAGTCGTCGTTGTGCTCGGAGAGCAGCACGTCGGCGAGCATCCTGCGCGTCGCCTCCAGCTGCTCGTCGAAGGCCGTGACCTTCATCCCCGCCTCGACCTTGACCAGGCACGAGGGGACCATGCCCGGGCGGCCCTCGATCTTGACCATGCACAGGCGGCAGTCGCCGGTGGGCGTCACCTTCTCGTAAAAGCAGAGCCCGGGGATGTCAAAGCCGCTGTCACGGGCCACCTGCAGCAGGTTGGCGCCTTTCTCCGCCTGGATTTCCTCTCCGTCGATGTGGATGGTGACCATTTCCGCCATGGGTGCCTCCTTATGCTTTCCCGGCCTGGCCGACGGCCAGGGCGAACTCGTCCGCGAAATTCTCCAGCGCGCTCTTGACCGGCATGACCAGCGACTGCCCCAGCGGGCAGAGCGACGTCTTGAACATCGTCTCCGCCAGCTGCAGCATGGTTTCCCTGTCCCCGGCGCGGCCCTGGCCCTGGCGGAGGCGCCAGGCGATGTCCAGGATCTGCCGCGTGCCGATGCGGCAGGGGACGCACTGGCCGCACGACTCGTGGGCGAAGAACTTGGCGATGGGAAAAAGCATGTCGACGATCGAGGTCGTCTCGTCCATCACCAGCACCGCCCCGGAGCCGAGCACGGCCTTGTTCTCCTTCAGGCTCTCGAAATCCATCTTGACGTCCAGCTGGGCCTCGGGGACGAACACGCCGGCCGCCCCGCCCAGCAGGGCCGCCTTGAACTTCCGGCCGCCCTTGACGCCGCCGCCGTATCCGAAAATGATCTCGCGCAGCGGCGTGCCCATGTCGGTCTCGACCAGGCCCGGGTACTCGACATGGCCCAGGATGGTGAACACCTTGGTCCCCGGGCATTTGTCGGTGCCGATGGCGCGGAACCAGGAGGCGCCGTGGGCCAGGATCCCCGGCACGTTGGCCAGGGTCTCGACGTTGTTCACCGAGGTGGGCTTCTGCCACAGGCCGTGGCTGACCGGGTAGGGCGGCTTGACGCGCGGGTTGCCGCGCTTGCCCTCGAGCGACTCGATCAGCGAGGTTTCCTCGCCGCAGACATAGGCGCCGGCCCCCTTCTTGATCTCCAGGTCGAAGGAGAAGCCGCTCTCCAGGATGTTCTCCCCCAGCAGCCCGTACTGGCGGGCCTGGGAGATGGCATGGCCCAGGCGGTCGATGGAGAGCTGGTATTCGCCGCGGATATAGACGTAGCCCCTGCCGGCGCCGATGGCGTAGCCGGCGATGGTCATGGCTTCGATCAGGCGGTGCGGATCGCCCTCGAGGATCAGCCGGTCCTTGAACGTGCCCGGTTCGCCCTCGTCGGCGTTGCAGATGACGAACTTCTCCCTGCCGGCGGCCTTGCGCGTGAACTCCCATTTCATGCCCGTGGGAAAGCCGGCGCCGCCGCGGCCGCGCAGACCCGACTTCTTGATCTCCTCGATCACCGCCTCGGGGGCGATGCGCTCGCTGAAGATCTTCTCCAGCCCCTTGTAACCGCCGGCGGCGATGATCTCCTCGATGTTCTCGGGGTCGACGGTCCAGGCCTTGTCCAGCACGATGCGCCGCTGCGGGCGCGTCAAGCCCACCCTGGAGGCGCCGGGCTCGGCCTGGGCCGGGGCCATGCCGCCGATGGGGGCATGATCGAGGGCGGCCACGACCCGCCCCTTCAGCAGGTGCTCGTCGAGGATGCGCGGCAGGTCCTGCGGGCCGACATTGAAATAGTAGATGCGGTCGGGATAAACGGCCAGGATGACGCCCTTGCCGACCAGGCCCACGCTGCCGCTCTCCAGCACCTTGACCTCGCCCAGCAGCTGGCGGGCCTTCAGCTCGGCCTCCAGGCGGCGCTTGACCTCGAAAACGCCGGCTTGGACCGTCCCCTCGTCGACCGGCAGCAGCACATGGGTGCGAAACACGCTCATTGGGGCCTCCTGAGGTCGGCGATGATCCCGGCGATGCGCTCCGCGGTCAGGTTGCCGTAGACGCGGTCATTGACCATCATCGCCGGCGCCACGCCGCACACGCCGAGGCAGGAGCTCATCTCCAGGGTGAACAGCTTGTCCGGGGTGGTCTCGCCGAAACCGATGCCCAGGAGCTTGATCAGCTCGCGCGAGATGGTCGAGGAGCCGAGCAGGTGGCAGGGCGGCGACTGGCAGACGCGGATCAGGTTCCTGCCCCGCGGCTTCAGGCTGTACATGGTGTAGAACGTGGCCACGCCGTGGACGAAGGCGTAGGGCAGCTTCAGGTAGTCGGCGGCGGCGCGCAGGTCGGCGTCGCTCAGGTAGTGCTCGGGACTCGCATTTTGCATTTCATGCAGGATGGCGAGCAGGCTGTCTCCCGAGGCTGGGAATTTTTTCAGCATCGTTTCGCGCTTCATGAACACCTCACAGCATGGCTTCGATGGGCATGGCCTCGGCCTTGACGGCCTCCTTCTCCGGACCCTGCACGCGGTCGCAGTGCAGGCAGCGCCGCGACTCCTCGACCGCCTCGTCCAGCGTCAGGCCGCGGCTGACCTCCAGGAAGGGATCGGCGATGCGCTTCTCCGCCTCCTCCCGATGCGGCTCCTTGCGGGCGATCGTCTTGAGGTAGGCCTCCTCGTCGTAGTGCACCTCGACCACCTGGCGCGGTTCGGGATAGAGGACGCCCGGGCGGCCGAAGAAGCGGTCGATGGCCATGGCCGCCAGGCGGCCCTGGGCCACGCTCTCGATGACCGTCGAGGGATTGACGGCGTCGCCGCCAGCGAACACCCCGGCCATGCTGGTGGCCATGGTCCGGGCATCGACGGCGATGTGGCCGCGGCGGTCCAGGCCGAGCTTGCCGCCGGTCAGGCCCAGGCTCAGCTTCTGGCCCAGGCAGTAGATGACGGCGCTGGCGCGGATGGTGTACTCGCTTCCCGCAACCGGCACCGGCCGGCGCCGCCCCGAGTCGTCGAAGTCGGCCAGCTCGGTCTTGATGCAGTGCAGCCCGGCGACCCTGCCGTTCTTGCCCACCACCTGCAGGGGGTTGACCAGGAAATCCATCTCGATCCCCTCCTCCTCGGCGCCGACCACCTCCTCGAGCTGGGCCGGCATCTCGGCGCGGGTGCGGCGGTAGACCAGGCGCACGTTGCGGGCGCCAAGGCGCCGGGCCATGCGCGCGGCGTCCATGGCCGTCGAGCCGCCGCCGACGACGATCACGTCGTCGCCCAGGGCGACCTTCTTGCCCAGGTTGACCTCGCGCAGGAAATCGATGCCCGAGAGCACGCCTTTCAGCTCGCTGCCCTCGATGGTCAGCTTCTGCGCCTGGTGGGCGCCGCTGCCGATGAACACGGCGGCGAAGCCCTTTTTCTGCAGTTCTTCCACCGACTTCACCGTGGCGCCGAACTTGATCTCCACGCCGGCGCGCACGATGACGTCGATCTCGGCCTGCAGCTTGTCCTTGGGCAGGCGGAAGTCGGGGATGCCGACCTTCATCATGCCGCCGGCCACCTTGAGCGACTCGAACACCACGGGCTTGTAACCCAGGCGGGTGAGATAGAAGGCGCAGGCCAGGCCGGCCGGGCCGGCGCCGACCACGGCCACCTTCTGCTCGTGGGGCTTGGCGGGCGGGGCGAAGCCCAGCCCCTCCTCGATGGCCCAGTCGGCGAACAGCCGCTTGATTTCGCGGATGGCCAGCGGCTGGTCGTACTTGCCGCGCGAGCATTTCTTTTCGCAGAAGGCCGGGCAGACGCGGCCGCAGACGATGGGGAAGGGGTTGTTCTGCATGTGCCGGTAGTAGGCCTCGCGGCGGCGGCCATCGCCCATGTGCGAGACATACGAGGCGGCGTCGACCCCGGCCGGGCAGGCGTTGACGCAGGGCGCGGCGAAGAGCGCCGCGCAGACCCCGGCCGAACACCTCTTGTCCATGATGTGCTCGAGGTATTCGTGCCTGAAATACTTGAGGGTGGAGATGACCGGGTTGGGGGCGGCCTGGCCCAGGCCGCAGAGCGAGGTGGCGCGCACGGTGTAGGCCAGTTGCTCGAGCTTCTCCAGGTCGTCCAGGGTGCCCGTGCCGCTGGTGATCTTCTCCAGCAGGGCGTGCATCTGCTTCAGGCCGACGCGGCAGGGGACGCACTGGCCGCACGACTCCTCGAGCGAGAACTCGAGGAAATACTTGGCCATGTTGACCATGCAGCTGTCCTCGTCGAGGACGATCAGGCCGCCCGAGCCCATGATCGAGCCGAGCTGCTTGAGCGACTCGTAGTCGAGCGGGGTGTTCAGGTACTTGGCCGGGATGCAGCCGCCCGAGGGGCCGCCGGTCTGGGCCGCCTTGAAGGCCTTGCCGCCGGGGATGCCGCCGCCGATGTCGAAGACCAGCTCGCCCAGGGTGATGCCCATCGGCACCTCGACCAGGCCGGTGTTGACCACCTTGCCCGAGAGGGCGAAGACCTTGGTGCCCTTGCTCTTCTCGGTGCCGATGGCGGCGAACCACTCCCAGCCGTTGAGCAGGATGTGGCGCACGGTGGCCAGGGTCTCGACGTTGTTGATGACCGACGGCTTGCCCCACAGCCCCTTGACCGCGGGGAAGGGCGGCTTGGGGCGCGGCTGGCCGCGCAGCCCCTCCACCGAGGCCATCAGCGCCGTCTCCTCGCCGCAGACGAAGGCGCCGGCGCCCATGCGCAGCTCGACGTCGAAGTGGAAGCCGGTCTCGAATAGGTTCTTTCCCAGCAGCCCCATCTCGCGCGCCTGGGCGATGGCCGTGTTCAGCCGTTCGATGGCCAGCGGGTACTCGGCGCGCACGTAGACATAGCCCTTGTCCGCCCCGATGGCGTAGCCGGCGATGGCCATGCCCTCCAGCACCGAGTGCGGGTCGCCCTCGAGCACGGCGCGGTCCATGAAGGCCCCGGGGTCGCCCTCGTCGGCGTTGCACAGGACGTACTTCTGCCCGCCCGGGCTGTCATAGGCGAATTTCCACTTCATGCCGGTGGAGAAGCCGGCGCCGCCGCGGCCGCGCAGCCCCGAACGGGTCATGGCGTCGATCACCTGCTCGCGGCTCATCGTCGTCAGCGCCCTGCCCAGGGCCTCGTAGCCGCGGGTGGCGATGTATTCGTTGATGTTCTCCGGGTCGATGCGGCCGCAGTTGGACAGGACGATCTTCCGCTGCTTCTCGAAGAACGGCACCTGCTTCTTCTGCTCGACGATCTTGCGCGCCTCGGGGGCCTGCCACAGGTGCTCCTGCACCGGCCTCCCTTTCAGGAAGTGCTCCTGGACGATGCGCGCGGCGTGTTCCTCCTTCAGCTGGATGTAGAAGGAGCCGTCGGGATAGACGACCATCACCGGCCCCAGCTCGCAGGGGCCCATGCAGCCGGTCTCGATGAGGTTGACCTCATCGGCCAGGCCGGCCTTGGCGATCTCCTCCTGCAGCTTGTCCTTGAATTCGTGGCTGTGGGAGGAGATGCAGGCGCCGCCCCCGCAGACCAGCACGTCGAGCCGTTTGTTCATGGCGACCTCGCTTCTCGGCTATTCCTTGACTTCGACGATGGCGGCCGAGACCGGGTTGCCGTTGACCAGGTGTTCGGCGACGATCTTGCGCGCCAGCTCGCCGTCGACGTTGCCGTAGACCACCGAGGGCTTGCCCTCCTCGACGACGGTGACGATCGGCTCGTGGGAGCTGAGGCCGCGCTCGCTGGCCTGGGAAACGACCACGTCGCGCAGGTCGCGTTTCGCGATCTCGTCCAGGAAGGCCTTGAGGGTTTCGCGGGCCCCGGCGGCGATGCCGCTGGTGCCCATGCCCACCACCACCTTCAGCCGCGTCTGGGCGGCGCGCAGCAGCATGTCCTTCTCGGTCTTCTCGCGGATCTTCCTGAGGTCTTCGAGTTTCATTGCTCCTCCTTGTTCCGGGCGCCCGTTTCGGCGGCGCGCGCCTTCATGTCGCGCAGGATCTGGACGGCCTTTTGCGGGTTGAGGCGGCCGTGCACCTCCTCGTCCAGCATCATCACCGGGGCCAGCCCGCAGGCGCCGAAGCAGCGCGCCGTCGACAGGGTGAAAAAGCGGTCGGCGCTGGTCCCGCCCACCTTCACGCCCAGCTCCTTTTCCAGGGCCTTGATGATCTCCGAGGCGCCCTTGACGTGGCAGGCCGTGCCCAGGCACAGGTTGACGATGTGCTCGCCGATGGGGTCGATGCGGAAGAAGTTGTAGAAGGTGACCACGCCGAACACCTTGGACAGCGGGACGCTGAGTTCGCGGGCGACGAAGTGCTGGACCTCCAGCGGCAGGTAGCCGAAGATCTTCTGCGCCCGGTGCAGGACCTGGATCAGCGGCCCGGGGACTCCGCGGTTGGCCTCGATGAACTGTTTCAGCTCGCGGTACTGCTCGTTGTCCGGGACATGAACCGCTTGAGCATCCATGGCAAGCCTCCTCGTTGGCGGAACAATCAGAGATTCAGGGGCGGGCACAGCGCGGGCGCAGGTCATTGCCCGCCGCGCAGCAGGGCGTAGAGCCGGCCGGCGACGGTGAAGGAATCCTCGGCGGCGGCCAGGATGAACAGGCCTTCCTGCCCGGCCCGCGCCAGCACCGCCGGCTCGGGCTCGCCGCCGCGGCTGATGACGATGCCGGCCAGCTTCTTGAGTTGGGCCACGGCGACGATGTTCAGGTGGCGCTGCACCGTGATCCACAGGCAGCCCTCCTCGGCGTTGGCGATGACGTCGGAGAGCAGGTCGGACACGTAGCCGCTGCTAACGCGCTGCTCCCGTCCTTCAGCCAGGACCTTCAGGCCCAGCGTTTCGGCGACTTCCTTGACCAGCATTCCAGGCTTCCTCCGGCGGGGGGAACGGCGGCAGTGCGGCCTTTTCCTCCAGCCACCATGATGTTCGCTTCCGGTGCGCAGGGCGTGCCCGGAGTCCAAGAGGTCATCTTAGTAAAAATTCTCGCGAAAGTCAATATATAGTTTGCGATGAAATTATTTCCCGGCCGTGCGGGCGGGTTTGCTGTTTTTGCCGTTCAATGCTACAATGCCTCACACGAATCCTGGAGGTAGCCATGAGCGAGTTCTTCAAGTGCGCGCGTTGCGGCAAGATCGTCAAGGTGATCGCCGACGGCAAGGGGCAGCTGGTCTGCTGCGGCCAGCCCATGGACATGATCTCCACCTTCAAGTCGGTCAACGAAGTCCTGGACTTCGCCATCGAGAAGGAGGAGGAGGCCCGCCAGTTCTACCTGGAATGGGCCGACAAGCTGGACAACCAGGCGCTGGCGGAGCAGTTCGTCCTCTTCGCCGGCGAGGAGAACAAGCACAAGGAGAAGCTGCAGCGCGTCAAGGGCGGCAGCACCTTCAAGCCCGCGGCCAGGCAGGTGACCGACCTGAAGATCGTCGATTACCTGGTCGACATCACCCCCACGCCGGAGATGGACTACCAGGAGGCGCTGATCGTGGCCATGCGCCGCGAGAAGGCCTCGTTCAAGCTGTACAGCGACTTGGCGGCCATGGCCCAGGACGAGGGGCTGCGCGACACCTTCCTGGCCCTGGCCCAGGAAGAGGCCAAGCACAAGCTGCGCCTGGAGACGGTGTACGAGAAGGAGATCTACAGCGAGAACTGACGCGGGCTCCAGGGGGGGTGGAACACCATGACCAAGGTCCGCGACATCGTGGCGCTGCTCGACGCCGAGGTCCTCTCGGGCGAGAGCAAGCTCGACGAGGAAGTGAAATCGGTCGGCGCCAGCGACATGATCAGCGACATCCTGGCCCTGACCCAGCCGGGCATGATCGTGCTCACCGGCTATACCTACCCGCAGGTGATCCGCTCGGCCCTGGTGACCGACCTGCTGGGTCTGATCGTGGTGCGCGGCAAGACCATCGCCCCCGAGACCATCGCCTACGCCCGCGAGAACAACTTCCTGCTGCTGCGCACCCGCGGCTACCTCTACTCCTCCTGCGGCAAGATCTGGGCCATGGGCCTGCGGGGCGCCGATGCCGGAAAAGACTGACCTCTCGCGCTATGCCGAGATCTTCGCCGACCTGAAGGCCGGCGACGTCATGACCGCCCGGGTGGTGGAGATCGCCGCCGACAAGAAGATCGCCCACGCCAAGGAGCTGATGAAGATCAAGAAGATCTCGGGCATTCCGGTGGTCGACGAGAACCGGCGGCTGGTGGGCATCATCAGCATCGAGGACATCATCCACGCCCTGGAATTCAACACCATCCACGACCCCATCCGCCGCATCATGTCCTCCGAGGTGGTCGCGGTCCGCCGCGACGACCCGCTGGCGGCCGTGGTGGAGAAGTTCGAGAGCTTCCGCTTCGGCCGCTTCCCGGTCGTCGACGACGACGGCCGCGTCTGCGGCATCATCACCAAGGAAGACATCCTGCACGGCATCCTGGAGAAGTTCAACCTCATCTACATCCACGACCGCAAGCGCAGCCGCACCCTGGACACCGAGTACTCGGCCATCACCGGCGAGAAGCTGAACGCCGAACAGGCCAACTTCCACTACCACATCGACGGCAGCGACATCGACGCCGCCGGCAGCGGCGCCGCCCTGCTCAAGCAGTTCCTGGCCGGCAAGCAGTTCCACAACGACATCGTGCGCCGCGTCGGCGTCGCCACCTACGAGGCCGAGACCAACGTGGTCATCCACAGCAAGGGGCAGGGTGACATCTATTTCTTCCAGGACGAGGACCGCTTCATCGTGCGCGTGATCGATGACGGCGTGGGCATCGAGGACCTGGACAAGGCCATGAAGGAGGGGTACTCGACGGCCCCCGACCACATCCGCGAGCGCGGCTTCGGCGCCGGCATGGGCATCGCCAACATGAAGCGCTTCGCCGACAAGCTGGTGATCCTATCCGAAAAAGGCAGCGGCACGCAGGTGGAGATGATCTTCTACCTGCCCACGCAGACCTGGCCTTTGATCTAGCGGCGATGCGCCGCACTCAGTGACGAGTCAAAATCATTCCAAATCACATGCACCAAATTCCAATGTCCAAAACCAAGCCCCTGCTGAAGCCTTTGCTTGGGTCATTCGCTGATTGGATCTCGGTGCTTGTTTCCCATTCGCTGCCTGGTGCTCGGGGTTAGGACTTTTCTCGTCGCGCGTTACGCGTCACGCGTCACGACAGATCGTCATGCTGTTGCCGTGTGCCGTCTGCCAAGTTCAAAGACTTGAAACAAAAACCCCTGGAGCTCCGTTTAATGGTTGACGACATCCCTGGAGGTGCTCATGAAGAAGGCCCTCATCGTGTTCATCCTTTTGTTGCCCTCCCTGGCCGCCGCTCGGGCAGGCCAGGCGACCGTCCCGGCCGGTGCCGCCGGGGCGCAGACGGCGGCGCCGCCGGCGCCCATGCCGCTGCAGTACGAGATCTGGGCCACCCTCGACCCGGTGAAAAAGATGTTGCACGGCCGCCAGACCCTGCGCTGGGCCAACACCACGCGGGACACGGTGCCCGACCTTTGGTTCCACCTCTACTGGAACGCCTTCAAGAACGAGGAAAGCGTCTTCATGCAGGAGGTGCGCCAGGAGAACTTCGGCGCCGACTCTCACGGCGACACGCGCATCAAGGACGGCGACTGGGGCTGGATCGACGTGGAATCCATCCGCCTGACGGACGGGACCGACCTGAAGCCGGCCATGGAATTCGTCCCCCCCCGGCGTCCGCTGCGCGCCGGCGACCAGACGGTCCTGCGCGTACCCCTGCCCCGCCCGCTGGGCCCGGGCGAGGCGGCCGACCTGGAGATCGCCTTCAGCGCCAAGATCCCCAGGACCGTCCGCCGCGCCGGCTACTACCACAACGGCTATTTCATCGGCCAGTGGTTCCCCAAGCCCGGAGTCTACGAGGAGGGCAAGGGCTGGAACTGCCACCCCTACCACCTGAACAGCGAGTTTTTCGCCGATTTCGCCGATTTCAAGGTCCACATCACCGTTCCGCAAGCATTCGTGGTCGGCGCCGCGGGCCGGCAGGTCGGCCGCAGCGAGGACGCCAAGGCCGGGACCGCGACGCACACCTTCGTCCAGGAGCGGATCCACGATTTCGCTTGGACTGCCGATCCAGACTACATCCGCATCGAGCGCGACTTCGTCGCCGCGGACGAGGTGAGCGAGGCCGAATACCTTGAGGTCGCCGGCGCCCTGCGCCTCCCGCTCGACCAGGTCCGCCTCCCCGACGTCCGCATGATCCTGCTGATCAATCCCGAGCACCGCGCCCAGGCCGAGCGCCACTTCCGGGCGCTGCGCGCCGCCATCAAGTATTACGGCCTGTGGTACGGCCCGTACCCGTACGCCCAGGTCACCCTGGTCGATCCGCCGTTCCGCAGCGGCAGCGGCGGCATGGAGTACCAGACCCTGTTCACCGCCGGCACCCGGGTCCTGCCCACGCCGCAGGAGAACAATCCCGAGATGGTCATCGTCCACGAGTTCGGCCACGGCTATTGGTACGGCCTGGCGGCCAGCAACGAGTTCGAGGAGGCCTGGCTGGACGAGGGGATCAACACCTACTCGACCGGCAAGGTCCTGGCCAAGGCCTTCGGCCCCGGCTCCGTTCCCCTCAACCTGGCGGGCATCCCCCTCAGCCGCTATACCGGCCGCTTCAAGTACGCCGACCTGGAGCTGGACCGCATGGCCGCCGTCCACGCCGCCCGCCTCGACCCCGTGGTGGCTCCCTCCTGGCGGTTCGCCTCGCCGATGAGTTACGCGATGAACGTCTACATGCGGGCGGCGACCAACCTGCGCACCCTGGAGAACCTCATCGGCAAGGAAACCATGCTGCGCCTGCTGCGCACGTTCCACACGCGCTTCCGCTACCGCCATCCCCGGAGCCGGGATTTCATCGCCGTCGCCAAGGAGGTCAGCGGCCGTGACCTAGACTGGTTCTTCAAGGAGTTCTTCTTCTCCGCCAAGGAGTGGGACTTCTCCGTCGACCGGGCCTACTCGGTCCGCGCCAGCACCGCGCGCGGGGTCTTCGAGCGCCAGGGAAAGAAGGTCGAGACGACCCGCGCCGCCGCCCGCGTCCTGGACGAAAAGAACAAGGAGCCGAAGTACGTCACCCGCGTCCGCGTGCGGCGCCTGGGCGAGGCCCGTCCCGCAGGCGGCGTCGGGCTGAAGGTCCTGACGGTATTCGAGAACGGCGAGCGCAAGGTCGAGAGCTGGAACGGCCGGGGGCGCTGGGTCGATTTCGTCTACGAGGGCCCCAGCAAGGTGAAGTACGCCCAAGTCGATCCCGAACGCGTGTTCCTTGTCGACAGCGACCTGAGCAACAACAGCGCCGTCGTCAAGGCCGAGCCGGCAGGCGCCCTGCGCTGGTCGGCCAGGGTGCTGTTCTGGACGCAGAACCTGCTGCAGTTCGCGGCAGCCCTGTTCTAGGAGCCTCCCATGTCCAACGCCAAGCTGTTCGTCAAGGGCATTCGCGTCACGCTCGGGCAGGGCCGGCTGGCCCTGCGCCTCTGGACGGCCAACGTCCTGACCTCCCTGCTGATCGTCGCCCCCCTCGCCCTCTTCCTCCACGGCCGGGCGTCCCATTCGCTCAGCGCCCGGGACATCCTGGCCCGGACCGACATCCACTGGCTGACCGACATCAGCCGCCGGTTCCTGGAAATGACCCTCCCGGCCGTGGGCCTGCTGCTGGCGGGCATCGTTTTTTTCCTGCTGCTGACGGTGTTCCTCAACGGCGGCATCCTCGGCGGCCTGTTGCGTCCCAACACTCGGCCGACCCTGGCCGAGTTCTGCCATGACGGCGGCCTGTATTTCTGGCGCTTCCTGCGCCTGGCCCTCCTCTCCGTCCCCTTGTATCTTCTCTTCGCCGGAGTGCTGCACGGGCTGCTGGCCGCCCTGCTGCGGGCCGCGACGCGCCGGGCGGCGAGCGAGTGGCCGGTCCTGGCCGCCAACCTGCTGCGCCTGCTGGCGCTGGCGCTTCTCCTGGGCATCGTGTCCATGTTCCTCGATTACGTCAAGATCGGCCTGGCGGCAGGCGGCCGCAGGAGCGTCCTGAAGGAGACCTGGCGGACCTTGAAATTCATGCGCCTCCGCTTCTTCAAGGCCTGGGGGCTCCACCTGCTGGCCGGACTGGCCTTCGTTGCCCTGACGCTGCTCTACCTGGAGGTTGCCCGCGTCCTTCCCGCCGGGACGCCGCTGCTGGTCCTGGCCGCCTTCCTGTGGCAACAGCTCTATGTCCTCGGCCGCCAGTTCAGCCGCATTCTCCTTTTCGCCACCGAAATTGAATTATTCAAGGAACTGGGTGGCGAAAAGAACTGAGACGTTAGACGTTAGACATTAGCAAGACAAGGAACGAGCACGATACATTAGACGTTGGACGTTAGACGTCAGCAAAGCATTCAGCCAGCAAGAGACGCTAGACGTTAGCAAGGCATGTGTCGAGCACTAGATATATTTAATAAAAGAATGGGAAAACTGTTTTTTCAGGGCATTTTTCTTGCTATCCACTAACGTCTAACGTCTTCTTCCTTGACCTGAAAGCCCTGCCGTGCTACATTCGCCCCTGGAGGCCCGGGTGAAACCATTCCAGATCTTGATCTTGGCGGCGGCCCTCCTGGCCGTCGGCCCCGCCCTGGTAGGAGAGGACATGTTCATCAGCCATGAAACTCAGGACTCCGTGCGCGAGTACCTGCTGGGGAAACACGGCGAAGGCCACAAGCCGCGCATCGACCGCGGCGTGCGCCAGGCGGCGGCATTCTGGCGCGCCGAGGACGGCAGCCCCGAGGAGTTCGCCAAGTTCTGCCAGCTAGGCTTCCTCGCCGATCCCGGGCGGCTGCAGGTCCTGTTCGCCCGCATCGAGGCACACATGGAGACGCTGCGCGGCAACCTGAACCGCATCAGCCAGGGGCTCAAGCGGCCGCTGCACCTAAACCTGGGGGAGATCCTGCCCATCGACGAGCGCTTCGGCCGCATCGACCCGGCCGCCCATCTCAGCGAGGACCTGTTCGCCGCCAAGGTCGCCTTCGACGTGCTGCTCAATTTCCCCTCCTATTCCCTGGCCGAGAAGGCGGAGCTGGGGCCGCAATGGGACCGCCGTGAATGGGCCTACGCCCGCTGCGGCGACCTGTTCCTTTCCCGCCTGCCCGCCCGCGCCAGCCAGAACGCCGCCATTGCCCTGAACGAGGCCGAAACCTACATTTCGAGCTACGACATCCACGTCGGCCGCCTGGTGGACAACGAGGGACACGCCCCGTTCCCCGGGGATCTCAGGCTGATCAGCCACTGGGGGCTGCGCGACCACATCAAGGCCCTGTATGCCGAGAAAGACGGCCTGGCCCGCCAGGAGCTCCTTCACGAGGTCCTCAAGCGCATCATCCAGCAGGACATCCCCAAGTCGATGATCGGCCCCGGCGAGCTCGCCTGGAATCCTTTCAAGAACAAGGTTTTCAAGGAGGGTCGCGAAGTGCGCTGGACCCCCGAGCCCAACTCGCGCTACCTCCACTGGCTGAACGTGTTCAAGGCCATGAGCGACATGGACGAGTTCTACCCCTCCCTGCCGAGCCACCCGCGCCGCTCGTTCGAGCTGGAGCGGGAGCTGGAGGAGCCGGCCGTGGCCCGGATGCTGGAGGATGTCCTGACCGCCCCCGAGATCGCCGAAACCGCCCGATTGATCGCCTCCCGGCTGCAGCGCGAGCTGCGTCCGTTCGACATCTGGTACAACGGCTTCAAGCCCCGGGGCCGGATCGCCGAGGCCGAGCTGGACGCCCGCGTGCGCCAGCTCTACCCCAGCCGCGCCCGTTTGCAGCAGGGGCTGGGCACGATCCTGCAGCGCCTGGGCTTCGCCCCCGAGGACGCCCGCTTCATAGCCGGCCGCATCGAGGTCGACCCGGCCCGCGGCGCCGGCCATGCCTGGGGGGCGCTGCTGCGCGGCGACAAGTCGCGCCTGCGCACCCGCATGGGCCCCGGCGGCATGAACTTCCAGGGCTTCAACGTGGCCATGCACGAGCTCGGCCACTGCGCCGAGCAGGTGCTCTCGCTCGAGCGCGCCGATTTCTACCTCATGGCCGGCGTCCCCAACACCGCCATCACGGAAGCGTTCGCCTTTCTCTTCCAGAGCCGCGACCTGGAGATGCTGGGCTACCCGCCGCCCGGGCCGCAGGCCCGGCGGCTGAAGGCGCTGGACACGCTGTGGATGACTTACGAGATTGCCGGCTCGGCCCTGGTCGACATGCGGGCCTGGGAATGGCTTTACAAGAACCCCGACGCCAGCCCCGACTCCCTGCGCCGGGCGGTGATGGCCTGCGCCCGCGACGTCTGGAACCGCTATTACGCACCGGTCTTCGGCGTACGCGACCAGGTCATCCTGGCCGCCTACTCGCACATGGTCGACGCCGCCCTGTACCTGCCCGACTATCCCCTGGGCCACCTGATCGCCTTCCAGCTGGAGCGCTACCTGCAGGGGAAGAGCCTGGGCCGCGAGATGGAGCGCATGTGCCGGGCGGGCCGCCTCACCCCCCAGCAGTGGATGAAGAACGCCGTGGGCCAGGAGATCTCGGCCGAGCCCCTGCTGGCGGCGGCGCGGGAAGCCTTAGCTGCGATCAGGAAATAACCGGTGTATGGCATACGGCGTACGGACAAGAAAAGCCCCAAATAGAAAAATCAAGTCAAGCGCCAAAGGTGCGATGACCTTGAGAAAACACCACGGATCACGAAGAGGAAGGCTCTCGGACTATTTCTTCAAGCGTGCCCCCTGCCGTTGATGGCAAAATCGAAATCCGGGGATTGATGATCGGGCTTTATGCGTCGCGGCTGCCGTCCATCGATTACTGCGTTCCCCTGTTCATGCACGAATTGCGAATCAAGATAGATCGGGTTATGGCTGCTGCCGTATGCCGTACGCCGTAAGCCGTGCGCCAAGTCCTATAGGATCAAGTTCAGAAAGTTCACCAGCAACCTGACCCCCAACTCCCCCGATCTCTCGGGGTGGAACTGCACCCCGAAGAAGGGGTGCACATGGTGTCCGATGGCCTCGACCAGGCCGGTGCCGCTCCAGGCCAGGACGTGGAAACTCTTCTCCAGGCGGCCGTCAGCGACCACGACCTCCTCATGGCTCTCGAACATCGGGAACGAGGAGGGAAAACCCGCGAAGATCCCCGCGCCATCGGGAATCCGGACCGTCTCCTCGCCCAGGTGCTTGCGTGCGTCGCGACGCACCCGGGCGTTGAAGGCGGCGGCCAGGGCCTGGTGGCCATAGCAGACGCCCAGCAGCGGCTTCCGGTTCGCCTCCAGGAACTCCATTAGTCCGGGTTCGACCTCGCCATCGCCCACCATCTTCTGCGAGCCGGAGAGGATCACGGCGTCGACATCGCGGGAATCGGTCCAGACCCCAGTCGGGGTCGTTTCCCGGACCACGATCTCCGCTCCGCCAGCGGCGGCGGAAGCCCTTTGCAGCCACACCCGGTAGGCGGCCTTCTCGGCCGCCCTCCCCCGGTAGCAGTTGACCAGCAGGATATCACGTCTCATAAGCCTCCTCAATCCGCATTATACCTTGTCAGGCCACACTGCGCAGCGGCGCTTGGCCTTGCACGGTCGTTTGCAGTACAATGTCCCCATGAGCGAAGGGAGGAGGATCGTTCACCTGGTCGCCGTCCTGCTGCTGCTGGTCGCCGTGGACGTCATCGGCTACATGGCGATCGAGGGCGTGTCGGCCCTGGACGCGATCTACATGACGGTGATCAGCATCATCACGGTGGGCTACAAGGAGGCCTTTGCCCTGAGCGCCGCCGGCAAGCTCTTCACCATCTGGGTCATTTTCAGCGGCCTGGGCACCTTCTTCTACCTCGCGGGCAGGATCGCCGAGAGCGCCCTGGAGGGCAACATCCGGCGCATCCTGGGGAGACGCAAAATGAAATCGATGTCGCGACTCAAGGAGCACCTGGTCGTCGCCGGCTTCGGCATCATGGGCGAGCAGGTGTGCCGCGAACTGCAGAACCTGGGCATTTCCTTCATCGTCGTCGACAACCGCCAAGAGCGCTATGCCAATGCCGAGGAGCGCGGCTACAACGTGATCCTCGGCGACGCCACCGACGAGGACATCCTGAGGCTGGCCGGCATAGAAAAGGCGAGGGTCTTCATCTCCCTGCTCTCCTCGGACGCCGACAACATCTTCACCGTGCTTTCGGCGCGCGAGGCCAATCCGGCGCTGTTCATCATCGCCCGCGCCCTGGACAGCAACAACCGCGGCAAGCTGCTCAAGATCGGCGCCAACCGCGTCATCACCCCCTACGAACTGAGCTCGCGGCGGATCGTCAACACCGTGCTGCGCCCCAACGTCGTGGAGTTCATCGACCTGATGACCTTCGCGCCGCAGATCGCGCTCTCCATAGAGGAATTCACCGTGCGCCCCGACTCCCCCTTCACCGGCCGGCCGATCAAGGACTCGGAGTTGCGGCAGAAATACAACGCCATCGTCATCGCCGTAAAGCGCCGCGAGGAAATGGTCTTCAACCCATCGCCCGATTTCGTCATCGCCGCCGGCGACATCCTGATCCTGGTCGGCGAGCGGGAGAAACTTCCCCAGCCGGGCTGAAGGCCGGCCGAAACCGCGCCATCGGCTCCAAAGGCTCCTTTCCCTTCCGGAACCGTCCGCTGTTCAATTTTGAAACAGGAAGAAACGGCCACTCCATGGCGATAGTATGGACCGGGATATTTCTGTGACCTCATGTCAGTTTGAAACAACTCCCCCAGGGCAGGAAGCGGCGGATATCGCCTATAGGAAATGAGATTTCACTCCCTTGTCCCAAATTGGAACACTCTGCGCCGGATGGCCTCGTTTTCGGGGACGACGCCGCACCCGAATTCTTCTTCATGTTCGGCGGTTTTGATCGTTTTTTCAAACTGGCACGAGCCTTGCTTGATCATGGGCATGAAAAAGGAGCGCCCATGTCCAACCGCAGCATCGCGGAAGAAATTTTCCGCTACATACTATGCCTCCCCGAGCCCCAGATCGCCGAGCTGTCCATCACCAAGCTGGCCCGGCAGTTCGGAGTCAGCCGCTGCCACATTTCCCGCCGCTTCCACAAGGAGCGCGGCATGACCTTGGTCGCCTTCATCCAGCGCCGCAAACTGCTCCTGGCCGAGCGCTTCCTGCTCCGGGAGCCTTCGCTGTCGGTCAAGGGGCTGGCCTCGCGCCTGGGCTATTCCGACTACCAGTACTTCATCTCCCGCTTCCGCGCCCACTGGGGCGAATCTCCGGGGCGCTATCGCAAGCTCGCCAGCCAGGAGACGCTTGGGGCGATGTGAACTGCTTCCCCCGGCTTTCCAGACACGGATGCCGACAGTTCGAGTTTGCCGAGTCTCCTGCTGGTCTTGTTAGGGCTCGATCATGGCTGGCCGTTTGAGCCTGCCAATTTCCTCAGTTTACGGGCAATTTTCCTCTTGATCCTCTCGTACTTGGGCGGCGGCCCGGTGCGCACTTCCTTTCCGTCGATGAACAGGGCGTCGCTCATCCCCCACTCCAGGAAGACGGCGCGGTCGCCGGTGCGGACCTCGCGGAACTCCGCAGCGCCGCCGAGCTCGGCCACGGCGCGGCGCGCCCTTTCGTGCACCAGGTTCATGGCCGGGCACCAGCCGTTCAGCAGTCCGGTGACCACCACCCTGCCCGGCTCGGCCTGCGGTTTCTTTTTGGGGCGTATCCATGAAGGCGGCAGGGCATCGTCAACAAAGGGCTTCCACATCAGCGCCATCATGCCCGTTTTGTCGGCCCGGCGGTAGCCATGCTTCCTGAACCAGGATGCTCGCATCCAGAAGGGCAGCGACACCCCCCACGCGGCCATGCCCTTGGCCCCGAGCGCCCGTGCGTCCTCTTCCGCAGCCGCCAGCAGGGCCTTGCCCATCCCGCGCCTGCGGAAATCCCCCCGCCCCTGCTTGTAACCGTGCACCCATATGCACAGTATGAAATGGAGCCCCGTCCCCGCGGCGGGTGACTGCTCGATCGGCAGGTACTGGATCATACCGCCGACCGTTCCCCGCTCATCGAGTGCCAGCTTGACCCTCAGGCCTTGGTCCCTGTGGGCCTCGAACCACTTGCGCTTGTGGTCTCCAGCCTCCTGGATCTCATCCGACCACTCCTCGAGGCAGAGGCAATACTCGTCGACGTGCTCAGGCGTCAGATCGATGACGCGCATGAATCCCTCCAGACGACGGGATCCCCCGTCTCGTTAGCTGGCTTCAGCGGTAGCGGATGGCCACGGCCTCGAGGACGCGCTCGCGGGTCACGCTGCGATGGACGCGGCGGCCGCGGTACGGGCGGTAGGGGCCGACCCAGGTGTGCTCGCGGAACACGGTGTCCACCTCGATGACCAGGGCGTCGGCGCCGATGGCCGCCCCCTTCTCCTTCAGCTTCCGCTCCACCTCGCGCCGCCCCATGTCGCGGGGCGGATCATAACGGATCAACGCGAAGGCGTCATGCGGCCGCCGCGGCTCGACGCGCAGCAGGTCCACCGCGCCCGGCGCCGTGGGCGGATAGGCGCGCGCGTCCTGGAAGTATTTCACCTTCAATGCCGGCGCGCAGGCAACGGCAAACGCCAGCACCAGGAGCAGAACGATCGTCTTTTTCATTTTTTCACCTCCCTATCGGTGGCCGGGCCGGCGCCCAGGCGGTCGCTGCCGGCGAGCTGCAGCAGGAAAGCGTACTCGAAGGCCACCTCCTCCAGGCGGCGGAAGCGGCCCGAGGCGCCCCCGTGGCCAGCCTCCATGTTGGTGCGCAGCAGCAGCGGGTTGTCGTCGGTCTTCAGCGCCCGCAGCCGCGCCACCCACTTGGCCGGCTCGAAGTACTGGACCTGGGAGTCGTGGAGCCCGGTGGTGACCAGCAGCGCCGGATAGTCCTTGGCGCGCACGTTGTCGTAGGGGGAATAGAGCAGCATGTACTCGTAGCACTCGGGCTTGTTGGGATCGCCCCATTCGTCGTACTCGCTGGTGGTCAGCGGGATCGAGGCGTCGAGCATGGTGGTGACCACGTCGACGAAGGGGACCTGGGCCACGATGCCGCGGAAGAGGTCGGGGCGCAGATTGGCCACGACGCCCATCAGCAGCCCGCCGGCGCTGCCGCCCATGGCGAAGAGCCTGTCCGGCGAGGTGTAGCCGCGGCGCACCAGGTGCTCGGCGCAGGAGATGAAATCGGTGAAGGTGTTCATCTTCTTGAAGAGCTTGCCCTCGTCGTACCAGGAGCGCCCCAGCTCCTGTCCGCCGCGCACGTGGGCGATGGCGTAGATGAAGCCGCGGTCGAGCAGGCTCAGGCGCAGCGGGCTGAAGCCCGGGTCCATGGAGGCGCCGTAGGAGCCGTAGCCGTAGAGCAGCAGCGGCGTGGCCGGGCCCTTCACCGTGTCCTTGCGGTAGACCAGCGAGATCGGCACGGGCGTGCCGTCATAGGCCGGGGCCAGCAGCCGCTCGGTCGCGTACAGTTCGGGGCGGTAGCCGCCCAGCACCTCCTGGCGCTTGAGCAGCCGGCGCTCGCGGGTCTTCATGTTGAACTCGTAGGTCGAGGGCGGCGTGGTCAGCGACGTGTAGGTGAAGCGCATCCAGTCGCTGCCGGCCTCGGCGGTGAATGCCGGGCTCACCATGCAGGTCGGCTCGGGAAAATCGACGATATACCCCTCTCCGCCGCCCCAGGGCAGGATGCGGATCCGCGTCAACCCGGCCTGCCGCTCGCCCAGGACGAGGAAGTCGCGGAAAAGCTCGAACTCCTCCAGCAGCACGTCGGGGCGGTGCGGGACCACCTCGGTCCAGTGCTCGCGCCCGGTCCTGTCCTCGGCGGCCTGCATGAGCTTGAAGTTGACCGCGTTTTCGTTGCACAGGACGATGAAGCGGCCGGCCAGGTGGTCGACGCTGTACTCCAGGCCGCGCTGCCGCGGCTGGAACACGCGGAACTCGCCGGCGGGCCGGTCGGCCTCCAGCACGCGCACCTCGTCGCTCAGAGTGCTGCGGCTGGACAGCAGCAGAAAGCGGCGCGAGCGGCTGCGGGTGATGTTCACCGCGAACGTCTCGTCCCGCTCCTCGAACACGGCCGCGTCCCCCTCGACCGGGGTGCCCAGCTCGTGGCGGCAGACCTTGTAGGAACGCAGCGTCTCGGGGTCGATCACCGGGTAGAACAGGGTGCGGCTGTCGGCGGCCCAGGCCATGCGCCCGGAGGTCATCGGGATCTCGTCCGCGTGCTCCTTCCCGGTCCTCAGGTCGCGGAAGCGGATGCGGTACTGGCGCCGGGAGACGGTGTCGATGCTGTAGGCCAGCGTCCGGTTGTCGGGACTGACCGCGGCCTGGCCGATGTGGAAATAACGCAGCCCTGCGGCCATGCGGTTGCCGTCGAGCAGCACCTGCTCGGGCCCTTTCATGCTCCCCTGGCGCCGGCAATACACCGGGTACTCCTTCCCCTTCTCGAAGCGGGTGTAATACCAATAACCGTTCTCCGGGTAGGGGACCGACGCATCGTCCTGCTTCATGCGCCCGACCATTTCCCGGTAGAGCGTCTCGCGCAGGGCGGCAGCCGGCTTCATCACGGCGTCAGTGTAGGCGTTCTCCGCCTGCAGGTAGGCGATGACCTCCGGGTTTTCCCTCTGATTCAGCCAGTAGTATTCGTCGACGCGCGTGTGGCCGTGCAGGACCAGCTCCCGGGGGATCTTCTTGGCCACCGGGGGCGGCGGCAGCGTCTCGTCGCCGGCCAGGATCCGGCCGGGCGGGATCAGCGCCAGCAGCGCCGCGGCGGCCAGGAACAGGAAGAATGGCTTTTTCATGAATGCTCCTTGGTGCTGGCGCAATTATACCCAATACGGGAATCCAACTCCAGCCGGCCCTTGACATCGCCAGCCGACTCCCTGTACAACTACAGCCATGGAAGCCGAACAGGACTT
The DNA here is from genome assembly GCA_964628035.1 of uncultured Clostridia bacterium. Lineage (GTDB taxonomy): Bacteria > Acidobacteriota > Aminicenantia > UBA2199 > UBA2199 > UBA2199. The sequence continues at coordinate 148,959 of CAZVPI010000003.1, read as the reverse complement.
CTTCGTTCGCGACTACTGGGCCGCGGACTACCCGCACGTGGCCGACATCTGGGAGCGGACGGGGATGAGCACGCCGGGTCGCGGCGACACGGCGGCGGTGATCGAGACCACGCTGCGCAACAGCGGCAGGCTGCTGGTGCTGGTCGACCGCGACAAGGACACGGTGATCGGCACCTCCTGGCTGACCCACGACGGCCGCCGCCTCTACCTGCACCACTTCGCCATCGACCCCGACTACCAGGGTCAGAAACTGGCCAGGCTCCTTCTGCGCTCCTCGCTGCAGATCGCCCGCGAGGCCGGATTGCAGGTCAAGCTCGAGGTGCACCGCGACAACGTCAAGGCCATCGACCTGTACCGCAAGGCCGGCTTCAAGCGCCTGGGCGACTACGACGTCATGATCATCAGGGATTTGGGCGAGATAAAAGAATAGGATTCGGCCGACGGCGAACGGCAGCAGCGCTGAACAAGGTATCAGATTAAAGTGAAAGGTGAAAAGTGAAGTTCCATGGCCACAGACCGGTCTCCTGCCCGCTACGACCACTACCACCATCACTACCACTTTCACTTTTTCTTGGAATATAATTCCCCTACCATGAAAATCGAGCCCTATCATTGCACGTTCACCCTGCCGCAGGGGGATGGCGATCCGCCGCCCGCCCTCCTGCTGCGGCTGCTCGAGGAGTTGCTGGAGGCGGCCGGGAGGCATGCCGGGCTTTTGGGCGTCGGAGTGCGGGACCTGCACGCCCAGGGGCTGACCTGGGTGCTGGCCCGGCTGCACGTTCTGGCCCTTGCGCCGCTTCCCGCCGGCGCCGAGGTCCGGATCGCCACCTGGCCGGCGGGCCGCCACCGCCTCCTCGCCCTGCGCGAATTCCAGGTGCGCGACGCGCGGGGCGCGGAGACGCTGCGCGCCAGCAGCGCCTGGGCCCTGATGAACCTGGAGACGAGGCGGCCGGCCCGCCTCGACCCGCACCTGCCCGTCTTCGCCTCCCATCCCGGGCGCATGCTCGAGGACGATTTCCCGCCCCTGCCCCCTCCCAGTCCCCGAGCGCCCACGAGGCTGCACCGGGCCGAGGCCGAGGACATCGACCTCAACGACCACGTCAATACCATGGTGTACATCGGCTGGGCCCTGGCCTCGGCCCCGGACGCCGTCCGCTCCCGGCCTCTGCAGGAACTGGAAGCCGCCTTCTTGGGCGAAGCCCGGCTGGGCGACCGGATCGGCTGCCTTACCGAGATCGGACACGGGGCCGCGCCCGGAGCCGGGCCCGGCTCCGGCACGGTTCTGCTGCAGAGCCTTCGGGACGAGTCCTCGGGCAAGGAGCTGACCCGGTTGCGCAGCCGCTGGCAGGGCTTCGGCGGCCTGAAACATTCGTTGTAAGGAGGAGAGAATGGGAATCACCAAGGAGTTCAAGGAATTCGCCATGCGCGGCAACGTCATGGACATGGCCGTGGGCATCGTGATCGGCGGCGCCTTCGGCAAGATCGTGACCTCGCTGGTCAACGACGTCATCATGCCTCCGGTGGGCCTGCTGCTGGGCGGCGTCGACTTCTCCCGCCTGGCGCTTACCCTCAAGCCGGCCGTTGCGGACATTCCGGCCGTGACCCTGAAATACGGGGCTTTCGTCAACACCATCGTCGATTTTCTCATCGTGGCCTTCGCCATCTTCGTGGTGGTCAAGGCATTGAACAGCCTGAAAAAAAGGCAGGCGGCCGTCCCGCCGCCGCCGGTCCAGGAGACGCTGCTCAGGGAGATCAGGGATTTATTGAAGAAATAGACGATCTTCGTCATTCGAAATTCGCGATCCGTAATTCGGAAGAGGAACAGCAATAGCCTGGTCTTTTGCGGCTACGAATTACGTGTTACGAATCACGAATCACGATTCACGAAGTGGATGGGCACGGCGATGTCCGAATCCCTCCACAGCTCCGGCCTTTCGCGGCCGTTGTCGTCAACGGCGTCGGCGCCCACGCTGTAAAGGACCCGGCGCGCGCGGTCGAAGCGGTAGGGGCCGCCGCTGAAGGGATCGCGCTCGGGCGCAGCGGCCAGCAGCCGGCGCAGGTCCTCCTCGGCGGTCCCCACCTCGGCGCAGGCCCGCAGACGCGCCTCGGCCAACAGGCGCACCAGGTCCCAGCGCGCTTTCAGCTCGTGGCTGCGGTACACGTAGTGGAGCAGCACCGGCCAGTGGAAGGGGACCGCCGAGCGCACCAGCATCTTGCCCACGGGGTTGCGCAGCCACCAGAACGGCTCGGATGTGGCGCCCGAGGCGCGCAGCCTCTGCAGCGGCGAATCCTGCCAGCGCCAGGGAGGGGTCCTTTCCAGTTCGCCAATTTCGTTCCAGAACTCGCGCATCATGGCCAGGCTTTCGTTCCTCTGGACGAAAAAGGAGGCCAGGGCGTGGAAGGCGGCGAAGGAACGCGGCCCGGCTTTGGCCGACAGCCGCTCCAGGGTGTACAAGGCGGTCGGATCGCGGAAAAAGCCCCTGAGCAGGAACGGGTCGACGATGCGCGAGCCCTTGATCCGCTCCAGGGCGGCCGCGAAGCCGGCCAGGGCGAACGAGCGCAGCGCCGCGGTCCCGAAATCGGCCGCCGGCCGATCGGGCATTTGCTCCCGTACGAGGGGCGCCAACTCCGGCGGGCATTCGCTGCGGTTGAGCAGCGCGGCCAGCGAGCGCAGCGCCAGCTCGACCAGCAGGCGGCCCAGGGCGTTGACCTCGGAGGTGCGGCCGACGGCGATGAGGCGCAGCCCGGCCCCGGCGGCGGCCAGCAGTTCGCCTCCGGCCTTCAGCCAGGCGCCGTCCACGGCCTCCAGGACCCGGGCGGCGGCATCGAGCCGGGCCGTGCTGGCGGCCAGCTGCGAGCTGCGCCCGGGGAAGCCCCTGCCCAGCGGGGTGAGATCCGCGACCCGCTTCGCATGCAGCAGAATGCGGTAGCGCCGCAGCAGGACGGCGAAGCGCTCCTGACGCTCGGCCAGCTCGGCGCGGCGTACGGCGAAATGGCCGACGGCATCCTCCCCCTGCAGCCGGGGAAAATAGATGTTGGCTCCCTGCCAGTGCTTGCCGAAGTCGGAGCGCTGCTGGGCCAGTCCGGCTCCGAAACGGCGGCGCGCAGACGCATCGCTCGCCGCAGCGGCGAGCGCCCCGACCACCCGCTCGGCATACTCGGCCGAAGCCGGGTCGACCTCAGGCGCCTCGGCGAAACCCCAGAGGACGAAAAAGGCGTTCCCGGCCCCCAGGTCCGCCGCAGCCGCGGGACGGGCGCCGCCCACGGCCGTCTCCCCGGGCGCTGGCGGGGAATCGAAGAGGTTGAAGCCGAAAAAGAGCAGGAGGAAGAGGAGCGCGGCGGCGAAGGCCCAGAGAAAGATGCGCTTCATCAGGCGCTGCGCCGGCGGCTAATGCCCCGCGCCGGCTCCCCGGCTGGAGGGCGGGCGCCGGCCCACGATCTCCTTGAGCTGCTCCAGGTTGCGCACCGCCGCCCCCTTGTAATGGTTGTTCCCGGTGACGAACACCCTCTTGGCCTGCTCGCGCAGCCGCGCCACCGCCTCTCCCAGGCGGCCGAGCTCGGAGGCGGAGTAAGAATAATCGTAGCGGGCGTCGCGCCCCTGGCCGGAGAACCAGGCGGCGGCGTTGCGCCCGTGCAGCCGCAGATAGGCCGTATCCGCCGAGGTGGCCAGCGCGGTGAGGCAGAGCGAGCGCGACACCTGCGGCTGGTCGATGTTGGCCCAGACCAGGCCGCGCTCGCGGAAGAAGGAGATCACGTCCTCCTCGAGCCAGTCCTGGTGGCGGAACTCGACGGCCAGCGGCCATTCGCTGAAATGAACGGCCAGGTCTCCCAAAAAAGCGAGGCTTTCCCGGCCATGATGGAAAGAATAGGGGAACTGGGCCAGCAGCCCGGCCAGCTTGCCGGCCCGGGCCAGCGGCTGCAGCCCGGCGCGGAACGCGGCGATCCCCTCCGGCTCCAGCTTCCGCTCATGGGTGAACGACTGGTGGAGCTTGACCCAGAAGCGGAATCCGGGGAAGGCCGTGGTCTTGTCCACCCAGCCCTGGGACAGTCTCTCGCCGGGGATCCGATAGAACGTGGTGTTGACCTCGACGAAATCGAAGCGGGCGGCCAGGAACGCCAGCGGGTTGAAGCCGCGCGGCAACGGCTCGGGATAGACCGTTCCCCGCCAGTCGGGATAGCTCCAGCCGGCGGGCCCGTACAAAACGCCCTCAGGGCTCGCCATCCAGCACGGCCCGCACCTTGGCCAGCAGTTCCTTGACTTGGTAAGGCTTCTGGATGAAGCCCTGAACTCCCAGGGAGATGATCTCGTTCACCTTCTCGTTCTGGCTGTAGCCGGTGGAGAAGAGGACGCGCACCCGGGGGTTGACCTCCTTCAGCTGCAGGTAGGTCTCGCGCCCTCCCTGGCGGGGCATGACCATGTCCAGCAGCACCATGGCGATAGCCGCCGGGTCTTTCCGGTATTCCTCCACCCCCGCGGCTCCGTCGGCGGCCAGGAGCACGCGATAGCCGTAGCTCTCCAGGATGTCGGCCGCCACCTGGCGGATCGCCTCCTCGTCGTCGATGACCAGGACCGTCTCGCTGCCGCCGGTCAGGTCGTCCTCGATCTCGCTCTCGGGCATTTCGGGCTTGCCGCTCAGAGGCAGGAAGATCTTGAAGGTTGAGCCTTCGCCGGGCTCGCTGTACACGTGGATGAACCCGCCATGGTTCTTGACCACGCCATAGACCATGGAGAGGCCCAGCCCCGTCCCTTTCCCCTTCTCCTTGGTGGTGAAGAAGGGCTCGAAGATGCGTCCCTTGACCCCCTCGTCCATGCCTACCCCGGTGTCGGCGACCGCCAGCACCGCGAACCAACCCGGTTTGGCGTCGGGCTGGTTGCGGGCGTCGCTTTCGCTCAGGTGGGCCACCGAGGACTCGATGGTCAGGCGGCCGCCGGCGGGCATGGCGTCGCGGGCGTTGACGCACAGGTTCATCAGCACCTGCTGGATCTGGCCGATGTCGATCTCGACGGTGGGCAGGCTCTCGTTGAGGCGGGTCTCGATGGCGATCGACTTGTCCAGCGTACCGGCCAGGATCTTCAGGGACTCGGAGATGACGCTGTTCAGGCTGCAGGGGCGCAGATCGTACTTGCCGCCGCGTGCGAAGGCCAGCAGCTGAGCCGTCAGCTCGGCGGCGCGGCTGGCGCTCCTTTCGATGGTGTCCACGGGCCGGTAGAAGGGATGCTCGCGGCCGATGTTGGTCTTGAGCCACGAGGCATAGCCCAGGATGCCGCCCAGGATGTTGTTGAAGTCGTGGGCGATGCCGCCGGCCAGCAGACCGATCGACTCCATTTTCTGGGCCTGGAGGAAGCGTTCCTCCAGAAGCTTGCGCTCGGTGATGTCGCGCACGTACTCGATCACCATCGTGCCGCCGTCCCCGGCATCGAGCAGCGGAAAGGCGTGCAGCTCCAGCCAGCCTTTCTGGCCGTCGCTGCCCACCAGGAGGACGATGTCCACCTGCTGCGTGCCCTGGCGCAACGCACGCAGCGTCGGGCAGACGCGGCAGGGCTCGCTGCGGCCGTGGTAGGCCTGGAAGCATTTCTTGCCGGCCAGCGGCGACTGGTGGGCGTACCATCTTTCCATGGCCTGGTTGACCTGCAGGATGGTGAGGTCCTGGTCCAGCACGCTGATGCCGTCCTGGATGCCGTTGAACACCGCCTGCAGGAAGCGCTGGCTGTCCTGCAGCGCCCGGTCGGCCCGCTTGCGCCACAGGGCCTCGGCGATGTGCTGCGAGACGAAGATCAGCAGCTCGCGATCACGCTCGGAATAGTGGAAATCCTCCTCATAGCTCTGGATGACCAGCACGCCGAACGTGAGATCGCCGCGCTTCAGCGGCACGCCCATCCACTCGCAGGAGGGCGAACCCAGCAGATCGATCAGCCCGTCGGCGGCCATCTGCTCGACCTGCTGGTCGGAGACCAGCAGCGGCAGGCCGCTGCGCAGGACATACTCGGTGAGGCCGCGGCCGAGCGTCTGCGGCGGCGGCGGCGCGTCGAACTCGTCGATGAAATAGGGAAAGCTCAGGGTGCGGCCCGAGTCGTCGACCAGGGCGATGTAGAAATTGCGGGCGTAGAGCAGCTTGGAGACGATGCCGTGCACGGCGGCGTAGAGCTCGTCCAGGTCCTCGGCCTGGCTGGCCTTCTCGGCGATCTGGTAGAGGGCCGACTGCACGAGCTCCGACTGGCGGCGCTCCTCGATCTCGGCCTCGAGCTGGCGGTTGGCCGTCTCCAGCGCCAGGGTGCGCTCGCCGACCAGCTCTTCCAGCTGCTCGCGGTACAGGCTCAGCTCGCCCTGCACCTTGCGGCGTTCGGAATCGGTGGCCCGCTGCGTTTTCCGCTCGCCGGCGCCGGACTCGTGCGGGCGCGGGCTGCTTCCTTTCCGGGATGTCGTTTTCTTCATGCCACCTCGCAGGGTCTAGGAGCGATTATAGGAAATATCTTTGGGAAAATCCATAGTTTTTTCTTGCTGTACGGACTTTCGTGACGCGTAACGAGTGAGACACAATCACGGAGGGTCGGACTGGCGGAAATCGCGGTTCAAGGCAGCGGCGAATCGATGCCGGGGACGCAACAATGCGTGCTGACAAGCATGGAACGACGTTCAGGATGATGCCAAGCGATCACCATATTCGGAGCAGCCATTTCAGAACCAGTGCTGTCACCCGTCACGCGTCACGCTATTTCTTTACTACCCGGTTTCTTTGTGATACAAAAAGCCATGGACCGAGGAGGCCCGATGATCGTCAAGCACTACACCGACATGGCGGCCGAGACGGTGGCCATGGCCGGCGCCGAGAAGGTGACCCTACGCTGGCTGCTGGGCAAGGACTCGCCGGCCCCGAACTTCTGGCTGCGCCTGTTCGACGTGCAGCCGGGCGGCCACTCCCCCTATCACGCCCACCCCTACGAGCACGAGGTGTTCGTCCTCGAAGGCCAGGGCCGGATCAACGCCCCGGGCGGGCCGGTGCCGCTTTCAGCCGGCAGCTTTGCCCTGGTCGAGCCCGGCGAGGAGCACCAGTTCGAGAACACCGGCGCCGGGCCGCTGAAATTCCTCTGCCTGGTGCCGAAAGGGGTCTAGGGCGCAACCCCGGGGGGGCGTGGCCCGGGGACATTCCTATTCGATCTTTTCCACCACGATGGTCATGCTGGCCGCCAGGGCGGCGATGGCGCCGACGGCCGCCAGCACCGGCAGCAGCGCCGCCCCCACCACGCCCAGGGTCAGGGGGATCTCGATGACCGTCCGTCCCTCCTCGTTCTTGAGGATGATGCGGCGGATGTTCCCCGCATGGATCAGTTCCTTGACCTTGTCGACGACCTTGCCGCCGTCCAGCTTGAATTCCTCGCGCCGGCCAGAACTCTTATGCTCGCTCATGGGCACCTCCCACAGGCCTTAAACGGAGGAACGGCCTAAAAGGTTCCTGCCGGCATGGATGAGCTCGGCGTACGGCTTACGGCGCACGGCATACGGCAACCACGCGGAAACGAATTCAGTGACAAGTACCTGGTGACGAGTAAGGGGGAAAAGCAATTCCCAGACTCTTGTCTTGTTCTTCTCTTCCTTGTCACTCATGACTCGTCATGTAGATCGATCTTGCGGCTGTTCGTCACGCGTCAACCCCCTCGTCGGGGGCCTTTAGGGGCGTCACGCGTCACGACAGCTCGCATTGCGCTCTTCCGCCGGCCGATTCCATTGACTTGGAGCCCGAAATAGGCGACAATAGCGCCGTCACCCCAATCCCGGAGCCCGAAACCATGGCGGAAAAGAAAAAGGAATGGAAGGACACGCTTAACCTGCCGCGCACGGACTTCCCCATGAAAGCCCAGCTCAGCCAAAGGGAGCCCGAGATCCTGAAGAAATGGCAGGAGGCCGGCATCTACGAGCGCATCCTGGAGAGCCGCGCCGGCTGCGAGCCCTTCATTCTGCACGACGGCCCGCCCTACGCCAACGGCAACATCCACCTGGGCACGGCCATGAACAAGATCCTCAAGGACTTCGTGGTCAAGAGCCGCGCCATGGCGGGACATTACGCGCCCTACGTCCCGGGCTGGGACTGCCACGGCCTGCCCATCGAGCACAAGGTCGACCAGATGCTGGGGGCGCGCAAGAAAACCATGACCCAGCTCCAGGTCCGCGAGGAGTGCCGGCTCTACGCCGAGAAGTTCCTCGAGCTGCAGCGCGCCGACTTCAAGCGCCTGGGCGTCTTCGGCGACTGGGAGCACCCCTACACCACCCTCGACCGCGAGTACGAGGCCACGGTCATCCGCTTCTTCAACTCCTTCGTGCGCCAGGGCAGCGTCTACCGCAAGAAGCGGCCGGTCTACTGGTGCCTGCACTGCCGCACGGCCCTGGCCGAGGCCGAGGTCGAGTATCACGACCACGCCTCGCCATCGGTCACCGTCACGTTCCCCCTGCGCGAGCTGCCGCCGTTCCTGAAGGAATTCCAAGGCCGGCGGGTCTCGGTGCTGATCTGGACCACAACACCCTGGACCCTGCCGGCCAACCTGGCCATCGCCGTTCACGCCGACTTTGACTATGCCGTGTTCGAGATGAACGGCGAGCTGTACATCGCCGCCGAGCCCCTGCTGCCGGCCATCGCCGCCCTCAACGGCGACGCCTTCCGCAAGCTCAAGGTATTCAAGGGCAGCGAGCTGGCCGGGTTCAAGGCCCGCCATCCCCTGTTCGACCGCGACTCGCTGCTGATCAACACCGACTACGTCCTGCTCGACCAGGGGACCGGCTGCGTGCACACGGCGCCGGGCCACGGCGAGGAGGATTACCACGCCGGCGTGGCCCACGGCCTCGACGTCTACTCGCCGGTAGGGCCCGACGGCCGCTTCGACGAGACCGCCGGCGCCTACGCCGGCCTGCAGGTGTTCGCGGCCAACGAGCGCATCGTGGCCGACCTGAAGGCCAGCGGCAGCCTGCTGCACGTCGGCTCCATCTCCCATTCCTACCCCCATTGCTGGCGTTGCAAGAAGCCGGTCATCTATCGCGCCACCGCCCAGTGGTTCATCGCCATGGACCAGGCCGGGCTTCGCGCCAAGGCGCTGGCGGCCATCGGCGGCGCGGCCTGGCTGCCCGCCTGGGGGGAGGAGCGCATCTCCAGCATGATCGCCAACCGCCCCGACTGGTGCGTCTCGCGCCAGCGCGACTGGGGCGTCCCCCTGCCCGCCTTCTACTGCCGCCGCTGCGAGGAGCCGCTCCTCGACCCGGCCGTGGTGGAGAAGGTGGAAAGCCTTTTCGCCGCCGAGGGCTCCAACGCCTGGTACAGCCGCGAGGCCGCCGACTTCCTGCCCGCCGGCGCCGCCTGCCCGGCGTGCGGCGGCCGCGAGTTCGACAAGGGGCGCGACATCCTCGACGTCTGGTTCGAGTCGGGCTCGTCGCACGGCATCCTGCGCCAGCGCCCCGGCCACCGCTGGCCGGCCGACCTGTACCTGGAGGGGGGCGACCAGTACCGCGGCTGGTTCCACTCCTCGCTGCTGGTGGGACTCAGCGCCCTCGGCGCCTCGCCGTACCGCGCCGTCATCACCCACGGCTGGGTGCTCGACGCCGAGGGGCGCACCATGCACAAGTCGCTGGGCAACGCCATCGCGCCCCAGGACATCATCCAGGGCAGCGGCGCCGAGATCCTGCGCCTGTGGTCGGCCATGGTCGACTACCGGGAGGACGTGCGCCTGGGGCAGGAGATGCTGCAGCGCCTGGGCGAGAGCTACCGCAAGATCCGCAATACCTGGCGTTTCATGCTCGGGGTGCTGGCCGATTTCGATCCCGCGCGCGACGCCGTCGCCGCCGCTTCCTACTCCGAGATCGACCGCTACATCTTGAGCCGGCTGCAGGAGGTCAAGGCACGGGTGCTGCAGGCCTACCGGGACTTCGAGTACCATGCCGTCTTCCACACCCTGTTCAATTTCTTCACCATCGATCTCAGCGCCTTTTACCTGAACGTTCAGAAAGACAACCTGTACTGCAACCGCCCCGGCGATCCCCGCCGCCGCGCCTGCCAGGGGGCGGTGTTCATCCTGCTGCGCGAGACGCTGCTGCTGCTGGCGCCCGTCCTTTCCTTCACCGCCGAGGAGGCTTGGGGCTTCCTGCCCGCCTGGCCCGGCAAGGCGCCCTTCATCCACCAGGAGCGCTTCCCGCAGGTCGACGAAGGCCTGCGCGCCGGCGTCGATGCCGGCCGCTGGGAGCGGATCATGGCCCTGCGCGACCGCCTGCTGAAGGAGATCGAGGCGGCGCGCTCCGAGAAGCGCATCGGCGACTCGCTCGAGGCCGACATCGACGCCGTGCTTCCCGCCGGCGAGGACGCGGAGCTCCTGGCCGCCGAGAGCGGGCTGTTCCAGACCCTGCTGGTCGTCTCCGGCCTGAGCGCCCGCGCCGGGGACGAGGAAGCGATCACCGTGCGCAAGGCCGGGGGGCGCAAGTGCCCGCGCTGCTGGAACTGGGTCTCCGCGCCCGCCGCGGGACCGCACCCCGAGCTGTGCCCGCGCTGCGCCGCTGCGGTCAGGGAGTGAGCCCGTGCCCTGGAAGGAGAAGGTCCCCCACCTGTTCCTCATGCTGGCCCTGATCCTCGCCGACCAGGCCAGCAAGCTGCTGGTCGCCGCCGCCGTCCCCCTGGGCGGCACGCGCGAGGTGATCCCCGGCTTCCTCCGCCTCTGGCACGTGCGCAACTCGGGCGCGGTCTGGGGCTTCCTCTCCGGCCACGACGGCGGCTGGGTGCCCAGGGCCATCACGGCGCTGGCCGCCGTGGCGCTGGGGGTCGTCCTCTACTTTTTCCTGCGCGCCGGCCGCCACGAGCATCTCGAGCGGCTGGCCTACGCCCTCATCCTGGGCGGGGCCCTGGGCAACCTCATCGACCGCCTGCGCCTCGGCTACGTGGTCGACTTCCTCGACGTGTTCGTCCGCTCCTGGCACTGGCCGACCTTCAACGTCGCCGACAGCGGCATCACCATCGGCGTGCTGCTGCTGGCTCTTACCCTGTTCCGGAGGAAACCATGCACCCCATCCTGATCCAGATCGGGCCGCTGACCATCGCCAGCTACGGCTTCCTGTTCGCCCTCGGCGTCCTGCTGGGCGCGCTGCTCTGCCTGTGGCTGGCCAGGCGCGAGGGGCTCGAGCTGGGGGTGGTCACCGACTTCATCTTCTGGGTCATGCTGCTCAGCCTGCTGGGGGCCAAACTCTGGCTGCTGGCCAGCAACCTCGGCTACTACCGCAAGTTTCCCGGCGAGATCAAGTACCTGCTGACCTCGGGCGGCAGTTTCCACGGCGGCCTGATCTTCGGCGCCGTGTTCGCCGTCTGGTTCATCCGCCGCCACCGCCTCAGCTACCGCCAGCTGGGCGACATCGCCGCGCCGGGCCTGGCCCTCGGCCATTTCTTCGGCCGCCTGGGTTGCTTCGCCGCCGGCTGCTGCTGGGGCCGCGAGGCCGCCCACTTCCCGCTGGCGGTCACCTTCACCGACCTCAAGGCCAACGCGCTCACCGGCGTGCCGCTCTACATCCCGGTCTATCCCACGCAGCTGATGGAGGCCTTCCTGAACCTGGCCAACTTCCTGTTCCTGATCGTCCTGTACGGCAAGCGGCGCTTCCGCGGCCAGGTCATCGCCGTCTACATCCTCAATTATTCGCTCATCCGTTTCGCGCTCGAGTTCTTTCGCGGCGACCCCGACCGCGGCTACGTCATCGGCGGCATGGACCGCCCCTGGACCAGCCTGTCGCTGCCGCAGCTGGTGTCGCTGATCGGCCTCGCCACCGCCCTGCTGCTGCTGCGGGGCTTCAAGAGGAAAGGTGAGCGGGAAGACCGCGCTGCGGGCCGGTGAATACTGGGAGCGGCTCGACCACTTCCTGGCCGCCTTTCTCCAGGACCTGTCGCGCAGCCGCGTCGAAAAACTGATCCGCGCCGGTCATGTTTCGGTCAACGGCGCGCTGGAAACGAAAAAGAGCCGCGAAGTCAAGGCCGGCGACCTTGTCGAAGTAGAGACGGAGACGGAGAGCGAGCCGGCCTACCTCCCTTCGCAGCCCCTGAAAAAGCTGTACGAGGACGAATGGCTGCTGGTCATCGACAAGCCGGCCGGCCTGGCCGTCCACCCCGGCGCCGGGGAAAAACGCGAGACCGTGCTCGACATCTTCCGCCACGAGTACCCGCAGGTCGGCACCCTGGCCGACCCGGAGCGGCCGGGGATCGTCCACCGCCTGGACAAGGACACCTCGGGGGTGCTGATCCTGGCCAAGAGCGAGGAGGCGGTGCGCCGCATGCAGGAGCTCTTCCAGAAGCGCGAGATGCGCAAGACCTACCTGGCCCTGGTCACGGGCTCGCCGCGCTTCCGCAACGGCACCATCGACCGGCCGCTGGCGCGCAGCCTGAGGAACCGCGCCCGCTTCGAGGTCGTCGGGGAGGAGCGCGAGGACAGGCGCGAGGCGGTGACCGAATTCTCCCTGATCCGCGAGTTCGCGGGGTTCAGTTTCGTGAAGCTCATGCCCCGCACCGGCCGCACCCACCAGCTGCGCGTCCACCTGGCCCACTTCGGCTGCCCGGTGCTGGGCGACGTCCTCTACAACAAGAGCCGGGGCAAGGACTTTCCGCGCCTGGCCCTGCACGCCCTGCGTATCGAGTTCGAGCACCCCTTCAGCGGAGAACACGTTCAGGTCACCTCGCCGCTGCCCCGGGACATCCGGCAGTACATGATCGAGAAGATCAAAGCCGGACTCCGTGCCAAGTGACGGGTGACGAGACGCAGCACATGGCCGACCTGTCATGACTTGGAATGCGTATCGTGATGCGTGAAGCGTGAGGCGTGATGAGAAAGAGAGGAAATTCAGGACGGCTTTCTAAGGCAAAAGCCAAAGGCCCTTCCTAGATTGTTCTCTAGAATTTTTTCAAGCGCAACCATCATCATGGCTGTTTCTCATCACTCAGGACGCACCAGACAAGTTCCTTTTTTGCAGCGGCTACCACTACCCCTATCACGAGCACTGAAAGATCGGAAATGTTCCGTTCCCTGGCTTTCCTAACACTAACACTACCACGAATAGTTCGCCGAGTTTCTTGCGGAAACGGACACTTCTTTTTGCCTTTTCCCTGGTCTGGGGTATAATGACCGATCCGGTAGCACATGAAAGCCCCGAAACGATACCTGGAATTGCGCCTGTCCGATCTTCCCCGGCGGGGACGCCTGCGACTGCGGATTTCCGGCGTGGTCCAGGGAGTGGGGTTCAGACCCTTCCTGCACCGGGCGGCGGGGAGGTTCGGGCTGACGGGAACCGTCCGGAATCGCGGCGCCGAGGTCGTGCTCGAAGTGCAGGGCGGACGGTTGAAGGAGTTCCTGCGCCATCTGCTGCACGACGCGCCGCCGCTGAGCCATATCGCGAGCCTGGAGTGGGAGCGGATCAAGGAGAAAAAGGAGACGAAATTCGACATTCTGGAAAGCAAGGGCAAGGGGAAAAAGGACGTCATGGTCTCGCCCGACATCGCCCTCTGCGCCTCTTGCCGCAAGGAGGTGGAAGATCCCGGGGACAGGCGCTATCGCTACCCCTTCACCAACTGCACCGACTGCGGGCCGCGCTTCACCATCATCGAGGGGCTGCCCTACGACCGGCCCAGGACCACGATGAAGAAGTTCGCCATGTGCCACGAGTGCCGCGGCGAGTACGAGGATCCCGGCGACCGGCGCTACCACGCCCAGCCGGTGTCGTGCCCGGACTGCGGGCCGCGCCTGCAGCTGATCATCCGGGGAAAGGCGCAAAGCGGCGATCCCCTGCGCCAGGCGATCACGCTTCTGAAGGAGGGAAGGATCGTGGCGGTCAAGGGGATCGGCGGCTTTCACCTGGCCGGCCGGGCCAACGACCCGAAGGCGCTGGAGCGGCTGCGCCGCTTCAAGGGGCGCGAGCGCAAGCCCTTCGCCCTGATGGCGACCCTGCCGATGGTCCAACGGCACTGCCGGCTCTCGGCGGATGAAAGAAAACTGCTGCGCAGCCCTGAGGCGCCCATCGTGCTGCTGCGGGCCAGGCCGGGCGACCGGCTGGTCCGCCTCTCGGCGCCCGGGCAGAACCGCATCGGCTTCATGCTCCCCTACTCGCCCCTGCACGAGCTGCTGATCGCGGGGATGGACGAGCCGCTGGTCATGACCAGCGCCAACATCGCCGACGAGCCGATCCTTTTCGACGACGCGGCACCCGAGCTGCCCAGGCTCTGCGACGCCCTGCTCACCCACGACCGGCCGATCCTCTCCTTCGCCGACGACTCGGTCGTGATGCTCATCGGCAAGGAGCCCTGTTTCATCCGCCGCAGCCGCGGCTACGTGCCGCTGCCCATCGCCCTGCCCACCGCCTCCGGCAAGACGGTGCTGGCCCTGGGCGGCATGCTCAAGACCACCTTCTGCCTGGCCCAAGGCGGCCGCGCCTTCGTCGGCCCGCACATCGGCGACACCGAGTCCAACCCGGCGCTGGCCGCCGAGAAGAGAGCCGCCCTTCACTTCATGAAGCTTTTTTCCCTTCACCCTGACCTCGTCGTGGTCGACAAGCACCCCGCCTACCCCAACCGCCTGCTGGCCGGGGAATTCCCCGGGGCGAGGATCGTCGAAGTGCAGCACCACCAGGCGCACGTGGCCTCGGTGCTGGCCGAGAACGGCGAAGCCGGCCCGGCGATCGGCATCGCCCTCGACGGCACCGGCTACGGCGACGACGGCACGGTATGGGGCGGCGAGTTCTTCCTCGGCGGCCTGTCGGGCATGCGCCGCGCCGGCCACCTGCGCCCCCTGTTCCTCCCCGGCGGCGACGCGGCGGCACGCGAGCCGTGGCGCACCGCACTCTCGCTGCGGGCCGCCCTTGGCGACCTGCGCGGGGCCAAGCGCCTGGCCGCCCGCTTCGGCCGCAAGGGGGGGCAGGTGCTGGAAAGCATCAGCGAACGCCGCGGCGGCGTCATGACCAGCAGCTGCGGGAGGCTGTTCGACGGCGTGGCCTCGCTCCTGGGCCTGGGAGAGTTCAACTCCTACGAGGGCGAGCTGCCCTCGCTGCTGCAGGCCGAGGCCGAGCGCGCCCGGCCGTCCGGGCAGGCGTATCCCTTCCTTCTGGGGGAGGAGAACGGCCTGCTCGTGCTCGACATGCTCCCGGCCGTCCGGGCCCTGCTGGCCGACCGCGGCCACCGGAGCGGCAAGGCCCTGCGCTTCCACCAGGCCCTGGCCGACGCCCTGCGCGATTCGGCGCTGGCCCTGGTCCGAGAGGCGAACACAACGACCGTGGCCTTGAGCGGCGGCGTCTTCCAGAATATACTGCTGCTGAAGCTGGTTCGGGAACGGCTGGCCAAGAGCGGCTTCCGCGTGCTGCGCCACAGGCAGGTGCCTCCCAACGACGGCGGCGTCTCCCTCGGGCAGGCGGCGCTGGCCGCCGCCCAGGCCGGCAAGGAGAAATGACATGTGCCTGGCCGTGCCGATGCAAGTGGTCGAGATCAACGGCGACATGGGCGTGGTCGAGAGCGCCGGACTGCGCCGCGAGGCCGGCCTGATGCTGCTGGACAAGGTGAAGCTGGGCGACTGGGTGGTCGTCCACGCCGGCTTCGCCATAGCGAAGCTGACGAAGAAGCAGGCGCGCGAGACGCTTGCGCTGTTCGCGGAGATGGGCCCCCTTGCCTAGGAAGGAGAAGGTCGCCCGCCTCGCCGAGAAGCTGCGGGCCTTCCCCGCCCGGCCGGGGACCCGCATCATGGAGGTCTGCGGCACCCACACCGTGGCCATCCGCCGCGCCGGCATCCAGCGGCTGCTGCCTCCGGGAGCGAAGCTGGTCTCGGGCCCCGGCTGCCCGGTCTGCGTCACCCCCGACCGCTTCATCGACGAGGCGGCGGCCCTGGCGCGGCAGGGAGTGACCGTCGCCAGCTTCGGCGACATGCTGCGCGTTCCGGGAAGCCGCACCTCGCTCGACCGCGAGCGGGCCGCAGGCGCCGACATCCGCGCCGTATATTCGCCGCTCGACGCCCTGGCCATCGCCGCGGCCGGCGGCCGGGAGACGGTCTTCCTGGCCGTGGGCTTCGAGACCACGGCGCCGGCCATCGCCGCCGCCGCCCTCAAGGCCCGCGAGAAGGGGATCGCCAATTTTTCCCTGCTCACCGCCCTGCGCTTGGTGCCGCCGGCCCTGCAGGCCCTGACCGCGGAACCGGCCCGGGGGGACGCCGGCCTGTCGGGATTCCTGCTGCCGGGGCACGTTTCGGCGATCATCGGCCTGCCTGCCTACGGCTTCCTGGCCGAGCGCGGCCTCCCCGGAGTGGTCGCCGGCTTCGGCCCGGAGGAGATCGTCGCCTCGCTGCTCCTGCTGCTGGACATGATCGGGCAGGGGGCGAAGCGCATCGTCAACAACTACCCGGCGGTGGTGCGCGACGATGGCAACGGCAAATCGCGGGCGGTCATGGACGAGGTCTTTGCAGCGGCCGACGCCGAGTGGCGCGGCCTGGGGACGATCCCGGCGAGCGGGCTTGAGCTTCGGCCCGAATTCTCCGGCCTCGACGCCCGCCAGCGGTTCCGCATCGAGATCGAGGAGGCGCCGCCGCGCCGGGGCTGCCGCTGCGGCGAGGTGCTGCGCGGCCTGATCGACCCGCCCCAATGCCCGCTGTTCAACAAGGCCTGCCGCCCCGACGCGCCTCTCGGCCCCTGCATGGTCTCGTCGGAAGGCAGCTGCAGCGCCTGGGTGCTCTATGAATAAGCTGCCAGACAAGATCCTGCTCGCCCACGGCGGCGGCGGCAGCCGCAGCGCCGAACTGACGCGGCGCCTGTTCCAGCGCTTCCTGCGCGACCCGCTGCTGCTGGAGATGGACGACGCGGCGCGCCTGCCCGGCCAGGCGTTCACCACCGACTCCTTCGTGGTCCGCCCGCTGTTCTTTCCCGGCGGCGACATCGGCCGCCTGGCCGTGTGCGGCACGGTCAACGACCTGGCGGTGATGGGCGCCGAGCCGCTTTACCTGTCCATCGGCTTCATCCTCGAGGAGGGATTCCCCGTCTCCGGGCTGGAGAGGATCCTGGCCTCGATCACCCGGGCCTGCCGCGAGAGCGGCGCGCGCATCGTCTGCGGGGACACCAAGGTGGTGGAGCGGGGCAAGGCCGACGGGCTGTACATCAGCACCGCCGGCATCGGGCGGCCGGTCTTCCGCCTGCCGGTGCGCGCCGCGCGGGCGCGGCCCGGGGACGCCATCTTGATCAACGGCGCCATCGGCCTGCACGGCGTGGCGGTGATGACCGCCCGCGGCGAATTCGGCCTGCGGGCCAGCGTCCGCAGCGACGTCGCCCCGCTCTGGGGGCTGGTCGGGAGCTGCCGCGGCCTCGACGTGCCGTTCATGCGCGACCCGACCCGCGGCGGCCTGGCCCAGACCCTGAACGAACTGGCCTCCGGCAGGCGCTTCGGCGTGCGCATCCACGAAGCCGCGCTGCCCGTGCCCAGGAGCGTGGCGGCGGTGTGCGACCTGCTCGGCCTCGACCCGCTGCAGGTGGCCAACGAGGGCAAGGTGGTGATGGTCGTGCGCGGGCGCGACGCCGAAAAGGCGCTGCGCCTCCTGCGCCGCCATCCGCTGGGCCGGAGCGCGCGGCGCATCGGCGAGATCACCGCGGAGAACCGCGGCCGCGTGGTCCTGGCCACCCGCGCGGGCAGCGAGCGCGTGGTCATGCCGCCGGCGGGCGAGATCCTGCCCAGGATCTGCTGATGCACGAGGGATCGATCGCCGCCGCCCTGGTCCAGAGCGCCCTGGAGGTCCGGGAGAAGGAGGGCCTGGCCGCGGTCAAGACCGTGACCGTCTGCATCGGCCGGCTGCACCACGTGGTGCCCGGCCTGCTGCAGACGGCTTTCCGCATCCTGAAAAAAGAGACCCCGGACCTGGCCCGTTGCAGGCTGGTCATCGAGATCCTGCCGGTGCGCGTCGCCTGCCGCGATTGCGGCCATGAGACCGAGATCGACAGGCCCGAGTTCGCCTGTTCCGCCTGCGGCTCCACCGCCATCGACGTGACCGGGGGGCGGGAGATGCACCTGAAAGAGGTCGTTGGATCCGTTGCCAACAAAGGAAAAGGGGAAAAGGCAAAAGGGAAAAGCAGGAAAACCAGCTCCAAGCCGATTGCCAGGCCAGGGCCAGACAAATTTTCAAGGCAAAAGGCAAAAGGCAAAAGGCAAAAGTGGAAGTCCTGAATCCGCAAGGATCTTTTGCTTAAAGAAGTTCTTTGAAGATGGAGACGATCACGGCCACCATCACTGCCACTTCTTGTCTGTTTCTTGTGGCTTGATCAGCCCCAGTCTTTCCAGGTCGGAGCGGATCAGGTCGGAAAAGCGCTCCGCCCCGTCCAGGTTCAAGTGCTGGGCGTCGCGGAAGAAGCGCCCGGGCGGCCGTTGCAGCGCCTGGTGGCGGTCGATGAAGGGAACCCCGGGGCCGGCGAGCCGGCGCACGCGGGCATAGAAGTCGTCGACCGCCACGAGGGTCCCGGCCTCGCGCAGGTACTCGGGAGTGACCGGGAAGCGGACGAGGACGACCTGCAGACCGCGCTCGCGGGCCAGGCCGAGGATCCTGTTGAAGTACAGGACCATGTCCGTGCTGAACAGCTCGACCCCCTGCAGCTGGCGGCGGGCCCGGCGCCGGCCGCGCTCGATCCGCCCCTTCTTGATGAAGAACCCGGCCCGGGGCTTGAAGCCGCGGTCGATGTCCGCCGCAGGCGGCCGGCTGCGGCGGAGCAGCCCCTGCTGCCAGAAGCGCCGGTATTCGCCGCGGAAGCCGAACAGGCGCAGGGCCAGCAACTCGCGGGCGAAATGCGGCCATTGCCCGCGCAGCCGGCCGATCTCAAGGTAATCGACATAGCGGGCCCACTCGGGGGTGACCGGCATGCGGTTGGCGCGGTAGGAGCTGAACGAGTGCACGTCGACCGGCAGCACGACCGCACGCAGCGAGGGCACACGCTCAACGAGCCAGCGGAGCTTGTAGAAGTTGTGGATGTAGCTTTCCCCGTCGCTGGCGAAGTTGAAGGCCCCTCCGATGCGGCCGGGATCGAGGGAATCGACGACGTGCGAGTCGCCGAGGAAGACGATGCGCGTCCCTGCCGGGATTTCCGGCCTGGCGGCGAAGGCCAGGCGCTCGTTCCAGCGGCTCAGCCAGAAGCAGGCGCAGAACAGCGGCAGCAGGAAGGCAACGGTCCGGGCCAGGGCGCGCAGCTTCTCGCGCCTCATGTCAGAACCCCCGGTAGACGAACCCGGTCCTGGCATAGACGCCGAAGAAAAGGAGCGCCAGGATGAACAGGTAATAGACCGCCCAGCGCAGGGGCCAGGGCCGGGCGCGCAGCGCCCGCCCGAAACGGACGCGGCCCTGCAGTCCCTCCACCAGCAGGAGCAGCGCCACTCCCGCCAGCGCCACGGCGGCCTCGGCCGTCCCGGCGCCGGCGGGGGCGCTCCACTCCAGCAGCCCCTGGGCCTGGCCGGCGAACCAGCGGCCCGGCGCCAGCAGCGAGGCGAACATCGCCCGGGCCGCGGCCAGCGTCGGCGAGCGGAAGAAGATCCAGGCCAGGCTGACCAGCAGGAAGGTCGCCAGCCTGCGCCAGGCGCGGCCTAGTGCCGGCCGGGAGGACAGGCCCAGCGCCTTCCTGGCGCGGCCGCGGAGGCGCCGGGTGGCATACCCCGCCGCCAGGTAGAGTCCGTGCAGCAGCCCCCAGGCCAGGAAGGCCCAGGAGGCGCCGTGCCACAGGCCGCACAAGGCCATGGTCGCCAGGGAGGCGACGGCGTAAGCCCTGTCCTCGGTCGGCCGGCCCAGGAGCCGCTCCCGGGGGAAGCGGCGCAGGAAGGAAAACGAGAGGGGCAGGAACAGGTAGTCGCGCAGCCACTGGGAGAGCGACACGTGCCAGCGGCGCCAGAAATCGCCCACCGAGAGGGCGAAGTACGGGCGGTCGAAGTTGGCCTGCAGGCGGTAGCCGAACAGCCGCCCCAGGCCGATGGCCATGTCGGAATAGCCCGAAAAGTCGGCGTAGATCTGCAGCGAATAGGCCAACGCCGCCGCCAGGACCGCCTGCGCCTGGAAGCGCCCGGGATCGGCGAACACCGGATCGACGAACGCCGCCAGGCGGTCGGCGATCACCAGTTTCTTGAACAGCCCCCACAGGATCTGGTGCAGGCCGGCGCTGAGGTCCTCGCGTACGAAGTCGCGGCGACGGTCGAATTGCGGCAGCAGGCGGCCGGCGCGGTCGATGGGGCCGGCGGTGATCTCCGGGAAGAAGGCGACGTACAGCAGCAGGCGCCCGAAGCGCGGCTCGGGCGGCAGCCGCAGCCAGTAGCAGTCCAGCAGGTAGCTGATCTTCTTGAAGGTGAAATAGGAGAGCCCGAGGGGAACCAGCAGGCCGCCGCGGAGGGCTTCCAGCGCCCCGCCCCATTCCGGCCGCAGGATCGCCAGCAGCGTGTCGAGCCATGCGGAATACTTGAAGAAGGCCAGCGTGCCGAGGTTGAGCAGCAGCCCCAGCCACAGGAGGCGCCGGCGCCGGCCGGGTGCGGCGGCCGGCATGGCCCGGGCCAGGAAATAATCGCCCAGGGTCAGCAAGACGATCAGCGGCAGATACGCCGGCCCGGCCAGGGCGAAGAACAGCAGGCTGGCGGCCAGCAGGAAGCCGGGCCGCCAAGGCAACGGCAGGGAATAGAAAGCCGCCAGCGCCAGGGTGGCGGCCAGCGCGAAATCGAGGCTCAGGAAATCCATGCCGGGCTTTGGCTCAGGTCTGCTTCTTCACGCGCGACTTGCTATATGAATATCCTTTAGTAGGGCGTGGACGCGCCATCCCCGGCCTGCGCTTCAAGACGTCGATCCACTCCTCGATGCCCGCCCCGCTGTGGGCCGAGATCTCGATCACCCGGCAGCCGGGGTTCACCCTGCGGATGTTCGCGCGCAGCGCGGCCAGGGAAAAATTCCTCAGCGGCAGCAGGTCGGTCTTGGTCACCAGGCACAGCGGCGAGACCTGGAAGGCCAGCGGGTATTTCAGCGGCTTGTCCTCGCCCTCGGCCACGCTGAGCAGCAGGACGTTCAGGTGGGCGCCGACGTCGAACTCGGCGGGGCAGACCAGGTTGCCGATGTTCTCGACAAAGAGGAGGTCCATGCCGCCGGTGCCCAGTTCGTCAAGCGCCGCGCGGATCCAGGCCGACTCCAGGTGGCAGTCGCCGCCGAAGGGGCCGGTGTTGATCTGGAAGGCCTGGATGCCCAGCCGCTGCAGCCTCTCGGCGTCCAGGGTGGTCTGGATGTCGCCTTCGATGACCTTGATGCGCCGCCCCAGCCTCCTGACCGTCTCCTCGACCAGGGTGGTCTTGCCCGATCCCGGGGAACTCATCAGATTGACGAAAAAAACCCCCTTTTCCCCCAGTTCCGCGCGGAGGGCTTCGGCGACGGCGTCGTTGGCCTTGAGCAGCTTCTGCATGACGGCGATCTTGCGGGTTTCCATGCCCCGCTTTATAGCGCATCCGCGGCCGGAAAGCAAGGGCCGATTTTTTCCCTTGACATCTCGTTTCAATCCCATATAATGAGCCTTAAAAAAAACCATGGCAAACAACATTCAAACCATCATCCTACTAACCATTTTCGTGCCGATCGTAGGCTCGTTCACCATCCCCCTGGCCGGCCTGATCTCGCGGCGGGCCCGATCCGTGTGGTCGGTGCTCCTCGCGGTCGCCACATCCCTCTTCTCCCTGCTGCTGATCCCGTTCGCGCTCCGGGGAGGTGAGCAGGTCCTGCACCGCACCCTGGCCCTGGGCGTCGACTTCACCCTGGTGGCCGACGCCCTGGCGGTGTTCATGGCCGCGGCCTCGGCCTTCGTCGGCATGCTGATCGTCGTCTACTCCCTGGGCTACATCGCCCACGAGGAGAACCAGAACGAGTACTACTTCATCGTGCTGCTGTTCATCGGCGCCATGATGGGGCTGGTCTTTTCGGCCAACCTGATCTTCCTGTACCTGTTCTGGGAGATCGCCGCCATCGCCTGCTGGCGCCTGATCGGCTTCTACCGCAAGCGCGAGTACGTGCTCAAGGCCGACAAGGCCTTCCTGGTGACGTTCTTCGGCGCCGTGTTCATGCTGCTGGGCTTCATCCTGGTCTACGCCCAGACCGGCACCTTCGACCTCACCGCCATGCGCGGCGCGGCCATCCCGGGCATCGCCGTGCTGCTGATCCTGCTGGGCATGTTCTCCAAGTCGGCGACCGTGCCCCTGCACACCTGGCTGCCCGACGCCGGCGTGGCGCCCACCACCGTCACCGCCCTGCTGCACGCGGCGGTGCTGGTCAAGATCGGCGTCTATGCCTACGCCCGCCTCTTCTCCTTCACCTTCCGCCTGCCCGCGGGCTGGCAGGAGGCCATCCCCGTGCTGGTCGTCTTCTCCAGCCTGGTGGCGGCGGGGGCCGCGGCGGTGGAGAACGACCTGAAGCGCATCCTGGCCTACTCCACGGTCAGTCAGATCGGCTACATCTTCCTGGGCTTCGCCGTCCTGAACCCGCTGGGCGTCTCCGGCTCGCTGCTCTTCGTCCTGATGCACGGCCTGGCCAAGGCCGGCCTCTTCCTCTGCGCCGGCATCGTCATCCACGCCCTGCACGAGCGCGACATCCGCAAGATGGGCGGCCTGATCAAGACCATGCCCTGGACGGCCGCCGCCTTCATATTCTGCGCCTTCTCGGTCATCGGCATCCCGCCCTTC
The DNA here is from genome assembly GCA_964628035.1 of uncultured Clostridia bacterium. Taxonomy (GTDB): domain Bacteria; phylum Acidobacteriota; class Aminicenantia; order UBA2199; family UBA2199; genus UBA2199. Next base: position 126,270 of record CAZVPI010000003.1, on the reverse strand, counting down.
GGGGGCTTCTTCTCCAAGTTCATGGTCATCGTGGGCACCGTGCAGTCGGGCCGCGTCTGGGTGGCGGCGGCGGCGCTGCTGGCGGCCGTCCTGACCATGTATTACCTGTTCCGCGTCTTCAGCGCCGTCTTCATGGGTGAACCCGCGCCGGCTTCCGGCCCCAGGGAAGGCACGCGCTCCATGGTCTTCGTCGTGGTGACGCTGGCCGCGCTCTCGCTGCTGGCCGGCCTGCTGGTCGCCTATCCCACGAAGCTGGCCAACATCGCCGCCGGCCAAATCCTAAGGTGGATCCCATGAACCCGAACAACCTGCTGATTCCGATCCTGCTGCCGCTGCTGCTGGCCCTCTTCTCCTTCCTGGTGCCCGGCGGCGTCAAGCGCCTGCGCGAGGCCGTCTCCCTGCTCGGGGCGGCCCTGTTCGTCTATGTCGCCGTCGCCTTCTTCGGGCAGAAGGAGACCCTGTTCTCCCTGCCCTGGCTGGGCCACGGCATCGACTTCGAGCTGCGCCTCTACCCATTCAGCCAGTTCATCCTGCTGGCGGTCAGCGGCTTCACCTTCCTGATCGTCCTCTATTCCACCGTGCGCATGGCCGGCCATGCCCGCCTGCGCGAATACTACGGCTACCTGTTCCTGACCTCGGCCATGGCCGCCGGCGCCGTGCTGGCCAACAACTTCGTGCCGCTGGTCTTCTTCTGGGAGGGCCTGCTGATCACGCTGTACGCCCTGATCACCCTCGGCGGCCGCGCCTCGCACCGCACCGCCGTCAAGGCCTTCCTGATCGGCGGCTTCTGCGACTTCGCCATGATCCTGGGCATCGCCATCCTCTGGTCCCAGACCGGCACGCTGCGCCTCTCGGACATCTCCGTCGTGCCCCAGGGGCTGACCGCGGTCAGCTTCTACCTGATGATGATCGGCGCCGTGGCCAAGGCCGGCTCCATGCCCTTCCACACCTGGATCCCCGACGCCGCCATCGACGCCCCGGTCGCGGTCATGGCCTTCATCCCGGCCGCCCTCGAAAAGCTGCTGGGCATCTACATGCTGTCGCGCATCTGCCTCGACCTGTTCACCATCGAGGTCAACAGCGCGCCGGCCCTGGTGCTGATGACCCTCGGCGCCCTGACCATCGTGCTGGCCGTCTTCATGGCCCTGATCCAGAAGGACCTCAAGAAGCTCCTCTCCTTCCACGCCGTCTCCCAGGTCGGCTACATGATGCTGGGCGTGGGCACCGCCATCCCCATCGGCATCGCCGGCGGCATCTTCCACATGATCAACCACGCCATGTACAAGAGCGGCCTGTTCCTGGCCGCCGGCTCGGTCGAGCAGCAGGCCGGCACCACCGAGCTCAAGAAGCTCGGCGGCCTGGCCCGCTCCATGCCGCTGACGGCGCTGGGCTTCCTGGTCTGCGCCGCCGCCATCTCGGGCATCTGGCCGCTGAACGGCTTCGTCTCCAAGGAGATGGTCTTCCACGGCTCCTACGAGACCGGGTACACCCTCTTCACCATCGCCGCCTGGCTGGGCGCCATCCTCACCTTCGCCTCCTTCCTCAAGGCCGGCCACTCGGTGTTCTTCGGGCCGCGCAGCCTGGAGGCCGCCGCGGTGAAGGAGAACAAGCCGCCAGTGACCCTGGCCATCCTGGCCCTGGCCGCCCTGTGCGTCCTGTTCGGAGTCTGGAACGCCCTGCCGCTGAAGCTCTTCATCCAGCCGATCCTGGCCGGGCGCGCCGCCGCCGGCGGCCACCTCGACTTCACCGCCCACGCCCTGGCCGTGTTCAACCCCATCGCCCTCATCTCCATGGGCTGCCTGCTGCTGGCCCTGGGGCTGCACCTCTACGGCTTCAAGCGCGGGGGCAACAAGGCTTACCTGGCCTCCGAGCCCATCCACCGCCTGCCGCTGCTGCGGACGATCTACGACTGGGCCGAGGCGCGCGTGTTCGACCTTTACGAGCAGGGCATCAAGCTCCTGCAGGTCTTGTCCAAGTTCCTGTTCCGCTTCATTGACCGCCCCATCGACGGCTTTTACGAGAAGGTCGTCGTCGGCGTCGGCCGGGCCGCCACCGGCGTCCTCAAGGCCGCGCACAACGGCCTGTACGCCAACTACCTGGCCTGGGTCGTCGGCGGGCTGGCGGTCATCGTCTGGGCCCTGGGCGCCCTGACGCGCTAGGGAGGAGCCATGCTATTCCTATTCATCATCGTTCCGCTGCTGCTGGCCGGGCTGCTGCCCCTGCTGGGCAAGCTGTCCCGCCGCCTGCTCCCCGACCTGCTGGCCAGCGCCGCCATGCTCTTCCTGCTCGGCCTGGCCGTCTTCAGCGCCAAGCCGCTGCTGGCCGGGGGCGGCGTCCTGCAGCAGGCCGTCTGGTTCGGCGAGCCGCTGAACATCCGCCTGCTGCTCGACGGCTTCAGCCTGTTCATGCTCTTCACCATCTCCCTCGTCAGCTTCGCCGTCACCGTCTACTCGGTCCAGTACATGGAGCACTACGGGGCCAAGGCCCATTACTACGCCCTGCTGCTGGCCATGATCGCCGGCATGAACGGCCTGGTGCTGAGCGGCGACCTCTTCACCGTCTACGTGTTCCTCGAGGTGGCCGCCATCGCCTCCTACGCCCTGGTGGCCTTCGGCCGCGGCCATGACGAGCTCGAGGCCTCGTTCAAGTACCTGATGCTCTCCGCCGTCGCCTCGGCCTTCGTGCTGCTCTCCATCGCCGTCCTCTTCGCCGTCACCGGCGGCGTCGGCTTCGGCGCCGCGGCCCAGGGGCTGCGCACGCTCAACGTCCGGCACCTGGTCGGCGTCTGCAGCGCCTTCTTCCTGGCCGGCTTCGGCCTGAAGGCGGCGCTGGTGCCCTTCCACTCCTGGCTGCCCGACGCCCACCCCTCGGCGCCGGCGCCGATCTCGGCCATGCTGTCGGGCGTGCTGATCAAGGTCTCGGGCGTCTACGCCATGACCCGCGTCTTCCTCGGCGTCTTCGGCCTGACCCCGGCCCTGACCACGGTGCTGACCGTGCTGGGCATCCTCTCCATCTTCGTCGGCGCCCTCGCCGCCCTGGGCCAGAACGACGTCAAGCGCATGCTGGCCTACTCCTCCATCAGCCAGATCGGCTACGTGATCCTCGGCTTCGGCATCGGCACGCCGCTGGGCATCCTCGGCGGCTTGTTCCACCTCTTCAACCACGCCCTGTTCAAGTCGCTCCTCTTCTTGAACGCCGGGGCCATCGAGCGCCAGACCGGGACGCGCGCCCTGGACAAGATGGGCGGCCTGGCCAAGGTCATGCCGCTGACGGCGGCCACCTCGGCCGTCGGCTCGCTGTCAATCGCCGGCGTGCCGCCGCTGAACGGCTTCTGGAGCAAGCTGCTGATCATCATCGCCCTGGTGCAGGCCAAAATGCACGTGCTGGCCGTGCTGGCCGTGCTGGGCAGCGTGGTCACCCTGTGGTATTACCTGGTGCTGCAGCACCAGGCCTTCTTCGGCAAGCTGAACGAGGCCTGGAAGGGGGTCAAGGAGGCGCCGTTCTGGATGTCGGCGGCCACCGTGCTGCTGGCCCTGCTGTGCATTGTCACCGGCCTGGCCTTCCCCTTCGTCGTCCGCTCCTGGCTCGAGCCGGCCGCCGACGTGCTGGGCAAGGGCGTCGGCGTGGCCCTGAACTTCATCGGATTCTAGGAGACGCGCATGCATCTTTTTCTATTGATCGGACTGCTCGCCTTTTCGATCCTGGCCGTGCTCCTGCGCGACCTGCTCAAGAGCGCCATCGCGCTGGCCGCGGCCAGCATCTTCCTGGCGCTGGTCTTCTTCCGCCTGGACGCCGTCTATGCCGGGGTGTTCGAGGTCTCGGTGGTGGCCGGGCTGATCACCGTGCTGTTCATCACCGCCATCGCCCTGACGCGCAACGAGGGCGAGGTGCGGGAGGGCCGGAGCCACTGGATCGTCTTCCCGCTCTTCTTCCTGGCGCTGGCCGTCGTCGACGTCCTGGTCATGAGGAAGCTGCTGGGCCAGGTGCCGGCCATCCAGGGCGGCGGAAGCGGCACCTTCAGCCAGGTGCTGTGGAGCCAGCGCACCTTTGACCTGGTGGGCCAGGTCGGCGCCATCTCCGCCGGCGTGCTGGCCGTGCTGGCCCTGTTCCGCCGCGAACGCCGCCCCGGGGACGGCGCCGCCCAAGGGGGAAGCCATGAATAACCTGTGGGTCCTGAACATGGGCTTCGTGGCCCTGCTGTTCGGCGTAGGCCTCTACTGCCTGCTGACCATGCGCAACACGGTCAAGCTGCTGATCGGCATCGAGATCATCGCCAAGGCGGTGACCCTGGCGCTGGTCGCCAGCGGCTTCGCCCGCGACAACCTGATGCTCGCCCAGAGCCTGGTCATCACCGTCATCGTCGTCGACGTGGCGGTCATCGCCACGGCGCTGGCGCTGATCATCAACATCAACCGCCACACCAAGAGCCTGGATGTCAGGAAACTGACCCGGCTGAAAGGATAACTCATGAAACACCTTGCCGAGATCCTGCTGTCGCCGCCGCTGGCCTTCCTGGTCTTCCTGGCGGTCTTCACCATCCTGTATTTCCTGGCCGGGCGCCTGGCACCCAAGCTCAACCCCTCGGGCGGCAAGCTGAAAAGCTACGCCTGCGGCGAGGACATCCCCGGCGCCAAGATGCAGTTCGGCTACCGCCTGTTCTTCTTCATCGCCCTGTTCTTCACCATGATGCACGTGGCGGCGCTGGTGGTGGCCACCCTGCCCTCCGGCCCCGTCGCCTATTTCGGAATCTTCTACCTGGGCATGATCTTCCTCTCCATCGCCGCCCTGGTCACGAGGGATTAACATGATCGAACGACTGGTCCACTGGTCACGGGTCAAGTCCCCGTGGGTATTGCATCTCAACGCCGGCGGCGGCTGCAACGGCTGCGACATCGAGATCCTGGCCGCGCTCATGCCGCGTTTCGACCTCGAGCGCTTCGGCGTGCAGCTGAAGGGGACGCCGCGCCACGCCGACGTCATGATCTGCACCGGCGCCATCACCCTGCAGAACCGCGACCGCGTGCTGCGCATCTACGAGCAGGTCCCCGAGCCCAAGTTCGTGGTGGCGGCCGGCGCCTGCGCCATGGCCGGCTGCGTCTACCGCGGCTCCTACCACACCCTGGTCGGCATCGACCAGCTGCTGCCGGTGAACGCCTACGTGCCCGGCTGCCCCTTCCGCCCCGCCGCCCTGATCGACGCCGTGGTCAAGCTTCTCAACTCGGTCAAGTGAGGTCACGATGAACCCTGAAGCCATACTCGAAAAAATCAAGGCCGACGCCAGGGACAAGGTCCAGGAGGCGGCGCTGACGGCGCCGCGGCGCATCCAGCTCAAGGTGCCGCGCCAGCAGCTTCTGCCCCTGCTCGCCTACCTGAAGGAGGCGTTCGCCTTCGCCCACCTGGGCACCATCAGCGGCGTCGACCTGGGGGAGAGCTTCGAGGTGATCTACCACCTGTCCAACGCCGACACGTCGGTCAACGTGCGCATCCTCACCCCGCGCGCGGAACCGCGCATTCCCAGCGTCTGCGCCGTCATCCCCGGGGCCATCCTCTACGAGCGCGAGCTGCAGGACATGTTCGGCCTGGTGGTGGAGAACATCCCCGACGGCCGCCGCCTGCTGCTGTGCGACGACTGGCCCGCAGACCAGTATCCCCTGCGCAAGGACTGGACGTTCGAGCGCCCGGCCGAGATCATCCCCGGAGGTAAATAATGGAATACAAGGTTTCCCTGGGCCCGCAGCACCCGGCCCTGCATGAAGCCGTGAGCCTGCGCATGACCCTGGACGGCGAGGTGATCCGCGACGCCGACCTCAAGCTCGGCTACAGCCACCGCGGCATCGAAAAGCTGGCCGAGGAGCGCAGCTTCATCCAGAACATCTATCTGACCGAGCGCATCTGCGGCATCTGCTCGCACTCGCACACCACCTGCTTCACCCAGGGGGTCGAGCAGCTGATGGAGCTGGTGCCCGCCCGGCGCGGCCTCTACATCCGCACGCTGATCGCCGAGCTGGAGCGCATCCACAGCCACCTGCTCTGGCTGGGCGTCGCCGGCCAGGAAGCGGGCTTCGAGTCGTTCTTCATGTACACCTGGCGCGACCGCGAGGTGGTCCTGGACATCCTGGAGTGGATCTCCGGCAACCGCGTGCACTATGCCATGAACACCTTCGGCGGCGTGCGCCGCGACATCGACGAGCTGCAGAAGAAGAAGATCCTCGACTCGCTGGGGCTGCTGAAGAAGCGCACCGACTACTACCTGAACCTGGCCGCCAGCGAGCCCACCTTCGTCGGGCGGCTGGCCGGCGTCGGCATGCTGCCCCGCCAGCAGGCCATCGACCTGTGCGCCGTCGGCCCCACGCTGCGCGCCTCGGGCATCGCCAGCGACGTGCGCAAGGACGACCCCTACGCCGTCTACGACGAGATCCCCTTCGAGGTGGCCACCGCCGACTCCTGCGACGTGCTGGGCCGCGCCGTGGTGCGCATCAAGGAGCTCATCCAGTCGTACAACATGATCGAGCACCTGTTGAAGAACCTGCCCGAGGGGCCGTTCAAGGTCAAGGCGCCGCGCAAGGTCAAGGCCAACGAGGTCTACTCGCGCTACGAGGCGCCCAGAGGGGAAAACGTCCACTACATCAAGAGCAACGGCTCGGACAAGCCCGAGCGCCTGAAGGTGCGCGCCCCGACGCTGGCCAACTACCCGGCGACGATCGCCATGCTCAAGAACGGCTTCATCGCCGACATCCCGCTGATCTTCGCCGCCATCGACCCCTGCATCTGCTGCGCCGAGCGCCTGGTGCAGCTCGACGACGCGCGCGGCGGCAGCCGGGTCCTCCGCTTCAGCCAACTGCGCGCCCTGGCCAACGAGCGCGCCAAGAAAATCGACTATAGGAAAAAGGAAATCGCATGGCCATTCTAAAGCCCATCCTCTACATCCTGGTCTACCCGGGTCTGCTCTTCCTGATGGTGTACTCCACCTTCTGCGAGTGGTTCGACCGCAAGCTGTACGCCCGCATGCAGAACCGCATCGGGCCGCTGCACACCGGCCGCGCCGGCATCCTGCAGCCGGTGGCCGACATCCTCAAGCTCTTCGCCAAGGAGGACATCGTCCCCGAGCAGGCCGACAAGGGCATGTTCTCGGCCCTGCCCGTGTTCGCCCTGGCCATCGTCAGCACGGCGGCCCTCTACCTGCCGGTCTGGCACTACGGCACGGCCCCCAGCTTCAACTCCTTCCCCGGCGACCTGATCGTCGTCATCTACCTGCTCAGCCTGCCGACGCTGATCCTGTTCCTGGCCGGTTGGCATTCGACGAACTACTTCTCGGCCATCGGCGGCGTGCGCGTGCTGACCATGCTCTTCGGCTACGAGATCCCCTTGCTGCTGGCCCTGCTGGCGCCCGCCGTGCTGGCCGGCTCCTGGCGCATCGTGGAGATCGCCGCCTTCTACCAGGCCCGCCCGGCGCTGATGCTGGCCAACCTCATCGGCTTCGTCATCGCCGTCATCTGCCTGCAGGCCAAGCTGGAGCGCGTCCCCTTCGACATCCCCCACGCCGAAACGGAGATCGTCGGCGGCCAGTTCACCGAGTACTCGGGCAAGAAGCTGGCCTTCTTCCGCCTGCTGGGCGACATCGAGATGGTGGTCGGCGCCGCCCTGATCGCCGCCGTCTTCCTGGGCGGCTTCCCGGGCGGCCTGCTGCCCGGCTTTGCCTGGCTGGTGGTCAAGACCCTGTTCGTCATCTTCCTGCTGGCCGCCCTGCGCGCCGCCACCAGCCGCATCCGCATCGACCAGATGATCGGCTTCTCCTGGCGCTGGCTGGCGCCCCTGGCCGTGCTGCAGCTGTTCATCGTCATCCTCATCAAAGGGAGCCTATCATGAGCCTGCGAGTCGCGCCGTTTTTGCCCGAGTTGCTGCGCAGCCTGTTCAAGAAGCCGGTGACGGTCAGGTACCCGTTCGAGAAGGAGGCCGTGCCCCGTGACTTCCGCGGCACGGTGGTCTTCAACGCGGCCAAGTGCATCGGCTGCAACATCTGCGTCAACGACTGCCCGGCCGAGGCCATCGACATTATCCGCGTCTCCGAGACCGAGAAGAAGTTCAAGATGGTCCTGCACAACGACCGCTGCATCCACTGCGCCCAGTGCGTCGACTCCTGCCCCACCAAGGCCTACCACATGGACCAGGAGTACGAGGTAGCCGCGTTCAGCCGCTGGAACCTCAAGATCGAGTACAAGTAATTCCAACCATCGCCAGAGAAACTCCCGCCGCGCCCCTTCCCGGAATGCCCGAAGCGGCATTCCTTCATGCGCCGGAATTCCAGGCGCAGGTGGCGGAGCGCCTGGGCGGCGCCGGCAGCGTCTTCGTCCTGGGCATCGGCATGGACTGGAAAAGCGACGACCGCCTGGGCGGCGCCCTGGCCCGGGCCCTGGCCCGCGCCCTGCCGCCCGACCCGCGCCTGCGCGTCGTCGACGCCGGCGAGGCGCCCGAGAACTATACCGGCACGGTGCGCGCCTTCGCCCCCAGCCACGTGGTCCTGCTCGACGCCGTCGACCGCGGCCTGGCGCCGGGCACCGCCTTCCTGGTCGAGGAGGACGCCATCACCCTCGGCGACATGACCAGCCACCGCCTGCCGCTGAAGCTGCTGATGCGCTTCCTGGCCGATTCGCTCCCCTGCCGCGTGCTGCTGGTCGGCGTGCAGCCCAAGACGCTGCTGCCGGGCAGGAGGCTCTCGGCGCCGGTGCGGCGGACGGTCAAGCCCTTGGCCAGGTTTTTGGCCCAGGAGATCGTACGAGCATTGGCGGGAAAGAAATACGTGTCCGTGCCCACAACCAACTCATCGAACTCTACGCGTTAGTGCTAGTGTTAGAAGGAGGCTCAACGAGCGAACGGGATCAACGAACTCTACGTGATGGTGATGGTGGTCGCAGTGGCAACGATCACTTGACGGGTCTTCGCTTTCCCTTTTCCCTTTCCTATCTCAAGTACCAGCAGGGTGTTCAACAAGAGGAATCCTGTGTTGCAAAACTGCCAAGACCGATCGTTGGCTGTTTCTCATCGCTCATCACGTATCACGCATCACGATTGATTGTTCTAGGCCGCTGCCGTGCGCCGCACGCCCCCTCTCAGCGGGGGCCTTCAGGGCCGTCCGCCTTGCGCCGAGATCCCTACTGGAAGGTGAGCCCGAAGGTGATGGAAACGGTGAAGTAAATGGGCCTGGGCACGCCGTCGACGATGTACGGTTCGTACACCCACTGGTAGACGGCCGCCAGCGCCGCCTGGTGGAAAACAGGGTGGCCGCTGATGATGCGTGCGCGGCTGACGCGGCCGTAGATGTCGGTCATGGCCTCGACGATCACGATCCCCTGCAGGCGGTTGGCGAAAGCCTCCTGGGGGTACTCGGGCTTGACCTCGCGCAGCAGGCGCGGCACCTTCCTGCCGCTGACGAAGAAGGGCTGCTCGTTGCCCATCTCGCCGCCCAGCACGCCTCCCAGCACGCCGCCGATGACCCCGCCCTCGACCCCGCCCTCGACGCCGCCGATGACCCCCCAGGGCACTCCGCCCTCGACGCCGAAGTCGCTGCCCTCGTCCTCCTCGATGGTCACCGGCACCTCGATGGGGGCGATCAGGCGGCCGTAAACCACCGGCGGCCTGACTTCGGCCTGCTCCGGGTTCTTCTTCGCAGGCCCGACGCCTCGGCGCCGGCCGAGCGGGGGCGGAGGCGGGGGCGGCGGGGCGGGCAGCGGCGGCGACACGATGAGCACGTTGGTCACCTGGATCTCGGGCAGGTCGGCCTCGGCCAGCAGCAGCGGCACGACCACCAGGGCGGCGACGAACAGGAGATGGACGAGCAGGGAGGCGGGCAGCAGCAGCCAGCGGCGGCCGCGCGCCTGCTTGTCCAGGGGATCGAGCAGCGATTCATCAAGCATGTCCGACCTCGTCGTTCCCGAAGCGATCGTTCGCTATCGCATCAATGGCATACCATACCGCATTTTGCCCTGAAAATCCAGTGCCGCCGCGGATTCAGCGGGCCATGTCGGCGATCAACGCCTCCAGCTCGCGCCTTTCACCGGAGCTGAGCGCAACGCCGGGGGCGTCGCGCAGGGCGACGAGCACGTCCCGCGCCTGGTTGCGGCGGCCGGCATTGGCCAGGGCGAAGGCCAGGTTGAAATGGGCATTGACCGCGGCCGGCCGGAGTTCCACCAACCTGGCGAAGTCCTCGGCGGCCGCGGCATTCTCGCCCAGCGCCATGTGCACGGCGCCGCGGCCGTCATAGGCCTCGGCCAGGCGCGGCTCGAGGGCGACGGCGCGGTTGAAGCTGGCCAGCGCCTGGGGCAGCAGGCGGCGGCCGCCTCCGGCCTGGAAACGCCTGAATAGCACCACGCCGGCATTGCAGTGGGCCGGGGCGTTCGCCGGGTCCAGGCGCAGCGCCTGCTGCAGGCGCTCCCAGGCGAGGTCCAGGTCGCCCTGGCGCGAGGCGATGGCGCCCAGATGCGCCAGCGCCCCGGCGTGGCGCGGGTCGGCGCGCACGATCTCCTCGAGCAGCCGGCGCGCCTCCTCGAGCCGCCCGCCCTCGATCAGGCTGAGGGCCCGGCGCTCCAGGGCCGCCTGCCGCTCCGCGGCCGGTGCGTTCGAGGCGATCTCGGCCACCCTCTCCTTCAGACGCGCGTTCTGCGGCTCGAGTTCCAGGGCGCGCCGGTAATGCTCCAGGGCCTCGGCGCTCCTGCCTTCGTCGCGCTCCAGGTCGCCGAGGAGGACCAGGGCGGCGGCCAGGCGCGGGTTCGCGGCCAGCAGCCGCTGCGCCAGCTCCCGCGCCCGCGCCGCTTCGCCGCGCCCGGCCAGCTCGGCGGCCAGGATCAGGGCGAACGACTCGTTCTCCGGGAAGGCGGCGTGCCCGGCCTCCAGTGCCGCCAGCGCCCGGTCGGCGCTGCCGGCGGCCTTCTGCAGCGTGAATTCCAGCTCGAACATCGCCGGCAGCCGCACATCGGGATGGGACTGGCGCAGGCGGGCAAAATCGCGCCGCACCGCGTCCAGGTCGTTGCCGCGGGCCCTCTCCTTCAGCCGCTCCAGCTCGGAATAGACGGCCAGGCCGCGCTTGGGGTCGATGAGCCCGCCGCTCTGCATCGCGCCGCCGCCGACATAACCGAGGGTCTTCAGACTGGCCAGGTCGTCGGCGCTGAGGCGGCGGCGGCCGGCGACCGCGCCCGAGGAGGAAGCGACAAGGAAGCGGCGCAGCTGGCCGTCGATGCGCCGGGCCAGCGGCTGTTCCTTCCAATACAGGTTGTCGCGCTCCCCGGCATCATGTTCCAGGTCGTACAGCTCGGGCTCGATCAGGGAGACATACTTGTGGCCAGCGGAGATCATCCCGGTGATGGGCGCCCAGCCGTTGGCTTCCAGGCCGAAACGGCTCTCGAAATAGACGTCGCGCCGCTTCTCCTCGCCGCCGCCCGCGGCCAGCCCGCGGAAGCTCCTCCCCTGCACCGAGGCGGGGACGGGGATGCCCAGGCAGTCGAGGATCGTGGGCATCACGTCGACCAGGCCGACGCGGGCGTCGACCGCGCGGCCCGGTTTGCCCAGCCCGGCGTGGCGCAGGAGCAGCGGCACGCGCAGGCTCTCCTCGTAGCAGAAGATGCCGTGGCCGAACTCGCCGTGCTCGCCGAACGCCTCGCCGTGGTCGCCGCAGACCACGACCAGCGTACGCTCGAGCTGTCCCTTCTCCTCCAGCCGCCGCAGCACGCGGCCGAAGTGCAGGTCGACGAAGGCCACCTCGCCTTCATAGCGCAGCCGCTCGGAAGCGGCGAAGCGGGCATCGACCTCGGCATGGGCCTGGTAGGGGGAGTGCGGATCGTAATAATGGATCCAGGCAAAGAAGGGCCGGGGGCCGCGCTTGTCGAACCAGGCCAGGAACTTGTCACTGACCTCGTCGGCCGGCGCCTCGTCATGGAAAGTGAGGGCCACCCCCTTCTGGCGGAAGCCCTCTTCGTAGAGGGCGAAGCCCTGGCGCAGCCCGAACTTTCCCAGCAGGGTGAAGGAGGCGATGAAGGCCGCGCTGTCAAAACCCCGCCCGGCCAGCGTCTCGGCCAGGGTGACCTCCGCAGGCGGCAGGAAATAGGTACCGTTGTTGCGCACGAGATGGGCCGTGGGATAGCGCCCGGTCAGCAGGGTGGCGTGCGAAGGCAGGGTCAGGGGCACGGCGGCGTAGGCCCGGGTGAAGCGCACGCCCTGGCGGGCCAGGCGGTCCAGGTTCGGCGTGGCGGCGTCCCGGTTGCCGTAGCTGCCCAGGCTGTCGGCGCGGGTTGTGTCCAGGGTGACGAGCAGCAGGTTCCGGGGCAGGGCCGGCCGCCGCCGGCAGCCGCCGAGGAAGCCGGCAGCCAGCAGAACGGCCAGAAGCGACGTGAGCGGAAGGAAGCGTTTCACGCCGCGATTCTAGCACATCCCGCGGGTGACGGAAAGGTGCCGCAGGCCGGCCTAGGGCGCCAGCAGTTCGACCGGCGCGACGGGAGACTCGACCTGCAGCGACTGGATGGTGGTGTTCTCGAAGAGGCGGAACGTCTGGGTCGGTTTCTCGACGATCAGCGTGCGCGTGTACTTGCCGTCGGCGCAGGAAACGCGCAGCGACAGCGGGAACACGAAATCGCCGTCGACCTGGGTGACGGTGACCGCGGCGCTGCGCCCGTCGAGGACGACCTGGGCGCGCGCCTTGGGCAGGCGGCGCGTGAAGACCCAGCCCTGGAAAAACTTCTGCAGCCGTTCCTCGCCGCGGCTGACGAGCTGGATGAAGCGGGCGCTGGTCAGGCTCTGGTGGCGGCAATCAGCCAGCACCCGGCGCAGGCGCTCGAGCATCTCCTCCTCGCCCAGCATCTCCTTGAGCATCAGGAACACCAGCGCCGCCTTGTTGTAGACCACGCTCTGGAAGGCCTGCAGATCCCCGCTGAGGTTGGCGATGCGCCGGCCGTAGACGATCGGGCCGGCGTCGTTCTTGCGCGCCACCCAGCGCTTGGAGGCGGCCAGCACCCGGCGGTAGTTCCCCGCGCCCAGCGTGTTCTCCAGGTACAGCAGGGTGGCGAACTGCGCCAGCCCCTCGGTGAGCCACTGGTCCTGGTAGGACTTCCAGGAGACGATCCCGCCCCACCATTGGTGGGCCAGCTCGTGGACCAGGTTGTCGCGGTTGATGTCGCCGAACACCACCGGGCTGTCGGCGCGCAGCCGGCGCAGGCGGCTGACGTCGTCGTCGGTCAGCGTCGACTCCAGCAGGTTGCAGATCACGAATCCCTGCTGGCTCCAGCCGCCGAAGTCGGGGCGCCGGCGCAGCAGCAGGTTGACCTCGGGCACGCTCAAGGGCCCGAATTTCTCGGCCAGGAAATCGAGGTAGCCGCGCAGCGCCTCGGCCGAATAGGCGTCGCGCATCCGCAGGCGCGGGTTGCCGAAAACGTGCAGCGGCACGTCGCCGGGAAGCGTCGCCAGCTTGACGAACGGTCCGCAGGCCAGCGAGACGCCCTTGCTTTCGCCCTCGAAGACGAACTCGTTGCGGTCCCCCAGGCGCTGCCGCGAGCGCAGGCGGCCGGTGGCCAGGCACTCCAGCCCGGCGGGCAGGGAGACGCGCAGCAGGCTCTTGAAGAAATGCTGCCCGGGGTTGGGGTAGAAGCCCTGGTCGCGGTCGAGCACGTAGCAGGGGTCGAGCTCGCGCCCCGGGCGGCGGGCGGGGGCGGGCGCCAGCTCGTCGCCCTCGCCGGCGGAGGCGACCGAGCCGGCATAGTAGAAGCTGAACTTCTTGAGCTCCTCGCCGAGCAGGTAGTACGTGTCGTCGCGGTGGAACAGCTGCAGCTCGTGCTGCTGCGAGCGGCCGAAGCCCTTGACCACCAGTCCCGGGTGCAGGGTCACCGTCTTGACGCTCGCCGGCTCCTTGAAGTTCAGCACCGAGGTCGCCGACAGGAAGGAGTCCTGGGGATTGACGAACAGGTTCAGCTGCAGGCGCTCCAGCTCGTCGACGCCTCCCTGGCTGAACTTGAGCCCCTTCACGGCGTTGTAGCTCAGGAAAAATTTGTTTTCCGGCAGCAGCACCAGGCTGGTGTCGGGGCTGATGGCGCTGTTGAAGATATAGCGGAAATGGGAGCGGCCCGGGCGGTCGGCGAACAGGGCGGCGCTGAAATCGGGGGCGAAGGGGAAATACCACAGTTCCCCCAGCAGCGAGACCGGCATGCCCCAGTGCCCCTGGAACTCGCGGTAAAGCGCCTGCGCCTCCTCGTCGGCCGGGGCGGCGCTGGGCTCAGGCTCCGGCAGCCCCTGCAGCAGCTCGTCGGGCCGGTTGACGACGAAGACTCCGGCGCGGGCCTCGCGGACCAGCACGTCGCTGCGCTCCAGCGCCGCCAAAGTCAGGCGCTCCTCCTCCGAATCGGGGCGGATGCGGAACGCCCACTCGCCCTGGAACAGGAAGACGTTGCCCATGGGCAGACCGCGGTAGAGCGAGCCGCGGCGGAAGAGGATCTCGGCGTCGCCCATGCGCAGCCGCAGGCCGGCGACGGCGTAGCGCCGGAACTGGCGGATGAAGTGCAGGGGCTTGATCGTCCGCTTCAAGGCCAGGCCTTGCCACCGCCCGTCCCGCGCCGTGAAGGAGAGCTCGCCGATCTCGGCGAACTCGGCGAAACGGGCGAAGAACATCACCGTGTCGGGGCGCACGGGGGTGAAGCCGACTTCCTGGCAGTCGTCGAAGTAAGCGGCGAGCTGGCGATGGCTGTCGTCGGCAAAGCGCGCCGCCAGCGCCGGCCAGTCCCTGGCGCGGATGAGTTCTTCCAGCGTCGCGTCGGCCGCGCCCGGCTGTACGGCGACGGCCGCCGTCCAGCAGGCGATCAGCAGCGGGAAAAGTAGGCGCTTTCTCATGGCGACCATTGTATCCCTTTGCAGGAAATATTGAAATATGCTACAATAGTTTCTTGATGGTCCCGGAAAAACAGATGACATCAGCAGCCTTTGCCCGCAAGGGAAGGAATACCCTGGCGCTCAGCGGCGCCGTCCTGCTGCTCCTGGCGCTGGCCGCCTGCGCCGCCAGAAGCCGTGCGGTGCGCAGCCTGCTCCCGGACGAAAAAGAATTCCTCTCCGAGGTGCGTTACATCATCACCAAGAAGGAGAGGAAGCTCTTCCGCGAAACCCCCGCCGCCGAGCGCGCCCAGTTCGTCGAGGAATTCTGGAAGGTGCGCGACCCCGACCCCAGCACCGAGGAGAACGAGTTCCGCGACGAGTATTACCGGCGCATCGACGTGGCCAACCACCTGTTCCGCGAGGGCAGCGCCGGCTGGCTGAGCGACCGCGGCCGCATCCTCATCCTGCTGGGCGAGCCCGACCGCCGCGACACCTACCCCACGGGCTATAGCTACTACGAGCCGCCGGTGGAGATCTGGTTCTACGGCATGTTCCCCATCATCTTCGTCGACTCGCAGCGCGAGGGCATCTACCGGCTCGACCCGGTCAGCGCCCGCCGCCTCAGCGCCATCAACGTCGCGCAGATGCAGCTGAAGCCCAAGGGCATCGAGCGCGACGCCCGCCTCTTCGATTTCGCCCTGCGCGCCGAAATCTCCGCGGCCGGCCGCGGGCGGCTGCGGCTCGCGGTCCCCTACCGGGTGATCCAGCTGGTGCGCAACGACGCCAACGGCGCCTACGAAACGCGGCTCACGCTGGGGGTGCGCGTCAGCGATGCCGGCGGCCGCATCGTTCTGGACCGCGAAGTCATGAAGCCCGTGTCCGTCTCCGACGACATGCTGGCCGGCCTGGGCAGGGACCTGGAGCTGGAGTTCGACGTGGAACTGCCGCCGGGAGACTACACCGCCCTGGTGGCCCTGGAGAACACCGCCGACAACAGCCAGGCCCGCCGCGAGATCAAGTTCAAATTGTAGCCCTTTTAAGGAGAAACAGAAATGAACCCAAAGAAGTCCTTCATCCTGGCGCTGTCCTTTCTGATGTTCGCCCTCCTGCCGCTGGCCGCTCAGCAGCAGGTCTACATCCCCGCCCAGGTGGCGTCGGTGATCGACGCCGGCCTGGCCGCGAAACAGGGCCGCGCCGACATCCCCATGGCCTACCTGAACACGCTCTACCTTCCGGCGCAGCAGGGCCAGCTCTACCCGGTCTTCCTGTTCCAGCTGAAGAACGCCGACTTGGGCTTCGCGGCAGCCGCCGACAACCCCGCCCTGCTCAAGGCCGACCATTGGGTCTTCACCCGCGTCTACCGCCTGGCCGCCGGCGCCGCCCCGGCCGTGGTGCGCGAGCGCAACATCCGCTTCCCCCTCGAGGAGGCCCAGCCCACCTTCCAGGCCGACGCCGTGAACTTCTACTCGATCGCCGGCGACATCTTCCCGGCCGGCGATTACCTGCTGGCCCTGGCCCTGACCACCCCTGATTTCGGCAGGATGTCCGTCGCCTACGTCGAGTTCTCGCTGCCCGACCTGACCCGGCTGCAGGGCAAGCTGGCCACCTCGCCCATCTTCTCGGTCCTCGACCTGCAGATGCTGCCCGCCGCCGAGACCAAGATGTTCGTGCACAAGAATTCCTTCGTCTACAACACCCTGCTCCTCGCGCCCAAGCTGGTCAACGAGTTCAAGGCCGGCGAGAACCTGGACCTGTTCTACTTCATCCTCGGCGGCCAGGCCGACCAGGCCAGCGGCGCCCTGAACCTGCAGATCACCTACAAGTTCAAGAAGGAAGGCAAGGAAGTCAACAAGCTGACCCCGCAGACCGTCACCAGCCCCATCATCAGCCAGCCCATCGACTTTTCCTTCACGGAGGTCACCAAGGACGACAAGGGCAAGGTGACCGAAAGCAAACAAAAGCTCCTCGAGCCCGGCGATTATGTCCTGGAGATCGAGATGCTCGACAACGTCTCCAAA
The DNA here is from genome assembly GCA_964628035.1 of uncultured Clostridia bacterium. Taxonomy (GTDB): domain Bacteria; phylum Acidobacteriota; class Aminicenantia; order UBA2199; family UBA2199; genus UBA2199. The sequence goes on along the minus strand of CAZVPI010000003.1, from coordinate 109,414 downwards.
GCCAAGGGCCTGCAGGAGTTCGCATTCAAGATCGTTCCCTGAAGCTCCCTCCCCCGCCGGCCGCGGCCCCGCCCGGCGGGGCCGGCGGCCGGCGTTCTAACCCTTCCCCCAATCCCTTCCCTGCGGCGGCATTCTGATTTTTGAATCATGATTCAATTTTTTGAATGCCTTTCGCCGCGAAAAATCCCCTTCTCCCGGCAGACGGGTCTGCACGGCCGCGGGACTCCGTTATAATCACGAATTTCCAGGCGCCTGACGCCAACATCACTCAAAGCGCGAGAGATCATTCTTGGCACGTTTTTTGCTTGATGTTAGATGTTTGGTCCAAAAATCTAAAAGGAGGACAAACAGATGAATTACGCCAAACGGTTCGTCGTGCTGGCGGTCGGCCTGCTTTTCCTGTCAGGCCTGCTGACCGCCCAGCAAACCAACGCCAAGATCTTCGGCGTGGTCCAGCTCGAAGACGGCTCGCTGGTCCCCGGCGTCAACGTCGAGGCCACCAGCCCCAAGCTGGTCGGCAAGCAGACCACGGTCACCGATGAGAACGGCGCGTTCCGCCTGCTCAACCTTGCTCCGGGCACCTACAAGCTGGTGTTCACGCTGCAGGGCTTCCAGACCGTCGTTCGCGAGAACGTCCAGGTCGGCGTCGAGCAGACCCTGAACCTGAAGATCACCATGAAGCTCGGCAACATCGAGGAAATGGTGACCATCACCGGTCAGGTCGCGCAGATCGACGTCAAGAGCACCACCAAGGGCATGACCCTGACCAAGGAGGTCTTCCAGACCCTGCCCAAGGGACGCAACTTCGACTCGCTGATCACCGCCATCCCCGGCGTCTCCAGCGAACCCATGCTCGGCGGCACCTCGGTCGACGGCGCCACCGGCCTGGAGAACATGTACTACATCGACGGCACCGACGTCACCAACATCGTCAACGGCTCGAACGGCCAGTCGGCCAGCTTCGACTTCGTCGACGAGGTGCAGGTCAAGGCCTCGGGCTACCAGGCCGAATTCGGCGGCTCGCTGGGCGGCGTCATCAACGTCGTGACGCGCTCGGGCGGCAACGAGTTCCACGGGGAGGTGCTGGGCTTCTACAGCGGCGCCCCTCTGCGCGCGGCCTATTCCGACCGCCTGGACTACGACCGCGAGGACATCTCCATCGCCAAGTATTACTCCTATGACGACTACATCGGCAAGAACGACGATCACCGCATCGAGGCCGGCTTCAACCTGGGCGGCTACATCATCAAGGACAAGCTGTGGTTCTTCGGCTCCTTCCTGCCGGTGTTCTACAACAACACCCGCACCGTCGACTTCGGCGGCGAGGGCACGGTCATCAAGGACTACAAGCGCACCGAGCAGTACATGAACTTCTCGGCCAAGCTGACCGCCCAGCCGGTCAAGAACCTGCGCCTGACCGCCTCGTTCGTCAACAACTTCTACAAGTACAAGGGCAACCTCGAGAGCTCCTTCGGCAACCCCAACGCCGCGGTCTCGCCCGATGAATACGGCACCTCCTACCCCAACTTCTCGGCCAGCGCCTCGGCCGACCTGACCATGGGCAACAACTTCATGCTCAGCCTGCGCGGCGGCTACTTCATGAAGGACGCCAAGAACCCGCTGGTGCGCCCCACCGACGTCTTCTACCGCTTCTCCACCGAGGCCCCGGGCGGCTACTTCGGCACCACCAACGCCGGCATCCCCGGCATCCCCGCCGACCTGGTCAAACCCACCGGCTTCCGTTCCGCCTCCGCCTACCCCTACGACCTGATGAAGAACCTCGACGAGAAGATGAGCGTCAATGCCGACATGACCTACTTCGTCAACCTGGCCGGCGAGCACTCCTGGAAGGCCGGCGTGCAGTGGGTCCGCCAGGGCCAGAACTATGACGAGTCGGCCAGCTTCCCGATCGTCTTCCTGGCCTGGGACCGCAGCTACCAGGCCTACGGCACCGACTACGGCCGCGGCAAGTACGGCTACTACTCCATCCGCGGCGCCGCCGATGCCGGCCCCTTCGGCGACTATTACAAGGCCTACGCCAACCGCTGGGCCCTGTACCTGCAGGACTCGTGGACCATCGCCAACCGCGTGACCATCAACTTCGGCGTGCGCACCGAGTCCGAGTACATCCCCTCCTACAGCGACAACCCCGACTTCAAGGACGCCAAGCCCATCGAGTGGGGCTTCGGCGACAAGATGGCCCCGCGCTTCGGCTTCGTCTGGGACGTCAACGGCGACTCCTCGCTGAAGGTCTTCGGCTCGGCCGGCCTGTTCTATGACGTCATGAAGCTCGCCATGGCCGCCGGCTCCTACGGCGGGTTCAAGTGGAAGAGCGCCATCTATCCTCTCGACACCTACGAATGGAACAAGATCGGCCAGGAAGGCTGGGTCTACCCGACCCCCCTGGCCGTGTTCGACTTCCGCATCCCCTCCTTCGACACCACCGACCCCGACATGAAGGCCATGAGCCAGCTTGAGCTCTCAGCCGGCGTCGAAAAGAAGCTCCGCGACGACCTGGCCCTCTCGGTGCGCCTGGTCAACAAGAACCTGCTGTGGGCCATCGAGGACATCGGCGTCGTGACCGCCCACGGCGAATCCTACTTCACCACCAACCCGGGCGGCCAGTTCATCAAGGACCGCTGGGTCGAGGCCAAGGAACTGGGCCTGATCCCGCAGGGCGCCCCCGACATCCCGAAGGCCAAGCGCCTGTACTACGGCCTCAACCTCTCGCTGGACAAGCGCTTCTCCAACAACTGGATGGGCGGCGTTTCCTACACCTGGAGCCGCCTGACCGGCAACTACTCGGGCCTGGCCTCCGGCGACGAGTACGGCCGCACCGACCCCAACGTCGAGCGCTACTTCGACCTCTGGTACCTGGCGTTCGATAAGCAGCTGAACAAGATCGACGGCGTCATGCCCGGCGACCGCACCCACTACTTCAAGCTCTACGGCTCCTACACCTTCCCCATGGGCCTGACCGTCGGCACCGTCCTCAACGCCATGAGCGGCACCCCGGTCTCGACCGAGTACGCCATGGACGCCCAGGGCTACCTGCCCTTCAACCGCGGCGACCTCGGCCGCACCCCCTTCTTCTGGTTCGCCAACGCCTACGCCGAATACAACCTGAAGCTCGGCAAGAACAACCTCAACATCTCGCTCAACGTCGACAACATCTTCAACACCCGCACCGCGCAGCGCATCTACCAGATCTACAACTACGGCGGAACCGCCCCCAGCTACGAGGAGATCGTCTCCAAGAACTGGGAGATCGAGGACATCGAGCTGGATCCCCTGTTCAAGAAGGAGATGTGGTTCTACGGCGACGGCGCCCGCGGCACCCCGCTGGCCGCCCGCCTGGGCCTCAAGTTCAGCTTCTAAAACGTCGGCTAATTCCTAGTTAGCGACTTTTGCCCCGCCCCCTCCGGGGGGCGGGGTTTTTTTTTAGGAGAGCTAGGCATGCGGCGTAGGGCAGACGGCTTTCGGCAAAAGCCTGAAACGGTCCATCGTGATGGGTGATGCCTGATGCGTACTTGATTGGAAATTGAAACTCAGGACAGATTCGTAAGGCAGAAGTCAAAAGGAAAAAGTGAATGGCCCTTCCAAGTGTAGCGGCTAGATTTTTTTAGCGATCGCCATTACGGCTGTTTCTCATCACTCATCATTCCTTACAATTCCCACTTTCCCACATTCTGGCTTTGGTTGTAAGGATTACCCCAAAGCAAAAGTGCGAAGAATACTTGACACTGCCCCGACACGGACAGTAATGAAGGGGGAAAAAAAGATTATCAAGATATCAACAATAGCTTGCTAGTATTACCAGCATGAGAAGATCGCAAAAATTCGCTATGGGGCGAGGAACGGCAAGCTAAATTAGGCTTCTCAATCAATGAGGAGCAGCAATAGATCACTCTATTGCTGCTCCTCGTCACTTGTCACTTGTCACTTGTTACGATTGTTCTCTGAGCTACTTGGCTGCCGACAGCGAATCGATCAGCCCCTGCACGATCTGGGCCTTGGCCTCGTCGGTGTTGTGCTTGAGGAACTCCTGGAAGGCGCCGATGGCCGCCTTCATGTCGCCCTTGTTCAAAAAGGCGTAGCCCATCTTCTCGTAGGGCTCGCTCCACTCGGGCTTGATCTGCGTGGCCAGCTTGTAGTACTCGAGGGCCTTGTCGGTCTGGTTGCGGCCGAAGAAGATCTCGGCCACGTTGTAGGCCAGGATCTCGTCCTTGGGGTTGAGGGCGATCGACTGGGTGAAGTAATCGCCCGCCTCCTTCAGGTTCTCCTGGCGCAGGCAGACCTCGCCCAGCGAGGCCAGCGCCTTGGCCTGCAGCACGATGTCGGCCTTCTCCTTGGCCTTGGCCTGGGCCAGCAGGTACTGCTCGTTGGCCTTGTCGAACTCGCCCTTCTCGCGGAAGACGTCGCCGATGTTGAAATAGATCTGGTAGACGGCGGGGTTGTTGGCGGCGAAATCCTGGTAGACGGCCAGCGCCTCGTCGAACTTGCGCTCGTCGAACAGCTGGTTGCCCTTCTCCAGCTCCTCCAGGGCGGCGGCGTCCCTCAGCCGCATCTTGCCCTCCTTGTCCTCCTTCATCACCAGCGAGGTGTAATTGCGGGCGCCGTCGCGCAGCTGCTCGACACGCAGCACGGTGCTGGCAGGAAGATAGCCGTCGGCCGTGGCGGTCACGCGCACCGTGCCCGTGCCCAGGCCGATGAAGAAGAACTCCCCCTTCTTGTTGCTGGTGGTGCTGTCGACGAGCCCGCCCTTGTCGAACTCGATCTTGATGTCGGCGTCGGCCACCGGCTCGCCCTTCTCGTTGGTCACGGTGCCGCTCAGGCGCGCCTTGCCGCGGCCCGCCTGGGCATAGCCCGCGACGGCCAGCGCCAGCACGCAGGACAGCACGACCCAAAATGTCACGCTCGCTCTATTCATCTTCCCTACCTCCTGGGATTCGCCGCATGCCGGCGTATCGGATTGGACGGAATCATGGCTGGTTTTTCTTCAGTTCCGCGATCTTGGCCTCGACGGCCGGCTGCTTGGGATTGAGGCTCAGCGACTTCTCCCAGGCCTTCAGCGCCTCGGCGTCGTTGCCCAGCTGGCGGTGGCACTCGCCGATCTGGTTGAACACCTCGACCCGGGCCCCGAAGCGGGTGACGTGCTCGGAATACTGGGCGATGGCCTCGGCGTACTCGCCCAGCCCCTGCAGGGCCTGGCCCAGCGCCAGGCTGAACTCGAAGCGCTGGCGCTGGCGGACCATGGGCAGGGCGATGGCCTTCACCCGGTCGTACTCGCGCGACTGCAGCAGCAGCGTGCACAGGTCCAGGCCGAAGCGGACGTTGTTGGGGTCGCGGTGGAACGCCTCCTCCAGCAGCGGCCGGGCCTGGTCCAGGCTGCGAGCCTGGACGTACTGCCGTCCCAGCTCGTTGAGGAACTGCGCCTCCTCGCCGGCGGCGGTGGGCACCGACAGCACCCAGGGGCGTGGCAGCGACGGCTGCGGCGTGATGAAGAAGTCGGCGCTCTGCGTGGCCAGCGCCCTGCGCCCCTCGCCCAGCAGCGTGACCGTGACGGTGTAGTAGGCGGCCGACTGCCCCGCCAGTGGGAAGGTCTCGATCACGTCGGGCAGGGTGCTGAACTCGCTCAAGCGGCGCTCGCGGCGCAGCGCGGTCTCGCCGCGGCGCACGAAGACGTATTCCAGCACGCCGCCCTGGCGCAGCCGCTCGTCCAGGCCGCGCAGCTGCAGGAAGACGGTCAGCTCGTCGCTGGCCAGGAAATCGTTGCGCGGCGAAGGCAGCAGGTGGGTGTTGCCGAAGCGGTAGGGCTTGTGGGCTGCGATGCCGGCCACGTCGGCCTTGCGGTTGGCCAGCAGCAGCGGCGACATGTCCAGCCTGGCCCCGGCGGGGATGGTGAACTCGCGGTCCAGGGTGGTGAACTCCTTGGTGACCTGGTTCTTGAGGAACACGGTCAGGCGCCACGTGCCGGGGATGACCGGCAGCATGTCCTGGAAGCTGAACAGCTTGTCCTTGATGCGCTGCATCTGGCCGGCGCTCAGCTCGACCGGGATGCGCCGCGAGATTTGCGTCAGCATGCGCCCCGAGCGGTCGGAGACGTTGCCCGACACGTCCAGGGTGGTGTAGTAGCGGCCGTCGTGCTGCTCCAGCGACAGGCGCCGCGGCTCGATCAGGTAGTGGATGAAATAATGGCCGCCGCGGTCCTGGAACACGTTGAGCTGGCCGCTGCTCTCGATGTAGTTGTCGGCGTAGTCGATGTCGACCTGGCCTCGGAACTTGAGGAAGTTGCTGGCATAGATGTCCTTGATGGCCCGCTGCGGCGTCTCGGGGATCTTCTCGCGGATAAGCAGCTCCGAGGCCAGCGAAGGCGTCACCCCCACCGGCTCTCCGGAGATCAGCGACAGCGAGACGGCGGCCAGTTGCGGCTGGATGTCCATGAGGGCGTAGTAGGCGTTCTCGTAGGAGGTGACGTCGCCCTCGTAGTTGCGCATCAGCGCCTGCGGCCCGAACTTCACCGGCGAATAGAGCTCGTACTCGCCGATGCCGTCCTGCTTGAAGAAGACGACGCTGAACGAATCGGGCAGCCCCTTGGCGGCCATGCCCTGGTAGAACCAGACCACGGTGGGATAGAGCTCGTTGTCGCTCTCGTAGCGCTCGATGGCCTTGGGCTCGCCCAGGGTGATGTAGATCCGGCCCATGTCGGTGCGCCAGCCCGGCGCCGGCGAATCCTTGCCGAACCAGTTGTTGGCGTAGGCGATGCGCCGGTAGTGCTCCTTGCGGAACTCGTTCTCCGGCAGGTTGGGGTTGGGGTTGCGCTGCTTCCAGAAGGCGCTGATGAAGGTCTCGCGCTCCTGGTCGGAGCCGAGCTGCAGGAAGACCTCCTTCTCCACCTTGGTGATGATGTACACCACCTCCTCGGTGAGCCATTTGCGGTGCTGGGGCGGGAGCTTGGCGATCCGCTCATTGTCCGACTGGGCGGGGAGGGAGAGGCAAAGGGAACAGGCGCACAACGCCAGGAGCAAACGTCTCATCATCGGCCTCGCTGGATTCATGGCAGGACGAATTATAGCAGACCCCCGCACCCTTGACAAGGACACTTCCGCGGCCGGCGGCGGCGAGAAAAACATTTTCCATTCTCAGGGCCGGCGCGCACCCGGTGCGATCGCAAAGCCGAAAGCGGCCCCATTCGTTCAATTCTTTGGCTTTTCACGTCCGGAGCGGATGGAATCCGGAAAAAACCGGAGCCGGCCCCGTTTCACGGGCCCGCCGACCGGCCGCGGCGGCGGAAAGGCCCCTGAATATTTTCCCCCGAAACCCTTTGCCTACAAGGGTATTCATCGCGGCCGCACTGGCGCGGGCGGCCGCGGCCGCTCCCGGGCCGCACTTGGCACAGCGTTTGCTCATCAAGGCATGGTTCGTCAATTTCAAAGGAGGCAAACCAAAATGAGAACTGCAAAACGGTTCATTCTGCTGGCTTTCGGCCTGCTCCTGGTCATGGGGCTGCTGACCGCCCAGCAGACCACGGGCAAGATCTTCGGCACCGTGCTGCTCGAAGACGGCTCGCTGATCCCCGGCGTCACCGTCGAGGCCACCAGCCCCAAGCTGGTCGGCAAGGCCACGGCGGTCACCGACGAGAACGGCGCCTTCCGCCTGTTCAACCTGACTCCCGGCTCCTACAAGCTGGTGTTCAGCCTCGACGGCTTCAACACCGTCGTGCGCGAGAACGTCCAGGTGGCGCTGGAGCAGACCCTCAACCTGAAGGTGGAGATGAAGCTCGGCAGCCTGAACGAGGTGGTCACCATCACCGGCCAGGTGGCGCAGATCGACGTCAAGAGCACCGCCAAGGGCATGACCCTGACCAAGGAGATCTTCCAGGCCCTGCCCAAGGGCCGGAACTTCGACTCGCTGATCACCGCCATCCCCGGCGTCTCCAATGAGCCCCTGGGCGCGGGCGGCATGTCGGTCGACGGCGCCTCGGGGCTGGAGAACATGTACTACGTCGACGGCGCCGACACCACCAACATCACGACCGGCCGCATGGGCCAGAACGTGTCGTTCGACTTCGTCGACGAGGTTCAGGTCAAGGCCTCGGGCTACCAGGCCGAGTTCGGCGGCTCGCTGGGCGGCGTGATCAACGTCATCACCCGCTCGGGCGGCAACGCCTTCCACGGCGAGGTCGTCGGCTATTTCAGCGGCTCGGCGCTGCGCGCCAAGAACGGCCCCAAGCTGGACCTGGACTTCAACGACGATTCCCTTGCCGTCCAGCATCCCTATGATGTCTACTACGGCGTGGAGGACGACTATACCCTCGAGGGCGGCTTCAACCTCGGCGGTTACATCATCAAGGACAAGCTCTGGTTCTTCGGCTCGGTGCTTCCGAGCCTGTTCAACGTGACCCGCACCACCACCTATCTCGACGGCGCCGTGCGCGACTGGAAGCAGACCAAGAACCAGATGAACTACTCGCTCAAGCTGACCTCCCAGCCCTTCAAGAACCTGCGCGTGGGCGCCAGCCTGGTCAACAACTTCTACCAGTACAAGGGCGACCTGTCCAACGCCTATGGCAACCCCAATCCCACCATCTCCTACGACGACTACGGCTACTCCTACCCCAATGTCTCGGGCACGGCCAACGCCGACCTGACCCTGGGCAACAACTTCATGTTCAGCGTCCGCGCCGGCTATTTCCGCACCAACCAGAATAAGCCGCAGGTCTTCCCCACCGAGCCCTGCTTCCAGTTCATGACCGAGGCCCCCGGCGGCTATTTCCGCACCACCAACATCGGCATGCCCGGCATCCCGGTGGAGTACCAGAAGGCCTCGGGCTTCCAGAACTACTCGCGCGCCAATGCCACCTCGGTCAACAAGAACGTCAACGAGAAGTACAGCGTGAGCTTCGACGCCACCTACTTCATGAACCTCGGCGGCGAGCACTCCTGGAAAACCGGCTTCAGCTGGATGCGCCGCGGCGAGGACGTCGACAACACCGCACTCAACCCGGTCCTGTTCTTCGCCTGGGACCGCGACTTCATCGCCTACGGCACGAACTACGGCCGCGGCACCTACGGCTACTACGGCGTGCGCGGCAACGACGTGACCGGCCCCTACGGCAACTTCTACAAGGCCTACGGCAACATGTTCGCCGGCTATCTCCAGGATTCCTGGACCATCGCCAACCGCCTGACGCTGAACGTCGGCGTGCGCGCCGAGAAGGAGGTCATCCCCTCCTACAGCGACGACCCGCTGTACGCCGACAAGATCGCCATCGAGTTCGATTTCGCCGACAAGATCGCCCCGCGCCTCGGCTTCGTCTGGGATGTCAAGGGCGACTCCTCGATGAAGGTGTTCGGCTCCTTCGGCATGTTCTTCGACGTCATGAAGCTCAACATGGCCGCCGGTTCCTACGGCGGCACCAAGTGGAAGAGCGCCTACTACGCCCTCGACACCTACGAGTGGGACAAGATCGGCGTCAACAACTACTTCCCCGGCCGCCAGCTGCTGGGCGACGGCAACACCTTCGACTTCCGCGTCCCCTCCTTTGAGGACACCGATCCCGACATGAAGCCCATGACCCAGCGCGAGGTTTCGTTCGGCCTGGAAAAGAGGCTGCGCGATGACCTGGCCCTCTCGGTGCGCTTCGTCAACAAGCACCTGCTGTGGGCCATCGAGGACTGCGGCATCTTGCTGCCCGCAGGCGAGCTGTACTACACCACCAACCCCGGCAGCGATTTCCTCAAGGGCAAGTACGCCGAGGCCCGCGCGGCCGGCCTGATCCCCCAGAACGCCCCCGACTGCACCAAGGCCAAGCGCGACTACTACGGCATCAACATCTCCCTCGACAAACGCTTCTCCGACAACTGGCTGGGCGGCGTCTCCTACACCTTCAGCAGCCTGCGCGGCAATTACAGCGGCCTGGCCTCCGGCGACGAGACGTCCACCTCCAACCGCTACGGCACCACGGCACGCTCCAATCCCAACGTCGCCCGTTACTTCGACAACTGGTATGTCTCCCTGGACCGCAATCTGAATCCGTCCATCGGCCCCCTACCCGGCGACCGCCCCCACTACTTCAAGGCCTACGGCTCCTACTCCTTCCCCTTCGGCCTGACCACCGGCCTGGTGCTCAACGCCATGAGCGGCGTGCCGACCTCCACCGAATGGGCCATGGATTACCAGGGGTATTTCCCCTTCGGCCGCGAAAACGAGAAGCGCTCCCCCTTCCTGTGGTACGCCAACTTTTACTGCGAATACAACCTGGGGCTCGGCAAGACCAACCTGAACATCAACCTGAACGTCGACAACATCTTCAACATGCAGAAGCCGCAGCGCCTGTACAACATCTACAACCAGGGCGCCGTGGCCATCAGCGACGAGCGCATCGCCGAGGGCTCCTGGGACATCAACGACTTCGATCCCGTCCTCGACCCGCGCTACCTCATGGGCGAGTATCCCTTCTCGCCGCTGACCGCGCGCCTGGGATTCAAGTTCAGCTTCTAAGGACCAGAGAACCTTTTCCCTCCGATCCTTGCCCGCCCCTCCGGGGGCGGGCTTTTTTTCACTTCGACCTGCTCTTTGACCCCTTTTCCCGGCCGTGATATAACAGGCAGCGGAATCCCAGCCATGAAAAACTCAAAGCACCCGGGCGTCCTGATGCGGACGGGCCGTTTCCTGTCCTCGCTGCAGCTCACCACCGTCCTGCTGCTGCTGCTGGTCCTGGTGGTCCTGGCCGGCACGGCCTGGCAGGCCGAGCACGGCCTCTACGCCGCCCAGCGCGACGTGTTCTCCGCCTGGCTGTTCCTGGCGTTCGGCTTCGTCCCCCTTCCCGGGCTGCTCACCGTGGCCCTGCTGCTGGGGCTCAACCTACTGGCCGCGCTGGCCTTCCGCCTGCCCTGGCGCCTGCAGGGAGCCGGGCTGCTGCTGCTGCACCTGGGGCTGCTGCTGCTGGTCGCCGGCGGCTTTTTCGTGGACGCCGTGGCGCGCGAGTACTCGCTGACCCTGCGCGAGGGCGAAAGCGGCGACCAGCTGACCGTGGCAGGCGGCGGCGCCGGTCCGCGCCTGCCTTTCGCCGTGAGGCTGCTCGCCTTCGAGAAGTCGCTCCATCCGGGCAGCGACATCCCCCGCCGCTTCGCCAGCCGGGTGGAGATCCGCTCGCCCCGCGGCCGCCGCCGGGCCGAGATCGCCATGAACCGGCCGCTGCACGCCTACGGCTACACGTTCTACCAGTCGGCCTGGGAACAGGACGGGCAGGGGGAGACCTCGACGCTGGCCGTGGTGCACAATTCGGGGCGCTGGCTTCCCTACGCCGCCAGCCTGCTGATCTTCCTGGGCCTGGCCTGGCATTTCCTGGCCAGCATGGCCGCCGCGCGGTCGCGGCGCGGCCGGGGAGGGAGGACATGAACAGGAGGGCCGCCTGGCTGCTGCTGGCCGGGCTGTTCGCCTCCCGCCTGGCCGCCGTCCCGGAGCCCGTGCCGCTGGCCGGGTTCCGCCGCGTGCTGGTGCTGGAACAGGGCAGGGTCAAGCCCCTGGACACGTTCGCCCGCAACCTGCTGAAGCTCTTCTCGGGCCGCGATTCCGCTCCTGGCATGGACGCCGCCTCCTGGCTGGCCCGCCTCCTTTTCTCCCCGCAGGCGGCAGCCGGCGACTCTGTGTTCATCGTGCGCCGGCCGGAACTTCTTGAAGCCATGGGGATCGCAGGCGCGGGCGCCAACCGCTATAGCTACGCGCAACTGCGCCCCGGGCTGCGCGCCCTGCACGGCCTGGCCCGCGGGACCGCTCCCAGCGAAGGGGCCCCCAGCCCGCTCGCGGACGAAGCCACTCGCCTGCTCTACAACCTGTCCGTGTTTCACGCCCTGGGGGAATCGTTCTCCTTCGCCCGCGAAGACGGCCTGTTGGCGCGCGCCTCCTCGCTCCCTGCCCTCGTCCCCCTGGCGGCCGAGCGCTGGCTGAGCCCTGGCCAGATCCTGGAAGGGGAAGGGACGCCTTCCCCGGCCGTGAAGCAGGAGCTGGCCTTGCTGAGAACGGCGGCCCGGGCCTATGTCGGGCGGGACGGGCCGGCCTTCGCCAACGCGCTGGACGCATTCAACCGCTCCGTGCGGCTGCGGCTGGGAGGCGAGGCCGTTCCGCCATGGCGCATCGCCATGGAGGTCCTGTACCACCGCTGCGCGCCCTTCGCCGGCGCCGGTGCCGCCTATGCCCTGGCGCTGTTGCTGCTGCTGGCCGGCATGGCCGCCAACCGCCCCCCCCTGCGGCGCCTGGGGCGCTGGGCCCTGTTGCTTGGGGTCCTGGCCCACACGCTGGGCCTGGCGGCGCGCATGCTGGTCAGCGGCCGGCCGCCCGTGACCAGCCTCTACGAGACCCTTCTTTTCGTCGCCTGGACCGCGGCCTTGTTGGGGCTGGTCCTGGGCCGCCGCCCGGGCCCGGCGCCGGCTGCCGGCGCCCTGGGCAGCCTGCTGCTGCTCCTTCTCTCCGGCCGCTACGCCCTCGAGGGCGACACCTTCGTCATGCTGGCGGCTGTCCTCGACTCCAACCTGTGGCTGACCGTGCACGTGGCGACCATCGCCCTGGGCTATGCCGGCTGCGTCCTGGCCGGCATCCTCGGCCACGTTCTGCTGATCCAGGCCGGCAGGGGCCGCAGCGACGCCGCGGCGGCGACGGTCCGCCCGCTCCATGCCGTGCTGGCCTTCGGCCTGGTTTTCACGGCTATCGGCACCCTGATGGGAGCCGTCTGGGCCGACCAGTCGTGGGGGCGCTTCTGGGGCTGGGATCCCAAGGAGAACGGCGCGCTGCTGATCATCGCCTGGCTGGCCGCCGTTTTCCACGCCCGCCGGGCCCGCTGGATCGGCGGCACCGGCCTGGCCGCGGGCGCCGTCGGCTCGCTGGTCACGGTAGCCCTGGCTTGGTTCGGCGTCAACCTGCTGGGGCTGGGGCTGCACGCCTACGGCTTCACCTCGGGCGCCGCCTGGGCGCTGCTGGCCTTCGTGGCCCTCGAACTGGCCTTCCTGGCCGTCGTCCTGCCCCTGGCACGCCGACACCGCTCCTAGCCGGGAGGCGCAAGGTCGATCTGCCGCGATTGTTATGGTTGCGGTGGCGCCCTGCGCTCCAAGGAGAGGCCCCCATGAACACTCCCCGCTCCGTCGTTGTTTCGGCCGCAGCCGTTGCCGTCCTGCTCGTTCCCGGCTGCCGCAGCCTGCAGCATTTTCCCGGTCAATGGCTCGAACTCCCCTGCCAACAGGGGCGGGCGCAGGATTGGGGCCACCGCCTCACCAGCCATCTTTTTGACAACGGCATGATGGTCGGCCTGGGCAACGACCGGGAAAACCTGTATGTTTTCTTCACCCCGGACAGCGGCCGCGGGACGATCGCGCCTGGCCCCGCCAGGCTGCGGCTGTGGATCAGCACCCAAGGCGGCAGGAGACGGAGCCTGGGGATCGAGCACGTCGGCGGCGGCCAGGGCCGCAGGCGGGACTCCCAAGGCTCTCGGCCGACGAACGGCCGGGAAGATGAAGACAAAGCCCGGGCACTCCCCGGTCCCGCACCGGCCCCGGGGTTGTTGCACGTCATCGACCGCGCCCATGACCGGCAATCCTTCATTGCCGCGGACGGCTCCCAGGGGCCTGCCCTGCGCCTCGGCGACGACTGGGGCGAATTCACCTACCAGGTGCGCCTGCCCCTGCGGGCGACGGATTCATGGCCGGGCCTTGCTGCCCGGCCGGGGAGCAGGATCACCGTCGGCATCGAATGGAAGATCGAGTCCCGCGGCTACCCCGGCCGCAGGGGCGGGAAAGGCGGCCCCGGCGCGATGCCGGGCGGTGAAAGAGGCGGCCGGGACATGGCCGGCATGCCGCCCCAAGGGGGGAGACCCGGCGCCTTGCCGGGATCGGCGCCCTTGAGCAGGCGCAGCCTGTGGGTCCGGACCCGGCTGGCTGAGAAATAGGTGCAAGCAAGAGACGTCAGACGCTGGACGTCAGACGTGAGCCGCACGAAAGCCGGAGCCTGAAACCTTTGGAGTCGAGGCTGCGCTCGAGCTGTTCATGCGCTTCCTAACACCAGCACAACGTGACCGCTGCATTTTCGCCCGCGTGTCGTTCGCCGTCGGCCGAGTGCATTTTTTCCCTTTTGCCCCTTCCCTTTCGTAGGCCTAGCTTTGCACCCTCTCCGCAGCGCGATTATTTCCTTTCCAGCAACCGGCCCAGGAACTGGCCCAGGCGGACGAGGATCTGCAGCACCGCCACCGCCACCTCGTAAAACAGGGTGACCAGCAGGGCGTAGACCGGCGGGTAGACGAAAAAGACCAGCGGGTAGGCCAGCAGCCCCTGGAAGGTGCCCAGCGGGAAGAATTCCGGCCGCAGCGGCAGGCGCAGCAGGTCCAGCCCGTAGAAGCGGCAGAGGGGATGCAGGGCCAGCGCCACCCAGAAGGCCAGGATGGCCACGCAGATGAAGCCCTGGACGGCCTGGCAGAAATAGTCGATGCCTGGGGTCTCGCTCTCGGTCACCTCCAGGTCCTTCTTGGCGAAGCGCGAGAGCTTGCGGAAGTAGCGCAGCGGGTAGAAGAAGAACGATTCGGCCAGCTTGACGATGCCCATGGCGGCCGGGTTCTGGCTGGCGGCCAGGAAATTGACCAGGATGGAGAGCAGGGAGAAGACGGCGGTGATCACGAACCAGGGCTGCAGGAACGTCGCCGGCTGGACCAGGGCGGCCAGGGCGATGAGGAAAAGCGGCAGGGCGGCCAGCCAGCGCCAGGGCAGGCGCAGCAGGCGGTCCCACTTCGGCGTGGCCTTGCCCAGCAGCTTCTGCAGCAGCACCCAGCCGCACAGCGGCACGATCAGCAGCAGCAGGTCGAGAAGCAGGCTGAGCACCAGGCCGCCGCTCTCCAGGTCGCCCAGCCGGGCATAGTTGCTCCAGGCGCCGACGTCCACGCCGATCCTGGCCAGCGCCGACACCGCCTGGATGACCTGCGCCAGGAGGATCGGCCCCAGCGCCAGGAAGGCGAAGGCCACGAACAGGCGCACGGTGTTCTTCATGCCGACGAACACGGCGTCCATGATCTGCGGCTGCGCCGCCAGCAGGTGCAGGGCCAGCCCCAGGAACAAGAACAGCAGGAACAGCGGGTCGACCAGCAGGCTGAAGGAGAAGAGGACGACGCTGCCCCCGGGGGCGAACATCACGTCCAGCTGGCGGAAGAGCCAGTGCAACAGCAGCAGCAGCGCCGGCAGGAAGGGCAGCCAGCGGCTCTTTTCGGCGGTGATGGCCCGGCCCTGCAGCAGCGGGGCGAGGATGAAGTAGGCTCCCAGCGCCGTAGTCAGGAAGGCCAGGAAATAGGAAATGGTGGGGACGCGGAACGGCTCGCTGAATTCGCGGAAAAAGTTCACCCACAGGCCCAGAAAGGCTACGAGCCACAGGGCCAGGTACAGTTTCACGTGATCGGCGCGCTTGCCGAGATAGACTCCCATGCGATCCTCCTCGAGTGCGGATTTTGACAGCGAAATTGTAAAGAACCCCCGGAAAATTGTCAAAGCGCGCCTTAGCGCAGGGCGGGGAAGCGGCGGCGCAGCCAGGGATCGCCCAGGGTGAACAGGGCGAAGGTGACGGCATAGGCGCCGACGACGTCGATCGTGTAGTGGAGATGGGAAAGGAACACCACCGCCAGCGTGAACAGGTGCAGCGCCAGGAAGACGCGCGCCGGGACGCGCCCCAGCTGCCGCCCGAAGAGGAAGAGCAGGAAGGTCGTGGCCACGTGCCCCGAAAAGAACATGTCCTTGGTCAGGTAGACGCCGGCCGAGCCGCCGACCAGGGCGCGCCAGGGGTCGACCAGCTTCCACCAGGTCGGCCAATAGGCGAAGGGCCGCAGGACGTTGACGTCAACGCCCACCGGCGGGCCCAGGCCGGTCAGGGGGATCATCAGCCCGCGCGTCAGCGACAGGGCTCCGTCGAGCAGGACGAAGCGGGCGAAGAGCCGGCGGTCGCGCCAGAGGAGGAATAAGGCGGGCGGGAAATAACACGCCAGCCACAGGTAATAATTGACGTGCGCCAGGTCCGGCAGGCGCGGCACGATCGCCAGCAGCGTGTCGGGGACGGTCGGCGCCGGCCGCAGCTCGTTGAGCAGCACCGGCAGCAGCATCAGGCTGTGGCAGAGGTAACGGAAAAGTATGGCGCCTCCCAGCAGGGCGAAAAAGGCGCGCCAAGGATAGCCCGGCGAGCCGGGGCGGGGCGGCGGATGGACCGGTGGGGGCGCCATGGCCAGAACTACTAGCACGGCCGCAACCGGCTGTCAACCGGAATAAAAAAAACACTTGACAGGAGGCTTAAATGATACTATAATGGTTATGTTAGTTATCATTAACTAACATGGAGATCCTGTGACAACGATCACCCCCAGGCAGAGGCAGATACTCGAGGCGGCGCTCGACCTGGTGTCCGAGCGCGGCCCCGAGGCGGTCACCGTCAAGGCCATCGCCGGCCGCGTGGGCTTCAGCGACGCCGCCGTGTACCGCCATTTCCGCAGCAAGTCGCAGATCCTGGCCCTGATGGTCGACCTGTTCGCCGACGGCTCGCGCCGCACCCTGCGCGAGATCCAGGAAGGCGCCGCCCCTGCCCTGGAAAAGCTGCGTCGCTTTTTTCTGGACCGCTGCCGGGTCTTCGCCGCCGACCGCGTCATGGCCACGGTCATGTTCGCCGAGGGGCTTTTCCAGGAGGACCGCCAGCTGGCCGGCCGCATCCACCAGGTGCTGCAGGAGCACCGCGCCCTGCTGCTGCAGGTGATCCGCGCCGGCCAGTGCCGGGGCGCGATCCGCCCCCTGAACGCCGAGCACCTGTTCACGCTGGTCATGGGCTCGCTGCGCCTGCTGGTCCTGCAGTGGCGGATCGGCGGCAGCGCCTTCGACCTGCCCGGTGCCGGCGAGAAGCTCTGGGCCACCCTGGAGGCGCTCATCGCCGTCCCGACCGCGACCAAGGAGAAATGACAAATCCATGAAACGAAACATCCTTCACATCGACGAACCGCTGTGCAACGGCTGCGGCCAGTGCCTGCCCAACTGCCCCGAGGGGGCGTTGCAGCTCATCGACGGCAAGGCGCGCCTGGTCTCGGACCTGTTCTGCGACGGGCTGGGCGCCTGCATCGGCACCTGCCCCCTCGGCGCCATCCGCGTCGAGGAGCGCGAGGCGGAGGCCTACGATGAGCGCCGGGTGATGGCGAACGTCGCCGCCCAGGGAGCCGGGGTCATCCGCGCCCACCTGGAGCACTTGGCCGCCCACAACGAGACGGTATACCTGGAGCAGGCGCGGCAATTCCTGAGCGAAAAGGGGATTCCCGAGCCGGCGGCGGCACCACCCCCACCTCCCCGCCCGGGCGGCTGTGCCGGGCTGAGGGAACGGGACCGCCGAGGCGCCGGTGCCCCGGCAGCCCAGCCGGCGGGCCCGAAGATCGCCGCCGCGACGCCGTCGCCGTCGGAGCTCCGCACATGGCCGCTGCAACTGCACCTGCTCAATTCGAACTCCTCCATGTTCGCCGGCGCCGACCTGCTGGTCGCCGCCGACTGCGTTCCCTTCGCCCATGCCTCGTTCCACGGCGAATTCGTCCGCGGCCGGGTCCCGGTCATCTTCTGCCCCAAGCTCGACCGCGCCGCCGACGCCTACCTGGAGAAACTCACCGCCATCCTGAGCGGTCATGACGTGCGCTCGCTGACCGTGGTGCACATGGAGGTGCCCTGCTGCTCGGGGACGACGGCGCTGGCCCGTCAGGCGCTGGAGCGCTCCGGCAAGCGGATCCCTGTCCGCGACGTCACGATCTCGATCCAAGGCAACGTGCTTGCGGAAACATAATCGGAGGAAACGATCATGAACATGTTTTGTTACCAGTGCGAGCAGACGAGCAACGCCACCGCCTGCACCCGCTTCGGCGCCTGCGGCAAGGGCCCCGAGGTCTCCCTGCTGCAAGACCTGCTGCTGCACCAGCTGAAGGGGATCGGCTGGCTGGGCCAGCGCCTGCGCGGCTTCGGCCACGCCGACGCGGGCGCCGACCGCTTCGTCATCGAGGCCCTGTTCAGCACCGTGACCAACGTCGACTTCGACCCCCTGCGCCTGCAGGCGCTCATCGACCGGGCGGCCCAGGTCAAGGATGCGCTGCGCCGCGAGTTCCTGAAGCGCTTCCGGGAGCGGAACAACGCCCCGTTCCCCGGCCCGTTCCCCGAGGCGGTGGCCCTGATCTCCGCCGGCACCATGGAGGGCCTGCTCAAGCAGGGGGCCGCCGCGGGCATCATGGCCAACCCGCAGCTGAACCCCGACATCCGCAGCCTGCGCGAGCTGCTGGCCTACGGCCTGAAGGGCATGGCCGCCTACGCCGACCACGCCGCCATCCTCGGCGCCGGCGACGAGACGGTCAACGCCTTCTTTCACAAGGCGCTGGCGGCCATGATCGACGACGGCCTCGACCTGAACGCCCTGCTCGAGCTGAACCTGGAGCTGGGGCGGGTGAACCTGCGCTGCATGGAGCTTTTGGACGGGGCGCACACCGGCCGCTTCGGCCACCCCGTGCCCACGCCGGTGCCGACCGGCGTTCGCCGGGGACCGGCCATCCTGGTGTCTGGCCATGACCTTCTCGACCTGTATGAGCTGCTGCGCCAGACCGAGGGGCGGGGCGTCAGCGTCTACACCCACGGCGAGATGCTGCCGGCCCACGGCTACCCGGGGCTGAAGAAGTTCCCCCACCTGGCCGGCAACTACGGCGGCGCCTGGCAGGACCAGCAGAAGGAGTTCGAGCGCTTCCCCGGGCCCATCCTCATGACCACCAACTGCATTCAGAAACCCAAGCCCTCCTACAGGGGCCGCATCTTCACCACCGGCCTGGTCGCCTGGCCCGGGGTCGTCCATGTCGCCGACCGCCGCGATTTCTCGCTGCTGATCGACAAGGCGGTCGCCATGGGCGGCTTCGCCGCCGACGAGCCGGGCAAGGTCCTCACCGTGGGCTTCGGCCACGAGGCGGTGCTGGGCGCGGCCGAGCGGGTTCTGGCCGCGGTCAGGGAGGGCAAGATCCGCCACTTCTTCCTCATCGGCGGCTGTGACGGCGCCAAGAGCGGCCGCAACTATTACACCGAGTTCGCCGAGAAGGTTCCCTCCGACTGCCTCATCCTCACGCTGGCCTGCGGCAAGTACCGCTTCAACAAGCTCGAGTTCGGCGCCGTGGCCGGCCTGCCGCGGCTGCTGGACGTCGGCCAGTGCAACGACGCCTACTCGGCCATCCAGGTGGCCCTGGCCCTGGCCAAGGCCCTCGGCGTCGGCGTGAACGAACTGCCCCTGTCGCTGATCCTCTCCTGGTACGAGCAGAAGGCGGTGGTGGTCCTCCTCTCGCTGCTGTCCCTGGGCCTGCGCCACATCCGCCTGGGCCCCACCCTGCCGGCCTTTCTCACCGCCAACGTCCTGAAGATCCTGGTGGACAGGTTCGCCATCAAGCCCATCGGCTCGGCCGACGAGGACATCCGCCTCTGCCTGCAGGGCGAAAAATAAACAAGGAGGGACCGCATGCCAGAGATCATGAACGCAAAAGAGATCGTGGCTTACCAGCAAGGGGCCATCGTCAGCAAGACCCTCGTCGAGAAGGAGACGGGCACCGTCACCCTTTTCGCCTTCCACCAGGGCCAGGCGCTGAGCGAGCACACGGCTCCGTTCGACGCCCTGGTCCATGTCATCGAAGGCGAAGGCGAGATCCGCATCGCCGGCGTTCCGCACCGCGTCGCCGCCGGCGAGATGATCGTCATGCCCGCCGGCCGGCCCCACGCCGTGAAGGCCCTGACGCCGTTCAAGATGATGCTGATCATGATCCGCGACGCCGGCGCGGCAAGGCGGCGCGCGGGAAGGGAGGACGGCCATGCCGGCCCCTGCGGGCGACAGCGATAGCACTGGGCTTGTTGGCGCCACTTGCCAAGCGGCGCAAATGAACCTATAATGGGATGCCAAAGGGAGCGCGCCATGGAGCGGATCTACCTGGACAACAACGCCACGACCATCGTCGACCCGCGGGTCAAGGAGGCGATGGACCCCTTCTTCTGCCGCCAGTACGGCAACCCCAACTCGTTGCACGCCTTCGGCACCGAAGTGCACCCGGCCATGCGCCTGGCCATGAACCGCCTGTACGCCGGCATCGGCGCCGACGACAAGGACGACCTCATCGTCAACAGCTGCGCCTGCGAGGGCAACAACCACGTGCTGCAGGGCGTCTGGTTCGACCTGGTGCGCAACGGCCCCAAGAAGGAGATCCTGACCACCCAGGTGGAGCACCCCTGCGTGCGCAACGCCTGCGCCCACCTGGAGCGGCTCGGCGCCAAGGTCACCTACATGCCGGTCAATGCCGACGGCGTGGTCGACGCCGAGACGCTGCGCCGCCACATCCACCCCGAGCGCACCGCCCTGGTCTCGATCATGTGGGCCAACAACGAGACCGGCCTGCTCTTCCCGGTGGCGGAACTGGCCGAGGTCTGCCGCGAGAACGACGTGCTGTTCCACACCGACGCCGTGCAGGCCATCGGCAAGGTGCCGGTCGACGTCTCGCGCGTTCCCGTCGACTTCCTCACCTTCAGCGCCCACAAGTTCCACGGCCCCAAGGGCGTCGGCGGCCTCTACATCCGCAAGGGGCGGCGGCTGACGCCGCTGCTGCACGGCGGCGAACAGATGGGGGGCCTGCGCGCCGGCACGGTCAACGTCGCCTTTCTGGTGGGCATGGGGCTGGCCATGGAGCTGGCGGTCGACAACCTGGCCTACGAGGCCGGCGTGGTGCGCAGGCTGCGCGACCGGCTCGAGGACGCCATCCTCGCCCTGCCCGACACCCTGGTGGTGGGCCGGCGCGAGCTGCGCACTCCCAACACCATCCTGGCCGGCTTCCGCGGCATCGAGGGCGAGGCCATGATCTGGGACCTCAACGCCGGCGGCGTGGCCGCCTCCACGGGCAGCGCCTGCGCCTCCGAGTCGCTCGAGGCCAACCCGGTCTTCGTGGCCATGGGCATCGACGAGGATCTGGCCCACACCAGCGTGCGCTTCAGCCTCTCGCGCTTCACCACCGCCGAGGAGATCGAGAAGGCGGCGGTGCTCATCCGCCGCTCGGTCGAGCGGCTGCGCGCCATTTCCTCGACCTACGCGAACCAACCGTGAACCAGAGGAGCGAGACAGCATGGCCAAGGACGACCTGATCGGCGGCTCCCTGTGGGAGCAGTATTCCCGGAAAGTCAACGAGCGCATGAACAAGCCCCGCTTCCGCGGCGAGATCAGCGCGGAAGAGGCCCGGGCCCTGGGGGCGCGCCTGGTCGTGGCCGACTGGGGCGCCGAGTCATGCGGCGACGCCGTGCGCCTGTACTGGGCCGTCGACGCCAAGACCGACCGCATCCTGGCGGCCAAGTTCAAGAGCTTCGGCTGCGGCACGGCCATCGCCTCCTCCGACGTGATGGCCGAAATGAGCGTGGGCCGGACGGTCGACGAGGCCATGAAGATCACCAACCTGGAGGTGGAGAAGGCGCTGCGCGACGACCCGCAGGTCCCCGCCATCCCGCCGCAGAAGATGCACTGCAGCGTCATGGCCTACGACGTGATCAAGAAGGCGGTCTCCCTGTACAAGGGCATCGACCTCTCCAGCGTGGCCGAGGAGGACATCGTCTGCGAGTGCGCCCGCGTCAGCCTGCGCACCATCCAGGACGCCATCCGCGTCAACGACCTGAAGACGGTCGGGGAGATCACCCAGTACACCAAGGCCGGCGCCTTCTGCAAGTCGTGCATCCGCCCCGGCGGCCACGAGCAGCGCCGCCATTACCTCGTCGACATCCTGCGCGACACCCGCGCCGCCATGGAAAAGGAAAAAATGGCCCTGCAGGCCGAGGCCGGGAACTTCGCGGCCATGAACCTCATCCAGAAGCACCGGGCCATCGAGAAGGTCCTGGACGAGCGGGTGCGCCCCATGCTGGCCGGAGACGGCGGCAGCCTGGAGGTCGTGGACATCCGTGAGGACGAGGTCGCGGTCGGCGTCTACATCCGCTACCTGGGCGCCTGCCGCGGCTGCGCCAGCAGCACCAAGGGCACCCTGCACTTCATCGAAGGCCTCCTGCGCCAGGAGCTGTCCGAGCGCATCCGCGTCACTCCCGTCTGATGCGATGGATGGATCTGCCGTGACACGTGACGAGTGACGAGGAAGAAAGGGACTCGGCGGAGGGCAGCAGCATGATCCAAAGTGAAGTGATCGTGATGAGTGATGAGCCAATGCCATAGATCGATCTCCGCTGTGACGTTCACAAACCCTAACACTTCCACTCTGAGGTCTCGTGTTGTTCTCGCCTTTCTTGCTCTCTTGGCGTCGCTGCCGCCTCCGCTGGGCGCGGCAAGCCTGCAGGAGCGCTGCGACCGGCTCAGCCGCGGCCAGCTGCAGAGCGTCATCGAGTTCTTGAGCTCCGACGAGCTCGAGGGGCGGGCGCCGGGGACCCGCGGCGGCGCGTTGGCCGAGACCTACATGCTTTCGCTCTTCAAGGGGCTGGGCCTGGAGACCCGCGCCCAGCCGTTCAGGCTGTACGGGTTTCAGGTCAAGACGCTGGCCATGACGGCGGCGGGGCGCGAACTGGCGCTGGGCAGCGACATGGTCGGAAGCTATGTCCGCGACGAGAACGAATTTGTTGTCGAGGGCGACGCGGTGTTCGCGGGCTTCGGCATCCGCACGCCGCTCTGGGCCTGGGATGACTTCAAGGATGCCGACCTGCGCGGCAAGATCGTGCTGGTACGGGTCAACGATCCCGGGCTGCACGACCCCCGCATCTTCCGCGGCGCCGCCCTGACCTATTTCGGGCGCTGGACCTACAAGGTCGAGGAGGCGGCCCGCGCCGGCGCTGCGGCCGTCCTGCTCATCCATACTCCGCCCAGCGCCGGCTACGACTGGAACGTGGTCCACAACTCCTGGTCGGGCGAAGAGCTGTTTCTTCCGCAGGACCTGGAGAACGGCCTTCTGTTCAGGGGCTGGCTGCGCGAGGAGAGCCTGCGCGAGCTGCTGGCGGAACGGGGGATCGACCTGGAACGGCTGTACCGGCAATCGCTGCGCCGCTCGTTCCGCCCCGTCGACCTGGGTTTCCGCATGCGCATCTCCGGGAGCAGCGTTTTCCGCAGCCTGGAGGCGCGCAACGTCGTAGCCGAGCTCCCGGGCAGCTCGGGAAAGAGCATCGTTCTCAGCGCCCACATCGATCACCTGGGCCGGGACGACCGCCTCGCCGGCGACGCCATCTTCAACGGCGCCATTGACAACGGCGCCGCGGTGGCGGCCCTGGCCCTGGTGGCCAAGGTCTTCGCCGAATCGGGAGGCAAGCCCCGCTTCGGCCTGACCTTCCTGGCCTGCCAGGCCGAGGAGGCGGGGCTGCTGGGCTCGAAGTACTTCGTCCAGCGGGCCGCTCCCGGATCCATCGTCGCCAACATCAACTTCGAATCGACCCCGGTATGGGAAGCCAGCCCCGACATGTTCGCCGAGGGGGCCCAGTACTCCACCCTGGAGGAGACGGCCCGCGCGGCGGCGGCCGCGCTGGGATTGAATTACACGCCGTTCTCCCTGGCCGACCAGGGGCTGTTCTTCCGCGGCGACCAGTTCCCCTTCGCCCAGGCGGGGATTCCGGCCGCCTGGCTTTCGGCTGGAGAAAGGACCCTTGCCGGGCGCAACCGCCTGGCCGAGTTTTTCAAGGGCGGCGCCTACCACACCGTCGACGACGAGTTTGACCCACACTGGCCCCTGACGGGGCTGCGCCAGACGGTCAAGCTGGCCGTGGCGCTCATCGAGCGCCTGCAGGCCGAAGGCCGGCCGCCGCGCTGGAAGGGGACCCTGCCTTTCCCGACTTCCGGCTGAACGAACGCCCGGGCATCCCCCCCGGCGGGGACCTTTCGGCCGCTGGGGCGGCGGGAGCGAATCTTGACGCCTGCCGGGATTTGTGGTATAAAAGGACATCCCATCTAGGAGAAGGACGATGTTTGCCATACTGGAAACCGGCGGAAAGCAGTATAAAATTTCGGAGGGCGACATCCTGGACGTCGAGCTGCTGCCCGCCGAGCAGGTGAAGAAGGATACCGCCACCCTGACCTCGGTGTTGCTGGTCCGGGGCGAGAAGGACGTGTGGATCGGCGATCCCTACGTCAAGAACGCCAGGGTCAAGGCCAAGGTGCTCGCCGAGGTCAAGGACGAGAAGATCCGCATCGTCAAATACAAGCCCAAGAAGGGCTACAAGAAGACCCAGGGCCACAGGCAGAAGCTGCAGCGCATCCAGATCGAGAAGATCGAGGTCAAGTCCGCCGCCAAGGCCAAGGAAAAGGAGAGCGAATAATGGCTCACAAAAAATCGGGCGGCAGCGCCAAGAACGGCCGGGAGAGCACGTCCAAGCGCCTCGGCATCAAGAAATTCGGCGGCGAGCAGATCCACGCCGGCTCCATCATCGTCCGCCAGCGCGGCACGCGCATCCGCCCCGGCCGCCATGTCGGCATCGGCAAGGACGACACCCTCTTCGCCCTGGCCAGCGGCAAGGTGCGCTTCGTCGACCGCGCCGGCCGCAAGTTCGTTGAGGTCGAGCCCGGGTAATCCGCCGCGGCGGCGCGCCCGCCCCGCCGCCATGCGTCCGCTCCGGAACGCGTAATCCCATGTTCGTCGATCGCGCCATCGTCTCCTTCCGCGCCGGAAATGGCGGCGACGGCTCTCGCAGCTTCCGCCGCGAGAAGTTCATCCCCCGCGGCGGCCCCGACGGCGGCGACGGCGGCAAGGGCGGCGACATCGTGCTGGTCAGCAGCCCGGTCTGCCAATCGCTGACCGACTTCAAGTACCAGCGCCAGTTCGCCGCCGAGAACGGCTGGCCCGGCGGCCGCCGCAAGTGCACCGGTCGCGACGGCGCCGACGTCGTGCTGAAGGTGCCCGCCGGCACGGTGGTCAAGACCTTCCCCGACGAGAGGCTGATCTTCGACTTCGAGCGCCTGGACCAGCGCTTCGTCATCGCCCGCGGCGGCCAGGGCGGGCGCGGCAACGTCCATTTCAAATCCTCGGTGAACCAGGCCCCGCGCCGGGCCGAGAAAGGCGGCCGGGGGGAAGTCATCCAGGTGGTGCTGGAGCTGAAGCTCATCGCCGCCGCCGGGCTGGTCGGGCTGCCCAACGCCGGCAAGTCCACGCTGATCTCCAAGATCAGCGCCGCCCGGCCCAAGATCGCCGATTACCCCTTCACCACCCTGACCCCCAACCTGGGGGTGGTCGACTTCCAGGGGCGCAGCCTGGTGGTGGCCGACATCCCGGGGATCCTGGAGGGGGCCCACCGCGGCCTGGGCATGGGCCTGGAGTTCCTGCGCCACATCGAGCGCACCCGCGTGCTGCTGTTCGTCATCGACGTTTCTCCCTTCGCCCCGCTGCCGCCGCTGCAGGCCTTCGCCGTGCTGGAGAACGAGCTGGCGCAGCACCAGCCGCGGCTGCTGAAGAAGCGGCTCGTGGTGCTGGCCAACAAGATCGACCTGGCCGCCGGCAATCCCGGCGCTGCCGGCGCCTTGCGCGATCTTTGCCGCCGGCGTAAAATCCCCTGCGTGGAAATATCGGCCTTGAAGTCGACCAACCTGGAAGCGGTGAAGCGGGCCCTGTTCGCCTCCCATGAGCCGGATTAAGACCGGGCTGCTCGGCGGCACCTTCAACCCCGTCCACCGCGGGCACATCGAGCTCGGCCTGAGGATCAAGGAAGCCTTCGCCCTGGACCGCGTGCTGTACGTGCTGTCGGCCCGGCCGCCGCACAAGAAACGGCAGGCGCTGCCAGCGGCCGAGCTGCGCCTGGCCATGCTCCAGGCCGCCCTCAAGCCCCATCGGGGCCTTGAAGCCTGCGACCTCGAGCTGCGCCGCCTGGGGGACTCCTGGACCATCGACACCCTGCGCGAGCTGAAGGCGGCGTCGCCCGGGGAGGCATTCTATTTCATCACCGGCAGCGAGGGCTTCCTCAAGATCCGCACCTGGAAGGAATACCGCCGCATCCTGGACGAGGTTTTCTTCATCATCGTCCTGCGCCGCGGCGGCCATCGCGCCAAGGTCGAGCGGCTGCTGGCCGAGGAGGGTGTGCCGCTGCTCGCCGGCGCCGCGGCGCCGCGGCCGCCGGGGGCGTACCTGCACGCCTATGTTTCCGACTACCTCGCGCTCTCGGCCACGGCCATCCGCCGCAAGCGTTCCCATGGCGAGGACGTGTCGCCCTACGTGGAAAAGAACGTGCAACGGATCATGGAGGAGATCAAGCTGTATGAAGAAGGATGAGTACGAGCGGATCCTGGAGGACCTGCACCTGCGGCGCCTGCCCGGCGGCGTCAAGAGGGCCGTGGCCGCCCTGCTGGACAAGCAGGCCGAGCGTATCATCGTGCTCAAGCTCAAGGGCCTGAGCGAGATGACCGACTACCTGGTGGTCTGCAGCGGCCACTCCGCCCGCCAGAACCGGGCCCTGGCCGACGCCGTGCGCGAGGGCCTGCGCCAGGACCTGCGCCTGCAGCCCCTCGGCAGCGAGGGCGAAGCGGCGGCCGAATGGATCCTGGTCGACTACGTCGACTTCGTCGTCAACATCTTCTCCGCCGAATGGCGGAAGAAGTACGCCCTGGAAAAGCTGTGGATGGATGCCAAGCGCTACGAGTTCTCCCCTGACCTCTGACCTGGTCGATCCCGCCTCGCTGGAGCTGCGGCAGGCGGTGGCGCGCGTCGCCGCCGTGGAGACGCCGGTGCTGCTGCGCGGTGAGACGGGCAGCGGCAAGGACTTCTGGGCCGCGGTGCTGGTGGCCGCCAGCCCCTTCCAGCCGCTGTTCAACCTGGGCTGCGGCGACGTGCCCGAGACTCTGCTGGAAAGCGAATGGTTCGGCTTCCGCCGCGGCGCCTTTTCCGGGGCCGACCGCGACGCCGAGGGGCGTTGGCGGCAGGCAGGCGGCGGCACGATCCTGCTCAACGGCGTCGACCTGCTGAGCCCGGCCCTGCAGGCCAAACTGCTGCGCGCCGTCGAGCGCCGCAAGGTCTTTCCCCTCGGCGCCGACCGCGAGGTCGACATCGCGGCCCGCTTCCTGTTCTCCGCCGACGAGGCCATCGAGGAAAAGGTTCGCCGCGGCGAGTTCCGCGCCGACCTCTATTACCGCATCGCCACCGTCAGCCTGCGCATCCCCCCCCTGCGCGAGCGCCCGCGCGACATCCTGCCGCTGCTCGAGCGCTTCTGCGCCGGGCGCGGCGTGCCCGTGCGCCTGGACGAGGGGTCGCGCCAGGCCCTGCGCCGCTATCCTTGGCCGGGCAACGTCCGGGAGCTGCAGAACGTCGCCGCCTCGCTGGCCGTGCGCGGCGCCGCCCTCGACGCCGCCGCCGTGCGCGCCCTGCTCGACCGTCCCGGCCCCATGCTGGACCTGATCCGCGCCAGCGAGCCCACCCTGGCGCAGGTCGAGGCCGAGTACACCGCCTACCTGCTGCGCAAATACCGCAACAAGAGCCGGGTGGCCCGCCTGCTGGGCGTCTCGCGCAAGTCGCTGTACAATATGCTCAAGCGCCATGAACGCCATTGAGCTGGCCTGCGTCGGCGAGCTGAAATTTCCCGGGCTGCGGGAGCTTGAAAACAAATATTTACAAAATATCAATTTTTATGTAAAATTCAGCATCAAAAAATTGCGGGAGATCCACGGCAAGGAGGAGGCCTTCGTGATGGAGAAGGAGGGCGGGCTGTTCCTGAAGGAGATCGGCAGCCGCGACTACGTCGTCGCCCTGGACGAGAAAGGCAGGTCCATGGACTCGCGCCGCTTCGCCGCCTTCCTGCAGGAGAGGATGGCCGGCCATGCCGGGCGGTTGCTCTTCCTGATCGGCGGCTTCGCCGGCCTGTCCGCGCCGGTCAAGGCCCGCGCCGACATGGCCCTTTCTTTTTCCCCCATGACGTTCGCCCACGACATTTTCCGCATCCTCTTCCTGGAACAGCTGTTCCGGGCCATGACCATCCTTCGCGGCCCCGCGTATCACCGCTAGGAGAGCAACATGAAAGCTGACCAGATCGCCAAGATAAAGAAGCGGCTCCTTTCCTTGCGCGACGAGATCCTCAAGGTCATCGACTGGCGCGACGCGCCGGGCAGCGCCGGCGGCGCCATGGACGAGATCGACCAGGCCAACGAGCTGATCGAGAAGGAGATGGGGTTCGTCATGTCCAACAACATGCGGGCCAACCTGAAGGAGGTCGAGGAGGCCCTCGACCGCATCGAAAAGAAGCACTACGGCAAATGCCTGCACTGCGGCGAGGAGATTTCGCCCAAGCGCCTGGAAGTCCTGCCGTTCGCCCGCTACTGCGTCCCCTGCCAGGAAAAGATGGAGAGCCGGGGCCGCTAGAACCGAATGGAACAAGGTTCCTTCAAAGGCAAAAGGTGAAAGGGAAGGAAACACCTCGCTGGACGGCAGGATATCGATCGGGCCATCGTGACACGTGACGTCCCTGAAGGCCCCAGCCGGGGGGGGTGCTGCCGCACGACGAACAACAGCCGTTTTGGGGTTAGCAGCGGCAACGTGGCGATCTTATTGCCTTTCTTCTTGCTTTTTCCTTTTCCCTTTTGCCTTTTTCCCTTTTGGTGCAAGCCGAAGCCACTCGGAAGAGACGCCCACAAGTCATAACTCCAGCGTCACTCCCAGGCGCAGGCTGCGCGGCAGCTGCAGCTCGTTGGCCATGCGTTCCAGGTCGTTGGAGAAGGCGTTCTCCGACAGCTCGCCCCCGAAGTCGAGCAGGTTGAATCCCGACAGCTCCAACCGCGCCGGCCTGCCGAACAGGCGCAACTCATAGCTGAGCTTGGCGTTGAAGTCCCAGATGCAGTCTTCCCTGGGGCCGCCTTTTCGCGAACGCTCATCCTCGCCCTGGATGGTCTGGTAGGTGATGAGCCACTGGCCGTCGCGGCGGAAGGCCTCGAGGAAAGCGAAGGGATTCCCGTCGCGGTACTTGACGCTGCCGCCCAGGAACAGGCGCTTGGCCAGGAAAGAGCCGAAAAAGACCCGGCCCACGAAGGCGCGGTCGCCGTCGAGCCGGCCGAAGCCGTTGATCCAGGTGTTGGGGAACGCCTGGCTCTCGGCCAGCACGCCGATGTCGTTGTTCTCCGGGCCGTTGCCGAAGGCGGCGTGCCCCATGCCCATGTGGGCCAGGAAGGAGAACGAGAAATACCAGCGCCGTTCGCTTTCTCCGTGGACACGTACCAGGAACTGGGCATAGAAGGGATCCTTGGCGAAAGGGGCGTTTCCCAGCTCGAATCCCGTGACCGGGCGGTCCAGGAGATAAACCTCGCGCCCGGCGATGTTCTCGTAGCGGCCATACTCGCCGGCGAAGCGCACCCAGAGCGGCCGCACGACTCGCTTGAGCAGCCCCTTGAGGTCCAGTTGGAAGCGCCGGGAAAGGGGGGCGCTCAGGGACAGCTGCAGGCGCTGGCGCAGGCTGGGCTTCAGCCCGGCGGCCGCGGTGTGCGCGGCGCCGCCGCTCCAGCCGAGCAGGGCGCCTTCCTCGCCGGCCCGGAACAGGCCGTCGCCGTCGGCGTCGCGCCATTCGCGGACCGCGGCGCCGGGGCGGCTCTTCTCCAGGAAATCGCTCACCTGGGAGCCCAGGTCATAGGGCAAGGCGCCGAAGCGGAAATCGATCCGCGTCCGCGGCCCGGCCTGGAAGCCGACGCCCGCCTCGCCCCCGGGCTGCAGGAAGGCGAGAGCGCCGCCGTCCTGAAAGGAGAGACCCTGATAGTGCAGGAAAAGCCTGCCCTCGAGGTCGAAGCGGCCGCCCAGGCCCATGCGCAACAGCCCTCCGGCCCTGGCCGAGCGGCGGTCATTGCGATAGGCGGAAGGACCCTGCCACAGGAAAACCAGGGCTGGGTCGCCGGCAAAGTGGACGGCGTTGTGCCTGCCGGGCGTTTCCCGGCCCGAGCGCAGGACCGCGGCCAGGTCCAGGAACGGCTCCACCTCAACGCGCCGCCCCAGCCAGGAAAAGCCCAGCCGCCGCTCCAGGGTCAGGGCGAAGGTATCGGCGCGGAAAACCCCCAGCCGTTCGAACGGCAGGAGGGCCTGGCCGTCCACGTCGCGCAGGTCCTTGCCGGCGTCAGGCGCCACCGGCAGCATTTCCTGGCGCTCGCGGAGCCAGGAAAAGCGGGCCTGGAAGGAGCGGCCGGTCCAGGCCGCCCCGGCCAGCCAGGAAGCCTGCTCCTGGGCACGGGTCTCCTGCGGGTAGCGGCCGTACTCGGCGAGGAGGTTGCCGCGCTTGCCGGCATTGAAAACAAGGTCGGCGGCGAACTCACCGGCGGCGAAGCGCC
The DNA here is from genome assembly GCA_964628035.1 of uncultured Clostridia bacterium. Classification (GTDB taxonomy): domain Bacteria; phylum Acidobacteriota; class Aminicenantia; order UBA2199; family UBA2199; genus UBA2199. Next base: position 79,132 of record CAZVPI010000003.1, on the reverse strand, counting down.
GCTGCCAGCGGCCGAGCAGGCTGCCCAGGCTGGCGTCCTCCACGAACTGCCCGTCGCGGCGGTTGAAGTCGTTGAAGCGCCTCTCCATGGCCGAATAGCCTCCCGCCAGCAGCAGCGAGGATCGCTCTCCTCCCTGTTCCAGCCCGAAGTCGAGCTGAAAGTTGCCGCCGAGGCGGCGGCGGGTGGCGTACAGGTCGTCGGCCCTAAGCGTGGCGTGGTTGGCCACGGCCAGCTTGCCCAGCGCTGTCCAGCCTCCCAGTTTGGCCAGGGCGGTGGAGGCCATGAACCGGGCCGCGCTGCGCCCGGAAGCCGGGGCCGGCCGGGGCAGGAAGAACAGGCCGTACTCGCGGTGCCGCGGCGATTCGCCGCGCAGGACCATGGCGCCCAGCCCCAGAAAGGGAAGCCGCAGCGCCGGGGCGCCGTCGTCCAGTCCGGAGTTCAGGCCGTATCCGGCATAGTGCCAGCGGAACTGCGTCCAGGAATCGCCCTCGTAGTACACCTTGGGCTGGTCGGGCAGGCCGAAGCCGTTGCTTTCCTCGCTCAGCCAGACGGCGTCGGGCGACAGGTTCTCGATGAAATTGGGATAGAAATACCCCCCGGGCTGGGTCTCCATGCGCCAGGGGTCGAGAACCAGGTCCCCGCCTTCTCCCCTATCCTGAGCCGCCAGGGGCAAGAAGCAGGCCACTGCGCAGATGGATGCAAGCAACCCCATCCTCATATTTCTGATGGACGAACTCTTCGTGTGCGTGTCAGCAAAAGCAGGGATCGATCGCTTGCATTTTCTCATCACGCATCACTCATCACGCGTCACTTTTTCGGCCTTGTCTCCAGGTTGAAGCGGAAGGAAAGGGCCGCTCCTCCCGGCGTCACCGCCGGCACGACCTGGAAGCTCCGCCGCTGGTTGCGCACCACCATCCGGCCCACGGCATAGCCGACGACCGCCCCGACCAGCACGTCGGAGAGCCAGTGCGCGTCCTCGGTCAGCCGCGACAGGCCGGCCAGGGCGGCAAGCCCGTAGCAGAGCGGCGGCACCCAGGAGCGGTGGCGGTAGTTCTCGGCGATCACGGTGGCCAGGCTCCAGGCCGAGACGGTGTGCCCGGAGAAGAAGGAGTCGTAGTTGGAGAAGCCGTCCTGGTACCGCTTGAAGAACCCCTGCGGCCCGTGCCAGGCGTCGCTGCCGTCGACCGAGGGACGCTGGCGTCCGGCCAGGTGCTTGACGACTTGGACCAGCAGGCCGGTGTGCAGCAAAGCCTCCCAGGCCATCAGCCCGGTGTCGCGCGCCAGGCGGTCCCTGGCCAGGACGCCGCCGAGTACGAAGACCCCGGCCACGCCGCAGTCGATCCCCCAGTCGCCCAGCAGGGTGAAGGCCGGGCTGGCGTGGTCGACCCAGGCATGGGCGTTCTGGAAGTCCTTGAATTGCCCGTAGATGGCCTCGTCATTGGCGATGAGGACGCCGGCGGCGGCCAGGGTGGCTCCGAACAGGAACCAGCCCTTGCCGTCCCACTTCCGGGGGGCGGTCCACATCTCGCCCTCGTCCTTGAGGAAATTCGAGCGGTAACGGGGCAGGCCCTGGGACGACGCTTCGCCGGCGGGGGCCTCCTGCCCGGAGAGCGCCGGGCCGGCGAGCAGGCTCAGGGCCAACAGAACAATGGCGGACTTCTTGGTCATGGCAAGCCATTCCTCCGCGTTACGCGCACGCCGGCGGGGACGATCATTGTACCCCAAGCCGCTGCTCATGTAAACCTGCGCGGACTTGACACGGGGGCGATTATGCCGTATAAATAGGCTGCATGCCGAAGTGGTGGAATTGGTAGACACGCCAGTTTCAGGTACTGGTGAGCATTGCGCTCGCGGGGGTTCGAGTCCCCCCTTCGGCATGCCGTCTTTTCCCGCCCGCCATCCCGCGGCGCCGAGGCACCGATCATGAAGAAGGGGAACGTCGCCGTCCTGCTTTCCGGCCGCGGCAGCAATTTTTCCGCCATCGTTCGCGCCTCCAGGCGCCCCGGCTCCCGTTATTCCGTCCGCCTCGCCGTCAGCGACCGCGGCACGGCCGGAGGGCTGCGCAGGGCCGCCCGCCTCGGCGTCCCGGCCCTGCACCTCGATCCCAGGGCGTTCGTTGACAAGGCGGCCTACGAATCCCGCCTGTGCGAGATTTTGGCGGCCGAGGGCATCGATCTCGTCTGCCTGGCCGGCTATTTGCGCCTCGCCGGACCGGTCCTCCTCTCGCGCTTCGCCGGGCGCATCCTGAACATCCACCCGGCTCTGCTCCCCTCCTTTCCCGGCCTCGAGGCCCAGGCGCAGGCCCTGCGCCACGGGGTGAAGGTCAGCGGCTGCACCGTCCATTTCGTCGACGCCGGCACCGACACGGGGCCGATCGTCCTGCAGCAGGCGGTGCGCGTCCGCACCGGCGACGACGTCGGCTCGCTGAGCCGGCGCATCCTGCGCCAGGAACACCGGCTGTATCCCCAGGCCATCGATCTGTTCTTCTCCGGGCGCTTGCAAATCGCGGGCCGCGCCGTTATCATCAGGGAATGAGAACACTCCTACGCGCCACCCTTGCCTTCCTGTCCCTGGTTGCCGCACTCTGGGCCGGCGATTGGGTCCAGGAGAAGGCCCAGCGCGTGGACGCCTTTCTGGCGCGCGTCGCCGCGCCGCACCCGCCGTCGGTCTTCCTGAAAAAGGCGGCCTTCAGCGAAAATGAGCTGAACTCGTACCTGAACCTCATCTACGTGAAGAAATACGCCCCGGAAGTCTCCTTCATCGAACTGCGCCTAAAGGACGACAACGCCGTGTCAGGCTCCCTCAAGCTCAAGCTGGACAAGGAGAAGTACGCCGCCGTGCCGGCCTTCCTGCGCGAGACGGAGGTGCGCTTCGGCGGCGTCTTCGAGAGCGTCCACAACCGCATGCGCTTCGTGTTCAGCGAACTGTCGGTCAACGGCGCCCAGATCGCCCCCGACGCCCTGGACGAGCTGTTCGGCGCCGCCCAGGCCGGGGCCAGGATGAAGCGCTCGCTCTTCGACTGGTTCAACCTGCTCCCCGGGCTCAAGGGAGTGCAGAGCTCGGACAAAACCATCTTCTTCCTGTATTGACCATCACCGCCAGCACGCCGCTCGAAGGCCTCAAGGGCATCGGACCGGGCTACGCCGCCCTGCTGCGCAGCCGCGGCATCTCCTGCGCCGGCGAGCTCCTGCTCCGCTTCCCGGACTCTTATCTCGACCTTTCCCGCATCGCCGAGGTCCCCGTGCCCGGCCAGGAAGGCCTGTTCCGTTTCCGGCCGGTCCGCGCTCGTGTCCGCCGCGACTTCCGCAAGCGCTCGGCGCTGCTGCGCGTCGAGGGGGAAATCGCCGGGCGGCCTCTGGCGCTGGTGTTCTTCAACCAGCCCTACCTGCTGTCCCCCCTGCAGGGCCGCGAGGAGTTCCTGGTGTACGGCGTCATCGAGGAGCGCCAAGGGCGCTGGCAGATGGTCAATCCCCTGGTCCCCCCCCCTGACGCCGGCGCAGGGATCCTGCCGCGGTACCGGCCGCTGGGGACGCTGAGGGGCGGGACGCTGCGCAAGGTCATCGCGGCCGCCCTGGACGAATGGCGCGACGGGGAGGACCCCCTTCCCGAAGCGCTCCGGCGCCGCCACGCCTTCCCCGACGCCGGCGCCGCCCTGCGCGCCATTCACCGGCCGGAGCGGCTCGACCCGGAGGAGATCGAGCGCCGCAAAGAGCGCTTCCTCTACACCGAGCTCCTCTACTTCCAGCTGGAGCTGCAGGCCGTGCGGGCCTTCTTCCACAGCCGGCAGCGCCGGAACGTCTACCGCTACGGGGACGCCCTGCGCCGCGCCGTCGAGCGCCGTCTCCCCTTCCGGCTCAGCGCCGAGCAGGAGCAGGCCTTCGCCGCCATCGTCAACGACCTGCTTTCCCCCCATCCCATGCAGCGCCTGCTGCAGGGAGAGGTCGGCAGCGGCAAGACCATCGTCGCCTTCCTGGCGCTGCTGCTGGCGCGCGAGAACGGCCACCAGGGGGCGTTTTTGGCACCGACCGAGATCCTGGCCCGCCAGCATTACGAGAACGCACGCTCCTTCTTCGGCCCTGACGGCGTGGCCCTGCTCTGCGGCGGCTGCGGCGCCTCCGAGCGCAGTCGCGTCCGGCAGGGCCTGGCCGACGGCTCCGTCTCGCTCGTCTTCGGCACCCACGCCTTGATCGGCGAGGGGGTCGGCTTCCGCCGCCTGGCCCTGGTGGTCATCGACGAGCAGCACCGCTTCGGCGTGGCCCAGCGCGCCGCCCTCTTCCTCAAGGGGCGGGCGGTCGACCTGCTGGTCACCACCGCCACCCCCATCCCGCGCACCCTGCTGCTGGCCCTGTACAGCGACCTGTCCGTCTCGACGCTGAAGCGACGCCTGGCCGGCCGCCATCCGGTCGTGACCCGGGTGGTCCGCGACCGCGACCGCGACCGCTTCTACGCCCATCTCGCCGCCGGGATGGGCCGCGGCCGCAAGGGATTCGTCGTCCTGCCGCTGGTCGAGCCCTCGGAACAGGCGCCGGACCTGCGCTCCCTGCGCGAGGAGGCGCGGCGCAACCGCGAGCGCTTCCCGGGGATCGCCCAGGTCGCCGTGTCGGGACGGAGCAGCCCCGCGGAGAAGCGCCGCGCCCTGGAGCGCTTCGCCTCCGGGGCGGCGCGCCTGCTGCTGGCCACCACGGTGGTCGAGGTGGGCATCGACGTCCCCGACGCCACCTTCATGGTCGTCGAGAACGCCGACCGCTACGGGCTGGCCCAGCTGCACCAGCTGCGCGGGCGCGTCGGCCGCGGCCCGGGGCGATCCTTCTGCTACCTGGTCGAGTCGCCCCGCCCCAGCGAAAACGGCAAGCGCCGCCTGCAGACGATCGCCGCCAGCCAGGACGGCTTCGCCATCGCCGAGATGGACCTGGAGCTGCGCGGCGGCGGCGTGATCGCCGGACTGGAGCAGGCCGGGGAGATCGACTTCAAGCTGGCCGATCCCCGCCGCGACGTCCGCCTGCTCGAGGAGGCCCAGGTCGACGCCCGGCGTCTGCTGGAGCACGAGGAGCTGCAGAACCCGCCGGTGCGGGAGTTCCTGGCCGGGCTGCAGGAGAGGATCCGAAAGCTCAGCTTCAGCTGAAGCGGATGCGAACGCTGGTCACGCGTTACGTGTCACGGAGATTTGCTTTCCTCTTTTCTAGATCGGCCATGATCTGCTTGCAGATGATCTCGGCCGGGCGCGCCTCCTGGCGCAGGCTGGAGGCGATGCGCCGGAATTCGCCGCGCATCTCCTCGCGCCGTCCCGGATCGTCGAGGATCCTTTTGGCCTCGGCGCAGATCCGCTCCGGGCGGCACTCGCCCTGGATGAGCTCGGCCGCCACCTGGCGGCCGGCCAGGATGTTGACGATCGAATACAGGCGGATGCGCATGAAGGGCCGCCCCAGGAAATAGGTCAGGGGGTGGATCTTGTAGATGGCGACGAACGGGGCGCCGAGGAGCGCCGCCTCCAGGTTGGAGGTGCCGCAGGTGGTGATGACGACGTCGGCGGCCTGGAGCAGGGCATGGCCCTCCTCCTGCTCGAGGATGCGGATGCCGGGATCGGCGGCTGCGGCGGCCAGACGCTCGGGATGGATGTTCTGCGCCCTCAGCAGGAATGCCTTCAGGGGCCTCTCCAGGCGCAGGCGGGCCACCGCCGCGAGGATCTCCGGCAGCAGCCGCTGCACCTCCGAGTCGCGGCTGCCTGGAAGCAGCGCCAGCAGCCGATCGCCGGCGCCCACGCCGAAGCGGCTGCGGAAAGCCTCCCGCCCCTCGGTGGGCCGCATTTCCTGCAGCAGCGGGTGGCCGGTGAAGGTGAAGGTCACCCGCTCCCGCTCGTAGATGGCCCGTTCGAAGGGGAAGATGATGAACAGGCGGTCGACCCAGCGGCGGATCTGCCTCACCCGCCGGTAGCGCCAGGCCCAGACCGTGGGACTGATGTAATAAAAGACCGGGATGCCGGCGCGGCGCAGCCGCCTGGCCAGGCGCAGGTTGAAGTCAGGATAATCGATGAGCAGGGCGGCGTCGGCGCGGCGTTCGCGGGCCAGGCGGTGGATGCGTGTCATCACCTGGCGGATGCGCCAGAGGTGGGCCAGAACCTCGAAAACGCCCACCACCGCCAGCGAGCGGTTGTCCACGACGGTTTCGCAGCCGGCGGCGCGGAGGCGTTCGCCGCCGATCCCCCAGAAGCGTGCGCCGCCGCCCCGGGCCGCGAACTCGCGCACCACCTGCACGGCATAGGTTTCGGCCGAGTTCTCGGCCGCCACCAGCAGGATGTTCCTCAAGGCTCGACGCCCTCGTAGGACAGTTCGGGCATCTTTTCATTTTCGTCGCCGCCCAGATAGAAGGCCCACTCGTTGTATTTTTCCATGCCCCGGTACTCGCGGAAGCCGGATTGCGGCGAACTGGAGCAGACGCCGACCAACGCCGCCCGGCTGAAATAGGCCTTGGCCATGCGGGCCGGCACGACCAGGTACTTCGCTTCCCCGCTGCTGCTGTCCAGGAAGACCATGTCCCAGACGCCGTCGCTGCTCATGGGGTCGGGATAGAGGTGGCGCAGGAACTTCTCCAGGTGCAGGATCTCGAAATTCTGGGGATAGAGGTTATGGTGCGCCTGGAGGTAGAGCTCGATGGCGTTGACGTACTGGCGGCCGCGGAAGATGAGCTCCTCCTCGGCCTCGCGCCGGACCTGGGTCTGCCACAGGGGCACGGCCATCAGCAGCAGCACGGCGAGGATGGTCACGGCGATGATCAACAGGATCATCACATAGCCCCGCCGCCCCGTCCGCCGCAGGCGGCCCGGGGAACGCCTACCAGTCGGCATAGGGGGAGCCTTCCAGCGAGGTGGCCCCGGAGAGGGACTTGACGTCGACCAGCCCCTGGGCCAGGTCGGGATCGAATTCCTCGCCCTCCAGGGGCTCGGCCATGACCAGCTTCCACTCCGGTTTCCTGAGGATCGGATCGAAGGGGACCTCGCGCAGGTAGCGGGCCGACACCAGGTCTTCCAGGCTGGCGGGATATTTCTTCTTGTCGTAATAATACTTGTTGATGGCGTCGCGTATCTGGAAGAGATTCTCCTTGAGAACCGCCTCGCGGGCACGGATCACCGAGTATTTGTACTGAGGCACGGCGATGGCCACCAGGATGCCGATCAGGGTGACCACGATCAGGATCTCGACCAGGGTGAAGCCGCGTTTGCTCATGGCCGTATTATAGCAGATTGCATCAGTGAAAGGCGAACGGTGGAGCGCACTCCGAGATCGTCTGCGTTCAAGGCGCCCTCTCCGCCTGCTTACCCCTGCTCTTTCCGCCGCACTTTTCACCTTTCACTTTTCACCTTGAACTGCTTCTGCCTGTACGCCTCGATCAGGATCACCGCCGCGGCGGCCGAGACGTTGAGCGACTCGACGGCCGGCGCATGGGGGATGGCCAGCAGCTGGTCGGCGCATTTTTTCAGCAGCGGCGAGACCCCCTTGCCCTCGTTGCCCAGGATGAGGGCGGTCGGGGCGCTGAAGTCGAACTCGTACAACGACCTCTGCGCCCGCGCGTCGGCGGCGACCACCCAGAAGCCTCCGGCCTTCAGCTTCTCGACGTCGCGGGCCAGGTTGCGCGACTGGGCCAGGCGCACCTTGGCCAGCGCTCCGGCCGATGTCTTCCAAGCCGTGTCGTTGACCGGCGCCGAGCCGCGCACGGAAATCAGCACGCCGTCGGCTGCGGCCGCAGCCGCCGAGCGCACGATCGCCCCCAGGTTGCCCGTGTCCTCGATGCCGTCCAGGACCACGATCAGCCCCGAGCGGGCCCCGGCCAACAGGTCCACGACGCCGCAGAAGGCGACCGGGGAAACTTCGGCCCACACCCCCTGGTTCCGGGCGCCGGCCTTGCGCTCGAGCGCCGCGGCGGGAACGAACTGGAAAACCACCCGCCTGCGGCGGCACATTTCGATGACCGCGGCGGTCTTGGCGTCGCGCGCCGAGCGGCTGAGAAGGACCTTGTTCACCGGCGCCCCGTCGCGCAGGGCCTCGAGGAGGGCGTTGACGGAGGTGATGGCGGCCATCACTCGTCCATGGCCACACGGAAGCCGAGAACGTTCAGCCGGTTGGCCGGGATCTCGCTGCTGCGGTTGGCCGACCGCACCAGCTCGGGGCCGTTGGCCCAGGAGCCGCCCCGCACCGCTCGCGTCTGGCCCATGGCCGGCCCGCGGGGATCTTTTCCCGGCGAATTCCGGTAGTAGGCGGCGTCGTACCAATCGCCGGTCCATTCCCAGGCGTTGCCCGCCAAATCGAGGATCCCGTAGGGCGAGGCCCCGGCCGGGTAGGCTCCGACCGGCGCGGTAAAGGCCTGGCCGTCCTGGTTCCCCTTCATGTTGAGCAGGGAGGGATCGGGGGGCCTTCGCCCCCAGGGATAGCGGCCATGGGCCGCCTTCTCCCATTCGGCCTCGCTCGGCAGGCGGAAGCTACGGCCGCTTCGGGCCGAGAGCCAGCGGCAGTACGCGTCGGCATCCTCCCAGGTGACGTTGATCGCCGGCCGCGTGCCCCGGCCCCACCCCCCGTCGTCGGGTCTTGCGCGTCCGGTGTCGGCGCAGAAGGCGTCGAACTGGCGGAACGTGACCTCGGTCTTGCCCAGCCAGAAGCCGCTTATGAAAACCCTGTGCGCCGGGTGCTCGTCTTCATCCCCCTCGCCGGAAGGAGAGCCCACGGTGAATTCGCCCGCGGGGATCTGCACCACGGTCGTGCCGTTGAAAAGAGTCGCCTCCAGGTACCCCCAGCGGTTGCGCGCCGCCGCCAGCGGAGCGATCTCCGCGGCCGCCGCAGCAACGGGCGTCTGGACCTTCGCCTCGGCCGCGGCCACGGCATCTTTTTTCTCCTCCCGCGCCGGGCGCGGGGTCATGGCCGCGTCCTTGGCCGACACCCCGGCAGCGGGCATTTCCGCGGCCGCAGTCGGCTGCCCAGCGGGAGGCGTTGCCACGGCTTCCGCGGCCGGGGCTGGAGGCACAACGTCCCCGCCCTCGGGTTTCCCTAGCGCGGGGGCAGCGGGCTGTTCCCCGCCGGTCGCGACGATCTCCCCGCCGGCGGCGCCGGAGACGGCGCCGCTGCGGGCCAGGCGGAGCACGGCGTAGGCAACCGCCAGCGCGGCCGCGAGAACGGCCAGAGCCAGGGCCAGCCGCCTCCCCCTGAGCGCGGCAGGGCGGGGACGGGGCACGGGCCCGCTGTCCGCCGGCAGGCGCAGGGTCTGGCCTGGGTCCGGGATCTTCTCCACGGCCGTCCCCGTCGCGGCGGGGCCGGCGGTACGCAGGCAGCCCTGCAGTCCGGCCAGCAGTTCGGCGCCGCTGCGGTAGCGCTCCTCGGGATCGCGGGCCAGGGCCCTGGCCACCACCTCTTCCAGACCGGGCGGCAGGTCCTTGTTGAAGGCGCTGAGCGGCTCCAGGTCGGCGTGCATGATCTTGTAGATCACTGTGGTGATGCTGTCGCCCTCGAAGGGATTGCGGCGGGCCAGAAGCTCATAGAGGATCGCCCCCAGCGAGAAGACATCGGAGCGATGGTCGATCCTGCGGCCGCCGATCTGTTCGGGCGACATGTAGCGCGGCGTGCCCATCAGCATCCCGGTCTGGGTCATGGTCGAGGCCGCCGTGCGGGCGATGCCGAAGTCGACGATCGACACCTTGAGGTCGGGCCCGACCAGGATGTTGGCCGGCTTGATGTCACGGTGGATGATGCCCCGCCCATGCGCGTAATCAAGGGCCGAGGCCAGCTGGGAGAACAGTCCGGCGATCTCCTCCAGGGTGAAGGCGCGTCCCGCTTCCAGGAGCGACTCCAGGCTGGAACCCTCGATATGCTCCATGGCGATGTAGATCAGCCCCTCGTGCTCGCCGACGTCGTAGATGGTGACGATGTTGGGATGGGAGAGGTTGCCCGCGGCCTGCGCCTCGCGCAGGAAGCGCTTCAGGGCGTCTTCGCGGCCGCGCTCCCGGCCCAGCGTGTCGAGGCGGATGGTCTTGATGGCCACCGTGCGGCCGATGTACGGGTCCACGCCGCGGTAGACCACGCCCATGCCGCCCCGGCCGATCTCGCCCACGATGGAGTATTTGCCTATCCTGTCCATGCTGCCGTGCCCGCGACAGATGGTACCGCAACGGCAACCGGAATGCAAACCCGGCCCCGGCGCCGGTCGCTTGATTTTTGGGGGGAATTGTTCTATTACTATGGGGGCTGGGCCGGACCCCGGCCGGCAGGAAACGATCAGGGAGCGCGCCATGCAGAGCACCTACGACCCGCAGCAGATTTACGACGTGTTCGACCGCTACGGCTTCGCCGTCCTGCGCATCGACGAGTTCGACCGCGGCAATTACGCCAAGATCAGGGCCGAACTGAAATACGGGCAGCTCGGGACCGACCAGCTTCTGGAGATCACCACGCGCCTGAAAACGCTGGAAAAGAACGAGAGCCTGGAGATCCAGATCGTCAACATCGACATGATCCACCGCACCATGCGGCTCAACATCGCCACCAAGAGCGAGGAGATCGCCCCCACCCTGCCCGAGAATCCATGAGCTCCGCACAGGCACCCGGCTTCCAGGGCCCCTGCCTGCAGCTGCTCGAGGAAACCGCCGATGGGATCTATTTCACCGACCGCCGGCGGCGCATCACGTTCTGGAACAAGGCCGCCGAGCGCATCAGCGGCTTCCGGCGCGCCGAAGTGCTGGGACAATCCTGCTCGGCCAACATTCTGATCCATGTCGATGCGCGCGGCCGGCGCCTGTGCCTGGGCGGCTGCCCCCTGGCCCATGCCTTGAGCGACGGCAGGCCGCGGCGGGCCCGGGTGTTCCTGCACCACCGCGACGGCCACCGCGTCCCCGTCGACGTGCGCGTTTTCCCGCTGCGCGACGGGAAAGGTGCCGTCATCGGCGCCGCTGAGCTGTTCCGCAGCGTTTCCGAGGGACCCAACCTGGAGGCGCGCCTGTGGCGGATGGAACGAATGGCCCTGACCGACCGCCTGACCGGCCTGGCCAACCGCCGCCAGGGCGAGTCCTTCCTGCAGGCGCGGCTGGAAGAGTTCCAGCGCTTCGCCTGGCCGCTGGGCTTGATCTTTTTCGACATCGACGACTTCAAGCGCTTGAACGACCGCCATTCGCACCGGGTCGGCGACAGGGCCCTGAAGGCCGTCGCCCGGACGCTGCAGCACAACATCCGCTCCATCGACCTGGCCATCCGCTGGGGCGGAGAGGAATTCCTGGTGCTGGTGCGCAACGCCGACCTGGCAGACCTGAGGCGGATCGCCGAGAAGTTGCGCCGCCTCATCTGCCATCCGCTCTTCTGGGTGGACGGCGAGGCGGTGCGCGTCACCATCTCGGGCGGCGCGACCCTGGCCCGCAAAGGCGACAGCCGTTTCAGCCTGGTGGAACGCGCCGACCGGCTGATGTACCGCGCCAAGGAGGCGGGCAAGAACCGCGTCCGCCTCGCCTGAGCAACGGTTTCGCTCAGAACCCCAGGATCAGCCCCAGCGACGGCGTGACCAACAGCACGGAAGGATCGCGGAAGAGATAGGTGCCGCGGAGTTCCGCGGCCAGGCCGAATCCCTGGGACAGCCGAACCTGGAGAACCGCCCCGGCGGCGGCCAGCGGTGAGAAGGGCTTTTCAGGGGCTTCCAGGACGATGCGGTTGCCCAGGCTGGAAACGAATTCCTGGTCGCCGCCCATGCGGAATTCACCGCCTCCGCCCAGGAAAACGGCCAGGCGCAGCGATGGTGACAGCGGGATGGACTTGCTGAGGCGCAGCAGGGCCAGGAAAGCGGCCGGAGTATCGGCCTGGATCACCTCGCCGTCGGATGGATCGCGCAGGTCGACCGTGGCCGCCAGCCCATACTGCACGTCGATGCCCAAAGCCAGCGAACCGCCGCCCCCGAAGGTCAATCCGATGCCGGCAACGGGAGCCTGGTGGGCGGGGGTGACGGGAAAATCGTTCGCGCCGGCGACGTAGTCCCCCTCGCCGCCGCTTGCCTGGAAAAGGTTGAGGCCGGCGCGCAGGGTGAACTGGGTCTTGCGGGGCGACGAAGCGGCCGCCAGGTCCGCGGCGGCCGCGAGCAGGATGGCCGCGAGGGCCATCACGATGCGGGCGTTTCGTTTCATGTTCGCAACTCCTTGCCGGCGCCGGCTACCACTTCTTGTACTTGACATTGGTCACGGTGATGGTCGCGGTGCGGGTCGCGCTGCTGAGGCCGTCCGTGACCGTAAATTTCACGGCATACACCCCCGCCTGGGTGAACGAGGGCGTCCAGGAGACCGCTCCCGTATCCGCGTCCAGCTGGGCTCCGGCCGGCAGGTTCGCGGCGCTGAAAAACAGGGTGTCGTAGTCGGGGTCGCTGGCCGACAGGGTGAACGCCAGCGGCTTGCCCTCGTCCACCGCCTGGGCGGGGATGGGCTGCAGGGCCGGCGCCTGGTTGGCCAGGCTCGGGCCGCTCAGGCTGACGGCATAGCTGGCGATCTTGCAGTTGCCCATGCGGATGCGGAAGAAGCCGTTCTCGCCCCAATCCGTGCCCCAGGAATTCTTGCAGATCCAATAGCTTTCGTTGTTGTTGTAGCCTACGATGAGGATGCCGTGGCCGCCCTTGTAGGTGGCGCCTGCGGTGCGCTCGTAGATCCCGGTCCGGTAGTTGTAGAAATCGGAATAGACCTCCATGTAGGCGGCGATGGGAGCGGCGAGCAGCACGTTCTCCAGCGTCGTCTTGCTGGCGTTCGCATACGCGCGCCAGGAGGCGATGCGGACGGTCTTGCTCATCCAGCCCGGACAGGGTTTGCAGGAGCCGTCGGTCGCCGAGTAGGGGTAGCAGTCCTCGCGCGGGGCGCCGGTGCGGCGCAGGAACTCGGCGGCCAGGTTCATGTAGCCGCCGTCGCAGTCGCCGGCGCCGCTGCAGTGGACCAGGGTCTCTTCCGACAGATCGATGTCGGTCATGATGTTGCGCACGATTTTCGCCAGCGACTCCAGCGCTCCGACCGTGGCGAAGGCCCAGCAGCTGCCGCAGCTTCCCTGGTCACGGACCCCCGAAACCCAGTTGCCGCTGCGGTTGCGCCAGTCCAGGGTGCTGGGCAGGGCGGACACCAGCAGGGCATCCTCCGGTTCTTCCGGCCCCACGGTTTCCTGGGGCAGATCCAGGCGGGCGCCCAGCCTGCGCCGCTGCTCGTCGTCGCTCAGGCGCGACATCGACGTATCCCCCGCTTCCCAGCACAGCCCTTCGGCGGCGATGGCCTTCTGCAGGGCGGCGAGGCGCCGCGCCGTTTCCGTTTCCCCGGAGATGCCGCGTTCGGCCCTCAGGCCGGCGCCGACGGCCAGCGCGACCAGGCAGGGCAGCAGGAACCACAGTTTATGTTTTTTCATTTTTCCTCCTTGTGGAGACAACCATGATACAGGCGGCGGGGAACGCATGTCAAGGTCGCACGTCCCCCGCCCCGGGAGGCTTAGCCAGCCTCGCGATCGGTGACAGAATAACCTCCGGGACAGGACGCGCCCCGGCCGGTCAGCGATCGAGAACGGCGCGCACTTCGCGCAGCAGCATCGCCGGGTTCAGCGGCTTCATCAGCAGGTGAGCGCCGGCATCGGCGAGCCCCTTCTCGGCGATGACGTCGGCGTTGTAGCCGCTGATGAAGATCGCCCGCACGCCGGGCTTGATCCGCCGCAGCCCCTCCAGGGTCTCGCGGCCGTTGAGGCGGGGCATGAGCAGGTCGCAGACGACCAGGTCGATCTTTTCCTGGTGCTCGCGGAAAACGTACTGGGCGGAGACGCCGTCATCGGCCTCCAGGACCGCGTAGCCGAACTCCTCCAGCATGGAACGCGCCACCTGGCGCACGGACGGGTCGTCCTCGACCAGCAGGATCGTCTCGCTTCCGCGCGGGATGTCGAGCCCCCGCCGCCGCCCCTTTTCACCTTTGGCGGCGGCGCTGAGCGGCAGAAAAATGGAAAAGGTCGAGCCCCGTCCCGGCTCGCTGTGCAGGCGGATGTGACCCCGGTGCTTCTTGACGATGCCGTAGACGATGGCCAGGCCGAGCCCCGTGCCCTTGCCGACCTCCTTGGTCGTGTAAAACGGCTCGAAAATGTGCCGGCTCTCCTCGGGCCCGATGCCCGTCCCCGTGTCGCTCACCGACAGGACGGCGTAGGCGCCGGCGGGGATGTCGCCGGCGTCGGCCTCCAGGACCTGGGCGGCGGTGGCGATGGCCAGCCGGCCGCCGCGCGGCATGGCGTCGCGGCCGTTGGTCACCAGGTTCATCAGCACCTGCTCCAGCTGGTGGCCGTCGGCGTCGACGACCAGGCTCTCGCTGGCCAGGTTCAGGCTGAAGTCTATGTCCTCGCCGATCAGCCGGGCCAGGATCTTGTGGAAGCCGTAGATGGCGTCGTTGAGGTTCAGGGGCTGCAACTCGGCCTCCTGCTTGCGGCTGAAGGCCAGGAGGCCGCTGGTCAGGTTGGCCGCCCGCTCGCCGGCGGCCAGGATGCGCTCGACGTAGCCGGCCAGCGGGCCGTCGCGCCCGATCTTCATCTGCAGCAGCGAGCCGAAGCCGACGATGGCCGACAGGATGTTGTTGAAATCGTGGGCCACGCCGCCGGCCAGAATGCCGATGGCCTCCATCTTCTGCGCCTGCAGCAGCTGCTCCTCCAGGCGCTTGCGCTCGGAAATGTCGCGCACCATGGCCAGGAGCAGGACCTCGGACGCCAGGTCGATCCGCGTCAGGCTGACTTCGGCGGTGAAGGGCACGCCGTCGGCGCGCAGGTGCACCCACTCGAAGAACTGCGGCTGGCCGGCATAGGCGGCGCGGATCTTTTCCAGCGCCTTCTCCCGGGAGCTCCGGCCGTCGGGCTGCAGCGGCGGCGAAAAGCGGTCTGGGGGGAAGCCGAGGATCTGCTCGCGCCGGCAGGCGAACATCTCCAGGGTCTTGGAGTTGCAGTCGAAGAACAGGTTGTCCTTCATCACGAAGATCGAGTCGCTGGCCGCCTCGAACAGGGTGCGGTAGCGGCGCTCGCTCTCCTGCAGCGCTTCGGCGGCCTGCTTGCGTTCCAGGGCGTTGGCCACGATCTCGGCGACCATGCGGATCAGGGCCAGCGTGTCGACCGGCCAGCGCCGCCGCCGGCGCACCGTGTCGAAGCCCAGGTAGCCGATGAGCGCGCTTTTCGCCCACATGGGAACGACCAGCAGCGAACGGATCGACTGCGCTTCGAGGATCTTGCGCTCGGCCGCCGCTTCCGGGGGCAGGTCGGAGATGTCCTCCAGGGAGATCTCCCTGCCGCGGCGCAGCATGGCCAGCCACCAGGGGAAGGCGGAAACCGGCAGGTTCTGCAGCATCTCCCGCTGCGGCTCCACCCCCTCGGCGCACCACTCGTGGGTGTTGCTCATGAACTCGTCGCCGCGTTCGAAGCGGAAGACGTAGCTGCGGTCGACGTCGGTGAAGGCCCCGATCTGGGCGATGGCGCGGTCGATCTCGTTGTCGATGTCCCCTGCGGCCACGGCATTGAAGCGAGCCGCGATCCCGGTCAGCAGGCGCTCAAATTCACTGTGCTTTTTCAGGGCGCGCTCGTCGCGCTTCTGGCGGCTGACGTCGCGGAAACTCCATACCCGCCCGACCGGCCGCCCCTGGATCCATTGCGGCCGCGAATAGCGCTCGAAGCAGCGGCCATCCTTGAATTCCAGCAGGTCGAAGCTTTCCAGCTCGGGGTTCTCGTACAGTTCCCTGACCTTGGCGATGAAGGCGCCGGGATCGGCCAGCTGGCTGCGGACGACATCCAGGGCCTGGTTGTCGTCGCGCGCGGCCAGCACCTCCTCGGGGATGTTCCACATGCGCACGAAGCGCTGGTTGTAATGGGCGATCTTGCCCGAGTTGTCGATCTCCAGGATGCCGTCGGCCGTCGATTCCAGCGTGGCCTGGAGCATGGAGATGACGTGTTCGCGCTCGCGCTCGGCCTCCTTGCGGGCGCTGATGTCCTCGATCATGGCCAGTAGGTGCAGGAAGCCGCCGTCGGTCCCGCGGATGACGCTGACGGTCGCCGCCGCCCACAGCGGAGTGCCGTCCTTCCTCAGGAATCGCTTCTCCAACTGGTAGAACGGCGCCTTGCCGCGCAGCAGGGCTTCCACCTCGGCGCGCTCGGCGCCGGCCTGGTCGGGATGGCTGAGATCCAGCAGGCGCACGCCGCGCAGCTCCTCTTCGCGGTAGCCGGTCATGGCGCAGAAGGCGCGGTTGGCCAGGCCGATGCGCAGGGATTCGTCGGCGGTGACGATGCCCACCGGCCCCGACTCGAACAGGACGCGGAAACGTTCCTCGCTCTTGTGCAGCTCGTCCTCGGCCAGCCGGCGGTCGATGCGCTCGCGGCGCGCCCGGTCGCGCGACTCGCGGATGGAGCGGCCGGCCAGGTCCTGCAGCAGCACCACCACCGCCAGGTACAGGGAGTTGATCAGCCAGAAGCGGTACGGCTCGCCCGAGGGCCCCGGGCCGGCCAGGGCGACGAAGAGGGTGGAGGCGCTGCACAGGACGGCGGTGGCGACGGCCTGCCACTTGCCCAGCACCATGCCGGCGATGAAGACGACGATGAAATAACCGTAGGCGGCGCGCATCCCCAGGCCGGCCCGCGTCCAGGAGAACAGGGCGATCAGCAGCCACAGGCTGGCCAGCAGCAGCAGCGCGGCGGTTCGCACGCGGCCGCGGCGGTTGAGGAGCAGCAGCCCAGCGCTGACGGCGGCCGTGGCCAGGAGCATCGCCAGCCAGCGCGCGCCTACCCGCGGAGCGACGGCGATCAGGAGCAGCTGCAGGACCGCCGAGAACAAGAGGAAGGCGCGGACGATGAGGAAGATCTGCCGGGCCAGCAGCGTTTTTTCCGGGTCGGGGAATTCGGGCGCCTGAGCGAAAAGTCTCAGGGCCAGCGCGTCTTTCAGGGCCATGGAGCGATTATAGGCGTTTGCGAGCCGTCAAGCAAACGAAGCGAGTAAAAAGTGAAATGTGAAAAGTGAAAGAGGCTGGCCTGGATGGCCGGGCAGCACCGGCTCCTCGCCTGATCTTGGGCAAGGGCCTTTTTCCCCGGACCCTTTCACGCTTCTAAGACACCTTCACTTTTCACTCTCTTCAGCCTCTTTCTCATTTTTCACTATCTTCTTCCGGGTCTTTCACTGCGCTTCGTCCGGACCTGGCGGCATCCGCCCCATCCAGAACAGAACGGACCTTGTTGAGCAACACCCCCGGATTCAGCGGCTTCATCAGCAGGTTCTCCCCCGAGCTGGCAAGCCCGCGCTCGGAGATGATGTCGGCGGTGTAGCCGCTGATGAAGATCGCCTTGACGTCACCCTTGACTCGCCGGATCGCAGCCATCGTTTCCCAGCCGTTGAGCCGGGGCATGATCAAGTCGCAGATCACCAGGTCGATCCGCTCCCGGTTCTCGCGGAACCGCTCCAGGGCCGCCTGGCCGTTCTCCGCCTCCAGCACTGCATAGCCAAACTCCTCCAGGACAAAGCGGGTCGCTTGGCGAACGGCGGCATCGTCCTCGACCAGCAGGATGGTCTCGCCGCCGTCGGGGAAACTCTCCTCCTTGCGGCCCTGGGCTTGCGTTTTCGGCGCAGATTTCAGGGGCAGGTAAATGGCGAACCTGGCCCCCTGGCCGGGGGCGCTGGCCACCTTGATAAAGCCTTCGTGCTTCTTGACGATGCCGTAGACGATGGCCAGCCCCAGCCCGGTGCCCTTGCCCCTTTCCTTGCGCGTGAAGAACGGCTCGAAGATGTGGTCCAGGACTTCCTTGTTCATGCCCGCGCCGCTGTCGGCGATGGTGATCATGGCATAGTCCCCCGGCGGGATGTCGCCTTCGTCCCGCTCGATCTTGATGGCCGCGGTGGAGATCGTCAACCGGCCGCCTCCGGGCATGGCATCGCGGCTGTTGGTGGCCAGGTTCATCAGCACCTGCTCGATCTGGCGGATATCGGCATCGACTATCAGGTTCTGGCTGGCCAGGTCGAGGCGCATCTCGATATCCTCGCCGATCAACCGCGCCAGGATCTTGTGGAAATCGTAGACGGCATCGTTGATGTCGATCGCCTGCAGCTCGATCTCCTGCTTGCGGCTGAAGGTGAGCAGGCTGCTGGTCAAGCGCACGGCCCGCTCGCAGGAGTCCAGGATCTTCTCGACATGCTCCTTGGCTTGCGGATCCAACGACCGCTTCATCCGCAGCAGGGAACCATAGCCCACGATGGTTGACAGGATGTTGTTGAAATCGTGGGCCACGCCTCCGGCCAGGATGCCGATGGCCTCCATTTTCTGCGCTTGCAGCAGCTGCTCCTCCAGGCGGCGATGGTCCGAAACGTCGCGGACGATGGCCAATGTGTGCGCGCCCGTGCTCAGTTCCACACGGTTCAGCATCACTTCCGCGGGGAACAGCGTGCCGTCGCAGCGCCGGTGGATCCAATCGAACCTCTGGGGCCGGCCCTCCAGGGCGGCTTGGACCTTTTCCATCGCCTTCTCCCGCGAATCCCTGCCGTCGGGTTGCTTCTCGGGGGAGAAGCGGGCCAGGGAGGAGGCGGCGAATTCCTCGCGGCTGCAGCCGAACAGCTCCAGCGTGCGGGCGTTGCAGTCGATGAAGGCATCGCCGTGATTGAGGAAGATCGCATCGCTGGCCGAGTCGAACAGGGCCCTATAGCGGCGCTCGCTCTCGATCAGGGCCTTCTCCGCCTGCTTGCGCTCGCTGACGTTACGGAAACTCCATACGCGGCCGACCGGCCTCCCGGCAAGCATCTGCGGCCGCGAAAAGAGCTCAAAGACCCGGCCATCCTTCAATTCCAGCACGTCGAAGCTCTCCGCCTCCGGCGTGGCGTAGAGTTGGCGCACCCGCGAAAGGAACTTCTGGGGATCCGCCAGCTGGTCCCGGACGAAGGCCAAGGCCGTTTCGTCGGCGCCCGCGACCATGATCTCTCCGGGAATGCCCGCCAATTCCTTGAAGCGCTGGTTGCTATGGGCGATCCTGCCCTCCGCGTCGACCACCAGGATGCCATCGGCGGTGGATTCGACCGTAGCCTTGAGCAGGGAGATGACCTGTTCCCTCTCCTTCTCGGCTTTCCTGAGCTCGCTGATGTCGAACAGGCTGCCCTGCAGGACCGCGGCGGGCCTGTCGTTCTCGACGATGACCTTGGTGCGGACCAGCGTTGTGACCGCGCCGCCGTGCCGGCGCCTGACTCGGTACTCGTGGAATGCAAGCTCCTCTCCCGCCAGGAGGCGGCGGACGTTCTCCCGCGCCCTTTCGATTTCGGGTTCCTCCAGGAACTGGTACATGCTCAAGCCGGCATTGACTTCCGAGGGCGAGTATCCGAACCATTCCAGCCCCGTGCGGTTGACGAAACGCAGGCGGCCGTCCACGTCGGCTTCGAAGACGCAAAAAGGCAGGGAATCGATCATCTCCCGGTGCTTCATCTCGCTATGCAGCAGCGCCGCCTGCGCCTGCTGCCGTTCGCGCAGCCCGCGGCTCACCTTCGCCAGCGAACCGCGGATCGAACGGACCGCCAGATTCTGCAGGTAGATCATCACCAGCAGGTAGAAGGTGTTGATCATCCAGAACGTCCAGGGATGAGGCGAGAGCGGCCTGGAGAGGAAGGCGATGGCCAGCGTGGTCAGGCTGCAGACGGCCAGCGCCGCGACGCTGGCCCACTGGCTCAGCAGCATGCCGGCATTGAAGACGATTATGAAATAGCCCCAGGCGGCCCGCACCCCCACGTCGTCTCCCAGGAACGCGACCAGGGTGATGAGCAGCCAGAGCTCCAGCAGGAACAGCCTGGCAACGGCGAGCAGGCGGCCGCGCTTGGCCAGGGACAGCAGGGAGAGGTTCACGGCCAGGGGACCGATGACCAGGGCGACGCTCAGCAGCCGGGACCAGGGAAAGACGAACGCCAGCGCCAGGGCGACTCCGGTGTATCCCACGATCATGCCCGACAAATGGATGCTGAGCTGCCAGGCCAGCTGTTCCCTCTGCAGGTCCCCGGAGGCGGGTATGGTGAAGAAGCGGCGAATCGCCTTCATCTGCGGCCGAGTCATGGCCGGATTATATCCATGGGCGCTTCAGTAATCAATTTCAAGCCCAGGTATTGCAAAAAGGAATTTTTTTCCCAATAATGATGCCTAACCCGACGCCCTGCACCCTGGCTGGCCATGAACCGGCCGGAGCGGAACGAGGCCTTGATGAACAAGACCGAGAGCAGAAACGAATGGCCGCCCATCGTCGCCGATGTTTTGGACCACCTTTTCTTCAGCCTGGCGCATGAATTGGGCAACCCGATCAACTCCATCAAGATGACGCTGGAGGTCCTGCTCAACAATTTCGCCTCCTATCCCGAGGCGACGCGCCTGGAATACCTGAAGAGCATCCACGCCGAGTTTTACCGCCTTGAGGAGCTGTTGAAAGCCATCCGTTCGTTCAACCCGTTCGAGCACCTGGCCATCGAGGCGACCGACGTCCCGGCCCTGGTGCGCAATTTGCTGCAGATGCTGCATAAGGAGATCGACGAAAAGGGCATCGCCCTGAGCGTCGCTTGCCCCGACGTCCCGCTCATGGCCATGTGCGACCCGCGCGCGCTGCACCTCTCCCTGCTCAACGTCATCGACAATGCCCTGGACGCCCTTGCCGGCCGCGGCGAGCCGGCCCTGGCCGTCGCCGTCGAGCGGCGGGAAAAGTCCTGCCTTATCCGCGTCGGAGACAACGGAAGCGGCATCCCCGAGGAAAAGCGCCAGGAGGTCTTTCTCCCTTTCTGCTCCGGCAAGCCCGGCAACGCGGGTCTGGGGCTGACTGTGGCCAAGAAACTTCTGGCACGCATGAACGGGGTCGTCGAACTCGGCCCGCGCTTCCCCCAGGGCACCGACGCGCTTATAACGCTGCCCCTGGCCCTTTCCCATGACGACTGACAAAGTCCAGCATTCGGTCCTGATCATCGACGATGACCGCCTGCTCTGCGAAATGGTGAGCGCGTTCCTCGCCGGAAAGGGCTTTCGCGTCCTGAGCGCCGGCAGCGGCCAGGAGGGACTGGAGCTCTGCTCCCGGCACCACTTCGACGTCGTTCTCCTCGACCAGAAGCTTCCCGATGCCGAAGGCTACGCCCTGTGCCCGCAGATCATCGCCTATTCCGAGAACGTGAAGATCATCTTCATCACCGCCTTTCCCAGCTTCCGCAACGCCCTGAAGGCCATTGAGAGCGGGGCCTATTCCTACCTGACCAAGCCCTTCGACCTGATGGAAATGAAGATCGCCATTGACAAGTGCCTGCGCGTGAACGAACTGGAGAACGCCGAAGAGAGCCTGCACTACCAATGCGACCGCGAGAGTTTCTCCGGGGCACTGGTCGGCGAGGGCGGCAGCCTGTCTTCGGTCACCGAGCTGATCTCCATGGCCGCCCGCTCCTCCGCTCCGGTGCTGATCACCGGCGAGACCGGCAGCGGCAAGAGCCTGGTGGCGCGGCTCATCCACCGTACCAGCGGCCGCCGTGGCTCCTTCCTGGCCATCAATTGCTCTGCCCTGCCGGAAAACCTGATCGAAAGCGAGCTCTTTGGACACGAGAAGGGAGCATTTTCGGGCGCCCATGCAGCCAAAAAAGGGCTGCTGGAAATCGCCGAAAACGGCGCCATCCTGCTCGACGAAATCGGCGAGATGGGCTTTCACCTGCAGGCCAAGCTGCTGGGCGTACTCGACGAGATGCAGATTCGGCGCATCGGCGGCGTTGTCTCCCGCCCGGTCCAGGTACGCATCATGGCCGCCACCAATGTCCCCCTGGAGCAAAGGATCCAGGAACGGCAATTCCGCGAAGACCTCTACTACCGCCTGAATGTCATCCGCATCCATCTTCCGCCCCTGCGGGAGAGGCGCGGGGATATTCCCACCCTGGCCGGTCTCTTCCTGAAGGAAATGGCGCCTCAGCGCAATCTGGCCCTGGCTGGCGGCGACATCGAAATGATGCAGGGGTATTCCTGGCCCGGGAATGTCCGCGAGCTGAGAAACGTGATCGAGAGGGCGATCCTCCAGACTCCGTCCGGGACGACCCTGCGTTTGCCGCCGCTTGCTCCCGGCCCCCTTGCCGCGAAAGCCCAGCCCTTCGACACAGAATCCGAGATTCTGTCCCTGGACGAAATGGAGAGGCGTTATGCCGCCCTGGTGGCCAAAAAAATGAACCACAACCTGAGCCGCACCGCCAAGGCCCTGGGGATCTCCATCAACACGCTGAAGAAAAAGTTGGACCGTGTCCAGAAAGGTTGAACGTCATTTTTTGACAGGTGCCCCAAAATTGACAGTCAGCGATTGACCTATCCTCATGCGGCGCGCTCCGGAGCCCAGGCCAGCGGCGCATTTCTGAGCACCGGCTCCTGGCAAGGTTCTTGCTGACCATCCGGCATGGCCGAGAAAAAAAGCGCAGGCAAAAACATCCTGATCGTCGATGACGAGAAACTTTTCCTTAAGAGCGTGGCGGATGGACTGAAGGCCTATGAGAAGAAGCACAAATTCAGGACCCTGACCGCCGCCAACGGCAAGGAGGCGCTGGCCATCCTTGACGCCAGCGAGATTTCCCTGCTTGTAACCGACCTGCGCATGCCGGAGATGGATGGACTGGCCCTCATTTCGCACGTGCACAACCACTTCCCGCTGATTCCGGTCATCGTCATGACCGCCTTCGGATCTCCGGAGATCGAGAAGCAGGTCAAGAAGATGGGGATCCTGCATTACCTGGAGAAGCCGGTCGGCTTCGACGAATTCCGCGAGCACGTCCTGCATGAGCTGAACCAGAAGAAGCGCGGGCGCATCGAGGGCATCACCCTGGCCTCGTTCCTGCAACTGATCTGGATGGAGAAGACCACTTGCACGCTGACCGTCAAGGACGGCGATCACGCCGGCACCCTGGCCATTCTCAACGGCGAGCTGCAGGGCGCCGAATGCGAGGGAGAGTCGGGCCGCGAGGCCGCCCTGCGCATCCTCACCTGGCCGAACGTGAGCATCGAGATGGACGATGACTTCACCCCCAGCCCCGAGCCCCTGCATCTCAGCATCGAGGAGATCCTGCTTGAGAGCTTCCGCCGCCAGGACGAGGAGAACAACGCGCCCTCGATCGAGTATGAGGACCCGCGCGCTGAAGACGGCCTGTTGGCTCTGGAAAGCAGCGACAGGGTGGCGCCGGCGGCGGCGGAAGAAAAAGCGAAGGAACACTGGAGAAATAATTTAAAAAACAAGGAGGAACGCATGAACGTTCAAAAGCTGAACAAATCCATTGAAACCCTGAAGGAGAACCTGGGCGGGGCCTTGCTGGCTACCGACATCTGGGGGACCGCCGACATGCAGTCCATTGCCGGCTTCAACTCCCAGCCCATCGCCACAGCCCTCTTCGGCCAGTTGATCAACACGACCAACCGGTCCTTGAAGGAGTCGGGGTTCCCCATGCTGGGCAAGTACATCCTCTTCGACCTGGTTGACGGGAAGCTGGTGGCCGTGATTCCGATGGGCGACTACGCCTGGGGTATGCTCATCGATGGCAAGCAGGCCCAGCTCGGACTGCTGCTCAACGTGGCGCTACCCAAGGCCATCGCATCGTTCGAAGACGCCATCACCAGCTGAGGGCGGCCGCAGGCGCAAAGGAGGAGACCATGGGACAAGTGTTAGCCGAGATTTACCGGGTCGTCGAGGAAAAGGGCGGCCTTCCCGCACGCATCAAGTTCGCCAGCGCCACCGGGCTTCCGCAAAAAGACGCCGCGGAGATGAAGGACAAGCCCGAGTTGATCGAGATGTTCAAGGCCAAGGCCGACGAGATACTGGGCTTTGACATCGACCCGTTCCTGAAGAGATAAACTCTGCGGCCAGCGGGCGCATTCATCGAAGCGGAACGGCCCGTACGGGCTCGCCCCGCCGCCCCGTTCGGGCATGAGGCAGCGGCGGCTGGACGCAGGTCCGATCGTGATGCATCCGCCGGCAGCGGCACGGACATGGCGTTCATCCGCCGAGAAGCATGATCCGCCGCGGAGAAGCCCGCCGCGCCCTGGTTTGGGAAAAGAGCGATCGGCCGGGGATGGGAGTGGCGGCGCAATTGCGAAGGCTCGCCCAAGCCAGTCCCCTGGAGCTTGAGATCGTGGTCACGACAAGCCACGAGGAGGCGCTGCGCCGGCTGCAGGCGCAGTCATTCGCCGTCGCCATCATCGACGTGGGCCGGGAGAGCGGCGAGGCCCTGGCTCTGCTGCGCGCTTTCGGAAGGGGTTTTCCCTTCCTCCCGCTGTTCGTGTTCAACGGGTTCATGATCCCGGGGATCGCCGAGAAGGCTAGGGAATACGCGCAGGCTCGCACCTGCGAGGACCCGAGGGAGCTGGACCGCTTCATCCAGCTGGTGATGGGAGAACTCGCCGGGAAAAAGAAGGGCATGATCGAGGGCGTCCAGCTGGTCAATGTCCTCGACTGGCTGCAACGCGAAAAATTGAGCGGCCAGGTCGTCGTCAGCGGCGCCGGCAGGAAGGGCGTCCTCGATTTCCGGGAAGGCTGGCTGGTGTCGGCCCGAAGCGGGACCGACCCAGACGGCGGGACGGCTCTGGCCGAGATGTCGACCTGGGAAAGGGTTTCCGTCGAATTCCAGGAGGGGGAGGCTCCCGAGGTCGCCGCCGCATCCTCCCGGATCCCCCCCTCGGCCTTCCTTCCTGTTCGCAGGGGCGTGAAGGGGAACGGTGGGCAGGAGAGCCTCATCGAGACCCTGAGCCTGCCCCGCGGGAAGGGCCGGCTCACCGTCCGCATCGGCGAGCTGTGGAGAATCGTCGGCTCCGTCCGCGAGGCCGTGGGCGACTCGCTGCTGCACATGGACATTTTCCTGACGGCCGACGGCCGCTCGCTGGTCGGCTGGAACTCGCAGCCCCTCGCCTGCTCCGCATTCGCCGTCGTCACCCGCTCCATCATCCATGCCCTGGAAACCAGCGGCTTCCCGGCGCTGGGGGATTACTATCTGATCGACCTGGCCGGTGGGCAACTCGCAGCCGTGTTGGTCTGCAGCGAACTGCAGATAGGGCTTTTGCTGAAGCGGGAGCGCCTGCAGATGGGATTGCTGACCCGCATCGTCCTGCCGGAGGCAGCGAAAGCCATTGGCCGTTCGTATGCGCTCGAACCACCCGCCTAGGAGGAGCCATGGGACAAGTACTGGCGCGGATCTTCCAGATCGTCGAGGAGAAGGGAGGCCTCCCGGGGCGGCTGAAGCTGGCCGAGAGGATGGGGATGACGCAGCAGCAGGCCGGCGAAATCAAGGACAGGGCCGCCCTGGTCAAGCGGGCCAAGAAAACCGCCTCGGAGATCCTCGACCTGCCCGTCGAGGACCTGCTGAAATAGGGGACTGTCCCCTTGTTCCGATCCTTTCTCGTTTCACTCTCTTCAGGCTCTTTCACTCAGGCTCGTTCGATCCAGGCGGCGGCGCGGCGGCGCAGCAGCACGTAGACAAAGGCGAACAGCACCCCGATCACGTGGTCGAGCGGGAACAGGCCTCCCCGCGCCGCCAGCATGCCCAGCCAGCGCAGCGCCGCCAGCGCGGACCCCAGGAGCAGGAACGGCGCCAGCAGCGCGGCGTCGGCCTTGATCCTTTCATAGGCCAGCAGCAGCACCCAGCAGAAAAAGAAAGACAGGAGGACCTGCAGGACAGCGTTCAGCCAGGCAGCGGCGACCCAATCGCCGCCCGCGAGTGTGCGCAGGGCGAAGACATGCAGAAAGAGGAACATCAGCGCGTTCCGCCCCGGCAGCGCGAACGCGGCGGCAAGCAGACGCGCAAAGCCCGCCGCAGAGGCCGCGATGCCGCGGGCCAGGGTGAAGAGCAGGAAAACCGCCAGCAGCGCCAGGAGCATGTAGGCCGGCGACATCCAGAACTTCCGCAGCGGCGCCTGGAAGACCGCCTGGCTCGCCGCAAAGGCCAGGGCCAGGGCCGCGGGCAGCCAGGGGCGCAGGCGCCGCTTCAGGCCCAGGAGAAAGACGCCGAAAAGGAAAAAGCCCAGCCAGGGGAAGAGGGCGAAGCCCTTGCCGAACAGGAAGCCAAGGATTGTGCCCTGGCTGTGCTGGAGGACGGAAAGGGGCAGAAGCGCATGGACGGCGAAGGGAAGGGGAAAGAGCAGGCCGACATGGTCCGCCCGGGGCAGGATCCTGCCGAGGGCGAACAGCAGGAGCAGCGACAAGGCGATCACCTGCAGGAAGCCGGGATCGAGGCGCAGCGGGCCGCCATGGGACAGGGCGGTGTAGGTGCTGCCGCCCAGGAACAGGAGCGCCGGGAAGAACAGGTGGAACAGGTCCCAGCGGCGGTTGCCGCGGGTCTTTTCGATCAGCAGGATGGTGTTCATCCCCGAGCAGGCGAAGAAGAGCGGGGCGGCGAAGGTGCCGAAGGGGAGCCGTTTCGCCGAGATCAAATGGCCGGCGATCATCAGCAGGCAGGCCATGCCCTTGGCGATATCGATTTCGGCCAGGCGACCCGGAGCCGCGTTTCTCTTCATGGCTTTCTTTCTTCGATCGGGATGCGAGCGACGCCCCCCCGATTCTACACCAGGAGCGCCGCCAGGGAAAGAGAAAGGAGCGGAAGAAAGTGAAACGTGAAAGAGCCTAAAAGTGAAGAAAGGCTTTCCTGCGGATTCGAGCGCATCCGTCGCCCTATCGGGTCCTTGGCACTAGACTCTTTCACTTTTCACTGCTCCCTGGACAACCAGACCAGGCTCTGGCGCTGGCTACTCAAGTTTTCATATCCAGACTCTTTCACTTTTCACTGAATATATACTTTCCCGTCCCAGCCACAGCCACCTTGGGGAGCCGGTGACTCTTTTCAAAACAATCGTGCCCTTCTTCAAGGTTGCGCCAGAAATCGAGCAGCCCGCGGTCCCGCCAGGCTTCGCGCTCGAGTTGCGGCCAGCCGCGGGCGAAGCGGCAGGGGAAGATGTGGACCCAGATGGTTTCCTGCCCTGCGCGGCGGGAATCGAGCGCCGCCAGAAAGACCTCCTCGATCGGCCCGTCGCGGATCGGCACGCAGCCGATGGTCACGCACGAGCCATGGATGAAGATGTCTCCGCCCAGGTCGCCTCCGCCCCCCAGGATGCGGTCGGAGGCGTTCGGATAGTCGATGCGCAGCGAGAGGTGGAAGCGGCTCCAGGGATTGAAGCCGCTGACGCGGTAGAAGCCCTCCGGCACCTGCAGGTCGCCCTGGCGGCGCTTGGGGCCGAGCGTCCCCGAGGAGGCGCAGACCGGGTAGGCTTGCACCAGGGTGAACCCCTCCTGGCCGGCATTTCTCGCCCACAGTTCCAGTTCTCCCTCCAGCTTGAAGACGCGGAGGAAAACCTCCCGCGCGGGATAGGTCAGGCCGGCGCGGACGAACAGGGCCTCGAGCCGGGGCTGGGCCGCCGTGCGCGCCGCCCGCACGCGGGGCTGGCTGGCGACCCCGTCGGCAGGGAGCGCCCAGACTCCCGTCACCAGCAGGAACAAGGCTGCCGGGACCAGGCAAGGCTGCAGCAGGCGGATCATGGCGGCATTATAGCAAAAACGGAAAAACCCGCCCTGATCCGGCGGCATTTTTGAGACTTTTCACCGAAAAACCTATGTAACGGGTGACAGCCCAGCAGGAGGAACGCATGAAACAGCGCAGATTTTTCATTTTCGTGGCGGCTATCTGGACCCTCTCCGCCGCTGCCATCGGCCAGACCTTGACCGTCGTGTCGCCCAACGGCGGCGAACGCTGGAACACGGGCGATCCCGTGACTATCACCTGGACCTCGTCGGGGGTGAGCGGCGATCTGCGCATCAACCTGTACCGCAGCAGCGGCGTGCTGGTCGGCACCATCGCCAACGCGGTGCCGGTCGCGGCCGGCAGCTATTCCTGGAGCGCGGGCAGGCTGGTGGCCGGGATGGCCGAATACGGCGAGGATTACCAGGTCCGCCTGCGCGTGGTCGGTGCCGACACGATGGACAGCAGCGACGCCCCGTTCACACTCATCGCCCCCCTACCCAACATCCGCTGCGAGAGCATGCGCGAGATCGGCTGGGAGCATACGTTCGTCCCCTTGAGCTTCACCGCCGGCGACGAGGTGACCATTTCCTACCACCTGCGCAACGACAGCGAGAGGTCCGCCGGGCCTTTCCAGGTCGGGCTCCGCGTCGGCGGCGTGATCGTCGCCCGCAACGCCCACGGCGAGCTGGTCAACGGCGGCGAGGACAGCGGCCGGTTCGCCTGGACCGCCGTCTGCGGCTCGCCGGTGGCCGTCGTGGCCGACTGCGACGACGAGGTCGCGGAGAACAACGAGAGGGACAACGACATGACCGACAGCGGCCTGGCCTGCAGCCAGCCCGACCTGTACTTCTTTCGCGCCCTGGCCTGCAGCGGCTCCCTCCCGGTCAAGGCCGGGCTGCGCTACAATTTCAGCGCCCAAGTCAAGTCGGCGGCGGTCCGCGCCGACAATGTCCGGGTGGTCGGCGGCGTCGTGGGCGGGGCCGTTCTCTATGACCATACCTTCCCCTCCCTGGCCGGCGACAGCAGCCTCGAGGACGTGGCCTTTGTCTGGGAGGTCCCGGAAGGCAGCCACCGTGTCTATTTCGAGGTCGACCCCGACCGCCTCGTCGCCGAGAGCAACGATGGCAACAACCGCACGGAACTGGCCGTCACCGCCGTGGCCAGCACTCCGGCCGAGGAGACCTATGACCTGAGCCTGCGCCTGACCAGCCCGCACCGGCCGTTTGCCCCCCGGGCCACCGCCCTGGAAGTGACGCAGGGAAAGCCGTTGACGATCAGCGGTGAGGTATGCGGCGCCACCGGGGCGATCCGCGACTTCAAGGTCACGGCGACCCTCCTGGCCAAGGGCGCGGGGCCCGCCGTCATCTACGACCGCAATTTCAACGACCCGGGCATGCTGGTCGTTCCCTTCAGCTTCACCTGGACACCGGGCACGCCGGGCGACTGCTCGCTGAAGGTGCAGGCCAGCCTGGGCCCGCACGCCGTCGCTGCCGGGGTGGTGGACAGCGCTCCGGGCAACAACACCGTCAAGCTGGACTTCAAGGTGGTCGAGCCCAGGCCGGCGCTCAAGCGCTGAAAATTGTGGGGATGGACGCCGCCACTCCGATAATTTTGCTGAACGGATTGAATAACCGCGCCGCGCTTGCTATATAGCGGCCATGGCGAAAAAGCTGGCGTACGAACGCTACCTGTGGTTCCATGAGCGTTTGAAAGCGAAACGATACCCGAAGATATCCGACTTGGCGGCGAAGTTCGAGATCTCGCGCCGGCAGGCGGCGCGCGAGATCGAGTTCATGCGCCTTTTCCTCGGCGCCCCCATCGCGTACTCGCCGGAGAACAACGGCTATTTCTACAGCGACGACACCTTCCAGCTCCCAGGCGCCTGGGTCTCGGAGGAGGAGGTCGTGTCGCTGGTCGTGGCCCGGCGCTTGGCCGCCGCCCTCCCCGACCGCGGCCTGAAGAACCGCTTCGACGCCTTCTTGCGCAAGGTGGGCGGCGACATGGACCTCGACCTGCTGAAGCTCGAGGAGAAGGTCTCGCTCAAGAACGTCCGTTACGGCCGGGTCGAGCCGGCCGTCTTTCAAGCCGTGCTGCGGGCCCTGGCGCGCAGCCGGCGGCTGGCCATCGACTATGCCCCGGCCGGCGCCTTGTCGCCTTCGCGGCGCGAGGTCGATCCCCTGCACCTGCTGGTCTACATGGGCAACTGGCACCTGATCGCCTGGTGCCATGAGCGTTCCGCCGTGCGCGATTTTCTCCTCTCGCGCATCCAGGGGGCGGCCGTGCTGGACGAGCCGCTGGCGAATCCCGTCCAAGCGGAAGAGATCAGGGACAAGCTCGACCAGCACTATGGGATTTTCTTCGACGGCCCGGAGCGCCGGGTCGTGCTGCGCTTCTCCCCGGCGGCGGCGCGCCGCGTCCGCGACCAGGTGTGGTTCCCCGGGCAACGTTTCCAGGAGGACCGTGACGGCTCGCTGCGGCTCGAGTTTCCCGTTGCCGACCTGCGCGAAGTGCTGCGCGACATCCTCCCCTTCGGACCGGATGCCGAGGCGCTGGAGCCGCCTGAGCTCAGGGACATGCTGGCCAGCGTAATTTCCCGGATGGCCGGCATGTACGGGAAAAGGCGGGCGAAGGATTGACGCGGCCCCCTTTCAGCGCGGGTCGGCCGGGCGGCCGGGCGCCAGAGGCAGGGAAGGGGGCTTCAGCGGCGGCAGGGCCATGGCCTGGACCGGCTTCCCCCCGGCAATGGGCGCCAGGACCTGGGCGCAATAGTTCTGGAAATCAGGAAGCATCGCCCTTGGCAGCGGCGCCGTGCTCGGCGACTGCAGGCGCAGCGGGTTGATATAGCGGCCGTTATGCTGCATGCCGTAGTGCAGGTGGGGGCCGGTCGACAGGCCGGTGCTGCCCACGGTGCCGATCACCTGCCCCTGGTCGACGCGCTGGCCGGCGCGCAGGCCCGCGGCGAAGCGCTGCAGGTGATAGTAGTGGCTGGCGTAGCCGTTGCCGTGGCGGACGATGACGTAATTGCCGCGTCCGTTGTCGCGGCCGCGGGCGGTCACAATCCCCGAGGCGGTTGCTCGCACCGGCGTGCCGTAGGGAGCGGCGA
Source organism: uncultured Clostridia bacterium (assembly GCA_964628035.1). Lineage (GTDB taxonomy): Bacteria > Acidobacteriota > Aminicenantia > UBA2199 > UBA2199 > UBA2199. The sequence goes on along the minus strand of CAZVPI010000003.1, from coordinate 48,546 downwards.
AATCGGTGCCGTTGTGCCGCCGCGAGTAACCCAGGATGGGGTGGCGGCGCGTGCCGTAGCGTGAGGTGACGCGGACAAAGGGCAGCGGGCAGCGCAGGAACATGCGCCGCGTCGAGCGGCCGTCGGGGTGGTAGAAGCCGGCGCCGCCGCCCGGGGCCGGGTAGCGCACGACCTGGATCTTCTTGCCGCGGTTGACCATCTCGGCGGCCAGGATGTCGCCGTAGGCGGCGAGCCGGCCGTCGAGGTATTTTTTCTCCAGCAAGGCCGAAACGGTGTCGCCGGGCTGGACGTCACGGTTGAAGTCGACGTCGTACTCGAACATGCGCGAGAGCGGCTCGAACAGCTCGATCATCTCGCCGGCTTCCCGGGTGGCCTCGAACAGCGAGTTCTTGATGCGGATGCGCACCGTCTCCTGGCGCACCTCGTAGGGCACGGCGGCGACGCGGCCGCGAAAGCCGCCGGAGGCGGCGCGCTCCACGGCCAGGAAGCGGTCGCGGTCGATCGGGTAAACCAGGTTGCGCAGCAGGCCGCGCTCGAAGAACAGAGAGAGCGTCTGGCCGCTGCGGATGCGGGCCAGGTCGTAGGCCGGCTTCACGTCGGCGACCAGGCGCGCCGCCTCGCCCGGCTCCATGCCGCCCCGTTCCAGGGCCAGGGCGCAGCAGTCGCCGGGGACGATCTCCACCTGCACCTCGAGGGCTTCCGGCAGGGTCACGTCGCGGAAGGACGGCGGCGCCGCCCCGCTTTTTTTCGGGGCGGCAGCGAAGCGCCAGGCCAGAACGCCGGCCAAAATCAGCAGGGGCAGCGCGAAATGAAGCCGGCGGCGGCGAAGCTGTGCAGGGATCGGTTTCGAGGTCATGGCCAGATTGTAACCCAGGACCGGCCGCAACGCAACCCATGGCAGGGAGCTCGGCACACGGCACAGACGGCCGTTCAGAAGAGGACGTCAGATGTTAGACGTCAGTAGTCAGCGAGAAAAATCGCTCGGGGGTCGAAGCTTGCCCTATGCCTTGCTAACCTTTGACATCTAGCGTCTAACGTCCAAAGGTAGCTCCTCGCATTCCTCTGCCGCCTTGTCACTCGTAACTTGTCACTTGAGTCCGCCTGCCTTACAATATGACCCTACGGAGGCCCCGATGACCCCTGACAGCGATTTCGGATTCTCCTTCGAGCGCATCGTCGTCGGTTTCCTGGCCGTGGCCGCCGGCGCCATGCTGGTTTTTCTGGCGATCCAGGGGCCCCTCTTCCTGGACGCGATCCGCTACAGGACCCACCCGCTGATCCTCAACCAGATCGTCGCCCAGGACGCCGTAAACCTGTTCCCGCTGAGCGCGATGCTGCTGGCCGGGGGCATTCTGCTGTGGCTGAAGAAGCCCCTGGCCAAGTACCTGCTGCTCATGACGCCGCTCTATCTCATCTACTTCGCACTCAGCTACACCATCGGCTGGGAATGGAGCTCGCCCGCCTACTCCGGCAACAGCGAGAAGTACTTCTTCCATTTCCTTTTCGTCCTGGTGGCGGCGCTGGTCATCCTGCTTTACTCGCTGTCTGTCTTCCCGAAGGACCGGGTTGCCCGCTTCGGCCGGAAGGGGCTGGCCGCCTACTCGGCCGCGCTGGTGCTGTTCCTGCTCCTCTTCGCCGCCATGTGGATGAAGGAGGTCTTCGAGGTCATGGCCAGGGGGACGACGCGGGCCTACGACATCGCCCCGGCCGCCTTCTGGCTGGTGCGCGTCTTCGACCTGGGCTTCACCATCCCCCTGGGCCTCGCCAGCGTCTACCTGCTCTGGACCCGCCCCGCCTCCTCGTTCCCCATCCAGTTCCTGTTCTACGGCTTCTTCGTCACCATGGCCGCAGCCGTCATCGCCATGGGCGCGGTGATGGGGCTGAAGCACGACCCGACCTTCCTGCGGCGCGACCTGATCGTCTTCCTGGCGCTGGGCGTGATCGTGTGCGCCGGCTTCATCTACATGCTGAGAAGCTTCAGGAAGACTTAAGCGATTCAAGACTTACTGTCTTCGGCGTGAAGGAGCCCCCTTCGGTCGCAGATCCCCCCCGGATCGCCGTCGAGTGCTTGGATCTCCTTTGCTTTCAGGAAGCTTTCGTGCTACAATTCCGTCTCAACAGTCGTGCTTCGACTCATCCTGACCCCGCGCGGAGGGGTGCCGGAGCGGTTGAACGGGACGGTCTCGAAAATCGTTATGGGGGGTGACCCCCATCCAGGGTTCGAATCCCTGCCCCTCCGCCATTTTCAACCAGAACAAATCTGCCCTTCATAGAACAGCCCTATGTTTTTGAAAATGGCGGAGAGGCAGGGATCTGCGACCGAAGGGAGCTCATCCCACCCCCTCCGCCATTTTCAACCAGAACAAATCTGCCCTTCATAGAACAGCCCTATGTTTTTGAAAATGGCGGAGAGGCAGGGATCTGCGACCGAAGGGAGCTCATCCCACCCCCTCCGCCATTTTCAACCAGAACAAATCTGCCCTTCATAGAACAGCCCTATGTTTTAAAAATGGCGGAGAGGCAGGGATCTGCGACCGAAGGGAGCTCATCCCACCCCCTGGGACGGAAACAAGCACCAGATCCTTTCCCCAGCACTTCCCTCTCAAAATTGCGGGCAGAGGGGGTGGCGTTTGCGACTCAGGCGGGAGTTCTTACCTTTTTACCGTCCGTCCCCATTTTCTTTTTCTTTCCGGCTCGTCGCCGCGCCTTGAAAAAGTTTGACAGCAGGTCCGACGCCGGCCCGGGCAGCACTCCCGCTTCCACCTCGATGCAGTGGTTATACACACGCTTGATCTTCTGGAAGGCGCCGGTGGAGAAGATGCCGCCCTTGGGATCGGCGGCGCCGTACACCAGCCTGGCGATCCGGGCCTGGACCATGGCGCTGTAGCACATCAGGCACGGCTCGAGCGTCACGTAGAGCACGCTGCCGTTCAGCCGGTAGGCGCCCGCCTTTCCCCCTGCCCGGCGCAGCGCCTTGATCTCGGCGTGGGCGCTGGGATCGCGGTCGTTGATCGGGGAATTCCCGGCCCTGCCGATCACCTCGCCGCCGCGCACCACCACGGCGCCCACCGGCACTTCGCCGCGCCTCTCGGCGGCCTCGGCCTGGGACAAGGCTTTCTTCATGAAATAGGCGGCGTCTTTTCCCATCCTGTCGCGCGGCGGAAACGAATGCGCGCGTAAAGGCAGGATTGTAGCATGACCTCCCCGGAAAACAAAGCCGGCAGGGTCACGGGCCGCCTGGGGTGTACATCCCTTCCCCGGCGGCCCTGAGTTCACCGGCTCAACGATCCTCTACCAGGGGCACTCCACCTGGTACCACACATGGTGGGCCGGCACGTCGGGGCAGCGGTCGTTCCAGGCCCGGCAGTCGTCGTTCGCGGGATTGCTGTCCATGCGGATGTCAGGGTCCCAGGAAATCATGACGATGACCTGGATCTCCTGGCAGCAGTAGCCGGGCTGCACGTCGGCGCAATCCCACTTGGCGAAGTTGGGCAGCTCGAAGCGTCCGCTCAGGTTGATCTCCTGCCCCTTGTTCAGCCTGGCGATGGGCACCTTCTGGACGTACACGTAGGACGCCGGGCCGCTCATCCAAAGCTTCTTCACATAGAGCTGGGCCACGGCCTGCCTGGGATCGGAGACAAAGTCCTTGGTCCCCTGGTTGAAGACCTTGGCGCTGAGGTTCAGGTACCCCTTGCCGCTGATGGTCTGCTTGACCATGGTCGGCCGGCCCGCCACCAGGTCGGGCCCTTCACAGGGCTGGAAGACCCGGCTCGTGACCGGCTGCTGAATGAGCTTGGTCCTGTCGACCTGCTTGGCGACCTGGGCATAGGCGGACAGGCCGAGCGTGAGCATCAGGCCAACGGCCAGAAAGGTGCGCTTGTCTTTTTTCATCGTTTTCCCTCCTGATCCCGGCGCCTCTCCCCAGGGCCCGGGAACGATCGATGTCCATAATTGAATAGGAACGCGGAGGGAAAATCTCACGATTTCAGGAACAAGGATCTGCCCCTGGTTGGGAGCGGAAGGATTGGCGGGGAGGGGGGGCAACGCACCTGGAGGGATTCGAACCCCCAACCCTTTGATCCGTAGTCAAAAGCTCTATCCATTGAGCTACAGGTGCGTAAGTCAGTATAATATCACAAAGAACGGAGCAACTCAAGAGAAGACAGAGGGAAGAGAGAGGGAAAGGCAGAGGGAAGACAAAGTGGGAAAGAGGTTCAGAATGGGTTTCCCCACTCTCTCTTCCCTTGCTCCTCCCACCTTCTTCCCTCTCTCTTTCCTGGAAATGATTGACCGGTCCGCTCATATTTGCTACTATCAGTTTCCCATGAATAGAAAATCCTTTGCCCTGCTCCTGTTGGCGCTCATCCCATCGCTGTTTTTCGGCCAAGCCGGGGTCCAGCCGGGCACTCCCCGCCTCGACGCCCGCGTGCTGGCCGCCGAAGGCGTGGTCGAAGTCCTGCTGCATGTCCCCGCCGGTTTCCACATCACCGACCTGAAGAACGGCTTTTTCGCCCTGTCCCTGAAGGAGAGCGAGTTCTACGCCCTGGAGAGGACGGTCTTCCCGGCAGGCGTGGCCTATGGCGAGGAGAAGGTCTTCAAGGGAGAGGTCCGCGTCCGCGCCCTGCTGCGCAGGCTGAAGCCCGTCACGGCGCCGGTCAAGCTGGACATCGGGGTCTCCTACCAGATCTGCCAGGAAACGCCGGTCGAGCTATGCTTTCCTCCCGATCTGGGCTCCGTGCAGGTGGAGATCGGCCCCGATTTCGCACAGGCGGCCGTTGGGGCGCAGCCAGCCGGGAGGCAGCGAGGCGAACCGCTGGGGCGCCGCCTGGAGAACCTCATCCGCGGCAGGCTGGGAGGGGCATCGCCCATCCTCTTCCTGCTGGTCTTCGCCGCCGGTTTCCTGGCCAGCCTCACCCCCTGCGTCTATCCGGTCATCCCCATCGTCATGGGCTTCGTGGGCGGGCGCAGCCAGGGGCGCAAGGGGAGGGGATTCGTCCTCTCCCTGTTTTTCGTCCTGGGCCTCTCGCTGGTCTACTCGATCCTGGGCGTGATCGCGGCCAAGACCGGGTCGCTGATCGGCATCTCCTTCCAGAACCCGATCGTGGTGGCCCTCATCGCCGCCATCTTCATCGTCATGGGCTTCAGCCTGGCCGGCCTTTTTTCCATCCCCGTCCCCTCTTGGGTATCCTCGCGCGTGTCCCGGAGCCACAAGAGCGAGATCGTGGGCGCCGTGGCGGTCGGGGGGGTTTCGGCGGTGATCGCCGCCCCCTGCGTCGGCCCGGTGCTGATCGCCCTCCTCTCCTGGGTCAGCCAGTCGGGGGACGTGTTCCTCGGCTTCTGGTTGACCTTCGTCTTCTCCCTGGGCATGAGCGTCATCTTCATCGTGGCCGGGACCTTCTCAGGGGCCATCGCCTCGCTGCCGCGCGGCGGCGGCTGGATGAGCGCCGTCAAGTACTTCTTCGCCGCCCTGCTGATCGCCGGCGGCCTCTTTTTCCTGGGCAACATCCTGCCCGGCTGGCTCGTCCTGGCCGCCTGGGGGGCCTACCTGGTGGCCCTGGCCGTGGCCCTGGGTCTGTTCCGGCCGCAGCCGGCCGGGGGCATGGGCCCGGTGCTGGCGCGCACGGCGGTGGCCCTGCTGTTCCTGCTGGGGGCCTTCCTGTTCCATCGCGGCCTGGCGGTGAAGTTCTGGGCTTCCGGCCCGGCGCAACGACCGGCTGTTGCCGCCGCGTCCCTGCCCTGGACGAAGGACCTGGCCGCTGCCAGGGAAAAGGCCCGCGCCGAGAACCGGCCGCTGCTGGTCGACGCCTGGGCCGAATGGTGCGCCGCCTGTCTGGAGCTGGACGAGAAGACGTTCAGCCGGCCCGAGGTCCGCGAGGCGCTGAGCGGCCACGTGCTGGCCAAGCTCGATTTCACCAGCGGCAGCAAGGAGAACGACCGGCTGAAAAGAGAGCTGGGCATCATCGGCATGCCCACCGTGATCCTGTTCGACGCCCAGGGAGAGGAGACACGGCGCTTTTCAGGTTTTTTGGCAGCAGATGAATTTCTCGCCTGGCTCGGGCGCTAGTCAACCATGAAGCAGTGGAACGACCTTGAAACGTAAGGCGTTAGACGTCAGCAAGGCAAGTAGCAAGCAAGAATCCCAGGGCATTTTTCCTGCTGACCACCAACGTCTATCATCTAACATCTTCCTCAAAATCGTATTCCCAGCGAGCCGCCCAGGCGCAGGCCGCCCAGGATGATATCCTTTTCGCGGGCGCCGGTCTCCACCGTGGTCCAGGCGCCGGCGTAGCCCAAGGTCAGGCCCGCAAAGAGCTTCCTGTCCAGAAAATAACGGAGGCCGGCGCGGGCGTCGAATCCCGGCGCCCATTTGCTGCTCGTGACGCCCATGGCCTTTTCCCGCGACCCGGCCAGGAGCAGGGCGGCGGCCACGTCGGCCTGCAGCCGGCCCATGCGCCGGGTCTCCCAGCCCGCGCCCAGGGACAGGAACGCCTGCGTGGCCTTGATCTCGTCCTCCAGAACCGGCAGCGAACCGCTGGCCGAAACGGCGGAGGCGGCGAACCAGAGATAAAAATGTGGCATCAGGTCGTAGGCCAGCTTGATCTCGGGGCTGAACAGCGCGTCGCCGTACAGATCCTTGAAGCCGGCATCGCCCGGGGCCAGCAGGGCGGCCCCGGCGCTGGCGGAGAACTTGTCGGCGGCGCCGGACAGCAGCAGGTTCGCGGCCAGAAGCAGGATCAGGAAGAAGGTTTTTTTCATGCAAGGCCTCAGATGGTCAATTCGTTGGAAATGGCCAGCATCTCGCCCTGGGCGCTGCGGGCCTGAACGACGTAGGTATAGCTCGATCCGCGCTCCAGGTATTTGTCAAAGACGGTGGCGCCGTTGTTCTGAAGCTCGCCGGCGGCGAACTCCCTGACGACCTGGAAGCTGTTGCCCGGGATCTTGCGGTAGACGGTATAGGTCTCGCCGCTGATGGTTGAGCCGGGGTCCTTTTCCACGGAAAAATAGATCTCGGCGTAGTCCTTCTCGATCATCCAGGAAGCGGCCTGGCGCCGGGCGACCGTCATTTTCAGCACCAGGCTCTGCAGCAGGGCGCGGGCCAGGTTGAGCCGGGCGCCGTACTGCATCTTGCCATCGAATGCGGGAAGTCGGTCGGCGCCGGAGTACAGGCGGCCCAGGCGCTTCTGCAAATCGTCGCCGGGGAAATGGGCTGCCAGCAGGCCAACGGCGCCGCAGACGTGGGGCGCTGCCATGGAGGTTCCGTCGAGCACCCCATAGCTCGCCAGGCGGTTGACCAGGGTGACGTTGTGCACGCCGCGGCCCTGCAGCAGCAGGCCGTTCTCGCGGGACAGGGAGACGACCGGGATCCACTCCTCTTGCGAGCCCAGGGTGCCGGAAAAGATGCCCGGCACGTTGTTGTAGATCGCGGCGCCTACGGCGCCGGCGGCCATGGCCTTGCGGACCTTCTCGGAGAAGTGGATCTCACCGCGCTCGATGAGGGCGAAGTGGCCGTTGACGCCGGCCGGGAAGTCGGCGGCGCTCAGGCCCATGCCGCAGTCATAGAGGAGGCGGTTCAGCCCGGCGGCCGGGGTCAGCCCCGAGAATTCCATGGGATAGGCGCCCAGGGTGTCGTTTCCCGACCGCAGCCAGGCCTCCCGCCCCTTGCCGGCCGGCACGGTGGAGAGGATGCCCTGGCCCGGGGCGGCGATGTCGACCGTGTTCGCCCCGTAGTTGGAAAAGGAGGCCAGCCCGTCGTCGGGGTCGCTGGCCGCCACCGAGACGATCCCCGGCACGTCGTAGCCCGCCGGATAGAAGGGGGTCTCGTCGTTGTTCTCGCCCTCGTTGCCGGCGGCGCAGACGAAGGCGATGCCCAGGTCGGCGGCGTCGGCGATGGCTTCCTGCTGCAGCGGGTTGCTGCCGCCGCCGCCGAACGAAGCGTTGATGGCCGCCACGTTCACGCCGCGGTCGCGCTTCATCATCACCGCGTAGTCGATGGCCTCGATGCAGTCGGAGTCGTAGATGTGCAGGTCGGGGCGGAAGCCCTTCAGGGCCATGACGCGGGCCTGCCAGTTGATGCCGCAGACGCCGAGTCCGTTGTTGCCCGCGGCGGCGAGGATGCCGGCCACGTGCGTACCGTGGTCGTCGATGTCCATCGGGTCGCTGTCGTTGTTGCCCAGGCGGTCGGCGGCGAAGTCGAAGCCGTGGACGTCGTCCACAAAGCCGTTGCCGTCGTCATCGACGCCGTTGCCCGGGGTTTCGCCGGGATTGCGCCACATGTTGGCCGCCAGATCCTCGTGGCGGTAGTCGACGCCGGTGTCGATCACGGCCAGCACCACCTGGCTGGATCCGGTGTCCTGCTCCCAGGCGGCGGGCGCCTGGATCTTGGCCATGCCCCACTGCAGGGGGAACTTGGGGTCGTTGGGCAGGCGCTGCAGGCGGCGGCGGTAGTTGGGCGAGACCGCCGCCACTTCGGGCAGGCCCTGCAACTGGCGCAGCAGATCCTCGGTGCTGAGGCGCGGCGAGCGCAGCAGCACGGACTGGCCCGGATGCGCCCCGGACAGGGGCCGCAGCGGCCGGCCGCCCTCGGCGTCGAAGGCCGCCGCCACCAAGGCCGCCGCTCCGGGCGAGACCCCGGGCTTGAAGCGCACCAGGACCTCGCCCTCGGCATAGGGGGCCTCGGGGGTGCCGCCAATGCGGGGCGGGAGCCCGCTGCGGGCGTCATCGGCGGAGGGGGCGGGAAGGGAAAGAGCGGCCAGCAGCAGGAAGAGAGACAGCGCCGAAGCGCGCCGGGTTCCGCCAGGGTTCATGGGGCCTCCTCGTCCGCGGCAGCGGAAACGCGATTCCCTAGACTAGCAACCTTTGCCCGGGTTGTCAATCACGGGGAACTCCGCTTCCCCAATGCGGCGAGGGGGAAAAGAAAAACCGGGCCCGCCTCATCGGACGGGCCCGGCCAAATTACGAAACGCGAAACATCAGCGGATGACCGCTTCCTGCGCGGCGCCCTCCAGGGCGACGTTCTGCAGGATGATGCCCCGCTCGTTGACCAGGGCCAGGGAGAAGGCCGCGCCGCCCTTGGTCAGCAGGTTGTAGTTTTCGGGGCTCATCCGCGGTTTGATGGAGGCGGGGAGGCCCTTGCCGCGGCCGAACGCGCCCAGTTCCTGGACCTTGTCGCCGTTTTTCAGCAGCACCAGCTTGACGTTGCCCTGCAGCGGGCCCATCACGTCGCGGAGCTTGATCAAGTCGAATTCCGGGCACAGGCAGGGATCGGGAATGGGAGGCCACTTGACCATGAGCTTCATCTTGCGGAGCTTGTCCAGGAGGCCGGGATTGATGAGGCAACCTTTCAATTCAAAGGTCGGGCTCTTGTTTGCCGCCGAGTTGTCGACGGTCGAGACGCGGATGCGGTAGTTGTCGGCCGGAGAGGCCGTTCCGCCCTGGTACTGGCCGGCGCTCCACACGTAGCTGCCGCCCCCCGGCGGCAGCCCGCCCACGATGAGCTCGGTGAAGCCGCCCCCTTGCTTGACCAGCTGGATGCGGATCTGCTGGCTCACGCCGCTGGCGCTCCAGGTGATGGTGACAGGATCGCCCAAACAGTAGGGAGAATTGCCGCTCAGCTGCACGTTGTCGATCGTGCCGCCGAAGGCCAGGCCCGCGGCGAAAATCGCGCAGGCCGCGAACAACAGCGTTCTTTTCATGACAACCTCCTTGTGGCTGACAACCGTTACATACGAGTTTCCCGGAACTATCACACCTCCGCTTCATTTTCCTTCGCCGGAGATGCGTCCGCCATTGACTTTCCGCCCGCGATTTCCTATAGTGGCCGCGGCAAGGAGGTTCCCGGACCGCTTGCGGCGACCAGGATGGAACGCAGCGCGCGCTTCAAGAAGGAGATGATCGACCTGTATTCCGAGGTCGACCTGCGCTCGCTGCTCGAGCGCATCACCGCCGCCATCCGCGGCTACCTGGCCTGCGAAGAGGCTTCCATCTTCATTTATGATCCCGAGCGGGAGGAGCTTTCCTTCGAGACCGCCACCGGCGCCCGGGCCGAGCAGCTGAAGCGCATCGTGCTGAGGAAGGGCGAGGGGGTGGCCGGCTGGATCGCCGCCGAGCGCCGGGGCGTGATCATCGACGACTGCGCCCGCGACCGCCGCCACGCCGCCGCCGCCGACCGCAGGACGAAATTCCGCACCCGCTCGCTGCTGGGGGCGCCGGTGCTCCAGGGAGGCCGCCTGCTCGGCGTGCTGGAGGCGGTGAACAAGAAGCGGGGCCGCTTCAGCCGTGCCGACCTGAGGCTGCTGGAGGAGATCGCCGCCTTCCTGGCCATTCCGCTGCAGAACGCCGTCCTGATCCGCCAGATGCTCGAGAAGCAAAAGCTCGAGCGCGAGCTCCAGATCGCCCGCGACATCCAGCAGTCCTTCCTGCGCCAGGAGCCCCTCGTCCTGCCCGGCTTCGACATCGCCTTCCTGAACCTTCCCTCCTCCAAGGTGGGGGGCGATTACTACGAGGCCATGCCGCTGGGGGGCAACCAGGTCGTCTTCGCCGTCGGCGACGTCGCCGGGCACGGCGTGCCGGCGGCGCTGGGCATGGCCATCTTCCGCAGCGGCTTCGTCTACATGCTGCGCCAAGGTGCAGGCGTCGCCGCCACCATCGGCCACCTGAACCGGCTCATCGCCGAGACCACCGAGGCCAACCTGTATGTAACCGCCTGCGCCTGCCAGTTCGACGCAGGCGGCCGCGGCGAATACCTCAATGCCGGCCACCCGCTGCCGCTGCTCCTGCGCGGCAGGGAAACGGTGCCGCTTCCTGCTGGAGGAATGGCGGTGGGCATGTTCGCCGAGGCGGAATTCTCCGTCGCCGCCGTCCGCCTCCTCCCCGGCGACGTCCTGCTCCTGTTCACCGACGGGGTGATCGAGGCCGCCGGAGACCAAGGCGAGGAATACGGGCGCGAACGGCTGGCCGCGGCCGCCCGGCGCAGGCGCCGCTCCAGCGCCGCCGCCCTGCTCGACGCCATCCTGGCCGACGTGCGCGCCTTCCGCGGCCGCGGCGAGTTCGAGGACGATCTGACCCTGATGGCTATCAAGTATCTAGGAACGGGCTAGGCGTAAGACATATGGCAGGCAAGGAACTCGGCATAAGGCTTAAGGCGTAAGGTGTAGGGAAGAAAAAGCCCTGAACAGAAGATCTCGCGATGCGGAGGAAGTTTTCTTGAAGTGTTTTTCCCTTGCACCCTGCGCCCTACGCCAAGCACTCTCTTTGCTGCTTGTCAGGTATTGAACCTGAAATGCACGATCTCGCCGTCCTGGATGACGTATTCCTTGCCCTCCAGGCGCAGCAGCCCCTTCTCCTTGGCGCGGGCGAAGCCGTCGCAGTCGAGGAAATCCTTCCAGGGGATGACCTCGGCGCGGATGAATCCCTTCTGGATGTCGCTGTGGATCTTGCCCGAGGCGACGAAGGCGCTGGCCCCCTTCTCCAGCGTCCAGGCCTTGGTCTCGTCCTCGCCCACGGTGAAGAAGGAGATCAGCCCCATCAGGTCGTAGGCGGCCTGGATGAAGCCGTCGCGCAGGTAGCGGTAGTTCTCCAGGCCGTACTCGGCCTGGAAGGCCGGCCGCTCCTCGGGGGCGAGTTCCAGGAGCTCGGTCTCGATCTTGCCGGCGAACAGGAGCGTGCGCCTTCCCCGGCCGGCAACGGACGCCAAGGACGCGTGCGCGGCCAGCGTGTCCTCGTCGCAGTTGACCAGGTGGAGCAGCGGCTTGGCCGACAGGAACTTGAAGCCGCGCACCTGCACCTCTTCCCTCTCGCTGAAGGGGTACTCGCGCAGCGGCCTTCCCGACTCCAGGAAGACCTTCAGTTTCTGCAGCAGCTCCAGCTCCTCCTGCAGCTCCTTGGACTTGAGCTTCTTGACGTCGACGGCCAGCCGCTCCAGCCTTTTCTCCACGGTCAGGAAATCGGTGGCCTTCAGCTCGTCCTCCATGGCGGCGATGTCGCGGGCCGGGTCGACCGCTCCCTGGGGATGGAGGATCTCCTCATCGGCGAAGCCGCGCGCCAGGTGGACCAGGCCGTCGGCGCGGCGCAGCAGGTCGATGAAGGTCGAGTTCTTCACCTCGCCGAGCGAGATGGCGCCGGCGTCGAGGAACTCGATCTTGGCGTACACCGGCGGCGTATGGAAATACTCGGCCAATTCTTTCAGCCGCGGGTCGGGGACGTCGACGACGGCCTTGTGGAACTCGTTGCTGGCCGCCGAGTATTTGTCGACCTTCTCCTTCTTCTCGGTGAGCAGGTTGAACAGCAGCGTCTTGCCGGTCTTGGGATAGCCGAAGATGGTCAGGATCATAGCATGATTATACCCCAAGCGGACCGGATTGCCTAAGAACAAGTAACAAGAGACGAGTGACCTGTCATCGGGGCCTTGAGGTTCATTTTCCATCCCTGATGTATCAGCATGATGGGTTTCCACACTATCTCCCAGAACCGCCGGCTCGCAGAGCCTGCTGTTGTCCGAGCCGGATTGAATTGTGAGCGTTGATATCATATAATACAAGTGTCAAAATCATAGAAACGATGAAAAAACGGAAATACGAACCGCCTTGTGCGAGCGACTTGTGTGGGGCTTCGATCAATGGCCAGGTTCAGCCCAGCAGCACCTGCGCCCATGGTTCCCAGCCGGGCGGGGGCAGCTGCCTGGGGGGTTTCATTCCGCTCACCCCTTCGGTTTGCAGCCCCACCGGCTCTACCCCCAACCTGAGCGGCTGCTTGACCGGACTGATCGCCACCCCGGTCCGCTGCAATACCGGTTCCGTCCCCACTCCGTCTTGAGCGGCGAGATTGCCTTCCTCGAAAAAGGGTTTCCAGCAAATCAATTTGGACATAGCCGACCTTGCCATTTCGATCCGATCGGAACTCCAGACTGACCCGCGCGAAGAAGCGCGTTTCAAACCGTTCGCGACTGCCCTGCACCCCACCATTCGCCTTGCGATCCACCGTGTCGAACCAAGCGATCTCGGAGCTGGAGGTCTTGATCCCGAGAACGACCCGCGGCTGGCCCGGGCTTTTCGAAGAGGTGTTTCCAGCCGACTCCTGCGGTCTGCGAGGGTCCACGGACGGCTGAACGAAGCCAGGGGGCATGTGCACAACCTTTTCGTCGAGATGCACCCCGGCAGGATGAGCATCCTTGACTTTCATTCAGCGCGGGCCGATTTTTACTTTCTTTTGCGAAAGGGCCAATCCGTCCGCCGTCTCTGGACCGGGCCGGCGTTGCTGGCCCCGTTCCTGCCGAAGTTCGGCGCCCTCATGCTGCACGCCGCGGCCGTCTCCCGCCAGGGCCGCACGGCGGTATTCCTGGCTCCCGACGAGGGGGGGAAGACCACCGCGTCCCTCCTGGCGCCCTCGGGAACCATTCTCGGCGACGACCAGGTGATCGTGCGCCGCAGACGGGGCCGCTTCCGCGTCTGGGGCACCCCATGGGGCCGGCACACGGACGCCCACGCCTGCTCCCAGCTCTCCGGCCTTTTCGTTCTAAAAAAGGCGAAGAGTTTCGCCTTGGATCCCCTTCCCCGTCGTGCGCTTATCCCCTTGGTGTGGGAAGAAAGCAAGATCTCCCTAGCCATCCTTCCCAAACCCTTGAAGGAAAAGGCGTTTGCCGTCTTATGCGACATCGCCCGGTCGGCGCCGTGCTGGACCCTGTCATTCCCCAAAAACCACATCAACTGGAATGAGATCGACGCCGCGTTGAGGCGCAAAGCTTAGGCAGCAGCCAGGAACAAATCCCATTGGCAAGCGGCAGGTGCAACGTGAATGGGAAAGGCATAAGCCCTGTCCTCTGCTTTCGCCCGTCACTCGTCACGAGAGTTCCTATTGTTGCTGATACTGCCACCACCACTATCACTACCACGACGTGATCGGCTATATAGTCAGTTCGGTTGGTTTCTTCCTAACCCTACCACCAACACGGACACTGAGAGATCGCTGAGCTTCCTCCTTCCCATGTCATTGACCTGCGGCAACCATTGGCGTAAGGTATTCGTCTTAGGCAGGAGGGGATTCCTCTCTCAAGAAAAGGATGCAAAAGAGAAAGGAAAAAGTGATGCGCTCGGACCGGTCACAGGGCCTTTCATCGGCTTCGCCCAGGGCCCTTCTTCTACCTATTGCCTTTTGCCTTCCGCCTTTTGCCTTTTCTTCGTTTCCTCTTCTCTGGCTATGCGCTTTCACCTTTTCCCTTTCGCCTCGCCTTCTCTCACTTTTTCCTTTTTCCTTTTGCCTTTTCCCTTTTGCCCTTTCCGTGCCCCTCTTTCCTTTTCCATTCTTGCCTATAGCCTCTGGCCTATCGCCACTAGCCTGATGAAAAAGCTCTGCTATCTCCTTTCCCTGCTGCTCCACTCCCTGCTGCTGCTGGCCATCCTGCTGGCTGAATTCCCGGTCACCATCCATCCCGGGCCGCCGCGGTTGATCGTGGTCCGCCTGGCCGAGCCGCCCCTGCCCTTCGTCCCGGACGCGGAGCCGTACCAGGAAGAGCCGCCGCCAACGCCCGGCAACCGGGACGGAGCGACTGTTCCCGGCGAAGCCAGCCCGGGCGAAGGGCGGGACAGGCTAATCCATGGCGCCGGCCCCCCCGCCGCCACCGCGAGCTCATTCCGCCTGGACCGGCGCGCGCCAGGCTCGTTCCGCCTGGCCCCTGTCGGCAGAAGCCCCGAGCCCTGGGCGCTGCACTTCGCGCCCGCCGCGCCATCCTCGGCGCTCCCGAAGCCGGGCCTCCTGAGGCCGGGCGCGGGAACCGCCGCCCTCGGCGGGGACTCTTTCCGCCTCTCCTTCGACGCGCGCGAGCGGGTCGTCGCCAACTGGACCGAGGCGGCGCTCGCGCGCATCGAGCGCAACTGGATCATCCCGGCATCGGCCCGCCTGGCCTTCGCCGGCCGGGTGCAGGTCACGCTGACGGTCGAGAAGCGCGGCCGCAAGCGTTCGCTGATCGTCGACGATTCCGACCTGCCCGCGACGCTGACGCTGGCGGCGCTGCGCGCCGTCGAGGCCAGCCTGCCCCTGCCGCCCCTCCCCGACGAGGTCGCGGGCGAGACGTTCACCTTCACCTTCGTCTTCCGCTACAATGGCTAGGTTGCTCCCGACCCTGCTGCTCCTGCCCTGCTGTCTCGCGGTCGGGGCCGCGGGCGAAGTTCCCCTGCCGCCCATCCAGGACGTCGTCCTGGACGCCGACACCCTGCTGGCCGATCCCGGCCTGCTGGCCTCCGACACCCTGGCGCTGAAGGTGACCGGCCGCGGCCGGGCCGCCTTCAAACTGAGCGAGCGCGGCGAGGTGCTGGCCGCCGGCCAGCTGCTTGCCGGGGAGAACACCCTGCGCTTCACCCGTCCCGGGCTCTTCGTCTCCAGCCAGTCGCTCCTCTTCCTTCTCGAGGCCCTGGCCGACGGGGAAGCGCAGAGGAAATTCCTCCGCCTGCAGGTGACGGTGGCGGGACGGGCCGAGGCGGAGAAGCCCGCCACCGCCCTCTCCGGCGACTTCAGCCTGGAGATGTACCATTCGGGCCGGCTCATCGGCTTCCGCAAGAAACGGATGGAGGAGCTGGTCAAGCTGACGACCGGGGCGGAATCCCCGCCCGCCGACCCCCTGGCCGGCTCCTCGTTCCGCCCGCAGACCAGGGGCCAGTCGATCCCGGTGCTGGGCATGGCCCTGGCCCTGGCCAAGCACCTGGCGAAGAAGCAGGCCGAAAAGAGGATCAGCGCCCAGGCGGCGGAAACGAGGAAGCGGCGCCTGGAAACGGTACTCGTGCGCACGGGACCCGACGGGGGAAAGATCCAGGTGCCGGTAGTAATAGAGCTCAGAACGGAATAGAGACGTTAGACGTTAGACGTCAGACGTTAGCAAGGCACAGAGCGATCGACTCGAGTATAAACTGAGCCAATTGCCTTTCCCGATGATTTTTCTTGCTGACTACTAACGTCTAACGTCTGACGTCTCGAGGCGCTGCTATTCATGGTCTGATAGAAAGCGATAGCTTCAATACTCCCCTTTCCTCGGCCGGAAAGAAGCGGGCCTTGGGGTCCCAGCGCCGCTCCCAGCCCTTGTTGTAGATGAGGGCGACCTCGTTGCCCGGCGACAGGCGCCATGTCAGGCGGGCGTTCCAGCCCAGCAGCCTGGAGACGGTGTCGTACTGCACGTAGTTCATGAGGCCCAGGTCGGGGGAGAGGAAGAGGTCGGCCTTGAGCTGGTAGACGTTCTCGCTGAAGCGTCCCTGCGGCAGGCGGCCGCGCACCCAGTTGGCGTCCAGCCCCAGGTTGATGTAGCCCAGGTGCTTGAAGGTCAGGCCGACGCTCAGGTCCACATAGTCGCCCGAGTAGAACTGGCCGAACTCGATGCCGGCGTCGAGCACCAGCGCCCGGTGCGCGGCCGAGTCGAAGTCGAGGCTGAAGCCGGTGAAATCATAGGCGCCGGCGGGAAGCACCACCCCTTCGGTTACCTCGAAATCGAAGGGCAGCACGTCATGGTTGACCTTCACCTCGAAGCCCAGGGACGCCCCGCTCTGGCTGCGGAAGCCCAGCGGCGAAAACTCCACCTGGCTCGTCTCCAGGTTGCCTTTCAGGTCCCAGTAGAAGTCGCCGCTGGCGTTGAAAAAGAACTGGCGCACCAGGGAGCCGAAAAAGCCGTCCCGCGGCCGCGGCTGGAAGCCGACCCTCAGGTAAGCGGTCTGGATGCCGCGGCGCATCATGAAGCCCAGCCCGGGGTCGAGCGCCTCGCCGTAATAGGCGTAGGTGCTCTGGACGTCCCACAGGTCGTTGGGATAGTTGGCGCGGAAGCCGAAGCCGGCGTGGCTGCCCTCTTCCTGCTCGTTCCAGTTGTAGGCCGCCCAGGCCGCCAGGTTGAGGTTCTTGTCGCCGAGGAAGCGCGAGGTGGCGAAGCGGAAGTCGGCGCCGGCCAGCACGTTGCGGCCGCCGTCGGGGCTGCCGTTGGTGAAGATCATGCCCAGCTTGCTTTCGCTGAGCACGTCCTGGGTGACGCGCAGGGCCAGCAGGTTGCGTCCGGGCAGGCCTTCGTGGCGGCCGGTCTGCACGTCGAGAAAGGCCAGGTTGGTGCGGCCGATCTTGCCGAAGACCTTGCCGCCGAACAGGATCGGCACCGGCTCGCCCCGCAGCAGGCCGACCTTGCGGCTGAAAAACGGCTGGAAGCTGACGCTGGAGCTGAAGGCGAACGTCTCCGACCCTTCCAGGAAGAACATGCGCTTCTCGGGGAAATAGAGGGGGAAGCGGGTCAGGTTGATGCGCCGCTCGTCGGCCTCGGTCTCGGCGAAGTCCATGTTGACGCTGACGGCGCCGACCAGGTTGGGGGTGAAGTTCTTGTACAGGTCGAGGCCGCCGTCCAGCTGCCAGCGCGCGCCGGCGCCGTCGTGCCGGTCCTGGACGCTCGTCAGCCCGTAGGGGCGGAGGGTGATGCCCCGGCCCTGGCGCACGCCGGCGATGCCGCCGAGGTCGGCCCCGTCCATGGGATTGTAGAAATTGCTGTCGCGGGCGACGCCCGCCAGGCGCGCCGTCTCCTGGCGCCTGGCGATGAAGCGCTCGACGTTGATCCCCCAGGCGGCCAGGTCGGGGCGGAAGGAGAGCGTCTTGAAGGGGATGCGCATCTCGGCGCTCCAGCCCTCCTCGTCGATGCCGGCGGCGGCGTCCCAGATGCCGTCCCAGTTGAGGCTGCCCCCCCCGCCCGAGGCCAGCCCCTCGGAGCGGGCGCCGCGCGGGTTGACCGAAAAGAAATAGGCGGTGCGCCGGTCGCGAAAGGGGTCGAGCAGCACGCGCACGACGTCGTCGTTGTCGCCGTTGCCGCCGCTGCCTCCCCAGCCGTGCCCCTCGCTGCCGCCGCTGCCGTCATGGGCCATGGAATGGGCGGCGATGAGGCCGGGCTCGCCGTCGCGGCAGCGGACGCCGATGTAGAGGGCGTCCTCGTCATAGACGACGCGCAGCTCGGTCCATTCGCTCGGCTCGTTGCCGGGCAGGGGATCGGCCATGCGGAAGGCGGAAAAGGGGACGGCGGCCTGCCAGGCGGAGTCATCCAGGCGGCCGTCGACAACCGGGCCGCGCTCGACGCGCACGGCCCGTACTTCGACGGCGCCGGCCAGCAGGGACGGGACGAGCAGGAAAGAGGAAAACAGGACACGATTCCAGCATCGGGACATGATCAGCCCTCGAATTCCTTGCGCGCCAGCAGCGGCGCATTTCACGCATAGTAGTAAAAAAAAAACAGCCATGTCGGCCATCGAGCAGAAACAATACGAAAAAAATGGAGAAAAGGTTTTTAAAGTAAACGTTAGATAATAGACGTTAGCGACAGGTCTCGCTGCAGTTCAGCCAATACTGTTCCAATCAACCATCACTTAATTACTATCACCAGGTTGGTTCGCTCCTTGCCCTTTCTCATCACTCATCGCTTCTCACGCATCACGAAAGCTCGCCTTAGGCCGCTCCCGCCACGATCACTATCGCTGCCACTTTTTTCACACCGGCTTTGAAAATAATGCGCCGGCGTTATATAGTGCGTCCATGAAACACGCCGTTTATGCCGTCCTGGCCGCCATGCTGCTTCTCCTTGCCGCTCCCCTGCCGGCGCAGGTGCTGCCCTTCGAGGTGCTGGGCCTGAAGGAGGGCATCCCCCAGTCCCAAGTCTCGGCGCTGGCCCAGGACCGGGAGGGCTACCTCTGGGTCGGGACCTGGGGCGGCCTGGCCCGCTTCAACGGCAGGGAATTCAGGGTGTTCCGCCGCCAGGACGGGCTGCACAGCTCGCGCATCCACGAGTTCCTGCTGGCCCGCGACGGCACCCTGTGGATCGCCACCGTCGGCGGCCTTTCGCGCTGGTGCGGCCACCGCCTGGAAAGGATCAGCGACCCGGCGGTCAGCGCCGTCCGCTGCCGCGCCCTGGCCGAGGACGGCCGCCAGCGCATCTGGATCGGCACCGACAACGGCGTGGTCGTCCTGGACAGCGGGCATTACCTGCCGCTGGGCCCCGGGGGCGCCGCAGGCGCCCTGGTCCACGACATCCTGCCCGACCGCGAGGGGATCCTGGTGGCGGCCGACAACGGCCTGTGGCGCTACGCCGGCGACGCGTTGCCCAGGGCGGTGGATATGCCCGGGGGGGTGGAAACAGGGGATCTGCGCGCCCTCGCCGCTACGCCGGAGGGGCTCTGGCTGGGGACGAACAAGGCCGGCCTCTGGCTGCGAGGCGCCAACGGCTGGGAAAATGCCGAGTCTCCCGAGGCTGCGCCGCGCGCGGTTTACCGTCTTTCCCTGCAGCCTTCCGGCGCCCTGTACGCCGCCACCGGCGGCAACGGCCTTTTCGTCAAGCGCCAGGGTGAGCCGCGACTGGAGCACTGGGGGATGGAGAACGGCCTGCCCTCCAACGTGGTCAACGACGTGTTCGAGGACCGCGAGGGCAACGTCTGGGTGGCGACCGACATCGGCGGCCTGGCCCGCCTGAGCAACATGGCCGTCATCAACCACACCGAAAAGCAGGGCCTGCCCAGCTCCTGCGTTTTCGGCATCGTCCAGGGCGACACCCCCGACTCGCTCTGGCTGGCCACGATGAGGGGCGCCGCCCACTACCAGGTCCGCCCCCGCCCCCGCGTCCTCGAGATCGTCGATTCGCGACATGGGCTGGACAACGACCTGGTCTGGAAGATCCTGCGCAGCGGCGACGGCATCCTGTGGTTTCTGACCGACACGGCCCTGCTTTTCCGCCGGCCCGGTGAGCGGGCCGTGCAGCCCCTGCCCGCCGACGTCCCCTACCCGCGCACCAACCCCTATGACATCGTGCTCGACGGCGAGGGCGGCCTGTGGGGCTGCGGCGAATGGAGCGGCGGCGGACTGGCCAGGCGGGACGCCGCAGGGCGCTGGCGCAGCTGGAAGGAGACCGCCTCCGGCGAGCCGCTCCTGGCCGTCCACCGCCTGGCGCGCCGCCGCGCCGGCGGCGTCTATGCCGTGGCCAAGAGCACCTTCTACTTCTGCGACGGCGAGCGGGTCTCCCCCCTGCCCATGCGCTCGGCCTGCCCGCTGGAGTCGAGCGTCAGCATCACCGCCGTCATGGAGGACAGCGACGGCCGCCTGTGGACCGGAAACGACGCCGGCCTGGCTGTGCTGCAGCCGGACGGCAACTGGCTGGCCGCCGGCCGCGGGCTGGAATTGGCGGACACCCACGTCTTCAGCATCAACGAGGACTGGAGCGGCAACGTCTGGGTGAACACGGCCCGCGGCGTCTTCCGCTTCGCCCGCGATCTCTCGCTGACCGAGTTCAACACCGATGACGGCCTGGCCAGCCTGGAGACCAACGCCAACGGCTTCTTCAACGACCGCCGCGGCGACATCTGGATCGGCACCGTCGGCGGCCTGTCGCAGTACACGCCGGCGCGGCGCGCGGCCAACACCGAGCCGCCGAAGCTGGCGGTCGAGAGCGTGGCCCTGCCCGGCGGCGCGCGGGATTTCCCCGAGTTCCTCGACCTTTCCTGGGGGGAGCGCACCCTGGTTTTCCGCGTCGCCGTCCTCTCCTTCCGCAACCGCAACCGCGCTTCGTTCCGCTACCGCCTGGACAGCATGGAGCAGGACTGGCAGCAGGGGACGCCCGACCTGCGCGAGCTGCGCTACACCAACCTGCCGGCGGGCTACCAGAAGCTGCTGCTGCAGCCGGTGAACGAGTCGGGGGTGCGCGGGAGCGTCGTCGCCCTGCCGTTGCGGGTGCATCCGCCTTTCTGGATGACCCTGTGGTTCCGCCTGGCGGCGCTGGCCGCTCTTCTGGCCGCCGGGGCCGGCGCCTGGCGCTGGCGCACCATGCTGCTGCGCCGGCGCAACATCGAGCTGGAGAAGGAAGTGGGCAAGCGCACCGCCGAGCTGGAATACCTGGCCACCTACGACCCGCTGACCTCGCTCTTTAACCGCCGCGCCGCCCTGGCCTTCCTCGAGCGGCAGCTCCATCCAGAGCGCGGCGCCAACCGCCAGCTGGGGCTGATCATGATCGACCTCAACCGCTTCAAGCAGGTCAACGACACCCTGGGCCACGCCGCCGGCGACCAGGTGCTGAAGGAGATGGCCGCCCTGATCCAGGACTGCCTGCGCCAGGGCGACGTCCTGGGCCGGCTGGGCGGCGACGAGTTCCTGGTGGTGCTGCCCGGGGCCGACGAGGAGGCGCTGCGCGCGGTCGAGCGCCGCATCTCGGCGCTGGCCTGCCGCGTCGGCGAGGGCGATGCCGCGGTCACGGTCACCGCCGCCTGCGGCGCCGTCCGCGTGCCCGCGGCCAACAGCGCCCCGGCGGCGACCTTATTGGCGCAAGCCGACGAGCTGCTGTACAAGGCCAAGAAAGCCGGCAGATAGAAGAAAATAAACTTGGCCGGCGACAGCGCAAACGGCAGGGAAGAGTAAGAGAAACCAGAGGGAAGAGAGAGAGTGGGAGAAGCCCTATCAGTACCTCTTTCCCACCCTGTCTTCCCTCTGCCTTTCCACCAGACTTCCCTCTCTCTTCCCTGCAGATTTTTTAAAATTAGTTGACATACTGTGCGTTATATAATATTATTATGATATGCTTCTAATTGACATTAAACAGTATGAATATGGCCGGGGCTTTTGGAGGCAACATGGACAATGAGCTGGCAGGCATCGAGACCGAGATGAAGCGCGGCTTCCTGCAGCTCCTGGTCCTGGTGGTTCTGGAGAAGGAGGCCTACGGCTACGCCATGGTGCGCGCCTTCCGCGACCTGGGCTACGAAGTCGAGGAGAACACCCTCTATCCCCTGCTCAGGCGGCTGGAGAAACGGGGCCTGATCGAGGGCAAGTGGGATGTCAGCGAGGAGAGGCCGCGCAAGTTCTACGCCGTCACCCAGGCGGGCCGCGAGATGCGCCGGGAGCTCCTGGGGATATGGGAGCGGCAGGACGAGATCATCAAAAAGACCATCAAGGAGAACCGCCATGCATAGGAATCTGGAAAAGTACCTGGAGGAGATCGGCCATTTTCTTCCCGATGCCGCCGAGCGCAAGGAGATCCTGGACGAGATCCGCAGCCACGTAATGGAGAAGGCCGCCGACAAGGGGGAGCCCGTGACCGAAGCGGCCCTCGACGAGGCTGTCGCCGCCTTCGGCCGGCCGCAACAGGCGGCCGAAAGGTTCCTGGAGAGCAAGCCGATCATCGCCCCGGCCTTTCGTCGTCACCTGTTTCGCTACACGTCGCTTGTTTTCCTCATCCATCTTGCGCTCATCGCCTTGACCGCCGTCCTCAAACGGAGCGTCTCCGTCTTCTTCCCCTTCATGTACGTGCCGCGCATGAACCTGGTCGAGGCGATCCTGTACCTGCCGATGGCTTTCCTGGCCGACTTCGGCCTGGTGGCCCTGGTGCTGTTCATCATCACCCGCAGCGGCAGGGAGATCCGTCTCCCCTGGCCGAAGTTCGCCTTCAACCTGGACGAGGTGAAGGCCCCGGCGATGAAGACGCTGGGCGCCAAGATCGGGATGGCGGCCTGGTCGGCGATCCTGCTCGCCCTGACCGCCGGCGCCGTCTCGCTTTTTCTCAAGTACCAATCGCTGTTCCTCGTGAAGCGTAACTCCGGCCCGTTCCGGCCTTGCCTTCAATCGGAGCCCGGGGCGCTGCTGACGCTGGCCGTCATCATCGGGCTCGCCTCGGCAACGATCGTCTCGCTCATCAAGCTGTTCGCCTTGCCGCGACGCGCCGCCTGGTGGGTCGACGCGTCCGCGGACGCGGCCGCTCTGGCGCTGATCGGCCTGGTGCTGGGACGGCCGCATGCCGATCTCTTCATCCTGAGCCTGCCGGAGAAGCTCCAGGGGTGGGGGGGCGGATCGCTGGTCGTCACGCTGCTGGTGGTGGCATTGGTGATCGGCTATGACCTGGTCGTCAACCTGGTGCGGCTGGGGCGCGGCAGACTGGAAAAACAGAAGAAGACGCTGGACCTTAGACGTTAGCCAGGCAAGGAGAGTGAAAAGTGAAAGGGAAGCGGCAGCACGTGGCGGACGGCCTATGGCGGACGGCGCACGGCCGGGGAAAACAGCGAATCCCAAGCGCCAAGCCTCATCGTGAGAGTTTGTTCATTTCTTGCTGGCACCGACCCTATCAAGGGAGCGAAGAACTCGCTTCAGATCTTGGCCTCTTGCTCGAGGCCCGCTTCTGGGGTATAACCGGCCCATGAGCAAGAAGACCCCGCCGTCGCTGGATGATTGGCTCCGGGAGATCAGGGCCGGCTGCCCGCCCGCGTCGCTGGGCATGATCCTGTTCCACAGCGGCGTGGTGCGCGCCACGTCCAAGCAGGGCCGGCGGGTCACGGGGATGAGCTTGTCCTACGACGAGGCCGAGCTGCGCCGGGCGCTGCGCCGCTTCCGCCGCCGGGAGGGCATCGCCGCCATCCGCGCCTGGATCAACGAGGGGACCCTGGCCGTGGGCGACGACATCATGCGCCTGTGCGTCGCCGGCCGCTTCCGCGGCGACGTCCTGCCCGCGTTCCAGGAGCTGCTGGCCCTGATCAAGAACGACATCGTCCGTGAACAGGAGCAGGGGCGGAATGGGGACCAGACATGCCGAGGTGACGAAAAACAGCGCTAGATCGCTCATGGCCGTTCCCATCACGAGCCCTATCGCTCGCGGGTCATTGCCTTTATCTCATCCCTCATCACGAAAAATCGTTCTTTCCCGCCGCCGTGCGCCTTGCGCCCTGCGCCCCACGCCAAGGGGGTTCCGTTCCCTTTCGCTTTCTTCCTCATGCGAACGTCCAACCTCTGACGGCTAACGTCTCGCGCTCGTTTCATGGTAAGATGGTCTCCTGATGGCCATGGGTCTCGCGCTGGCCCTGATTTTCGCCCCGGCCGCCTTCTGGATCGGCTACGCCTACTACCACGACCGCGTCAAGCCCGAGCCGCTGGTCCTGACCGCCTTCAGCTATTTTCTCGGCTTCCTTTCGGGCTGGCTCTGCCTGCACGCCTACGACCTGCTGCTTCCCGCCCTGGGCCTGCCCGCCGATCCCGAAGCGTTCCAGGAGTCGGGCCTGGCCTTCCTCGCCTATTGCATCGTGGTCGTGGGGCTGGTCGAGGAAACGTTCAAGTTCCTCCCTTTCCTGGCCGCGGTCACCCGCTTCAGCGACTTCAACGACGAGAACGACGGCATCTTCTATGCCACGGCCTGCGCCCTGGGCTTCGCCTCCTACGAGAACGTGTTCTACCTGCCCGCGTTGACGGGGTTCGCCCTCTACGGGCGCGCCATTGCCTCGCCCCTGAGCCACGCCCTGTTCGCCTCGATCTGGGGCCACGCCGTCGGCACGGCCTGCCTCCGTAGCCGGCGCCTGCTCCCGGCGGTTCTCAAGGGGCTGGGACTGGCCGCAGTCGTCCACGGCCTGTTCGATTTTCTGACCCTTTCGTTGCTGCTGAGGATCTTTTCGGCGCTGCTCATTTTGGCCGTCTGGATCTGGCGCATCAGGACGGTGGAGCGGTTGAGCAAGAAGAAGACCGCAGACGAAAGATGGTAGACGTTTTGGAAGGATCAGATTGATCATCACTCATCACGACAGTCTGTTATTTTTTTGCTGACACTTTCACTGACACTGACACTAAAAGTTCTTTCCTATTCCACAATGATCTCGTCGATGAAAAGCCAGGCGCTGCGGCCGGCTCCCACGTGGCCGGGCGGGCACAAGCCGATGCCGCGGGCAGCCAGGCGCACGTAGCGGGCAACGAGCGGAGTGAAGCGCAGGTCGGCCTCGCGGGCGGCCAGCAGGGTGAAGTCCTCCTCCTGCGGCCAGGCCAGCGACGCGGCCGGCGTCCATTCCCGGCCGTCCAGCGAGACGGCGGCCTCGATGAGCCGGGGGGGAAAGATCCAGGCGGCGGGATGGACCAGGAAGCGCGCCGCCACCCGGGCGACCGGGCGCTTGCGGCCGAGGTCGAGCACCGCCTCCAGGTCGCCTCCTTCCACGCCCAGCCAGCAGCCGTCGCGGTGCAGGAGCGTGCCGTGGATGCCGTCGACGAGCAGGCGCTCGCCTCCCGTCTCCGGCCGCAGCCTGCCGCCGGCCTGCAGCCGCGCCGCGGCGAACGCGGCGCGGTGGCGGCTCAGGACGAACTCGACCGGACGGCCGAGCATGCCGGCGCCGGAAAAGAGGGCGGCGCGGACCCTGCCGCCGCCAGCCCGCACGAACGGCTTGCGATACCGGCGCGAGCGCGGCCCCGGCTCGCTGCCGTCGAGGGTGTAGCGGACCGTCGCGGCCGGCAAGCCGTGCGACATGTCGATCCTCCACGCCTTCCTCCCCGGCAGCGCCGCGGCCTTGATGACCGGCCGCCAGGCCGTGTCGGCCAGGGTCATCCCCGCGGCGAGCAGCCCCCGCCGCAGCCCGTCCAGGCGGGAGCGGAACGATCCCCAGCCCCGCCGCTCGCGGCCGCTCCACACCGCCTCGGCCAGGGCGGCCAGGCGCGGCCACATCATGTAGGAGGCGTGTTCGGGGGTGGCGATGTACTCGGTCCAGAGGTTGGCCTGGCCGCCCAGCACATGCCGGGCCTCCTCGGCCGTCAGTTCGGCCGGGACCGGCTCGAAGGCGTAGACCTTTTCCAGCGGCACGAAGCCGCCGATGGCCGGCGGCTCGAAGCGCGGGTCGCCCTGGTAATAGTCCAGGTAATTGGAGCCCGTCGGCGCCATGACCACGTCGTGCCCCTGGCGCGCCGCGGCGATGCCCCCCTCCATCCCGCGCCAGGACATGACCGTGGCTTCGGGCGCCAGCCCGCCCTCGAGGATCTCGTCCCAGCCGATGAGCCTCTTGCCGCGCCCTCTCAGGTGCTTCTCGATGCGGCGGATGAACCAGCTCTGCAGCTCCATCTCGCCCTTCAGCCCCTCGGCGGCGATGCGCGCCTGGCACTTGGGGCAGGCCTGCCAGCGCGACTTGGGGCACTCGTCGCCGCCGGCATGGATCCAGGGCCCGGGAAACAGCTGCGCCGCCTCGTCCAGGACATCCCTCAGGAAAGCGAAGGTCTCCTCGCTGCCGGCGCAGTAGACGTCCTCGAACACTCCCCACTGGGGCATGCGCGCGAAGGGGCCGCCGGTGCAGGAGAGGCGGGGGAAGACGGACAGGGCGGCGGTGGCGTGGCCAGGCATCTCGATCTCCGGGACCACGGTGATGAAACGCTCGGCGGCATAGGCCACGATCTCGCGCACGTCCTCGCGGCTGTAGAAGCCGTCGGCGGCCCCGGCCTGGGCGGTGAGCTCGGGGTATTTCCTGACCTCGAGGCGCCAGGCCTGGTCGTCGGTCAGATGCCAGTGGAAGCGGTTCAGCTTGAACAGCGCCATCTCGTCCAGGCACTCCTTGATGAACTCCTTGGCGAAGAAGTGCCGGCAGCAGTCGAGCATGAAGCCGCGCCAGGTGAAGCGCGGCTTGTCGACGATCTCCAGGCAGGGCAGCGACAGGGCCGTCCCGGGGGCTGCGGACAGGAACAGCTGGCGCAGGGTCTGGGCGCCGTAGAACAGGCCGGCCGGGCGGGCGGCGCGCAGCAAGACCGCGGTGGATGCGATCTTCAGCTCGTACCCCTCCTCGCCGAGCCGCATGTCCTCCTCGGGCTCGATGGTGAAGGCGATCAGCGAAGATTCGCCCGGTGGGGCGGCACGAGGCGCCGGGGCGGGGCCCGGGGTCTGCTGTTCCAGCCAGAGGCGGAATTTTCCGAGGATGCGGGCGGCCTTGCGGCGGTCGCTTGGCGGCGTCTCGACACCGCTGAACACGAAGCGCGGCGCCTCGCCCAGGAGGAAGCGGCCCGGCAGGTTCTCCATGGCCAGCGGCTGCGGGATGAGCGCCGCGGAACCGATCGCCCCGGGCTCGAGCCCGGGGCGGCTCGCGGCCAGGCTGGCCAGGGCCAGGCTCAAAGCGAATATCCTTTTCATGCGCATCTCCAAGGCCGCGGCAACGCCGCGCATCACCTGGCCGTCGGGGTGTTTTCCAAAGCCGCCAGCGCCAGGAACATCCAGGCGCCGTGGGGCAGCCACTGCTCCGACCAGCGCCAGTTGTGGCTGGGATCGGCGTCCCAGGGGGACGGCAGGAAGGCGATGTCGCTCTCGTCGTCCATCGCCGAGGTGACGCCGTTGCAGATGCCGCCCGGGGCGTTGGGGAAGCCGGGCAGGTAATCGGGGCTGTTCCGCCCCCGTCCCTGCAGCATGCAGGCGTCGAAGGGGTTGAGCCCCAGGATCCAGTCGATCTGGTTCATCGCATAGCGCCGCAATACCTCGCCAGGCGCCCGGGGGAACCTGGGCGCGGCCAGCAGCGCCGCGGCAGCCAGCGACGCCAGGCGGGCGTTCTCCCCCTGCCACCAGTAGCCGCTCTCGTTGTCGTGGGGCATGAAGAAGGCGCTGCGCCGCGGGCTCTTCGTCCCCTGCACGTACTGCCGCGCCAGCCCGAACGGATTGACGGTTTCGCGGGTGATCCCGGTCTCGAATTTCAGCGAGTCGGAGACGGCCTGCAGCGCCGCGGCCCGGCGCGGGGCGTCGGGCTCGATCTCCAGGTAGCGCAGCAGGGCGACGACCGGCAGGCCGGCCTCGACGGCGTGCCAGAACGGCCGCTCGCCCCTGTCGTCGGCCCGCCACCAGCCGCGGTACTGGCCGTCCGCCGCCAGGCGGGCGCGCAGCGACGCGGCGCGCCGGCGCGCCGCGTCCAGGAACTCCGTTTCCCTCGTCGCGGCGAACAGCTCGCCGGCCGCCAGCAGGGCGCAGTAGTCGTCGATGATGTTTTCGCGGCCGTCGTTCAGGTACTCCAGGTTGCGCTCCTGCAGGTGGCGGAAGCCCTTCACCGCCTTCTCCAGGTAGGCGGCGGGGGGGAATTCCCCTCCCCGGCCCAGGGTCGAGGCCCGGGCCAGGGCGGCGATGGCCGATCCGGCGCCCATGCGCCAGCCCGCCTTGAACCTGTCGTCGCGCTCGCCGGTCTGCAGCCGGAACGAGCAGATGGTCCGGTCCCCGGGCTCGTGGCTCCAGATGTCGTGGACGGTGGTGTAGAAGTAGCCTTCCGCATCCTGCATGCGCGCCAGGAAGTCGGCTCCGTGCAGCGCCTCGTCCTCGATGCGCCACAGCAGGCGCTGCAGCCGCTCGCGCCGGGCCCCGCGCAGCAGGTCGGCGGCGGCCAGCAGGTTCCACACCACCTGCGGCTGCTGCTGCGGGTTCATGAAGGTGGCGTAGCTCAGGTGGGTCAGGTACTTGCTGTCGTCGCCGGCGGCGTCGAACCAGCCGCCGTGGACGTCGGCCGTCCCCGGCCTCCCGCCGAAGAAGGGAACGCGGCGGTCGAAGGCGTCGAACGCGCCGGAGCAGCGCTGCCCCTTGAGATAGAAAAGGATGTCGGACAGGCAGGCGTCGGCCAGCAGGCCCTCGCCGACCGCGAAGGGCTCGGAGACGGCCGATGCGCCGGGGCCGGAGACCGAGAGGCGGAAGCGCCCCGGCGTCCGCCAGGAACTGAAGTCCGCGACCCAGAAATGGCGCCCTTTCCAGCCTTTCACGCTGCCGGCGCGCGACACCCGGCCGGACCGGACCTCCCTGCCGTCCAGGTCCAGCAGGGCGAAGCTCTCGAGCGCCGGCGCCGCCGGGGCGGCGATGACCGCCTTCTTCCCCTGGCGGCACTCGTAACCCACGTGGTTGACCAGGATCTTCGTCTCGCCGGCGATCGCCAGGGCTGCGCCGAGCGCCAGGAGCACGACGAACAACAGGGTTTTCTTCATCTTTCACCGCCGCAGCATTTTATCACAGGGTGAAAACGATCCATAGTGTTAGTGTTTGTGTTAGGAAGAAACTCGACGAAATGGAAAAGTCAGTCGTAACGAGTGATGGATAACTTGGAAGAGCAATGGCATGGATTTTGTTGTATCCCTTAGCCACTGCACCCCTTCACGTCATCGGTTCTGGTGATAGCTGTACTGGCGGCATGACGTGCTCTCTTCTTCACTTTTACCTTTTTCCTTTTGCCTTTCAAGATCTTCCTTGTGCTACAATGCCGCAATGAGTCACTTCAGCCTGGCCATCGACGGCTCCATCGTCGGGCTCTACCTCCTCGGCACCATGGCCGCCGGCCTCATGGTGCGCAAGTACATCGGCCGCGTTGAGGACTTCCTGGTCGCCGGCCGCGAGATGAACGTCTACCTGGGCGTGGCCTCGCTGGCGGCCACCGAGTTCGGCATCGTCACCTGCATGTACACGGCGCAGAACGGCTTCCGCTACGGCTTCGCCGGCGCCACCCCCGGCATCCTCTACGCCCTGGCCATGGTGACGGTCGGCCTGACCGGCTTCTGCATCAAGCCCCTGCGCCAGAGCGGCGTCATCACCCTGCCGGAGCTCTTCGAGCGCCGCTTCGGCCCCGGCGTGCGCCGCGCCGCCGGCGTGGTGATCGTGCTCGGCGGCCTGCTCAACATGGGGGTGTTCCTGCGCACCGGCGGCGAATTCCTGCTTCAGGTGACCGGCTTCTCGCTGGAGGCCTCCCCCGTGGCCGCCGGCCTGGCGGCCTGGATGCAGGCCCACTCGCTGGAGCTGGCCATGACCGTGCTGCTGCTGCTGGTGGCCACCTACACCATCCTGGGCGGCATGCTCTCGGTCCTGGTCACCGACTACCTGCAGTTCATCGTGATGAGCGCCGGCATGATCACGGTGACGGCGCTGATCCTGCTGCGCGTGGGCTGGGGCCGGCTGGTGGCGACGGTCCAGGCCGTGCACGGCGACGGCGGCTTCAACCCCTTCGCCCACCCGCAGATGGGCTGGCCCTACGTGCTGTTCAACGCCCTGCTCAACCTGGCCGCCGTGCTCACCTGGATGGCGGTCATCCAGCGCGTGCTGGCGGCCAGGGACGCGCGGACGGGGCAGAAGGTCTACACGCGCACCAGCTTCTTCTTCGTGGCCCGCTTCCTCATCCCCGGCATCTGGGGCATCGCCGCCCTGGCGGCGCTGGGCCCGGCCGCCGGCAGCCTGCAGGCCATGCCGCGCTTTCTGGGCGGCTTCCTGCCGGTGGGCGTCATGGGCGTCCTGGTGGCGGCGATGCTGGCCGCCGACATGTCGACCGACTCCTCCTACATGCTGACCTGGGCCAGCGTGATCTACAACGACATCCTGGCGCCGTTCCGCCGCCCCGACTGGAACGAGCGCCGCGGCCTGCGCTGGAACCGGGCGATCGTGGCCGCCATCGGCGCCTTCCTCCTTCTGTACGGCCTCTGGTACCCGCTGAAGGGCGACCTCTGGACCTATTGCGGCGTGACCGGGACGATCTACCTGTCCAGCATGCCGGTGCTGCTGGTCGCCTGCTGCTACTGGAAGCAAGCCAACGCCCGCGGAGCGGTGGCGGCCATCGCCGCCGGCGCCGTGGCCCCCGTCCTGTACCTGGTCCTGGAGCAGGTCCCCGCCACTTCGGCCTGGGTGCGTGCCCACGTCGGCCCCTATTACTCGGGCATCGCCGCCTACCTGCTGGCGGCCACGGCCATGGTCGCCGGCTCGCTGCTCGGGCCCGGGCGGCGGGAGGAGAAATAGCCATGGCCCCCCTCTTCTGGAAGCTGCTCGCCGCCGCCTGCCTGGTCTGGTATTCCTCCGTCACCGTCTATGTCGCCGTGCGCGGTTTCAGGGATATCCGTGAGATGCTCAAGAGACTGAAACAGAACAAGGAACAACCGACCCCTGCATGTTCGTGTCAGGAAAGCCAAAAACCTGAATGACGACGAACGGTTCAGTGATGGTTGCGGGACATTGAAAGACGTCTTTCTCTCCTTTTTCCCTTTTGCCTTACTACGAGGGAGTGTCGCCGTCCCGCCCTGGGATATTTTGAGATATCTGCGCGAAATTCATATGTAAGAGGCAAAGCAAGGAGGAAACTCGCATGAAACGAACTCTATTGTTTGCCATCGCAACACTCCTGGCCTTTGGCATCGCCTTCGGCCAGACGCTCAACGTCACCCGGCCCGCCGGAGGCGAGAGATGGACCCTGGGATCGCGGGAAGCCATCACCTGGGATTATTCCGGCATCACCGGCAACGTTGTCATACGGCTCGTTCGCCCCTCCGGCGAAAGGGCCGGCCGCATCGCCAACGTCCCGGTCAGCGACCGCAGCTTCCCCTGGACCGTGGGCCAGCTGGCCACCGAGACGGCGGCGGCGGGCGAGTACTCCATCCAGATCTATGCAGCCGACCAGGACGTCACGGCCAACAGCGGCCGCACCATCTCCCTGGTCGATCCCGCGGGAACCGCCGGAGACATCAGCAACGTGCGCCTCAGCGGCACGTCGCCGCACCGCATCGGCGACCCGTGCACCATCACCTGGACCGTCACCGGCGTCAGCCAGCCGCTGCGGCTGCAGCTGACCCGCACCGGCGGCGACATCGTTGGGGTCATCGCCGATCCCCTGCCGGCCGGCACCGCCACCTACAACTGGACGGCCGGCCAATATATCGGCGGCACGGCCGGTCCCGGCGAGGACTACAAGATCCGCGTCGCGGCCGCCGACAACTCCGCGGCCTCGAAGAGCCCCGAGTTCGCCCTGACCAACTTCACCGTCGGCGAGTTCGTGTTCCCCGGCGTGGCCGTCCTGTCGCGCAACCTGGAGATGAAGGGCGTGCGCCATGTCCTGAGCCGCGGCGGCTACATCGTCGCCCGGGTCAAGAACCACCTCAACGCCATCGACCAGGATGTCTCCTTCCGCCTGACGTTCCCCGAAGGGGGCGGGCCGGGCGCCCAGACCGTCGTCCGCCGCGTCAACCTGGCCGCCGGCGCCGAGGGCGACATCTACCTCCATCCCCTGGCCCCGGACGGCGTCCCACCGGCGGGACTTCTGGTGCGGGTGATGGCCGACGGGCCGACGTCGCAGATCACCGAGACCAACGAGGGCGACAACACCGCCGAGGCGCGCTTCACCATTCTGGACGTGCGCGTGTCGGCGCCGCGCAACGACCTGGAGCTGTCCCGCCTCTACATGCAGGGCGGCTGGGACTACCGCCTGAAGTTCAAGATCCGCGTCACCCACAACCAGGCCAACCCGGTCAACAACATCCGCGTCAAGTGGGAGATGTTCGACTCGGGCGGGCTGATGCGCTTCGCCGGCGGCAGCTGGACCATCGAATCCCTGGCCGGCGGCGAGGAGTGGGTCAAGACGGCCGAGCAGAAATTCGGCAAGGACGGACGCCGCAACGCCCACCATCCCAAGCTCAAGGAGGGGGCGACCTACCGCATCGTCGCCAGCATCACCAGCCCCGACGATTTCTCCAGGAACAACAGCGACGGCTTCTCCTTCACCGTCCCGGACTAGAACCGAACCGTATACGCCAACCGGAGGGAGCGGCCCGCGCCGCTCCCTTTTCCTTCAATCTGAGACGAGGTACCGCGGCGGGCGGCGGTGCTTCGTGCCCTGCTCGTAGGCGAAGGCGATCTCCAGCAGCAGCGGCTCGCTCCAGGCGCGGCCGAAGAAGGAAACGTTGACCGGCAGCGCCTCGACGAAGCCCATGGGCACGGTGACGCTGGGATAGCCGGCGATGGCCGCCAGCGAGGAGCTGCTGCCGGTGAAGTGGTCGCCGTCGACCAGGTCGGTCTTCCAGGCCGGCGCGCCGGTGGGCGCCATCAGCGCGTCGAGCTTGTGCTCGTCCAGCAGCCGGTCGATCCCCTCGTCGCGCGCCGCCTTCAGCATCGCCTCCAGGGCCTTTTTATACTCGGCCGCCTCCAGCCCGCCCTTCTCCTGGGCCTGCTCGAGCAGCTTCTGGTCGAACCAGCGCAGCTCGACCGGGTCCTTCCTGTTGAACTCGATCAATTCAGCCAGGTTCTTCACGAGCGCTCCCTCGCCCAGGCCGGAAAAATACTTGTTCAAGCCGTCCTTGAACTCGTAGAGCATCACCGTGAACGAGTCGCCCTCGATCGGCCCCTCCTTGGGCCCCTCCACCTCGATCACCTCGGCCCCCTGGCTCTTCAGGAAGGCGACCGCCTGGCCCATCAGGGCGTCGACGCGGCTGTGGTAGCCCATCAGGTTCTTCATCAGGCCGATGCGCTTGCCCTGCAGGCCGCCGGCCTTGAGAAACTGGGTGTAGTCGGAATGGGTCCGCCCCTCGGCAGCCAGGGTCTTGGCGTCGTCGGGATCGACCCCGGCCAGGACGCCGAGGCACAGGGCGGCGTCCTCCACCGTGCGCGCCATGGGGCCGGCCGTATCCTGGGTGAAGGAGATGGGGATGATGCCGGCGCGGCTGACCAGGCCCACGGTGGGCTTGACGCCGACGATGCCGTTGTTGGTCGAAGGGCAGACGATCGAGCCGTTGGTCTCGGTGCCGATGGCCAGGGCGCAGAGGCTGGCGGCGACGGCCACCCCCGATCCCGAGCTGGAGCCGCAGGGATTGCGGTCGAGCACATAGGGGTTGCGCGTCTGGCCGCCGACGCCGCTCCAGCCGCTCGAGGAGTAGCTGGCGCGGAAATTGGCCCACTCGCTCAGGTTGGCCTTGGCCAGGATGACGGCCCCGGCCCGGCGCAGCCGGGCGGCCACCGCGCTGTCGCGCCCGGCGTAGGAGGCGCGCAGCGCCGTGGCTCCGGCCGTCGTGGGCACGGGATCCATGGTGTCGATGTTGTCCTTGAGGATGACGGGGATGCCGTGCAGCGGCCCGCGCACCTTCCCCGCCCGGCGCTCGGCGTCGAGCTCGGCGGCGATGCGCAGGGCGTCGGGATTGACGGACAGGACCGAATTCAGTCCGGGGCCGTTGCGGTCGAGGGCCTCGATGCGGTTCAGGTAGCCCTGCACCACCTCGACGGCGGTGAAGCGCCCCGACTCGTACCCCTGGCGCAACTGGGCGGCGCTGACCTCCTGCAGGTCGAGGGCGGCGCCGGGCGCGGTGGCCGGACGGCTGTCGCTGCAGCCGCAGCCGCAGGCGGAAACCGCCAGGGCCGCGGCACAAAGCCAAAACATGGGCAACCAGGTTCTCTTTTTCATGCGCCGATTATAGGATTTGCGGTCCCTGTTTGCAATGGCCCTTCCCGTTCTCCCTCCCCCTCCAGAACGCAGCAAGCGTGGTTTATGGTATACTGTTCCTTCAACCCTCCGCTCACACGCATGCGCAAGGAAGCATACTTCACTCAAGAAGATCTCGCCCGCGAGGGGGAACGCATGGCCGCGTCCCTGCCGGTCAATCCCCGCGCCGGCTCCTTCTCCCCCGCCAAGGCCGCCCTGCTGGCCATCGACATGCAGGAGTACTTCCTGCGCCCGGAGAGCCACGCCTTTCTGCCCGCGGCCCCGGTCATCCTGGCCAATGTCCTCGCCCTGGCCGAGGGTTGCGAGCAGGCGGGGCGGCCGGTCCTCCTGACCCGTCACGCCAACACACCCGCCAATTCCCGGCAGATGGCCCGTTGGTGGCGGGAGATTCTGACCGCCGATCACCCCCTGGGGGCGATCGCCCCCGGGCTGGCGCGGCCGGGAAGGGCCGTCATCGACAAATCCCAATATGACGCCTTCATCGCCACGGACCTCGAGGAGAGGCTGCGCGCGGCGGGAGTGGAGCAGCTGGTCATCGCCGGAGTGGCGACCCACCTCTGCTGCGAGAGCACGGCGCGCTCGGCCTTCGCGCGCGGGTTCGCCGTCTTCATGGCCCTCGATGCCACGGCGACCTGGAACCGCCGGCTGCACATGGCCAGCCTGCGGTCCCTGGCCCACGCCTGCGCCGTGCCGCTGCGCACGACCGACCTGCTCGCCGCGCTGGCGGGGAAGGCATGACCCGCCCGGTGGCCGTCATCGGCGCCGGGCCGGCAGGGGTCGCGGCCGCCGTCCAGCTGCGCCGCGCCGGGGTCCCTTTCCGGCTCCTGGAGCAGGACCGCGTCGGCGGGCTGCTGAACGAGGCGCAGCGGGTGGAGAATTTCCCGGGGGTCCCGGGCGGCATCGCCGGTCGCACCCTGGCCGCGCGCCTGCGCCGCCAGCTTCGCGCCCTGGGCGTTGCGGTCGAGGAGGAGCGCGTTGTCCGGCTTTCAGGCCGCGCCGGCCGCTTCCGCATTCAAACCGAGGGCGATTCCTTCCTTGCAGCCCGTGTCATTCTGTCCTGCGGGACGCGCCCCCTCCCGCCGGGCCCGCCCCTGGAGGCCCTGCGCCTCCATGTCCGTTTCCACGACAGCGTGCTGCCGCTGCTTCGCGCCCGCGGCGAGATCATCGCCGTGATCGGCGGCGGCGACGCCGCCTTCGATTACGCCCTGAGCCTGGCCGAGCGCAACGAGGTGCACATCCTGGTGCGCGCCGATCGCGCGCGCGCCCTGCCGCTGCTGGTCGAGCGCTGCGCCCGCCACCCGCGCATCACGATCCACGACCGCTTCCGGCTGGCCGCGGCCGAACCCCTGGACGGCGACAGGGGGATCGTCCTGAGGGCCGGCCGCCGCCGCCGCGAGCTCCGCTGCTCGAGGGTTCTGACGGCCGTCGGCCGCCGCCCGGCGCTTGACTTCCTTGACCGCGACCTGCGGGCGATCCTGCCCAGGCTGGCAGCGGGCAAATGGCTATACCTGGCCGGCGACGCGGGCAACGGCCGCCTGCGCCAGGCGGCCATCGCCGCGGCCGACGGCCTGCGCGCCGCGATGGAGATCGCCCGGGAGAAAGGCCGATGAAGGTCGTCGCCACCTCCGGCCGCGACGACCTGGCCCGGGTTTACATCGCCCGCGGCGCCGGCGGTGCGCACGTCGAGTTCGTCGAATCCCTGCAGCCGCCGCTGCCGCGGGAAAAGAAATGGGTCCTGATCGTCTCCTGCCTCTTCGGCTGCCCCTTCGCCTGCCGCATGTGCGACGCCGGCGGCGGCTACCGCGGCCCCCTGGGCCGCGAGGAGCTCCTGTTCCAGATCGAGCACCTCGTGCGCAGGCGCTACCCGGACGCCAGGGTCCCCTGCGAGAAATTCAAGATCCAGTTCGCGCGCATGGGCGAGCCGGCGCTGAACCCGGCGGTGCTGGAGGCGATCGCGGAGCTGCCGCGGCGCGTCCACGCCCCGGGCCTGATCGTGTCGCTGTCGACCATCGCCCCGCGCGGCCGCGGCGGCTGGTTCGAGCGCCTGCTGGAGCTGAAGCAGGCGTTCGCGCCCGGCACGTTCCAGTTCCAGTTCTCGCTGCACACCAGCGACGAGGCGCGCCGCCGCGAGCTGGTGCCGGCGCCGACCTGGAGCTTCGCCGAGATGGCCGCCTACGGCCGGCGCTTCGTCGCCGCCGGCGACCGCAAGATCACGCTGAACTTCGCCCTCTCCCGGGGCTACCCGCTTGAAGCCGCTGCGCTGCGCGCCCGTTTCGATCCGGAGACCTTCCTGGTCAAGATCACGCCCGTCAATCCCACGCTGCGCGCACGGGAGAACGGCCTGCAGGCCGCCCTGGATGAAGGGCAGGAGGAGCCGGCGGCGGTCGCCGAGCTGCGCCGCGCCGGCTACGAGGTGATCGTCTCCATCGGCGAGGTCGAGGAGAACGCCATCGGCAGCAATTGCGGCCAGTTCCTGCGCGCCTTCCTCGCCGGCGGCGCCGGCGCCCGCCCGGGCGAAAGCTACTCCTACGACCTGGAAAGGATATCCGGCTAGGTCCGCCTGCCCGCCGGGACGGCGCGGCAAAAGGGCGGCATCCCGTTCAGGCCTGCCGGAAAAAGAGCATCGCCACGTACAGCCCGTACAGCGCCAGCATCAGCCCCCCTTTCCCAGCGGCGGATGCGCCAGGCGCTGCGGATCACGGCCAGGAGCAACAGGCTGGCGCACAGGAGAGATCCGAGCAGCAGGGGCAACCCCGGACGATCCACCCCAGGGGGCGGATCGTTCCGGCGGCGCCGGCCAGGCCGGCGATCAGCAGCAGGTTGGCCACGTTGGCGCCGATGACCGTGCCCAGGACCATGGCGCCCGCGCCGCGCAGGGAGGCCGCCAGGGCCGAAGCCAGCTCGGGCACCGAGGTGCCCAGCGCCACCAGGGTGAGGCCGATGACGAACTCGGAGACGCCGAGCTTCTTGGCCAGCGAGGCCGACCTGGTCCTGGAATGCCGCAAGATCTACTGGCAGGACTTCGACGATCGCAATTTCCTGTCGGCGCGCATCGCCGAGCAGTGCCCGCAGATGGACTATCACCGCGTCTTCTTCGGCGAGATCCTGCGCATCCGCGGCAGCGCCGAGTTCCGGAAAAAATAGGGAAAGCCCGCCATGCAGGGCCTCGTTCCATATCTCGGCCAAGGGAAGAGGGAGCGGAGGAAATCCCCTCTGCCGCTCCTCAATACCTTTCGGGGCCCACGGCCTTGAGAATTCGCCTCTTTCCCATCCAATCACAAATTTGTAGGGCTTTCTCCTCACTATTACCTTTTCCCTGTTAGCTTTTCCTTTTGCCTTTCTCAAAAAGCAAGCCCCGCCGACGTCCCAAGCGCATCCAGGAGACATTGGCCATCATCTTCCTGATGGCCATGGCCATTGCGGCAACCGCCGCTCCGGACAAGGGCATGCCCTATCTCGGCCAGACCCCGCCAGGGGCGGTGCCGCAGATCTTCGCCCCGGGCATCGTCGGCACCGGCATGCACACCCGCGACTTCACCATGAGCCCCGACGGCCGCGAGATCTATTTCTGCGTCATCCTCGGCCAGTACAAGCTGAGCCACATCGTCGGCTGCCGCTTCGCGAACGGCCGCTGGAGCGCCCCCTTCGTGGCGCCCGGCCTGGACCAGCCCGAATACCATTACATCGAGCCGCACATCTCCCCGGACGGCGGGAAATTCTTTTTCGCCTCCAACCACCCGGCCCCGGGCAAGAAATTCGAGGAGCGTGACGAGGACATCTGGGTGATGGAGCGCCGGGGCGACGGCTGGGGCGAACCCAGGAACCTGGGCGCCCCGGTCAACACCCCTGGAGGCGAATTCTTCCCCACCACCACCCTCGACGGCACCCTGTATTTCACCGGCCCCGACGCAGGCGGCCGGGGCGAGGCCATCTACCGCAGCCGCTGGGTCGAGGGCCAATACACCGCTCCGGTAAGGATGCCGCCGCAGATCAACGCCGGCCAGGCCCGCTACAACGCCTGGTTCTCCCCGGACGGCAACCTGGCCATCGTCCCGGCCTGGGGACTGCCGGGCGGCATGGGCGGCTGCGATTACTACGCCGTATTCCGCAACGCCGACGACACCTGGAGCGATCCGGTCAACCTGGGAGAGGCGATCAACACGGCGGCCAGCGACGAGCATTCCGCCTGCCTTTCGCCGGACGGCAAGTACCTTTTCTTCATGTCTCCGCGCCTGCCCGCGTCCCTGCCGGCGCACCTGAGCTACGCCGACATCGCCCGCCTGCACGGCAGCGCGCCCAACGGCAATCCCGCCATCTATTGGGTCGACGCCGCCTTCATCGAGACGCTGCGCCCCAAGGCGGCCGAGAAGTGACCGGGACAGGAAGCCCGAAGAAAAGGCAACCGTGAAGGAAACGGAAAAAGGAAATATGATTTACTGCATCGTGAACCACCCATCACTGGGATTCTCAGCAGTTCGGCCATTGCGCTTCCAATCACCAATGGCCAGTCACTTCCGTTGGTTCGTTGAGTCTCTTGCTAACACCAACACACAGTCCAGGCGGTTGCGATTTGTTTGATCTTTCCAGCATAGCTTTCGCTCTCCGCATCTCCAGTGATGATCTCGATCCCCTCAGGCGAGCTGACGCCCAGGCCGAGCTCCGCCACGCGGGCGATCTGCTCGTGGGCGAAGACCTTCCTGCCCATATAAGGAATCTTCTTCGACCAAGCGAATGGGCTTTCGGGACGTCGAACGTCGAACCTTGAAGCAACGTTCAGGGGGTCTGCTGCACCTTATGCCGTGGGCCGTATGCTGTACGCCAAGAACCATGTAGTATAATACTCCCTCCGGAGCCTTCATGAACAAGCGCACAAGCGACCTGGGCATTTTTCTACTGCTGCTTCTGACCTTCCTCATCTGGTCCAACTCGTTCATCGCCATCAAGGTGCTGCTGGCCAGGATGACCGCCTACGACCTGCTGCGCCTGCGCTTCGTGCCGGTGGCCGTCATCTGCCTGGCCCTGGTCCTCCTGTTCCACCGCCGGGAGGCGTGGCGCATCCTGAAGGCGCATCCCGTCCGGGTGATCCTGGGCGGCCTGCTGATGGTCGTCAGCTACAACCTGATGCTGAACTCGGGGATGCGTTACGTCCAGCCCAACGCCGCCTCGCTGCTGATCGCCCTCAATCCGCTGATCACCCTGCTGCTGGCCGTCCGCTTCCTGGGCGAGCCCTTCACCCGCCGCCGCCTCCTGGGCACGGCGGTCACCTTCCTGGGGCTGGTCGTGGTAGTGCTGTTGGGACGCGTCGGCGGCTCCGGCCACGTCTGGATCCCGCTCGACAAGCTCCCCTACGCCCTGCTGGTCCTGGGCGGGCCGCTGAGCTGGGCGGCGGCGACGGTGCTCGTCAAGCCGGCTCTGGAGAGCCATTCGCCGCTGGCCTTCAACTTCGTCACCACCGGCGTGGGCAGCCTGCCGCTGCTCTTCCTGGTCGACCGCCCGTTCATCGCCAAGATGACGGCGCTGGGGCCGCGGGAATGGGGCGCGGCCGCCTTCCTGTCCATCCTGTGCACCATCGTCGCCTACTCGCTGTGGAACCTGGCCGTCAAGCACTGGCGCGCCTCGAACGTGGCCCTGTTCGTCTACCTGAACCCGCCGCTTACGGCCGTCTTCACCTGGATCTTCTTTGGCATGGGCGTGACATTCTGGTTCGTTGCCGGGGGGGCCGTGATGCTGGCGGGGATATTGGTCGCAACGACCGAAGCCCCATACGATACGGTTCCACCTGCCACGTACCACGTCAGCGAGCACTGAAGTGCAATGGGGGGACGGATTAGGATTCTCTGATTCCGGAAGAGTTGGGATCGCTCGAGGGAAGGTCATGCACTCGATCCATAAACGTGCTGCGGAATGCGAAAGAGGTTCCCCCCCCACTCCCTCTTCCCTCCGCCTTTCCCTTTCTCTTCCCTTGCGTTTTCTTTTGTGTTACATTGTGCTCACTTCTGTGGAGGGCCAGATGAGAGACCGGGACTCGCGCCGCAAGGACGAAAAGAAGGAAGTGGTCATCCGCGACGGCGAGCGCAGCTTCAGCTGCAAGCTTCTCGACATCTCCAGTACGGGCATTTCGGTGGCCATCAACCGGTTCATCCCCACCTACAAGGAGATCGGCGTGATCATGGAGATCGAGGGCAAGACCGTGGCCATGAAGGGCAGCGTGCGCTGGAACGTCGACCCGGGAGCCCACAAGGACAAGAAGGGCCGGCTGGGCATCTTCCTCATCAAGCCGCCCAGGGAGTTCCTCGACTTCGCGGAAAAGATCTCGAGCTCGAAAAGCGGATAGAAACTTGTTCTTGGCGTACGGCTGACGGCGTGCGGCAGACGGCAAAGAAAACCGACATTGATTGGCCGAAGCCTTGCGCTTGGGTGCCGAAGATTTCTAATCAGGGGCTGATCGTCCTGGCTGATACTGGCACGGAAAAGGCAATTGAGTGGTAGAGGGATGAAGTAGTCGAGTTGTAGAGCAGCGGCCATGAAAGACATCGTCCGGGCATCTCTTCTTGCTTCACCACTTTGCCACTCTATCCCTCTATCTCTTTTCCCCTCCTGTCGCTCTTGATATGGACATCCTGCTGCGGGAAGGGGATCTCGACCCCCTGCTCGCGGAACACGGCGAAGATGCGGTAATAGAGCTGGCTCTTGAGCACCCCCGGGCGGTCGACGAACTCCTCGGTCCACACGCGCAGGTTGAACTCCAGGGCGCTGTCGCCGTGGGCCACGAACAGCACGTCGGGAGGCGGGTCGTGCAGGACGCCGGGCTGCCTCAGGGCCAGGTCGATCAGCAGGCGGCGGATGCGCTCGGGGTCCTCCCTGTAGGCCACCTTGACCGGGAAGTTGAAGCGCACCTGGCGGTTGGTGTGGCTCCAGTTGATGACCGTCTTGGAGATGAACTCGGAGTTGGGCACGATGATCGAGATGTTGTCGTTGGTGACGATGGTGGTGGCGCGCATGGAGATGTCGACCACGTCGCCGGCCACCCCGCCGCCCACCTCGATGCGGTCGCCGACCTTGATCGGCCGCTCCAGGAGTATGATCAGGCCGCTGACGAAGTTGTTGGTGATGTTCTGCAGGCCGAAGCCGATGCCCACGCCCAGGGCGCCGAAGATGATGGTGATGCTGCTCAGGTTGATCCCCGCCGTCTGGAAGATGACCACCAGGCCGACCACGATCACCAGGTAGCGGATGATCGAGCCCACGGCGATGCGCACGCCCAGCGCCACCTTGCTGCGGTCCATCAGGCGATACACCACGAAACGGTTCAGGCGCGAGGTGGCCCAGAAGAGCAGCAAGACCAGGGCGGTGAGGTAGAGCAGGACCCACAGGGTGAAGTGGAACCTGTCGATGGCGAACAGCGGGGCGTTGAAGATCTCGACGATCTTCTGGGCTGTGCTCTTGATGGCATCCATCGCTCCTCCTGGAACAGGACCGGACTTTCAGACCCTTGCCCGGCTTGCGCGCCGGCGCCGGCTCATTATGCGAAGCGCCGCCCCTCCTGTCAATGGCCGCGGCGGCGCTACAGCCCCGCGCGCTCCAGCAGCAGCAGCGCCACGGCGATGAGCAGCAGCAGCGGTGCGATGACCCGCCACTCGGAGGTCTTGAGCAGCTTCGGCCAGGTCAGGTCCCCGAAGTCGCCAAGCGCGAACACGCCGGTTTTCAGCCGGGGATAGAGGGCGGCCAGCAGGCCGGAGCCGATCAGGACGCCGGGCAGCCCTCCGGCCAGGGCGTCGAGCCACCCGGCGCCGACGGCGGCGGCGATCGTCCCCGGGCAGTAGCCCAGCAGGGCGAAGCCGGCGCCGAAGACCAGGCCGCCCAGGGCGTTGCGCCCCCAGGAGCCGCGCTTGGGGCTGAATTGCGCCCAGCCCAGCCGCTTCATCAGGTGGATGCCCACGGTGCCGACGGCCACCGCCGTCAGCATGATCTTGAGCACGGTGAAGTCCTGCAGCAGCAGCTGGCCAACGATGACGTCGAAGCGGGTGACCCCCCCTTGTGCAGCAGAAAGCCGAAGACGACGCCGAACAGCAGGCCCTGGAAACGCTGGCGGGATAAGGCTTTCATGTCCTCTTCCCTAGGCGGCGACGCGGTACAGCAGCCAGGCCGCGCCGATGCCGCCGGCGAAGAAGCAGGCGGCCGAGATCCAGCTGGAGAGGGCCAGCTGCATGGCGCCGCTGATGCCGTGGCCGCTGGTGCAGCCGTCGGCCCAGCGCGAGCCGAAGCCGAGCAGGACGCCGCCGGCCAGCGCCGCCAGCCAGCGCGCCAGCGGGTCGGCGCCGAAGGCGGCCGCCCAGCGCGCCGGCACCCAGGCCATGACGGGCCCGCCTTCGAGACGCGTTGCCAGGAAGGCGCCCGCCACCATGCCCACGACCAGCATCCCCTGCCAGTCGACCTCGGGGCGGAATTCCTGGTAATAGGGCTTGCGGTAGACCTGGGGGCCGCGGAACAGGCGCTCGATCATGCCGGCGCCGCGGGCGAAGGTGGTCGAGCAGCCGAGGGCATGGCGCGACAGCAGAAGAGTGAACCAGCTCAGCACGCCGATGGCGGCGCCGACCAGGTAGGGCGACCAGCGCCCGGCGAAAAATTCGCTCATGACGGCCTCCTTTCGGCAGCGGACGCGTCGGCCAGGTGCGGCCCGTGGGGCGGGAAGGGTCCGGCGCAGCTCCGCGCCTCGCCGGCGGCCTGGAACCCGGCCATGCCGCCGGCCACGTTGAACAGCGCCTTGAAGCCCTTGCGCTCCAGGATGCTGGCCGCCAGGCTGGAGCGGTTTCCCGAGCCGCAGATCACGTACGTGGGGCGGGAGGGATCGAGCTCGCGCCAGCGCTGGCGCAGGTCGGGGGCGGGGATGGACAGCGCGCCCGCGATATGGCCGGCGGCGAACTCCTGGGGGGCGCGGGTATCGACCAGGACGATCTCCTTTCCCAGGCGGCCGTGGAGCTCATGGGCCGAGACCAGGCCCAATGAGGCGGTGGGCATCCCGGCCGCGGCCCATGCCGGCATGCCGCCTTCGAGCCGGGCCACGAGGCGGTCGAGCCCGACGCACTGCGCCCAGGCGCGGGCCGCCTCGGCCTGGCCGCTGTCGTCGGCCACCAGCAGCAGGTCGCGGTCGGGAGGCAGCACCCAGCCGGCGAAGGTGGGGAAATTGCCGTTGAGATCGATATGCCAGGAGCCGGCCAGGTGCAAGGCGGCAAAGGCGCCGTAGGGGCGCACGTCGAGCACCTCGCAGCCGGCGGCCAAGCGGGCGGCGAAGGCCCTCGGCCCCAGTTCCTCCAGGGCGGGAATGTCGGCCAGCAGGCGCGGCCCGCCGCGGTTGATCTCGCTGCAGCGGCCGAAGTGGTCGGGCGCCGGCGGCATGTCGCGGGTGAGCGAGCGGATGAACTCCCCGCGGTCGGCGATGAGCAGCGCCGGGTTGGCGGCCCGCTCGCAGCCGATGGTCGACCACCACTTGGCGCCCATGGCCCGGCCGCAGAGCGAGCCGGCGCCGTGCGCGGGATAGACCTCGCAGGAGCCGGGCAGGGCGAGCAGCTTGCCGTGCAGGCTGTGGTGCAGCCTTTCGGCCAGCTCGACGGCGCGGCCGGGGAACAGGTCGGGCCGCCCCACGTCGCCGACGAACAGGGTGTCGCCGCAGAACACGCCGACCGGCAGGGGGCCGCGGCTGGTGTCGGTCACGACGTAGCTGACGTGCTCGGGGGTATGCCCCGGCGTTTCCAGCACGTCGAGGCGCATGTGCTCCAGCTCGATGCGGTCGCCCTCGGCCACACCGCGGTGCGGGAACGAGCAGCCGGCCGAGCGCGGGGCGACGATGAGCGCCCCGCTGCGCCGGGCCAGCTCCAGGTGGCCGGAGACGAAGTCGGCATGCAGATGGGTCTCGAGAACGTGGCTGATGACCACTCCCAGCTCCCGGGCCTCGCGGAGGTACAGGTCGACGTCGCGCTGCGGGTCGATCACGGCGCAGGTGTCCTTTCCGGCCAGCAGCCAGGAGCTGTGGGCGATCTTGGGCAGGAAAAAGTGTTTCAACAGCATGTCCTTA
Organism: uncultured Clostridia bacterium; assembly: GCA_964628035.1. GTDB lineage: Bacteria > Acidobacteriota > Aminicenantia > UBA2199 > UBA2199 > UBA2199. Next base: position 4,539 of record CAZVPI010000003.1, on the reverse strand, counting down.
CCCTCCGGCTTCCACCATCATAGCGGTTCCCACGCGGCGATCCCGCATGGCGCGGGTCATTGTAAGCCATGGCTTCGAGTTTTTCAACGAGCCAGGGACAGTGTCCGTGCCAGCAAGAAACTCATCGAACTACAGGGACAAGCAACAAGTGACCAGTGACAAGGAAACGACATAGTCGATCCTTCCCCTGTGCGCTATACTTTTCAGCGCAGTTCGCTTCTCAGCGGTTGCTTGTCACGGAGCACTCGTCACGTGCCACTGAGCTCAGCCGAGCAACTGGATGCGGGTGAAGATGTAATCGAGCTCCTCCTCCTTCAGCACCACGCGGAAGAAATCGCTGTCTCCCAGGCGCTGCGCCCGGTAGCCCTCGGCCTCGAGGTACTTGCCGCTGCGGCGGCGGTCGAACCAGTAGACCAGGCGGACGCTGCGCTCGTCGGCCTCGATGGCGGTCACGCCGTGGCGGCCGATGCCGCAGCCGGAGTTGAACAGGCAGGGCAGCAGCGGCCCGTCATGGTAGAGGTTTTCTCCCCGCGAGCGCGGTTCCTGGCGCTGCAGCTTGCGGTATTCGGCGGACAGCTCGGCCAGCCGCCGCTCCAGTCCCGGCCGCTCCGGCGCCGCCGCCCGCGGATAGCGGCGCACCAGGGTCTCAATCTCCATCTTCACCGAGTCGAGCCGCGGCAGCGATTCGAACAGCGGCCGGTGGGTGTGGCCGATGCAGGCGGCGATGCGCCGCTCCCGCGCGAACAGGTAGGCGCGGCGCTCGACGTGGAAGCGGCGGCGGCTGCTGCGGGCCACCGTGTAGTTGCCGATGCCCAGGGGGCGCAGCAGCCAGCGCAGCAGCAGCACGCCCAGGGTCTGGAAGACCCAGTTAAGGCGGGAGGTCTGGTGGCCGTGGAAGAGGAACAGCCTCCGACCGCGGATGTCGACGACCAGCGACTCGCCGACCGGAAAAGGCAGGTCGCGGGCCCGGCGGCGCAGCAGGACCAGGTCATGGTTGCCCGCCAGCTTGAACAGGGCGCCGCGGTCGGCGAACGACTGCCAGGCCCGGTACACCTCGAGCCAGCGGGTGGCGATGGCGGACAGCGGGAAACGGGCCAGCTCCTCGATGTCGCCGTTGAGCACCAGCAGCGAGCCCGAGGGGGCATAGTGCTTTTCCAGGACCTCGACATAGAGCCGCGCGTTCCTGGCGAAGTCGTCGTCCCGGCCGCCGTCGCCCAGGTGCAGGTCGGAAAAGACCGCCAGGCCCTGGCCGGCCGCCAGCTTCACGACCGGGGCCTGGCCGTACAGGCGGTCCAGCTTGCGCAGCAGAGCAGGAGAGAGAGAGATCGTTCTCGCCATGAGTATAGAATAGCAGAATCTCCCGTGTCAGTGTTAGCAAGAGGAAAAGAGAGATAGAGGGGCAGAGTTGTAAAGTGGCAGAGTGGTAGAGCAAGAATTTATCAGGGCTGCTACTTTGCCCCTTTACCGCTTTATCACTCTACAACTATTCCGTTGCTCTTTAAAATCACCTCAACAACTCAATCCTGGCGAACACATAGTCCAGGTCCTCGTCCTTCAACACCACGCGGTAGAAGTCGCTGCCGTCGAGCCGCTGCGGCGCATAGCCGCTCGCCTCGCTGTACTGGCTGGAGCGGCGGCGGTCGGACCAGATGACCAGCGCGATGCGGCCGTCGGCGATCTCGATGGCCGTGGCGCCGTGGCGGCCGATGCCGCTCCCCGAATTGAACAGGCAGGGCAGGAGCGGGCCCTCGTGATAAAGGTTTTCGCGCTGCTGGGCGTGGCGGTCGCGGCGCTGCTGGGCGATGAACTCCCTTTTCAGGACCTCCATCCTCTCGCGCAGCCCGGCCCGCTCGTCCTCCGCAGCCGCGGGGAAGGAGCGGCAGAGGCTCTCGATCTCGAACTTGACCGTGTCGAGCCGGGAGAGCGACTCGAACAGCGGCCGGTGGGTATGGCCGATGACCGCCAGCAGGCCGTGGGCCCGGGCGTGCAGGTAGGCGCGCTTCTCGACATGAAAGCGGCGGCTGGAGCTGCGCGCCGCCGTGTAGTTGCCGATGCCCAGCGGATGGAGCAGCCCGCGCAGGAAGAACGTGCCCACCGCCTGGAACACCCAGTCCAAGCGCGCCACCTGGTGGCCGTGGAAGAGCCATAGCTTCTTGGCGCCGATCTCCACCCGCAGCGACTCGCTCACCGGGAACGGCAGGTCCTCGGGGCGGCGCAGCAGCAGCGACACGTCATGGTTGCCGGCGAGCTTGAACAGGCGGCCGCGGTCGGCGAACTCCTGCCACAGGGCGTAGACCTGCAGCCAGCGCGTGGCGATGCCCGACAGCGGGAAGGCGGCCAGGTCCTCAATGTCGCCGTTGAGGACCAGGATGTACCCGCGCTCGAGGTAGTGGCGGCGCATGGCGGCCATCACCACTTCCGCGTTGGCGGCGAACTCGTCGCGCCGGCCGCCGTCGCCCATGTGCAGGTCGGAGAAGACGGCCAGGCGGTCGCCGGCCCCCAGCCTCAGCAGCGGCGCGTCGGCATAGAGGCGATCCAGCGTGCCGAGCAATTTCAGGGGCAGGCCCTTGATGTCCATCTGCCGGTAGCATAGCAGAAAACTCCGGGCCTTGCACCCGTGCCGCCGGCGTCCGCCTTCGCGAAAAAGACGGCCCGCCGTGGTACAATGCCAGCGCCGGCGGCTGAAGGCCAGCCGGATTGGCGCCGGGACGGCCGCGGGAGCCAGGGCCCGGCGCAAGGAGAAAGCACCATGCAAGGGACCGCCCTGAACGGGGTCGCCGCAGGCTCGGGCGGCTTCTTCCCCGCGCTGTTCACCTTCATCCATACCATCGCCCACCAGATCGGCGTCGGCATGCTGAAGCTCCTGGGAACGGTTTTCGCCTCCACCCGCTTCCCGGCCGACCTGGCCGATCCCCTCGGCTACCTGGCCGTGCTGACCCTGTTCGCCGTGCTGCTGACCCTGGCCAAGAAGATCGCCTGGATCGTGCTGGCCGTGGGCTGGGGATTCATCGTCATCAGGCTGTTGATGATTATTTTTAAGATCTAGAAACGTTAGACAGGAGACGTTAGTGGTTAGCAAGAAAAATGCCCTGTAATCATAAATTTTTCCCCATCTTGCTAACGTCTAATGTCCGGCGTCTCGAAATTTTTTTCATGGTTCTCTGTCAATTTGTGTGGGTAATGCCTTCGGGATATCATTCCTCCAGAGCCAATTTCAGGAGGATGCCCGATGGACGAGCAGCCGTTGTTCGCCAAGGCGCTGGGCTAGACCGATCCTTGGCATATCCATCGCATTGAGTTTGATCCGGCGAAGAAGCGATTGGATCTGTTCCTGGAATTCAAAAAAGGGGCGCGATTTCTTTGCCCAAAGTGCGGCAGCGGAGAGCACTGCCCGGTTCACGACACCAAGGAAAGGACGTGGCGGCACCTCGATTTTTCCCAGCACCAAGCGTACCTTACGGCGGAAGTTCCGCGGGTTACCTGTTCCACGCATGGCGTTCACCAGGTAAACGTGCCTTGGGCGCGAGCCGGCAGCGGGTTCACGCCGCTGTTTGAAGCGTTAGCCCTATGCCTGGCGAAAGAGATGACGGTGGCGGACATGGCCAAGAGGATGAACTGTGGGCAAGCCGCCCTGTGGCGGATGCTGGCCCGCTATGTGAACGAGACGGTTGCCATGGAAGATTACTCCAGCTTGAAGGCCGTTGGCATGGATGAGTGCTCCAGGAAACGAGGGCATCAGTACATCACCACGTTCTGCGATCTTGACGCATCCAGGGTGGTGGACGTGGAAGATGGGCGCGACCACACTGTGTTTACTGGTTTTTTGCGCTTTCTGGGGGATCATGGTGTGCCCCATTCTCAGGTGACCGAGCTCTGCATGGACATGTGGGAGCCCTACATGAAGGGGGCGCAGGAGACGCTTCCCCATGCTGAGATCACCTTTGACCGCTATCACGTCATGGTGCTGATGAATCGGGCGATCGACTTGGTGCGAAGGTCGGAAGCCAAAAACAAATGGTCGCGGGGAGCCCGGTTCCTGCTGCTGAGGAACCTGGAGAAGCTGACAGAGAGGCAACGAGGCGAACTGGAGAGGATCAAGTCGCTGGATAGCAAAACAGCCAGGGCCTATCATATCAAGCTTGCCCTGAGGCGCTTGTGGGAACAACCCACTCCTGCAGAGGCGGAGAAGTACCTGCGGCAATGGTATTTTTGGGCCGCGCATTCCCGGCTGGAGCCGGTCATCTACGTGGCCAAGGCAATCAAACGACATTGGCACGGCGTGCTTCGGTTCTTTGCCAGTCGCATCACATCGGGCATCGTGGAAGGCCTGAACAGCAAGATCAAAACCGCCATGATACGAGCTTATGGGTTCAAGGCATTCGAACACCTGCGAACCATCATGTACCTTGTCGCCGGGAAACTTAACTTCTCATTGCCCACACAATGTTAAAGAGAACCTCTTGACTTTTCTATCTGCATTCTTATTGTGCGTGAGCAGCTGTTTTGGGATTTTTCTGATCACGCTTTTGGGACAGAACA
>CAZVPI010000002.1:0-213445 GCA_964628035.1 uncultured Clostridia bacterium | reverse complement strand
TTTTGGTTTAAGGACTACCTCAAATCAAAAGTGCGAAAAATACTTGACACTACCGATGTCTTTAAGGAATTCTATTCAAGAAGATATGATAAACTTTTAAAAAATAAAGTTATGTCGTGAGTTTGGTAGTGTGGATGCGGTGAATTATCGTATAAAATAAACGATATATTGGGGATAACCGATAATAAAGGATAAAACATTGGGAGAACATTGGAAGGAGAAATACGAAGAAAAACGAAGTAAAATTATCTAAAATGTAGTGTGGACAAGGGTTTCCGCAATAATCAATACATATTCGTAATCAATAGGTCGCCGGTTCAAATCCGGCCTTCGGCTTTCCCTTCCCACCGTCATTTTCCTTTGCCCACAATGGTTTCAAGGATTTTTTTACTCATTGCCAGGACATGACCGGAAATGCCAAAATCATGCCGGGCTTGAGGTGACGGTGCTTTACTTCGTTACTTTGTCTTCCAATCGACCAGATCCCATCATCCTTCTCTTGGCATCCAGGTACAATTTGCCAAGCGATTGCAGTTTCAAGTCCCTGAACTCATGGAGTTGCGCGATCTGCCTATAGGTCAACCCCGCCAATTCCTTCAACCGCATCAACAATTCACCCCGCAATCTCTTTTCCTCAAAAGTCACAAAATCCATCCTGTCAAATTTCCGGCCATACTTTTTCTCCAATTCCCAGTAAACCTTCGCGATCGGTTCAAAATATTCGTCGTCCTGGCGCCGTCTTTCGCTCGACCTTTCCTTCACTCTCCTTTCGCGCCTCGCCAACGCTTTTTCCATGTGCTCCCCGCCCCCGAGGAGCTCGCCGTATTTGTTTTTGAATATTGTTATGCTTACCTGGTCGTGATGCACGATCTCATGGATCATCGTTTTGTCCCCGCCCCAAAGATCATGGAGAAAGGCCACATCCGTTATGGGCTGTTTCACTTCTTTTACAATTTCGGCAGCGCTGGACCAAGGGTATCCGGCGACCGTCGACGACAAGCCAGCTCGCACCGGATTCTGCAGCAAATACAGGATGGCCATTTTCATGTAAGAATCGCCCTGTATCAAAGTCGATTTGAACCGCCCCTGAAACAAATATCCCCTGCCACCAAATCTGTGCCGGAAATAAATGCCATACGTCCCATTGACACGCTTCATCAATTCACTCATCCGTCCTGATTGGTTCTCGAGAAGAAGGTGATAGTGGTTGCTCATGATACAATAACCGATCACTCGCACGCCAAGTGATTTCTTGCTTTCAGCAAGAATTTTCAAGAATGCGCTTTTTGCCGCGTCATCGGGGAAAATATTCTCCCCACCAATGCCACGATTCATCACATGGTGAAAAGCCCCCGCAAAAGTCAACCGAGCTCGTCTCATGTCAACTATGTACTTTTTGGTGAAGTAATAAAGTCAAGCACCGTCACCTTTTGATCTTGGTGAAGTAATAAAGTCAAGCACCGTCACCTTTTGAGTCGTCACCTTTTGACAGTCCCCGGCGGAGAAATTCGACCGCCGACCGGTCGGGGGTGAAGCGGAACTCGCGGCAGGGAACCGCGGCGCAGATTTTCTTGATGAAGGCCACGATCGGCGCCGCCGACTCGGGGTCGTACCAGGGGATCGAGGCCATGGCCAGCAGGCGGTCGGCAGCATCGCCGGCGGAGATCTCCAGGATCTCGTTCCTCAGGCCATGGCGGAGAAAGAATATGCCGGCCAGAGGCGCGCTGCCAGGCCTGGCGATGCCCGCCGTTCCGGCCCAGGGGGTGCCGAAAGCCAGCAACCCCCCTATCAGCGACCTGACGATCATCCGCTCGTCGCTCAGCACGGTCCCCAGCCCGGCCCTGGCCAGCAGCTCCGAGAACGTGCTCTTCCCGGCCCCCGAAGCGCCGGCGAACAGGTAGATCCTCTTGCCGAGCTTCAGCCCGGCTCCATGGACCAGCACTCCCCGGCGCCCGGCAAAATAATGCATCAGCAGCAATTGGTCCAGGGGATAGACGAACGGCAGGTCGATGGCGGCGCCGCCGTCCTCTGGAAGGGGGCAAAAAAGGTCGACGTTTCCGGCGCCGGGCGCGAAGGCCGCGACCCAAAGCGGGTGCGGACGCCCGGCGGGCGCCAGGCAGAGCAGGCTGCGGGAGCCGTCACGGAACAAAGACCAGGAATCTCCGGTGTCAAAGGCCTTTTCCAATCCCTCCAGCCTCGGCCAGCCCTCCCTCTTCAGCCGCACCTGCATCCGCCCTGCTGCAGGCGGGGAGCCGGCCTTGCCGATGAACCTCCGGTACAAGGGATGGACGATCCGCAGACGCGCATCCGGCGGAGCAGAAAAGGAAACCCCTACCCCGCCGATCAAGAGCCTCCCGCCCCTGGGCAGGAGCACGGCGTTCAGCTTCCCGGTTCGGTGGCGCAAGCGCGGGCCACGCAGGGCTGGTTGTAGCTGACGCCCGCACTGACCATCTTGCAGCCGATCCCCAGCGTCTGAGTCCCGGGTGCGATGCTGACCACCCGCAACTGCGGTTTTTCGTATGGTTTCTTCCCTTCCTTTGTCTTCCGATTCTGTTGCATCATTCCTCCGCTGCCAGGGAATTCAACACCTCATATCTCTGGTTGCCTATCGCGCACAAGTACTCGGACGGGATGCTCTCCGACCCTTTCTCCAAGGCAAAAAAACCGGGGCAATAGCCGCAAAGGAGTTTCTTTTCGCAGCCGGTGCACGGCATGGCGGCGCCGGGAGCGGCGTCGCGGAAGCCGCGCAGGACGTTCTCCCAGCCCTCCCGGAAACTACCCGCGGCCAGCGAATGGCGCACGCTGCGCACCATCAAGCAGGGATGAAGTACGCCGTCTGGCTCCACGTGGAAGGTGTTGATCCCCGAGCCGCAGTTGTACAGGCCGTCGTTTTCCGCAGTGCCGCGGAAGGCGGCGAGGAAATCGCGCCACTCCCGCCGCCTTGCGGGATCGGCCATTTCCAGCTCGACCGCACGCTCGGGCGCCACCCGAAGAGCGACGGGCCCGTTGTCGCCGCTCCAGGCCGGGAAGATGCCGGCATCGAAGCGGAACCTCGCCCCCAGGCCGCGGGCGAGTCCCTCGATCGCCGGGAACTCCTTTTCGTTCGCGGTCATCAGCACGCTCTTGAGGCTGACGGCAAAGCCCTCCTTGAGCAGGGTTTCAATCCCGCTCAGCGCCCGGTCGAACGAGCCGGGAACGCCGGTGATCCGGTCGTGAATCGCGGCCTCGGCGCCATAGAGGCTGACCTCGACGCGATAGGGCGGCAGCGAGCGGAACAGATCGATGACCGGTTCGTCGATCAGCGTGCCGTTGGTGAACAGCGTGACCAGGAAACCGCTGCGCTTGGCGTGCCCGTAGATTTCGGCGAAATCGCGGCGCAGGAGGGGCTCGCCGCCGGTGAGCAGCACATAGAGGCAGCCCGCCTCCTGGATCTCGTCCAGGATTTCCAGCCAGCGCCTTGTATCCAGCTCCCCAGCCCCGTCTCCGCCTTCGCGGGCATAGCAATGGAGGCAGGCCAGGTTGCAGCGGTTGGTCAGGGCCAGGCTGCCCGAGAAGGGGATGCGCTGCTCCGAGACCGTCCGCTCGATCCCGCGCCAGAAGCGGGCGTCGTCGGAGGCGGTCGGCCTGGCGCAGGCGGAGGTCACGGCAGCTCCCGGGCCAGGCCTTTTTCCAGCAACCGGCCTACAAAATCCGAGAAGTCCTCGCTGGCCCGTGCGGACTCCACGTCGAACTCGGCCACGATCTCGTCCACGATCGTAACCGCCGTCCTTGAGCCGTCGAGGCGCTGCCAGATGAAATCGGCCAGCGGGTTCAGGACAAAGATGTCGTTCATGTCGACCGGCGCGCAGCAGATGGGTATCAGGAAAGTCTCGCCGGCGATCTCGCGCCTGGCGACCCCCTCCTTTTTGAGGTAGCGGGCCTCCCGCCTCATTTCAGCAGCATGCCCGGGTCGCCGAGCCAGTTGTATACGTTCAGCAGCGAGACCTTGCCGCCCAGCTGCACGTAGTTTTTCAGCGCCGCCAGCCAGGCGTCGCCGGCCCGCGCCGCCCGCGCCTGGTACACCGCCTTGTACCACTGCTCGGCCAGCCGCATCGAGTCGCTGTGGTAGGCCGCACCCGACGGCAGCATGCCGCCGGCCATGCCGCCCCCGGCGTTGGCCAGAAGCGCCTCGCCCAGCGACATGAACCCTGGGAGCTCGAAGCGACCCGCCGCGCAGGTCAGCATCACCGCCAGCGGCAGCTGTTCGCCGTTGGCCAGGGCCAGGGCGCCCGGGACGTCCAGCAGGTTCTCCGTGGCCAGCTGGTTGATCCCCGCATGGCCGCAGTAGCTCACCAACCCCAGGCCCGCGTTCCACGCCGCAGCGATCCGCGCCCGCACGTCGGCCGCCGAACCAGCCAAATAGGCCTTCTCCGCCTGCGTTCCAGTCGCCAGGGCCGCCAGCTGGTCGCTGCCCGCGGCGAAATCGCCACCGCTGTCGGCGTTGTCGGCGATCCACAGGCCCCGCTCCAGCCACGTCCCCTGGCCCGCCTCATAGGCCTTGATCTTGTCGATCATCGCCTGCAGCTCAGGCCCGGTCGCAGCCGGCAGCCGCCCGACCGCCACCTCCGGCACTCCGTTCTTGCCCTTCAGGTCGCCAAAGATCCGGTCCGCGGCGCACAGCCCCTCGGGCGTCTTTCCCAGCAGCGCCGGCACCAGGTTGTCCCCGTATCCCGAGTAATCATTGTAATCGTAGGTCCCCTTGCCCGCCAGCACCGCGTACTTCAGCCCGTTGCCGGCCAACTGGGCCAGGAACGACCGGATGGCGAAGGGATCGGGCACTCCATGGCTGTAGGCGTCGTAGATGTCCTCCAGCAGAACCAGCACCGACTTCAGCCCCTGTCGGCTGCGGTGGGCGGCCAGCTCCCCGGCCGCCTTCTTGAACTCGCGCGGCGCGATGACCGCGTGCGCGAAAGTCTGGCTCTCGTCGGGGATCTTCGCCGGCCGCGCCGCCGTCACGGCAAGCGGCCGCAGCGCCGAGTTCAGGCCGCTGAGCGCGTATTCCTTGCCGGGGTCGGCAGGGACGAACGAGACCCGCCCCAGCACGTCGACCGCTCCCGCGTCGACCTGCAGCGGCCGCTCGGGCCGGCTCACGTCCAACACCAGCACCTTCGTCTCGGTCAACCCGCCCACGGTGATCACCCGGTTGCCGTCGCCCCGGCAGACCAGGCGGTTCTCCAGCGCCCGGTAATATCTGGGGCAGCTCAGGTCGATGGATTCGACGTAGAAAACGCTGTACGGCGCCTCCGTGTCCAGAAGCCCCGCCACCGTCACCGTGTTGCCCCCGTCCTGGAGCAGCGAGGCGTCGAAACTCGCCTCCAGGCGCTTGGCCTCGGTCCCGTTCCATCGCGCCTCGCCCACCTGCCGGCCGTTGACGCTCACCACCGCGTGGTGGTCCTCCTCGGCCGGGGTGTCGGTCGCGCCCTGCAGGCTCATTGCCAGCGTCGCCTGGCCTGCGGCCGGTGCGGGCACGCTCACGGCGAATTCCTTGCTCTCGCCTCCGCTCACCCAGTCCCAGAACCAGATGTCGCCAGCCGGGTCCAGGGCGCTGATCAGCAGCGGGTAGCGGTTCTCCTCGAAGTGCAGGGCGTCGGCGAACGACTGGCCGTCGACGGCCACGGCCCCGGGCAGGCTCATACCGAGAATCCGCAGGCCGCTTCCGGGCTCGAGGAAGTACACGTTGCGGTCGGAAAAGACTGTCTCCACGCCCGGGTTGTAGAAATAGAGCCCGGCGCCGCCCGCATCCGCCAGCCAGGCGGTCTCCCTTCCCATTCCGGTCAATTTCAGGCCGTAGCCGGCTATCGCCAGCCGTGCCGAGGTCTCGTCGATGCCCAACGCCCGCGCCACCTGAACCGCCTGCACATAGAAGATGCCCTTGCCCTTGACCGTCACCCGCGCCAGGCCGCCCGCGGGGACTGCCTGCGCCTCTCCGGCCTGCGCTGCCCGGGAACGGCTTTCAATCCGTTCCAGCTCCCAGGACGATCGTTCGCGGCGAAAGCGGCGGTATCCTTCGATGCCCGTCTCATCCTCCTTGCCCAGGCGCAGCCCGGAATCGACGGCCTCAGGCGCCCTGGCCCCGAAATCGATCGTGAACGGCCCATAGCTTCTCGCCTGCCCCTGGGCCTTCACCTCATCCAGGCGGTAGGTCTGCGGCTCGCCCGGGAAGGCGCCGGGATCGGCCAGCCTGTAGATCCCGCCCTGCGGCGAGTCGGCCAGCGCCGGCAGGAACGAGGCCGAAACCGGAAGGAATTCCCGCGTGCGCTCGTCCTGGCGGAACAGCCTGAAGCCGGCCACGCCCATTTCCGAGGCGGTATGCCACTCGACCGTGGGCAGAGGCTCGCCCGGCGCAGCGCCGAAGCGGGAGACCGCGGCGAAGGTCGGCGTGTCGCCGAGGTCCACCGCCAGCGCCGTAGACCAGTCGGACTGGACGTAATGGGTCGAGCAGCGTGCCATGGCCCGTACATTGTAGGTGCCGGCCGCCAGCCAGCTGTGCGAGGCGCTGGTGGTCCCCACCGGCAGCCAGACCGAATAGGTGCCGTCGCCCCAGTCGAATCGGTACTGGATGCTGTGGCTCATGGAAGAGGTGGAGCCGCCGGTCGTGTAGGTATAGGCCGTCCCCACCATGCCGCTCGTCGCTCCCGTTGGCGTGCTCGGCGTCGTCACGGTCTCGCCGCCGGCAGGAACGATGGAGAAAACCGTATCACTGGTGTCGGACGGGTCATGGTCGGTGACCCCCCAAACCCGGATCAGGCAGTCGTCGGAGGTGACGGCGGGAACGGTCCAGGTATGGGTCCCGTCGTTGGCCGTGTTGGTCACGATGCTCGTCCAGTTGGCGCCGCTGTCAATGGAATAATAAATGTCAACATTTCCCGGCGTGCCGGTCGAGGTCCAGGTGAGGTTCTGGCTCGTTCCGGCAGTCCAGACTTCCCCGCCGTTGGGCGACGTGACGGTGTACGAGGGGCCCGAGGCCGGAGTATAGGCATAAGCCCCGTACAGGTTCAGGCGCCTGCCGGTGACGGTCCTGCCGCTCAAGGAAGCCTTGGGATCGCCGCCATAAAGGATGCGCTCTTTCCGCTGGGCGACAGTCTCGCCAGGGAAGATCGACGCCAGCCAGGCCACGGCGCCGGCCACGTGCGGCGTGGCCATCGACGTGCCGTTCCAGGACTCGTAGGGCGAACTCATGCTGGTGACGATGCCGATGTCATCCAATACCACCCCGATTCCATTGTCGCTATTGTTAGAGACGAGATTGAACCTCATTCGGAAATGGGCGGTTTTGTACGCCTCCGGGATGGCCCAGGAAAAGCTCGCCCAGAAATATATGGAGCCGCTCGTATAGCTCCAATCCTGGATCGTGTACCAACTCGAGCCGCTGTTGTTGGAGATTTGCACATAAACGTGATCGTTTCTCCCGATATGCCGGCCCATCGTCACTCCAAGATAAACATCCTGCCCCGCATAGCTGGAAAGGTCGATATCGGCATTGTAGGTCAGAAAGGAATTGGTGTTGGACAGGTAAAACGTGTAGCTGCCGCCGACTCCGGGGCGGTCGCTCCAAAAGTGCGTGGGACTGGGGCATGACGGATAGTCCCCTCCCCAATAGATCTCATATTCGTCCGTGATCGCCCAGGAGTTGTTCGTGCCGCTCGTCACCCAGTTGCCGGCACCATGCTCCATGTCGTCGAAGAAGACGTCTCCCTCATGCGGGAGATACGCCCTGGGAACCGAGCTCAGAATGCTGACCCCCGGGGCCCCCAGGTCGACGGAAGTTGCACCGTAGTTGGAAAACGAGCCCAAGTCATCATTGTGGTCGGTCGCGGCCACGGAAATGATGCCGGGCAGGGTGTAATCGGAGGGATAATGGTGGATCTCGGAATCGTTGTCGTCTCCCGCGGTGTCGCCGTCGCCGTCGCCGTTGCCCGCGGCGGCGCAGAAGGCGATCCCGACATTGGTCGCAATTTCGATGGAGTCACGCAGGGCGTCGATGGGCTCCACGGTCGTGTCCAAGTAGCCCCCCCATGACGCATTGATGGCCACGACGTTCTGGCCATGGGTCCTTTGATATACGGCATACTGGATGCATTCGATGGAAAAGGCGTCATATCCGTTTGCGCCTGAATCATCGAAAAATTTCAAGCCCATGATCTTGACGTCCCAGTTGACCCCGGCCACGCCCAGCGAGTTGTTGCCCCGGGCGCCGATGGTCCCGGCGCAATGGGTGCCGTGCCCATAACCGTCCATGGGATCGCTATCGCCACTGCTGCCCGAGCCGTCGACCCCGGCCGGATCGATTCCGTAAATGTCATCGACATATCCGTTGTCATCGTCATCGATGCCGTTGCCGGCTATTTCGCCCGGATTTTTCCAGCAATTGGCTGCCAGGTCTGCATGGTTGTAGTCCAACCCTGTATCGATGACGGCCACAATGACATTCGACGAGCCGGTGCTGATATCCCAACCCTCGGGGGCGTCGATGTCGGCGTCGTTCGTACCCCCGGTCTGGCCGGTGTTGTGCATCCCCCACAGGGAGCTGAATTGCGTGTCATTGGGCGTTGCGGCCATTTCGCGGCGATAATTGGGATGGGCGTAGACCACGCGGGGATCGGCGGCCAGTTTCTTGGCCAGGACTTGGGAGTCGATCTTCACCTTAGATTTTAAAAGCACGATCTGCTGGCCTTTCATCGAGGAGAGGAGGTCGAAGCGTTTCTTGACGACCAGTCCCTGGTTGGCCGCGAAATCGGTGACGTCGAGCCTACTGACGATCTCCTTGAACTTGACCAGCACTTCGCTGTCGGCGTAGGGCGGCGGAGCCGACGCCCCGTCGATGAGGACTTTGCGTTTCGGCCCGCCCGCGAAGGCCAGCGCCGAGGCAAGGAAGAATAGGGCCAGGGTGGCGGCGGTTCTATTATTTTTCATGCCCCTCTCCTGAAATGGATTCATTTTTTGCCACGAGTTTTTAATATACAATAATTTGAATTACGAGTCAATCATGAAATATGTATCATTCAAATAGTTCGATATTTTAAAATACGAAAAAACACCCACTATCCAAGTCCAAATCACAAAGGCATTCACGTTCCATATTGCAATCCCCTCACGGGGCCTGTGGGTCCAAAACCAAAGACATTTCAAGCGTCTGCTCTTCGTTTTGGCCATTGGGTCATCGGAATTTGGAGCCTGTTCGGAATTTGTTGCGTGGGAATTGGCGCCGACGCCCTCCAGGAACTCAGGTCCAATAAGTCACATCCTGCACAAATTCTTAAGCAGAACCAAGAAAGGGAATAGGGGAATCTCACGGCATCAGCCGTGCCATTACAGGCGAAGAAGAACTGTCCGGGCCCGCCTCATGGGCGGGCCCGGACAGGGCAAAACGTGGCTTTTCCCTTACAGGCTCGTGATGATCGAGAAGGGCAGGTCGTTGTAGTCCTCCTGCGAGCCGTCGCCGGCCAGCAGGCGGATGGAGTAATTGTCGCCGAGCGGGGCTGTGGAGCCGCCCGAGTGCTCCCCGACCGTCCAGGAATAGGTGCCCTGCGAGGCGGGGATGTTGGCGACGATCTGGCCGATCTTGGCCGCCTTGTTGAACAGGACCAGGCGCACCGTGCCGGCGTAGCCGTTGGCGTTCCAGGTGATGTCGTAGGTGGAGCCGCGCTCCAGCTCGACGCCGCTGGGGGTGAGCAGCTCAAGCTGGGCCGCGGGCGTGTTCAGCGCAAAACGCAAGTCGCTGGCGTCGACGATCGTGTTGTCCTGGCTGCGCAGGTAAATGCGGAAATCGGTTCCGGCGGCGGGCATGGTGTTGTCATAGACCGAGCCGGCGGACCAGGCATAGGAGCCGGCCGCGGCATCGACGCCGGTGGCGATGTTGCCCCAGCGGCTGCCGCCCTTGAACAGGACCAGGCGCACCGTGCCGGTGTAATTCTCGGCCGTCCAGGTGATGGTCTGATTGGTCCCCAGGCCCCAGTGCTCCCAGCCGTTGGGGCTGTTCAGCTTCAGCGTCGGCGGCGGCGCGTCTGCATCGGCGAAGGCCTTGATCACGAAGTTGTTGCCGTTGCCGGGGTCGATGGTCTCCATGTCATACCAGGTTGTGCCGTCGCAGGAAATGAAGCTTTCGCCGGCCGCGGATGTCGAGGCGGAAGAGTACCCTGCCCAGTACTGGTCTGCGGGAACCGGATACCCATAACTGGTCGTCACGAACTTGATCACGACAGAAAACAGCTCGCCGCTGGCGATATCGACGGCCGAGTCCAACGGAACGGTATAATACCCCGTATACGTATTCGTCCCCGATTTGGTGGCCGCCAGAGTGCCGCTTCTGGGAGCGCCGGCGGTTACGCCCGTGTAGACGTAGATGGTATAATTCGTGTTCACGTCATTGGTGATGAAGCCCACGGCCTTGAGCTGCTGATCCTCCGATGCGGTGAAGACGTTCGCCCCCCAGCCCTCGGTTGCATTGCAGCCCCAGTCGGTCACCCAGCCATAGGTGTCGTACTGGTACACCGCATCATAGTTGGAGTTGGATTCGGCATTGTTCCAGGAGACGAAATTCCGGGCCGACGTGTCGTAATAAGACATGTAAAAATAGCCGCTCTCGCCCCAGGAAGTGCCCCAGCTGTTGCGGCAGATGAAGGCGCCGTTTCCGGGGGCGGCGGTATTGAAGTTGGCCGCCGGGTAGTTGTCGTTCCAGCCGACGATGGCCACGGCGTGGTTGGTGCCGGAGCTGGAGGTGTTCTTGTAATAGCTCTTGTAGGTGGAATTGTAAAACGAGTTGTCGTGGTAATAGGAGAACTGAAGCGCGCCATAGGTGGTGAGGAAGTACTTGATCGTATCGTTATCGGTATAGCTCGCCCGGGCCGGCAGCCAGATCATCTGCTGAACGTGCTTCAGCGGCGTGTACCCTGCGCCATCAGGGGAATAAGGATAGGGGACATCCGACTCGCTCAGCGGCCCGCTCCAGCGGGCAAGATAGGCCTGTGACATCCAGGAGTTTCCTCCGGCGCATTCGGCGTAATCGAAGCCGTGGTTGGCGTTCAGGTCCTGCTCGGAGAAGTTGAGCGCCTCGCCGGGCAGCAGGTAGGACTCGAGCGAGGCCATGGTGGCGAAGGCCCAGCAGGCGCCGCAGGAAGCCTGGTCCTTCACGGCGGACAGCTTGCCCTGTGTCCTGAGGTCAAAAGAGGCATCGTAGGTATTGATCACCCGCTGGTCGACCACGCCCTTGATGCGGGAAAGGTCGACCGGGCCGGGAAGATACCCCAGAGGATGCCCGTCCTCGGTGAACATGTTCGGGCGCACGTGGGAATGGATGTAGTCCAGAAACTCCTTGCTGGCAGGGGCCTTCTTGAATTGTGAATCGGCGGGAAGATACCCGGCTGCGAGCGTGAAGCACAAGACCAGGGAAAAAATCATGAGCCTTTTTCGCATGCAATCCTCCTTAATCAATAATTTAATTAGTATATGACCAATCAAATGTCAATAGGAAAAATCCTGGAAGACACGATGCGTGATTTTCTACGACCGGGCCGCTTTCGCTCCGTCGGAGGGTCGGAACGCCACGCTCACTCGGCGGCGATCACGAAGGGACCGTCGCTGAAGTCGGATTGCGAGCCGTCGGCTGCCGCCACGCGGATGGAATAGAGGGCGCCGGGCAGGGCTGTGCCGTTGGCGTGCTGGCCCACCGTCCACAGGAAGGAGCCCTGGGAGGCGGGGATGCCGGTGGCGATCTGGCCGATCTTGGCCGCGTTGCGGAACAGGATCAGCCGCACGTTGCCCGAGTAGCCGTTGGCGCTCCAGGTGACTGCCTGCTGCGAGCCGAGCACCCAGGTATCGCCGCCGTTGGGGGCGGTCACCTGCAGCTGCGCCGGCTCGACCAGCGAGAAGCGGAAATCGCTGGGATCGACGAGCGTGTTGTCGCCGCTGCGCAGGTAGAGGCGGAAGTCGGCGCCGGCCGTTGCCGTCCCTTCCAGGCACTCGCCCACCGTCCAGGCATAGGAGCCGGCGGCGGCGTCGACGTTCTTGGCGATGTTGCCGAAGCGCACGCCGCCCTTGAACAGCACCAGGCGCACCGGCCCCGTGTAGGCGCTGGCCGTCCAGGTGATGTTTTTTGCCGCTCCCAGGGTCCAGTGCTCGCCGCCGTTGGGCGACGTGAGGGTCAGGGAGGGGCCGACGCCGTCCCAGCCGGCCAGCCGCGCCCACAGCCACCAGGCGGCATAGGCCTTGAGGTTGCCGTTCAGCGGCTGGGTGTGGGCGGCGCTGCACTCGAACCAGTCCACGTCCAGTGTATGGCTGTCCTGCCAGGTGATGGCCCAGTTGCCGGCGTCGGTGTAGTCGATATAGCCGTCGTCGTCGACGTCGTAGTAGCAGCCGTCGTCGGCCAGGAGCGGCATATAATGGGTCAGGCCGTCTGGGTCGTAGCTCTCGATGTCGGCGAAGTCGTAGAGGACCTTGTCGTGGGCGCGGCAATAGGCGCGGATCTGTTCGTTGCGCTGGTTCAGGTTGCCGCCCACGCCGCTGCCGTCCAGGTGACTGGTCATGTAAACGAAGGTCACCCCCCAATACTCGCTCTCCAGGGCGTTCATCGGGTTCAGGTACTCGTCGATGATCTCCTGCTCGCTCAGCCAGGAAACCTGGCCGCACCACGACCAGACGATGACGTTGACGGCAGGGTGGGCATTGCCGCGGCCGGTGGTCGGGTTGACCGTCCCCAGGTAGGCGCGGGTGTTGTTCACCCAGTCGGGGTAGTAGCCCACGTCGCCGTCCATGGCGTAGTCGTCCAGGTCCAGGGCGCCGCCGCTGCCCCCCTCGTTCCAGGCATACAAGTCCTCGGGATAGCCCAGGCCGTTCATGAAGCCGACCAGGGCGCTCATGCCGTCGGTCAGCTGGCTGCCGTGCGAGGTATGCCCGTAGGCGATGTGCAGGCTGGCCTTGGCCGCCAGGATGGCCGACTCG
The DNA here is from genome assembly GCA_964628035.1 of uncultured Clostridia bacterium. Classification (GTDB taxonomy): domain Bacteria; phylum Acidobacteriota; class Aminicenantia; order UBA2199; family UBA2199; genus UBA2199. The sequence continues at coordinate 200,470 of CAZVPI010000002.1, read as the reverse complement.
GGGATTTTCTTGATGTCGGCGCAGGTATGGTCGACCACGATGGCGGCGGCGGGGAACAGGCCCGCGGCCGGCGCCAGGGCCATCACGATGATGGAGGCCAAGAGCCTGCGCCGGGACCTGCCTTGCAACGTCTTTTCTGAGATTTCGTCTTTCATGGCGCCTCCCTGGATCGCTGGACTATTAAAAATCTACTGTAACTTTTTCCCGAGGTTTTTGCAAGCCATTCCCGTGAAAAGCGGCGCTTGCCGCCTCAGAGGACGGAAACGAACTCGCTCCAGCGGCGCCGGGAAAGGCCGGGGTCCGGACGGGAGGCGGCCGGCTCGGCGAAACGCATTTCATATGGGACGCAGTAAGGGCAGCCGCTCATTTCGAAAAACACGACGGTTTTGGCGCCGGCCTCGAGGCGGGCTTCCCGTTCAGCGGGTTCGCGCAACTCATCCATCAGAATCTCAGGCCCATAGTGTAGAAAAGGCGGAGTTCGCTCTCGCGGCGGCTGACCTCGTGGAAGCGGCCGCGGCGCCCCAGCCCCTCCAGCCGCAGCGAGAGGAACAGCGGCGAGCGCGGGAAGGCCAGGGAGAGCCCGGCGTCATAGGCCAGACGCGAATCGCGCAGCGGTGAATCATCGAGCAGCTGGTCCTGGTAGCGGTCGAGCCCCTGGATCGAGCGGAAGGTCTGGTACTTGACGCCGGCCTCGGCCCGCCACGGGCCGCGGCGCAGGTCGAGGCGGCCCCCGAGCGAGTACCCGAGAGAGTAATAATACCCCCAGTTGTGCAGCGTCGTCTTCACCCCCCAGGGGTCGTGCAGGGCGGTGTAGTCGTTGTAGGCCAGCGAATTGACCATGCCGAAATCGAGCGTGGCCTCGGCTCCCAGCCGGGCGCTGAGCTTCCCGGCATAGCCGGTCCAGTCAAAGGCCGGGCCGACGAGGTGCAGGGTGGAGAACTTGTCGGCGTACCGCGTCGGCCGCTCGCGCTCGAACCATCGGTCGGTCATGCCCAGCTCGTTGCCGTCGTAGGGGGCGACGGGTTTCTTCTGCCAGAAATCCCAGGCGGTGACCGCTCCCAGCCACCACTCCGATCCGCGCAGCGCCCCTCCTTCCTCCTCTCGCACGCTGCGTTGCCACCAGCCGCCCAGGACGCAGCGCGTGGAGGCGCTGAATTCCTCGATCAGGTCGTTGTTGAAGCTGAAGGCGATGCGGTAGCCGCTGTCGAGCGGCAGGCGCGAGAACCCCGAACCCGAGCCGGGGCGGCCGTAGCCCGGCAGCGAGACCAGGCGCAGGTCGAGGTCAACGAAGGGATGACCCCTGCGCCCGGTGGCGGGCGAGACCGGCCCCTGCTTGCCGCCGAGGCGCAGGCGGAAATCGCCGCGGTCGTCGATGGGGAGGCGCGGCAGCCGGTTCTTGCCGTCGAGCAGGTCGTTGATGGCCAGAGGCGGGTCGACCAGCGCCTGCGCCAGGCGGGCCAAGGCGCCGCGGCGGCGGCGGAAATGGTCGCCGATCTGGAAAAGGGGCTCGCCGATGGCCGGGCCGCCCATCCAGGTATAGACGTGGTCGTTGATCGAGGAGATTTCGCGCCATTCGGCGAGGTACTCCCACAGCAGCGATCCGACCGAGGAGAACAGGAAGGAGGGGAAGACGCCCAGGCGGTTGGTGCGCGCCCAGCTGTAATAGATGGCGCCCGACCAGGCGTGGGTCCAGTTCAGGCGCAGGTTGTTGGAGTCGAGGCGCAGCCCCTCGGAGGTGAACCACTTGCGCTTCTGGTCCTTCCAGGTCAGCTCGAACTGCCAGTCCTCGATGAATTTCGAGTACTTGATGTTGTAATTGACCGCCGAGATCCCCCAGTTGAGACCCATTTCGATGAATGCCCGGCCGGTCTTGGCACGGATCTCCTCCGGAGAAGCCGACTCGTCCCCGTCCCTGGCCGCCGGCAGGAGGAGAACGGAAAAGGCGAGCAGAAAAAGGAGCACGATGGTCTTTTTCAACGGGATTCCTTGCCTGGAAAGGCCTGCCAAGTGGGAAAAATAACACAATCGCCCGGGGCTGTCAATCGTTCCATGCCCATGAAACACCGCAGCGGCCTGCGCCGGTCACCTTCCCGGCGCCATTGTGTCCCCTGTGCGGCTGTGCTATAGTCGCGCCATGAAGGTCAGAGCCGTTCAATTCAGCCCGGTTTTGGGCGACATCGAGCGCAATCTGGAATTCCACGCCGCCCAGGCGGCCCGCGCCGTGCGCGACCGGCGCGACCTCATCGTCTTTCCCGAGCTGAGCCTGAGCGGCTACCAGTTGCGCGACCTGGCCAGCGAGACGGCGCTGCGTCCCGGCGACCGCGCCTGGCGGCGGCTGGAGAGGATGAGCCGCGAAATCGGCGTCATCGCCGGCGCCCCGCTGGAGGAGACGCCCGGGATCGTGCACAACGCCGCCCTCTATTTTTCGGGCGGCCGCCTGGCGCACGTCCACCGCAAGGCGCAGCTGCCCAACTTCGGCATGTTCGAGGAGGGCATGATCTTCAAGCCGGGCGACTCCTTCCAGACCTTCCCGCTCGGCCCCTTCACCGCCGGCATCCTCATCTGCCGCGAGATCCTCTTCCCCATGCTGGCGTATCTTTACTTCCTGCAGAAGACCGACCTGCTGATCGGCATCTCGAACAGCCCGCAGCGCGGCATCGGCCGCGACGGCGTCTCCTCCTTCCAGCTGTGGGAGACGATGGGCTTCGTCTTCTCCCAGTTCTACCACCAGAACTATCTCTTCGTGAACCGCGTCGGCTTCGAGGACGGCATCGGCTTCGGCGGCGGCTCCTTCTTCGCCCGCGCCGGCCGCGGCATCGTGCAGAAGGCCGAGTACGTCGACGAGGACATCCTCGACGCCGAGGTGCGCCCGGCCGACGTGCGCCGCGCCCGCGTCGCCTCGGCCTACCTGCGCGACGACCAGCCGGCGCTGGTGCTGAAGGAGCTGCGGAGGATCCTCCATGCTTAGCATCGACTGCGCCATGGTGGAGAAGATCCTGACCGCCTTCATCCGCGACAGCGTGCGCAAGAACGGCTTTGGCAACGCCATCCTCGGCGTCTCGGGCGGGCTGGACTCGGCCGTGGTGCTGGCCCTGTGCCGCAAGGCGCTGGGTCCGGGCCATGTTTTCGCCCTGCTCCTCCCCTACCACGCCTCCGACCCCCGGAGCCTGCGCCACGGCCGGCTGGCCTGCCGCAGATTCAAGGTGCCCTTCGAGGTCGTCGACATCTCGCCGCAGGTCGACGCCTTTTTCGAGCGCTGGCCGGCCGCCAGCCGGCTGCAGCTGGGCAACAAGTGCGCCCGCGAGCGCATGTCCATCCTGTACGATTTTTCGGTGCGCAAGAAGGCCCTGGTGGCCGGCACCTCGAACAAGAGCGAGCTGCTCATCGGCTATTCCACCCAGTTCGGCGACTCGGCCTGCGCTTTCCAGCCCATCGGCGACCTTTACAAGACTCAGGTGTTCGAGCTGGCCCGCCACCTGGGTGTACCGGCAGCCATCTTGGCCAAAAAGCCCAGCGCCGACCTGTGGCCGGGCCAGACCGACGAGGGGGAGATCGGCGTCGCCTACAAGGACCTCGACGTGCTGCTGCACCTGCTGGTCGACCTGCGGCTGGACGAGGGGGAGATCGTCGGGCACGGCTTCACCCTGGCCCTGATCCGCCGCGTGCGGCGCATGATCGAGCGCTCGCAGTTCAAGCGCACCATGCCGCCGGTGGCCAAGCTCCATGCCCGCACCGTGGGCATCGATTTCAGGTATCTCCGGGATTGGAACAAGTAGAAGATGGCGTACGGCGCACGGCTCACGGCGGACGGCGGAGAAAAAGGCAGTAGGCAAAAGGCAACAGGCAAAAGCCAGAAAAATGCACTGCCAAGATTTCTGAAATTGCCCGCTTTTTCACTTTTTCCTTTTACCTTTTACCTTTTGCCTTTCGAGGATTTTTCCCCATGTCGTTGTACCTAGTTCCCACTCCCATCGGCAACCTGGGCGACATCACCCGGCGCGCGGTCGATGTCCTCTCCGGCGTCGACTTCGTCATCGCCGAGGACAGCCGCTACACCCTGAAGCTGCTGAGCCACCTGGGCATCCGCAAGCGCATCGTCAGCCACTACCGGCCCCGGGAGGAGGAGCAGGCCGGCAAGATCGTCGCCATGCTGCAGGCCGGGCAGGAGGCGGCGCTGGTCACCGACTCGGGCACGCCGACGATCTCCGACCCGGGCCGGCTGTTGGTGCGCCGGGCGATCGACGCCGGAATATCCGTCATCCCGCTGCCCGGCCCCACCGCCCTGGTCCCGGCCCTGGCCGCGTCGGGGCTCGATCCGCGGCGCTTCCTGTTCCTCGGTTTCCCGCCCCGGGGCGCCGGCGAGCTGCGGCGCTTCCTCTCCGGGATTTCCCGCCTGCCCTACACCCTGGTCCTGTACGAATCGCCCCGGCGGCTGGAAGATCTCCTGGAAGCCGCCTGCGAGGCCCTGGGCGATCGCGAGTTCGCGCTGGCCAAGGAGATCAGCAAGAAGCACGAGGCCTTCGTCCGCTCCTCCTTGGGCCGCTGGCGCCAGGCGCTCGCCGGCGCGGCCGTGCTCGGCGAGATGGTCCTGGTCATCGCCGGGGCGGAGGCGGCCGGGGAGCTCGAGGAGGCGCCGCGGCTCGACGACCTCGAGGACCTGTACGCTTTCTTCCAGCAGCGCTTCGGCATGGGCCGGAACGCCCTGAAAAAGGTCTTGATGAAGAAGAAGGCCCGGGGCGGCGCCGGCTGATGGCTGCGCGGCAGGGTTCCATGGCCCGGCGCGCGGCCCTGGCCGCCCTGGCTCTGGGTTTTTCCGCCGCGCTGCCAGCCGTGGCTGCCGAAGCCCCCGCCCCGCCATCGGGCGCCGGTTTCATCATCGCTCCCGTGGTCTATTACACGCCGGAGACCGACCTGGCCTGGGGCCTGGTCGGCATCCATTATTTCCGCCTCGACGCACGGCGCGACACGCGGCTTTCCCACTACCGCTTCAACGTCATCCGCACCCGCAAGCGGCAGTCGATCGCCCAGGCCGACTTCGAGCTCTATTCCCCGTTGGGGCGCTACCTGCTCGACGGCACGGCCAAGTACTCTTATTATCCCGACCGTTTTTACGGCATCGGCAACCGCAGCGCCGAGGAGGGGCGCGAGGATTTCACTTCCCAGAACTGGCGCCTGCGCCTCGACCTGCAGCGGCGCTGGGGGCGCTCCTTCTTCGCCGGCCTGCGCCTCGACCTGCACGCGATCTCGATGCGCCAGACCGAGGAGGGCGGCCTGCTGGCTTCCGGCGGGGTCAGCGGCGGCGCCGGCGGTTCGGTGTCGGGTCTGGGCCTGCTGCTCCGATGGGACAGCCGCGACAACACCTTCTCCACCCGCCGGGGCGGCTACGCCTCCCTGCTCCTGTCCCGCTACCTCCGCTTCCTGGGCAGCGACTATCGCTTCGGGCAGCTGGACGTCGACGCCCGCCGCTACTGGCCCGTATCGCCGCGTGCGGTGCTGGCCGCGCAGGCGCTGTTCCGCGCGGCCTGGGGCGACCCGCCGTTCCAGGCGCTGCCCCGCTTCGGCGGGCTGAACCTGCTGCGCGGCTATTTCGACGGGCGCTACCGCGACCGGATCATGCTGGCGCTGCAGGCCGACTGGCGCCATTCCCTGGGACGGCGCCTGGGCCTGTGCGCTTTCGCCGGCCTGGCGCAGGTGCAGAGGCGGGCATCGCGGCTGGAGCTGGACGGGTTCCACGCCGCCGCAGGCGGCGGCGTGCGCTACAAGTTCAATCCGCGCGAGAACCTGATCCTCCGCCTGGACGCCGGCTTCGCCGGCGGCGCGCCGGCCTTCTACCTGACCTTCGCCGAAGCATTTTAAAAGACGAACAACCGTGACGAGTGACAAGTGACGAGGAGCCGCAAAGGACGACCTGCCGCTTTCCCCTCTTTAAACTCGTCAGCTATCTGATATCCGATCGGCTGATTGCCTTTCTTTTGCCTTGTCCCTTTGCACTCATCCCTCGTCACTTGTCACTTGGTTCGTGCAAGGAAATGGCCAGCAGGGCGCGGACTGTAAGCCGGATTCTGTCGCGAAGAATCATTTATCTAGCCGCGGCATTGCTGCCGCGGTCCAGCGGCTAACCCAGGGCATCGGCCGGGAAAGCCTCGAGCGCCCCTTGTTCAGCCTTGCTCCGGATGGGGTTTGTCTCAGTCCCGAAGCGTCGCCGCCCGGGACGGTGAGCTCTTGCCTCACCTTTTCACCCTTGCCGGCCGCCTTGCGGCGGCTTGGGCGGTCTGTTCTCTGTGACACTCTCCTGACCCCCCGTCCTTGCGGGGGGCAATCCCTGTTGGGGATCATCCTTCCCTGCGGAGTCCGGACTTTCCTCCCGGCCCTCACGAACCGGGCGATTCTTCGTCCGCGTCCTGCTGGCGCCCCACCATTATACCAAGAGACTCGATCTTTTGGTAGAGGTTGCTGCGCGGCAGGCCGATTTCCCGGGCCGTGCGCGCCACGTTGTAGGAATGGTCGGCCAGCTTCCTCTCCAGGAAGGCCTTCTCCGAGCGGGCCTTGAACTCCTTCCAGTTTCCCAGGCCCAGCAGCGCGGCCTCGCCGTCGGCCTCGCGGCGGCAGATGTAGTCGGGCAGGTCGGCCCGCGTGATGGGATCGCCCTTGCTCATGATCAGCAGCCGCTCGACCAGGTTGCGCAGCTCGCGCACGTTGCCCTTCCAGGGATGGTCGAGCAGCGCCTGCAGCGCCTCCGGGGTGAAGGCCTTGCGCCGGTAGTTGTTCTCCTCGGAGAAATAGGTGATGAAGTGCTCGATGAGCAGCGGGATGTCCTGAAGGCGTTCGCGCAGCGCCGGCGAGCGGACGGGCACCACGTTCAGGCGGAAATAGAGGTCCTCGCGGAAGCGGCCCTGGCGGATCTCCTCCTCCAGGTCCTTGTTGGTGGCGGCGATGACCCGCACGTTGACCTTCTTGATCTCCGGCGATCCGACCGGCTGCACCTCCCCCTCCTCCAGCACGCGCAGCACCTTGGCCTGGGCCTTCAGGCTCAGGTCGCCGACCTCGTCCAGGAAGATGCTGCCGCGGTGGGCGCTCTCGAATTTGCCCACTTTTTTCTCGTAGGCCCCGGTGAAGGACCCCTTCTCGTGGCCGAAGAGCTCGCTCTCGATGAGTTCGTCGGGAATGGCGGCGCAGTTGACCTGGACGAAGCGGTTCGCCCGGCGCGCCGACTGGCCGTGCAGCAGGCGGGCGATCAGTTCCTTGCCCGAGCCGCTGTCGCCCGTGATCAGCACCGTGGAGTCGCTGCGCGCCACCCGGCGGATCGTCTCGCGCAGGGACTTCATGGCCGGCGAATCGCCCACCAGCTCGTACTTCTTCTCCGTCTGCCGGCGCAGGCTGTAATTCTCCTTGAGCAGGGCGATCTTCTCGGCGGCGTTGCGCACCGCCAGCACGAGCTTGTCGCGCGCGATGGGCTTTTCCAGGAAGTCGAAGGCGCCCAGGCGCGCGGCCTCGACCGCCTCCTCGATCCCCGAATGGCCGGAGATCATGATGACCTCGGTCACCGGGTGGAACTCCTTGAACGTGCGCAGGACCTGCAGCCCGTCTAGGCCGGGCATCTTCACATCGAGCAGCACGATGTCGGGCAGGAGCCTCTTGAACAGGTCGATGGCCTCGACGCCGTCCCGGGCGGTCTCCACGGCGTAGGTCTCGTAGTTCAGCACCATCTTCACCGATTCCAGGATGTTCTTCTCGTCGTCGACGACCAGGACCTTGACTTGTTCCATGGTAGACTTATAGCAAATCGGCGGCCGTTTGACAAACCGCGCCGCGCGGCGGCCCCGGCGCGGCTACTCGCCGAGCCGGAACGAGGCGATCTCCGAGGTCGTCAGCACCTGCCGGGCCTCCCCCAGCAGCCGCACCTGCCAGTAGATCCAGTCCCCGGCCTTGTAGGGCGAGGGATCGAACAAGTGGCTCGTGCCTTCCGACGCCGGCAGCCACTCGATCTGCTTGTCCTCGAGGAACTGGAAAGGCACGACGGAAACGGCGACCTCGAACCGCGGCTGGCTGTGGCGCAGCGACCACTGCAGCGGGATCTTGCCGCGGCCCGGCACCCTGGCGTCGATGGCCGGCGAATCGATCTGGATGACCCCCGAATCGGTCACGAAGTACTTGATGGCCGGGAGGCGGCGGTCGGCCGAAAAATTGTCGATGCGCAGGGTCAGCTCATGCCGCCCCAGGTCGGTCATGGGCAGCACCGGCAGCTGCGCTTTGGGCAGAACGGCCGTCTGGTTTTCCGGGATCACGAGCTGGAAGAGGCCGAGGCTCATGTTGTCCAGCAGGAACTGGCCGGTGAGGACGCCCCGCCCCCTGGCCTTGACCCGCAGGCGCAACCCGGGCGCCGGGGCGTTGCGCGGCACCACCCGGTAGTACTTGCCGTTGTCGAAGGCCAGCTCGACGGCCGTCAGGGCGAACCCGGGCGTGATCTGCGCCACCACGACGTCGGCGCTGAACTCCTTGCTGCCGCGGCCGCCGAAATCGACGGCCCTCGCCCGGTAGCGCCCCAATGCCGTGTACACATGGGTCTCCCGCGCCTGGCCGTTCTCCTTGACCGTGCCGTCGCCGAAGTCCCAGCGGACGCCCGGCCCGCGGAAATTCGTTGCCGTGAACGTCACCTCCTCCTGGGGCAGGATGAACCCGGAGGAGGCCTTGAGCGACCGGTTGTCGGGGACGACCTGCACGATCGCTTCCAGCGGCGGCAGCTTGCCGGCGGCGTCGAGAACGGTCACCTGCTGCGGACCCGGGTGGCGGAAGATCTTCTCGCGGCGCTCGCTGCCGCCCCCGGCCTCGCCGTCGGAAAACTTCCAGGTGAAGGCGCCGGCCCCGGCGTTCTGGAGTTCCAGGAGCACCTTCTCGCCAGCGATGATCTCCGCGGGCAGGCGCAGCGACCTGGGATCGTTCTCCACGTTCAGGATCTTTTCGACCGCCTTGCCGTCGCGGCCGCCGAAATCGACGGCCTTGACGCGGTAGGAACCGCTGCGGGCATAGCGGTGCTTCATCAGCCGCGGCCCGGTCTGCGGCGGCCCGTCGCCGAAGTCCCAGCTGACCTGGGGCCCGCGGAAGTTCTGGGCCTCGATCTCGAACTCGCTGCCGGCGAAGACCGCGCCGCTCTTGACGGCCAGGAGACGGTTGTCGGGCAGCACCTGGAGCCTCTTTTCCAGCGCCAGGTTGCCGCTGTCGGCCTCCACCACCTTGACCAGGTAGCTGCCCGGGCGCTGGAAGCGGTGGCTGCGGCGGGGGCCGCCGCGCTCGACAACTCCGTCGCCGAAGTCCCATTCCAGGCTGGCGCCGGCGAAGCCGCGTCCCTCGAACACGACCTCGGCCCCTTCGAACACGTCGTTCGGACCCGCCAGGGAGATCTGGCGCGCGTCGGGCTGCACCGCGAGCGAAAGCTGGACCGCGCTCTCCTGTCCCTGGCCCTCCTCCCAGACCTTCAGCTGGAAACTGCCCGGGGCGGCATAGACGTGGCTCGCCGCCGGCCCGCCCGATTCCACCTTGCCGTCGCCGAAGCTCCAGCGCAGGCTGCCTCCCGGGAAGTTGCTGGCAAGGAACTGGACGGCCGTGCCGGCGCGCGGCGCCGGGGGATTGGCCTGCACCTGGCGGTTGTCCGGGGACACGGTCAGCGCCAGGACCACGGCGCCGGCGGCGTCGCCGGAAGCGTCCCAGACCCTGACCTGGTAGACGCCGGGCTGGGAGAAGGCATGGCTGACGGCGGGCCCGCCCAACTGCAGGGTTCTGTCGCCGAAATCCCAGCGCAGCCCGCCGCCGGGGAAGTTCTGGGCGCTGAAGGCGACGCTCTGGTTGGCCCGCGGCGCCGCGGGATCGGCGCTCAGCCGGCGGTTGTCGGCCTCGACCGTCACCTGGCAGGCGCTGAACGTCGGCGAGCCGCCGTTCTGGTCCCAGGCCTTCACCGTGTAGGTGCCGGGGCTGGCATAGGCGTGGCCGTGGTTGCGCGGACCCGATTCCGCGGTGCCGTCGCCGAAATCCCAGCGCAGGCTGGCGGCGGCGAAATTCTCGGACTGGAAGGCGATGCGCTGGCCCACGCGGAAGCCGCCGCCCTGGGCGGAGATGCGCCGGTTGTCGACGACCTGGATGGCGAGGCTGGCGGTCACCAGGGCGGCCGCCGAATCCGTTTTCATGCAGGTCACGGTATACGGCCCGGCTGCGTTGAAGACATGACGCCCCTGGTTGTTGGGGGTGTTCTCGACGGCGCCGTCGCCGTAGTTCCAGCTGTAGCCGGCCCCGCCGCCGCCTTCGTGGTCGAAGCGGAAATGGATCTCGGCGCCGGCCTGCAGCGGACCGGGCGTCACGACCACGATCACATTCTCCCCGCGCAGCGCCAGCGCACAGATCAGAAGCAGGATCGCAGATAGGATGGGTTTCATGGCCAACCTCGCTTGTTTTCTTGTTAAATACGCGGCGACGGCGGATATCTCACGTTCACACGCGCAGGGCCCCGCTCTCGTCGCGCCGCCCCTGCAGGAGCAGGTAGGGCGAGCCGATGTTGGCCCGGCTGTGAAAAAAGCGCAGCTCGCGCGACACTTCGGCCACATGCAGCAGGTAGGAGCGCATCGAGAAGACCAGACGGAACTGCAGCGGGCGGGTGACCTCGCCGCCGGCGAAGCGGTAGCCGTGGGCCGCGAAGCGGGTCTCGCCCGGCAGGCGGCCGGGGCCCTGGCGCTTGGCCAGGTAGACCAGGACGCCGCTGCCGGCCCGCTCCAGCAGCCGGGCCAGCGAGGAGTTCGACGGCTTGAAAAAGAGGTTGCTGAAGCGCACGGCCGGAAAGACCGCCCCCTCGTCGCGGAAGCCGTTGCCGGAGGAAACGCCGCCCTTCTCGAAGGCGGTGCGGATGTCGCTGGCCGCCGCGGCCGCCACCCCCTTGTTGAGAAGGTATGTTTCCGCCGCCGGCGTCCCCTCGTCGTCGAAGGGGACCGAGCCGGGCTGCTGGTCGAGCGCGGGATCGTCCAGGATGGTCACCCGGCTCGAAGCGGCGACGGCGCGCTCGCGGATGCCGTGGCGGTCCAGCTTCAGCCAGGGCGAGAATTCCTTCAGCAGCTGCGCCGAGGCCTCGGGGGACATGACGATGAACTCGACGCCCGCCTCCAGCGCCTCCGGCTCGGCGCCCAGGGCGCCCAGCAGGTTCGCCCCCCTGGCCGCCAGGCGCTGGGGGTCGAAGTTGCGCCAATGGGTCCGGCTCTCGGCCAGCGCCAGCTGGTGGTCCCGCCCCTGGAACCAGGCCTGGACCTGGTACAGGGTCTTCTTGTACTTGGCCTCGAAGCCGCGCGTGTTGGCCAGGTAGACCTTCTTCAGCTCCCGGGCCAGCTGGAAGCGCTTGAGCTTCAGGCCGGGGAAGGAGACGAGGCACTCACGGAGCCGCTCGCGCAGGTCGGCGGCCTGTCCCTCGTCCCAGGCCTCGATGCCGGGATCGAAGATGTCGAGGCGGCAGCGCGAGACGCCCCGCGGCAGCAGGTGGGCGAAGTTCTTGCGGCGGTCGACAACCGAAGCGGCGGCGATCTCGGCGAAGGCGCGCTTGACCTGGCGGGCGTCCGGCGCCGAAAGGCCGAAGCCGAGCGGATCGCCGGTCTCGCGGAAGGCCCGCACCGCCAGGCGATGGCCGCGCGCCTCGTGCAGCGCCAGCGGCCCCTCGCTGCCGGAGACCTCCTGGCGGACGGCTTTTTCCACGAAGGCCTCCACGGTGGCGAAGCCGGCATCCGTCCCCGTTTTCAGGACGCTCTCAAGCATCCTCGTCTCCCCGGACCCACAGGCGGCCGATCTTGACCGTGGGCTGGCCCACTCGCACCGGCAGCACCTGCCCGTTCTTCCGGCAGTAGCTGGTGCCGCGGTCGTAGCGAAAGTCGTCGCCGACCAGGGCGATATCCCCGAGGATGTCGGCGATGGCGCCGCTCACGGTGAGCGGCGCCAGCGGAGCCGCCAACCGCCCCTTCTCGATCAGCCAGGGCTGGCGGATGCGGAAGAAGAAGCGGCCCGAGCGCAGGTCGACGCCGCCGTCGCCGAATTCGCGGGCGAAAACGCCCCGGGCGGTGGAGGCGATGATCTCGCCCTGGGGCGTGCCGCCCGGCTGCACGTAGGTGGCGAACATGCGCGGCTGGGGAACGCGGCTGAAATCCTGCAGCCGGGCGTGCCCGCGATCGGGCAGGCGCAGCCGCATCTGGTACGCGGCGTCGCTGATGAAACGTCGCAGCACGCCGCTCTCGACCAGCACCTTCCCCGGGGGAGGCTCGCCTTCGTCGTCGACGGCGATGCCGCGGAAGAAGGGATCGCGCTCGTCGCGGCAGGTGATGGTGATCGCCTCGGAGACGATGAGGCGGCCGATGTCGGCCGGGGTGAACGGCGACACCCCCTGGTGGACATAGTCGGCCTCCAGGGCATGGCCCAGGATCTCGTGGAACAGGATGGCCCCCTCCCCGGCCTGCAGGACGACCGGCACCGGCTCGTCGAAGGCCACGCGGCGGCGTTGGCGCTGCGCCTGCACGGCCTCGGCGACGCGGCCCGCCAGCCCGTCCAGGTTGAATTTCAGGCCTTCGGCGCTCCCCTCGCCGACCTCCAGTTCCTGCGCCTGGGAGCGGGCCCGGCAGCGCACGGTGACGGCGCAATGGCGGAAGGAGGTGCCGACGTCCTGGCAGCGGGCGTTGCGGATCCGCCGCCGCGTCCAGGCGCCGCGGAGAAGCAGGCTCCACTCCTGGAGGTCGAGGCCCTGCAGCCGGCGGCTGAGCGCAGCGCCGGCCTCGAGGAACTCGCCGGCATCGGCGGCCGGGCCGGCGGGCTCGCCGGCCGTGCGCGGGCCGGGCTTCCAGTCCAGCACACGTTCCGCCTCCTCGCGCGAGCCGGTTTCCAGGGCGCGGCTCTTCCAGCTGCCGTCGAAGGCCCGCTCGAGCACGCCGCTGCGCCGCGACAGCGAAAACTCGCGGCGGCCGCGGCTGTCCAGCCCAAAGCGCAGCGACTGGCTTTCTTCATGCAGCTGAACCTTGAACTTCTCCATAAGCAGTCATTCTAACAGAATCGGGTGCTTGGCGTAAGGCGTAGGGCGTAAGGCGCAAGGGGAAAGCCATCCCATGAATCAGATCGTGTTCATGCGGCTGCCCTGCGCCCTTCACCTTACGCCTTACGCCGAGTTTCCGGATTCACGCAACCCTGTGCTATAATGCCCTTTCCAACTCGAGCACGGAGGCCTACGTGGAAAACCTGTCGCCCGAAAAGAAGGAAATTCGCCCGATCGTCCTGAAGAACGGCATCTTCGTCGCCGGACACCCGCGCAGCGGCACGTCGCTGGCCTGCCAGCTGCTGCAGAGCGCCGGCGTCGAGTTCCCCTCCGATTTCGGCGGCGACGAGTACAACAAGTCGGGGTACTTCGAACTGGAGACCGGCAAGGAGCTGGAAAAGAAGCTGATCGAAAAGGCCATGACCGAGGAGAACGTCGTCGAGCTGAACCGCATCGTCGAGCGCCTCAACTGCGGCGGGCTGACCGGCCTCAAGATCGTCCACATCCCGGCCCTGTTCTTCTTCCGCCATATCGCCAAGGACAGGAAGATGCGCGTGGTCTTCATCTTCCGCCACCCGGCCGACGTCCGCTCCAGCATGTACAAGCGCGGCATCTCCCAGTTCAAGCTCAGCTGGTTCGACAACAACAACGCCCTGGTCGCCGCCCACGAGAACATGCCCAAGAGCATCGTCGTCAGCTACGAGGCGCTGCTCGCCGGCCATCCCGGCGTCAGGAGGGCGTTCAAGAAGATCGGCTTCACCGTCGACCTGGGGGTGATCCGCAGGGAGGAGCAGACGCAGAGGAACAGCCGCATCGTGCTGACCGACGACGAGCGCCGGCTGTACCGCGTACTCAAGAAGCTGGAGCGCGAGAGTTACCGCTGAACCGCCGGGCGGCGAGGAGGCCCATGGAAAAGATGGAAAAGAAGGAAGAGAAGATCGAGATCAGCGACCTGCACGCCAGCCATGTGTACGCCAACCTGGTCTCGTTCAACGTGAACCCCGAGGAGATCTGCCTCGGGCTGGGCATCCGCGACGTCAAGGACCCGGCGCGCGTGGCCATCCACACCTATGCCCACCTGACCATCCCCCACTTCCTGCGCTTCGCCGACATGGTGAACAAGCAGGTCGAGCTGCTGATCGAGAAGGGGGTCATCGCCCGCGAACCCGAGCAGTGACTCAGGGCCTGCGCTCCAGGAAATAGGCGTTGAGCAAGTACTCCGGCTCGTAGGACCGCTTGGCCTGGCGCAGTCCCTCGATGCCCAGGTCCTGCTCGCGGTTGACGTACTTGTAGGCCGGCAGCAGGGCCCGGGCCGTCTCCCAATTGATCGCCTGCCCCGCCCCCTTCACTTCCGGGTCGAATTTCTCGAAATGGACATCGGCCATGTTGGCGTTCAGCCGCGAGTAAACCGTGAAGGCCTGGAGCGCGCCGCCATCGACGAGCTTCACCCCCTCGAGGCCCAACTCGTCGAAGTGGAGCATGGCCTGCTTCAGCGCCGAGGTCTCGTGGCTGAAGTCCAGTTCCACGCAGGTGCGCAGGCGGCACCACTTCTCGGCCAGGGCGAAGCAGTTGTCCAGGTCCTCCCTGCGCAGCGGCAGCCGGGAATAGCCCGGGTGCAAGGCCAGGTATTGGTTGACCAGGTTGCGCTTCTTGTGCAGCTTGTTGCCGCGCAGCTCGGCCAGCTTGAGGGTGGAATAGATGTAGTCGCCGTTGTCCGGGTCGGGCACGACGCGGAAATGCCGCTCCAGCCCGGGGTGCGCCTGGACATAATCGGGGCCGGCCAGCACGAAATTGCCGCTCTTGCCCTCATGGCGCAGCCCGTCGGAAACCGAGATCAGGCCGGCCAGGTCCAGCTCACGCCCGGCCGGCATGAGCATCAGGTCGTCCTGGCCGTTGTAGATCCAGAGCCGCCCCTCGCGCAGCAGCCAGCGGGTCTGGAAGATCGCCCCCCACATGAAAAGGTTGGCGAAGTTGTACTCGCAGAAGCAGGGGTCGTCGGCCAGCAACAGCGGCCTGATGACGTCGCGGTCGGCCAAAGTCACCGGCGCGAACTCCTCGAGCCTGAACGCGGTCACTCTCCCTCCCCGCTCGCCGTGAGCCGCATCGGCAGGTGGCCCTCCATCT
This sequence comes from uncultured Clostridia bacterium, assembly GCA_964628035.1. Classification (GTDB taxonomy): domain Bacteria; phylum Acidobacteriota; class Aminicenantia; order UBA2199; family UBA2199; genus UBA2199. The sequence goes on along the minus strand of CAZVPI010000002.1, from coordinate 185,307 downwards.
CGGAGAAGCCCAGGCGCCTGTAAAAATCCCGGGTCCCGGGCTCGGCGACGAGACCCACCCAGCCGATGCCGCGCCGGCGCAGCTCGCGGCAGAGGCGGCGGATGAGGGCGGCGCCGATGCCCCGGCCGCGGAAGGCGGGCAGCACCGTGACGTCCTGGATGTAGGCGTCGCTGACGCCATCGGAGAGCGAGCGCCCCATGCCGACCATTTCCCGGCCGGCAAAGGCGCCCGCGAAGAGAAAAGAGCCGCGCACCAGCGCGTCGATCCAGGCGTTGCCATCCTGGGTCGAATCGCTTTCCGACCACCAGCCGGCCTGGCGGTACAGCCTCTCGATGGCGTCGCGGTCGGCGGCGGCGACGATCTCTATGCGGATGGGCTCTTTGTCCATGGGCTTTGGCAGGGGCTTTTCTTCGTACTTTACCAGAAATCGCCCCGTGCTGTCAACGCCGGCGGCCCGGGTTCACGGTCTATGTGCCGGCCGGTCGGCCTGTGACCTCCAGCTGCAACGCGCGCCGCAGCGCGATCCTTCCCGCCGGGGACTGCAGGAGGACCTCGAAGCCTGCCCGGCCGCCGAGAAGCAGGTCGCACTCCGTTTTCCCAAGCTTGAACGTGAGGGGATCCGGCAGCGCGCGGCCGGGAGCGATCCGTCCCAGGCTGGCCAGGGTGCGGCCGTCCAGGACAATGAGGATCGTCAGCGGCTCGGAGACGCTCTGGGGATCGATCTTCAACTCGCGCGGATCGATGCGGAAGCAGGTCGGGCATCCGGGAACCCGGTGCAAGGGGACTTTTTCCATGAAGCGCCTGATGGGAGCGCGGAATTCAGGGGGGGTGAGGGTGACGCTCGGGCCACTCAGGGCGTCATAATCGTCGCTTTCCAGCGTGATCGGGTACGTTCCCACCGCCAGGTAGGTGCCGTCGTCCTTGCGGCCGGCCTTCCAGGAGTACTCGCCGTCGAGCACGGGGACAGGGGGCGAGATGAAGCTTTCACCGCAGAAGATGCGGCAGGTCTGGGGAACGACCTGGAAATAGGAACTGCATGTCCAGCGGATCGTGCAGGCGCTGCCCAGGGGCAGGGACGCTCCGCTCGCAGGGGCCGTGATGACGATCTTGGGCTTCTCGTCGGCGAGGATGACCGTCGGGCCCGCCAGGGCGTCATAGTCCGGGCTTTCGATGGTGATCTTGTAGATCCCCTGGGGAAGGACCGTCCCGTCCGCCTTGCGTCCCGCCACCCAGGAGAAGGCGTCGGCGGTCACGGCCAGCGGCGGGGAGATGGCGTGCTCGCCACAAAAGATGCGGCAGGTCTGCGCATGGGAGTCGAAATAGTCGGAATGGGTCCAGCGGATGATCTCCGTTTCGTTCTTGAACAGCGGCTGGCCGTTGCCGGGCGCAACGATCGTGATCAGCGGAACATCGGCCGTCAGGGCCGGCCCGCCAAAGACCAGGAAAAAGGCAAGCACGAGGATTCGTTTCATCGGGTCCCCCCGGAAAGCCCTTTGCCGACGCCCACAGGCCCGCCCGGCTTTCCAGAAACAATATGCGAATTCCGACGGAAAATCTCAGCGCCGCCGCCGGCCCTGCTGCGCCGGGACGGAGAGAACCGCAAGCGTCTTTCAGCGGTCGGCCCAGTTCCAGGCGCTGGCCAGGGCCAGCCGGGCGATTGCCTCCAGGATGGCGGGATTGATGCGGAAAATGGAGTCGCCGGCCTGATGGTAGCCCAGATGCGGGCCGCTGGAGTAAAAAGCGGCGCAGGGGACGCCCATCAGGAAAAATGGCGCGTGATCCGAGCTGCGCACCCCCACCTGGCGGATCTCGTGCATCCCGGCCACCAGGCCCTTGTCCGCGTCGGCCGCCTCGATGGCGGCGCGCAGGGCGGCCGGCTCCGGAGTGACCGAGACGAAGGCCCGGTCGCCCGCCCCCTCCATGTCGAAGTTGAACATGGCGCCGATCTTCCCGCAGCTGGGGGGCAGGCGGGCGGCGAAGTGGGAGGAACCCAGCAGCCCCATCTCCTCGCCACCGAACAGGACGAAGGCCAGTGTGCGCTTCGGCCGGGCGGGGGCGGCCGCCAGGGCGCGGGCCACCTCCATCACCAAGGCGCTGCCGCTGGCGTTGTCGTCGGCCCCGGGGAAGAGGATGCCCAGGTGCCGGCCGCAGCCGTCCAGGTGGGCGTCCAGCACGAGCCATTCGTCGCGCAGCAGGGGATCGGAGCCGGGAAGGAGGGCCACGACGTTGAAGCCCAGGGCGGCGGCGGAGTGGCGCGCCTTGACCTCCAGGTCGATGCGCACGCCGAGGGGGAAGGAGATGGGGACGCGGTAGGCCAGCAGGTCCTTCTTCAGCTCGGCCGCCTTGAGGCGGAGCGGCTCCAGGATGCGGTCGGCGACCGCCTCGCTGATCTCGGCGGGGAAGAACTTCTCCTGGCGGTCGCCATTGGGATTGGCCTGCACCTCGGGATAGATGTAGATCAGCCCCTTGGCGCCGCGCCGTCTGGCGACGGCCATGCGCGTCCGGTGCTCGTCATGGCGCTGGAATTCCTTCCGGCCGGGATCGGGAGTGCCACGGAAACAGACGGCAAAGCGGCCGCGGACATCGATGCCGGCGTAGTCGTCATACCCCAACTCGGGCGCGCTGATGCCCCAGCCCACAAAAACGGCTTCGCCGCCGGCCTGCCCGGAATCGCTGAACAGCAGAGGCAGGAAATCCTTTCCCGCCTCGAGCCTCGTCGTTTCCCCTTTCTTGTCCGTGAGCGTCATCGCCGCCGCCTCGATTTCGCTGCAGGGGGAGGGGAATTCCTGCAGGTAGCCTCCGGCCGGGGCCTGCAGGCCCCAGGCGGCGAAGCGGCCGGCCACCCAGCGCGCCGCCGCCTCGTAGCCGGGGCTGCCTGACAGCCGGCCGGCGAAGGCATCGCCGGAAAGTTCCTTGCAGTACTCATAGGCGTTCTGGCCGCTGACGGCGTTCGCTGCCTGCCGGAGCCCGCCTTCCTCCCCAGGGGCGGGTAGGGCGAGCGCGGCGAGCGCGGCAAGCAGAAGGGATATCCGTTTCATGTCGGGCCTCCTGAAAGCGGCCTGCGGGCCGCAAGGCCCATGATACGCGAGCGGCGGGCGGAAAGTCCAGGGGCCGCCCGCCCTTGCCCGCCGCCTCGTTTTGCGGTAAGATGCGCCTTGAGCGAGGAGGCAACCCATGGCATTCAACCTGAAAGGAAGGAATTTCCTGTCGATGAAGGACAACACCCCCGAGGAGATCGATTTCCTCCTGCAGCTTGCTCTCAAGCTGAAGGCGGACAAATACGCCGGCCTGCGCGGCCGCAACCTGGAGGGCAAGAATATCGCGCTGATCTTCGAAAAGCCCTCGACGCGCACCCGCTGCGCCTTCGTCGTGGCCTGCGTCGACGAGGGGGCGCACCCCGAGTATTTAGGCAAGGACGACATCCAGCTGGGCAAGAAGGAGACGGTCAAGGACACGGCGCGCGTGCTGGGGCGCATGTTCGACGGCATCCAGTTCCGCGGCTTCAAGCACGAGACGGTCGAGGGGCTGGCGCGCTGGGCCGGCGTGCCGGTGTGGAACGGGCTGACCGACCTCTACCATCCCACCCAGGTCCTGGCCGACTTCATGACCGTGCTCGAGGTGAAGGGCCGCCTGAAGGGGATCGCCTTCGCCTATGTGGGCGACGGCCGCAACAACATGGCCAATTCGCTGATGATCGGCGCCGCCAAGATGGGCATGGATTTCCGCATCGTCTCGCCCAAATCGCTGTTCCCGGCCAGGGAACTGGTCGGCGAATGCCAGGAATTCGCCCGCGAGCGCGGAGCCCGCGTCACCGTCACCGACGACATCGCCTCCGGGGTCAAGGGCGCCGACGTGATCTACACCGATGTCTGGGCCTCCATGGGCGAGGAAGAGCAGATCCCCGAGCGCATCCGGCTGCTGAAGCCCTTCCAGGTCAACCGCGCCCTGTTCGACCAGACCGGCAATCCCGAATGCACCTTCCTGCACTGCCTGCCCGCCTTCCACAACACGGAGACCAAGCTCGCCGCCCAGTTCCCCGACATCTGCGAGGTGAGCGAGGAGATCTTTGAGAGCCGCCATTCCCAGGTCTTCCCCCAGGCCGAGAACCGCGTGCACACCATCAAGGCGGTCATGGTGGCGACGCTCGGCCAATAAGCGAACTCCCGGAACTCGGAATAAGGTTCCATCTGCAAGGCGCAAGGCAGCAGCAAGATTTCGAGATCATGTGCACCATGGCTTTTGCCCTGCGCCTTGCGCCGAGCCCTGGCCTAGATCTTGTGAGGCGTGGGCTTGCGCAGGCGGACGATGTTCTTCTCGTCGCCGAAGACGCAAAGGCAGTTCTTCCCCGCGCTCTTGCCGGCGTACATCGCCCGGTCGGCCTTGGCCACCAGACCCTGGGCGTCGCCCGCGTCCCTGGGGAAGGAGGCGATGCCGAGGGTGACGCTGACCGGGCCGATATCCTTGTACTCCGGCGAGCTGAATTCCTGCAGGGCGATGGCGCGCATGATGCGCCGGCCCACGGCCACGGCCGCTTTCTCGGAAACCTCGGGCAGGATCACGGTGAACTCGTCGCCTCCGTAGCGGGCGACGAAATCAAAGCCGCGCACCTCGTCGCGCAGCAGCGAGGCGATCTTGATCAGCACCATGTCGCCGATCAGGTGGCCGTAGCGGTCGTTGGTGCGCTTGAAATCGTCGATGTCGATCATCAGCAGGGTCAGCGGCCGGCCGTAGCGCTTCTGGCGGTCGATCTCCAGCCGCAGCACATGATGGAAGTGGCGGTAGTTGCCGATCTGGGTCAGCCCGTCGCTGTTGGAGAGGTCCTTGTAGTACTCCCGCTCGCGGGCCAGCCGGCGCAGGGTCTCCGTCTCCAGCACGCGGTTGACGATGAGCATCACGTGGTCGAACTTCAGCGGCTTGGTGATGAAGTCGGTGGCCCCGGCCTTCATCGACTCCACGGCGTATTCGATCGAGGCGAAGCCGGTCATGACCAGCAGCGGCACGTCGATCCCCGACTCGCGCACCGCCTTGATCAGGGCGATGCCGTCCATCTGCGGCATGACCAGGTCCGAGATCACCAGGTCGAACTGGCCGCCGGTGACATGTTCCAGGGCGCGGGCCGCCCCATCCACGGCCACGACCGTGAAGTCGTGAAACTCCAGGAAGTCCTTCAGCGATTCGCGCACCGTCTCGTCGTCGTCGACGACGAGGATCCTCCTGCCCTGGGGCGGGCGGGCGACCGCCGGCCCTCCGGAAACCTGATGGGAAGGGTCCTCAGCCATGGCCCTCTCCCGCGGCCCTGAACGGATAAGGGCGATGAATTTCCATCCTGACCCCTTGAGACTATGGGAACATTGTAGCGGCCCGGATTTCCATTTTCAATAGGGAAAAAGACAAAAAATCCATCTCTTCATGCCGGAGCTGGAATGGCAACATTCCAGGCAAAACAACGACATGATGGTGATGGTGGAAGCGGGTGCAGCGAGCAATTCAAGTGTCTCGGTCTTCCCTTTTGCCTTTCACCTTTTTAGGGCCCTTGTTTGGCTCATTGGGCAAGGATGGCTTGTTTTGCAGCTGGCTGCTTGGATTTTGGCGATGGCATTCTGCCAATTCTGCAGCGGTCGCCGGGCATTCGTTCTGCCTGGCTGCCAGTCCCGCTACTCTTCGTCCGCCGGTTCCCGGCGCACGAAGCCCTGGAGCCCCAGATCGGCCAGCCGCCCCAGCGCCCGCTCGCATTCAGCGCCATCGATGCGCCGCGAGAGGAGCTTGAAGAGGCCATCCTCCAGGACGATGCGAAAGCCCAATCCGGGGAGTTTCTCCTCCAGGAAGACCAACCGCGCCTCGGCGTTCTCGCGGGCGGCGAAAGCGCCCGCCTGGACGGCGCCGCCGCCGGTTCTCCCGGGTTCTTGCGCCTGCGACCAGGGCGGGAACGGGCGTTCCGGAGCGGCGACGGGCCGGGAGGCATTCTCCCTTCCTCCGAAGCGGAGCACGCGCAGGCATACCCGGGCGGTCCCCTTCTCGACCATTCCCAGGCGCTGGGCGGCCTTCAGGGACACGTCGAGGATGCGATCCTTGAGGAAGGGCCCGCGGTCGTTGATGCGCACCAGGACGCGGCGGCCGTTCTCCAGGTTCTCCACCTCCACCAGGGAATGGAAAGGCAGTTCCTGGTGGGCGGCGGTCAGCTTGCGCATGTCGTAGATTTCGCCGTTGGCGGTGGTGCGGCCGTGAAAATCGCCCCCGTACCAGGAGGCGGTCCCCCTCTGCCAGACGGCGGCGGCGCCGGCAAGGGGCGGAGCCAGTTCGGGCGCCGCCGTCCTGCGGGCAGGGCGGGCGCAGGCGGCAAGCGCCAGGAGCGGGACAACGGCCAGGAGGGTCCTCATGCCCCGCCATTATAGCATTTTATTGTATCCGGGGCGCCGGCTGTTGTATAATACGCAGCAGTTACGGAGGAGCGGAAGATGAACATCGATGACCTGCTGAAGATCAGCGTGGAGAGGTCGGCCTCGGACCTGCACCTGAAGGTGGGCAACCACCCGGTGATCCGCATCAACGGCGCCCTGCATCCCCTGGTGGAACTCAAGCGGCTGATGCCCGAGGACACCATCGCCATGGCCTTCGCCATGATGAACAGCGAGCAGAAGGAGCGCTTCAAGAAGGAACATGAGATCGACATGGCCTACAGCATCCCCGGCCTGGGCCGCTTCCGCTGCAACGTCTTCTACCAGCGCGGTGCGGTGGGCATGGTGCTGCGCGTCATCCCCACCCAGATCAAGAGCATCAACGACCTGAACCTGCCCCTGGTCCTGGAGAAGATCTCGCAGGAGATGCGCGGCCTGGTCCTGGTCACCGGGACGACCGGCAGCGGCAAGTCGACCTCGCTGGCGGCCATGATCGACTACATCAACATCCACCGCGTCGAGCACATCGTCACCATCGAGGACCCCATCGAGTACCTGCACCGCGACAAGAAGAGCATCATCAACCAGCGCGAGGTGGGCTCCGACACCAACGACTTCCCCAAGGCGCTGCGCAGCGCCCTGCGCCAGGACCCCGACGTCATCCTCGTCGGCGAGATGCGCGACCTGGAGACCATCGAGACCGCCCTGCTGGCCGCCGAGACCGGACACCTCGTCCTCTCCACCCTGCACACCCTGGACGCCCCGGAAACGGTCAACCGCATCATCTCCATGTTCCCGCCCCACCACCAGAAGCAGATCCGCATCCAGCTGGCCTCGGTGCTGCGGGCCATCATCTCCATGCGCCTGCTGCCGCGCTCGGACGAGAAGGGCCGCGTGCCGGCCGTGGAGATCCTGATCAGCACCCCGTTCATCCAGGACTGCATCATCACCCCCGAAAAGACCAAGCTGATCCGCGAGGCCATCTCCCAGGGCATCTCGCAGTACGGCATGCAGACCTTCGACCAGTCCCTGTATTTCCTCTACCAGCGCAATTTCATCTCCTTCGACGAGGCGCTGAAGTGGGCCAGCAACCCCGACGAGTTCAAGCTCAAGAAGATCGGCGTGCAGAGCGCCAAGGACATGTCGATGGAGGAGATGGAACGGCGCATGTCGGAGCTGGGCGGCGCCGTCCCCGAAAGGATGCCCGAGGACGGAAGCCGCGACCACAACCTGCTGGAAATCGAATGATGACGCCCCACGCCGAGATCCGCCGCGTCTTCTACGACTATTTCGCCGCCCAGGGCCACCAGCGCGTCCTCTCCTCGCCGCTGGTCCCGGCCAAGGACCCCACCCTGCTGTTCACCAACGCCGGCATGAACCAGTTCAAGGGCGTCTTCCTGCAGGAGGAGAAGCGCGACTACCGCCGCGCCGTCAGCATCCAGAAATGCATGCGCGTGTCGGGCAAGCACAACGATTTCGACGAAGTCGGGCGCACCGATTTCCACCACACGTTCTTCGAGATGCTGGGCAACTTCTCCTTCGGCGACTACTTCAAGGAGCCGGCCTGCGCCTTCGCCTGGGAGTTGCTGACGCGCCATTACGGACTGGATGCCGGCCGGCTTTGGGTCACCGTCTTCCGCGAGGACGACGAGGCGTTCCGCATCTGGGAGGAGCGCATCGGCGTGCCGCGGGAGCGCATCCAGCGCCTGGGCGAGAAGGACAACTTCTGGCAGATGGGCGAAACCGGACCCTGCGGTCCCTGTTCGGAGATCCATTACGACCGCGGCCCCGGTTTCGGCCCCGCCGAGTTCGCCGACGGCAACCGCCGCTTCGTCGAGATCTGGAACCTGGTGTTCATGCAGTTCAGCCGCGGCGCCGACGGGACGCTGCGGCCCCTGCCCGCACCCTCCATCGACACCGGCATGGGCATGGAGCGCCTGGCCGCGGTGCTGCAGGGCGTGGCCAGCAACTACCGCACCGACCTGTTCGCACCCATCCTGGAGCGCGCCGCCGAGCTGGCCGGCGCCGACCCTCAGGACCCGGCCCTGCAGGTCGACCTCAACGTGGTGGCCGACCACGTCCGCGCCCTGACCTTCCTGATCGGCGACGGCATCCTGCCGGCCAACGAGGGGCGCGGCTACGTGCTGCGCCGCCTGCTGCGCCGGGCCGTCAAGCACGGCAAGTCGCTGGGGCTGCCGCTGCCCGCCCTGCACCGCCTCAGCGGCCGGGTGGTCGACGTGATGAAGCCCTTCTATCCCGAGCTGGAGCCGGCCCGCGATTTCATCGCCCGCGTGATCGCCATGGAGGAGGAGCGCTTCCAGCGCACCCTGGCCAACGGCCTGAGGATCTTCGACGAGCTGCTGCAGGAGGCGCTGGCGGCGAAGCGGGCGCAGATCGCCGGCGCCGACCTGTTCCGCCTGTCCGACACCTACGGCTTTCCCCTGGACTTCGCCCGCGACCTGGCCATGGAGAAGGGACTGGGCATCGACGCCGCGGGCTTCGAGCGCGCCCTGCAGGACCAGAAGGACCGCTCCCGCCTGAGCCTGCAGGAGAAACGCCGCGACACCGCATCGCTGCCCGGAGTCGAGAAGCTGGCCAGCGAGTTCGTGGGCTACGACGACCTGGAGGCGGAGGCGGTGCTGCTGGCCGCCTACGCCGACGGCCGCCGCCTCGAGGCCCTGGAAGCCGGCCGCCAGGGCATCCTGGTCTTCGACCGCACCCCCTTCTACGCCGAGAGCGGCGGCCAGGTGGGCGACAGCGGGCGCGGCCGCGGCGGCGAGTCCTATTTCACGGTCAGCGATACCAGGAAGGGCCCCGGGGGCGCGATCCTGCACGAAGCCCGGGTGCTGGAAGGGAGCCTGAAGGCCGGCGACCGGGTGCGGCTGGAGGTAGACGCCCGCCGCCGCCAGCGCATCGCCGTCCATCATACGGCCACCCACATGCTCCACGCCGCCCTGCGCGAGGTGCTGGGCCTGCACGTCAAGCAGGCCGGTTCGCGGGTCGGGCCCGACAAACTCCGCTTCGACTTCACCCACTTCGCGCCGCTGACCCCCGAGGAGTTGAGCCGGGTCGAGCGCGAGGTCAACGAGAGGGTGCGCGAAAACCTGCCGGTCGCCAAGCGCAGCCAGTCCTACGAGGACGCCATCCGCTCCGGCGCCATGGCCATCTTCGAGGAAAAGTACGGCGACACGGTGCGCGTGGTCTCCCTCGGCGACTTCTCGCGCGAGCTGTGCGGCGGCACCCACCTGCGCGCCTCGGGCGAGATCGGCCTGTTCAAGATCATCGGCGAGAGCTCGATCTCCTCGGGCATCCGCCGCATCGAGGCCCTGGCCGGGGAAGCGGCGTTCTCCTACGCCGAGCGCGGCCTGGCGCTGCTGCAGCAGCTGCTGGCCCATTTCGGCCAGAAACCCGAGGGCCTGCTCGACTTCCTCAAGGCCCTGGAGGCGCGCGCCCGCCAGGGGGACAAGCAGGCCCGCAGGGCGCAGGCCGCCCCGGCAACCGGCGGCGCCGACGCCGCGGCCCTGATCCGCGAGGCCCGGCGCATCGACGGCGTGCCGCTGGTGGTCGCCTTCCTGCCCGGCGCCGACCGCGAGGCCCTGAGCGCCCTGGCCGACGAGATCCGCAGCCGCGGCCGCGGCGTGGCCGTCCTGTTCGCGAACAGCGAAGCCGGCGGCGCGGACGGGGACGGCGGCCGCGCGCTGATCGTGGCCGCGGTGCACAAGGACTTGACAGCCCGTTTCGACGCGAATAAAATTATCAGAAGCGTCGCCCCCATGATCCGCGGCAAGGGAGGCGGCCGCAGCGACTTCGCCCAGGCGGGCGGCGACCCGGTCGCCGACCCCGAGGAGCTGAAAGAGCGCATCGGCCGGCTCCTGGAGGAGGGCCATGAAGCGTAGCCTCGCCGTGTTCTGCAGCGTCTGGCTGGCCGGCGGCCTCCTGTCCGCCGCGCTGGTCGTGCGCCAGGACAAGAACGGCCGCATCCAGCTCAGCAACACCCTGGACCGCTCCGCCGTCGACCGCGAGGGGGTCAGCGTCCTCCCCGCCCCGCGTTCCCATTCCGTTCCCCTGCATTACCGGGAAAAGATCGAGACCCTGAGCCGCAAGCACGACCTGCGCCAGGACCTGGTGATCGCCGTGGCCCGCGCCGAATCGAGCTTCAACCCCCTGGCCGTGTCGCCCAAGGGCGCCGTGGGCATCATGCAGCTGATGCGCGACACCGCCCGCCAATACGGCGTGATCAACCGCTACAACGCCCACGAGAACATCGAGGCGGGCGTGCGCCACCTGAAACACCTGTATGAGAAATACAGCGGCAACCTGCCCCTGACCCTGGCCGCCTACAATGCCGGCGAAGAGGCTGTCAGCAAGTACGGCGGCGTGCCGCCCTACCGCGAAACCCAGAACTATGTCCGCCGGGTCCTGTCCATGATGGGCTTGAGCGCGCCCTCCGCCGCCGCGACGCGCCCGCGGACCCGGATCTACAAGGTCACCACCCCCGGCGGCAAGACCATCATCACCGACACGCTGCCTTCCGAGTTCAGCGGCAGCTTCGAAGTGATCCAATAGGGTAAGCCGTTGCCGGAACGTCCCCCCGCAGCGCTCGTTGGGCTGGGCCGAAGCGTGCTTCTCGGCGGCGGCGCCGCGGGCATCCTGTCGATCTTGCCCGGGTTGAATTTGCTCAACCTCTTTTTCATGCTCTGGATCGTGCTCGGCGCCGGCCTGACCCTCCACCTGCTGCTCCGCGCCAACCCGGGCCTGCGGCCCGGCGACGCGCTCCTTGCCGGAGCCTTGAGCGGGCTGGTCGGCGGAGGGCTGTTCGCCCTGCTCGGCGTCGTCACCCTGGTGGGCATGAACGAGGAGAGGTTCGAGCGCGCCCTGGAGTCGGCGCGCGCCATGGCGCCGTTCTTGGCCGCCGAGGGGGCCGACGCGCTGGCCGCCGGTCCGTTCAAGACCATGATGGCCCTGGCCATCGGCGTTTTTCTGCTCCTGGCCATCCTGGCCGGCGGCCTGGCCGGCCTGGCCGCCAGGCGCCTGCTGCGCCCGGCGCCGTCCGCCGACCATGAATAAGGTCCACGTCATCGTCAACCCCTTCTCGGCCCACGGCCGCACCGGCCGGCGCTGGGCCGCGATCCGCGAGGCCATCCGCGCCCATTTCCGCGAATTCAAGTTCACGTTCACCGAGAAGCCGCTGCAGGCGACCGACATGGCCCGCCAGCTCCTGGGCGAGGGCTTCGACCTGCTCATCGGCGTCGGCGGCGACGGCACGCTGAACGAGATCAGCAACGGCTTCTTCCATGCCCGCTCGGGCCGCGCCATCAACGAGGACGCCGCGGTGGGCATCATCCCCTCCGGCACCGGCTCCGACTTCATCCGCTTCATGAAAGTTCCCGGCGACTTCGAGAGGTCGGCGGCCCGCATCAAGAACTCCCCCAGCCGCCGCATCGACATCGGCCGCATCACCTTCTTCTCGGATTCCGGCCCGCTCACCCGCTATTTCATCAACGTCGCCGATTTCGGCCTGGGAGCCGAGGTCATCCGCCGCATCGCCGCAGGCGGCGGCCAACGCCGCGGCGCCCTCACCTACTACCGCGGCCTGCTGTCGACCATCCTGAGCTACCGCAGCAAGAAGGTCCGCCTGGCCATCGACGGCGGCCCGCCGCTCGAGGGCGAGTACCTGATCGGCGCCGTGGCCAACGGCCGCATCTTCGGCGGCGGCATGGTCATCGCCCCCCGGGCCGAGCCCGACGACGGCTGGTTCGACCTGGTCCTGATCGAGCCGATGAAACGGCTGGAGGTCCTGGCCAATTCGCGCCTCCTCTATTCAGGCGCCATCGAAAGCAATCCCAAGGTGCGCATCCTGAGGGCCAGGTCCATCCGCGTGGAATCGGACGACGAGGTCGGCATCGAGTACGACGGCGAACTGGGGGAGACGCTGCCCGCCGAGTTCGCGGTCATTGAGAAGGCCCTGAATTTCCGGGTCTGAGGCGGCATGGGCCCCGGGTGCAAGCTCGTCCTTCCGCTGCTGGCCCTGACCCTGCTGGCGGGCTGCGACCGGAGCGAACCGGCCCATGACCGCGGCACCGGGCCGAAGCCGGCGCGGACGACGCTGACGGCGATCATCGTTCCCCAGCCCCGATCGCTGCTGCCCCACGAGGGATTCTACTACGTCGACGGCCAGCTCAGCGACGCCGTCTTCAGCAACCTGGTCTACGCCGACCACAGGGGCAGCCTCTCCCCGGAACTGGCCGAACGCTGGGACGTATCCCCCGATCACCGCGCCTATACGTTCCACCTGCGCCGCGGCGTCCGCTTTCACGACGGTCGCCCCTTCACCGCCGACGACGTGCGCTTCACCCTGGAGAACCTGATCGCCAAGACGCAGGGCCAGTTCGCCGAGATCCGCTACATCGAGGGCTGGCGGGACTTCCTGGCCGGGCGCGCCCCCCATGTGCGCGGCCTGCGCGCCCTGAACGAGCACACGCTGGAGGTGCGCCTCAACTCCGAGTTCAAGTTCTTCCTGCCCTTCCTGGCCGCCGAGTACACGGCGATCCTGCCGGCCGGCTTCGCCGGCGCCGGCGAGGAGGCGTTCCGCGCGCGGCCGCTGGGGACCGGCCCCTTCCGCTTCGCCGGCAGCGGGAGGCGCTCGCTCGGCGGGCGCAGCTACCACGTCATCCGCCTGGAGCGGAACCGCGAGTACTTCGCCGCCGCCGGCAACGTCTCGGCCATCGAGTTTTTCGCCAGCAACATCTCCATCAGCGAGGACGAGGCCGGCACCTTCGACCTGGTGTTCATCTCCGACAGTGAGATGCTGCGCCTGCCCGAAAGCTCCGGCCTCACGCTCAGCAACTCCTCGCCCAGCATCCTGAACTTCCTGGTGCTCAACCCGGAAGAGAACGAGTGGCTGCGGCAGCGCCGGGTGCGGCAGCTCATCTCCGCCGCCATCGACCGGGAAGAGCTGGTGCGCGTGGTCTTCCAGAACAGGGCCCTGCCCGCCCACTCCATGATGCCGTTCGGGCTTTTGGGACATAATCCCTACTATCGCCTCGACACCTCACGGGCCGCCGCGCTCCGCGCCGAGCTGCCTCCGGGCCCCATCCCCTTCTCCCTGCTCACCGTGGCCAAGGACAGTCGCGGCCAGGTGGGGGAATTCATCCGCCGCCGGCTGGCGCGTTTCGGCTTCGACGTCCGCGTCACCGTCATGGACGACCAGTACCAATACTTCACGCGCGGCATCTACGAGACCGGCGGAGCCGTCATCATGGGCGGCATTCCCGACTACCCCGCCGCCTTCCATTTCCTTTCGCACCTGGTGGAGCCGAACGGGTATTACAATTGCCGCCGCTTCGTCCTGCCCGGGCTGCAGTCCAGGATCGAGTCCCTGCCCAGCCTGGGCACCCTGGCCGAGACGCGGCTCCTGGCCGAGATCGGAGAAGAACTGGAGCGCGAGGCCCTGTACGTGCCGCTTTACTACTACTCCAACTTCATCGCCCGGCGCCGGAACGTCAGCCCCATCACGTTCAAGTACGGCGAGGTCGCCGACCTGGCCCGCCTGGAGGTCACCGAATGAACCCCTCCGTCAACCGCATAAAGGATTCCCTGCTCGCCGGCCAGCCCATCGTGCAGATCGTCTCCTTCGAGGAGAAGCGCGTGGAGGGTTTCCTCAGGAAGCTCTGCCAGCAGACGCTCAAGAACCAGAATTATTACTCCTGGGACAGCCGCAACGGGCTCAGCCAGGGTGACGCGCCGTTGGTCGACAGCCTCGCCCCGGGCCGCGCCCTGGACGCGGCGCTGGGCTTGCGCGAGCCGGCGTTCTTCGTCTTCAAGGACCTGACCCCGCGCCTGCGCGACTCCCCGGACCTGGTGCGCCAGGTGCGCGAGTGCTATCTGCAGTTCAAGAGCAGCCGCAGGTTTCTCTTCCTGCTGTCCCCGGACGACTCGCTGCCGGCGAGCCTGAAGAAAGAGGTCGACGTCGTCCACTTCGAGCTCCCCGACTACGAGGAGCTGGCGGCGCTGTTCGCCCGCTTCCTGGAGTCGCTGGCCAAGGCCGGGTCGCGCCTGCAGCTCAGCGACGAGGAGAAGAGGAGTTTTGTGACCGCCGTCCAGGGGCTGACCCTCGACGAGGCCACCAAGGCCTACATGAAGGCCTTCCAGGGGCAGGCCAGCATCCACATCGGCCTGATCGACAAGATCCATTACGAGAAGAAGCAGCTGATCCTGAAGGAGAACGTGCTCGAGTATTTCAACCCCGTTCTCACCCTGGACGACATGGGCGGGCTGGACCGCCTGAAGGACTGGCTGCTGAAGAGAAAGAAGGCCTTCTCCAAGGAGGCGCGCGAGTTCGGCCTCGACAGGCCCAAGGGCATCCTGACCATGGGCGTGACCGGCTGCGGCAAGAGCCTGGCCTCCAAGATCATCGCCACGCTGTGGAACCTGCCCCTGTTCCGCATGGACATGAACCTGGTCTATTCGGGCATCGCCGGCCCCCCCGAGGACGTCTTCGCCCGCTCGCTGAAGACCATGGACTCGGTGGCCCCGGCCATCCTCTGGATCGACGAGATCGAGAGCGGCATCAGCGACAAGACCACGGACAGCTCCTCCTCACGCATCCTCGGCTACTTCCTGACCTGGATGCAGGAACACACGTCGGAGATCTTCATCGCCGCCACCGCCAACCGCATCGACCTGCTGCCCGCCGAGCTCCTGCGTCGCGGCCGCTTCGACCAGATTTTTTTCATCGACCTGCCCACCCGCCGCGAGCGCGAGGAGATCTTCAAGATCCACCTAAGCAAGCGCGGCAACGACCTGGGCGACTTCAACATCCCGCAACTGGCCCAGATCACCAAGAACTGGTCGGGATCGGAGATCGAGCAGGTGATCATCTCCGGCATGTACGAGGCCTTCGCCGAAAACCGCAAGCTCAAGGAGGACGACCTGTTCGTCATTTTCGGCTCCTCGGTGCCCCTGGCCACGACCATGGAGGAGCAGATCAAGAAGGTGCGCAGCTGGGCCCACAACCGCGCCGTCCGCGCCAGCAGCGACAAGGAATATTAAAAAAACGAACTTGGCTTACGGCGTAGGGCTTGCGGCGTACGGCAATGGCAAGGAAGGCGATCGGTAGTGACGCCCCTGAAGGCCCCTTTCGAGGGGGAGTGTCAAGTGACGAGAAGCGGCAATAGGCAGGCCCTTCCCCCTCCGATCGAAGGCCCCGATCCGGGAATCATTGGCAGAAGCGCTCCCATGGCCTTTGCTAACACCAACACTACCACCGAGAGATTGACCTTCTCTGACCGTCCGCCGTCAGCCGTGCGCCGTGCGCCAAGGGCCGTATCTTCATGATCCTTCCGCCGCGCTTCGCCTGCGACGTGATGCTGGGGCGGACCGCCCGCTGGCTGCGCCTGCTGGGCTTCGACACCTACTACGACAACAAGGCCGAGGATGAAGATCTGAGGGAATTGTGCCTGGGAGAACACCGCGTCCTGTTGACCAAGGACGGGGCGCTGCACGCGTCGATGCCACCGGGAACCAGCCATTGCGTCTCGGCCGTCGGGCCGCGCCGGCAGCTGCAGGAGATCGCCGCGGCGTTCGCCCTCGCCCGCTTTCCCCTGCCGTCCCGCTGCTCCCTCTGCAACGGCAGGCTGGACACCGTCGGCAGGGAGGAGGTCGCTGGGCGGGTGCCGCCCTACGTGTTCGCCACCCAGGTATCGTTCCAACGCTGCCGCCTGTGCCGGAAGATCTACTGGCCCGGCACCCACGCCGCCGGCATCTCCCGGCTTATCGTCGCGATCCGCAGATCTTGCGGTTGATCAGGGTGGCCTGGTAGGCGGCTCCGAAGCCGTTGTCGATGTTGACCACCGAAATGCCGCCGGCGCAGGAGTTGAGCATCGCCAGCAGGGCCGACAGGCCGCCGAAATGGGCGCCGTAGCCCACCGAGGTGGGAACGGCGATGACGGGGGTGGCGGTGAGCCCGGCCACGACCGAGGGCAGCGCCCCCTCCATGCCCGCCACGGCGATGATCACCGCGGCCCGGTCGAGGCGCGGACGAAGGCTCAGGACCCGGGCCAGGCAGGCGATGCCGACATCGTATTCCCGGTCGGTGGGATTCCCCAGGTGGCGGGAGGACACGTAGGCCTCCTCGGCGACCCTCTCGTCCGAGGCGCCCGCCGAGAGGACCAGGACCCGGCCGCGGCGGCTGGGCTTGGGCCAGGGGCCTGAGGCGGCGATGCCGGCGGCGGGATGATAGCGCAGGAAGGGGAATTCCGGGCGCAGCGCCTGGAAGCGCTCCGGCTCGAGGCGGGTGACGAGCAGGTCCTCCCCCACCTCGGCGAACTTGGCCACGATGCGCCGCAGCTGGGCCAGGCTCTTGCCGGCGCCGAACACGACCTCCGGGACGCCGCGGCGCAGGCGGCGATGGAAGTCGAGTTTGATGCGGCCCTCGGCGCTGAAGGGCAGATTGCCCAGAAAGGCCAGAAGATCTCCCTCGGAGAGCTCGCCGCGCCGCAGCGCCCTAAGCTTTCGTCTCAGGGCTTCCTTCATGGGCTTCCGGTGGTGGGGCCGTCTCCGCCTCGCCTGTGCCGGCGGCGCGCAGCCGCTCGCGATACTTGCGCTGGCGCTGGAAGAGGGGGTGGGGCCGATAGGGGAACTTCACCGTCTGCGGGTCGATGCCGATGACGTTCTGCCAGCGGTTGTTGCCCAGCCCGGCCTGGTAGGCCAACTCGAGGTAGGGAACGTCGTCGGGGCTGAAACCCATCACATGGGTGGCCAGCGCGTCGGCGGCCACGGCGTCCTCCGAGGCGACGGCGAAGCCGTGGAACACCGGGCTGCCCTTGATCGGGCCCTTGCCCTCCATGCCGTAGAGGCCGTCGATGAGCACCAGCGAGGGCCGGATCTGCTTCAGCAGGGCGACGAAATTGCGGTTGGCGCAGCGCACCAGCTGGAAGTATCTCTCGCTCTGGGAGAAGTTGATGCGCTTCATCTCCTGGGCCGAGGCGCCGAACATCAGCACCCGCTGCTCGGGCTTGACGAAGCCGACCAGGTTGGGGACGGATAGCGAGACGGGAAAGATGTTGTGGGTCTTGGGCGGCACCACCGAGATCAGGTAGTCGGCGGGATAACGGCAGAACTGCACCGACTGCGGCCCGCTGACGGTCTCGATCTCCAGGGTCTCGTCGTGGGGCAGCTCGTCCAGGTTGCAGAGCCGTGCCCCCAGCATCTCGACTTCCTTGTATTTGAACTTGTAAAAGATGTCCCAGGTGGTCTTGGCCGAGAAGAAGGCGCCGTCGGAGCCCTCGACGACCGAGATGGGGCCGGCGTCGAAGCGCTCGCGCAGGGTGTGGATGAGCGACTCCACGGTCTCGTAGTGGGTGTTGGCGTAGATCTCCTTGGCCCCCGACAGGTTGATCTTGATGGCCACGCGGTCGCCGGCGCGCAGCGACAGGAAAGGGGCGATGTGGTCCATGATCTTGGGCACGAACTCGTTCTGCTTGGTTTCCTTGATCAGGACGATCTCTTTGCGCTTCATACGGTTGCCGCCGCAGGCCCCGGCTTCAATGCCGGCCGCGCCCGTGCAGCCCGGAGGTTACGATCCGCGCGCCGGATGCCGCTCCGTCGGCGCTCTGTGCGGGGAACCCGGGCCGGGCCTTCTGCATCACACCTCCAAGGGAGCCTCCATTATATCATCACGGCCGGGGAAAGAAAAGCGTACGGGCAGGGCTCAATGGGGGCGCAGGGCGAACACCAGCAGGAACGCGGCCCAAAAGAGCATGAACCCCCAGCGCCACACGCGGGGATGCCGCTGCTTGACATGCCCGTAGAGCAGGGCCAGGGCGAACACCGCCAGCTGCACGGCCAGGAAGAGCCCCAGCGCTTCGGGGACGTCGAGGGCGTCCTGGAACTGCCGCTTCAGGCCCCGGCCGAAGACCGAGCCGAAGATGACGAACAGGTGCAGGACGTAGACGAAAAGCGACTCGTTGCCCGCCTTCCTGAGCAGGTCCAGGAAGCGGCCGCCGCGGCGCAGCAGCCACTCGCAAAGGCACAGCAGCAGCAGGATGCCGCCGGCCTTGTTGAGGTTGCCGCGCAGGCTGAGCTCGGGGCGGCTGATCTCGGCGTGCGACCAGAGTAACATCCAGGGGAAGAACAGCAGGCCGGCGGCCAGCAGGACTTGGAAGAAACGCTCGTGCCTCATCCGCGCGTACAGCCCGGCGGCCACGACGCCGCCGCAGAGGTAGCCCAGCCAGGGGAACAGCGGGAACAGCGAGAGGCGGTAGTCCAGGTAGGGATCGAGGGCCGGGTGCAGGCGCACGTCCTTGACCGTCTCGGGCAGGAGGAAAAACAGGGCTCCGGCCAGGGCGGCGGCCAGGAGCACCGCCGGCTCGCTCTTCAGCAGCGCCGCCAGCAACGTGAACAGCAGCAGCCCCAGGCCGATGCACTGCAGGATGTCGGACTCCAGGAAACGGCCCGGGCGGCCGGCGGCGACGGCGGCCAGGGTCTTGCGCAGGGACAAGAAGGGCAGGTGGATCCAGTAGCCGAGGGCGATGACGAAGAGGATGCGGCGCAGGCGTCGCAGGAAGGCGCCGTCGAGTCGCAGATAATGCTCGCGCTTGTTGTGGAAGGAGAGGAAGGCGGCGAAGCCGGCGGCGAACAGGAAGCCCGGGGCGACGAAACCGTGCAGCAGCTCGTGCGTCTGGAACCAGGGCTGGCGGCGGACGACGGGCAGCAGGTAGGCGCGGAAGAGGTGCCCCTGGATCATGAAGAAAAGAACCACGAAACGGAACAGGTCGACGGCCTCGACCCGCTTCACCGGTCCGTCCGGCCCGCCTCCCCACGAGCGAACCGCCCGGGCGCACGCATCCATCCACTTCATGGCGCCTCCTCGTGGGCATGGTACCCGGCGGCAGGGGAAAAAGCAACTCCCCTGCAAGAAACCGCCGTTGCGATTGTTGAGAAAAACTGAAAAACAATCGCCGGCCCAGGTTCGTACATAAAGAAATTCCAACCGGGACAAGGGCCCCGAGCCGACAGGAGGACATCGTGAGCATGAAACATGGCGGGAAGAAAACCATTCTGCTGATCGCGGCGCTGCTGCTGCTGGCGGCGCTGGCCTGGCTGTTCCTGAAGCGGGACGGCCAGAAGGCGGGTCGCTACAACCTGACTCCCATCGAGCGCGGCGACCTGGAGTCGGTCGTCTCCTCCACCGGCACGTTGGACGCGGTGACCACCGTCGAGGTCGGCACCCAGGTTTCGGGTCGCATCGCCAAGATCTACGCCGACTTCAACGACAAGGTCCGCCAGGGCGACCTGATCGCCATGCTGGACACCTCGGCCCTGCAAATGGCCGTTTCCGAGGCCGAGTCCTCCCATGCCAAGGCCCAAGCCCAGCTGAAGCAGGCCCAGCAGGACCTGGACCGCATCCAGTACCTGTTCAGGGAGAACATCAAAACCAAGAATGACCTGGAGCAGGCCCAGGTCAACTATGAGCTCGCCGTCGCCACCTTGAAGTCGGCCCGATCGAGCCTGGAGCGGGCGCGTATCAACCTGGGCTACGCATCCATCTATGCCCCCATCGACGGCATCATCACCTCGCGCGCCGTCGAAGTCGGCCAGACGGTGGCGGCCAGCTTCTCCTCCCCCACCCTGTTCAAGATCGCCAACGACCTGAAGAAGATGCAGATCCTGGCCCAGGTTGACGAGGGAGACATCGGCCAGATCAAGCCCGGGCAGGAGGTGCGCTTCACCGTTCAGGCCTTCCCCAGCCGCACCTTCGGAGGCAGGGTCAGCCAGGTGCGCCTGGAGCCGACGACCATCAACAATGTCGTCAACTACACGGTGGTCGTCCGCGTGGACAACGACGAGGGGCAGCTGATGCCGGGCATGACCGCCACCGTCGACTTCATCGTCGGCCAGGCCAAGGATGTGCTGCTCGTGGCCAATGCCGCCCTGCGCCTCAAGCCCACGGAGGACATGCTGGAGTTCCTGCGCCGGCAGTTCGCGGCGCGGCGGCAGGACCAGGACGGCGCGTCGCCGGGGGCCGGCGGCCGCAGCGCGTCATTCCGCGCTCCCGGGGGCGGCTTCCCCCAGGCCGGCGGCAACGGCCGGCCCAAGGACGCGGCCCTGATCTGGTACCTGGACGAGGCGGGCGGACTGAAGGCGGTCCGCGTGCGCACGGGCATCAGCGACGGTCAGCGGACCGCGATCACCTCCGACCAGCTCCGCGAAGGGATGCAGGTTATCAAGAGCGTCAACCTGACCAAGGAGGAGCAGGACTCCGCCAGGATGCCGCGCATGAGGATCCTGTGATCCCCCCGGAGCCCGCACCATGAACCACGACAGCACCGTCATCCGCACCGAGGGCATCGGCAAGATCTATGACAGCGGCGAGGTGCAGGTCGAGGCGCTGAAGGGGGTCGACCTGCGCATCGAGCGCGGCGAGATGGTGGCCGTCATGGGCGCCTCGGGCTCGGGGAAGTCGACCCTGCTGAACATCCTCGGCTGCCTGGACCAGCCCAGCGGCGGCCATTATTATCTCGACGGCATCCATGTCAACGGCCTGGACCGCGACCAGCTGGCCGACATCCGCAACCGCAAGATCGGCTTCGTGTTCCAGGGGTTCAACCTGCTGTCGCGCACCACCGCGTTCGACAACGTCGAGCTGCCGCTGCTGTACTCGCGGCGCCCGGAGGAAGGCGACCCGGCGGCGGCGACGCGCCGGGCGCTGGAGCGCGTCGGCCTGGCCGAACGCATGCACCACTTCCCCAACCAACTCTCCGGCGGCCAGCAGCAGCGGGTGGCCATCGCCCGCGCCCTGGTCAACCGGCCGGCCATCGTCCTGGCCGACGAGCCCACCGGCAACCTCGACACGCGCACCAGCATCGAGATCATGGCCACATTCCAGGAGCTGAACCGCCAGGGCATCACCCTCATCCTGGTGACCCACGAGCACGACATCGCCGGCTACTGCAAGCGCATCATCGAATTCCGCGACGGCCGCGTCATCCGCGACCAGGCGCTGGATGCCCGTCGCGACGCCGCCGCCGACCTGGGATCGGGCCAACGGCAAGCCAGCGGCCTTGGAGAACGCCCATGAAATGGAAGAACCTGATCAAGGTGGCCTTCAAGTCGATCGTCAAGAACAAGATGCGCACCCTGCTGACCATGCTGGGCATCATCATCGGCGTGGCCGCCGTCATCGCCATGGTGGCCATCGGCAAGGGGGCCGAAAAGCGCATCCAGGACCAGATCTCCAGCATGGGCACCAACCTGATCACCATCTTCCCCGGTTCGATGCAGTCGCGCGGCGTGCGCTTCGGGCCCGAATCGGGGGTGCAGCTGACCCTGGAAGACGTGGAGCGCATCCAGCGCAACGCCGCGCTGGCCGTGGCCGTCTCGCCTATGGTGCGCTCGGGGGCGCAGATCATCGGCGGCAGCGGCAACTGGAGCACCAGCGTCTGGGGCGTGTCGGAGCAGTACCTGGAGATCCGGGACTGGCCGCTGAGCGCCGGGGAGTTCTTCAGCAACGCCGACGTCCGCGCCCAGAACAAGGTCTGCGTCATCGGCCAGACCATCGTCAAGAACCTGTTCGCCAGCGAGGATCCGGTCGGCCAGCAGCTGCGCGTGCGCAACGTGCCCTTCAAGGTCATCGGCGTCCTGCAGGAGAAGGGCCAGGGCGCCTTCGGCCAGGACCAGGACGACCTGCTGATCGCGCCCTACTCGACCGTCCTGTACCGCCTGAGCGGCATCGGCGGCCAGGGGCATATCCACCAGATCCTCGTTCGCGCCGCCTCCCTGGAGCAGATGGAGCAGGCCCAGTCCGAGCTCACCGCCATCCTGCGCGAAGCACACAAGCTCCCCGAGGGCGCCGACGACGACTTCACCGTGCGCAACCAGACCGACATCGCCGCCACCGCCCAGGAGACCTCCAACGTGCTGACCATGCTCCTGGCCTCCATTGCCGGCATCTCGCTGCTGGTGGGAGGCATCGGCATCATGAACATCATGCTGGTGTCGGTCACCGAGCGCACGCACGAGATCGGCATCCGCATGGCCATCGGCGCCCGCAGCCGCGACATCCTGGTGCAGTTCCTGATCGAGGCCGTGGTCCTCAGCCTCTCCGGCGGCCTGATCGGAGTGCTGCTGGGGTTCCTGGCCACCTGGATCCTCAGCCTGACCACCGACTGGAGCATGGTGATCGTCCCGGCCAACGTCCTGCTCTCCTTCGGCTTCGCCGGCGCCGTGGGCGTCTTTTTCGGCTATTACCCGGCGCGCAAGGCGGCCGCCCTGAATCCCATCGAAGCGTTGCGCTACGAATAACCGGGGTTCGGCGCCCGCGTTGTCTCGACCCGGCCGCACCCTGGCCTCCCCGGGTGGGAGCCCTGCCGCCTTCAGGTCCCACGCGCTTCCCCCAAGGCCTTCCTTGCCGCGCCCCCTCCTGGCAACATAGGGGAGTTGCGCGGGCGGCCGTTTTTTTATAAGATGGGCCCATATGGAAAAGAAGAAACGGCGGCAGAAGCGGCTGCGCGTGGCCCTGATCTACAACTCCTACGAGGAAGCCCAGCTCGAGGCGGTCGCGGGCGACAGCAGTTCCACCCACGAGCTGCGGCTGATGATCCGCCGCATGGCGCGGGCCCTGCGCAGCCTGGGCCACGATGTGAACGTCCTGCACCTGGCCGGAGACCTGTCCAAGCTGCAGCGCAAACTGGACCGCATCCGCCCCCACGTCGTGTTCAACCAGTACGACGACGTCGTCCATGGCGCGCTCTACGAGATGCGCTTCGCCGCCTTCATCCGCCTGCTGGGCTACCCCATCACCGGCTCGCCGGCCCTGGCCCTGGGATTGAGCCGCGACAAGTACATGGCCCTCAGCCTGATGAAGGGGGCCGGCATCCCCATCCCCCCCGAGACGACGCTGCTGGAGCGCGTCTCCGACATCGACAACCACAAGCTGCATTTCCCTCTCATCGTGCACGCCGCCCAGGAGCACGCCGGCATCGGCATGGAGCGGGATTCGGTGGTGCACAGCAAGAAGGCGCTCCAGGAAAAGACGCGCCAGGTCCTGCGCGCCTTCAAGCAGCCGGCGCTGGTGCAGGGATTCCTGCCCGGACGCGAGTTCAACGTCGGCATCCTGGGCGGCCGGCGCCTGCAGGTCATGCCCCTGGCCGAGGTGGACTATTCGCGCCTGCCGGAAGGGATCCCGCCCATCATGTCCTACGCCGCCAAGTGGGTGGAAACGTCGGTCGAGTACAAGAAGACCAAGGTGATCTGCCCCGCAGACGTGGAGCCCCGGCTGGCGGCGCGCATCGCCGAGACGGCGATGAAGGCCTTCCGCACCATCGGCGGCTGGGGCTACGGCCGGGTCGACATCCGCCTTGACGAGGAGGGGCAGCCGCGGGTGCTGGAAGTCAACTGCAATCCCTGCCTCGACGACGGCATCGGCCTGGCCCGGTCAGCGCAACACGCCGGCATTTCCTACCCCGAGCTGCTGCAGACCGTCATCAAGGCGGCTTTCGAGGGCCCCCCCTACGACGTGTTCCTCCCCATCTTTTCGGCGCAGGCGGCGCCCCGCGCCGCCCGCCGGCCGCGGCGGCGTCAGCCGGTCAGGCGGCCGGTGTAAGCGTAATCCAGCGCCAGGGCCACCGCCAGGGAAACGACGTCCATGACCCGCTCCCCCTCCTGGCGCGGCCGGTAGGTGAGCTTCATAGCCTCGGAGCGCATCTCCAGCTTGCGCAGGATCGCCGCCGCCTCCCGCTCGCTGAGCTCCGACCACATCACCACCCGCTCGAGCAGCCGCGCGCGCAGCTTGCGGAACAGCCCCGCCGCTGGCCGCAGCTGGGCGCCGCGCACGGCGGGGAAGACTTCGCGCAGCCGGTCGTCGACATAGCCGCGGGCGGCGCGGCGGTAGCGCTCGGCCTTCTTGCCGTAATGGTCGGCCAGCAGCAGGGTCATGCTCTGCACCGGGCGCAACAGTCGCCGGCACGTGTTCTCCGCCGGGCGGCGGCGGATCTCCCTCATGAGCCCGTTGACGTAAAGCAGCTTGCGCATGGCCGGCCAGTTGCGGTAGCGCGAGCGCCAACCCGAACGCGGCGTCAGCCACACGGCGAACGTTTCGGCGAAATCCTCGTCGGGATGCTTCTGGGCGTAGGTGCGGCCATGGGGTGAGACGGCGATGTGCTTGACATACTCGCGGCTCAGGGGGTCGGGCCGGAAGACATCGCGATACGGACGGCGGAAGCGTCCGAACACCTCCTCCCAGCTCGGCCGGCGCCAGAGCCGGTACGCGTAATTGACGGCGTGGCCGGCTTCATGCCGCAGCAGGGTCAGGATGCGCCGCGGGTCCTCGATCTCGCCCGTCTGTTCCTCCTCGATGCGCAGCAGGCGCTCGTCGGCCAGGTAGAAGGGGACGCCAATGACGGGGATGCGGTCTGGGCAGCCCCAGCCGTCGGTCAGGTAGACGTCGGGCTTGAAGCGCATCCCCTTGGCCTCCAGCTCCCGGTACAGGCGGCGAACGTAGGGTTCGAGCGGAGAGCCGGCGATGCCCAGGTTCAGGTCCGAAATGCGGGTGTTCAACAGCTCGTAGCGGACCGTGTCCCAGCTCTGCACCAGCGAATGAATCGTTTTCGCGCTCATGCCTTCTTGGAAGCCTACCTATGCCCCGTCGGACCGCCAAGCCTCTCCAGACCCTGGCGCCTGGAAAAGAAGAGGCGTTTCTCCCGAAACAAGGGAGAACATATAGAGCATGGATCGGGCTTTGTCAAGACTGGAAAAAGGTAATTTTTTCGTCAGTTGCCGATAATAGGACATAAATCGGACATCAAATAAATAATTAATTTTTTCTTGCCACATCCGCTGCGGATATCCTCATTTTTTGTGGAAAAGTTTTTCGCAGGCCCGCGGCTATCGTCCCTTTCAACACCAGGCGGAGAAAAGTTGACCGGCGGCGAAGGTTCTGCTACTATTCCTATCTCTCCGAGTCGAACAAGCTAAAGCCGCAAGGCCATGCTCTTCGACCGCAAGGGCCCAGCCGGAAACGGCTGCTTCCCGCGGGAAACCGTTCATGAATGAAAGGAACGGCCCCTCGGGGATGCCACCCATGTACAGGGATGGCGACCTCCCGGTGAGGAAAGGAGAAGCGATGTTCCATGCGCTATTTCTGAGCAAAAGGCAGCCGCCGGCGTCCCATGAGCGCTGATCGCCTGCTTACAGTCGAGGAGGCGGAAGCGGTTCTGGCCTCCTTCCCGGTCGACGTGGAGCCGGAAACGGTTCCCCTGGGGCAGGCCCAGGAACGGTTCCTGGCCCAGGACGTGCTCTCGCCACTGGACGTGCCCGAGTTCGACAAGTCGGCCATGGACGGCTATGCCTGCATCGCCGCCGATCCTTCCCCCGATTATGCGGTGGTGGAGACGATCGCCGCCGGCTCGCCGCCCCAGCGTTCGATCTCCCCTGGGCTCTGCGCCCGGATCATGACCGGAGCCATGCTCCCCGCCGGTGCCGACCGCGTGGTGAAGCGCGAATGCACGGTCGAGGAGAACGGCCGCATGCGCATCGTGGCCGTGGACGCCAACGCCAACGTGCGCCGCCGCGGCGAGGACCTGCGCGCCGGGCAGCGCGTCCTGGAGCGCGGGCTGCGCCTGGGGCCGGCGGCCATCGCCGTGCTGGCGTCCCTGGGCTTCGACTCCGTGCCGCTGGCCAGGCCGCCGAAAGTGGGGATCATTCCCACCGGGTCGGAACTGGTCCCCCCCGGCGCGCCGCTGGCGCCGGGGCGGATCTTCGAGAGCAATTCCTTCTCCCTGGCCGCCCAGCTTCGCCAATGCGGCGCGGCGCCGGTGAGCCTTGCCGGCGTGGCCGACCGCTTGCCGGAGACCGCCCGCGCCATCGACGCCGCGTTGGAATCCTGCGACGCCCTGATCCTTTCCGGCGGCGTCTCGGCGGGCGATTTCGACTTCGTCCCCGCGGCGATGGAACAGGCCGGCTGCACCCTGCATTTCCGCAGGATCGCCGTGCAGCCGGGCATGCCCACCGTCTTCGCCAGCCGCAACGGACGGCCGCTCTTCGGCCTGCCGGGAAATCCGGTTTCCACCTTCGTCATCTTCGAAGTGTTCATCCGTCCCCTGCTGTCGCGCTGGCTGGGACATGCCTACCAACCGCTGGTCATGCCCGCCCGCCTCGCCTCCGGGTTCCGCCGGACTCGCGCCGAGCGCACCCTCTTCCTGCCCGTTTCCTGCCGCGACGGCCGCGCCGAGCTCATCGAATACCACGGCTCCGCGCACGTGCACGCCCTGAGCCGCGCCAACGCCCTGCTGCGCGTGCCGGCCGGTGCAAGCGAGATCGCCCCCGGGAGCCAGGTCGATGTACGATTCCTATAACCGGCGCATCCACTACCTGCGCATCTCGGTGACCGACCGCTGCAACCTGCGCTGCACCTATTGCATGCCCGAGGACGGCATCCGCCTGAAGCGGCACGAGGACATCCTCTCCTATGAAAAGATCGTCCGCGTGGCCCGGGCGGCGGCCGAAATGGGCATCGACAAACTGCGCCTAACCGGCGGCGAGCCCCTGGTGCGGCGCGATATTTCCTACCTGGTCCGCTCCCTGAAGTCGCTGCCCGGGGTCCGCGAGGTATGCCTGACCACGAACGGCACGCTGCTGGCGCCCCTGGCGTCCGAGCTCAGGGACGCCGGCCTCGACCGCCTGAACATTTCCCTGGACACGCTGGACGCGGGCAAGTTCCGCTCCATCACCCGCTGCGGCGATCTGCAGCGGGTCTTCGCCGGCATTGCCGCCGCCCGCGCCGCCGGCTTCACCGGCACCAAGCTCAACATGGTGCTGATCCCGGGCTTCAACGACGACGAGGTGGGGGCCATGCAGGAGTTCTGCCGCCGCCACGGCCTGACGCTGCAGCGCATCCACCATTACAGCCTGCACGACCACGCCACGGCCCACGGCGAGCTGGAGGCCGAGCGCCCCCCAGCCTGCCACGCCTGCAACCGCCTGCGCCTGACCGCCGACGGCAAGCTGAAGCCCTGCCTGTTCTCCGACCGCGAGATCGCGGTCGACTTCGACGACATCCACTCCAGCCTGCACCAGGCCGTCCAGGCCAAGCCCGCCCGCGGCACGGCCTGCGTTGGCCGCGGCAACTGGCAGATAGGAGGATAAATGAAGCTGAGCCACGTCGACGAATCGGGAAAGGCGCACATGGTCGACATCAGCGCCAAGCCCCCGCTGCACCGCGAGGCGGTCGCCGCCGGCAAGATCTTCCTGGCGCCCGCCACCCTGAAGCTTCTGCGCCGGAACCGGCTGCAGAAGGGCGACGCCCTGGCGGTGGCCCGCGTCGCCGCCATCCAGGCCGGCAAGCGCACCGCCGAGCTGATCCCGCTCTGCCATCCCCTGGCCCTGCACCAGCTGGACGTGCAGTTCCGCCTGGTCGCCGACGGCATCGAGATCACCTGCCGCGCCGTCTGCGAGGGCAGGACCGGCGTGGAGATGGAGGCGCTGACCGCGGTCAGCGTCGCCGCCCTGACCCTGTACGACATGTGCAAGGCGGTGGACAAGAAGATGATCATCGGCGCCATCGCCCTGCTGGAGAAGAGCAAGCATGAAATTCACGATTGAAGCGGTCTGCCTTTCCGCGCAAAAGGGAGTGCAGAAGCAGGCGGTGGCCGGGGTCGTCCTCCGCGCCGGCCAGGGCATCGAGGGCGACGCCCATGCCGGCCCCTGGGACCGCCAGGTCTCGCTGCTGGCCGGGGAGGCGGTCGACTCCATGCGCGCCAAGGGCCTGCAACGGCAGCACGGCGCCTTCGGCGAGAACATCGTCACGCGCGGCTTCGACTGGACCCGGGACCGGGTCGGCGCCTGGATCGAGATCGGCGACGCCCTGCTGCAGGTCACCCAGATCGGCAAGGAGTGCCACAGCCGCTGCGCCATCCATGACGCCGCCGGCGACTGCATCATGCCGCGCCAGGGCGTTTTCGTCCGCGTGCTGCGGGGAGGGAGGATCCATGCTGAAAATAGCGGTGATTACCGTATCGGATAGGGCCTGGCGGGGCGAGTACCCCGACCGCTCGGGGCCGCGCATCCGCGAGATCCTCCTGGCAAAGCTGCCCGGGGCCGAGGTGGACCTGGCCGTGGTCCCCGACGAGCCCGAGGCCGTCACCGCGGCGCTGGCGCGCAGCCTCGACCGCGATTGCATCCTGACCTGCGGCGGCACCGGCCTCTCCCCGCGCGACATCACCCCCGAAACCTGCGCCCGCTTCTGCGACCGCGAGGTCCCCGGCATCAGCGAATGGCTGCGCCGCGAATCGCAGAAGGAAACCCCCCACGCCGTGTTCTCCAGGGGCTACAGCGGCATGAAGGGCCGCACCCTGGTCGTCAATGTTCCCGGTTCCCTGCGCGGCGCCGAATTCTGCGCCGGCCTGCTGGCCGGGGTGCTGCAGCACGGCCGCGACATGGCCCACGGCGGAGACCATGAGATCCAAAAAAAGAAAGGCGACTAGGCTCTTGGCGTAAGGTTCAGGGCGTAAGGCGTAGGGGAAGACGATTCCTGTTTTCCGGATCGTTCCAGCCGACGACTCCCGCTCAAATCCCAACCGCCTTGAAAGCTTGTCTTGCGGCTGTTGCGAACACCAACATGGACACTACGTGTTCATCTATCTCTTGCCGTACGCCGTCAGCCCTACGCCCAGATTGAGCTCAGGAAAATGCGTTTTTCTTGCCCTACGCCTTAGGCCGTACGCCTTAGGCCAAGCTATAGTTCTTGGAAAGCCTATTTCTTCTTGCCGTGCGCCCAGGTGACCAGGTCGTCCAGTTCCCGGGCCAGCGAGCGCGGCGGCTTGTGCGGCTGCGCATCCGACCCGGCCGGCACGGCCGGCTGGACCAGGGTCCGCTCCTCGCCCGGGCCGACGAAGCGTTCGATCTTGGCCAGCAGGTCCTTTTCGTGGAAGGGCTTCTCGATGAAGTCGTCGGCCAGGCCCTTGTGCACGTACATGCGCAGGTTGACGTCCTTGTACACGCCGGTCATCAGGATGATGGCCAGGCCCTTGAACTCCTCGTTGGCGCGGATCTTTTCGCAGAGGGCGATGCCATGCAGGCGAGGCAGCAGGATGTCGGCCACCACCAGGTCGGGCTTCTCGCGCACGATCAGATCGTAGCCGCTGGCGCCGTCGGCGGCCAGAAGCACCAGATAGCCGGCTTCCACCAGCAGCTCCTGCAGGGATTCCTGGATGACATGGTCGTCGTCGATGATCGCGATTTTCTTGCCCATCGCCCCCTTCTCAGGCCAATACCCTTGGACCGATTATAGCACAGAAACAAAAAATCAAGACCGGCGCCGAATCAGGAAATTCCTGAGCGTCACCCCGGAGGTCCGTCAATCAAAACCCCTGGCGCACTCCGCCGCCAGGCTCGACGAAACATGAAACTGCCGCCGGCGGGAAAATCCCGGAGGCTATTTGATCCCCGACCGCGAGGCAGGAAAGGCCTCGCGGGTCGGGGCGAAGGTTTCGCCGGCGGGAAAATCCCGGAGGCTATTTGATCCCCGACCGCGAGGCAGGCAAGGCCCCGCGGGTCGGGGCGAGTCTATGCCGGGCCATTGCCTTTGCCGCCGCAGGCGGGTATAATGGCCGCCCTGGAAGCGCCATGAACGAACCCATCATCATTTATTGCGATGGAGCCTGCAGCAACAACCAGCGGCGGCAGAACATCGGCGGCTGGGGGGCCGTCCTGGTGAGCCGCGGCCGGGTGAAGGAGATATCCGGGGCCGAGCGCGACACCAGCAACAACCGCATGGAACTGCTGGCCTGCATCAAGGCCCTGGAGGCCGTGCGCGACCGTGCCCGCCCCGTGGAGGTGTTCACCGACAGCGCCTACCTGGCCAATTGCATGCAGCAGGGCTGGCACCGGCGCTGGCGGCGCAACGGCTGGCTGACGGCGGCAAAAAAGCCGGTCGAGAACAAGGACCTGTGGCTGCGGCTCCTGGAGCTGGCGGAAGGATTTCCCCGCCTGGCCTTCCATAAGGTGGCCGGCCACAGCCAGGTCGAATTGAACGAGCTCGCCGACCGCCTGGCCCGGGAGGCCATCCGCACGCTGCGTTAGCGGCCCGGCCGGCCCGCGCTTCTAGAAGCGGTTCAGCCGCATGATCTCTTGCAGGGGCCGGCGCTCGGGCCTGTTCATTTCGGCCTCCTTCTGACCCTCGCTCAGCAGTTCGCCGGGGGGCAGCCGGTGGCTGCCGACGATGACCAGGGTGAGGACGGCCATGCCGGCCGGGATCGCCAGCGCCTCGCGAACCTTGTCATCGTCATAGCCGCCGATGGGATGGGCGACCAGTCCCAGTTCGGTGGCGCGCAGGATCAGGAAGGCCGTGGCCATGCCGGTGTCGAAGGCGAACAGCTCCCGCTCCGGGTTCGGGCAATCCAGGTCGCGGCGGCTGCACACGGCGATGATCAGCGAGGCGGCATGGGCCCAGCGGTTGCCCTTGCTCAACGCTCCCTTCACCCGATCCAGGGCCTCCGCCTCGTAGGCAAAAACGAACCGCCAGGGCTGGTTGTTGAAGCAGGACGCCGACAGCGATGCCGTTTGCGACAGATCGCGGGCCAGCGCCTCGCCGAGCTCGACCGGCGCCAGCGAGCGGTAGGCGCGCCGGGCGCGAATGGTCTCCATCAGTTCCATGCATGACCTCCCGGCCTAGCCGCTACTTCGCGCCGGCGCCGCCATGCGGCGAAGGGGCCAGGCGGCGCTTCATCTGCAAGACCTTGCGCAAATGGCCCATCTCCTCGTGGATGACCTTCTCGACGGCCCGCGCGCGCCCCGGGGCGACCAGTTCCTTCAGCTGGGTGAAGAAGACGATCGATTCCTTCTCGAATTCCATGGCCAGTTCAAGCACCTGCTCCGCCTCCGACATGCGCGACAGCCTGCCGCGGGCGGTGCGTTGCTCGGCCAGGGGATGGGCCTTGACGAATTCCTTCATGTAGTCCCGGTACTCGGGATCGGCCTCCTGGCGCCGCATGCCGCCCTCTCCGGCCAGCAGCTTCTTGAAGACCTTCTCATGCTTGAATTCCTCGTCGGCCAGGTACTGGAAGAGCCGGGTGGCCAGCGGATCGCTGAACTTCTTCATGGCTTCGACATAGAACTCGTATCCCCGCTCCTCGATGTGCACCGCGAACTCAAGGATTTCCTTCACATCCAGCAAGTATGACATGGCTTCTCCTCGCAATCCCGCCGCCATGCGCCTGGCGCGGCCGCAAGATCATCATAAGCCAATCCGCCCCTGGATGCAATACCGACCCGGCGCTTCACAATATATGACTTTTATGGTATGATTTAAGCATGAAAAACATCATCGTGACCTGCAGCCTGCTCCTGTTTCTTCTTCCGGCCCAGGCCCAGACCCTGGGAGAAGGCACCGCCCCCCCCGACTTCACCGTGACCGACATCGCCGGCGCTGAAATCACCCTTTCCAAGCTGAAGGGAAGCGTCGTGCTCCTCGATTTCTGGGCCACCTGGTGCCCGCCCTGCCGCGTCGAGGTCCCGCACCTGCTCGAGATCCAGAAGCGCTTCGGCGGCGCCAAGTTCGTTCTCATCAGCGTCAGCCTCGACCGCGACCTGGATGCGGCCCGGCGCTTCGTTCGCGAAAAAGAGATGAACTGGGTCCACGTGATCGACAGCCAGGCGGCGAGGGACCTGGCGGATAAATACGAGGTCAGCTACATCCCCTCCACCTTCGTCATCGACCGCCGGGGCAGGGTGGCGGCGGCGCAGCTGCGCGGAAACGCCCTGGCTGAGAAGATCTCCGAGCTTTTGCGTTAGCCGGGCTTGGATTGAAATCCGTACTCGGTGTGCGGCTGACGGTGTGCGGCAGACGGCAACAGCAACAAGGTTCGATCGTGACGAGGAGCAGCAGCTCGGTTTAGGCTGTTGCTGACACGCACACTATCACGATCACTCTATTGTATGTCTACCTAATCTCTACTTCCACGTCGAGCCCCTCGATGCGCCGGCTGATGTAGAAGGTCTTGAGGGGAACGAAGCCGGAGTTGTGCGATTTGGCGAACACCTCGCAGAACGAGTTGTGCCAGTTCTCGCGATTCCTCTCGAAGGCCGCGGCCGAGGTGGCCCGGTAGCCGAAGCCGGCGTTGAGGGTGATGCGCTCGCTGCCGGCTCCAGGCGGCAGGGGGCGGCGCAAGACCATGCGGTAGCCTTCGCCGATGACCTTGCCCGTGTCCATGAAGCGGAACACGCCCAGCAGGAACACGTAGCTCAGCTCCCGTCGGGAAACGTTGCGGATGCGGAAGGAGACCTCGGGGGCCAGGATGACGCCCTGGAAATCCTCGTCGTGCACGGTCTCGGTGACCCGCCACTGGCTGGAGATGTCGAAAAGCTCCATCGCCGCCTGCAGGTCGGCCGGGGACATGGCCTTGTCCATGATCCTGCTCTTGTACACCAGGGCGAAAACGGCCAGCAGCAGCAGGGAGAACACGCCCAGCCAGAACTTGGAATTCTGCCAGAAGGGCCGGGTGTACTCCTCGAGGATGACTTCTCCCTGCGCGGGCGGCGATGCGATGGGCTTGTCGGTTTCCATGGCGGCTTCCTTGTCGGGACCATTATAGCACAAGCGGCGGGGTTTTACCCGCCAGCCGGGCCATTGACAAGGGGAGCGCTTTGTTCTAAAATTCCCCAATGAAAGAGACTTCCGGCTGCGATTGGTTCATCATCCACAGCAAGCCCAAGCAGGAGTTCGATGCCGAAAAGCATTTGCGCCTGCTGGGGATCGAGGTGTACCTGCCGTTGTACCGGAAGAGGATCAAGCGCAACCGGGTCAAGGTCGAGCTCATCGCCCCCCTGTTCAGCGGCTACCTGTTCGCCCGCTTCGACCTGAGCGAGTCGTACCAGAAAGTGCGCTACACGCGCGGCGTGCGGTCGGTCCTGGGAAACCGCGAATGCCTGTGGACGCTGGCCGACGCCAAGGTGCGGGACATCCAGTCGCGCGAGTGCGACGGCCTGGTGGTGCTGCGCAAGCGCGAGGAGCACTTTCAGCCGGGCGACCGCATCACCGTCGACGACGGCGACTTCGAAGGCTGGGAGGGGATCTTCCAGGAGGAGCTCCCCGACCGCGAGCGTGCCATGATCCTGCTGACCAACGTGAAGTTCTCCAGCCGGCTCATCCTGCCCAAGAAGTACCTGGTCATCCAGCGTTGAGGCAATGAAAAAATCCGATAGAAAAGGAGTCACCATGAAAGGAGTTACGGTTTGGTTCACCGGCCTCCCCTGCTCGGGGAAGACCACCCTGGCGCTCAAGCTGAGCGCCGAGCTCAAGAAGCGCGGCATCCTGGCCGAGGACCTCGACGGCGATGTCACCCGCAAGTATCTCAGCAAGGGGCTGGGCTTTTCCAAGGAGGACCGCGATGAGAATATCCGCCGCGTCGGCTTCGTCTGCTCGCTGCTGACCCGGCACGGCGCCGTGGTCACCGCCGCCTTCGTTTCCCCCTACCGCGCCATCCGCGAGGAGATCCGTTCCATGATCGGCGATTTCGTCGAGGTGTACGTCAAGTGCTCGCTGGACGAGTGCATCCGCCGCGACGTCAAGGGCATGTACAAGAAGGCCCTGGCCGGCGAGATCAAGAACTTCACCGGCGTCTCCGACCCGTTCGAGGAGCCGCTGCGCCCTGAGCTGGTGATCGAGAGCGACCGCGAGAGCGAGGAGGAGTCGCTGGCCAAGATCCTGGCCAAGCTGGAGGAGCTGGGCTACCTGAAGCCGGCGGCCGGCGAAATCGCCCTGCCCGAGTACCTGCGCCAGGACCTGGCCCGGATGCTGGCGGCCGGGCAGCCCTTCCCCGATCTGCCCACCTTCATCCTGCACATTCTCAGCACCTACGTGGCCCAGAACAGCCCCGCCGGCGAGATCTCCCCGACCGAAGAGGACGCCGTGCGCGAAAAGCTCAAGAAGCTCGGCTATATCAGCTAAGGAGACCCCATGATCGTCAAACCGCACGGCGGCGAACTGATCGACCGCGTCCTGTCGGCGAAGGAGCGCGAGGCCATCCTCTCCTTCCGCGACAAGTTCTACAACCTGGAAATCGACGAGGAAAAGGCCATCGAGGTGCAGAACATCGCCACCGGCGTCTTCTCGCCCCTGAAGGGATTCATGAACCAGGAGGATTTCCGCGAGGTGGTCCACAACAGCCGGCTGGCCAACGGCCACGCCTGGACCCTGCCCATCGTGCTGCCGGTCAGCCGCGAGACGGCCCGCCAGTTCGCCAAGAACGACACCATCATCCTCACCTGCGGCGACGCCGCCATCGCCTCCATGCAGGTCGAGGATGTCTACGCCTGGGATTTCGAGGAGTACGCCCAGAACGTCTTCGCCACCACCGACCTGAAGCATCCCGGCGTACAGCAGATCCGCTCCGGCGGCGAGCTGTTCGTCGGCGGCAGCATCAACTTCCTGAGCGAGCCCATCACCCGCTTCCCCTCGTATTACCTGACCCCGCGCGAGACCCGCGTCCTGTTCAAGGAGAAGAAGTGGAGCACGGTGGTCGGCTTCCAGACGCGCAACGTGCCCCACCTGGGCCACGAGTACGTGCAGAAGTCGGCGCAGTCGATCGTCGACGGCCTGTTCATCAACCCGGTGATCGGCAAGAAAAAGCCGGGCGACTTCACCGACGAGGTGATCCTCGACTCCTACAAGGTGCTGATCGACGAGTATTACGCCCGCGAGCGCACGGCGATGTCCATCCTGCAGTTCGAGATGCGCTATGCCGGCCCCAAGGAGGCCGTCTTCCACGCCATCGTGCGCAAGAATTTCGGCTGCTCGCACTTCATCATCGGCCGCGACCACGCCGGCGTCGGCAACTACTACCATCCGTTCGCCGCTCAGAAGATCTTCGACTACTTCCCCGACCTGGGCATCACCCCCATGTTCTTCATGAGCTTCTTCTTCTGCAAGAAGTGCAACTCCATCGCCAACGACAAGACCTGCCCCCATCCCCAGGGCGACCACATCGATTTCGCCGGCAAGATCATCCGCGAGAAGCTGGTGAGCAAGCAGGTGCCCCCCGAGTCGATGATGCGCCGCGAGGTCGCCGAGGCGATCATCCGCCACGGCCGGCCCTTGGTGGAATAGCCCGACGGCGGTGGGCGGCAGCCGCAGGCGGCGGCGCCTCCTGGTCATCGGCCTGGACGGCGTCGCCCTGGAGATGTTCGCGGGGGCTCCCGGGCGCCCCTCGCTGCTGCCCGGCATGCGCGGTTTTTTCGCCGGCCGGGCGGCGCGGCTGAGCGTCTCCATCCCGGAGATCTCGGCCGTCTCCTGGTCGAGCTTCATGACCGGCACCCAGCCAGGCGAGCACGGCATTTTCGGCTTTGTCGACCTGGAGCCGGGCTCCTACCGCTGGCGCTTCCCGGACTTCCGCGACCTGCGGGCGGAACCCTTCTTCTGCGAATGGGGCCGCAAAGGCAAGCGCTCGGTGATCATCAACCTGCCGGCCACCTATCCCGCCCGCCCCATCCCCGGGGTGCTGATCTCGGGCTTCGTGGCCCTGGAACTGGAGCGGGCGGTCTTCCCGCCCCGCTACCTGCCCATGCTGCGCCAGGCCGGCTACCAGGTCGATGTCGATGCCGCCAAGGGTCGGGAGCGCAAGGCCGAGTTCCTTGCCGACCTGCACTGCGCACTCGAGGTGCGCCGGCAGGTCGCCGACCGCTTGTGGCAGCGCGAGGACTGGGACATTTTCATGTTCACCGTCACCGGCACCGACCGCCTGCAGCACTTTCTCTATGACGCCTACGGCGACGAGAATCACGAGCACCACGAGGATTTCGTCTCGTTTTTCCACGCCGTCGACGAGGCGGCCGTCCACTTCCTGCAGCGTGCCGCCTCCTGCCCGGGCACGGAGATCCTCGCCCTCTCCGACCACGGCTTCGGCCCGGTCCGCCGCGAGATCTACCTCAACCAGGCGCTGAAGCGCCGCGGGCTCCTGCACCTGGACGAACCGGGAGCCAGGGGACTGGCGGCGATCGGCTCCCGCGCCGTCGCTTTCGCCCTGGATCCCTCCCGCCTCTACGTCCACCGCCGCGGCAGGTACCCGCGCGGCGCCGTCGACGCCGCCGATGTCGAAAAGGTGCGGCGCGACCTCAGGGACCTGTTCAGCGCCTATGAAGTCGACGGCCAGCGCGCGATCCGGCGGGTCTTTTTCGCCGAGGAGCTCTATTCCGGCGGTCAGATGGCCGCCGCCCCCGACCTGGTGCTGCTTTCGGAACCGGGATTCGACCTCAAGGCAGGGCTGGAGAAGGAGGGCGAAACCGGGATCAGCCATTTTTCCGGCATGCACCTGCAGGACAACGCCTTCCTTGCCTGCAGCCGCCCCGACCTGATCCCCGCCGCCCCGACGATCTTCGACGTCAAGGAGCTGATGCGCCGGCTGCTGGCTATCTGACCTTTTCCTTCTGCTTTTCCAGGTTCATGGCCAGGGTGCGGATCACCGGGCTGATGTTGCGGTCGCGGGCCAGCAGCTTCAGGTCGCGGTCGTGGAGCTGCTTGACGAAGGCCAGGGCGCGGCTCACCGGCGTCTTGGGATTCTCCACCAGGGCCAGGATCACGGAATAGTTCTTTGTCCATTCGCGGTTGACGGCGATCTTGCCGATGATCTCGCCCGGCAGGCTCAGGTTGCGGGCATGGATCAGTACTTCGTCGACCGCCATCTTCGGGCTCTCGAGGACGGCGGCCTGCACCATCTTGTTGGGGTCCTTGATCAGCACCAGGCGCTCGGTCTTGTTGCCGGTGACCGCCAGGCGCACGCGCTCGGAGATGTTCATGCGGTTGATGCGCTGCAGGGTGGTCAGGGCCTCCTGCTGGATCTGGACCTCGTCCAGCTGCGCCTCGTCCTGGTGCTCCTCGGCGATGGCCGTGGTCAGCTCGATCATGACCTCGGTTTCGGGGATGGCCTCGACCGCCTGCGGCTGGAGGTAGAATTCGCGCAGCTCGCGGATGCGGCCGCGGATGAAGGCGTTGCATTCCGGGTTGGCCTCCATGCGCTCCATGATCTCCGGATAGGCGATGAGGCGGATCTGGTTCTCCAGCAGCGTCTCCAGCACGGCGGCCCGGGCGCGGGCGGCGATGCGCAGGATGAACTCGGCCGGCATCGCCTGGTTGTGGATGATCAGGGTCAGCACCGTGAAATAGCCAGTCTCCAGAGCCTCCTGCAGGATGAACTCGGTCACGCGCGGGTCGGCCTCGCGCTTCTGCACGTACAACTCCTTCACCGGCTGGGCGATCATCCCCAGCAGCTGCTTCGCCTGCTCCTGGTGGCGGGGATCGCCCAGGACCAGGACCAGGCTTTCCAGGTACTCCTCTTCGGTGAAGGCCAGCTCCTTGGCCAGCAGGTATTTCAGCAGGTCCTCGCTGGGCGCGCCCTCGGCGATCTTGAGCACCAGGGGATTCTTGGAGACCATCAGGGGCGCCGCAGCATGCGGTCGAGGCTGGCGGGATCGGCCACCAGCTTGACGGCCTCGGCGGAGCGGCGGTAGGCTGTGACCTCGCGACCGTTCAACCACAGGCGCAGCGCCGTCGGCGCGGCGACGACGAAAGTCAGGCGGTAGCCCGAAAGGCCGAGGGTCTCTCCGGCGCGAAACGTCCGTTCGGCCACGCGTTCGCTGCCGCGCCACAGCGAGAGCCAGCAGGGGGCCGTGAACTCGAGGCGCGCCTCCAGCGGCGGCGGCGCCGGGCAGGCCTCCTCCTGGACCGGCAGCAGATGGGAGGAGAAGGGCGGGAACGGCACGGGGGCCGACGGGGCGGAGGCAGCCATGCGGCCGAGCAGCAGCAAGGCGGCGAGGCCGGCGGCCGCCAGGGCCAGGACGGCCCGCAGCAGGGTGCGGCGCCTGCGGAAGCGGGCATAGGTCATCTTCTGCATGTACTCGCCGGGGGGCGGCTCCAGCCCCGGGCGCAGGATGGCGTCCAATCGGTCGCGGTGGGCGTTGAAGAAGGCGGTCTCATCGGCGCCGCAGGCGCGCAGGTAGTTCTTGATGTAATAATGGATGTAGAACGTGCCCGGAAACACCGAGAAATCCTCTTCCTCCAGGGCCTGCAGGAAGCGCGGGCCGATGCGCGTCTCGGCGGCGATATCGGCGAGCGAAACCCCGCGCGCTTCGCGTTCCTTCCTCAGCGCCCGGCCGACGATCTTCTCCATGAACCATTGGTAGCACAACACCCGGGGCAAGTCAACCAAGCGGAAGCGGAGTTGAAGAAAGGAAAAGTGACGTGATAGGGGCAGCGATCGTAACAGCATTAATCTCGGTTTGCGGCGGGTTTTCATGACGCCTCCCTTGCCATGCGTCACAAGAGATCGATTAGACCCAGAAGGGACGAGCTCCCTGCGGTCACAGTTCCCACCCTCGGGAGTTGTCTTGATCAATGAGAAGGGGAAAATCACAGACCATCGCTTTGACAGAGGATAAGGGAAACGGAGAGGGTGGGATGCACGGGCGGCCCGCTGGGGCCCGCCCGCCGCAGGCGGCGCACCCGCTTCCGCTCGTGCGTGCGAGAGCGAACCCAGGTACTGCGTGGGTTCTCATCCCACCCGGGAGTCGGTCGATTGGAAGATAGGGGGACAATCCCAGATTATGGACTGTGTGAAATGAAGGAAACGGAGAGGGTGGGATTCGAACCCACGATCCGAGTTTACCCCGGATAACTGCTTAGCAGGCAGCCCTGTTCGGCCACTCCAGCACCTCTCCCTGAACTGCCGAGGAGGGGACTCGAACCCCTACAAGCAAATGCCCACAAGCACCTCAAGCTTGCGTGTCTACCAATTCCACCACCTCGGCGTGTCTATGAGCAAAGCGAATTCGGGAGATCCATCCGCCGTTTGGCGGCCGTTACTGAGCGGCGCCTTCCTGCGGGACTGGGGGCGCCGGCCTCTGGGTATCGGTCGCCGCCGGCCTTTCGCTGGGCAGCACCGATCCGGAGCGGTTTTTGCGCGCCTCCAGAACCTGAAGAAGCAGCGACGTCACCATGAAGAGGATGGCCAGCGTCGTGGTGATCTTCGACAGCAGCGTGGCCGTTCCGCGCGGGCCGAAGGTGGACTGGCTGCCGTAGCCGCCGAAGGCCCCGGCCAGATCGGCGCTCTTGCCGCTCTGCAGCAGGACGACGATAACCAGCAGCAGGCATACGAGGATATGGATGAAAAGTAAGACGCCCTGCAAGTTGCCTCCTA
Source organism: uncultured Clostridia bacterium (assembly GCA_964628035.1). Lineage (GTDB taxonomy): Bacteria > Acidobacteriota > Aminicenantia > UBA2199 > UBA2199 > UBA2199. The sequence goes on along the minus strand of CAZVPI010000002.1, from coordinate 145,733 downwards.
TGCGCCCAGAAGTTTCACTCCGCTGTGGATTATAGCAGAAAAGAGCTCGACTTTCAAGGAGGCGCCGCCCACCAGCACGCCGGAAACGTCGGGCCGCGAAAGGAGTTCCAGGCTGTTTTCAGGCTTGACCGAGCCGCCGTAGAGGATGGGCGGCTGCGCGCCGGGGGCCATTTCCGCCAGCAGGCCGCGCAGGAAATGGTGCACCTCCTGCGCCTGCTCCGGGCTGGCGTTGCGCCCGGTGCCGATGGCCCAGATCGGCTCGTAGGCCACGGCGATCCGCTCCCAGTCCCCGCCCGCGATCCCGGCCAGGCCGCGCTGCAGCTGCAGGCGCACCTTCTGCAGGGTTTGTCCGGCCTCGCGCTCGGGAAGCGTCTCGCCCAGGCACAGCACCGGCTTCAGCCCAGCGGCCAGGGCAGCCCGCAGCTTGCGGTTGACCACGTCGTCGCCTTCGCCGAAGATCTGCCGCCGCTCCGAATGGCCCACCAGGACGAATTCGGCCAGACCGCGCAGCATGCGCGGCGAGATTTCGCCGGTGAACGCCCCCTGCTCCTCGTAAAAGACGTTCTGGGCGCCGATGCGCACCTTGGCATCGAGCCCCTGCACGGCGGCCAGGGCGGTGAACGGAGGGAAGACGGCCACGGTAAGCCCCGGGACGGCCGGGAAGGTCAACGCCAGCTGGCGAACGAATTCTCGGCTCTCATCGGCCGTTTTGAACATTTTCCAGTTCCCGGCGACAAAACATTCCCTGGCCATCATGCCTCCGCCAGCGCCGCGATCCCCGGCAGCGGGTCGCCGGCAAGGAACTCCAGGGAGGCGCCGCCGCCGGTGGAAACGTGGCTGATGCGGTCGGCAACCCCGGCCTGGTTGACCGCCGCCACCGAGTCGCCGCCGCCGACGATGGTCGTGGCCGCGGCCGCGGCCACCGCCCGGGCGATCTCCAGCGTGCCCCCGGAAAAGGCCTCGACCTCAAAAACGCCCATCGGCCCGTTCCAGAAGATGAGCCGGGCACGGCCGATTTCGGCCTGGAAGTCTTCGACGGTTTCCGGGCCGATGTCCAGCCCCATCAGATCCGCGGGAAAGCTCTCCCCGTTCCGCACGAGGCGCAGGGTGACCCCGGCCTCGATCTTGGCGGCGGCGATGTGGTCGCGGGGCAGGAGCAGGCGCACCCCGCGCTCCACGGCCTGGCGCAGGATGTCCCGGCACATCTCGAGGCAATCATGTTCCACGCGCGAGGCCCCGACCTCCATCCCCTGTGCCTTCAGAAACGTGTAGGCCATGGCGCCGCCGATCAGCAGAACATCGGCCTGGGTCAGCAGGTGGCGGAGCAGGGGCAGCTTGTCGCTCACCTTGGCCCCTCCCAGAATGACCAGGTAGTCGTCGGGAGGAGTCTGCGCCGCCAGGGTGAGGAACTCGATCTCCCGGCGCAGCAGCAGCCCGCCGACGGCCAGCGGCACATGGCGGGTGATCGCGTCGATCGAGGCGTGGGCGCGGTGGCAGGCGCCGAAGGCGTCGTCGACGTACAGGTCGACGCCAAGCGCCAGCGCCGCGGCGAAGCCGGGATCGTTTCGGGTCTCGCCGGGATGGAAGCGCAGGTTCTCCAGCAGCAGCACCTCGCCGGGGGCGAGCCTCGCCCTGGCCGCCTCGGCTTGCGGACCGACCGTTTCCGGGCAAAACGCCACCGGCTGCCCCAGCAGCTCGGCCAGGCGCCTGGCGACCGGCGCCAGGCTGCAGGCCGGGATCACCTCCCCCTTGGGGCGGCCCAGGTGCGAGGAGCAGACCACGCGGGCTCCCTGCTGCAGCAGGTGGTGCAGGGTGGGCAGCGCCGCCCGGATGCGCGTGTCGTCGGTGATGGCGCCGGCGGCGTCCAGCGGCACGTTGAAGTCGTTGCGCAGGAAGACGAGCTTCCCCTTGGCCGTCACGTCGCCGACGAATTTCTTGGCCATGTCAGCCCGCCGCCATGCGCACGATCAGGTCGCGCACCCGGCAGGAGTACCCCCACTCGTTGTCGTACCAGGCCAGGACCTTGACCAGGTTCTTGCCGATGACGAAGATGTTGTCCATGTCGACGATGGCCGAATGGTCGTTGCCCTTGAAGTCGATGGAGACCAGCGGCTCGCTGCAGCAGCTGAGAATCCCCTGCAGGGGGCCGGCCGCCGCCTGCTCGAAGGCCGCGCGCACCTCCTCGACCGCGGTCTCCCTTTCCACCGCCACCACCAGGTCGACCACCGACACGTCGGGGGTGGGGACGCGGATGGATGTGCCGTCGATCTTGCCCTTGAGGTCGGGGATGACCAGCCCGATGGCCCGGGCGGCGCCGGTGGTGGTGGGGATCATGGAGAGGCCGGCGGCGCGCGCCCGGCGCAGGTCCTTGTGCGGCAGGTCCAGGATGCGCTGGTCGTTGGTGTAGGCGTGGATGGTGGTCATGTTGCCCTTGAGGATGCGGAAACGGTCGTGCAGCACCTTGGCCACCGGCGCCACGCAGTTGGTGGTGCAGGAGGCGTTGGAGACGATGCGATGCGCTTGCGCGTCGTAATCGCCGTCGTTGACGCCGAGGACGATGGTCACGTCGGGATCGGTCGCCGGCGCCGAGATCAGGACCCGGCCGGCCCCGGCCAGCAGGTGCTTCTCCGCCTCGGCGCGCTTGGTGAACAGGCCCGTCGACTCGACCACCAGGTCGACTCCCAGCTCCTTCCAGGGCAGCTCGGCGGGATTCTTGATGGCCGACGCGCGGATCGTCCTTCCGGCGACGCGCAGGAAGCCGTCGCCGTGCTCCACGTCCGCGGCGAAGATGCCGAAGGTGGAGTCGTATTTCAACAGATGGGCGAGAGTGCGGGTGTCGGTGATGTCGTTGATGGCCACGATCTCGATGCCCGGGGTCTTGTAGGCAGCGCACAGGAGAAGCCTGCCGATCCTGCCGAAACCGTTTATCGCGATTTTGGTGCTCATGGTGAACCTCCTTCTGCGGCCAAACTAGCACATCGGCCGGCGATTTGCAAGGCCGGGAGACCGCCCTGGAACCGGCGCGGCGGTTGCATTTTCGTCCTTCGTCCCCTATAATCGGCGGGGAGGGCACCATGGACATCAAGGAAAGGGCACGGGAACAACTGAACGGGCTGGAGCGGATCCTGCACCAGGTCCCCGGCTTCCGGGGCTACTACGAGAGGGAGCTGCGCCGCGATTCCGACCGGCTGCAGCGCGAGTTCATCGTGCAGCGGCTGCGCCGCGTCAAAAGCGGCATGAACAAGGCGCTGCAGGCGGCGGCCGCCGCCAAGGATTTCGACCTGCTGCGCGAGTGCGATCAGTTCGTCCGCGAGCTGGACAAGGCCATCGGAACGCTGCGCTACGCCGACGGGGGCTACAGCGGCTTTTTCGACCTGGTCAAGGTCCGCGAGCCGGAGCTGGACCGGGTGTACGAGCACGACGCGCTCCTGGCCGAGGCCGCCGGGTCCTTCGCCGCCGGGTTCAAGAAGCAGGCCGCCGCCCTGGACCCGGCCGCTCTTTCCGCCCTGCGCGAGGCGCTGGCCCAGATCGAGGAGCTCTTTGAGAAGCGGACCGCCCTGCTGAAAGGGCTGGCCAAGGGGGAACGGTCATGAAACTCGAGATCATCCAATACTTCGACGAGACGGGCAAGGAGCTGTCCCACCGCGTCCCGGAAAAGGGATCCGGCGACATCAAGCTCGGGGCGCAGCTGATCGTCCAGGAGAACCAGGCCGCTGTTTTCTTCCGCGACGGCAAGGCCCTGGACACCTTCCGCGCCGGCCGCCACGTGCTGTCGACGCTGAACATCCCCCTGCTGACCCGCCTGCTCTCCCTGCCGTTCGGCTTCAAGTCCCCTTTCCAGGCGCAGGTCTATTTCGTCAACCTCAAGACCTTCCTGGACCTGAAATGGGGCACCAAGGAGCCGGTGGGTTTCCGCGACGCCGAGCTGGGCTATGTCCGCCTGCGCGCCTTCGGCGTCTTTTCCCTGAAGGTGATCAACCCCCAGCTCTTCATCGGCGAGGTGGCCGGCACCCAGGCGATTTATACCGCCGGCGACATCGAGGACTTCCTGCGCGACCTGCTGGTCGGCCGGCTCAATGACTTCCTGGGAGAGACCTTCCACAGCCTGTTCGAGCTGCCGCGCCACTTCGACGAGCTGGCCGCGGCGCTCAAGGGGCGCATCGCCGACGACATGGCCAAGTACGGCCTGGAGATCGCCGACTTCATCATCAACGCCATCACCCCCCCCGAAGAGGTGCAGAAGATGATCGACGAGCGCGCGGGCATGGGCGCCGTGGGCGACATGGGCAAGTTCGTCCAGTTCAAGGCGGCCAAGGCCATGGAAAAGGCTGCGGAAAAGGGGGGTGAGGCCTCCTCGGGCATGGGCATGGGCATGGGCGCCGGCATGGGCATGATGATCCCAGGCATGATCAGCCAGGCCATGCAGGATTCGGCCGGGCGTCCGGTTGCGGCCGCCCCCTCCAAGGCCTGCCCGGCCTGCGGCAAGGAGGCGCCGGCGACGGCCAAGTTCTGCCCCGAATGCGGCGCCCCGTTTTCCAAGGGGGCCTTCTGCAGCCACTGCGGCTCGCCGCTGCGCCCGGGGGACAAGTTCTGCCCCGAGTGCGGACAGAAGGCCCCTTGAAGGCGACGGCAGCGGCCGCAGGCTGGGGCGGAGCGTTGCCATGAAGCGCAGCGCCGAGCGCGTGCTGCTGATCCTGAACCCGGCATCGGGCTTCGTTTCCAAGGACATCGCCGCCGCGCTGATCACGAAGAAGCTGCGCCGCCATTTCTCCGGATTATCCCTGGTCTCCACCCGCTCGCCGCAGCAGGCCCGCGAGGTCACCCGCCAGGGGCTCCCCCATTTCGATCTTTTCGTAGCCTTCGGCGGCGACGGCACGGTGAATTCGGTGGCCGGCGCCCTGATCGACAGCGACAAGACGCTGGGCATCCTGCCCGGCGGCTCGGGCAACGGGCTGGCGCGGAACCTGGGACTGCCCCATTCCTGGCTGCGGGCGCTCGATGTCCTCATCCGCGGCCGCGACGTGCGCATCGACGCCGGCGAGATCAACGGCCGCCTTTTCTTCAACGTCGCCGGCATGGGCTTGGACGGCATGATCTCCAAGAATTTCAACCTGCAGTCCAAGACGCGGGGCATCCTGCCGTACATCTACTACGCCCTGCGCGGCTACGTGGGGATGCCGCACTACCGCGTGCAGGTGACCACGGAGACGGAACGGTTCGAGGAGGAGATCCTGATCCTGGCCCTGGCCAACTTCCGCCAGTACGGCGCCCAGGCGGTCATCGCCCCCCATGCCTCTCCCTTCGACCGCCTGCTGGACCTCTGCCTGCTCAAGAGGTTCACCTGGCTGCAGTCCTCGCTGAACCTGCAGAGGCTGTTCACCGGCACGATCGACAAGTTCCCCTTTTACCGCGCCTTCAAGGTCGCCGGCGCTCAGATCCGCTCGCTGGCCGGACCCATCCCCTTCCATTTCGACGGCGAGTACGGCGGCGCGGACCTGGAGGAATACGAGGTGCGGGTGCTCCCCGGCGCCTTGCTCGTGCGTGTTCCCGGCGCCAGGGGGAAAAAAAAGGGGGAGGATCACTCCTCCCCCGTTCAATCGAACCCGGGTTAATCCAAAGTGGACGTTTTCTGCTCGGTCACCAGACCGATCACTTCGATCTGGGCTTCCTTGATGGCATTCATCACGTCCACCACCCTGCCGTAGGAGGCTTCCAAGTCGGCCTTGAAGAGGACCTTCTTCTCGACCCGCTGCATCTCTTCCATCTTGTCGAGGATCATCTGGCCCAGCTTGGCCAGGTCATCCACCACGGTCTCGTCCAGGGAGACCTCGCCGGTCTTCTTGACGTAGACGGTGAACATCTGGCTGGGATCGGGCTGGCTGGCCACGTACTTGGCCTCGGGCAGAGTGACGTTGGCCCCCTTTTGGATCATCGGCGTCACGATCATGAAGATGATCAGCAGCACCAGCAGGATGTCGCACAGGGGAACGACGTTTGGCTCAGACTTCGCAGTTTTCGAGCCGCCAACATCGACGCTCATTTCCGGCTCCCGTTACTTGGACTTCAGCTTGATAAAATGATCAATCAGCTCCGAGGAGGCGTTGGCCATTTCACCGGTGAAGATGTCCACGCGGTTCAGCAGCATGTTGAAGAACCACACGGCGACGACGGCGACGATGATGCCGAAACCGGTGGTGATCAGCGCTTCCGCAATGCCGCCGGCGACGGCGCCGATGCCGCCCGAGCCGGAGACCTTCATACCCTGGAAGGCGGTGATGATGCCGAACACGGTCCCGAACAGGCCGACGAACGGCCCGGTGGAGCCGATGGTGGCCAGCCCGTTCAGGCCCCTCTTGAATTCCTGCACGCCCTTGATGGTGGCGCGCTCGATGGCCCGCTTGGCCGACTCAACGACCTCGGCCTGGCTGGAGCGGCTCTCCTGCATGAACTGCATTTCGTTCAGGCCGGCGACCAGCACCTTGGCCAGGTGGCTGTTTTTGAAGCGCTTGTCGGAGGAAAGCTTGATCGACTCGTCGATCTTGCCCTCGCGCCAGAGACCGGAGATCAGCTTCAGCAGGTCGCGCGACTGCTTCTTGGCCTTGTTGTACACGATCCATCTCTCGATGCCGGTCGCGAAGCAGTAGATCGACATGAACAGCAGGGTGAAGACGACGGCGCGGGGGATGAAGCTCATGCTGTGCCACATTTCAACTAGATCCCATGACATAGGAAACCTCCTAAATTGGTTTTATTAAATAATTCTTTCAGTGGACGGGCCCACGTGAGAATTACTGGTTCTGCAGGGTGAACGTCACCGTGGCCGTGAAGATGACCGGCTTGGGGATGCCGTTCAGGATGTAGGGCTCGTAGACCCACTGCTTGACGGCGCTGATGGCCGCGTCGTTGAGCAGGGGGTGGCCGGCGACGACGCGGGCGTTGCGCACGCGGCCGTAAATGTCGGTCATGGCCTCGATGATGACCACGCCCTGGATGCGGGCGGTCAGGGCGATCTGCGGATAGATGGGCTTGACCTGCTTGATCAGCTTGGGCCGCTGCACGGAGGCGATGCGGATCGCCTGGTCCTGGCCATCGATCAGCTGGCCGCCCTCGACGCCTCCCAGGACGCCGCCGATGACGCCGCCCTCGACGCCGCCCTCGACGCCGCCTTCAACGCCGCCCTCGATGCCGAAGCTGCCGACGTCCTCTTCCTCAATGACCGTGGGCACCTCGATGGGGGCGACCAGGCGGCCGGCGACGATCGGGCGCGCTTCGGCCTTCTTGGCCTGCTCGGCGGCCTTGGCCTCGCCGGCGCTCTTCTTCTTGGCCGCCGGCGGGGGCGGGGGCGGGGGCGGCGGCGGGGCCGAAATGAAGACGTTCGTCACCTTGATCTCGGGAAGATTGGAGTCGGCCATCATCAGGGGGACCACGACGACCATGGCAATCGCCAGGCCATGGACCAAAAGGGAGATCGGCAGGGTCAAATATTTCTTGGTGGGCTTGCGCTTCTCTCCCGATATGATCATGGAATCGCCAAACATGCTAGGCCTCCATAATAGTATTTTGGGAATAGTTCCAAATAATCTTTATATACCAAACGGCCGCGAAAAGCAAGTGCCGGGCTCAAGTTTTTTTTCTTTTCAGCAGGAAGCGTTCCCAGACTTTCAGCCAGCCGCAGGACTGATAGATCGTCGAGTAGGAGCCGGCGATGACCCCCACCAGCATGGTGAAGGCGAAGGGCCGGATCACCTCGCCGCCGAACAGGAACAGGGACAGGACGGTGAGCAGGACGGTCAGGGAGGTGAAGATCGAGCGGCTCAGGGTCTGGTTGATGCTCTTGTCCAGGATGGCCTCCAGGTTCTCCTTTCTCATGATCTTGAGGTTGTCACGCAGGCGGTCGAAGACGACGATGGTGTCGTTGATCGAATAGCCGGTGATGGTCAGCAGGGCGGCCACGACCTGCAGCGACATCTCGACGCGGAAGAACAGGATGAAGGAGAGCGCGACCAGCACGTCGTGGGCCAGGGTCAGGATGCCCGCCAGCCCGAACAGCGGCTTGAAGCGGAAGGCGATGTAGACCAGTATGCCGATCAGGGCCCAGATGCAGGCCAGAACGGCCTTGCGCCGCAGATCCTGGCCCACCTGCGGGCCGACGAACTCCACGCTCAGGAAGGTGAACTTGCCGAGAAAGGCGCTGGCGCGCAGGCGCTCGACGACGCGGTGCTTGACGCCGGCCTTTTCCAGCTCGGCGAAGTCGCCGAGAATGCCGCTGCCGGTCTTGCGCAACCCGATGATGCGCCGGGCGCTGTCGGCGGCGTCCTCGTCGCCGACCCCCTGCTCGCGCAGGAAGCGGGCGATCTCGCCCTCGGCGGCGTTGTTCAGGTCAAGCCGGCCTGCCGCGTCCAGGGCGCGTTCCGCCCCGTCCCTCAGGCCGCGGCGGATCTCGCGGGCCACGATCTCGTACTCCTCGATGTCGTCCAGCCCCTCCCCCTTCTCCAGGTTCAGCTTCGAGAGCGAGGCCAGGGTCTTGATGAAAAACTTGTTCTCGCCGGCAATGCGCGTGATCTGGGCGTCGCCCAGGCGGATGGCGGCCAAGGCCTCGCGTACCTGCTGGACCGAGGTCGGCTGCCGGAAGCTCACCTCGATGAGGGTGCCCCCGGAAAAGTCGATGCCCCAGTTGAAGCCGCGCCGGGCAAAGGAGAAGATCCCGGCCAAGATGATGAGCGCCGAAAGGGCGAAGGCATAGTGGCGCTTATTGATGAACTTGAAAGTGGGTTCTTCCTTGAATAGCTTTAGCATCTTCCGCTCCTATATGCTGATGCGCGACAGCTTGCGGCGCCGCCCGTAGGTCAGCTCGAAGATCACCCGCGACACGAAGATGGCGGTGAACATGCTGGCGACGATGCCGATGATCAGGGTGACGGCGAAGCCCTTGATGGGGCCGGTTCCGAATTGGAACAGGAAAACGGCCGAGATGACCGTGGTCAGGTTGGCGTCGAAGATGGTCCAGAAGGCCTTCTTGAAGCCGGCGTCGATGGCCGACTTGGGCGACTTGCCGGCGGCCAGCTCCTCGCGGATGCGCTCGAAGATCAGCACGTTGGCGTCGACGGCCATGCCGATGGACAGGATGATGCCGGCGATGCCCGGCAGCGACAGCGTGGCGCGGAAATAGGCCATGATGCCCATCAGGATCAGCATGTTCAGGACCAGGGCCAGCACCGAGTTGATGCCGGCGGCGCGGTAATAGACCAGCATGAACAGGATGACCAGCAGCAGACCGCCGAGGGCGGCGGTGAGCCCCTTGCGGATCGAGTCGGCGCCCAGCGAGGGGCCGATGGTCCGCTCCTCGATGTACTTCAGGGGCGCCGGCAGGGCGCCGGAGCGCAGCACCAGCACCAGGTCGTCGACCTCGTCCTGGCTGAAGCGGCCCTTGATGATGCCGTCGGCCGAGATCACGTCCTGGATGGTGGCCACGCTCTCGACCCGGTCGTCGAGCACGATGGAAAGGGGCTTGCCGATGTTGGCGGCGGTGAAGCGCTCGAACTGCGCCGCCCCCTGTGAGTTGAAGGAGAAGCCGACGGCCGGAGCGCCGTACTCGTCCTGGGCGCGGCGGGCCGCCTTGAGGTTCTTCCCGGGAACGACCGTGGCCGCCTTCAGCACGTAGTACCCCTTGTCCAGCCGGCGCGGGTTGGTCTTGACGATCCGCAGGTCGTCGGGCAGTTCCCCCTTGTACTCGGCCAGGGCCGCCTCCTCGGTCAGGTAGGGGCCGCCGACCACCAGGTGGAACTCCAGCATGGCGGTGCTCTTGATCAGCCCCTTCACCCGCTCCGGGTTGTCGATGCCGGGCAGCTCGATGAGGATACGGTCGCCGGCCAGCCCCTCCTTCTGGATGGTGGGCTCGGCGACGCCGAACTCGTCGACGCGGTTGCGGATGGTCTCCAGGGCCTGGTCGACCGACTGGTCGCGCAGCTGCTTCTCGATGTTGGGCCGCAGGGTCAGCGTCACCAGGTTGCCGCCGACCGTGTAGGTCCAGTCGCGGAAATCGTCGTCGAGAATGTCCTTGATCCTGCGCTCGTCCTCGAGGAGCGTGCCGGTGACCTCGATGCGGTTGAAGCTCTTGCGCGTCACCTTCTCGTAGCGGATGCTGGCGTCCTTCAACAGGCCGCGCAGCTGGGTGGCGCTCATGTCGGTCTGGATGGCCAGCGCCTCGTCGGTGAGGACCTCCATGACCAGGTGCATGCCGCCCCTGAGGTCGAGCCCCAGGTTGATCTTGTCCTTGGGCGGATGGAGAAGAAAGATCGACAGGGCGATCACGGCGATGATCAGCCCCACTTTCCAAGTCAGTGACTTGTCCATATGTGTTCCTCCTTGGATCCCGCCGCGGACGGGGCGGGAGGGCCCGGCGCGCAGACCGCGGCTAGCGGGCCTTGGGCGTCTCGTCCACGACGCCGGAGATCGAGCCCTTGGCCACCTGGATGCGGGTGTTGCCGTCGACCTGGATCTCGAAGCGGTCCTCCAGCACGCGGCTGACCGTGCCGTAGATGCCGCCGGCGGTGATGACGCGCTCCCCTCCCTTGAGGGAGGAGATCAGTCCCTGGTGCTGCTTCTGCTTCTTGCGCGCCGGCAGGATGATCAGCAGGTAGAAAATGATGAAGATGACGGCGAAGGGGAGCAGGGACACCAGCATGTTGGGCTGGGCGGCGCCCCCCGGGGTCTGTCCGAAAAGCTGCATGTTATTCTCCTTCTTGGAACCCGGCCAAAAAAGTGCTTTGGAATTCGGCGAATGCTCCGGAAAGGATAGCATACCTTATTTTCGCCATGAAATCAAGGTAAAAGTGGATGTTGTGGACGGTGTTGAGCACCGAGGCGAGGATCTCGCGCGAAAGGAACAGGTGGCGCAGGTAGGCGCGCGAGAAGCGGCGGCAGGTGGCGCAGGCGCACGACTCGTCCAGGGGGCGCGGGTCGGCCTTGTATTTCTCGTTCTTGATGCGCACCTTGCCGCGGGAGGTGAACAGCGTGCCGTTGCGGGCGTTGCGCGAGGGCAGGACGCAGTCGAACAGGTCCACGCCGCTGCCGACCGCGAACAGGATGTCCTCGGGCGTGCCCGCGCCCATCAGGTAGCGCGGCTTGTCTTCCGGCAGCTGCGGCGCCAGCGGCCCCAGCACGCTCCGGAACTCGGTCGTGCTTTCGCCGACGCTCAGGCCGCCCACGGCATAGCCCTCGAAATCCATGGCCGCCAGCTCGGCCAGCGAGCGCTGGCGCAGGTCCGCGTGCAGCCCGCCCTGCACGATGGCGAACTGGGCGTTGCCGCCGCGGCGGCTGCGCAGGAAGCGCTTGCGGGCGCGGGCGGCCCAGGCCGTGGTCAGGCGCAGGGCCCGCTCGTCCTGGGCGCGGCTGGCCGGGTGAGGGGCGAAATGGTCGAGGACCATCTGGATGTCGGAGTCGAGGACGTTCTGGATGTCGACGGCGTCCTCGGGGGACAGGGTGAAGCGGGAGCCGTCCAGGTGCGACTGGAAGCGCACCCCCTCCTCCCCCACCCGGGCGTTGCCGCGCAGCGAGAAGATCTGGAAACCGCCGCTGTCGGTCAGGACGGGGCCGTCCCAGCCCATGAAGCGGCGCAGCGAGCCGAAGACGGAAATGACCGCCGTCCCCGGGCGCAGGAACAGGTGGTAGGTGTTGGCCAGGATTATCTGCGCCCCGGCCTCGCGCAGCTGGGTTGGGGTCAGCGCCTTGACCGAGCCGGCCGTTCCCACCGGCATGAAGGCCGGGGTGTCGAAGGCGCCGTTATCGGTGACGGCGCGCCCGGAGCGGGCCCGCCCGTCACGGGCGAGGACCTCGAAGTCCATGGATCGACTGCCGGCCGCGGGGGCCCGCTCTACTTCGCTTTCGCCTTGGGGCGGCTCTTCTGCAGCTCGGCCAGGAACACCTTGTAATTCTCCAGCTGGGGCGACTGCGGGAAGGCGGCGATCAGGGCCTCGTAGGTCTCGATGGCCTGCTCGACTTGGTTGCGGTAGACATAGCAGTTGCCCAGCATGATGTGCGGATCCTCGCTGGGGATTCCGGCGGCGATGGCTCTTTCCAGATAGGGAATGATCTCGTCGGTCGCGGCCGCGACGTCCTTCATCTCCCCCATGGCCACCCGCGCCTCGAGCATGCGGAAGAGGTTGGCGCCGACGAAGTAATTGGCGTGGCCGAAAAACTCGGGCTTGTCCTCGGCCGCCTCGAAGAGGCTCAGGTACTTCTTGAAGCTCTGCACCGAGTCAACGAAGCGGTTCTCCATGTAGTCGATCATGCCGAGGAAATAGGTGGCGTTGGCGACCAGCTCGGAGCGGCCAGCGCTCCCGCCTTCGACGGCCAGGCTTTTGGCGAAGTGGCCGCGCGCCTCGGCGGACTGCTTGAGGTTGAAAAAATTGAAGCCGAGCAGGAAATGGGCCATGGCCAGCACGTCGCCGCTCTCCCCTCCGGCCGGGTCCAAGTCGACCAGCTTGAGCAGGTAGCCGTTGGACTTGGCGAATTCCTGCCGGGCATTGGCCTCGCGGCCGGCCTCGAGCAGCACCTTAGCCAGGAACGGCCGGGCGTTGGGGTAATCGGCCTGGAGGCGCAGCGCCGCCTCGACCTCGGGGATGGCCTCGTCGAGGCGGCCGTTCTGCTGCAGCAGCACGCCCAGGTAATAGCGCACCTTGGCGCTCTCGGGCTCCAGGACGACGATCTGCTGCAGCAACTCGAGGGCCTGGCCGCTCTGCTTTTCGCGGATGGCCTCCTCGGCCTTGGCCATCAGCTTCTGGGCCTTCTTGGAAAGCTTCGTTTCGGCGGCCGGGGCGGCGGCCAGGGCGAGGGCGGACGCCAGCAGCAGCACGGCGGTGACGGCGACATGTCTTTTCATGCGGACCTCCATGATCTATGGGACGGCAAGCGCCGGGCGCACTGGCCCGGCCGCTACGCCTTCAGCTCCTTCTTGAAATAGGCGATGGTCTCGCGCAGGCCGTCGGCCAGGGGCACCCGCACCTGCCAGTCCAGTTTCTCGCGCGCCAGGCGGACGTCGGGCCGGCGCTGCCGCGGGTCGTCGACCGGCAGCGGCTGGAACACCAGCTTGGAGCGCGAGCCCGACAGGCGCAGGACCAGCTCGGCCAGTTCCAGGACCGAGACCTCCTCGGGATTGCCCAGGTTGACCGGCCCGTGCAGACCGGGCTGCTCCATCAGGCGCACCAGCCCCTCGACCAGGTCGGACACGTAGCAGAACGAGCGCGTCTGCTCGCCGCGGCCGAAGATGGTGATCGGCTCGTTGCGCAGCGCCTGGACGATGAAATTGCTGACCACCCGCCCGTCGTCGTGGCTCATGCGCGGCCCGTAGGTGTTGAAGATGCGGGCGATGCGGATGTCGACGCCGTTCTGGCCGTGGTAGTTGACCATCAGCGACTCGGCCACGCGCTTGCCCTCGTCGTAGCAGGAGCGCGGGCCGATGGGGTTCACCCGCCCCCAGTAGGACTCGGGCTGGGGGTGCACTTCGGGGTCGCCGTACACCTCCGAGGTCGAGGCCAGCAGGATGCGCGCCTTGACGCGCTTGGCCAGCCCCAGCATGTGGATCGTCCCCAGCACCGAGGTCTTGATGGTCTTGACCGGGTTGAACTGGTAATGGACCGGAGAGGCGGGGCAGGCCAGATGGAAGATGCGGCCGGCCTCCAGCAGGATGGGGGTGGTGACATCGTGGCGGATCAGCTCGAAGCGCTCATCGCCCCGCAGGTGGCGGACGTTGGCCCTGCTGCCGGTGAAGAAATTATCCAGGCCGATCACCTCGTGCCCCCCGGCCAGCAGGGCGTCACAGAGATGGGAGCCCAGGAATCCGGCCGCCCCGGTCACCAGGTCGATCATGTCGGCCCTCCTCACAACGTTCCGGCCGCCATTGTAGCGCAAGTCGGGCGCGCGGGCAAGCCGTTGACGGCGCGACGCAGATGCATTATAATATTGGATGAATCCATTGCCCTTGATCCTCGCTCCCCGCGACATCCCCCAGCGCATCGTCGATTTCTCGGCCGGCCAGGAGGCCAAGCGCAAGTTCCTGGCCATGGGGCTGCACGTGGGCGACACCATCCTCAAGCTCAACGAGCCGCACTGGAGCCCGGTCCTGATCCGCAACCTGACCACGCGCTCGAGCAAGATCGCCATCGGCCAGGGGCTGGCGCGCCGGATCCTGGTGGCCGACGCCCGTGAATAAAATCGTCCTGGTCGGCCAGCCCAACGCCGGCAAGAGCACCTTGTTCAACGTCCTGTCCGACATCAAGTCGGCGGCCGGCAATTTCGCCGGCACCAGCGTGCGCCTGACCCAGAGCCTCGTGCAGCTGGACGGTCGCGCCTTCCAACTCCTGGACCTGCCCGGCACCTATTCCCTGAACGCCGCCGACGAGGCCGAGCGCCTCACCCGCGACCACCTCCTGGGCCAGCCCGTCGACCTGGTGGTCAACGTGGTCGACTCCACCCAGCTGGCGCGCAGCCTGGAGCTGACCTGCGAGCTGCAGGAACTGGGCCTGCCCATGGTGGTCGCGCTCAACATGCAGGACGAGGCCGAAAAGCGCGGCCTGCGCGTCGACGGCGACAAGCTGGAGCAGCAGCTGGGCGTGCCGGTCGTGGCCACGTCCGCCCTGCACGGCAAGGGGGTGCGGCAGCTGATGGAGCGCTCGCTGCGGCTGCTGGAATCCGCTCCGCCCCGGCCCCGACCGCGGCCCTTCACCGCCCACATCGAGGCGCTGGTGCAGAAGGCGGCCGCCGCCCTCCCCGAGCCGGGGCCGGGCCGCAACGGCAGCCGCCGCTTCTACGCCATCAAGGCCATCGAAAACCCCGCCATGGTCCCCGGGCCGTGGCTGCGCGGCCTGGAAGCCGAGCTCGCGGCGGCCAGGGCCGCCATCCAGGACCTTCACGGGCTGGAGTGCTTCGAGACCATCTCCTGCGAGCGCCATCACCGGGCCATGAAGCTGAGCGAGGAGGCGTGCGAGTTCGTTCCGCGCAAGACGATCCACCTGCACGACCGCATGGACCGCTTCCTGCTGCACCCGCTGATCGGGCGCCTGTTCCTGGCCGCGTATTTTCTCGCCTTCTTCGCGGTCATTTACGCCGCCGGCGGGCTGTTCTCGCGCTTGCTGGATCCCTGGCTGCAGCGGGGCCGTGAGCTGCTGCTACCCCTGCGCCATTTCTCCGACCCTCTCTGGCTGACGGCCGACGGCGTCACCCAGGGGCTGGCCGGCGCCCTGGGGATCGTCCTGCCCTATTTCCTGCCGCTCATCCTGCTGCAGGCCGTTTTCGAGGATTCGGGGTACCTGTCGCGCGTCGCCTTTCTCCTCGACGGCCTGCTGCACCGTGTCGGCCTGCACGGCAAGTCGGTGGCCGCCTTCGTCCTCGGCTTCGGCTGCACCGCGCCGGCCCTGTACGCCACGCGCATCCTGGAAAACCGCCGTGACCGCGTCCTGAGCGCGCTGCTCCTGCCCTTCATCCCCTGCTCGGCGCGCAGCGCCGTCATCTTCGCCGTCAGCGCCGCCCTGGCCGGGCCGCTCTGGGCGCTGGCGGTCTACGCCTTCGTCCTGCTGGTGATCGGAATCACCGGCAGGTTGCTCTCGCTGTTCCTGGCCAGGCCCGGCGGCCTGATCATGGAGATCCCCGACCTGCGCAGGCCGTCCCTGCGCAACGCCCTCTCCGCCAGCGGCCGGCAGCTGAAGGAGTTCGCCTTCTCGGTGGTGCCCTTGCTGCTGCTGGGCAGCGCGGCCATGGCCTGGCTGGAGCGGCTGGACCTGCGCCCGGTGATCGACCGGCTGCTGGCGCCCCTGCTGGACGGACTGCTGGGGCTGCCGGCGGCGCTGGGCGCTCCCCTGGTGTTCGGGTTTTTCCGCAAGGAACTGATCGTGGTCATGGCCCAGCAGGCCCTGGGCGCCGCCTCGCTGGCGCAGCTGCCGCTGGACCCCGGCCAGGCCGTGGTCTTCCTGATCTTCGTGACCCTCTACTTTCCCTGCCTCAGCACCTTCGTGGTCATGGGCCGCGAGTTCGGCTGGCGCATCGCCGGCGCCGCGGCCGGCATCAGCGTGGCCGTGGCCGCGTCCGCGGCCTGGCTGATCAAGCTGCTGTTCGCACTCCTATAACGGCCCGTTCAGCCGCTAGGGCCGCAGGGTCACGCCGAAGGCGCCGCCGAAGGACGAACCGCTGCCGATGAAGGCCAGCAGCTTGAAATAAGCCGCGAGCTTGGGGGAAAAGTAGTAGCGGGCTCCGCCGAAGGGCTTGAACCCGAATTCCGATTCGCCGCCGCCGAAGCCGAAGGCCAGCGCCGGCCCGGCGCCGGCGAACACGTCGAGCTTTTCCACGTTGACGGGGAAATGGAAGGCGATGTCGGGCGAGACGATCATGCCGCCGCTGCCCTCGAGGAACAACAACAGGTCGCCACCCAGGCTGAGGTTGGGCTTGAGCATGTACTCCAGATTGCCGCCGAGGCTGGTGGTGTGGTAGACGAAGACGATCTCGGGGGTCAGCAGCAGGTCGCCCTGGTGCAGGGCGGCGGGATGGCGCGGGACGCGGCGCGGTGCGGCCGCGGCGGACGCGGCCAAAAGAAAGGAAATCAACCACAGGACAATCCGTTTGTTTCGGCTCATGATGTCCTCCTTTTCGGACGCTATGTAGCACAAAAAAATATTTGCCGCAAGCGGTTGACAGGCCTCCTCGCCCTCAAGTACAATGGCCGCAATGTGGCTGACCTACCTGCTGTTCTACCTCGGCTGCTTCTTCGTTAGCTTCTTCCTCTGCATCCCCATCGGCCCGGTGAACCTGCAGGTCTTCCAGCGCGCCGTCAAGAAGGAGTACGCCCAGGCCCTGAGCCTGGCCCTGGGCGCCGCCCTGGGCGACTCGGTCTGGGCCATGGCGGCCTTCTTCGGCATCACCCCCTTCCTGAAGAACGGCTACAATCTCAGCCTGGAGGGGATCTTCCTGCTGGTCACCGCCGCCATCACCTTCGTCCTGGGGCTGCTGGCCCTCAAGGACGCCCGCTTCCTCGAGCGCATCGAGGAGATCGAGAAGAAGGAGGAGGCCATCGTCTCCCGGATCCAGAGGAAACGCTGGGCCTTCCTGCAGGGGCTGCTGATGGTGCTGGTCAACCCCCTGGGGATCGCCTCCTGGGTGATCGCCCTTTCCTTCCTGAAAAAGCTCCATGTCTATATCCCGCTGTCCCTGAACTACATCATCCTCTTCCAGGCGGTCATCGTCTTCGGCGCCTTCTCCTATTTCGTCCTGATCATCCTCATCACCCACCGGGTGAAATCGCTCTGCCTGCCCCACAACACGCGCCGGGTCATCCGCGTGCTGGGGTACGTCCTGATCGCCTTCAGCCTGTATTTCCTGTATTTCGGGCTCAAGGCCCTGTTCTTGGCCCCAGGGCCCCGCTGAACGGCCGGCGCGCCCTTTGCGGCCATGCCCCAGTCATCGACCCCGGCGCTGGTCCTGGCCGTTTCGCCGCTGAACGAGCAGGACAAGCTGGTCACGCTGCTTACGGCCGAGCAGGGCCTGTTGAAGGCTGTGGCGCCGGGCGCGGCGCGGATGAAGAACCGCTTCGGGTCGCTCTTGGAGCCCTTCACCGACGGCGACTTCCACTATTACTGGCGCGAGGACCGCGAACTGGCCACGCTCAGCAAGGGGGAGATCCGCCACAGCTTCTTCCCGGTGGTCTCGGGGGCCGGGGACCTGTTTTCCTTCTTTTTCCTTGCGGAAATCACGCTGCGCTTCCTGCAGCCCGGCCAGCGCGACACGCGCATCTACAAGCTGCTGCTGGCGGTGCTGGGCGCGCGCGAGCGCGGGGTGGCCAGCGACTGGCTGCTGCCCTATTTCATGACCTGGCTGCTGCGCAGCGAGGGGCTTCTCTTCCATCCCCGGCGCTGCGTCTCCTGCGGCCGCCGCGGCCTCGAGCGGGGCTGGCTGCGCAGCGATTTCCGCGGGCTGCTGTGCGGCGACTGCCGCCGCGACGAACCCTGGTCCCTGGCGCAGGAGGAGCTGGAATTCGTCGCCTGGACCGCCGTTCATCCGCCGGCCGCCTGTCCGGCTTGGTCGGGACGCTTCGACCCGCGCGGGCTGACCCGCGTGTTGACGGCCAAGGTCGAGCACCACGGCGAATTCACCGTGCGCTCGCGCCGCTATCTCCCCGCCTTCCGCTGAAAAAAAAGAGGCCGGCAGCGCCGGCCTCCGCAACGAACGTGAACTCAGGCCCTACAGCCCGTAATAAAACCCGCCGTACAATTTGAAGAAGGTGCCGGTCTCCCCCTCGGCGAAGGAGAGCTTGAGGGTCGCTCCGCCGCGCACCCCCATCTTCTCGTTCAGGGCGTACTCCACGCCGCCGCCCAGGTTGAAGCCCAGGTCGGAATTGCTGCCCTTGAAGCCCATGAACGTGACCGACGTGCTGATCAGGCAGACGCCGGCCTTGGCGAAGGCGGCGAGCTTGTCGGACAGGCCGTGCTTGTAGACGCCGTTGAGGTTCAGGCCCCAGGCGCTGGAATCCACCCCGCCGCCGGCCGGGCTGAAATATTTCTCGAAGAGAGCCTCGCCGAACAGCTTGGGGGTGAAGCCGTACTGGAACCCGGCGTCGAAGAAGAGCCCCTCGAAATCGGATACGGCCAGACCCAGGTCGCCGAATACCTGCATCTCGGCCTTCTCCTTGCCGCCGGCGGCGAAGCCGGCCGGCGCCAGCAGGGCCATGGTCACCACGATGAGCATCAGTTTTTTCATTCGTTTCCTCCTGCCGCACACTATACGAAAGCGCGCGGAAAAATCAAGAGCCGCGGTCGCGCCTCAGCCGCCGTAGCTGTCCATTTCGTCGGCGACCTCGACGGTCTCGCTGCGCTGGAAGAACAGGTAGTTGACCGTCTGGCGGTAGGAGAAGTAGTAGCGGATCGTTCCGCCCTGGGTCTCCACCGCCACGTCGAGGACTTCGACGTCATGCTTGGCCAGCACGCCCTCGATGACCTCCTTCAGCGAGCCCTCCTCGAGGCTGCTGCCGCGGGCGATGCCCACGGTGTCGAACACTTCCTTCTTGATCTGCTTCTTCTCCAGGTTGCTGCCGACGTACTTGTAGGCCATGAAGCCGCCCACGGCCAGGATGGCCACGGCCACCAGGCTCAGGAAGGTCATTCTCCCCGTTTCGCGATTCATCGTTCGCCTCCTTGGCGCCGCGCCGCCGGGTCAGGCCAGCGCCCGCTTCACTTCGCGGCCGATCTCGGCCGGATTGTCCACCACCCGCACGCCTTGGCCGCGCAGGACCTCCATCTTCTCGGCCGCCGTTCCGCGGCCTCCGTAGATGATGGCCCCGGCATGCCCCATGCGCCGGCCCGGCGGGGCCGTCTGGCCGGCGATGAAGGAGATGACCGGCTTGGGAAAGCCGCGGCCGATGTACTCGGCGGCCTGCTCTTCCTGGCTGCCGCCGATCTCGCCGATCATGACCACCGCCTCGGTCTGGCCGTCGTCGCGGAACAGCTCCAGGGCCTCGACGAAGGTGGTGCCGATGACCGGGTCGCCGCCGATGCCGACGCAGGTCGACTGGCCGAGGCCCTGGCCGCTGATCTGGTCCACGGCCACGTAGGTCAGGGTCCCCGAGCGCGAGACGATGCCCACCGCCCCCGGGCGGTGGATGCGCGAGGGCATGATGCCCGCCTTGCTGCGCCCGGGGGAGATGACGCCCGGGCAGTTGGGGCCGATCAGCCGCGCGCGCGTCGTGCGCAGGAAGGCCTTCACCCGCACCATGTCCAGAGCCGGCACGCCCTCGCTGATGCAGACGATCAGGGCGATGCCGGCCTGGGCGGCCTCGACGATGGCGTCGGCGGCGGACGCCGCCGGCACGAAAAGGACCGACACGTCGGCCGCGGTGGCCTGCACCGCCTGGGCCACGGTGTCGAACACCGGCCGCTGCAGGTGGCTCTGCCCGCCCTTGCCCGGGGTGACGCCGCCGACCACCTGGGTGCCGTATTCAATCATCTGCGCGGCGTGGAACGTCCCCTCGCGGCCGGTGAAGCCCTGGACGATCACACGCGATCTCTCGTCGATAAGGATGGCCATGGTCACGCCCCCTTGGCCAGTTCGACCACGCGGCGCACGGCGGCGGCCAGGTCATCCACGGCCGTGAAGTTCAGCCCCGACTCGCGCAGGATGCGCCGGCCTTCCTCCTCGTTGGTGCCCACCAGCCGGACCACGACCGGGATGCGCACGTCAAGGACGCGGGCGGCGGCGACGATGCCGCTGGCCACCAGGTCGGTGCGCACGATGCCGCCGAAAATGTTGACGAACACCGCCCGCACGTTGGCGTCGGCCAGCAGGATGCGGAAGGCCTGCTCGACCCGCTCGGCCGAGGTGGCGCCGCCGACGTCGAGGAAGTTCGCCGGCGCGCCGCCGTAGAAGTGGATGATGTCCATGGTGGCCATGGCCAGGCCGGCGCCGTTGACCATGCAGCCGATGGCGCCGTCCAGGCGGATGTAGTTGAGGTCATGCCGCGATGCCTCCACCTCCAGGGGCTCCTCCTCGTCGACGTCGCGCAGGGCCGCGATCTCGGGATGGCGGCCGAGGCCGTTGTCATCGAAATTGACCTTGGCGTCCAGCGCCAGCACCTCGCCGCCGCGGGTGACCACCAGCGGGTTGATCTCCAGCAGCGAGGCGTCGAGCTCCAGGAACAGTCGGTACAGGGCGGCCAGCAGGCGCTCGAAACGCCGCCCCTGGTCGCGGCTCAACCCCAGCTGGAACGCCAGGCCGCGGGCATGGCAGGGGAAGAATCCCGTCGCCGGGTGGACGTGGGCGCGGAAGATGGCCTCGGGGTGCTCGCGCGCCACGGCCTCGATCTCCATCCCGCCCTGGCTGGATGCGATGAAAACCGGCATTTCGCGCTCGCGGTCGAGCAGCACGGCCAGGTAGAGCTCGCGGGCGATGTCCAGCCCCTGCTCGACCAGCAGCTTGCGCACCAGACGCCCCTCGGGGCCGGTCTGGTGGGAGACCAGCTTCATGCCCAGGATGGCGCGGATGTGCGCCTGCGCCTCGTCGCGGTCGCGGGCGACGCGGACGCCGCCGGCCTTGCCCCGGCCGCCGGCATGGACCTGGGCCTTGATGACGCAGGGATAGCCCAGCGCTTCGGCGGCGGCCAGCGCCGCCTCGGCCGTTTCGGCCATCCGGCCGCGGGGGACGGGCACGCCATGGCGGGCGAACAGCTCCTTGGCCTGGTATTCGTGGATCTTCATGGCCTGCCCCTACTTCCTCTCGTACTGTCTGCGGCCCTCCTCGTAGATGTCGCCTCCGTACATGTCGTTGATCACCTGGGCCGGGAAGTCCTCGACCTCGAGCCTCTGGATGGCCTCGGGGCCGAGTTCCGGATAGGCCACCACGTCGGCCCGGCGGATGCTCTTGAAGACCAGGGCGGCGGCGCCGCCGGTCACGGCCAGGTACACGGCTTTGTGCTTCTTCAGGGACTCCTTCACCTCGGCGCTGCGCGACCCCTTGCCGATCGATGCCTTCAGGCCCAGCTCATGCAGGGCCGGGGCATAGGCGTCCATGCGGTAGCTGGTGGTCGGCCCGGCCGAGCCGATGGGCCGGCCGGGTCGGGCCGGAGTGGGGCCGACATAAAAAATGACCTGTCCGCGCAGGTCGAAGGGCAGGGCCGCTCCGGCGGCGATCAGGTCGGCCAGTTTTTTGTGTGCGGCGTCGCGCCCGGTATAGATGACGCCGCTGATGAGCACGTTGTCGCCCGCCCTCAGGCCGGAGACGGTCTCGTCGTCCAACGGCGTCGTGATCTTCTTGATGTCGCTCACGGGGTCCTCCTAGATGGATTTCTGGAACACCTTGTCGTTGCCGAGCTCATCGCTCAGGCGGATGAGCAGCAGCCGGGCATTCTTGGGGCTGTTCAACTCGAAGCGGTAGGTCTCGGTCCGGGAATCGCCGATCCGGTCATCGGGGAAGACCGGCACCCAGTCCTTGCCGTCGAAGGAATACTGCGCCAGGGCCACGGCCGAAGCCTGGTCCTCGGCCTTGAAGCGCACGCTGCGTCCCTCGACAGCGAACTCGGCCAGGTGGGGGGCGGTGGAGTCGATGACGAAGGGGGGGGAGACGCGGACGGCGGTGCGCGCCCAGGCGGGCGGGTTGTCCAGGGCGTCGTCGGCCTGAAGCTTCAGCTGGTACTTGCCGTCTGCGACCAGCTCGCAGTCGAGGTACAGCCATTTCTCGCGCAGGTCGGCGCGCAGCGGCAGCCATTCGCTCCCGCCCAGGCGCCGCAGCGAGGCGGTGTAGTTGAGCCGGTCGCCGTTGGCATCCACGGCGTCCCAGGAGACGTGCAGGTACTTGCGCGGCGGCGTCGTGTCGGCCACCGGCTTGCGCTCGCTCGGCTTCTGCACGCGCAGCGCCCCGATCTCCGGCTTCAGGTTGTCGGTGAGATAGTGGATGCGGTAACCGTAAAGCAGGGGCGTGGCGGCGGGGCTGGTCGAGCTGAGGACGATCTTCACCTGCAGGAAGCGGTAGCCGCCGGCATTGACGCTCGAGTTCTCCGCGTCGGTGAAGGGAGCGGACCAGTCGGTCCAGGAACGGTCGGGAACATCGGAGTTGCCCAGGCGCACGGAGAAGGAGATGGCCCCGGCGCCGGCGTTCTGGGCGTTCCAGGAGAGGCGGCCGAAGCGGGACTGGATGCGGGCGTCGAAGACCTCGGAGAAATAGGTGCCGCTGGCGTTCACCCCCGCCTCCACGCGCAGGACGGCGGCGGTGTTGTTGCAGACGAGGAAATAGCCCTTGCCCGGCGCCCCGGCGCCGACGACGCGGAAGACCTGGGCCGACTCCACCTCGCAGACCTGGGCGAAGGCGCCGCTGCGCTCGACGCGGTAGACGCGGCCGGAGTTGCCGGTGCCGATCACCACCGCCTGGCCGTCGAAGTGGACGGCGTATACCAGTTCCTCGGTCGAGGACCAGAGCGTTTCCACCACGCCGTCGGGGCGCAGGCGGTAGAGGATGCTCTTTTCGCGGACGCTTTCGGCATCGGCCGCCGGGCTGTGCGGGAAGGCCGTGCCGATCTCGAATTCCTTGCCCGCCTGCGGCGCCGGCACGTTCTTGACCGCCGCGAAATAGACGTTGCCGTCGCCGTCGCTGGCGATGCCCTTGATCTCCTCCAGGGGGGCGTCGAACAGCACGCGCACCTTGCGGTTCCTGATCTCATAGAGAATGCCGCGGTCGCCGCTGCCGGCGAGGACGGCGTTGTCGCCGGTGACGTGCAGGCTGATGATGTGCGCGTCCTCGGCGCTGAGCAGGGTCTCGGCCGCCCCCCCCTTACCGATGCTGTACACGGCGCCGGTGTTGCCCGTGGCGCAGAGGATGTTGCCGTCGCGGTCCTCGGCCAGGTCCCAGATGAATTTCTCGTCGGGCCGGAAGATCTCGGCGGCCTTGCCGTCGCGGCCGACGCGGAAGACGCGGCCGTTGGGCGAGGTGCCCACGATCACGTCGCCGTCGGCGGCGGCCAGCAGGGCGTAGACGTCCAGCTGCTCGCCCTGGAATACCTTGTCGGTCTTGCCGTCGGCCCCCAGGCGGAAGACGGCGGCGCCGTGACCCGTGCCCAGGAAAAGATCGCCGTTGGCGCCGGCGGCGGCGGCCAAGTAGAACTCCTCGGCCGGGCCGGCCAGGGCGTTCAGCTTGGGCCCGAGCGAGAGGCCGCCGTCGCTGTCGATGCTGACGTTGACGAAGCTCCCTTTTTGGAAATCGGCCAGGGTCGACTTCTCGACCTGCCTGACCTGGACGGCGGCGAGCGCCGGGGCCAGGGCCAGCAGCGCCAGAAGCGCAAGGATCTTGCTACTCATGTTTCCTCTCTTTGATGCGCAGCTTGAAAAGTTTCCTGCCGGCCACCACCGCCGGCACCTCGAACTGGTACTCGGCCACCGTGGACAGCGCCATGCCGGTCTGGTCCTTGGCCAGCGAATTGAAGAGCAGGACGTTGCTCAGGCTGGCGGGCAGGTGCGAATACTCGAAGCCGCGGATGAAGATGCCCTGGGAGGGCACGAAGAGCTTCAGGTACAGGCGGCTGTTCTTGCGGATGTTGTTGATGGCGCGGATGAGGGCGCCGAGGTTGGACGGGAAGAAGACGGTCTTGACGGCCTTGGCGTCGAAGTCGGAGACTTCGGCGGCATCGGCGATGAGGAGATAGAACTCCGTCCCCGGCTTGAGGTTGGGGGCCTTGATCTGCAGCGTCTCGGAAAAGGGCCCTCCCTTCTCGTTCTTCAGCTTCAGCTCGACGGTGATCAGCTCTTCGGGAAGGTAGGAGACCTTGTCGGTGAGGGCGTTCTCCAGCTCGGCGCGCTGCAAGGCCTCGCGGCCGCTGATCTCAAAGTCCATCTTCTGGATGCGGGCGGCCTTTTCCCGGTTGTTCATCAGGAAATAGTTGATGACCATGACCAGGGTGGAGAACTCGTCGGCGGCGGCGGTGCCGCTGTACAGGTCCTCCAGCACCACGTTGTCCTCGTTCTCGATGAAGATCTTGCCGCTGACCCGCAGCGACTGGAAGCCGTATTCCTGGAATTCGGCCTGCAGGGCGTTCAGCAGGGAGATGTAGGTCAGGGCCGGCGTCAGCAGCGGGTGGTCCACCATCTCCAGGTTGAAGCGGCGGCTGCGGTTCTTCAGGAAGATCTTGAGCGGGATCATGGCCGGCGACTGCCCCAATTCGGCCAGGACCCCGGAGAAGCGGTCCTGGCGGACGGCGCCCACCTGGTTGCGCGTGGCGGCCAGCTTGAAGGAATTCTCGTAGGAGGGGACGACGGAAATGACCTCGGCCTTGTGCAGGGGAAAATCCACGCTTCCCAGGTTGAAGAAGGGATGGCCGAAGACATAGACTTTCTGGCCGTCGACGTGGGTCACCGTCCCGGTGGCGGCATAGGAGGCGTCGCCGCGGATGAGCGGGATGGCCACGGCATCGGCCGGGCGCACGGTGAACATGTCCTCCGGCAGCTTGCGCCCGGTGATGCTGCCCCGGCCGGGGGCCGCCGAACTCTGCAGCGGCACGAACAGGTCCTCGAGGAAGGAGACCGACTCGCGGCTGAAGCCGCGGCTGCTGGCAAAGAGCTTGATCGGCGTCAGGGAGCGGACGGGGGAGAAGTTCATGCGCGCGTTCAGCTCGCGGCGGATGGCTTCGGCCACCCGCTTGGAGTTCTGGCGGCCGAAATCGACCTTGATGTCGCTGATCTCGACGCTGGTCTCCGCGGCCGGCGCCGTCGCGCTCACGCTCAGGATGTCCTCGATGGGGGTGATGCCGGCGATGGGCTTGCGCGAGAAGTTGGCCAGGCCGTAGGAGACCGAGCCCACGAGGCGGCCGCCGATATAAACGGGGCTGCCGCTCATGCCGGCGATGACGCCGCCGTCCTTCAATTCCGGCGCATCCAGCTCGGCGATGATCAGGTTCTTGTCGGAGACGAACTTGTCCAGCACGCCCAGCACCTTGAAGGTGAAGGTCTCGATGGTGCTGCCCTTGAAGATGGTCCTGCCCTCCCCCTCCATCCCGGGCCTGACCTCGGAGAGCTTCATGATGTCAACGGCGGCGAGCTGGCAGGACAGGAGGAGAGCGGCGGCCGTCAATGCGATTCGTTTCATGGGTTCTCCCAGCGGCGGCATCTTGGCGGCCGGCGCCCGCCCTGGCGACGCGATTTTCATTTTCCTTTTCCTATGGCCCCTGCAGGGACAAAGCGCATGATAATCAAAAAGCCGCAAAAAATCAAGGCCGCCGCCTAGGGAGTGCCGCCGCCGAGGGTCGTCTGCGAACGGTCGCCGCGCCCGGACACGGTGATGCGGTCCCTGGCCAGGTCCAGGACGAGCTCCCGGCCGCGGGTCGTTCCCGCCCCCGCCCGGGTGATCTCGGCGTCGTCGCGGAACCAGACCTCCTGGCGGGAATACTTCCAGTGCAGCTTCTGGCAGCGGCCCTCCAGGGGCTCTTTGCGGAACGAGGCGGCGCCGCTGGCGAAGACGTCCCGCAGCTTGTCGTCGGCGCCGAAGACGATCTCGATGCGTTGCGCGGCCAGGGCCTGGCCGCCCTGCTCCAGCCCGGCCTCGCCTGCGATCACGACGCGGCCGCGGCCGGCGGCGAGGTCGATCGCCTGGCCGCGCAGGACCAGCGGCTGCCCGTCGAGGACCACCGCCAGCCTGCCGCCGCCGCGGCAGGAAAAGCCGCCGCCCTCCTTGAACGTCAGCTCGCCGGCGTCGAGCTCGAGATCGTCCTGGAACATGCGGACACCGCCCTGGAAGCGGCTGACGCCGTCCGCGGCCGAGGCGCTCAGCGATGAGGCGGTGACGAAAGCCGGACGCGCTCGCAGCAGGACGCTCTTGGCCTTGGGCACGAGGGTGGCCTTGACCCCCTGCCCGCTGGAGAACGTCCTGCGGCCGGGCTGCAGCTGGAACTGGCCGGAGGCGAAGCGGCCGCCGCCGCGATCGATGACGGCGTCCTTGCCGGCGATGTCGATTTTGCCCGCGACGGCATCGTAGTCGAGCCGCGAGGAGCTGCCCTTGAAATCGGCGCTGGCGAACCTGCACTGCCCCTTGGCCTCGACCGCGGCGAGCTCTCCCGACGCATCGTACCGCGCCTTCATGGACGAGCTTTCGACGCGGAGGCTCTCGCGCCCCCTGCGCGTCAGGGTACCGCGCGCCAGCATGCGCGCTTCGCGCAAGGTCTGCGTCTGCGGGTCCAGTTCCAGGTCGACGGCATCCGAGCGGATGCGGCTGGTCCCCTGTGGGCTGCGCACGGAGAGGCTGGCGGCGCCGCGGATCTCGATGGCCTGCAGCCGGCCCTGCTCCTCATGCTTGAGCAGGATGCGGTTGGCGACGATCTCGATGTCCTGGCTCCGGCCGTCGCCGGCGGCCCGCTGCGAGCGGAAGCGCGCCTTGCCGGTGGCCAGCGACCAGGCGGCGTGGACGAAATCAGGGTCCAGCTGCAGGACGATGCGCCCGGCCTTGAGCGCGGAGGCGGCTCCTTCCACCCGGGCGTCCTTCTCCAGCTGCAGCAGGCTCTTTTTGCGGTTCAGCCTCAGGACCTGGGCCTGGAAAGCGAACGGCTCGCCGCCGCGCCGCAGCACCCCCCGGACATCGAGAAGCTTCATGTTCTTGCCCGGGATGACGAACACCAGGCCCTGGGCGGCGCGGGCGCGAAGCGTTTCCATCTCGATGTCCACGGCATCGCGGCTGGACAGGAGCTCGAGGCTTTTCAGTTCAAAGCGGCTGCCGGACAGCGTGAAGCTCGGCGACTCGATGAGGGCATCCCCCTCGAGGGACAGCGCATGGAATTCATTGCCCGAGCGGCCGGTGGCGGCGGAGATGCGGATGTCCTCGTCCAGCTGGTCGACCGCGAACAGGGTGGCCTTGACCCGGCTCATCCACAGGGTGTCGTCCTCGCCCCGCCGCGACTCGGCGCAGCGGACCTCCAGCTTCTTCGCGTCCCGGCTGTCGAAGGTCAGATAGGTCAGGTCGATGCCCTCGGCCTCGGCGGCCGGCGGCCTCCTCCCCGCCGCCGTCCCCTTTCTCCCGCAGGCGCGGGCGAGCAGCAGCCCCGCCAGCAGCAGCGCGGCCAGCGCCAGCCAAACGACGGGCAATTTTCTTTTCCCTTTCATGGGCGCATGTTCATGGACGCATGACCCGGAGGCCAGGGGATCGGCGATCCGGGCCTGAGCGGCGGCGGCGGGCGCTCTCCCGGGACGGCTCAGGGACCGACGTGGATCAGCTCCTGTTCCTGGCCGTACTCCTCGAGGCGCTCCAGGTTCTGCTTCTCGAGGTCGAGCAGCTTGTAATGACCCATCTCCATCATGGAAAAATAAAGCAGGAGATTCTTCTTTTCCGCGTCATCGGCGAACCGTTCGGCCAGTTGCAGGTAGAAGTCGTGTGCCGCCTGCTCGGCCTTCATGGCCTGGGCCAGGATCCCGCTCAGCGGCACGGCCTCGTCCTGGAATCGGATCTCGGGCAGGGGCACGACGGGCTGGGCGGGCACGGCGGCGGGCTGGCCCGGGAAGCGCTGGCCGAAAAGCCCCTCCAAAGCCTTCTGGTGTTTCTTTTCCTCGAGGGCCAGGAACTCCAGCCGTTCCTTCAAAAAGGCGTTCTTCACCCGCTGCGCCACGCGGGAATAGACCGTCTGGCTGTCGATCTCGCTCTTGATGGCGGTCAGCAGCAGGTCGGCCAGCGCATATTTCTTCAGCTCCATGTCCTTCATCCGCTCCTCCTTGTCGCCCGGGGGCGTGAATCCCCCGGGATCAGTAATTCTCGACCCACACCTCGAAATTCTCCTGGGGATGTTCGCAGACCGGGCATTTCTCCGGGGCGCCGTCCCCCTCGATGATCGCGCCGCAGACGCGGCACTTCCACGCCGTCTTCCGCGCTTTCCGGAAGACGGTGCCGCAGCGGACGTTCTCCAGCAGCTTGCGGTAGCGCGCCTCGTGCCGCTTCTCGACCGTGGCCACGGCGCGGAAGGTGCGGGCGACCTCGCGGAAGCCCTCCTCGTCCGCGACCTGGGCGAACGCGGGATAGAGACGGGTCCACTCCTCCTTCTCGCCGTCGGCGGCATAGGCCAGGTTTTTTTCCGTGTCGGCGCACGCCACGGGATAGGCGGCCTGGATCTCGAGCATCTCGCCGTCCATGGCCCGGAACAGATGGTTGTAGAACAACTTGGCGTGCATGCGCTCGTTCTCGGCCGTTTCCAGGAACAGCTCCTCGATCTGCTTGAAGCCCTCCTTGCCCGCCGTCTTGGCATAAAAGGTGTAGCGCATCCGCGCCTGCGACTCGCCGGCGAACGCCTTCAGCAGGTTCTCGGCCGTGCGGCTTCCCTTCAGGTGCTTCATGGCCCTACCTCCATGGCGCTATTGTATTGGAATCCCCGCCGAAGTCAAGGCGCGCCTTCGTCCGAGCCGGCCAGCAGGGCCCGGACGCGCTCCGCCTCGTCGCCGGCGCGAACGAGGGCGGGCGGCACGGCGGTCAGGTCGATCACGGTCGACCCCCTGGAGGGAGGCAGCGCGCCGCCGTCGATCAGCAAGTCCAGGCCGGGAAAGTCGCGGGCGATGCGCTGCGGGTCGTTCAGCGGCGGGTGCCCGCTGCGGTTCGCCGAGGTGCTGACCAGGGGGAATCCCAGGGCGGAGATCAGCTGCAGCAGCAGGGGGACGGCGGGCAGGCGGATGCCGATCTTGCCGCTCCGCCTCAGCAGGACGGGGTCCAGGGCCGGGCTGGGCGCGAAGAGGAAGGTGACTTTCCCGGGCAGCAGCCTGTGAAAGCGCTCGCGGAACCCAGCGGGGATCCCATGAACGAGCGCTTCCAGCATGGCCAGGTCGCCGACCGCGGCCGAATACGGCGCGCCTCCCCGCCCCTTCAGCCGGTCGACGGCCGCATGGGCGGCCGCTGACAGGAAATTCCCACCCAGCCCGTAGAGGGTGTCGGTGGGATAGGCCAGGATGCCGCCCGCGTCCAGGCAGTCGCGTATGGACGCCAGCCGGCCGGGGTCCAGGACCTGCGCGAGCGGGACGACGATCATGGATACAGGAGGAAGGGCCGGACGGCCTCGGCGTAGGCGGCGATGCCGCGCTCGATGCCGGCGCGCAGGCGCGCGAAGGGAACATCCTGTTCGACGGCGCGGCGTACCGCGTCCGTGCCGCAGATCATGTCGATGGGCGGCCGCACGCGCTCGAATTCGTAGGGCGGCTTCTTCCAGGCGAAGCGGCCCGGATAAAGCCGGGCCACGGCGCGGATCAATTCATAGTAGAGGGCGAACGACCGCAGGCGGGCCGGGTCGGTCACCTGGACCAGCAGCCCGCCGCAGACGCGGCCGGCGTGCTTGCCGAACTCGGGCCGGAAATGCAGGGGAACGCAGCGCGCGCCGGGCAGGCGCCGCCGCGCCAGCTCATCGGCCAGGCGCAGGGGGTCGACGAACGGCGCGCCGGCGAGTTCGAAGGGCCGCGTGGTCCCCCGCCCCTCCGACAGGTTGGTCCCCTCCAGGAGCACGGCGCCGGGGTAGACCAGCGCCGTGGCCAGGGAGGGCATGTTGGGCGAGGGCAGGGTCCACGGGCCGCGAAAGAAGTCCCCGCGCGACCAGCCCTGCGCCTTGACGATGGTCAGGGGAACGTCCAGGCCGTGATAACTCAGCGCCCAGGAAAGGAATTCGCCGGCGGTCAGGCCGTGGCGCATGGGCACGGGCAGCTGGGCGACGATGCTGAAGTGATCGGGGCGGGCCGGCGGGCCTTCGAGGACGAGGCCGTTGAGCGGGTTGGGGCGGTCCAGGACCACGACGTCGATGCCGCGGCCGGAGAGCCAGCGCAGCAGCAGGACCAGGTGGTTGACGAAGGTGTAGACGCGCGTGCCCACATCGAACAGGTCGACGACCAGGCCATCGATTCCGCGCAGCCACCCCGGGTCGGGCAGCAGGCCGCGGCCGTACAGGCTGCGCACGGGCAGGCCCGCCTGGCGCCAGAAAAAGGAGGGCGAGGCGATCATGTTGTCCTGCCTGTCGCCGAAAAAACCGTGCTGCAGGGACCAAATGGCCTTCAGCCGGCTTCCGGCCAGGCGGCCCACGACCTGCCAGGAGGGGCTGCCCGCCCCGTCGGTGCTGGCGCCGGCAGCGACCAGGGCGATGCGGCGGCGGCCGACGATCCGCGTGTACAGGCCGGGCAGCAGGTCGATTCCGCTGTGGACCATGGTCACACCCCCCGCGCCGGTTATAAAGGATCGCGGCGAAAAGTCAAGCCGGGCCTCACGGAGGAGCGCTCCTAGCGCCCCGGAGGGAACACGTTGCCCGTCGCCTGCCAGGAGGAAGCCAGCCAGGCATGCCCGCGGATGCGGTATTCGACCAGCGGCGGCAGGTACGGGTTCATCCAGGCGCTGTGCTGCCACGAATAGTGCAGGAAACGCCTCTGCCGCGGGAGGTCTGGCGCGATGGAGAAAAGCGGCTGGCCCTCCACCCGCGCATCCAGGCCCAGCTCGGCGAACACCGTGGCCGGCACGTCGACCAGGGCGGCGGGGGCGTCGTTGATCCGGAGAGCGCCGGCGGCGCCCGGGCGCTTGACCAGCAGGAGCGGGATGCCCGATCTGAGCACGCGGTCGATGCCGGTCTCGCCCTGGCCGGGCGCCGCCGCCAGCGCGTCCGGCAGGCGGATGCCGATCCCGCCCCAGGGATGGCCGTGGTCGCCGAGGACGAAGATCAACGCCTGCTCGTAGGCACCGATCTCCCGCAACCCGTCCAGGAACATGCGCACCAGGCGCAGCTCCGCGCGGGCCAGGTCCACGATGTTGTCCCGGTTCAGCGGCCGGGCCAGCGGCTGGAAATCGCCGTCCATCTGGATGGGCTCGTGCGGACCGCGCCAGTGGAAGAACTTGAAGACGTCGCCTTCGGTCACGGCCGCCGCCTGCATCAGGAAACTGACGACAAAGCGCGAGTCGGAGTTGACCGGCAGCGAGCGGCGCAGCCGGTCCAGGCCCTGGCGGCGCGTCTTGGGGCTGATGTGCGGGAAGCGCCGCCGCTGGCGGCGCCGGGCGCGCACGAGTTCCTCCAGCTTCCCCCAGGACTCCTCCTCCCCGCCCAGCAACGTGGCCAGCACGTCCTTGTGGATCAGGCGCGACAGGAACCAGCGCCCGCCATGGTGGACCTGGCGCTTCAGGAAATGGGGCAGATGGCGGAACAGGGTGAGATCGTACAGCCAGACCAGCCGCGCGGTCCGGACCGTGGGCCTGCGCTCCTTGATGTTGGAGAAGACCCCGGGGTCATAGAAAATCGTGTTCTGCACCGCCGGCACCAGATCCACCCGCCAGTCGCGGCGGAACAGCTGGAAGGGGATCGAGGAGCCGGAGCGGTAGGCCTGGGCGATGAAGCGCTGGATGGGCTCGGAGTTCGTGTACGTCCGCCCGGTCAGCAGCAGCGGGATGGCGCCGTAGGTGCTTGGAAATCCGCCGGTCGTGTTGCGGAAATAGGTGAAGCCGGCGAAGATCTCTGCGAAGGCCGGCTCCTGATCGATGATCTCCTGGAAGACATCCGACTGGAAGCTGTCCAGGATGAGGATGATGACGTTGCGCCGGCTCGAGAAGTCGAAGTCCATCACGTGGTCGATCTGATAGCGCTTGAAACTCGGAGTTTCCGGCTGGCGGAGAAGCGTGATGCCGGTCGCGAGCAGCTGCACCGCCAGGAGCATGAGTGCGATCCGCTTCGCCTGCCGGTACAGGAAGCCGGGACGCCAGACCGCCAGGGCCACGACAGCGACCCACAGCGGCGTGTCGATCAGGCCGAGGGGCCACTTGCCGCCCCAGTCGATCGCCTGTCCGCTCAGGGGGCCGTACTGCCACAACAGGATGTTGCCCTGCAGCCACAGCAGGAAACCGATGGCCAAGGCCACGGCCACCGCCCGCTGCTGCAGGCGGAAACGCTCGGTCAGCAGGGCCAGCCCCGGAGCCAGGGCCAAAAAGAGGCACAGGGAAACTCCGGCCAGCAGCGGCAGCAAGGTCGGGAAATCGAACTGGAATTCCAGGGCATTGGTCAGGAAGATCTGCGCCGGTCCGAACAGACCGATGGTGCAGGAAAGGAGCAATGCGGTCAAGATGGCGCCGGGCCATTTTTCCTTCATGCACCGGGACATGGTTCTCCAGCCCGAAAAGAAGAGGAGAAAGGATTCACCCTCCTGGGGGCTTATAGCACCGATCCAGCCCCCTGTCAATTCCATTCCGGCCGCGCAACCGGCCGCAGCATCCTTGACGAGCACCGGGATTCTGCTATAATGGGCTCTTCGGGAGGAATCCGTGCAGACAATAAACGGAATAGACAGCAAGTTCAGACTGGCCATCCTGGTCGCCCGCCGGGCGAAGCAGCTCATCAACGGCGCGCGCAGGAAGGTGGAGGTCAAGAGCGATAACCCGCTGACCGTGGCCATGGAGGAGTTCAGGGAGGGAAAGATCAACTTCGACATCCTCAACGAGGAGGAGAACCTCTTCGCCCAGCAGCTCGAGGCCGACGCCCTTGGCGGCGAGGCCCCCGCCCAGGAGGGCGAAGGCGAAGGCCAGCCCGACCTCGGCGACGAGGAGCCGGAGGAGGAAGAAGACGTGGAAGACAGCGAGGCCTGACCGCGCTTCGCGAATGAGCGCCGTCATCCGCTCGCCGAACTGGATCGGGGACGGCGTCATGTGCCTTCCCGCCCTGCGCGCTTTCAAGCAGGCCTTTCCCGGCGAGAGGCTGGCGGTGGCGGCCAGGGGCTCCCTGGCCGACCTGTTCGCCCACATCCCAGAGATCGACGAAATCCTGCCCCTTCCCGAGCGCTGGACCCCCGGCTCGTTCGCTCGCGCCGCGCGCCGGCTGCGCCGCGGCGGCTTCAGCCGCGGCGTGCTGTTCACCAACTCCTTCTCCTCGGCCCTTTTCTTTCGCGCCGCCGGCATCCGTTCCCTGGCCGGCTATCCCCGCGACGGCCGGACGATCCTCCTCCGCCAGCGGGTGCCCTTGCCCACCGCACCCGAGCATCACCAGCGCTACTACCTGCGCATCGTCGAGCACCTAGCGGGCCGGCCGATCGCCAGCCCGCCCCCGGCGACCCTGGCGGTCGGCGCCGGCGAACGCGAGCAGGCCGGCCGCTGGCTGCGCGGCCAGGGAATCTCCCGCCTGGACTCGCTGCTGGCGGTGGCGCCGGCGGCCGCCTTCGGCGGCGCCAAGGCCTGGCTTCCCGGGCGCTTCCGCGAGTTCATCCGCCTCTGGCTGCAGGCGCGGCCGCAGACCTCGGTGCTGCTGCTGGGAAGCCCGGCCGAGCGCGGGCGCGTCGGCGCCGTCGGCGCCGGGCTCGGCGGCCCGGTCTTGAACCTGGCCGGCCGCCTGCGCCTGCGCGAAGCCATCGCCGTGCTGTCGCGCTGCCGGCTGTTCGTCGGCAACGACTCGGGGCTGATGCATGTCGCCGCCGCCCTCTCCGTGCCGCTGGTCGCCATCTTCGGCCCGACCGAGCCCGAGCGCACGGCCCCGCTGGCGGAGCGCTTCCGCCTGCTGCACCGCGGCGCCGACTGCGCCCCCTGCCGCAGGCGCGAATGCCCGGGCGACCACCGCTGCATGAGGGCCGTCGAGGTCGGCGACGTGCTGGCCGCCGCCGCGGAGCTCTGGGAAGCGGCGCCATGAAGCCGGCCGTCTTCCTCGACCGCGACGGGACGCTGATCGAGGACCGCGGATACATCTGCGAGTTGTCCCAGGTCGGATTCTATCCGTTCGCCGCGGCCGCCGTGCGCCGCCTGAACCGCGCCGGATTCACGGTGGTCGTGGTCAGCAACCAATCGGCGGTGGCCCGCGGCATCTGCCGCCAGGAGCAGGTGATCGCCCTGCACCGGCAGCTGCAGGAGCATTTCCGCGCCCAGGGCGCCGAGATCGCCGCGTTCTACCACTGCCCGTTCCTGGCGGACGGCGCCGTGCCCGCCTTCCGTTGCCGGAGCCCCCTGCGCAAGCCGGAACCGGGCATGCTGCGCCTGGCCGCCGCGGAGCTCGGCCTGGACCTGGCCGCCAGCTACATGGTCGGCGACAGCCTCGCTGACATCGAGGCCGGCCTCCGCGCCGGCTGCCGCACCGTGCTGGTCCGCACCGGCAAGGGAGCCGAAAGCGAGTCCGTGCTCGTCGCCGCGGGGCCGCGCCCTGACCACGTCGCCGCCGACCTGGCCGCCGCCGCCGAGATCATCGCCGCCGGGCTGCGGGGCGGGCCCGCGTGAAACAGCGCAAGAAAAGCCCCCGCCGGCGGTTCTTCCATCCATGAGCGACTCGCCCCTGACCGACGACGAGCTGGTCGCCTCCGTGCTGGCCGGCCGCCGCCAGGACTACGAGATCCTGGTCCGCCGCTATTCGCAGCGCATCATCCGCTTCGTCGCCCGCATGACCGAGGACAACGACGAGGCGCGCAGCATCGCCCAGGAAGCGTTCCTCAAGATCTACGAGAACCTCGCCTATTATCGCCAGGAAAACAATTTTCCCGCCTTCCTCTTCAAGGTCGCCCGCAACACGACCTTGAACTGGCTCAAGCGCCGCAGGCGCACCGTCTTCTTCTCGCGCCTGCTGGGCCGCTCCCTGGAAGCCCCCCCCTTTCACCAGCCGCCGCCGTCCCTGTCGCCGCTCGAGCGCGACGAGCGCGAGGCGCAGCTGACCTCCGGACTGCGCCGGCTGCCCGAGGAGCAGCGGCTGGCCCTGGTGCTGAAGGTCTACCTGGAATTCTCCTACCGCCAGATCGCCGAGGTGACCGGCTGGTCGGAGCCCAAGATCGAAACGCTCATCTCCCGGGCCAAGTCCCGGCTGCGCCGGCTCGTCCGCCTGCAAGAAAGCGGCGCGAAGGCTGTTGCAGAAGCGAGGGAAACATGAAGTGCCGACAGATCCTACGCCGTCTCAGCGCCTGCCAGGACGGGGAGGCTTCGCCGGAATTGCGGCTGCAGGTCGAGGAGCACCTGCGCGGCTGCGCCGGCTGCCGCCGCGAATGGGAATCGCTGCTAGACCTGGAGCGGCGGCTGCGGCTCCTGCCGCAACCGGCGTCCGACCCCTCCTTCGCCGCCCGGGTCATGTCCGGACTGCGCCGGGAGCCCGTCCGCCTTCCGCGCCTGGCACAGGCCGTTGCCATGGCCGCGGCTTTCGCCGCCGCCTTCGCCGGCGGCCTGCTCCTGCAGCGCGAGGCGTTCGGCGGCGCGGCGGGCGGGCGCCCGCAGCCGGCCTCGTTCCTGTCGGTTCTCGAGGAGCCCCAGACCCTGGCCCTGCTTGCGGTGCAGGACGACACGCTGCGGCTTTTTGCGGGGGACCGGCCGTGAAGCACAGCCGGGCGCTCCTGATGCTGCTGGCCGTGTCGCTGGCCCTGAACCTGGCCTTCCTGGCAACGGGCCTCCTGCGCCGGGGCCGGCGCCCGGCGCCGCCTCCCGAGCTGCGGAATGATCTCGCCCTTCAGCCCGGCCAAAAGGATCGCGTGCGGGAGATCCTCCGCAAGTTCAAGGTCAACTCCCTGCTGTTCAAGGAGGACATCCTCGACAAGCGGGTGGAGATTATCGAGGCCCTCGGCTCCCCCCAGGCCGACCGCGAGGCGATCGCCGCCCAGGTCGAGGAGCTGAACAAGCTGGAGGGCCAGCTCAACCGCGACTTCATCGCCGCCCTGCTCGACATCAGCGCTGTCCTGGATCCCGGGCAGCGCCTGGACATGATCTACCGCCTGGGCCGCAACTGGTTCTTCTTCGGGGGCGGCCCGGAAAAAGGAGGTTCCCATGAATAAACGCACTCTTGCCCTGCTGGTCCTGTTCCTGCTGGCGACGGCGCTGGCTCCGGCCCGCGACGGCCGCAGGCTGCCGCCCAACCTGCTGAGCGGCCTGCGCTTCGGCCTGCACATGGCCGAGGACAACCTGGTCGAGGCCCGCCTCGTCCTGCGCCTGAAGGAGGAGATCGGCCTTTCGGCCGAGCAGCAGAAGAAGATCGAGGACCTGATGCTGGCCTACGAGGAGACATGCATCCGCCGCGGTTCCGACATCAAGGTGCTGGAACTCAAGTTCGCCGCCATGCTGCGCGGCAACCGCATCGACCGCCGCGCCATGGAGAAGATGGCCCGCGAGATCGGCGACAAGCGCACCGACCTGCAGGTCGGCCACCTCAACTACCTCCTGGACGTCCGCGACGTGCTGACCGCCGAACAGGCGGGCAAGATCGAGTCGCTGAAGCGCCGTTTCGCCCCGCGCCCGCGCCCCGAACGGGCGGGCGTGCGGGGGCGGCCGGGGCTGCAACCGCCGCCGGCCCCCGGCGCGGGCACCGAGGAGCCGCCCGCCGAGGAGGGGGAGGGCTGACCTCCCCCAGGCACGGCCAAGACACAAAGACCTGAGGACAAGGAGATGGTTCCGGGGCTTGTTCCCCCCGCTGCCGCCATCACGGCCACGACTGGTTCGTTGGCTTCCTTTCCCTGGCTTTTCCCCTACTGCGAGATGAAGCGCCTGAAGTTCAGGAGCGAGACGGAGACCAGGGAGACGGCGATGGCGGCCAGGGCCAGGAGCTCGCGCCAGAAATACGCGATGCCGTTGCCCTTGAGAAAGATCTCGCGGATGATCTGGATCAGGTAGCGGAGCGGGTTGACGTCGGCCAGCAGGCGCAGCGGCTGGGGGATGTTCTCCACGGGCGTGAAGAACCCCGACATCAGGAGAAACAGCATCAGCGAGAACCAGGCGAAGAACATGGCCTGCTGGGTCGTCGCCGAAAGCACCGAAATCAGCAGGGCGTAGGAGAGGATGGCGGCCAGGTAGACCAAGGCGGCCAGGAACAGGTAGAACAGGCTGCCGCGGAAAGGGATGCCGAACCAGAGCACGACGACCACGATGCCCAGGACCATGTCGACCAGGCCGACCAGCACCGCCGGCAGCGCCTTGCCCAGGTAGATCTGCAGCGGCCGCAGCGGCGACATCAGCAGGGTGTCCAGGGTCTGCTGCTCCTTCTCGCGCACCAGCGAGGATGCGGTCATGAACAGGGTGATGATGGTCAGCAGGAAGGCGACGATGCCCGGCCCCATGGTGTTGATGCCGCGCAGCTGGGGGTTGAAGCGGAACACCGGCCGGGCCGACAGCGGCAGCCGCCTGCCCCTTTTCTCCATCGCGCCCAGGATGTAGTTGCGGATGACGCCGTTGAAATATCCGGCGGCGATCATCGAGGTGTTGGAGTCGACGCCGTCCAGCAGCACCTGCACCTCGGGATAAGGCGGCGCCTCCGGCCGGCGCGGCCGCCCGTCGCGGAAGACCAGGACGGCCTTCACCTCGCCTTTCCTCAGGCGCTCGACCGTTTCGCCGCCGCCGCGGTTCTCGAAGCGCACGGAGAACAGCGGCGAGCGGCGCACGCGCTCGATGAGGCGCGGCGCCTCCCGGCCCCGGGAGAGGTTGACGATGCCCACCGGCACGTGGCGCACGTCGGAGGAGATGACGTAGCCCAGGACCACGATCTGGATGAGCGGCGAGACCAGCATCAGGAACAGCAGTTCCTTCTGGCGCAGGACCTCGATCAGCTCCTTCTTGACCAGGTGCGCGAGCCTCATGGCACCGCCTTGCGCTGGCGGGCGAACTTGCCGGTGGCCGCCGCCAGCAGCGCGACGCTCAGGGCGATCAGCATGCCGCCCTCGAACAGGAAATGCCGCAGCCCGGCCCCCTTGAGGACCACGCCGCGGATGATGCGCAGGAAATAGGTGGCCGGGATGACATGGGACAGGGCGCGCAGCACCGGGCTCAGGGAATCGAGGGGAAAGATGAACCCCGAGAGGAGGAACGAGGGCAGCATGGTGATCAGCAGCGTGGCCAGCATGGCCGTGCGCTGGCTGGGCACGGCCGTCGACACCAGGATGCCCAGCGCCAGGCCGGCGATGACGTAGAGCAGGGCGAAGAACAGCAGAACCAGCAGGCTGCCGCGCAGCGGGATGCCGAACCAGAAGCGGGAAAAGAGCAGGATGAAGGCCCCGTCCAGCAGGGAAACGATGACATAGGGGACGGTCTTGCCCAGGATGATCTCCCCCGAGCGCAGGGGCGAGATGAACAGCAGCGCCAGCGAGCCCGTCTCGCGCTCGCGGGCGATGCTGAGCGACGTGAGCATGGCCGAAATCATCAGCAGGATGACGGCGACCAGGCCGGGGATGAAGAAGAACTGGCTGCGCGCCTCGGGGTTGAAGAAGACCTTGGTGCCGACGGCCGGCAGCCCGGCGCCGGCCATGCGGGCGGCGTTGAACTCGAGCAAAACGCGCTCGCTGTACTGGTAGACCAGGTTGGCCGCATTGACGTCGCTGCCGTCGATGATCAGCCCCAGCTCGGCCGGGCGGCCGGCGGCCGCCAGGCGGTCGAGGTCGGCCGGCAAAACGATGACCAGCCGCGCATCCCCGCTGCGCAGCCGCCTTTCGGCCTCCGCCAGCGAGAGGGACCCGCCCCCGGCCCCGCGCGTGCGCACGGCGAAGGCGGGGCTGGCGGCGAAGGCCTGCGCCAGCCGCCGCGCCAGCGGCCCCTGGGAGTGGTCGACCAGGGCCGCCTCGACCCGGTCCAGGTCGTAGGAGACCGAGTAGCCGAGGATGAAGATCATCACCAGCGGGATGATGAAGACCAGGGTCAGACTGCGCGGGTCGCGCAGGATGTGGCGGAACTCCTTGACGATGATGGCGTTAATCCTGTCCATGCTCGCGGATGGCCCTCTCGAAGAGCTCCTCGATGTCGGCCCGCCCGCTCGCGCGCAGCAGCGCCTCGGGTTCGCCGGCGGCGATGAGCTCGCCGGCATGGAGCAGGAGCAGGCGGTCGCAGTACTCGA
The DNA here is from genome assembly GCA_964628035.1 of uncultured Clostridia bacterium. Taxonomy (GTDB): domain Bacteria; phylum Acidobacteriota; class Aminicenantia; order UBA2199; family UBA2199; genus UBA2199. The sequence goes on along the minus strand of CAZVPI010000002.1, from coordinate 106,492 downwards.
CCTCGTCCAGGTTGTGGGTCGAGACCAGCAGCGTCTTGCCCCTCTTTTTCAAGCCGTAGATCTCGTCCCAGAAGCCGCGCCGCGACTCGGGATCGACCCCCGAGGTCGGCTCGTCGAGCAGGATGATCTCGGGCCCGGGCATCAGGCAGATGAACAGGGCCACTTTCTGGCGGATGCCGGGGGGGATGTCCTGCACTTTTTGCCGCAGCACGGCCGACTCTGCCGCCTCCAGCAGCAGGCCCTTCTGCCGCCGCAGCTCGGCGGCGTCCAGCCCGGCGATGCCGCCGAAGAACTCCAGGTTCTCCAGGGCGGTGAGCAGGGGGTAGAGGGAAAACTTCTGGGACATGTAGCCCAGCTTGCGCTTGGCCGCGGTGGGCTGGCGGGCCATGTCCAGGCCGTCGACGAGGACCGTGCCGGCGCTGGCGGGCAGCAGCCCGGTGATCATCTTGATGGTGGTGGTCTTGCCGGCGCCGTTGGGCCCCAGGAAGCCGACGATCTCGCCGCGCCCCACTTCGAAGGAGATGTCCTTGACGGCCCGGAAGCGGCCGAAGTCCTTGCGCAGTCCGCACGCCGCGATGGCCGGAACGGCAGCGTTCACGACCGCCTCTCGTAATAGATGTACATGTCTTCCAGCGTCGGCGGCACCTCCTCCATCTCCAGGTGCGGGATCGCGGCGCCGAGGTTCTCCGGTCCGTCCTGCAGGTAGCGGATGTACTTGCCGCGCAGGTGGGCGCGCCCGGCCAGCCGCGGGTCGGCCGCCGCCTGCTTCATGGCCTCGAAGACGTTGCCGCGCGGCAGGATGCGGAACAGGCGCGCGGGGAAGGCGGCGCGCAGGCGGCGGATCGAGTCCTGCAGCAGCACCCGGCCGCGTCGCAGCAGGACGATCTCGTCGCCCTTCTCGGCCTCGTCCAGGTAGGGGGTGGACATGACGATGGTCCGCCCCTCGCGCTTCAGCTCCTCGATGATGGCGAAGAACTCGATGCGCGACAGCGGGTCGACGCCGGTGGTGGGCTCGTCGAGCAGGATCAGCTGCGGCGAGGCGAGCAGGATCGAGGAGAGGGCCAGCTTCTGCTTCATGCCGCCGGAGAGGTCGCCGGCGCGGCGGCGGCGGAAGGGGGCCATGCCCGTCCGCTCCAAGAGGCGGCGCTTCAGGTCCTCGCGCCTGGCCGCCGGCACCCGCTGCACGGCGGCGAAGAAGTCCATGTTCTCCTCGACGCTCAGGTCGGTGTACAGGGAGAAGCGCTCGGGCATGTAGCCGCAGAGGTCGGTCACGCGGGAGGCGTCGGCGCCGATGTCCTCGCCGTCGAGCAGGACGGCGCCGGCGTCGGGCCTGACCAGGCCGACCAGGATCTTGAACAGGGTCGACTTGCCGGCGCCGTCGGCGCCGGCCACGATGGTGATGGCGCCGCGCGGCACGCTCAGCGAGACGCCGTCGAGGGCCAGGATGGCGCCGAACGACTTGCGGATCCCCTCGAGGCGCAGCATGAATCGCGCCCTAGCGGGAAAAGACCACCGTGACCGGCATGCCCACCTTGAAGGCGTCCACGTCCTTCTCCAGGCGCACCTTCACCTGGAACAGCAGGGCCTGGCGCTCTTTCTCGGCCACGATGTACTTGGGCGAGAACTCGGCCTTGCGCCCGAAATAGGCGATGCGCCCGCTGAAAGTCCGCCCCTCCAGGCCGTCGACCAGCACGCGCGCCTCCTGGCCGATCTTCAGGGCCGCCAGCTCGCGCTCCTCGACGAAGACGTCAACGAACAGGCTGGACAGATCGAGCACATCGGCCAGCGCCGCCCCGGGCAGCACCGTCTCCCCCTCCTGGGTGAAGGTCTCCAGGACCACGCCCGCGACCGGTGAGCGCAGCTGCAGGTCGCGGTCGGCCAGCTCCAGCGCCCGGCGCTTGTTGGCCAGCCGCTCCTTCTGGATGACCAGGGCCTCCAGCGAGCGATCAAGGTCCTGCAGTGCGGTCCGGGCCTCCTGCAACTGCAGGCGCACCTTCGCCAGCTGGTCGCCGGAGACCGACTGGCCGGCGTGCAGGCGTTCGAAGCGCTGCGCCTGCCCCTGCCAGTAGTCCAGGTTGGCCGCCAGCAGGCCCCGCTTTTCGCGGGCCCGCGCCTCGCTGTTGGCGATCTCGCGGACGGCGATCTCGACCTCCTCCATGCCGTTGCGCACCTTGTCGCGGTTGAGCTCGGCCACCAGCTCGCCGCGGGCGAGCGGCTGGCCCTCGCGCACCAGCAGGCGCTCGAGCGTGCCGCCGGAGAGGGCGCGGACGCTGGCGATCTCGCCGTCGACCACCCCCGGGGCGCGGACGCCGTCAGGGCCGCCGTTGCAGGCGAAAAGCAGCAGGGTCCAGGAAAGGAGCGCCGCCGTGCGTTTCATTCTTCCTCCTCGCATCGGCCGATCAGGACGTCGATGCCGGTTTTGATCCGTTCGACCTGCGCCGCCAGCGCCTGGCGCTCGGCTTGGACCTTTTCCTCGCCCGTCATGGCCGCCAGCAGGTCGGTGTGGTCGATCTGGCCCTCCTCGTACAGCCTTTCCTTCAAGCGCGAGTCCTCGGCGGCGTTGGCCGCCAGGCCGTCCAGCAGGGCGCGTTTGCGGCCGGCGGCCTCCAGGGCAAGGTACAGCTGGCGCAACTCCCTCTCGCTCTCGCGGACGAAGTCGGCGCGCTGGTTCTCCAGCTTGCGGGCGACGATGTCGGCCAGCCGCAGCCCGGTCCGCCGCCCGTTCCAGTCGAAGAGCGGCAGGCTGACGTTCACCCCGCCCTGCAGGTAGAATGTCCAGGCGTCGCGGAAGAAGTTCTGCCCCGGCCGGCCGTAATGGGCCTCGGCGAAAAGGCCGACCTGGGGGAGGTAGGCGGCCGCCGCCGCCCGCCTCCCGGCCGTTGCCACGCCCTGCCTCTCGTCGAGGGAGCGCAGCAGCGGATGGCGGGCCAGGAAATGGGACCAGGCCACGTCAAAGGCGTCGGCGTCCCCGCCGGGCCCGTGGACGATCTCGCCCGGGTCGTGGCCGCACAGGCTGTGGAACTGGACCGCCTCGGTCTGGAGCTGCAGCTCGAGGTCCTGCAGGCCGAGCCGCGCTTCATCGGCCTTGGCCCGGGCCTCCAGCAGGTCGGAGCGACGCACCAGTTCCTCGGCCGCGAGCCGCTCCACCTTTTTCAGGTGGTGCTCCAGCCGGGCCAGGAGCGACAGAAGCGAATCGCGCTTGCCGCGCAGAGCCAGGAACCCGAAATAGGACGACTTGACCCGGCCGGCCAGCTCGATCCGCCGCCAGCGCGTCAGCTCGCGCTCGGCCGCCCCGCGCGCCGCCTCCGCCGCCGCGGCGCTGCGCAGCAGTCCGCCGGTGTACAGGGGCTGCAGCAGCGACAGCTTCAGATCGATCGAGTCACCGGGCGTGGCCAGCAGGATCGTGCCCGGAGGCACCTGCGGACCTAGGGAGAAGGGGAAGTCGCCGGCGGTCACCTGGATGGTGTCGGTCGTGGCGCGGTAGGCGCCCGCGAAATGGACGGAGAAGCGCTGGCGCCGCAGCGCGGCCTTCTCGGCCAGGGCCGCGGCCTCCTCCTCCAGTTTCTGGCTGTCCAGGGCGCGGCTGAGGGCCCAGGCGTCGGAGACGGCCTGGGACAGGGTCACCTCGGCCGGCAGCGCCAGGGCGCCGGCCAGGACGATGGGTGCGATCCACGAAGGTCTCATTTCAGCATCCCCCGCTTGAGGACATGGACCACGCTGGCGATGCGCCGGCGGGTGAACTCGCCGTCATCGGCCACGCGCATTCCGGAGATGGCTTCCACCATGGGACGGCCGATGAACGAGAAGAGCGAAAGGGCGACGACGTTCATCATGAACTGGACCGGATCGGGCTCGGAGACCAGCCCCTGGGCGTGCCAGCGGCGGATGACCTCGAAGAGCGGATGGGGCTTGAAGTCGGTCATCCGCGAAATGATGCCGGCCATGACGGCGCACACATTTTCGGGATGGTGGATGAGGTCGAAGGCCACGATGCGCACGAAGTCCGGATTGCTGGCGCAGAGCTCGATGTACAGCTCGGGGAAGCGCTCCAGAAATCCGCCCGGGGTCAGGGCCGGGGTGATCAGGCCCTGGACCTTGCGGAAAAATGCGGTCATCACCTCCTGCAGGATGGCCTGGTACAGCCCCTCCTTGGAGGAGAAATAGTAGAACAGCATGGCCTTGTTGATCCCGGCCTCGCGGGCTATGGCCTCCACCCGCGCCCCGGCGAAGCCCCTGGCTGCGAACTCCCGACGGGCCGCCAGCAGGATCGCTTCCCTGCTTGAGTTGCTCTCCTTAGTCATTTATTTAACCGACCGTTTGGTTTAACCATAAGGTTAATATAACGTTGATTTAGATTTTTGTCAACCGCATTGAAATAAATGCTACAATTCATGACCATGAAAACTCGCCTCTGCTGGCTGCTCGCGCTTTTCGCCGCATCGTCATCCCTGAAGGCCTCGGAGTGGGAATGGCAGGTCCAGGCCGGCCCCTGGTCCCTGCAGCCGCTGACATCGCCGGTCGAGCGCCTGGCCGGACGCATCGTTGCCGACGAGACGGCGGAACTGCTCGCCCCCCTCTTGAGCGAGTTCACCATTTCCGGCTTTTCCCCCGAGGTGGACATGCGCTCGCGGGGGGCCCTGCTCCTGGCCTCCCTCTGGCGGCGCCTGGCCGCCGGCCGCTTCGCCGCCGGCGCTTCGCTCGCCTTTCTTCGCGGCGAGATCCCCTTCTACCTCCAGGGCGTGCAGGTCATCGATTTCGAGGGCATTCCCCTGGCGCAGATCGCCGCCAGCGGCGAGGGCCGCATCGACCTGAACACGTTCCTGCTGGCCGTCCGCGGGCGCTGGCGGGCCTGGCGGCAGGGACGAACCTCCCTGCACCTGGAAGGCGGGCTGGCGCTGCTGCGCCTCCGCGGCACGCTGACACTGCCCATCCGCGTCCGCCTGCAGACTCCGCTGGGCCTGGCCGAATTGAGCTACCTGGAGGAGATCACCCTGGGCGAGCTGGGACTGGCGAACGGCCGCCTGCCGTCCTGGAGCCTCTCGCCGGCGCTGGCGGCCTCGCTGCACCAGCGGCTGAACGGCCGCCTGCGCCTGGTGCTGGAGGCCGGCCTGGGGCAGGGGACATACTTGGGGGCCGGCCTGGGCCTGGACTTGTGACCCGCCCCTCCCCTTCCTCTAGAACTTGATCCCGACCATCAGGGCCAGCGAGGTGGCCTTGACCGATTCGCCCGGATCGGCGTCCTTGACCAGGCTGGATAGGCCGAGGCGGTAGCGGGCCTCCAGCAGCACGTTCATGCCGCCGGCCTGCAGCTCCACGCCCCCGCCGAAGACCACGCCGTAGAGCAGGCGGTTGATCTCGTCGGTGATGTCGACCTCCTCCTCGCTGCCGGCGCCGTCGCTCACTACCACCTTCTGGTTCAGCACATAGCCGACTTCGCCGCCGGCCAGGATATACGGGCTGGTGCCGGGCATGAAGCGCACCTTGAGCAGGATGGGCGCGGTGACGGCCGAGCCGGTCACGGTGATCTTCGCCGGGTTCGCCGGGTCGTCGGCGTCTGAGAAGACGGCGCCGCCGGGGCTGTAGAGCAGGTCAAGCTCCAGGGCCAGCCGGCCGCCGCTCTCGAAGCCCAGGCCGCCCATGAAGCCCGTCCTGCCGCTCTTCTGGATCTCGGCCGGGAGAGGCTCGGAGAAGGTCAAGTTGCCAAGGGAGAGGCCGCCCATCAGCTTCACGCCGCCCGCGGCGAACTCTTTTCTCACCTGCCGCCGCTGCGGGGGGGCCAGCGCCGGCGCGGCCGCCTCGTCCTCGCCGCTGCCGCCCACCAGGCTGACCACGCTGTTGTGGATGTAGCCGACGACCTCCCGGCCCGCCGCGTTGTTGACGCGGATCTCGAACCAGGAGCCGTCGCGGCCGATCGCTTCCAGCAGCGTGCCCAGGGAGAGCTGGGCGACCACAGGCGCCGCGGCATCGGGCTCGGAGCGCACGTTGGCCGTCTGCACCTTGACCTTCAGGATCGTCTCCTTGGCCGCCAACCCCCCCGCCAGGGCCAGGAACAGGACCAGCGTGAGGATGATATTTCGTTTCATGATTCCTCCTGTTGCGCCTGGAACGGATGACCGTGCGCGTCGCCGCGGCCTAGAAGCGGAATCCCAGCGAGGCGCCCACCAGCATGCCGTCGAACAGGCTGTCGAAGGCAGTGATCACGTAGGCGGTCAGCTTGAGGTTCCTGGAGTACAGCCCGGCGTTCAGCTTGAGCGAGAACTCGTCGGCGACGAAGGTTTCGCCGCTGCCGATGTAGATGCCCTTGACCAGCCCGCCGCCGACAAAGAAGTTCCCGGGGGTGAAGTTGAGGAGCACGCCCGGAAAGAGCAGGAACTCCTTGAACTTGAAGCCGTTGCCCACCAGTGTGGCCTCGGGGCTCAGCAGCAGGTACTCGCCCACCTGGATGTCCACCTCGACCCCGGCCGTCCACATCAAGGGATTGAACGTGAACCGGTCGGTGTCCATGATGCCGAAATTGAGCCCCAGGGTCGATTTCTTGTCAAAGGCGACCAGGCCCGAAGCCAGCAGCAAGCCGCAAAGAACGATCAGTGCTTTTTTCATCCTTCCTCCTGAGTTGTTACCCGATTTAATCCCCCTGCACGGAAAAAGTCAAGGGGCGGCGCAAGGCGGACGCCTTAGGGACATCAATTCTCCACCCGCTCCAGGAGCAGCCGGAGGAGGAAGCGCGCCGCCCCCTTGGGATCGCCGCCCGAGCGGACGGCCGGGCCGACGCAGGAGGGACAGCCCGTGGCGCAGGGGCAGGCCTCGATGACCTCCAGCGCCTTCTCCAGCAGCGGCCCGGCCTTCTCGTACAGGGTCGCGGCCAGGCCGACGCCGCCGGGATAACGGTCGAAGAGGAAGAGGTTGGGCTCGAACTGATCGGCGAAGGCCGGCGGCGGCGGCCCGGCGGCCGGCCCCTTGCGCACGCCGACCTGCAGCGGCTCCTTGGTCAGGTTATCCTCGATGGCCACGCCCACGTCGCGGCTGTCGCAGAGCAGCAGGACCGGGCTGATCTGCCGCAGCAGGTAGGCGATGCCGGAGACGGCCTCGAGCCTCTCCTCGCCGGAGAAATCGAGGCCGCCCAGCGTCTCGTTGCGGATCGTCAGCCAGAAGCCGGTGGTGTGCATCTCCTGCTGCGGCAGCTGCAGCTCGCCGGCGCCGACGTTCTCCATGGTGAAGAACTTCAGCTTCTTGAAGCCCACCACCTGGGAGAAGACGTGGACGTCGCCGTGCGAGAAGTTCACGTTCCGGCGCCGCGTCTCGTCGAAAACGTCGAGCACCTTGATCTTGGTGTAGGTGATCGAGTCGGTGTAGTAGTCGGCGTTGGAGCGGGTCAGGAAGGCCTTGCGGTTCTCGTAGTCCAGCTCCTCGACGATGTACTGCTCGCCCTCCAGGATGTAGATGGCCTTGGGGTGCAGCGTCTCCAGGGCGTCGCTGAAGCCCACCTCGGCGATCACCCGCTCGCCTTGCGTGCGGTCGACGACCACGAAGTTGTCGGAGGTGACGCGGTTGAGGCTGACGGCGTCGGCCGGGTAGCCTTCCTCGGTCCAGAACCACTTGCCGTCCTTGGCCAGCAGCACCTGCCCCTCGGCCAGGTAGCCGAGGATCTCCTCCAGGTTTTCGTTGCCGAAGCGGTCGCCGCGGGAGAACGGCAGCTCGAAGGCGGCGCACTTGACGTGGTCGACCAGCAGGGCGAGGTTGTCGGGGTTGATGCGCCCCACCTCGGGCGACTGGCCGGAGAAGTACTCGGGATGGCTGGCGATGTACTGGTCGATGGGCAGCGAGGAGGCGACGAGCACGCCCAGCGAGCGGCCGCCGCGGCGGCCGGCGCGCCCCAGGCGCTGCCAGGTCGAGGCGATCGAGCCGGGATAGGAGGCGAGGACGGCGGCGTCGAGAGAGCCGATGTCGATGCCCAGCTCCAGGGCGTTGGTGGCCACCACGGCGCGGATCTTGCCGGCGCGCAGCTCGCGCTCGATCTGGCGCCGCTGCCCGGGCAGGTAGCCGCCGCGGTAGCCGCGCACCGTGTCGCGGTCCTGCACCGTCTTCTCGAAGTCGTTCTTGAGGTACTTGACCAGGATCTCGGTGATCAGGCGCGAGTTGGCGAACACGATCGTCTGCAGGCCGTGCCGGAGCAGGATGCCTGCGACCTCGCGGGCCGTGGCCACGTAGGAGCGGCGGATGCCCAGCTGCTTGTTGACCACAGGCGGGTTGAGGAAGACCAGATACTTCTCGCCGCGCGGAGCGCCGCTGCGGTCGACCAGCGCCACTTCCTCCTCGATCAGCCGGGCGGCCAGTTCCGCCGGGTTGGCGATGGTGGCCGAGCTCATGATGAACACCGGCCGCGTGCCGTAGAAGGCGCAGACGCGCTTCAGGCGGCGCAGGACGTTGGCCACGTGCGAGCCGAAGACGCCGGTGTAGTAGTGCAGCTCGTCGATGACCACATACTTCAGGTTCTCGAACAGCGCCGCCCACTTGGTGTGGTGCGGCAGGATCCCCGAGTGCAGCATGTAGGGGTTGCTGAGGACGATCTGCGCCTGGCGGCGGATGGCGCGGCGCATGGAGGAGGGCGTGTCGCCGTCGTAGGTGTAGAGGCCCAGGGTCTCGCCCAGGGCCTTGTTCATGTCGAACAGCTCGGCCAGCTGGTCCTGCGACAGGGCCTTGGTGGGGAACAGGTAGAGCGACTTGGCCTGGGGGTCGCGCTGCAGCGCGTCGAGGGCGGCGGCGTTGTAGATCAGCGTCTTGCCCGAGGCGGTCGGCGTGGCCACCACCGTGTGCCGCCCGGCCAGGACGTTCTCCAGGGCCTCGGCCTGGTGGGAAAAGAGGCGCTCGATGCCGCGCTTCCTGTAGATCGCGACGATCTCGGGAGCCAGTCGTTGCGGGAAATCGCGGTATTCGCCGGGAAAGGCGTCGAGCTTGATCAGCCGCAGCTCGTTGTCATCGTCGCGGCGCAGGCGCTGCAGGTCCTTCAGCGCCTCCCCGACCTGGAAATCCTTGTTGCCGTCCATGCCGGCAAAATAGCACAAACGGCCGGATGAGTAAACTAGAGGGACAAGAGACCCGTGCCCAGTGACAACGTAGAGGAAGGCAGGTGGGCGATCCGAAAAGAGATCGCCTTCTTGCGTTTCCTCGTCACTCGTTCCCTGTCACTCGTCACTGAGCACTGGCTTGTTCTTTCTTGACTCCCAGCACGTCGGCGATCACCTTGTCGAAGCTGGCCCGGTCCATGGCGCCGCGCGCCATCTGCGGCTGCCCCGTGGCGGGGATGAACAGCAGGCTGGGGATGCTCTGGATGCCGAAGGCCCCGGCCAGTTCCTGCTCCTTGTCGGTGTCGACCTTGTAGACGTTCAGCTTGCCGGCGTACTCGGCCGCGAGCTTTTCCAGGATGGGAGCGACCATCTTGCAGGGCCCGCACCAGTCGGCGTAGAAGTCGACGATGGCCGGCAATTGGCCGCGGTATTTCCACTCCTTCTCGTTCTCGTAATCGAACACTTTCTCGATGAACGCTTTCTTGTCCAGCACTTCCATGATGTACTCCTTGTTTATTTGTTTTGGCCTCGAAACGCGATGAATTCCCTCACCGTGCTCATGTCGCACGCTTCCCTTTTGCGGAAGCGGCGCAGGAAAAGCTCCAGCGCCTGGCGGTCCCTTGCGAAAGGGCGGTCCCGCCCCGGCTGGGGCATGGCGCCCAGCACGGCGCTTCCCAGCGCCGGCAGGGGGTCGCTCAGCCGGTAGAAAACATGCTTGCCCTGGCGGCGAGACTCGACCAGCCCTTCCCGCTCCAGGAGCGAAAGACCGCGCGAGACCAGGGGCTGGGAAAGGCCGGTGACGGCCATGAGCTGGCACACGAAAAGCTCCTGCCCGCGCAGCAGCAGCAGCAGGCGCAGGCGGTTTTCGTCGGCCAGGGCCTTCAGCAGACGCACCTCATTTTTCATATGCACATATTAACATATATTTTTTTGTTTGTCAACTGCAGCGGCAGAAACGCTCACAACACTCCGCCTTCCCGGTGCGCACACGGGGATTCCCGGGAAAGCGCCGGCAAGAACCGTCCGGCAAAGAAGCGCTGCGGCTGCGGAACAAGCGGAGCGAAAGCGAACGAAACGAGGGCGCAGGCCCCCATCCCGCAAGCCCGGCCGTGTCCCTTGGGGGCGACATGGCCACTGTCTGGGCCCCCGGCTCAGCCGGGGAGAGTCGGTCCTGTCAGGACGGGCGAGCGGTGATGGCCCTGCGCCGGAGGGGTGAGCGTCGACTCGCGCTTTCCCGGCATCGGCGCCAGGTCCCAGTCGGATCCGCCAACGACAGCGGGAAGCGCGACCCTACTGCCGGCCCATGGCCTGCAGCCAGGCCGGGGGGATGTAGCGCAGCGAGAGCTTCTCCCGGGTCAGGGGATGGCGGAATACGTATTGGAAGCAGAGGAGCCAGAGCGGCCCGCCGGTTCCGGCGTGGCCGTAGCGCACGTCGCCCAGCAGCGGCGCCAGGCGCTCCTGGAAATGGCGGCGGATCTGGTGGGTGCGGCCGCTCTGCGGCATGACCAAGAAGAAAAAGCGGCCGCCATGCTCCCGGCAGAAGCGGACATAGGTCAGGGCATCCTTCTCCTTGCCCTGCCATTCCAGCCGCGAGCGGATCCGGGTCGAGGGCTCCACCCCGGCGAACGGGGCGGTGGCGGCCAGGTAGCGCTTGCGGATGCGCCGGCCGTCGAACAGCCGGTGCAGAGCGGTCTCGCAGCGCTTGTTCTTGGCGAACAAAACCAGCCCCTGCGTAGGCAGGTCGAGGCGGTTGACCGGCGCCGGCCGGTAGGCCGTGCCGCTGCCGCGCAGATAGCCGCGCACGCCGTGCAGCAGGTTGTCGATGTCGCTGTAGGGGGTGGGCTGCGTCGCCAGCCCTCCCCGCTTGTACACGGCCAGCAGGCACTCGTCCTCGTACCGGACGTCGCCGGGATCCAGGACATATTCGCGGATCGCGAAGCGCGGCCGGTCGACGCGCAGGAGCTGTCCGCCGACGATCAGGCTGCCGTCGCGAAGGCGCTCCTTGCGCCCGTCGTCCCAGACGCTCCCCTGGCGCAGGAGCTGCCGCGCCTGCTCGGGCGTCGCCCGGAGGTGCTTCTGCAGGGCTTCCTCCAGGGTCATGCGCTCGCCCGCCTTCAGGCGGATGAAGAAGCGCTCCATGTTGCGGTGGGAGGGGGCTGAGCCGGACACGGCGCCGGGTCAGCCGCAGGGGGGCGCCGAGGCCCGGCCGGCGAGCAAAACCAGGTTGGCACGCTGCTCGCGGGGAACGGCGCCTGCCGGCGGCCCGTTTTCCCAGCAGTCGGAATACAAGGAAACCACCACGCGGCCCCCCGCCTCGGCCACGAACGCGCGCAGCTCGCCCATGTCGTACTCGCGGAAGTGATGGTGGGCGTCGGCGTTCTGCCCCCGGCGCGGATACACCATCTGCGGATTGATCCTGCGGGCGATCTTGTCCAGATTCTCGCTGCGGAAGAAGTTGGGCGTGGTCAGGTACAGCAGCCCCTCGGGCTGCAGCAGCGACAAGAGGCTGCCCAGGAACTCGACGGGGTTGACGACCAGGTGCTCCAGCACCTCGGTGCACACGACATAGTCGAAACGGCCCAGGGGGGGGGCGCCGAAATCCGGGGCCAGGGCAACGACGTTGAGGTCGACCTGGTAGTGGCGCTCGGCCCCGCCCCGCTCCAGGCAGTAGGCGGGATCGAAGCCGTGGCTGGCCAGCGGCCGGTCGATCGTCACCAGGCGCAGGCTCGGGAAAAAGTGCCGGTACAGGGGCAGGAATTCGGAAACGCCGATCTCCAGCACGAGCGCGTCCCGGCCCCCGCGCGGGCAGCTGTGGGCCAGGGCGTTGAACAGCTCGTAATAGCGGCGCCGGTGCATGGCGAAGTAGTTTTCCTGGCGCTGCCCGAAAAGCTCGCGCCATTTCTCCTCGTAGGCCCCGCGGTCCAGGAGCTCCTTCTCCAGCACGCATTGTTCGTCCCCGGCCTGGGGCGCAGGCGGCGCGGCCGGGCTGGCGGCGGCCGGGGCCGGGAGCGGGCCGGCCGGCGTGCTCCGCACGCGCCCCAAGCGCCGGGAAAGGGCGCGGCGCGCCATCCTCGGCAGCCAGGCCGCGATTCGCTTCATGCTTCGTCTCCTGGGGCCGGAGACCGGGCCCGGCCCGCGCCTGATAGGATACACCCGCGGCGGTCAAAACGGAAGCCGGCTGGCGCCGCCCCACGGCGCAGCGCCGCTCTTCTTGACATTCGGAGACGCATCCCTTATATATGGGCTTTGTCCATCCGCGAAACATCACACGCCCTGGAGGGACCGGCATGACCCACATGCGCACGTACGAGGAAGAGCTCAAGAATTTCCATTGGGGGATCTCCGAGAAGGAGCTGGGATACGAGGCCGGCGGCGACATCAACATCGGCTGGTACTGCAGCGACCGCATCTGCGCCCTGGGCAAGGGCGGCAAGCCGGCCTTGATCTGGGAGGGGCACGACGGCACGGTCAAGCGCTACACCTTCAACGACATGCGCCTGCTGACCAACGTCATCGCCCAGTACCTGAAGAACCTGGGCATCCAGCCCGGCGAGCGCGTCTGCCTGTTCATGGACAAGGTGCCCGAGCTTTACTTCGGCTTCCAGGGCATCCTCAAGCTGGGCGCCATCGCCCAGCCCCTGTTCTCGGCCTTCGGCGCCGAGTCGCTGCTGACGCGCCTGGCCGACGCCGGCACCGCCGCCATCCTCACCCAGAAGAAGCACGTGGCCAAGGTGCGCGCCCTGCTCAAGGACTGCCCCTCGCTGCGCCACGTCATCGTCGTCGACGACGACGGCGCCAAGCCGCTGCGCGAGAAAGAGGTCGCCCTGCACATGGAGCAGGAGCCCAAGGTCGAGGATTTCCCGGTCTATCCCGCGAAAGCCGAGACGCCCTCGGTGCTGCACTACACCTCGGGCACCACCGGCAAGCCCAAGGGGGCGCAGCACGTCCACTACTCGCTCATCTCGCAGTACATCACCGCCAAGTACGTCCTCGACCTCAAGGAGGACGACGTCTACTGGTGCACCGCCGATCCGGGCTGGGTCACCGGCACCTCCTACGGCATCATCGGCCCCTGGGCCAACGGCGTCACCCAGTGCGTCCTCGACGCCGGCTTCAAGGCCGATTCCTGGTACACGTTCATCGAGACGCACAAGGTGACCGTCTGGTACTCGGCGCCGACGGCGATCCGCTCGCTGATGAAGGAGGGCGACGAGCTGGTGAAGAAACACGACCTTTCCAGCCTGCGCCACCTGTGCTCGGTGGGCGAGCCGCTCAACGCCGAGGCGGTGCTGTGGTCCAAGAAGGTCTTCGGCCTGATGTTCCACGATACCTTCTGGCAGACCGAGACCGGCAGCATGATGATCACCAATTTTCCGACCATGAAGATCAAGCCCGGCTCGATGGGCAAGCCCTTCCCGGGCATCACCGCCACCGTGGTCGACTTGAAGACCCACGAGCCGATCGCCCGCCCGGGCATCGTCGGCCTGATCGCCATCAAGCCCGGCTGGCCGTCGATGTTCCGCACCTACTGGAACAACGAGGAAACGTACAAGAGCAAGTTCAAGAACGGCTGGTACATCTGCGGCGACCGCGCCTCGATCGACGAGGACGGCTATTTCTGGTTCGTCGGCCGCGACGACGACGTGATCAACACCGCCGGCCACCTGGTCGGCCCCTTCGAGATCGAGTCGGCGCTGCTGGAGCACGAGGCGGTCGCCGAATCGGCGGTGGTGGGCAAGCCCGACCCGGTGAACATGGAGGTGGTCAAGGCCTTCATCGCCCTCAAGCCCGGCTTCCAGGCCTCCAAGATGCTCGAGCTGGACATCATGAACTTCGTGCGCAAGAAGCTCTCGCCCCTGGCCATGCCCCAGGAGATCGAGTTCGTGCCCTCGCTGCCCAAGACGCGCTCGGGCAAGATCATGCGCCGCGTGCTGCGCGCCCAGGAGTGGGGCGAGGAGATCGGCGACATATCGACCCTGGAGAACGACTGAACCATCACGGCAGAAGTGCGCTTCAGTTGCCCGGGGATTTCAAGGCTTCCAGGGCTTCGGCGTCGGCCAGGTCCCTGGTCCTTCCCGTCGCCCGCTTGTTGCGGATGAGGTCGTCGATGGAGGGGATGCGGACTTCGACGCCTTCGATCGTGATCGGCAGGGAGCATTCGTACGCTTGAGCGAATTCAAGCCCGGATGCTTCGGTGATGATGTCGATGCGCCTGGGGGCGACGCCGATCTGAAAAATGGTCCCGTCCCGCTGCAAATCTTCCGCGCTCAGATGGTGCAGGGGCGCGCCGAACCGCTTCAGGGCGCGCAGGACGGCTTCCGCGTTTTCGGGCGACTGCTGCACCCAAAGATCAATATCCAGGGTAGAACGCGGGTATCCATGCACGGCCATGGCGTAGGCGCCGACGAGGAGGTATTCAACCTTCTCGGCGGACAAGGCGCGTAACATGTCTAGGTAATCTTCGTTCAACATCGTATTTTTTGTTCAAGGAGGCTATTTCGCGCGTCAGGAGCCAAACGAGCGCAATGCGCTCCTCGGGCGTTCCGGGAACGAAGTCGTCGTTGCGCGGATCCGTCATCCGGTATTTCGCCGTAACCGTCCTTTCCATGTTTTTACTATACCACTTCCCGCATCCGGCGGCAAGGATCCGGCGAAGCCATGATGCAGCACAAGCCAGTGAAGATCATGAGCCGCACGCCCAGGAGTGGGCGAGGAGATCGGCGATATTTCCATCCTGAAGAACGATTCAGGCGGAAACGGCCTTCAACGGAAAAACGTGGGGCAGGGATCTAGCTCAGAAGCTCCTCGATACGTCCCGCCGCGGCGAACAGGTCGGTCTCGATCCAATCGGCAACGGAGAAGTCCTGGCCGCGGGTGTAGTCGTTGGGCACGGCGATGACCGGGCAGCCAGCGGCCTTGCCGGCCAGCACGCCGTTGCGCGCGTCCTCGAGCACCAGGCACTCCCCCGCCGGCAGCCCCAGGCGGCGGCAGGCCTGGAGGTAGATCTCGGGATCGGGCTTGCCGCGCTCCAGTCCGTCCGCCGTCTGCAGCACGTCGAAATACTCGCGGATGTGCAGCGTGTCGAGGGCGATGTCGAGGAACTCGCGCTGGGCGCCGGTGGCCACGGCCAGCTTCAGCCGGCCGCGGAAGGCGTCGAGGATCTCGAACAATCCGGGCATGGCGCCCAGGTCCTGGCGCATTTTTTCGAGCATGAGGCGGTTGCGCCAGGTAAAGAGCTCCTCGGGCGAAGTCTCGACGCCGAGGATTTCCCGCAGCAGGCGCAGCGACTCGATCGGCTTGCGCCCCATCAGCGGCCAGAGCTGCTCGTCGCGCAGCTCCTGGCCGAAGGCGGCGGCCATCTCGCGCTCGGCCGCGAAGTAGAGGCGCTCGGAGTCGATCATCAGCCCGTCCATGTCGAAGACCAGGGCCGAGGGCGGGGGATATTTCCTGTTTGCCATCCTCCATTATACACGATCGCCCGGGCTCGCGCCCGGAACAGGGCTGCCGCCCGGACCGCGCCGCAGAAGGAGGGACCCCGGCCTAGCGGCCGACCCGCCAGCGGAACCCGGCCGAGGAAGCGGTGAACCGTTGCCGTCGCCCGCGGCTGTCGGGAGTGTAGACCTCGTACGTCAGCGGCAGGCGCTGGAGATAGCAGCCGCGGGCCAGCTTCTCCGCCAGGCGCGCCAGGTTGAGGGCGGGGAACAGCAGGCGCAGCGCCCGGGGGAAGGCGGCCTGCCAGCGGCGCCTCTCGTCCAGGGCCCCGGCGCTGCCGCTGAGGTTGACGCCGGTATCGGTGAAAACGGCCAGGTAGCGGCCGACGTGGCGGGCGCGGAAGCCGCGGCGCAGGGCGCGCACCACGAGGTCGGCGTCGGACACGCAGCGCCAGGAGGCGTCGAACTCGAGGCCCTGCTCGAGAAGGCGGCGGCGGTAGAACAGGGCGCAGGTCCCGGCGTACAGGTAGGAGGCGGCCACGTAAGGCCAGCGCAGGGGGATGGCCTTGCGGAAGGCCTTGAGCGAGCCGTCGGGGGCCAGGGCCAGAAAATCGCCGAAGAGCATTTCCACCCCGGGGTGGCTGCGAAAAAACTCGGCCGCGAAGGCCAGCGCCCCCGGCAGGTATTGCTCGTCGCAGTTCAGCTGTCCCAGGACCTCCCCGCGCGCCAGGCGCAGCCCCTTGTTGAGCGCTTCGTACATGCCGTTGTCGGCCTCGCTCAGGAAACGGATCCCCGGCTGCTGGCGCAGCCACTCGGCCGAGCCGTCGCTCGAAGCGCCGTCGATCACGATGTGTTCGAGGTCGGCGCCCTGCTGGTCGGCGACCGAGGCGCGGCACAGTTCGAGCCGCCCGAGCTGGTCGCGGCTGGGAGTGATCACGGAGACAGCGGGGCGCGCGGGGCTCATCCCTGCCCTCCTGCGCCCCGGGCGCCCAGGGCCCGGCGGTAGACCGCCTCGACGCGCTCGACGTGGCGCTGCAGCGAAAATTCCCGCCGCTGCCGGCGCCGCCCCGCCTCGCCGATCTCCCGGCGTTGCTGCGGCCGCCGGGCCAGTTCGGCCAGCCGCTCGGCCAGCTCCGCGTCGCTGCCGGGAGTGAACAGCAACCCGCTTTTACCGTCCTCGATCAGGTCGACCACGCCGCCGCAGCGGCTGGCGACCACGGGCAGGCCCATGGCCATGGCCTCGATGACGACATTGCCCAGCCCCTCGGGCAGGACCGAGGGCAGGACAAAAACGTCCATCTGCGCGTACAGCGGCCAGATGTCGTCCCGCTCGTCGAGAAAATCGACCTGCCCGGCCAGGCCCAGCGTCGCGGCCAGCTCCTTCAGCCTGGCCAGGTGGGACTCGTTGCCGGGAAAAGGGCTGCCCACGATGAGCGCCCGCAGGGGCAGCCCCCGCTGACGCAGCCGGGCCAGGGCGCGCAGCAGGACTTCCTGCCCCTTGCGCCCCCATTTGATGCGGCCGACGCAGCCGACGCACAGGCCGTTGTCGCTCCCGCTGGCGCCGGCCTCGCCCGCTCCGGCCGTCGGCTGGAACTCCCGCTCGACGTCCAGGCCGTTGGCGATGACGTGGACGGGCCGCAGCCCGGCGAACTGGGCGGCCACGGCCGCGGAGTTGCAGATGATCTCCTGCGCCCCCCAGGCGAGGAAGCGGCGGTACCATTTCCAGAAGCGGGGAAACTCGCTGTAGATCTCGCGCACATGGAACACATGGGGCACGCCGGCGGCCCTGGCGGCCAGGGCGGCGGCGACGATGACCGAATTGTTGCTGTGCACCAGGTCGATGCCCTCGCTACGGATGATGCGCCCCAGGGCCCGGGCGGCGACGGCGACATCCCAGGGGAGGCGCAGCGCCCGCCAGGAGCGCAACTCGCCGCGCCGCAGCGCGCCGACTCGCGGCAGGACGATCACCCGCGCCCCGGCCGCCTGCAGGCGGTGCGCCAGCGGGCCGTCGCCGCCCACGGCGACGACGACGCGGAAGGCCCGCGGGTCCAGCCCCGAGACCAGGCGCAGCAGGGAGCGGCTGGAGCCGTACAGGTCGGCCTCCACCTGGACCAGCAGCAGGCTATTTCGGCCGCTCATGATCGCGCCTGCCTCATCCGACCGCCGCCGCGCCTCATGGGCTATAGGTTCATCGCCGGCTTGTTGTAATTCTGCAGCCACCAGTTGTCCTTCGTGGGCGGAAACGTCGGAGCGGCCGTGCGGCGGAAAAAAGCCGTATGGCCGAAGACCTCCAGCAGCGCGAACATGTCGTCGGCCTTGAGGAATTCGAACAGGTGCCCGATGGTGGGGATGTGGATGTCGTCCACGATCAGCAGGGCGTTCTCCTGCAGATGAGGGTAGATGAAATAATATTCCAGGTCCGGGAAGGGATAGCCGTGCGGGCCGTCGATCAGGGCCAGCTACAGCGCGCAGGGGAATTCATAGCGGGGCAGCGTGACCTGCGTGGGGCCTTCGATGAATTCGACGGTTCCCGGGCGCAGCAGCGGGGAGGCCTTCACGTTCTGGATGCTGCCGTTGCCGTGATCGACGGCGAACACCTTGTGGTCCCGGCTCAGATGCGAGAAAACGAGAGTGGAGACGCCGCTGCCGGTCTCCAGGGAATGGGCCACGTCCAGGCCGCGGCAGTGGCGGACGATCCGTCTGAGCAACGCCGGGTACATCGTGCCGGCCCGATGCCACTCCGCGGGAAAGGCGTCGATGGCCTTCAGCACCTCCTCGATTTCCCTTTCTTCAGGACGTATTTCCTCTTCCGCGGGGGCGGGCCGCCCGCTGCGCAGGCGCCGGACCTGCGTGGACAGCCAGTTACCAATTCTCGTCCTTTTCATAGCCCAGTTGCACCAGCATGGGGTTGAACTTTTTCTTGAAGCGGTCCTTGACCGTCCCGTCGAAATGATTGAGCCAGTCGCCGACGATCCCCTTGCGGAAATGGCTGTGCACGTCCTCTTGCCCCGGTTTTCTCCCCGCCGCCAGCGCCGAAAACCTTTTCCCCTCCAGGATCGCCTCCAGTTCCTCCCGGGTGATGGTCCCGTCCTTCGGCGGCGCGCTCGCGTCCGGCCCGGCCAGCAGCCCCAAATGGCTGAAGACCCTGGCGAATGGCCCCGGGCCGCCGCCGATCAGCTCCTCCATTTTCACTTCCAGCACGCCGGGCAGCCGGTAATTCCACCGTTCCATGAGCCGCAGCTGCGGCTCCATGAATTCCATGTCCAGCAGCAATCCCTCCGGCTTCGTCAGGCGCTGCAGGGCCTCCCGGTGCCGGGAAAGCGCGGCCCAGTCATCGACCGGATGGGAATGCAGGTGGGAAAAATACGAGGACACGATCACGTCCCGCGGGTCGCGGATCACATGGAAGCCGCGCAGGGGATGCAGGGCGCAAGCGTGGTCAATGTCGGCGTTCGTATAGGTCAGGAAATCCAGCTCGTTCTGCCGTACGAACTCCTCCAGCTTTCCCGCGAATTGCCAGGGGGAATGCACGTAGGCGATTTTGAGGGCCAATTTCCCGCATACGTCCGACAGGATGCCGTGGATCCAGGTCGTGCCGCACTTGTGGTGCCCGAAATAGGCCAGCCGTTGCTCTTTCTTCATCGTGCTTCTCCTTTTTCATCCCGGGAGCGGGCCGGCAGCACATGATGCGTCAGGCCGTATTTGCCGAGGAGTTCCCGGGGATACGTCATGGGAGAATCGGGACGGAGGAATCTCTCCGGATGGTTGAGCCGCCTGACAAACTCCAGCAGCACCAGGGGATCCAGCGCAAGCCATCTCAGGGCGATTCCGATCCGGTGAGCGCGGGGAAGGGGCTTCGGGGCCCAGCGCTTGCGCGCCTCGCGGATGGTGGCGAGCCATCGCTCCTTGCGGTAGAGGAGGGTCAGTTCACGCAGGCGCATCCCCGGCAGGAGCTGCGGGTCGATGCGGCGGGCGGCGCGGAAGGCATGGCGGACCATCTTCACGAACAGCCGTTTTTGCCCGGCGGCGTCCAGCCGGCCCAGGTCGGTGCTCTGCCTGCCGTGCACCCGCCAGGTGGCCAGGGTACGGGGCACGTGCACGGTGCTGGCCAGCAGCGAGGCGCGCATCTCCCATTCGAAATCGGCGGCCGAACCGAAGCGGGTGGAAAACAGCCCCACGCGATCGAAGAGCCGCCTGCGCAGCAGCAATTGAGTGATGGAGGTGTACACGGTGCGCACCCCGCAATGCAGGACCCCGTCGTGGGGGGCGCGACGAATATGCGGCCGGTCGATCCAGGGGCCGAAGTAGCGGGTGCTGAACAGGCGATCCCAGTTCAGCAGCGGGCAGGCCTGCCCCTGCTCGTCGATGATGCGCAATTTGCAGTGGGCGATGTCGCAATCCGGGTTCTCGTCCAGGGCCCGGGTCATCCGCTCCAGGAAATCGGGCTCCATGGTGTCGTCGCTGGTGGCGATGGTGACGTACTCGCCACGGGCCAGGCGCAGGCAGTTGTTCCAGTTGTCGTACATGCCGCGGCGCGGCGCCTGCTGGATGCGGATGCGCCCGTCGCGCCTGGACCACTCCTGGAAGAACTCCCACGATCCGTCGTCGGAGTGGTTGTCGACGACGATCAGCTCCCAGTCGCCGAGGGTCTGCGCAAGGATCGTCCGCAGCCGCTCCTCCAGGAAGGGTCGCTGGTTCAGGTTGGGCAGCAGGATCGACACCTTGGCCGGAGTCCCGCCCCCAGCGGCCGCGCCGTCCACCCGGGGGTCGTTGTCCCTTTTCATGTTTCCAGGCCGCGGTAGATCGGCGAATCGACCAGGCTGCGCAGAAAGTGCTCGCCGGCGAGCCGCCTGCGGAGCGGATGGTCGCGCAGGTAGCGGTGGGCCTCAAGCACGGCGTCCAGGCTTTCGGCCTTCGCCGCGGCCTCGGCCAGCGAGGAAAAGTAAAAGGGGTAGCCGTCGCCCAGGTACTCGCGGACCGGCTCGAGGGGGTTGACCAGGATGGGCGTGGCGCGCACGATGCACTCGATGATCGTGTTGTTGGCGCTGGAGTCGTACAAATCCACGAACACCAGGTTTTCCGCGAGCAGGAGGTCGTAGTCGCGGTCGGGCAGGAAGGAGACCTCCTGCGCCGTGTCGTACATGCCGTCGTGGAAGATCCCCTGCCGCAGCAGCAGCGCCCGCTCCTTTTTGAGCAGGCTGTCCAGGTCGGCATGGGTGATGCGCAGGAAGATTTTCCGGTACGAACGCGTCGGCAGCATGTAGATCGCGTGCAGCCGGCGCAGCCACCAGCCCACCTGCACGATCTTCTTCTCCCGGTTGGCGGCGAAGCGCTCCGCGCTCCATTTGAGCTCGGGCTCCTCGGTGGGAAAGAGCAGGTCCTGGATGGGGACCTGGAGCTTCGCCTCCAGGGCGCGGCGATGGTAGCGCGAGAGCGTGAACAGGCCCCGGCAATACGGCAAACTCTGCCGCCAAGGCCGGGTGCGGAAGATGAAGTCGTTGGACTGCTCGCTCTGGAACCATTCCGGCACCCGCGGCGGAACGTGGATGAAGCCGATCCAGGGGCGCAGGATGGGCCGCGGGCCCTCGGGGTGCCAGCAGAACGTGCGCTCGATGAAGCTGTCAAGCCAGATCCCGCCTTCGGACTGCAGCTGCTGGAGCAGGCGCAGCACATAGGGCCAGCCGCTGCGATGCTGTCCGTAGAATCCCTGCAACTGATCGCCCAGGTCGATGCGGCGCGGATACGCCGGCGGCTGCGCGGGCCCGGCGCTCATTGCACCTCCTCCCTGGCAGGGGCTGGAAGCGATTGAAAGATCCGGGAAGCGACGAACGAGCGGTGGAAGCGGTCGCCGCTCAACTCCTGCGCCATGGGCAGGTGGCACAAGTAGTCATGGGTGTGCAGGATGAGGTCGCGGTCCCTCAGCTTGGCCGCCGCCTCCGCCAGCGTCCGGAAATAGAAGGGATACCCGGGGCCGAGGTACTCGACGACCGCGGGGAGCGGGTTGATCAGCAGCGGCGTCCGGCGCACGATGCACTCCACGATGGCATTGCAGACGGAGCTGTCGTACAGGAACAGGAAGACGATGTTGCAGCTGAGCAGACGGTCGTATTCCGGGTTGGACAGGAAGGGAATGACCTGGACCGAATCGAAATCCAGGTTGGCCAGCGCGCCCTCCCGTTCCAGGAACGCCCTTTCCTTCTTCATCAGCTCGGGCAGGCTGGGGTGGACCACGTTCAGCAGCGCTTTCCGCAAACCGGTCTCGGGGAGCTGATAGATGGCGTGCAACCGTCTCAGCCACCATCCGACCTGGACGACCTTCTTGTCCTTGTTGGCGTCGAAACGCTCCGCGGACCACAGGAGGGTCGGCTTCTCCGTGGGCAGCCGCAGCGTCTCCACCGGCACGGGCAGGAGCGGCTGCAGGCTTTCCTGGTGATAGCGGGAGAAGGCGAACAGCCCGCGGCAGAAGGGCAGGCTCTCCTGCCATTGCCTGGAGCGGAAGATCATGGCGTTGCTCTGCTCCACGTGGAACCACTCCGGAACCCGGGGCGGGACGTGAATGAAGCCGATCCAGGGCCGGCGGTAGGCGAGGCGTTGCGAGGGCTGCCAGGAGAACGTGCGCTCGATGAAGGCGTCCAGCACCGTCCCCTGCGGGTGATGCAGCTCCAGCAGGAACTGCAGCCCGTACTTGAGCCCGCTGCGATGGCGGCCGAAGTCCAGGTGCAGCTGTTCCAGCAGCGAGATTTTCCTTTCCCCGGCCGGAAGCGGGCCGGCGCGCCCGGCGATCCTGTCTCTGGAGAGCCGTCTGGCCGCGCCCTTTTCCCTCAACCTCGCCAGGAGCTTCTTGCCCAGGCGCAGAGGGGTCAGGATGGCCCGGCCCAGGCGGAACGAGCGGCTGTGCTGCAGGATGCGCACCTGGGCTTGCAGCAGGGCCACCGCGGCGGACGATTCCCGCACCGTCTCCTGGAGCACGCCGATCTCGCGCTCCCTCTCCTGCGCCGCGTTCTTCCAGGCTCCGCCCACGTGCTCGCTCTGCTTCAATCCCAGCAAGAGGCGCCGGACCTCCTCTTCGTGCAGCCTGGCCGCGGCGGACAGGTCCCGGATCTTGTGCTCGTTGGCCCGCAATTCATCGCGCAGCAGCGCGACCAGGCCCTCGACGCCGGCCTGGATCCTGCCGATTCCCGGAGGGTTCGCGGAGAGTCCGGCCATTTTCCCCATCTCCTGCAGGACCAGCCCGGCGATCAGCAGGATCGCCTCGTTCCTGTCCTTCAGCCCGCCCTGCAGGTCCTGGTTGCCGCGGATCTCTTCCCGCCAGTTGTCCGTCAGCCACTTCGCCATGCGCTCCATCGTGGCCGCCCCGTCGTCGCGGCGCCGGACGCCCGCGCTGGTTTGCGCCTGCGACTCCACACCGCCCAGGGTCCCGCGCCAGCGGCCCGAGCTGCCGGCCGGCAGCCGGCTGAGGGCTTCCTGCAGGACTTGCCGCGGCCGGGAGCGGGAGATCAATTCCCAGGCCCGGCCCTCGATGGCCGCCATCACGTCCGACGGCAGCGGCAAGGCGGGATAGCGGGTGATGCGGCAGTCGGAAAAATCCGGGACGGCGGCCTGGCGCTCCCCCAGCCACTGCTGCACCCGGCCGCGATACCCGGGGTTCGCCGCCAGCTCGTTGATGTCCCACAGCGCATCGGCGTGCCGGGCGTTCTCGAGCAGCGACTGCAGCCAGAGGTAATAAAAAATGAGATATTTCTCCTCCTCGCTGTAGGCGTGGTACAGGATGCGGTACAGCCCCTCCTCCTCGCTGTGCTCCGCGGCGCAATATTTCAGCAGCGGCAGATCGCTCCTCAGGGGGCGGACCAGGGGATGGTCCCGGTTCTTGCTCAGCGCCAGCACGTCCATGAGGAAGAACACGTCATAGCCGGTGCGGGCCTTGATGCCCGCGTAGGATTGCCACTGGTCCCTGGGATCCCGATAGAGATAGATGTTGAGCGATTCCGGATAGTTCGCCTTGAACCAGGCGCTGCGCAGCGCCGTGCGGTTGAACTGGAAGAGGGGGACCTTCTCGCCGCAGGCTTGGATCAGGAAATCGACATAGGCCTTCTGGTCCGGGCAGGGGTCGTCGCCCGCCTGGCAGAACCAATCGAAGCTCATCTCCTTCTTGAAATGGGGGACGCCGGAGCGGCCCGGCTGGAGAAGCGCTTCATATTCAAACAAATAGTGCCGGTCCAGTTCGGGATGCCCCACGGCCTTGAAGTTGCGGGTTAGGGTGTCCTGCACGTTCTCGCGGGTGATCTTGGCCAGCAGCTGGTGGAACGGCTCGTAATAACACACGTGGTCCGGCAGCATGCGGAATTTGTTCCAGACGTAGGTGCTCCCGGTGCGGAACAGGGCGTGGATGAAGATCGGCCGCTGCGTCATGGCGCTATCATATCACATCAGTGCCCGGTCATGATAAAAGCGAGGATTCTTCCCTGCGGTTTGGCGCACGCCCCAGGCGCTCGCCACGGGCCCGGCGCCCAGTCCGTACTCCGCCCCTTCAACCGCAGGAGCCCTCCGCGCCGTTCATTCGGGCGACGGCGGCGAGCCAGGCCTCGAAGGCCCGGCGGACCGGCTGCCGGTCGTTTTCCGCGACCAGGGGCAGGTTTTTCGCGAACACGGCCCGCAGCGTCGGGACGTGCTCGGGGAAGGGGCGCGCCGAGAGGCCGCGGCCGTGGCGGCGGTAGACGCTGCCGACCTCGCCGGTGTAACGGAATTCATGCCTCATCGCCAGGCGGATCTTCAGGTCCCAATCCTCATAGATCGGGAAACGCGCGTCGTAGCCGCCGGCGCGGAAATACGCCGCGCGGCTCATGACGAAGTCGCGGGGAATGAAGCAGCTGCGGCCGAGAATGCGCGCGCCGATCATGCCCTGGCCGATGGTCTCCGGTCCGCCCCAGGGGGCGGGCGCCTCGCCGTCCCTGGCCAGCAGCACGTTGGAGAACGCGAGGACTTCCCTGCCCTCCTGTTCCGCACAGGCCCGGACCAGGGTGAGCTCGTTCTCCAGCTTGCGCCGGTTGCCATAGTAGTCGTCGCTGTCCAGGGTGGTGAGGTATTCGCCGCGGGCGGCCAGGATGGCCTGATGGCGGGCGGCGGCGACGCCGCGGTTGGCCGTGCTCCGCAGCAGGCGGACCCGCTCCGGCAGCCGGCGGGCGTAGCGTTCGACGATCGCGGGCGAGGCGTCGCCGGAGGCGTCGTCAAAAACGACGATCTCCAGGCTGCCCCAGGTCTGGGCTAGGACGCTCTCCAGGCACTCCTCGACAAAGCGCTCGTTGTTGTAGTTGGCCACGATGACCGACAGCAGCGGTTCCACGCTCATGACGTCTTCCCGCACCGGTTACAGTTCATAGCCATGGCGGGCGGCGGTCTCGGCGCAGGCCAGGCGGACCTTCTCCCGGTCCGTTGCCGGCCACTCACGGAAAGGGGGGAAATGGGGGTCCTTTTTCATGTTTTGCGGCTCATCGGCCTCCACCCGCAGGGTGTTCACCCGCCGGCCCAGCACGCTGCGCACGGCGTTGGCATCGGGCGGGGTGGCGCCGCAGAAGGCGAAGAGGGCGCGGGCGTGGTCCACCCCGCCGACCAGATCCTCCAGGCGCAGCACCCATCCCCGCTCCTCCCCGAGGCCGGCGAGAAAATCGCCGATGGCGCGATGGGTGAAATCCCAGAGCCAGGCCAGGCGCTGCACCTGGTCCATGGCCGCCCAGCGAGGCTCGTCGTGGAGCCGCACCCTTCCCGCCTCCCAGATGGAGTCGTTGCGGTGCCAGCCCTTGCGCACGGCCGAGGCCACGAAGTCGCCGGGATGGCGCAGCAGGTGCACGAAGCGGGCGCCGGCGAAGCGCCGCGCCAGCGCCGGGGCGAAGAACGTCAGGCACTGGTTGGACTCGACATAGATTTTCCTGCGGATCATGGCTTCCAGGACCATCTCCATGCGCGCCGCGTCGATGAGGCTCTCCAGCAGGCCCGCGTCCGCCTGCCGGCGGCAGGCGAAGTCGGAGAAATACTGCAGCGTGGGCCGCGGCTCGTGCAGGGCGTGGATCTCCGGGGCCAGGCTCAGCAGCTCGACCACGAGCTTCGATCCCGAGCGCCCGGACGTCAGGACGAAGACCGGCCGGTAGCCCCCGTACATCTCGTCGATGGTGGCCTGATCCACATGGTGGATCATGCGGAATTCCTTCATGGCCTCTCCAGGGGCAGGCAGCGGCCGGCGGCGATGAAAAAGCGGTCGAAATCGGGGATGGGGCGCCGCGGACCGGTTTCCAGCAGGTAGGAACGGACGAGGGGATCGCCGCCGGCGGCGCCGAACAGCTGCCGGTGCAGGCGCAGGTACTCGCTCCAGTTTTCGCGGACGTAATCGCCGTACTCCTCCCGTCTCCAGGCGCAGGCGTCGCCGAGGTGGAAGGTCAGGTGGGCGTCGCGGCATTCGCGGAAGCGGCGGGCGTGGCGGACCAGGTTGGCCAGCAGGGCGCGGCCGATGCCGGCGCTGCCCACGTGGATGAGGCCCAGCTGGAAGAGGGGCAGGACGTCGCGGCGGAAGACGAAGCAGTCGTAGCCCGGGTGCGGCTCGCCCAGCTCGGCATACATCAGCGGGAGGTCGCCGAGGGACGTGTAGGAAGCGGGGATGGTGCGGCGGTTGATGACGAAGGCGTCGTAGCCCTGGCCGACGAGCGCGGCCACCGCCAGGTAGAAGTGGGGCTGCAGGGCGATGTCGGCGTTGGTGTAGGCGACGTATTCGCCGCCGCTCCGCCTGCAGCCGGCATCCAGGATGTCCCGCAACAGGGCCAGCTTGCGGCGGACGCGGAAGGGGCGGATGTCGGCGATGGAGCGTTCGAGCTCAGGGATGCGGTGGAAGGAGGCGGGCAGCTCCATGTCCGCCTCGTCGCGGAACAGGACGGCCTGGACGCGCACGTCGACCGCGCCGCGCGCGAACTCCGCGGCGTTCTCCATGGTGGCGAAGGTGACGGGCTGGGCCGCGTGCAGGTCGCTGGACGCGTCGACCCGGCCCGGGTGGACGACGTGGTCCAGGGTCAAGCCGGCCATGCTAGCGCGCCCGCGTCCGCTGCAGCCACGAGCGGTGGAGCTCTTCCATGATCATGGGCAGGCTGCGGGTGACGCTCCAGGCGGGATAATGGGCCTTCATCTTGGCCAGGTTGGAGATGTAGCAGATGTGGTCGCCGATGCGGTTGCGCTCCACGTACACCGAGCGCATGGGCACGGCCGAGATTGATTCGACCAGGCGGAAGGCCTCCAGGATGGAGATGGAATTCTCGCGGCCGCCGCCCAGGTTGTACACCTCGCCCCTTCGCGGGTTCTTCAGGAACTCCTCGATGAAGCACGCCACATCGTGGGCGTGGATGTTGTCCCGCACCTGCTTGCCCTTGTAGCCGTAGATGCGGTACTCCGTGCCCAGCACGTTGCACTTCACCAGGTAGCTCAGGAAGCCGTGCAGCTCGACGCCGCCGTGGCTGGGGCCGGTCAGGCAGCCGCCGCGCAGGCAGCAGGTGGGCATGGAAAAATAGCGGCCGTACTCCTGCACCATGACATCGGCGGCCACCTTGGAGGCGCCGAACACCGAGTGGGTCGAGGCGTCGATGCGGAAATCCTCGCCGATGCCCTGCCAATCCGCCGGGTCGGCGTACTCCCAGCGCGTCTCCTTCTCCAGCAGCGGCAGCTCGTTGGGCGCGTCGCCGTAGACCTTGTTGGTGGAGAAATAGACAAAGGGAACCTCCGGATTCACGCGCCGGCTGGCTTCCAGCAGGTTCAGGGTACCCACGGCGTTGACGTCGAAATCGTCCAGGGGGCGGGCGGCGGCCAGGTCGTGGCTGGGCTGGGCCGCGGCATGAACAATGGCGTCGGGCTTCAGCTCGGCCAGCAGCTCGGCCAGGGCGCCGCGCTGCCGGACATCCATTTCGTGATGATGGAAATTCGCGTGGGCCGCCTGCAGGCGCCGGCGGTTCCAGGTCGTGTCCCCGCCCGGGCCGAAAAAGTCGGCGCGCATGTTGTTGTCCAGGCCATGAACGTCCCAGCCTTGGGATGCGAAGTGGGAAACCACCTCGCCCCCGATCAGCCCGCTCGACCCGGTGACAAGCATCTTTTTCATGGTGGTGCTCTCCTTGGTGGTCAACTTCAGGGACGGCGATCCGGCCCCGCGGCGAGGCCTTCGAGGCGCTCCAGCAGGGGCGCGGCCGCGGGCGGCGCGGGCGGCGCCGCCTCGGGCGGCCGCTGCCGCAACTCACAGAGGGCTCCTTCCAGGCCGTCGAGCCCGGCGAACTCGATGAGTCCCGGCCGGCCGTGGTAGGAGCGCGCGGCGTGGGGGCTGGCCAGCACCGGCACCCCGGCCAGCAGAAGCTCGCAGATGCGCGTCAGGGCCCCGCTCCCCGACTCCTGGTAGCAGAGGGCGGCGGCGACGCGCGAGAGAAGGTCGTCCAAGGCTCCCTGTTCCACGGTCCCCAGCAGGCGCACGCCGCCGTCCTCCTCCAGGGCGCCGCGATCGGGAAAGAGGCGCTCGGAGTGGA
Source organism: uncultured Clostridia bacterium (assembly GCA_964628035.1). Taxonomy (GTDB): domain Bacteria; phylum Acidobacteriota; class Aminicenantia; order UBA2199; family UBA2199; genus UBA2199. The sequence goes on along the minus strand of CAZVPI010000002.1, from coordinate 78,457 downwards.
ACCCGGCCACCAGCAGGGGCCCGAACGGCTCGTGCAGCTTCCGCTCCCGCCAATGGCCGATCAACCGCTCCATGCCCTCGCCCGTCTGGGGATTTTTGGCATTGGCCAGCAGCAGGATCCCCCTCCGTTCCCCGCCCGCTTCCCGCCTGCGGCGCACGGCCTGCAGCCGGGCCAGGACCCGTTCCGGCGGATAGTATGGAAAATAGTGGCAGGAGACGCCGAGGTTGGTCAGCAGCCAGGTCTCCTCGCGGGAAATGGTCACGGCCAAGCGGCAGCGGCGCAGCGCGTCAAGCTCCAATCCAAGCATCTTCACGGCCGATGCCCCCTCCACCTGGCGGGGAGCCAGGGTCTCCAGGTTGTGGCACACCGCCGCCACCGGCACCGAGCGGCGTTCCAGTTCCTCCAGCAGGGGCAGGAAATAGACGGGATCTTCCAAAAGCGCCAGCCCCAGGCCCGGCCGCGCCGCCGCTTCCCGGGCCCAGCTGCGGGCGACTTCGCGCAGCCGGCCCACGGCCGGCCGCCTGGCAGCGCTCCAACCCGATTCGATGCCGCTGTCATCCGCCGCGGGGCCGGCCAGCCGTCTCCGGGAGAGACCGTCGACATGGTCGAGGCGGCCGCTTGTCCACAGGTCGCACCCATGAGGCTGCAGGAGTTCCCAGAGCTGCATCAGGCGCCGGCTGCCGCCGCCGAGATCCGTGCTGGGGATGAAGCGGCTGAAATACACGGCCTGCCCGAGGCTACCCATGGCTCCCCCCTGCCCCGGGCGGGAGGCCGACGCCCTGCTCCAGCCATTGCTCGCGCACGTGGCGCACGATCTCGAACTCCAGCGGATTGTCGCGGCGGAAGGCTTCGATCACCCCGGGGGACGGCTCCTCGTCGCGCGCGGAAGCGTTCAGCCGCTCCAGGGGGATGGCCGCGAAGCCCAGCCGCTCCGCCAGAACCGGGATCGTCTCTTCCAGGTTCTCCACGAGTCCCACCCACACGAAGTGCTCCTCGAAAAACTCACGGAAATTGTCCTGGCTCAGCGCCGCCGGCAGGAAGTTCATGAGATGGGAGCGGGGCCGCTTTGTGAAAAAATCGTCTATGCTGCGGTAGTCGTGCTCGCTGCCCTCGGCCAGTTGGCCCGAGTCGATCTGCAGCCGCCGCGACTTGCGCTTCCAAAAAAAATAATTGGACAGGTGGATCTCCAGCGGATCGCGCAGGACCGTGATGTACTGCGCGGCATCCGGATAATATTGGTCCGCTCCGATCCCCTTCTTTTTGTTGAAATGACCGTGCAGGCACGCGCCCGGGCCGAGATCCAGCCGCGGCGGCGGGGCGAGGCGACGCTGAAAGTAGTGCGTTTGAAAGCCGGCGCCGAACCAGGCGATCAGCAGCCGGCAAAAACTCTGTCCGGCGCACTTGGGCACGTGCAGGGAGAAAAGCGGCTGGCGCGGGTCGTAGGGTTTCATGGGGCGGGCGCCTCGCGGCCGTCGCCCATGGGCGCGGCGAGGGGATCGGGATCGTGGGCCAGGCCGTGGATCGCGTCCCCGACATCGTCGCTGTAGCGGAACAGGCCGAGCAGACGGCCGGCGGCGATGTCGATCTCGAGGACGGCGGCCGGGGAAACGCCCACCAGCAGGCGGTCGGCGCCGACGATCTCCAGCCCGCGCACGAAGAGGGCGGCGTTGAACGGCTGGTCGGGATGCTCCTGCTGGAGCCGGGCCACCTCGGGAAAATCGCGCAGCGGGATGCGCCGGCTCAGGCCGCCGTTCTCCAAGTCGTAGAAAAGGATCTCCTTGTGGAAGCTGGCGCAGAACAGTACGTGCCGGCCGTCGGGGCTCAGGGCCGGCGAATGGCTGTTGCGCAGCCGCTCGTCCGCGAGCGCCACCCGCACCTCGGGCTCGATCTGGACCAGCGCCCCCTGGCGGTTGAGCAGGACGAAGGTCCGCCCGTTGCCGCGGCAGACGGCGTTCAGGTGCGTATGCCCATCCTTCAGGCTGAGCTCCTCATGAAGATGGCGCAGGCGGTGGTCCAGCGACTTGTCGATGTCCAGGGGCGACAGGCCGAAGCGGGCGCGCAGGGCCGGTTCTTCGCGCGGCCACCAGGTCTTCAGGGTGCGGCCGCGGCGGTCCACCTTCAGGGCGCAGTCGATGGTCGTGGAGGATACCCAAAGGTCCTCGCCGTCGGCGCAGATTTCGTGGATGTTGACGAACAGGTTGTTGGCGATGCTCCGCTTCAGGTTCAGGCCGCGGTCAAAGACCAGCAGGGTGTGGTAGGTGCCGGCGAGCACCTCCCCGCCCTGCACGAGCAGGCCCTTGCCGCCCCGGCTGTTGCCGCGCGGATTGGGGTCGTCGAGGATGTCGGGGTCGCTGGGAAAGAGCGGGACCGCGCGCAGGACTTTTTTCGTCCGCCAGTCCACCTGCACAAGCTCGCCGCCCTCGCGGATCGGGCGCCTGCGGCGCACGGTGCTGAAATAGACGATCATGCTGGCCGCCCGCCGCCGTGGCGCTGCAGCGACCGCGCAGCCAGCCCGGCCAGTTCGTCCTGCAGCGCGTCCAGCTCCAGTTCCTTCCGCAGCGGCGCGAACTGGCCTTCGAGTTCATCCGGCAGGGGCGGCGCCTCCGCGCGGATCATTCCCGCCGCGCCGGCGAAGCCGGTGGCATCCACGCCGAGGAACGAGGCCAGGGCGCTCACGATGGGCTCCATGCCCGCGCGCAGCCGCGCATGATCGTAGGCGAAGAACCGCTCCTGCGGCAGCAGGGCGCAGCCGGCCGCCAGGGCCTTGGCATACGCGGCGGCGTTCAGCAGGCAGCGCTGGAAGCCGGTCCCCTGTCGCCACAGGTCGCTCCATGCGGCCGGCACCCCCGGCGGCGGCTGCAGCCGCCCCTGCCCGTCCCGCTCCCCCTCCCAGCGGCGGTTGAAGACCGCCTGGCGGCGGACCGTTAGACTTTTGCGGAACATCGACTCGGCGATCTCGCCGAGCGGGCGGAAGACCAGGACGAAGCGCGCCGAGGGCAGGAGACAGGCCAGCTGCGGCAGGACAAAGGAGATCTCCGGGGACTTGAGGCAGAGATAGGAGCCGGCCGGCCGTCCGGCCAGGGGCAGATCATGGAGCCGCAGGGTCATGTCGACGGAGGTCGTCCGCGGCGCCTCCGCCAGGCCCTGGGTCTTCGGGGAAGGGGCCACCCCCAGGAGCCGGCCGTCCCGGACAAGATGACGGCGCAGGCGATCGAGGACCTGGGCCGGTTCCAGAGGGCCGAGGCGCAGGTCGGCCACCAGACCCTGGCGGCTCGGATAATGGTACAGCGCCCAGCACTCGTGGACGGGATCGTCGACGGCGGCGTAGATGCGCGGGTGCAGGTTCAGCACGCGGACGGCGAGCGTCGTGCCGCTGCGCGGCGGTCCGCCCACCAGCAGCAGGCGGTCCAGGATCCCTTCCGGTGCAGTCATCTCACGGCCGCGGCGGGAAGCCTTCGGCTTCCAGGACATCGAGAATGAAAGCGGCGAACTTGCCGTGCCCCTCGTTGTTGAAATGGTTGTCGGGGGCGGGGCGGTAATCGCCGCGCCCGAGGCCCGGCGGATAATGGTAGGAGACGCCCGGGAAGGCGCCCACCAGGCGCAGGAGCCTCTTGTTGCGTTTGGGATCCTTGTGGGGGATCAGGAAGAGGAGGAAGCGCGAGCCGTTGTCCCGGCAGACGCGCTCGATGCGCTTCAGGCACTCGACCACCCATTTCCGCTGCGGATCGGGGCGGATGCGGCTGCGCAGGTGAAACAGGCCGTAGACGGCCTTGCCGACCACGGTCTTGTAAAGGAAATCCTCCAGCACGTTCTCCGTGCAGCCGCACTTCAACTTGCGGAAATAGTCGACGGCCTGGCGGCCGTCGACGAAATAGCGGCCGCGGTCGTCATAACCGCGCAGGAAGCCGATGCTGGTGACATAATGCAGATTGCGGTGCGGCAGAAGGGGCAGCGCGTAGTTCTTCAAATCGTTGCCCAGGTAGAGGCACACCGCGACCACGTCGGGCTTGAGCCGGGGCACGTAGATCTCCGCCAGCAGGGCGTACTGCTGGGGATCGGTGCCGGGCATGCCGCCGTTATACGTCCAGTACCCCATGCGCTCAAGCCGGTCGACGAAGCACTCCCCCAGGGGGCGGGCCGACGCTCCCCAGGTGAAGGAGTCGCCGAGGAAGAAAACCTTGGCACGGTCCGATTCCGCGAAAACGAACTCGCGGCCGCGGAAGCCCGAAGCATTGATCGGCCCTGCCGCGCCCGCCCGGCTCGAAGAGACGGCCCGGAATACCCCCCTGTTATCGGTGAAGAAATTGGGGAGAATGGCGACCTGCGGCGATTCGCGGATCTTGCGGCAGATCTCCTCCAGATGGACGCTGAGGGGCTCGCCGCGCCCGTCCGCCCGATAAAGCGGGCGGCTGCCGACGGCGCGCAAGATGATCTCCAGGATCAGCAGCAGGCCGAGAAGGACCAACAGGTTGATGCCGACAACACGCAGAGTGCGTTTCATGGAGCCTCCCATGGCGGATCAGGAAAAATGTCCATAACCGTGGCGGCGCATGGCTTCGCCCGCCACGTCCTCGATGCATTGAATGTCCTCGTCGGCCAGCGTCCCGCGGTAGGAGTCGTTGGTGTCGGCCACCTTGCCGGCGGCGTCGCGCCGCTTCCATTCCTCCGCGGGCAGGGCGATGGCGGCCAGCCCGTGGGGCTCGGGGCGGAGCTCGAGTTTCCTCTCGTCCCATGTTGTCCCCAGGAAGGAGGCGATGGCGTGCATCTGCCCGGGAACATCGGCCGCCAGGTCCTCGTAACGGAGGCTGTGCATGCGCCCGGGGAACTGCTCGCGGCTGCGGCGCACGTTCTCCTCCAGCCGTCTCCAGGCCCAGGCGAGCTGCGCGAGCGGTGTCTCGCGGTTGAAGGGGAATTTCCTTCGCCGCGAAACGACGGCCGGCACCGGGTGGCGGACAATGTGCAGCACCTGCGCCCGCGGGTAGAGGCCGAGGATGCGCGGCAGAAAATTGGCGTGGGTGGGGGTTTTCTCCACCCAGCGCCAAGGGCCGTCCGGGGGCCGGCCCGCCAGCTGCGGCGCCAGGTGCCGGCGTACGATGAACTCGAAGGCCTCCTTGGACGTGAGTTCCCCGCGCTCGGCCGACCGCGATAGGGAAGCGACCTCGCCGGCATCGAGATCCAGTTCCATCTTGTCGCGCAGCGCGCGCAGCAGAGGATCGAGCCCGGCCGGAGGCAGCGCCTCCCCGCCCTGCAGGCCGGCCCGCTTCTCGATGACCGAAAAATAATGCGTCTCGGGAAGGGAGAAAAACCCCGGCTGGGCGACCAGCAGCCTCTGCAGGAGCGTCGTCCCCGAGCGCGGGTAGCCGACGATGAAGACCGGGTCCTGCGGCAGGGAGAACCGGTCCGCCTGCATCCGCTGCGCACTCATGTTTCCCCCTTTCCCTCCAGCAGACTGAGAAAGCGGCCCGGGATGCCGCCGCGGTCCAGGGGTCCGAAGCGCGCCTCGAGGTCCAGGAGGATGCGGCGGCACTCGCCGCGGTTGTGCTCGACGTAATCGGAGACGTCGTCGGCTTTCCACGCCTGCTCGTTGCCGATGTGGAAGGTCAGATGCAGATCGGTGAACACCTTGAAGTTCCGGGCCAGGCAGGCCAGGTTGGCCAGCAGCGCCCGTCCGACCCAGCCGGCGCCAATGCACACCCGGCCCAGGTGGAGCTGCGGAACCAGGCTGCGCCGGAAGACGAAGCAGTCCCAGCCCTTGTGCTCCCGGCCCAGCTCGGCATACATGAGCGGCAGGTCGGCGAGGCCCCGGAAATGGCCGTGGAGAGTCCGGCGGTTGACGGCGAAGGCCTCGTGGCCGCCGGCGGTGAGGCGGGCGACGGCCCAGTAAAAATGGGGCTGCAGGGCGATGTCGACGTTGGTGTAGATCAGGGTGTCGGCGGCGCTGGCGTCGTAGAGACGCTGCAGGATGTCGCCCAGCAGCGGCAGGTTTCTCCTGCGGCGGAACTCGCGCAGGTCGGCGACCGAGCGCTTCAGGGGGGCCAGCCGCGCGAAATCCGGCGGCAGGCTCACCTCGCTCTCGCCTTTCAGCTGCACCGCCAGCAGCTCCACGTCGGCCGCGGCCACGCGCGCCGCCAGGGCGCGGGCGGAGCGCATGGTCGCGAAGGTGACGGGCTGGGCGACACCCAGCTCGGATGCGGCGGCGGCCGGAACGGGATTGACGATATGGGCGATACGGATCATCTTTCTGCGTGGGACGGCGGGAACGGGGCCATCAGGTCTCCCCCGCGCCGGAGAAACGGTTCAGGAACTTGCCGGGCAGGCTGCGGCGGTCGAACGGCCCGTAAAGACGGTCGAAGGCCTCGAGGGTCTTGCGGCACTCCTTCTTGTTGTGCTCGGCGTAGTCGCGGAAGGCGGCGGCGCTCCAGGCCTTGTCGTTGCCGATGTGGAACGTGGCCTGCAGCTGCTTGAAGACCTGGAAGCGCTTGGCCAGGGAAGCCATGTTGGCGATCATCATGCGCCCGATCCAGTCGCTGCCGATGCAGGCGTTTCCCAGCCGGAAGCGCGGGTACAGGCGGCGGTCGAAGAGGAAGCAGTCCCAGCCGGGGTGCGCCTCCCCCACCTCGGCTAACATCAGCGGGATCTCCTCGAGCCGTTGGTAGCGGCCGGGGATGGTCCGGCGGTTGATGATGAACGCATCGTGCCCGCGGGCAACGAGGGCGGCGGCCGTGAGGTAGAAATAGGGCTGCAGCGCGATGTCCACGTTCGAGTAGATCAGGTAGTCGGACTCGCTGGCCGCGTACAGGGCGTCGAGGATGTCGCGCAGCAGGGCTAGTTTCCTCCGCACCTTGAACGAGGCGACGTCCAGCACCGAGCGCTCCAGGTCGGGGGCCCGGGCGAAGGCCGGGGGCAGGGGGATTCTTTCCTCGTCGCGGTATTGAACGGCCCACAGCTCGACCTCGACCGCGCCTACGGCGAACGTGCGGGCCATGTCCATGGTGGCGAAGGTGACGGGCTGGGCGGCCAGCAAATCGCTCCCCGGCGCGACGACCGGGTGCACGATGTGGGCCAGGCGCAGGGGCGGGCGAGCGGGGTGATGGTCGTTCATTTCAGGACGCGGGGAAGGCGGACGGGAACGCGTCCATGATGGACCGGCGCATCGCCGCGAAGGCCTCCTCGCCCATCTCCAGCAGCCCCTGGCGCTGCCCCAGGAGATAATTCCGCTTCAGGGCGAGCTGCGACCCGTCGCCGGCTCCCTCCCGGCCGCTCCCGGCAGGAGGCTGCAGCGCCCGCAGTTTTTCCTCCACCTGCGCAAGCCTGGACGGGTAGGCCAGCGGGATCCTGCCGTCGAGGCCGTCCTCGTAGATCCGCAGCACGACCTTCGCCCGGCCGTACCAATGCCGGGCAACGAGCACATAGTCCCAGTTGAGCCGGTCCGGCCTCAGGAAGTGGCCGATTTGCAGGGAAGGTTCGTAGCGCAGTTCGCCGCCCTGCAGGGCCAGCCGCAGGCAGATCTCGGCGTCCTCGCCGCGCGACAGGGCGTCGCCCCTGCGGCCGACGAGGAACAAGGGCAGGGGCGAACGGAACAGCGACATCAGTTCCGCGGTCCGGAAGGAGAGTCCGGCGCCGCTCATCGTGCGCCGCGTACCGGGCCGGTCCGCCGCCGGCCCTGCCGGCGTGCAGGCGAAGGTCCCGGGAACGAGATCGAACCAGGGGGGCTTCTCCCCTTGGAACAACGGCATGATGCGGCCGCCGATGGCCTTTGCCCGCGGATGGCGGTGGTACAGGGCCAGGAGCTCGGCCAGCGCGCCCGCGGCGACGAGGTTGTCATCGTCGATGAAACATAGAAGGTCGTGGCGCGCCGCCTCGGCCCCCCGTTTCCGGGCATGGATCAGCCCGGGCGTTTCCTCGCTCACCACGCGTAGGGGATGCCGCGCCCCGGCCTGTTTCCAGGCCTGGCGGGCCAGGGTCACCGTTCCGTCCACGCACAGATTGTCCACCAGGATGACCTCGCAGCCGCTGCCGGCCGGCACGTCCTGCCCGGCCAGCGCCCGCAGCGTCGCCCCGATCACGCCGGCGCTGTTGTGGCAGCAGACCACGACCGAGACCCCCGGGGTCAGCGGCTTGTCAGCCATCCGTCTCCTCGAGAAGCTCGTAGCCGAACTCGGCCAGCAGCGGCCGGTGCTCGGCCAGGACGGCGTTGATCTCCCGGATGTCGGTGGCGGAGAGGCGGGCGATCTGCCGCTGATTCAGGTTTTCCACCGCCTGCTTCCTCTCGAACACCTTAAATTCGCCTTGCGGCTGCAGGCGCTCCAGCTCGGGAACGAAGCCGAGCAACCGGCGCGCGATCGATTCCGGATCGTGGCAAAGCTCCTCATAGGTGAAGAAAAGCGTCCGCTCCAGGCTGGCGCGGTTGTCCAGCTGCCAGGCGGCCCGTTCGACCCAGCGGCGCACGAGGGTGGCCCAATCCAGGTCGTTCCGCCAGCGCCTCCTGATGCCCTCGCAGGCGGCGTAGGGGTTGCGGACCATCACCACGAAGTGGCTGTTGGGGAAATGCTCCTGCAGCTGCCCTGCCCGCACCAGGTGGGGAGGGCTTTTTTCCAGCAGCACGGGCTTGCTCATGTCCCAGGCCGCTTCCCACGCCCGCCTGACCTGCTCCCAGGGAACGGGCAGGGCCGGGTCCCAGCGCCGTTCGGTGAACAGGATGTCCTTCACCAGCGTCTGCCCCTCGGCGGGAAGGGCGCCGACTTGCGGGGAGCTGCGAATGAGCTGCCAGAGCAGGGTGGAGCCTGAAGCGGGCGGGCACAGGATGAACAGGTACTTGTGCGTCATCAGGCGCCGCCGCCGGGAGCGTAGCCGGCCAGGAGGCACAGGCGGTCGTACAGGTCGCGGGCGGCCTTGGGGGCGCGGCGGCGGCTGCGCGAACGCGCCAGCCTGGGATCGGGGAAATCCCAGGGCAGCTCGGATTGCAGGGTGCGTTCCAGCCCGGCTCTGGCGCTGCCGTCCAGGACCTGCTCGTAGTGGACGAAGTGCAGGTTGCGGAAGCGCGGCAGCAGCCGCTCGACGATGTTGCGGTACATGGCGGTCCAAACCCGGAAGGCGTCGCCGCGGGTGAGGAACAGGTCGGCCAGATAGGTCTGGCTGCGGCATTCCTTGAGCATGCTGGCCACGGTCACAGACGGATCGCGGAAAACGCACAGGAACACCGTGTCGGCGGCGAGCAGCGGGGCCCAGGCGGGCAGGGTGTAGCTGAAGCGCGGATCCTTGAAAGCGTACGGGCGGCGCTGCAGCGCGGCGCGCATTTCCTCGGCCAGGCCGGGCGCGGGCGGACCGGGCTCGACCCCCGGCGGCAGGGCCAGCAGCCAGCCCTGGCTGCGGCCCGGGCAATCGACGGTGCGCCGCCGCAGCAGGGCCCGGAACAACCGGGCCTTGCCCGACCGGAGGCAACAGGGGGCCAGGAGTTCCTCGTTGATGCGGTTGATGCGGTACCACTCGAAAAATCCCTTGGGGTTCGAGTCCCGCGGCTGGTGCAGCTTTTCGCCCATATAGTAGCCCGCCTGGTGCAGCAAACCGGCCAGCATGCTGGTGCCGCTCCGTCCCGCGCCCAGGATCAGGCAGTTCCTCATGGTCTCGCCCGCGTCAGCCTTTGGCCCGCGCAGGGGCGGGTTTCTTGCCGGCAAAGCGGCTGCGCGGGTCGCTGGCCGCGAATTCCTCGTCCCACAGCTTCTCCGCGGAGCGGGCGCTGAATCCCCGCCCCTGGTTCTCCACCGAGAACATCAGCGACCCGTTGGCCACGATCATGGCCGTGAAGCCCTTGTGGTAGTTGCGCAGGTTCATGTTCTTGGTCTGGAACGTGGAGATGAGGTATTCGTCGGTGTCGTATCCCTTCAGGACATCGAGCCAGTGCGACGTCGGCGCGCAGCGGCAGCAGCTGTTGGCCCGGCCCATCGCTTCCGCCCTGAGGCTCCCCGCCGGATAGGCGTTGCCATCCTGCAGGAGCTCGCGCCGGGCCGCGTTGTGGGCGCCGCAGCCGGTGAACAGCCCGTAGCGCAAGCCGTTGGGCGAGACCTTGCCGTAATACGTTTTCATGGCCCGGACCATGGCCGGGATCAGCCCGGGATGGAACCCGTGGTCGTCTTCCAGCAGGCAGATGAAGTCGGGCGCGTAGAGCTCGCGGCCCAGGTGCAGGCACAGGTTGCGCGCATGGGCCATGGACAGGTTGTCGGACAGGATCAGGAAGAAATCTCGGTTCTTGTTCAGCTCCTGAAGATAGGCCCACTTCTCCTCGCGGCCGTTCACGCTGGAATCGTGGACGATCAGCCGCGCGTCGTGGCGCAGCGTCTCGGCCACGACGGAAGGCAGCGTCTGCCTCACGACGTCGAGGTTCTCAAAGCTGGCGAACAGGGTCAGGAATTCCGTTTTGTCCATCGGCGTTGTCCCTCCAGCTGCAAAAACGCCTCGCGCCACAGCGCCAGCAGCCCCATCTCCCTGCGGGCGACGAACCCGGCGGCGACCAGGCTTTCGTACAGGGCGAACAGGTTTTCCCAGGGGTCGGCGCCCAGGGGCACCGACTCGATCCGTTCCACCATTTTCTTCACCTGCAGGTAGACCGGCATTTCATCGGCGAAATCGGCCATGATGTCGTGGGGATTGCGGCGTTGGCGCACGGTCGCCTGGGTGACGCCGACATGCAGGCCGTCCTGCCAGAGCAGCCGTTGGGCGATGTACCCGCGCAGGATGTCGGTGAAGCGGAAGCTGACCGTGGCGGGCAGGTACAGGTACGGAAAGGCGCGACGCTGCCAGAGTGAATTCTGCGAATTGACCGGGGTGAACTGCCCCGGCGCCAGGTAGAAGGACTTCCCGGCCGTGAAACGGATGCGCCGGTTCAGGACCAGCCGGAAGAGGGCGTCCACGTCCGGCTCGTCGTCGGACAGGCCTTGCCAGACGGCAATGTCCGCTTTTTCCCCCTCGCTCATGGCCAGCGTCGCGGAGCGGCTGCGAAGGATCTCGTCGGGCGGAAACCCCCGGGGCCAGACCGGCTCGGCGGTGAACGGCCGGTAGATGTTGACGAACTTGGCGGCGGCACGCAGCCGCCGCCGGCAGGCGAAGGGCGGAGCGGCCCAGCGCTCCAGGGGGATGTTGTCATCGTCCGTGTCGCAGAGCACGTGCGCCCCCTGGGCCAGGGCGTACAAATAGCCGATGTTCTTCCGCGAATAGTGGTTGAGCGGGCAGCGCCGGGCCAGGCGGAACGGCAGCCGCCGCTGCTCCTCCAGGGAGAGGAACGTCGTGGCCGCCGAGCCTGAAAGGGGGACGCTCTTCTTGTCCCCGACCAGCACCAACTGCCAGCCCTCCTTGTGTTCCCAGGCGCGTATGGCCTCGGACTTCGGATGGATGGTGGTGATCACGATGAACTGCTTCATGGCCGGCGTTTTCCTTGTGGCCGCGGCCGTCCCGCGCTCACAGTCTCCTCTGCCGCCACAGGGCGTACTGGAAGGGAATGCGCGCCAGAGCGTCCTGCAGCTCCTCCGGGAGAGGCTGGAGATCGCTGCGCGGGGCCGCCGCGGCATCGGGGTATTTCAAGTCGCGGACCAGCTTCCCCCGGGCGTCGTGGTGGGGCCGCTCGTGCCAGGTCAGGAGCTGGGGGTCGAAGGGGATGCCCAGGCGGTCCAACAACCCGCGCACCTGGGGTTCGAACTCTGCGCACAGATCCTCATAATAAACCAGCTGCACCCGGTCTTGGAATCCGTCCCGCAGCCGCCAGTAGGTCTCGACGCTCTGGCGCCAGGACGAGACATAGGCGTGGAAGCGGCTGCGGAAATCGATCAGCACATTCTTCCTGGCTTCGGCATTGAACTCCAGGAAGAAATCCTCGGCTTCCCGGCGCTTGCGCGAGAGGGCCACCTGGGCCGGGTCGCGGACGATGAAAACGATGCGGAACTCCATGAACAGGCGGCAGAAGCGGACGATGTCGTCTGCGTCCCAGACGTCCGGAGTGGCCACCTTGTTGCCGAGGATGGGCTCGGAGAGGCCGGCGTAGGCCTTTTCCACCTCCCGGCCGAGGCGCTCGGGCGAATCCCAGAAGCCGGGGCGCTGCCAATGCCTGCGGCGGTTTCCGAAGATGTTCTCCATCAGGATGGCCATGTCCGGGTGCGCGTCCAGGACCTTGGCCAACAGCGAGGTCCCCGACCGGGGAGCGCCGGTGATGAAAAGGAGTGGTTTTTCAAATACGGTCATGACGGATGAGCGCGGCCTTCATGGGGCCGCGCCTCAGGTGATCTTGGCCTCCAGCGACTGGTTGCAGTAGGCCAGTCCCCCGATGTTCGCGGTTTTCTTGTCGGTCTGCACCTTGAACACCAGGGCATCCTGGACCTGGATCAGGACGATCCGTTCGCCGCAGAAATCGGCGGCGGCGTTGAGCGTGACGAAATAGGTCCCCGGCATCAGGTTGCAGGTGAAGAAGAAATGCACGGTCGCCTGCTTGCCCGACGGGATCAGCGGAATGCAGTCCCCGGTCAGGTTGGCGTTGCACAGCTTGACACCCTTCTCCGTCTTGATGGCCACTCCGAAGCTGACTCCGGCCGCGTCCAGGCCGAACCGCATCCTGAAAAAGAGGTGGTACTCCTCTCCCATCACCAGCACGTTCACCGGGTCGCCGGCCGGGGTCTGCAGCTGAAGCTCCTCGAGGGAGACCTCGTGGTTGCGCTGGACCACCGTGCTGCGGGGAGTGAGTCCGGGGACGAAGAAGGGGACCAGCCCCGAGACCGGCTCCCGCTCCAGGGCGTCCTTCGCCTTGGGCGCCTCGCCGCCGCGCGCCTGGGCGAGCTTGCGCTCCGCGTCGCGGTCCAGGGCGAGGACCTCCCGGCGCACGGCGGCCCGGGCCTCGGGCAAGGCGTTCAGCAGGCGCAGGTACTGCATGGTGACCGTCTTGGGCGGGCCGTTGAGGATGAGCTCGCCGCCGTCCAGGAGTACCGCGCGCTGGCAGATGGCGTTGACCGTGTTGTGGTTGTGCGACACGTAGATGACCGTGCAGCCGGCGCCCATGATCGCTTCCATCTTGGCGAAGCACTTGCGCTTGAACAGCTCGTCGCCGACCGACAGCACCTCGTCGATGATCAGGATTTCCGGGTCGACGTTGACCGCCAGGGCGAAACCCAGGCGCGCGCGCATGCCCGTGGAATAGGTGCGCAGCGGCTGGCGGATGAACTCGCCGATGTCGGCGAAGGACACGATCTCGTCCAGTTTCTCCTTCATCTGCTCGCGAGAAAAGCCCATCATGATGCCGCCGAAATAGATGTTCTGGATGCCGTCGAGGTTTGGGTTCAGCCCCGCCCCGAGCTCGAGCAGCGCCGACACGCGGCCGTTGACCTCGACGCGGCCGGCGTTGGCCTGGATCACCCCCGACAGGATCTTCAGCAGGGTCGACTTGCCGGCGCCGTTGCGGCCGACGACCCCCAGGATCTCCCCCTGCCGGACTTCGAGATCGATGCCGCGCAGGGCGTAAAACTCGCGGTGGCGCTTGCGCCGCCGCAGGTCGAAGGCCTCGCGCATGCGGTCGCGCTTCGAGTCGTACAGCTTGTAGAACTTGCTGACGTTCTCCAGGCGGATGACCGCTCTTGGACCCGGCATCTACAGGACCTCGCCGAAATGCGGCTTCAGGCGGCGGAAGATGACCGCGCCCACGATGAGGACCGTCAGCGTGAACAGCCAGTAATACAGCGCCACATGGGGCCTTTCCCAGAAGGGCACCCGGTACACGAAGCAGTTCCGGTAGCCATTCACGAAATAATAGGCGGGGTTCAGATTGATGATCCAGCGGTAGGAGGGGGGGATCAGCCGGATGTTCCAGATTATCGGCGTGAACCAGAAGCCGAACTGGATGATCACGCCCACCACGTTCTGGATGTCCTCGATGAAGAGGCTCGTCGAGGAGGTGATCCAGCCCAGGCCCAGCAGCAGGCACGACATGGCCGCCAGATAATAGAAAACCTGCAGGGAATACAGGCTGGGGGGGAAGCCGTTCAACCAGCAGATGATCTGCACGGCGACGATCATGCCCAGGTGCGGGGCCATCAGGCTGAACAGTTTTCCCAGCGGCAGGATGGCGAGATTGAAGTTGCCCTTGCGCACCAGGAACGAGTAGGCGCGTATGCTGCCGCTCAGGCTGCCCAGGGCCGTGGAAAAGAAGAGCCACGCCATCATGCCTGAGATCAGGAAAGGCAGATAGGGGACATCCCGGCCGGGGTTGTGGCGCAGGCCCAGCGAGAACACGATGCTCACCAGCAGGGCGTAGGTCAGCGGCTGGACGTAATTCCAGAACACCCCCAGGATCGTGCCGCTGTGCTGGTTGATGAAGTCGCGCCGGGCCAGTTCCCAGATGGTCCGGCGCAGGCTCCACAGGGAGCCGGCAAAACCCCGTCCCGCTCGGAAGAGGCTCATCCCTGGCCCCGGCCGCGGGCGCCGCCTAGGCTGCCGCCGCTCCCCATTTGGCACGGCTGACAGGAATTCAGGTTCTCGACCAATATCGGCCCTGTACGCATATTGTGACAGGAGGCGGCCCGATTGTCAAGGCGGCAGGATTTCTTCGTGTTGGAGTCGGTGTCAGCAAGAAACTCGGCGATCCAGGAAGTGATAGGGGTGGCGGTATTGCTAGCAGCGAGCACGGGAACGATCTCTGTTCTTCACTTTTTCCTTTTACTTTTTTGCCTTTTTTCTTACACCTTTTTCCCCATGCGTACCTCCCCCTGGCGCCGAGCTCTGTCCCCGGGCTCTATTGACATCGTCCCCCTTTTGGTTGTAATACAACCTTTGACAATCCAATAAGGAGAGCACCATGGCCGAACTGAAAGACGTCATTCTCGATTACGTGAAGAAGGAGTACCTGGAGGAGGACGACGACCGCGAGATCACCTATGACACGCCGCTGATCTCGGGCGGCATCGTCGATTCCTTCTCCATGGTCTCGCTCAAGCGCTTCCTGGAGACGAAGTACGCCATCCAGATTCCCGACGCCAAGGCCACCCCCGAGGCCTTCGACTCGGTGGACAACCTGCTCAAGCTCCTCGCGGAATTCAACGTGAAGTAGGCGCAGCATGGCTTTCAGCGACGGCATCCGCGCCATTTACCAGAAAGAGCTGGGCGATATCCGCTCGGCGGGCATCTTCAAGGAGGAGCGCATCATCTGCGCCCCCCAGGACTCGGAGATCGAGGTGCAGTTCCCGGCCGGCGCCGAGAGCCGGCACGTGATCAACATGTGCGCCAACAACTACCTCGGGCTCTCCTCCCACCCCGAGGTCGTCGAGGCGGCGCGCCGCGGGCTCGACCATCGCGGCTACGGCATGTCCTCGGTGCGCTTCATCTGCGGCACGCAGGACATCCACAAGGAGCTGGAGGCCAAGCTGACGACGTTCCTGGGCACCGAGGACACCATTCTCTTCCCCTCCTGCATGGACGCCAACGCCGGCGTCTTCGAGGCCGTCCTCGGCGAGCAGGACGTGATGATCTCCGACCGCCTCGTGCACGCCTCGATCGTCGACGGCATGCGCCTGTGCAAGGCGCAGCAGGACACCTTCAAGCATTCCGACATGGGGCACCTGGAGGAGAAGCTGCGGCTGCACAAGGACGCCCGCGTCAAGGTGATCATCACCGACGGCGCCTTCTCCATGGACGGCGACCTGGCCAAGCTGGACCGCATCGTGGCCCTGGCCGAAACGTACGACGCCCTGGTCTTCGTCGACGACTCGCACGCCTCGGGATTCATCGGCAAGACCGGCCGCGGCACCCACGAGCACTGCGGCGTGGTGGGGCGGATCGACCTCATCACCACCACCCTGGGCAAGGCCCTGGGCGGAGCCTCCGGCGGCTGCGTTTCCGGCCGCCGCGAACTGGTCGAGATGTGCCGCCAGAAGGCCCGCCCCTACCTCTTCTCCAACACCATCCCGCCGGTGGTTGTTTCGGGGGCCAACGCCGTCCTGGACATCATCTCGCGCACCACCGAGCGCCGCGACAAGCTGGAGCGCAACACCGCCTTCTGGCGCCGGGGGCTGACCGAGGCCGGCCTGATCATCAAGGAGGGCGAGACGCCGATCGTGCCGGTGATGCTCTTCAACGCCAAGCTGTCCCAGGATTTCGCCCGCGAGCTTTACCAGGAGGGCATTTACGCCGTGGGCTTCTTCTTCCCGGTGGTGCCCAAGGGGCAGGCGCGCATCCGCACCCAGCTTTCGGCCGCCCACAAGACGCACCACCTGGAGAAGGCCCTGGCCGCCTTCACCAAGGTGGGGCGGAAATTCGAGATCCTGCACAAGACGAAGCAGGAGATCATCGACCGCTACGGCCTGTGACGCGGTGACCCTGCGCGAGAAGGTCGGCCAGCTGCTGATGGTCGGCTTCCGCGGCCTGCAGGCCGGCCCGCGCTCCGCCATCCTGCGCGCCGTCGAGGCCGGCCTCGTCGGCGGCGTCGTGCTGTTCGACACCGACGCGGCGCTGCGCCGTGATTGGCGCAACATCGCCTCCCCGGCCCAGCTCAGGAAACTCATCGCCTCGCTGCAGCGGGCCGCCCCGCTGCCGCTGCTGGTCGCGGTCGACCAGGAGGGTGGCCGGGTGGCGCGGCTGAGGAGGCGGCACGGTTTCTCCGAAGCGCCCTCGGCCCGCTCCCTGGGCGAGGCCGACGACCCGGACGCGACCGCCAAGGCGGCGGCGGCCACGGCCGCCATGCTGGCCGAGGCGGGATGCAACCTGAATTTCGCCCCGGTCGTCGACCTGGATTCCTTCCCCGACAACCCGGTCATCGGCCGCCTGGGACGCAGTTTCGGGGCCGATCCGCTCCGCGTCGTGCGCCACGCCCGGGCCGTGGTCGTTGCCCATCGCCGGTTCGGCGTCGCCTGCTGCCTGAAGCACTTCCCCGGCCACGGCAGCTCGCGCGGCGATTCGCACCTCGGGTTCACCGACGTCAGCGACACCTGGCGCCAGGACGAGATCGAGCCCTACCGCGCCCTCATCGCCGAGGGGCTGGCGGACGCGGTGATGAGCGCACACGTGTTCAACCGCCACCTCGATCCCGAGCTGCCGGCGAGCCTCTCGCCGGCGGTCCTGGGGGGGCTGCTGCGCCGCGAGCTGGGGTTTGCCGGCGCGCTGTTCAGCGACGACCTGGACATGCGCGCGGTCAGCGGCCGCTTCACGCGCCGGCAGGCGCTGGAACTGGCCCTGAACGCCGGCAACGACGTCCTGCTCGTGGGCAACAACCTGGCTTTTGACGCCGGCGCCGCCGGCCGGGCCGTGGCGGCCATCCTGGAGGCGGAGGCGGCCGGGCGCATTGACTCACGGCGCATCGCCGAGGCCTGCGGCCGCGTCCTGGAACTGAAAGCGCGCCTGGCCGCCCCGGCGCGGAAGCCCTAACCTCTGTCCGCGACCGCGGGAAACTCGACCAGAAAGGCGCTGCCGCCCTGCGGGTTGTTCTCCGCCCAGATGCGGCCGCCGTGCTTGCGCACCAGGAACTCGGCAATGGAAAGGCCCAGGCCGGAGGAGGACTCGTCGCCGGTGGGCCGTGCGCTCAGCCGCTGGAATTTCTTGAACAGGTTGCGCTGGTCCTCGGGGGTGAGCCCCGGCCCCTGGTCGCGGACCGCCGCCCGCACCGAGCCCTCGGCGCAACGGACCTCCAGGGTGATGACGGCCCCGGGCGGGGAGAATTTCACGGCGTTGCTGACCAGGTTGTCGAAGATCTCCTTCATCCATTCCAGGTCGCCCAGGACCCGGCAGCCCGGCTCGATCTCCCGCCGCAGGCGCTGCTCCTTCTGGCGCATGGACTCGGCGAAGCTCTCGGCCGACAGGGACAGGAGGTCGCCGAGGTCGATCTCCTGCATCTCCAGTTTGATGTCGCCTCGCTCGAAACGCGAGATGTCCAGCATCTCGTTGATCAGGGAGAGCATGCGCCGGCTGGCCAGGGTGATCTTCTCGGCCAGCATGGGGCCCGCCGCGGCACCGCGGCCCTGGTGCCGGATCAGGTCGGCGGCGCCCATGATGGCCTGCAGCGGGTTCTTCAGGTCATGCACGGCGATGCGCTGCAGCTCGTTCTGCATGCGGTTGGCCTGGAGCAGCTCCTCGTTGAGGCGCGACAACTCGGCGGTGCGCTCGCGCACCAGCGCCTGCAGCTGCCGCTCGCGCCGCTGCAGGCGGCGGAAGCGCCAGCGCACCGCCAGCGCGGCCAGCAGCAGGACCGCCAGCGCCGCCAGGGCCAGGAACCAGGGGGTCTGGTAAAAGCGCGGCTCGATGCGGAAGGGAAGGCTCGCCCCCTCGCTGTTCCAGATGCCGTCGTTGTTGCAGGCGATCACCCGGAAGACGTAGTCGCCGGGCGGCAGGTTGGTGTAGGAGGATTGCCGCCGGCCGCTCTCGGAGCTCCAGCCGTGGTCGTAGCCGCCCAGCATGGTCTTGAAGCGCACCTTCTCCGGCACCAGGAAGCTCAGGGCGGTGTAGGTGAACTCCAGCTTGCGGCGCCCCGGAGCGACCGAGATCGGAGCGCCCAAGTCGGCGGCGGCGCCGTCGACGGCCATTTCCTCGATGTACACTCTGGGGACGTGCTCGTTAAGATTGTGGTAGTCGGGGTCGACCACCACCACCCCCTTGATGGTGGGGAACCAGAGCTTGCCGTCGCGGCCCTTCCAGCCCGCCGGCTGGGCCGGACCGGTGCTTTCGACGCCGCGCACCCCCTCGGACACGCCGAAGGACGGCGAGCTCACGCGGGGGATGAGGTTGTCGGCGAAGTCGTTCAATTCGTCCTTGCGGGCGCGGTACACCCCCTTGTTGCAGTTCATCCACAGGAAGCCGTGGTCGTCCTCGAGGATCTGGAAGGCCACGTCGTTGAAAAGACCGTCGCGGGTGGTGATGGCGCGGAAGCGGCCGTCGCGCCAGCGCACCAGGCCGCCGGAGTTGGTGCCGATCCACAGGGTGCCTTCGGCGTCGGGATAGATGGCCCAGATGGCGTTGCGGCCGCCGCCGGGCTGCGGGGTGAAGGTCGTGATCCTGCCGTCCTGGAAACGGTACAGGTCTCCGTTGTAGGAGCCGGCCCAGATCACGCCGGCCCGGTCCTGGGCCAGGGCGTAGATGAAGTCGTCCTGCAGTCCGTTGCGCCTGCTGATGTTCTCGATGCGGCCGTCCGGGCGCAGGATGTCGATGCCGCCGCCGTTGCTCCCGGCCCATATCGATCCGTCCTGGGCGGCCAGCACGGCGCGCACGATGTCGTTGCTCAGCCCCTCGCTCGTGGTCCAGACGGAGATGCGGCCGTCGCGCAGCCGGTGCAGGCCGCCGCCGTACGTCCCGAACCAGATGGCGCCGTCGCCGGCCTCGGCGATCGACCACACGCGCAGGTTGCGCAGGCCCTCCCGGTGGCCGAACACCCGGAACTCCCCGTCACGGAAGCGGACCAGGCCTCCGCCGATGGTGCCGATCCAGAAGGCGCCGCCGCGGTCCTGCAGCACCGCGCGGGTGAGGTCCACCGGCAGGCCGTTCCGCGAATGGTAGAAGATGTAGCGGTCGTCCTTCAGTCGGCACAGCCCGCCGCCGAAGGTGCCCAGCCACAGGCTCCCCTCGTGGTCGTCGACCAGGGCGCGCACCGAGTCGTTGCTCAGCCCCCGTTGCTGGTCCAGGCTGGAGAAGCCGTCCCCTTCGAAGCGGTTGAGCCCGCCGTTGTCGGTGCCGACCCACAGGGTGCCGCGCCGGTCCTCGTGGATGACCCGCACCCGTCTCCCCGACAGGTTCTCGCGCAAGCCGAAGCGGCGCACCGCCCCCTGACGCAGCGAGAACAGGTGGTCTCCGGCCGTGCCGATCCACAGCGTGCCGTCGCGGGCGCTGCACAGGCTCCAGATGGTGTTGTCGGCCGAACCCCCCGGAAGCGGCTGCGGCAGGAAGCGTCCCTGGCGGTGCTGGAACAAGCCTTCGCTGGTTCCGGCCCATAGGGTTCCCGCCGCGTCGAAGCAGAGGGCCGATACGTAGGCCGGCAGGGCCGGCTCCCGGCCGGCTTCCAAAGTGAACGCACCGTCGCGGCAGCGGCTGAGGCCCTGCGTGGTCCCGATCCACAGGCTGCCGTCGGGGCCGAAGGCCAGCGAGAGGATGAAATCGCCGGCCAGCCCGTCCGCGGTCGTGTAATTGCGGAAGCGGCCGTCGCGGCGGCAGAGCAAGCCGTTCGGGGTGCCGATCCACAGGGCGCCGTCGGACCCCTCGGCCATGACCAGCATGCTGTTGTTCTGGATCTCGGGAGTGTTCGCCTTGTCGAAGACGGTGAAGCGGCGGCCGTCGAAGCGGCACAAGCCCTCGTAGGTGCCGACCCACAGGTAGCCATCGCGGGCTTGGATCAGGCTCAGCACCGAGTTCTGCGGCAGACCGCTGTTGTCGGTGTTCCAGACGTCGATGATGTAGTGGTCGACGCGCTTGCCCGGGTCCAGGGCCAGGGCCGTGGCGGCCGCCAAGGCCGCCAGCGCCAGGAAGACGGCGCATCGGGCCCCTGCGGGCTTCCCGGGACGAGGCCTTGGGAGCACGGGTGCGGAGTTTCTCTCCATGCCAGCTCACTATGACCCATCTGGATTTTTTTTTCAACTGCCCGGCGTTCCGCAAAGGCCGTCCGGCTGGACGGGGCTCCCTGAACGCTTCCCTTCCATGCCCGCCTGGTGTACAATGGCGGCAAGGAGCCCGCCGATGTACCAGCGAGTGAAATACGACTTCAAACAGGAGATCATCAAGATCAAGGACTCGGGGCTGTTCAAGGAGGAGCGCACCATCCTCAGCAGCCAGAAGCCCGAGATCCACGTCCAGTTCCCGGCCGGTTCGGAGCCGCGCGAGGTGCTGAACTTCTGCTCCAACAACTACCTGGGCCTGGCCAACCACCCCGACCTCATCCGCGCCGCCCACGAGGCCCTCGACCGCTACGGCTTCGGCCTGGCCTCGGTGCGCTTCATCTGCGGCACGCAGGACCTGCACAAGCGCCTGGAGGAGAGGATCTCCCGCTTCTACGAGACCGAGGACACCATCCTCTATTCCTCGTGCTTCGACGCCAACGGCGGGCTGTTCGAGAGCCTGCTGGGCACCGAGGACGCCATCATCACCGACGCCCTGAACCACGCCAGCATCATCGACGGCATCCGTCTGTGCAAGGCCAAGCGCTTCATCTACGAGCACTCCGACCTGAAGTCGCTGGAAAGCGCGCTGAAGAAGGCGCGCGAGGGCCTGGACATCTGGGACGGGCCGGGCCTGGACCGGGAACCGGTGCCGGCGCGCAACATCCTCATCGCCAGCGACGGCGTCTTCTCCATGGACGGCGACATCGCCGACCTGCGCGGCATCATCGAGCTGGCCAACCGCTACGACGCGCTGGTGATGGTCGACGAGTCGCACGCCACCGGCTTCCTGGGGGCCAGGGGCCGCGGCGCCGTCGAGGTGCACGGCGCCCTGGGCCAGGTGGACCTGATCACCTCCACCCTGGGCAAGGCCATGGGCGGCGCCACCGGCGGCTTCACCACCGGCCGCCGCGAGATGATCGAGATCCTGCGCCAGAAATCGCGCCCCTACCTGTTCTCCAACACCCTGGCACCGTCGATCGCCGCCGCCGGCATCGCCGCCTTCGACCTGCTGGAGAAGAGCGGCGACCTGCGCCAGCGGCTGATGGAGAACACCGCCCTGTTCCGTTCCGAGATGACCCGCCTGGGCTTCGACATCAACCCGGGCACCCATCCCATCGTGCCGGTGCTGTTCCGCAAGTTCGAGAACGACGCCCAACTCTCGCAGCAGATGGCCCGCGACCTCTACGCCGAGGGCATCTACGTGGTCGGTTTCTTCTTCCCGGTGGTGCCGCGCGGCCAATCGCGCATCCGCGTGCAGGTGTCGGCCGCCCACAGCCGCGAGCACATCGAGAAGGCGGTCGCCGCCTTCGCCAAGGTCGGAAAGAAGCACGGCGTGATCTAGGAACCCTGCCGCGAACACGCCCCGCATGCCCGTGATCGTGATAGTGTGAGTGTGGGTGCAATGCTGCCCAAATATCATGTTCCTTGGGATAGTCCACTAGCCTTTTCAAGGTTGCAAGGCTGGCAACTTCAGGCTTCAGGATGAGGTCGCCGTCTCGTTTTGTTTGGCTGGCGTTGATGATAGGAAGGCCAGGGAATGGAACCTCTCAGGACATTGCGTGGCTGGGGGAGCCTCCGCATGGAGGCTCACGATCGAGATTGGTGTCACACGATGCGACACCGCAATGGAAACCCCCTGTTAAGGGGTTTTTCTCGTTTTGCCCCTCCAGCACTCGGTTTCGTTTCCGTCATGGATCTGCACTCTCGCCTTTCGGCTTGGGTGCGCAGCGGGCGCGTCGCGCGCCTTTTCGCTCGTCACCCGCCACCTGTCACGGGTCGCTGCTGTTTCTGGATTCTCAATCCGGGCTCTTTATGCTATAATCAATGGAATACCTAAGGAAAACAAGGAGTCATGAACAAGCTGAAAGCCAAGCCCCCGAAGGGCATCCTGTTTTGGATCGTTTCCGTGTTCGTCCTCATCCTGCTGTGGAACACCCTGAGCACGGTTTCCAGCGGCAAGACCAAGGCCCTGACCTTCTCCGAGTTCATGGACAAGGTGGAGAACGACCAGATCTCCAGCGCCCGCATCTCCGGCAACGCCGTCAGCGGCGACATGAACCTGGAGGACGGCAGCTCCTACACCCGCTACGAGTCGACCATCCCCGTCGACTACCCCGACCTGATCACCCGCCTGCGCCAGCACAAGGTCAACATCGAGGTGGAGAAGCTCAACAAGAACGAGTGGCTGGGCATCCTCCTCTCCTGGGCGCCGTTCGTCATCCTCATCGTGTTCTGGGTGATGGTCATGCGCCAGCAGGGCGGCAACAAGGCGTTCACCTTCGGCAAGAGCAAGGCGCGCATGTTCACCGGCGACCGCAACAAGTTCACCTTCAAGGACGTCGCCGGCGTCGAGGAGGCCAAGGAGGAGCTGGAGGAGATCATCGAGTTCCTCAAGGAGCCCAAGAAATTCCAGCGCCTGGGCGGCAAGATCCCCAAGGGCGTCCTGCTCATCGGCCCTCCCGGCACGGGCAAGACGCTGCTGGCCAAGGCCATCGCCGGCGAGGCCAACGTCCCCTTCTTCTCCATCTCCGGCTCCGATTTCGTCGAGCTCTTCGTCGGCGTCGGCGCCTCGCGGGTGCGCGACCTGTTTGACGAGGGCAAGAAGCACGCCCCCTGCCTGATCTTCATCGACGAGATCGACGCCGTCGGCCGCCAGCGCGGCGCCGGCCTGGGCGGCGGCCATGACGAGCGCGAGCAGACGCTGAACCAGCTGCTGGTCGAGATGGACGGCTTCGACGCCAACGAAGGGGTGATCATCATCGCCGCCACCAACCGCCCCGACATCCTCGACTCGGCGCTGCTGCGCCCGGGGCGCTTCGACCGCCGCATCGTCGTCTCCACCCCCGACGTCAAGGGGCGCGAGGAGATCCTCAAGGTGCACACGCGCAACTCGCCCCTGGCCAAGGACGTCGACCTGCAGGTGCTGGCCCGCTCCACACCCGGCTTCACCGGCGCCGACATCGCCAACCTGGTCAACGAGGCCGCCCTGTACGCCTCGCGCAACGGCAAAAAAGGCATCGCCATGGAGGATTTCGAGTACGCCAAGGACAAGGTGCTGATGGGCAGCGAGCGCAAGAGCATGATCATCTCCGAGGAGGAGAAGCGCATCACCGCCTACCACGAGGCCGGCCACGCCCTGATCGCCGCCGTGGCCAAGGAGGCTGACCCGCTGCACAAGGTGTCGATCATCCCGCGCGGCATGGCCCTGGGCGTCACCCAGCAGCTGCCGCTCAACGACAAGTACACCTATTCCAAGACCTACCTGGAGGCGCAGCTGTCGGTGCTGCTGGCCGGGCGCGTCTCGGAGGAGGTTTTCCTGGGCATCCTGACCACCGGCGCCGGCAACGATTTCGAGCGCGCCACCTCCATCGCCCGCAAGATGGTCTGCGAGTGGGGCATGTCGTCGCTGGGGCCGATGACCTTCGCCAAGAAGGAGGACATGGTGTTCCTCGGCCGCGACCTGATGTCGCACAACGAATACTCCGAGGAGACGGCGCAGCAGATCGACAAGGAGATCCGCACGATCATCGACCAGGCGCTGGCCACCTCGCGGCGCCTCATCCTGGAAAACCGGGCCAAGCTGGAGACCATCGCCCAGCAGCTGCTGGAGAAGGAATCCCTGACCTCGGACGACATCGCGGCCATCCTGGGCACGCCGCGCCAATCCGAACCGCTGCAGGCCCGGAAGCGGCGGGCGCGCAACGGCGGGGCCGCGGAAGCGAAATAAATGTCCCTGGAGAACATCCTCGGCGCCTTCACCCAGGTCACGTGGCGCGACCTGCTCGACATCTTCCTGCTGTTCCTGCTCTTCTACTACATCCTGCTGCTGATCAAGGGCACCAAGTCGTACCAGATGGCGCTGGGCTTGATGCTCATCGGCTTCTTCGCCCTGTTTTCCAGCCTGCTCAAGCTGACCGCCTTCTCCACCGTCCTGAACAACTTCCTGGCCTACCTGGTCTTCGCCGTCATCGTCCTCTTCCAGGGGGAGATCCGCAAGATCCTGGCCGAGATCGGCGGCAAGCTGCGGACGCAGTTCATTCCCGCCGACGTCTCGCGCATCCGCGACGAGATCGTCAACGCCGCCGTGGCCCTGTCTCTGGGCAAGATCGGCGCCCTGATCGCCATCGAGCGCGAGATCAAGCTCAAGTCCTACATCGACAAGCACATCCGCATCGACGCCGTGGTCTCCAAGGACATGCTGCTGACCATCTTCTCCCCCAATACCCCGCTCCACGACGGGGCGGTGATCCTCTCCGCCGGGCGCATCGCCGCCGCCAACTGCTTCTTCCCCTACCCGCCCCTGCTCGAGCTGACGCCGGCCGGCGGCCGCCACCTGGCCGCCATCGGCATCAGCCAGGAGACCGACGCCGTGGCGGTCGTCGTCTCGGAGCAGACCGGCAAGATCTCGCTGGCCGTCAAGGGCGAATTGATCCGCGGCCTGGACCGCGAAGGGCTGAAGAACCGCCTGAAATTTTTGAAGGTCTGACATGGTCGAGAAGCTGAAGCAACTCCTGTTCCGCAACTGGGGCCTCAAGGCCAGCGCCCTGCTCCTGGCCCTGCTGGTCTGGGCCGTCGTCAGCGGCGGCGAGCGCGCCTACTCGGAGAAGACGCTGAAGCTGCCGGTGGAGGTGTTGAACGTTTCGCAGAACATCGAGGTGGTGAACCTGCGCCCCGAGGAGGTCACGGTGTCGTTGAAAGGCGCCTCCAAGTTCGTGGCCGCCGTCGCCCCCGAGAGCCACGCCATCAAGATCGACCTGAAGAACATCAAGGAGAGCGGCAAGCTGAACTATTTCGCCGAGGACTACCTGGACCTTGCCGCCGATGTCCAAGTCGTCGCCGTGCACCCCAAGATGATCGAGGTCTTCGTCGAGGAGTTCGCCACCCGCGAGGTGCCGGTGCGCATCCAATTTCGCGGCCGCCTGCCGGCGAACCTGCGCCTGAGGTCGGCGCGGACCGTCCCCGACCGGGTCGCCATCCTGGGCTACAAGTCGCAGGTGGCCGACGTCGAGGCCGTCGAGACCGAGGACGTCGACCTCGGCGCCGTCGGCGGCAGCCTGAGCCGCCGGCTGGCCCTGAAGCAGACCCCGCAGATCCTCAAGTTCCGCGACCAGCGCGACGTGGAACTGCAGCTGGAGATCGAGGACCGCGGCCAGAAGAAATGAGGGCCTCGATCTTCGGCACCGACGGCATCCGCTCCCGCGCCGGCGCCTACCCCCTCGACGAGACCTCGCTGCGGGCCCTGGGCGCGATCCTCTCCTCGCTGGCCGCGCTCGCCGCCGGCTTGCGCAAGCGGCCGCGCATCCTCCTCGGACGCGACACGAGGGAATCGGGGCCGGAGATCGCCCGGCAGCTGGCCGCCGGCATCGGCCCGCATGTCGCCGTTCTGGACGCCGGCGTCCTGCCCACGCCGGGGCTCTCCTTCCTTACCCGCCGCCTGGGCTGCGACTTCGGCGTGATGATCTCCGCCTCGCACAACCCCTTCGCCGACAACGGCATCAAGATCTTCGACCGCCGCGGCGAGAAGATCTCCTCCCGCCTGGAGAGCGTGATCAGCCGAGAATTCCTGGCCGCCGGGCACGGCGGCCGCGGCGCCGCCGCGCGACCCGATACGGCCGACATCCGGCCGTACGCCGATTTCCTGGCCCTGGAAGGGCGCGGCCTGGAGAACCGGCCGGGACGGCTGGCCGTGGACTGCGCCAACGGCGCCGCCTCGCTCCTGGCCCCGGCGCTGTTCCAGCGCCTGGGCATCGACGCTGTCGTGGCCCATGCCCGGCCCGACGGGCGCAACATCAACGCCGGCTGCGGCTCGACCCAGCCGCGGGCGCTGCGCGGCCTGGTCGCGCGCAGCCGCGCCGGCCTGGGGCTGGCCTTCGACGGCGACGCCGACCGCGTCGCCTTCTGCGACGGCGCTGGCCGCGCGCTGGACGGCGACCACGCCCTGTACCTGCTGGCGCGCTATCTGCGCGACCGCGAACCCCGCTTCCGCCCGCTGGTGGTGGGGACGGTGATGAGCAACCTGGGCCTGGAGCGGGCGCTGCAGCGGGCGGGCATCGGTTTCCTGCGCGCCGACGTCGGCGACAAGCACGTCTACCGCCTGATGGTCCGCAGCGGCGCACTGCTCGGCGGCGAGCCCTCGGGGCACGTCATCCTGCGCCACCGCCAGCGCACGGGCGACGGGCTGTTGACCGCCCTCTATTTTCTCCGCGCCCTGGACCACCACGGCTGGGACGCCGCCGAGCTCACGCGCCGCCTGCCGCTCTATCCACAGCGCACCCTCAGCCTGCGCATTGGCCGCCGCCGGCCGCTGGCGGCCTGGCCGGAGTTCCAGCGCCTGCAGCGCGGCTTCGTCGCCCGCCACGGGCGGCGGGCGCGCCTGCTGGCGCGCTACTCGGGCACCGAGCCCGTGATCCGCATCATGATCGAGGCCCGCGACCCGGAGATCATCGAGACCCACCTGCCCGCCTTCCGCGCCTTGGTGGAGGGCGAACTCGGAGGCTAGAATGAAACTCAGCGTCAACATCGACCACATCGCCACCCTGCGCCAGGCACGCATGGCCAGCGAGCCCGACCCCGTCTACGCCGCGGCCCTGGCCGAGCTGGGCGGCGCCGACGGCATCACCGTGCACCTGCGCCAGGACCGGCGCCACATCCAGGAGCGGGACGTCGAGATCCTGCGCCGCGTGATCAAGACCAAGCTGAACATGGAGATGGCCGCCTCCATGGAGATGGTCAAGGTCGCCCTCAAGTACAAGCCCGACATCTGCACCCTGGTTCCCGAGAGCAAGGACGAGGTCACCACCAGCGGCGGCCTGGACGTCAGCCTGTTCGCCGAGAAGGTGCAGGAGGTGGCCGGCAACCTGATGGCCGCCGGCATCGGCGTGTCGCTCTTCATCGACCCGGGCGTCGAGCAGGTCAAGGCCAGCCACCGCCTGGGGCTGCGCGTCCTGGAGTTCAACACGGGAGACTACGCCATCAACAGCGCCAACAGCTACGCCCGCCTGGAGCTGGACAAGATCGCCAAGGCCGTGACCTATGCCCGCAAGCTGAACATCACGGTGCTCGCCGGCCACGGGCTGACCTACCAGAACATCCACCCCATCGCCGCCATGACCGAGATCGAGGAGCTGAACATCGGGCACTCCATCGTGGCCAACGCCGCCTTTCTGGGGATGCGGGAGGCGGTGGCGCGCATGAAGGGGCTGCTCTCTTGCTGAGGAAGGCCGCCCGCGCCCTGGCCCTGCTGGCAGCGGCCGGCCTGGCCTGCGTGGCCTACAACGGCCTCACGTTCCAGAAGCGTTTCAACCCGCGCCCGCTGCCGCCGCTGTGCAAGAAGGGTGTGTACCACCTGCATTCGGTCTTTTCCGACGGCCTGGGGACCGTCGAGGAGATCTGCCGCGAGGCCGGCGCCCAGGGCCTCGATTTCGTCCTGCTCACCGACCACGGCCGGCCGAACCGCGCCGCCTCGGCCGCCAGCGCCTGGCGCCAGGGGACGCTGCTGATCGGCGCCTCGGAGTTCTCCCTGCACGCCGGCCACCTGGCCGCCGCCGGCTACCGCGTACCGGGCTACGAATTCCCCCCCGAGGCGCAGGAGGCCATCGACGAGGTGGCCCGCGACCAAGGCGTGACCTTCCTGGCCCACCCGTTCGACGGCCGCATCCCCTGGACCGACTGGAGCGTGCGCGGCTTCACCGGCATCGAGATCATCAGCCTGTACCAGATGGCGAAGCGGAACCTCCTGTACGGGCTGACCCTGTTTCCCCTGCAGTACCTGCTGAGCCCGGACTACGCCCTGACCGCCTTGCTCTCCTATCCCGAGCGCGAGCTGGAGGCCTGGGACCGCCTGAACCGCGAGCAGAGGGTCTTCGGCATCTATGCCCTCGACTCCCACGCCAAGCTGGCCCTGAGCGACCGCCTGCAGCTGCGTTTCCCCTCGTACGGGGCCACCTTCAAGATCCTGCGCGTGTATGCCCTGGTCGACCGCGAGCTGGATCGCGACGCCGCAGCGGCGGCGGCCACCGTGCTGGCCGCCCTGCGCCGCGGATCGTTCTTCTGCGCCGTCGAGTCCCTGGCCGCGGCCAACGGCTTCGCCTTCGGCTACGAGGAGCCGGGCGGCCGCCGCGTCGAGATGGGCGGGGACGCGGACCGGCCCGGGGGCACGCTGGTGCTGCGCCTGCCCTTTCCCTTCGCCACCGACCTGCGCGTGATCAAGGACGGCCGTACGTTCCGCCGCATCGAGAACAACACGCGGCAGGAGATCGCCCTCCCCGTCGCCGAGCCCGGCGTGTACCGCTGCGAAGTCTTCCTGCACTCGGGCCGCCTGCGCCGGCTGCCGTGGATTTTGGCCAACCCCGTTTTCGTGGGCCGGCCGGCGCCGGCGCCGGCGGCGGAGAGGAGCGTCCGGGCGCGCAGGACGCTCTCGCAGGGTGCGTCCTATTTCCGTGTGGAGAAGAACGAGCGTTCCCGCGGCGCCGTTTCCGGGACGGCCGACGCGGAAGGGCGCGCGGTCACCCGCCTGGCATTCGAGCTGCGGCGCCAGGCTGCGGGCATCGTCGACTACTGGGTCTCGCTGGCGCGGCGCGAAAGGCTGGACCTGGCCCCCTACCGCGGTTTCGTCTTCCGGGCCCGGGGCAGCCGCCCCATGCGCTTCTGGCTGCAGTTCCGCGTCGATGACGGCCGTGGGGAGTCGGCCTTCCAGCACTCCTTCCGCGTCGACGAAACGTGGCGCCAGGTGGCCATCCCCTTCGAGCGCTTCCACCGACTCTACGGCGAGGGCAGGCCGGCCGACCGCCGACGGACGAGCGCCTTCTTCATCCTCATCGACAACGGCAACTCGTTCGCCGGCGCTCGGGGAGAGCTGGAGCTCGGGCCCATCGAACTGTACTAGCAGCCGCCGAGCACCTCCCCCAACAATTGACTCTGCCGCGATATTTTGCTACAGTGAAGGCACCGCCTGTCGCTCTGGCAAGGAATCCGCATGGAAAAAATCATCGGCATACGCCGCGAAGACAAGAACCAGTGGGAAAGAAGGGTGCCGCTGGTGCCCGAGGACGTCCGCTGGCTGAGGGAGAAGCACGGCATCCGCACCGTCGTCCAGCCCTCGCCCATCCGCACCTTTGCCGACGACGAGTACCGCGCAGCCGGCGCCGAGGTCAGCGAGGACCTGGACCGGGCCGCCGTCATCTTCGCCGTGAAGGAGATTCCCGCCTCGCTGTTCCGCGAGAACAAGACCTATGTCTTCTTCTCCCATACCATCAAGGGGCAGCGCCACAACATGCCGATGCTGCGCGCCCTCGTCGAGCGCCGCTGCAGCCTGATCGACTACGAGCGGGTGGTGGACGAGACGAACCGGCGCCTGATCTTCTTCGGCCGCTACGCCGGCCTGGCCGGCATGGTCGACACCCTGCACGGCTTCGGGCTGAAGCTGCGCGCCCGCGGCAGCGAAAGCCCCTTCGCCCGCATCCGCCAGGCCTACCAGTACGCCTCGCTCGCCGAGGCCCGGGCGGCGGTCGAGGCCGTCGGCGCCGAGATCGACGAGCGCGGCTTCCCCGACGAGCTGTGCCCGCTGGTCGTCGGCTTCGCCGGCTACGGCAACGTCTCGCGCGGCGCCCAGGAGATCTTCGACCTGCTGCCGCACAAGGTCCTCTCGGCCGAGGCCTTGCCGGAGATGATCGACAATTTCTCCAGCGACAACCTGAACCTGGTCAAGGTGGTGTTCAGCGAGGACGACCTGGTGCGGCCGCTCGCGGGCGGCTTCGACCTTCAGGAGTACTACGCCCATCCCGAACGCTACGAGAGCAAGTTCGAGAATTACCTGCCGCTGCTTTCCATCCTGGTCAACTGCATCTACTGGACCGAGAAATACCCGCGGCTGGTGACCCGGGAGTACCTCAAGCGGCGCACGGTCCTGGAATCGACCCCGCGCCTGCAGGTCATCGGCGACATCAGTTGCGACATCGACGGCTCGATCGAGATCACCCACAAGGCCACCCTGCCCGACATGCCCTTCTTCACCTACTTCGCCGCCGAGGACCGCTTCGCCGACGGCGTCCATCCCCTGGGCACCACGGTGATGGCCGTGGACAACCTGCCCTGCGAGTTTCCGCGCGAGTCGTCGCTCGAGTTCTCGCGCGTGCTGCGCGAGCTGGTGCCCGCCGTCGCCGGCGCCGACTTCTCGCGGCCGGACGAGGGCCTGGACCTGCCGGCGCCCGTGCGCCGGGCCCTGCTGCTGCACCGCGGCCGTTTTACCCCCGACTACGATTTCATGAAGGATTTCATCCGCTAGGAGGAGACATGAACAAGATCCTGGTCCTGGGCGCCGGGCTGGTCAGCCGTCCCGGAGTCCGCTACCTGCTGGAGCGCAAGGAACTGAAGGTCACCGTGGCCTCGCGCACGGTAAGCAAGGCCGAGAAGCTCGTCGTCGGCCACGCCAACGGCCGCGCCGTGGCCGTCGACGTCGAGAACCAGGAGGACCTGGCGGCGCTGATCAGCCGCCACGACCTGGTCATCAGCCTGCTGCCCTGGACCCACCACGTGCGGGTGGCCGAACTCTGCCTGAAGCACGGCAAGCACATGGTCACCACCTCCTATGTCAGCGAGGGCATGCGCAAGCTCGCCCCCGCCGTCCTGGCAAAAGGCCTGATCTTCCTCAACGAGATCGGCGTCGACCCGGGCATCGACCACATGTCGGCCATGAAGATCATCCACGAGGTCGAGGCCGAGGGCGGCAAGGTGCTGCACTTCCATTCCTACTGCGGCGGCCTGCCGGCGCCCGAGCACAACGACAATCCCTTCGGCTACAAATTCTCCTGGAGCCCGCGCGGCGTGGTGCTCGCCTCGCGCAATTCGGCCCGCTACCTCGAGAACGGCAAGATCGTCGAGATCCCGGGCCGCGATCTCTTCGCCAATCCCCGCATCGAGCAGGTCGAGGGGCTCGGCACCTTCGAGGTCTACCCCAACCGCGATTCGGTGCCCTACAAGGAGCTGTACGGCCTCAAGGACGCCCTGACGGTGATCCGCGGCACCTACCGCAACCTGGGCTGGTGCGAGACGCTCAAGAAGATCGTCGAGCTCGGACTGGTCGACGAGACGCCGCGCGCCGACCTGAAGGGTCTTACGTTCCGGCAGCTGACGGCGCGCCTGATCGGCGCCGCCGCCGACGACGGCCTGCGGCGGGCGGCGGCGGAGAAACTGGGCGTCGCCGCCGACGCGCCGGTGATGGAGCGTCTGGAATGGCTGGGCCTGTTCGGCGACGAGGCGATCCCCGAGGCCGGCAGCACCCTGGACGTCCTGAGCGCCCGCTTGCAGGAGAAGCTCTTCTTCCGCGAGGGCGAGAAGGACCTGCTGCTGCTGCGCCACCGCTTCCTCGTCGAGAACGCGGACGGGAGCCGCGACCAGATCACCTCGACGCTGATCGACTTCGGCATCCCCTTCGGCGACAGCTCCATGGCGCGCACCGTCAGCCTGCCCATGGCCATCGCCACCCATCTCATCGCCGTCGGCCGCATCGACCGCCGCGGCGTGCTGATCCCGGTCTTTCCCGACCTTTACCGCCCGGTCCTGGCCGAGCTGGAAGCCCAGAACATCCGCATGGTGGAAAAGCGAAGCCATCTGGAATAACGGCCTTGGAAAGGAAGATCGTCGGGCAAAAGGGCGAGCAGGCGGCGGCCGCCTTCCTCAGGGGCAAGGGTTACCAGATCCTCCAGGCCAACTACCGCGTCGCCGGCGCCGAGGTCGACCTGGTGGCCCGCTGCGGCGACCTGCTGTGCTTCGTCGAGGTCAAGACGCGCAAGAACTGCGATCACGGAGCCCCCGAGGCCTTCGTCAGCTCCGCCAAGCAGCGGCGCATCATCCGCGCCGCCAAGGTCTTTTCGGCGCTCCGGCCCTACCGCGGGCTCGGCGTGCGCTTCGACGTGGTCTCGGTGCTGCGCGACGGCGAGCGCCTCGCCTGCGACCACTTCGAGGACGCCTTCCAGGAGTGACCGTGCCCGAACTGCGCAAGGACCCCATCACCGGCACCTGGGTGATCATCTCCGAGGAGCGCCGGCAGCGACCCCGCTATTACCAGATCGTCGTCGACCAGGATCTCTCCACGCCGGAGAACTGCCCCTTCTGCCCGGGCAACGAGGCCATGACCCCGCCCGAGACCTACGCCCTGCGCCCGGGCCATTCCGCGGCCAACGGGCCGGGATGGGAGACGCGCGTCGTGCCCAACAAGTTCCCGGCGCTGCGCGTCGAGGGGCAGCTGCGCAAGAGCGGCGAGGGCTTCTACGACAAGATGAGCGGCATCGGCGCCCACGAGGTGCTGATCGAGACGCCGCGCCACGCCCACACCTGGTACGACGGCGACGCCGCCCTCATCGCCAACACCCTGCGGGCGGCGCGCAGCCGCGTCCTCGACCTGAAGCGCGACACGCGCTTCCGCTACCTCATGGTCTTCAAGAACTTCGGGGCCATCGCCGGCGCCACCCTTTCCCACTCCCACACCCAGCTCATCGCCCTGCCGGTGGTGCCGCTGCGCGTCGAGGAGGAAATCGAGGGCGGGCGGGCCCATTTCGCCCGCAAGGAGCGCTGCCTCTTCTGCGACATCATCCAGTACGAGCAGGAGGCCGACCGCCGGCTGCTGCTGGAGAACGAGCATTTCGCCGTCCTGGCCCCCTACGCCCCGCGCTTCTCCTTCGAGCTGGCCGTCTATCCCAAGCGCCACGCCCCCGAGTTTGAGTCCACCCCGGACGCCGAGCTGGAGAGCCTGAGCCGGGTCCTGAGCGAGGTCCTGGGCCGGGCGGGAAGGCTGCTGGACCGCCCCGACTTCAACCTGATCCTGCACAACGCCCCCTGCCAGAACCGCGTCGGCGAGTTCTTCCACTGGCATATCGAGTTCATGCCGGTGCTGGCGCGCGTGGCCGGTTTCGAGTGGGGCACCGGTTTCTACATCAACCCCGTCTCACCCGAGGAGTCGGTGCAGGAGCTGCGCTCGGTCTGAACCGCCACCCCGGGCGCCCTTCAGCGACCCTTAGGCGCGGCGATGTCGAGCCAGGAGAACCAGATCGGGTGATGCTTCTTGTACCAGCGCAGGATCTCCAGCAGCTTGACCTGCGCCGCCGGCGGGATCACCTCGGGCGGGATGCGGTCGAAGTGCACGCGGATGTGGTCCTGCTGCGGGAATTCGAGGGCTTCGGAGCAGAGGGTCTGCAGCTCGTTGCGGATGCGCCCCGAGTCGGAGATTTTCACCGGCCGGTTCGCGTAGTCCTCGCCGGCCATGAAGCGGTTGAGCAGGGGGTTGAAGATCAGCCGGCTCTGCTCCAGGGTCTCCATCAGCTTCAGGGTGAAGGTGATGCGCTTGTCGCCGCGGCCAGAGGCCAGGCGCACCGCCACCCGGTAGCGCCCGGGCCCGGCTTCCTCGACGCCAGGGGCGCCGGAATAGGGATCGGGGCACATGTATCCGGAAACGGCCAGCACGTCCCATTTTTTCTCGGGGAAGAAGTCGTCGGCGTCGATGCAGGGCTTGCGTACCGGGATGCCGGCGTCGCGGGCCTCGGCGATCATCTCGAGGAAGCGGGCGGCCGTCTTTTCGTCGGCCTCACGGCCCAGCGTCTCACCCAGGCGGGCGGCGAAGCCGGCGGACTCGGGATCGAGGCCCATCACCAAGCGCTCGCGGTCATAGGCTACCTCGAAGGTCGAGGTGAAGGGGCAGATGTAGGCGGCCAGGCCCAGCATCGGCGCCAGGGTGGCGGCCTGGATGGCCTCGGCCGAGGCGGCGTAGCCGTCGCAGAGGAACAGGTGGCGGGAGCCTTCCTGCCCGTGGACGCCGATATGGAAGGTCGGCGCGTAGGTGCCCGACTCGGTGAACGCCGTCATGCCGCTGGGCAGGAGGAAATCGTCGTTGACCAGGTGGGCGCCCAGGGAGCTCCATTCGCGCCACAGGCCGCCGATGCGCCCCTCGCGGCTCTTGCCGCCCAGAGTCCAGACGTGGACGCGCCCGGGCTCGATGTCGGGATAGGCCATGCGGATGGCCCGCATCACCTGGGCCCGCGGCGTGCGGAAAGAGAGGAGGATCGACTCCTCGGCGGCGCGCTCGGCCACAGCCTTGGGCAGGAACAGGTTGCCCATGTAGCCTTCGTAGGGGCGGGTGATGGCCAGGGGCTGGTCGAACAGGTGCAGCACGGTCATGGGGCCGGTCTCGGCGCCCTTGGAGAAGCGCGAGGTGTTCTCCAGCGTGTCGATGGCCGCCCCCCAGACGGTGATGCCGGCGTCCTTGATGTCGCGGTAGAAACGCTCCCAGGAATAGTCGCGGCTGTTGAGCAGGCGCACCACGCGGCGGTCCAGCCAGCGGGCCACCGCCGGCCGGGCATAGACGCGGCCGAAGCCCAGCTGCGGGTTGGAGCCCATCTCCGGCGTCTCGCCGGCCTTGGGCATCAGCCCCTCGCCGACGCAGACCATGATGGCGTGGTTCTCGGGCAGCTGCCGCGACAGGTACCACAGGCTCTCGCTCATGGCATAGGCCGAGATGGCGTCGGCGTCCTTCTTGGCCTGGTTGAGCCCGGCCTTGTCCAGTCCCTTGCCGGCGCCGTAGCGGCCGAACAGTCTCGTGCCCAGCGCGGTGACGGCGCCTGTCGCGGCCAGCAGCCGCTCCATGCCGCCATCCATGAAGGAGATGTCGCTGGTGAACTCCATGGCCGGCTCGCCGCGGGTCCAGGCCACCTCGACGTCCTCCAGCCAGAGGTGGAAGCGGCCGAGGATGGGCCGCGTGTCGAAGGCCCACTGGGCGATCAGGTCGCGCTTTTCCTGGGATCGTGACGTCATGGCAGCCTCCTGCAGCGGCGAAATTCCGCCCGCCGGCGCGGACGGGCTCCCATTGTAGGCAAGCGGGGAAGGAAAATCAAGGGCGCGAGCGCACGGTTGCTTTTTTCCCCGGCGGAGGGTACAATGGCTTTTTCGCGGAATCCAACGAGGAGGTTTTCCCGCCATGGCCAAAAAGTATAATTTCTATGCCGGTCCCGCCATCCTGCCCCAGGACGTGATGAAGAAGGCCCAGGAGGAGCTTCTGGACCTGAACGGCATCGGCCTCTCCATCCTGGAGATCAGCCACCGTTCCAAGGACTTCGAGGCGGTCATCAACGCCGCCGAGTCCAAGATCCGCTCCCTGCTCGGCGTGCCCGGGAACTACACGGTGATGTTTCTGCAGGGCGGCGCCAGCCTGCAGTTCGGCATGATACCCATGAACCTGCTCCAGGGCGGCAAGGCCGACTATGTCCATACCGGCGAGTGGGCCAAGAAGGCGATCAAGGAGGCCAAGCTGTTCGGCACGGTCAACATCGCCGCCAGCGCCGAGGACAAGAACTTCAGCTACATCCCGCAGACGTTCCAGTTCTCCGCCGACGCGCGCTATGTCCACGTCACGTCCAATGAGACCATCGGCGGTGTCCAGTGGAGGAAATTCCCCGAAACGAACGGCGTGCCGCTGGTCATCGACATGTCCTCGGACATCTTCAGCCGCCGCATTGACTTCCAGAACATCGGCATGATCTACGCCGGCGCCCAGAAGAACATCGGACCGGCCGGCGTCACCCTGGTCATCCTGCGCAACGACCTGCTGGAGGCCTGCGCCGACGGCCTGACCACCATGCTCAGCTACAAGACCCACGCCAAGGAGAAGTCGCTCTACAACACCCCTCCCTGCTTCGCCATCTACATCATCAAGCTGGTCATGGACTGGATCGAGGCCCAGGGCGGCCTGGAGGCCGTGGAGAAGGTCAACGAGGCGAAGGCCAAGGCCCTTTACGACGCCATCGACGGCAGCAGCGGCTACTACCGCGGCACCGCCGCCGCAGAGGACCGCTCCAAGATGAACGTCACCTTCCGCCTGCCCTCGGAGGAGCTCGAGGAGAAGTTCGTCAATGAGGCCAAAAAGGCCGGCTTCATCGGCCTGAAGGGCCACCGCAGCGTCGGCGGCTGCCGCGCCTCCATCTACAACGCCATGGGGCTGGATGGGGTCAAGGCCCTGGTCCAGTTCATGGACAAGTTCGCCAGGGAGAACAAGTAACCCGGCCTGCTGGTCCGCGGCGGCGTGTGGCAGGGCGAAAGACCCGAAGCGAAAGGATTTTTCTGCGATCCGGTTGACAGCAGGGCGGAAATCTGCTATTCTAATGCCTGGAAAAGGCTTGGGAGGTACTCTTTGGCTGAAAAAAGGGCTTTTCGCATGCTGAATTCCTCGGAATGGGAAAAATCCTTGGCCAGCGCCCGGGTTCCCTTCCTCCCCGCCGCCTGCCGGCCATGATCCGCGTGCTGGTCACCGCACCGCTCACAGCCGAGACCATCGACCAGCTGAACGCCGTCCCTGAATTCGACGTCGTTTTCCGGCCGGAACTCGCGGCCGAAGGGCTGGCCGGCGAATTGGACGGCGTCGAGGCCCTGGTCTGCGCCGATCCCCGCGCCCTGGAGCGGCGGGTGCTGGACGAGGCCGCCGATCTCAAGCTGGTGATCGTCTGCGGCGGCGCCGCCCGGGAGCTCCCGCAGTCCCTCGGCCTTGGCGCCGAGGTGCGGCGCAGCGATGGCGGGCTTTCGACACTGGCCCTGCTGAAGGACTTTTTCAATGCCTGAACCCATCACCTGGAGCGAACGGGAAGAATCATGACAACCATTGTCGGCAACAAGCTCAACTCGGCCAACAAGAAGGTGCTGGACCGGATGAACAAGAAGGACTTCGAGTTCATCCGCCGCGAAGCCCAGGCCCAGATCGAGGCCGGCGCCGAGTACATCGAGCTCAACGCGCTCTCGCTGCTGCACAACGAGACGCCGTTCCTGCGCGAGATCATCCCCATGCTGGAGAAGCTGGGCGCCAAGCTGGTCGTGGTCAGCGACAACGCCGAGGCGCTGAAGCAGGCCCTGGTCATCGCCAAGGGGCCGCTCATCGTCGGCGCCGTCGAGTACGACCTGGAGAAGATCGACTACCTCATCGACACGGTGCTGGCCAAGAACGCCAAGCTCATCGCCCTGATCAAGGACAAGCGCAACAACCATTCGCACTCCCCGGAGAAGGCGCTGCTGATCGCCCAGAAGTACATCGACCACCTGCTGGACCGCGGCATGAAGCGCCAGGACATCCTGCTGGACCCGCTGCTGCGCCCGCTGGAGGAGGACTTCAACAGCGGCCGCATCTTCCTGGACACCCTGGAGCTGTTCAAGCTGGATTTTCCCCAAGTCAAAACGGTGGCCAACATCTCGCTTCTGGCCGAGGGGCTGCCCAAGCGCCAGCTCATCGCCTCGCATTTCGTCTCCCTGGCCATCGCCAAGGGCCTGGATTACATCGTCACCAACGTGCTGGACGAGAACTTCATCGAGTCGATCATCACCACCCTGTCCATCATTGGCAAGGACCGCAACCTCCAGTCCTACCTGAAGTACTGCCGCAACCACAAGGACTGCAAGGGCAAGGCCGGCAAGGATGCAGGAACAAAAGATAAAAGAAATCCTGCTTGAGCGCGACAGCGAGTTCAAGATGCTGTTCGTCAAGCACCAGGAGCTGGAGGAGCAGCTGCGGCGCTCGCTTCAGAAGCGGCAGAAGAACGACGAGGAACGCGTCGCCGAGAAGATCCTCAAGAAGGAGAAACTGCGCCTGAAGGACGCGATGCAGAAGCGCATCGAGGCCTTCCGCCGGCAGCCGCACGCGCATGGCTGACGAAAAAGCTCCCGAAGGCGGCTCCCGCCGTTCCGCCTCCAGGAAGGCGAAAAAAAAGCGGACCAGCCGGCCTCGCATCCCGGCCCTGGTCAACATCTCCTTCCTGCCCTCGGTGTTCACCCTGCTCAACCTCTTCCTGGGCTACCAGGCGCTGGTGCGCATCATCGGCGCCCGGCCCAACTTCAAGATGGCCGTATACTTCCTCACCGCCTCCGTGGTCATGGACGGATTCGACGGCACCATCGCCCGCCTGACCAAGACCGAGTCCAACTTCGGCGTGCAGCTCGACTCGCTGGTCGACGCCGTGACCTTTGGGCTGGTCACCTCCATGCTGGCCTTGAAATGGGGATTCCAGGGCGGCTTCAACCAGTCGGGGCTCATCGTGGCCTTCGTGTTCCTGAGCGCCGGCCTGATCCGCCTGGCCCGCTTCAACGTGTTCAAGGAGGCCCAGGCCGTGCCGGCCAATATCTTCGTCGGCCTGCCCATCCCCCTTGCCTCCCTGGCCGTCGGCTCGATCGTGCTGCTTCACGAGGGCCGGCCGCTGCCCGGAGGCCTGGGCACGCTGCTGTTCGCCTTTTATGTGGTCGGCGTCTCGCTGCTGATGATCTCCAACATCCGCTACCGCACGGTGAAGCGCTTCGTCCTCAAGGACAGCCTGCGCATGCTGTTCCTGCTGGCCCTGATCGTCGCCTGCCTGGTCATCTTCCCCGACACGACCATCCCCCTGCTCACCTTCACCTACATGATCTCGCCCCTGTTCTTCCTGGCCTTCGGCCGCCGGCGCCGCGCCGGCGAGGCCGCAGGGGTGGAGCGCAAGGCCTAGGCGGGACATGTGGGAAGAGGGTTCCCTCTACACCTATTTCCGGCCCTTCCTGAAGCGTTTCCTGCTGGCCCTCGGGTTCCTGGCCATGGTGGCCGTCTTCACCGGCTTCTTCGCCGTCATCATCCAGCCGGTCATCGACGAGCTCTTTTTGCAGGGCGGGGGCCAGCTGTCGGGACGCAGCCGCTTCGTCCGCGACCTGATCATGCGCCTGCTGGGGATCGAGGAGCGGCAGCTGGTGCTGGTGCTGCCGCAGCTGCTCTTCGCGGCCTTCCTGGGCCAGGCCGTCTTCTCGTTCCTCTCCCTGTACTCGATGAAGACGCTGGGGCTCAAGGTCGTGCGCAACGTGCGCGACAAGCTGTACCGCAGCCTGGTGTACCAGTCGGTCGACTTCCTGAGCAAGGCGCGCACCGGCGACCTGGTGTCGCGCATCTCCAACGACATCGAGAAGATCAAGATGGCCGTGGCCGAGACCCTGTCGGTCTACATCCGCGAGACGCTGACGCTGATCTGCCTGCTGGCGGTGATCTTCTACCAGGACTGGAGCATGGCCACCCTGTCCCTGGTGCTGATCCAGGTGGCCGCCGTGCCCCTGGTCTATTTCGGGCGCAAGGTGAAGAAGCGCGGCGCCCAGTCCCAGGAGACCATCGGCGACCTGGGCCATTTCATGAGCGAGTCGGCTACGGGCAACCGCATCGTCAAGGCCTACAACATGGAGGAATTCGAGATCCAGAAGTTCCGCCAGCTCAACCAGAAGCATTTCCGCATCAACGCCAAGATCGCCCTGGCCTATTCCCTGGCGGCGCCGGTCATGGACGTCATCGGCGGCCTGGTGGCCGCCGGCCTGTTCACCGTCGGCATGCACCGCATCTCGCGCGGCACCCTCTCGCCGGGGCAGTTCACCTCGTTCTTGACGGCGCTGTTCCTGATGTACGCCCCCATCAAGCGCCTGAGCCTGGCCCACAACGACTTCCAGCAGGGCCGGGCGGGCTGGGAGCGGGTCAAGGGGATCATCCTCGCCGCCAATCCCATCCGCGACCGGGCGGCGGCGGTCGAGATCAAGGGCGTGCGCGGCGAGGTGGAGTTCCAGAACGTCCATTTCTCCTACCAGCCCGGCGTGCCGGTGCTGAGGAACATCTCGTTCCGCGCCCAGGCGAACGAGATGGTGGCCCTGGTCGGCGCCAGCGGCTCGGGCAAGACGACCCTGATGAACCTGCTGCTGCGCTTCTACGATCCCGAGCGCGGCGAGGTGCTCCTCGACGGCCGCGACATCCGCGCCATCACCCTGAAATCGCTGCGCGAGCACATCGGCCTGGTCACCCAGGACGTGTTCCTGTTCAACGACACCGTCCTGAACAACATCGCCTACGGCCGGCGGCGCTTCACCCTGGACGACGTGCGCCGCGCCGCCGCCGTGGCCCGCGCCGACGGCTTCATCTCCGAGCTGCCCCAGGGCTACGACACCGTCGTCGGCGAGCGCGGCGTCTTCCTCTCCAACGGCCAGCGCCAGCGCATCTCCATCGCCCGCGCCGTGCTCAAGCAGCCGCCGCTGCTGATCTTCGACGAGGCCACCTCCTCGCTCGACTCCGAGTCGGAAAAGCTGATCCAGGAGGCGATGGCCGACGTGATGAAGCAGCGCACCACCTTCGTCATCGCCCACCGCCTGAGCACCATCCTCGAGGCCGACCGCATCCTGGTCATCGAGCGCGGCGAGATCAAGGAGAGCGGCAACCACCGCGAGCTGCTCAAGAAGCGCGGCCTCTACTACTCCCTCTACAATTTGCAATTCCCGGAGATGGATATTATAATGTGAGTCATGCAGAGCATGACCGGATTCGCCCAGGGGCGCTATAACGGGAAGGATTTTTCCCTCTTCGTCTCCTTCAAGTCCTACAACAACCGCTACCTGGAAACGAGCTTCCGCGGCAGCGGCGTCACCGCAGCCAGCGAGAGCGCCGTCCGCGGCCTGCTGAAGCAGCGGCTGCAGCGGGGCAAGGTGGAGGTCGTGCTCGAACTCGTACCGCAGGGGGCGCGCCAGTGGCGCATCCATCTGAACGAGCCCCTGCTGGAGGCGGTCCTGGGCAGGCTGGCGCCGCTGCAGAGGAGAACCGGAACCGCGGCCCCCCTCGATGCGCTGCTCAAGATGCCCGCCCTGCTGCGCCTCGACCAGGATCCCGAGAGCCTCAGCGCCCGGGAGCAGGCGGCGGTACGCCGCGCCATCGCCGCCGTCTTCGCCGACTTCCTGGAAAGCCGGCGCCGCGAGGGCCGCAGCATCCGCGCCGACCTGCTGGCCTGCCTGCGCCGGGTCGACGGCCATGTCCGCGCCCTGCGTTCCCGGGAAAAGGAGTGCGAACGCGACGCCGTGCGCCGCTACCGGCAGCGCATCGCCCGGCTGCTCGGCCGCACCCCGGTCGACGAGCGGCGCATCGCCCAGGAGGCGGCCATCGCCGCCGACAAGTCCGCCATCGCCGAGGAGATCCAGCGCCTGCAGGCCCACGCCCGCAGGCTGCGGCGGCTGCTGGTCGCCCGCCTGCCGCTCGCCAAAGGCAAGGAGGCCGATTTCCTCACCCAGGAAATGCAGCGCGAGACCCACACCATCGCCGCCAAGACCGAGTCGGCGGAGATCCAGGGGCTGATCCTGCTGATCCGCCGCGAGATCGAGAAGATCCGGCAGCAGGCGCAGAACATCGAGTAGGAGCGCCCATGCGCAGCTTGATCATCGTGTCCGGCCCCTCGGGCTGCGGCAAGTCGACGCTCATCGCCCGGCTGCTGGCCGAGTCCCCCGACCTGCGCTTCTCGGTGTCGCACACCACGCGGCCGCCGCGGCCGGGCGAGGTCGACGGCCGCGACTACCATTTCGTCGATGAGGGACGCTTCGCGCGCATGGCGCGCCAGGGGCGTTTCGCCGAGTGGGCCGAGGTGCACGGCCGGCGCTACGGCACGAGCTGGAAGGAGATCCGCGCCAAGTCGGCGGGCGGCCGCACGCTGATCCTGGATGTCGACGTCCAGGGGGCGCGCAGCATCAAGCGCCAGTTTCCCGAGGCCGCCGGCGTGTTCGTCGTTCCCCCCACTCTGGCGGCGCTGAAGCGGCGCCTGCGCCGGCGCCAGGCGCGCATCGACCCGGAGGCGCGGCGGCGCCTGGCCGCGGCCCTGAAGGAGCTGCGGGCCTTCCGCCGCTATGACTACGTGCTCGTCAACGACGACCTGGAAACGGCGCTGGCCGGCCTGCGCTGCCTGCTGACCGCCTGCCGCTTGCGCACCGCCCAGAACGGCGGGCGGGTGCAGAAGCTGCTGCGGGAGGCGAAATGAAGCTGGTGCTCGGCGTCAGCGGCTCGATCGCGGCCTACAAGGCGGTGGACATCCTGCGCCTGTTCCAGAAGCATGGACACGAGACGACGGTGATCCTGACCCCGGCGGCGACGCGCTTTGTCGCGCCGCTCACCTTCGCGACCTTCGCCCCGGGCCGGGTGTTCAGCGAGATGTTCGCTGCCGGCCAGGACCCGCTGCTGCACGTCAACCTGGCCCGGGAATGCGAGCTGCTGCTGGTGGCGCCGGCCTCGGCCGACATCCTGGGCAAGATGGCCAACGGCATCGCCGATGACCTGCTGTCGACGGTGTTCTGCGCCTTCTTCAGGCGCGTGGTCGCGGCCCCGGCCATGAACCGCCACATGCTGGACAATCCGGCCGTGGTCGACAACCTGGCGCGGTTGCGCGCGCGCGGCGTCGAGGTCGTCGAGTCCGACGAGGGCCCCCTGGCCAACCTGGAGACCGGGCGTGGCCGCATGCCCGACGCCCAGGCCCTGTACGACCACTGCCTCGGCCTACGCCGTGCCTGAGCGCATCCTGATCGCCTCCGGCCCCACCATCGAGCCCATCGATCCGGTGCGCTTCCTGTCCAACCGCTCCTCGGGCAAAACCGGCTTCCACCTGGCCACGGAAGCCCTGCGCCGCGGCCTCGGCCCGGTCACCTTCGTCACCGGCCCGACGGCCTTCCTGCCCGACGGCGTCGAGCTCGTCGAGGTCGAGAGCGCCCAGGAAATGCGCGCCGCCCTGAGCGCGCGCTTCGCCGGCGCCGGCATCGTGGTCATGGCCGCCGCCGTCAGCGACTACCGCAGCATCAAATACTATCCCGAGAAGCTGAAAAAATGCGGCGAACGGCTGACCCTGGAGCTGGTGAAGAACCCCGACATCCTGCTTGAG
Source organism: uncultured Clostridia bacterium (assembly GCA_964628035.1). Taxonomy (GTDB): domain Bacteria; phylum Acidobacteriota; class Aminicenantia; order UBA2199; family UBA2199; genus UBA2199. The sequence continues at coordinate 35,169 of CAZVPI010000002.1, read as the reverse complement.
CTCGGCCGGCGCAAGCGCCGCGGCCAGATCCTGGTCGGCTTCGCCGCCGAGACCGAGGATATCTTCGCCAACGCCCAGAGAAAGCTGGAGGCCAAGAACCTGGACCTGCTGGTCCTGAACGAGATCTCCGCCGAGAATCCCGCCTTCGGACGCGAGGAGAACCAGGTTTATTTCGTGCGCGCCGACGGCGTGCGCAGGCTGGAGCCGATGAGCAAGGCCCTCATCGCCGCCCGCCTCTGGGACGAAGTGGCGGCGCTGGCCGGCCGCGAACGCTGAAGAACGATGAACGAGCTGCGCAACGTGCTGGCGTTCTTCAACGACATGGGCGCCTCGTTTCTGCACCTGCCGGCCAACGATCCGCGCGCCGAGCTGGCCGAGCTGAACCGCGAGATCCTGCAATGCCGCCGCTGCCGCCTGCACGAGTCCAAGACGAATTACGTCCCGGGCGAGGGCAGCCACCGCCCGGGCATCCTGTTCGTCGGCGAGGGGCCGGGCGAGACCGAGGACCAGTTCGGCCGGCCTTTCATCGGCCGCGCCGGCCAGCTCCTGGACAGGATCATCCAGAAGATGGGCCTGCGGCGCGAGGACGTGTTCATCGGCAACGTGGTCAAGTGCCGTCCGCCCAACAACCGCGAGCCGCTCAAGGACGAGGTGGAGGCCTGCCTCCCCTACCTGCTGCGCCAGATCGCCGTCCTGCGGCCGCGGGCGATCGTCTGCCTGGGCAGGGTGGCCCTGAACAACCTGCTGGGCACTTCCCACAGCATGGGGCGCATCCGCGGCCAGGTGCTGGACTTCCAGGGCATTCCCCTCGTCGCCACCTACCACCCGTCCTTCATCCTGCACAAGCGCGACAAGGAGGAGATCTCCAAGGCCAAATGGGAGGTTTGGCAGGACATGCAGAAAGTGCTGGCCCTGGTCGCCGGCGACCGGCCTTGAAGGTCAGCGTCGCGCTTTCCAGCGGCCTTCCCGAGCCCCTGACCTATCGCGCACCGGATGACCTGGGGCTGAGGCCCGGCTCCCGGGTGCTGGTGCCCCTGGGCCGCCGCGCCGTGCTCGGCTGGGTCCTGGACCTCGACTCGCCCTACCGCGGGCGACTGAAGGGGATCCTGGGCGTCGTGGACGACCCCTTCCTTCCCGGACCCGAGCTGCTGGAGTTCGCCCGACTGGCCGCAGCGGCCTACTTCGCCTCGGCCGCGGCCCTGCTCGACCACTCTCTGCCGCCCAGCCAGAAGGGGACCAAGGGGCTGCGCGTCGTCGGCCGCGAATCCAGCCTGGGCAGCGTGCCGGCCGGGGAACTGGCGCGGCTGGCCGCCGCGGAGCCGCTGCGCCTGCGCTTCCGGAAAGCCGCCGCCGAGACCGCCCCGCCGGCTCCCCGCCCCGCCGGCGGCGCAAGCCGGCGACTGCTCCTGGCCGAGGACCCCGGCGGGGAATACCGCCGCGCCTGCGCGGAAACGCTGGCCCAAGGACGATCCGTCCTCCTCGTCGTCCCCGATGCCGACACGATCCGCTACTGGCAGGAACGCCTGCCCGGCGTCACGCCCTGCCACTCGCGCCTGACGTCGGCGGCGCGCGAGAAGCTCTGGGGTGAGAGCCGCGCCGGCAAGCCCGCGATCATCTGCGGCGGCCTGGCCGCCCTGGCCCTGCCGCTGGCCGCTCCCGGCCTGGTGATCCTCGACCGCGCCTCCTCGCCGCTCTACGCCCGCCTCCAGGGCACGCCCTTCCGCCTCGACCACCTGGCCGGTCTGCGCGCCCAAGCCGCCGGCATCCCCCTGCTCGCCGGCGCCCTCGCGCACACCTGCTCCACGTGGACGCAGCGCCAGCAGCCCGGGGTGGAAGACCGCCGGCCCTGCCGCCCTTCCCCGCCGCAGGTCCACCCGCTGAAAGGGCGCGAGCGCGGCATCCCGCCGGCGCTCCTGGAGCTGGCCGCCCGAGGCCTGCGCGAGGGCCGGCGCACCTTGGTGCTGGTCAACCGCATCGCGCCGGCGCTGCACCTTTTCTGCGAAGCCTGTTCGCGCCTGGCGACCTGCCCGCGCTGCTCGGCCGCCCTGCAGGCCGACGGCGCGGGCCGCGTCTCCTGCCGGCGCTGCTCCCATGCGGACGACGCCCCGGGAAACTGCCGGCGCTGCGGCCGGCCGCTCGAACCGCTGCACGACATCAGCATCGAGTCGCTGGCCCGGGCGCTGGAGCGCATCGGCGGCGAGGGTGCGGTCCTGACCCTCACCGCCGCCGAGATGCGCGACGGGGATGCGGCCCGCAGCCGCGCCGCCGCCCGGCCGCTGACCCTGGCCACCCTGGCCGGGCTCAGCCCCCGCCTGCGGGGCCTTTTCGCCGCCGCTGCCTGGGTCAAGCCCGAGTCCTTTTTCCCACTGGACGAATTCGACGCCGCCGAGCGCATCCAGGGCGGCGCAGCCGAGATCGCCGCCCAGCTCGCCCCCGGGGGCGAGCTGCACGTCTTCTCGGTGTTCCACTTCCACTATGCCCTGCGCCACCTGCTGGACGAGGAGCGCTTCTTCGCCCGCGAGCTCAAATACCGCAGCTGGTTCCAGCTCCCTCCTTTCCGCGAGGTCTACGAGCTGGAGCTGCGCCGCCCCGGCCTGCGCGAGCTGGCGGCGGACATGCGCGGCCTGTACGGGCGACACCGCCAGGCGCTGGGCATACGCCGCGCCCACCTGGTCGCGCGCCAGGCGCTGCGCGGGGCGTACCGCGGCGTCCTGGAGTTGCACGCCGACGCCGGGGCCATCGCCGCCGCCGGCCTGCAGCGCCTCCCGCGCAGCAGCCTGCGGCGGGTCGCCGGCTGAGGGAAACCCTGGCCGCCGCCCCTGCGTATAAGGAGGAGAACCTGCGCCGTCCCCGGCGAAAACACGAGGAAAGGAGTGCACATGAGCGAAACGGCATTGTCCCTGCATGAGCTGGTGAAGGACTTCGACGGCAAGCGCGCCGTCGACGGCATCTCCTTCGCCGTGAAGCGCGGAGAGATCCTCGGCCTGCTGGGCCCCAACGGCGCGGGCAAGACGACGACCATGCGCATGGTGCTGGACATCATCGCCCCCGACTCGGGGCGCGTGGAGGTGCTGGGCCGGCCCCTGAGCCAGGCGGTCAAGGACCGCATCGGTTACCTGCCCGAGGAGCGCGGCCTCTACCGCAAGCTGAAGGTGATGGACACGCTGCTGTTCTTCGGCGAGCTCAAGGGCATGAAGCCCGCGGCGGCGCGCGAGCGCGGCCGCCGGCTGCTGCAGCAGTTCCAGCTGGACGGCTACGAGGAAAAGAAGGTGGAGGAGCTTTCCAAGGGCATGGCCCAGAAGCTGCAGTTCATCACCACCATCCTGCACGACCCGGAGCTGCTCATCCTCGACGAGCCCTTCTCCGGCCTCGACCCGCTGAACATCGAGCTGGTCAAGGACATCATCCTGGCCCGCAAGCGCGAGGGCATGACGATCATCTACTCCACCCACCTGATGGAGTACGCCGAAAAGACCGTGGATTCGCTGGTGATGATCAACCAGGGACGCAAGGTGCTCGATGGGTCGCTGGCCGCGGTCAAGGCCGAGTACGGCCAGCGCTTCGTCAAGGTGCAGGTGGAGGGCGACGCCCGCTTCGTGGCCGGGCTGCCCTACGTCCGCTCCCTGCGCGACTCGGGCCGCGAGCTGGAGGTCGAGCTCGACGACCTGTCCCCGGCGCGGCGCGAGCAGCTGCTGCGCGACCTGCTGGGCCGGGTCGCGGTCAACGGCTTCGCCCTCAGCGAGCCCTCGCTGCAGAACATCTTCATCCGCAAGGTCCAGGAAGGAGCCGGAGCATGAAAAAGATCCTCGCCGTCATCAAGAAGGAATACAAGACCATTGTCCACAAGAAGTCCTTCATCATCATGACCGTCCTCACCCCGGTGCTGATGGCCGGGCTGATGTTCGTACCCGTGCTGCTGATGAAGATGGGGCGCACCGACAAGACGATCGCCGTCGCCGACTACGCCGGCGGCTATGTCCAGACGCTCAGCGCCCGCCCGGCGGAAAGAAAGGCCCGGAAGCCCGACGTCCGGGACCTCGAGGCCATGGACGGCCCGCAGGCGCTGCCCGAGGCCGGGCGCATCACCTTCCAGCCGCTCGACGTCTCCGGCCGCGACGCCGGGGACCTGGTCAAGGAGTACGAGCGGAAGGTCCTGAGGAAGGAGGTCGACGGCCTGCTGCTCATCCCGGCCGACGTCAAGGCCAGCCGCCGCATCGCCTATTATTCCACCTCCGTCTCCGATTTCACCACCCTCAAGTACATCGAGTCGACCCTGCGCGCGGCCATCTCCAAGCAGCTGCTGCTGGACCAGAGCATCGACCCGGCCGTGGTCGACGAGGCCACGCGCGAGATCGACATGGAGACCTTCAAGGTCAAGAAGGAGGGCACCACCAAGTCCGACTCGGGCATGGACTACATGATGTCGCTGTTCATGATCATCATCCTGTTCATGATCCTGATCAACTACGGGCAGATGATCATGCGCGGCGTGCTCGAGGAGAAGACCAGCCGCATCTCCGAGCTGCTGATCGCCTCGGCGCGGCCGACCCACATCTTCTACGGCAAGCTGCTGGGCATAGGCCTGGCCGGGCTGACCCAGGTGGCCCTGTGGATCGTGCTGGCCGGCGTGCTGGTCTCGCGTTTCGCCGGCAGCATCGACGCCGCCATCCTCTCGTTCCTCACCCCGGAGATCGCGATGTACTTCGTCGTCTTCTTCGTGCTGGGCTTTTTCGTCTACGCCATCCCCTACGCCTTCATCGGCGCCGCGGTCAACACCGACCAGGAGGCGCAGCAGTTCGCCGGCGTGCTGTCGGTGACGATCATCATCCCCTACATCCTCGGCATCTCGGCCATCCAGAACCCCAACTCGGCCCTGACCGTGGGCGCCTCGCTCTTCCCCCTCTTCTCCCCCATCCTGATGTTCATGCGCATCACCACCGCCATGCCGCCGCTGTGGCAGGTCCTGGCCGCCATCGGCCTCTGCCTGCTGACCATCTGGGGCCTGGCCTGGCTGGGGGCCAAGATCTTCCGCGTCGGCATGCTGATGTACGGCAAGAAGCCGACCCTGGGCGAGCTGCTGCGCTGGGTGAGATACAAATAACAGGACCTCGGCGTAGGGCGTAAGGCGTTGGGCGTAGGGAAGAGGAATGGACATCCCTGCGCCTGCCCACAGGCATTCCATAGGGGTGAAGATCGCTTTCGCAGCATGACGATTCAGAGGATCGGAAAGGGAAAAAGCCTCAGTATCAAAAAATGGCCAGGCGATGACGATCTTTCCGGAAATGCGTCTTTCTTACCTTACGCCTTACGCCTTATCCCCTACGCCTAGCCCGGCTATTCGCTGAGTTTGTAGGTCAGCGCTTCCTTCAGCTCGAAGAAGTCGCTGCCCCTGGGCACGTTGCGCAGCCGGGTCTTCAGGGTCTGGGGATCGATGAGCTGGTCGAAGGGAACGCCGACGATGGAGAAGTTGTCCGACACCGAGACCATGCAGCCGAACTGCTGGTTCTGGTACAGCTTGTAGGCTCCGAAGCCCAGCATGCTGGAGAGCACCACGTCGAAGCTGATGGGCGGGGCGTTGCGCGTCTCGTAGCCGATCTGCTTGTAGATGATCTTTTTCCTGCGCCCGGTGCGCTCGCGGTACAGGCGCTCGGCCTCGTCGCGCAGCACGCGCCCGACCTCGGCCGCGCCCAGGATGAGGTTGCCGTGGCGGTCGGTCTCGGTGGGGCGGTATGTTTCGGGCAGGCGGTCGGCCAGCCCCTCGGCCACGCAGACCACGCCGTAGTACTTGTCGTTCTTCTCGCGCAGCAGCATGGTGTCGACGATGCGCCCGGCCAGCTTCTCCACGTCGAGGACCTCCTGCTCGACGTCCTCGGTGGAGATCATCTGCACCGCCTCGCCGGCGATGCCGGCGGCGTAGGTCAGCCAGCCGGCCTTGCGGCCCATCAGTTCGGCGATGAAGTACGAGCCGGTGCTCTCGGCGTCGGCCTTGAGATTGAGCAGCGCCTCCTGGCTGGCCTGCACGCTGCTCCAGTAGCCGAAGGTCCAGGCGATGCCGAAATAGTCGTTGTCGATGGTCTTGGGGATATGGATCACCGGCAGGCCCAGCCGGTTCAGGAAGTTGGCCGTCTTCAGGGTGTCGTCGCCGCCGATGGTGATCAGGCAGCCCACGTCGAGGCTGTGCAGCGCCTCCAGGATGTGCACCAGCCGCCGGTTCTTCTCGGGATCGTCCAGGTCGGCCGGCGACTGGATGCGCCGGCCGGGGTTGGCCCGCGAGGTCTTGAGGTACACGCCGCGCTGGTTGCGGATGCGCGAGATCCCGGCGTCGAGGGCCTGGTAGTGGACGTTGGGCGAGAGGCAGTAGCGGTTGTTCTTGTCGTAGTCCTCCAGGAATTCGAAGCCGAAGAAAAAGCCGATGATGGGCACGCGGGCGTTGATGAAGTTGAGGGCCACCGAGGAGATGACGGCGTTGGCCGAGGGCGCCGGGCCGCCGGAGAACAGCAGGGCCGCCTTGCGGTGGTTGCGGAAATCGAACATGCCCCCATGGTAGGCGATTTCCCCGCACCTGTCAAGGCGGGCCCGGGAGGGCTTCCCTTGGCGGGCGGAAAGGTGTATAGATAGGGCATGAACGAATTCAGCGACGACCAGAACTGTTTTGTGTGCGGCAGGAAGAACCCGGCCGGGCTGCAGCTGGATTTCGAGCGCGACGCCGGCGCCGGCGCCGCCGCGACCCGGGTGGCCTTTCCCGTCCAGTACCAGGGGTGGCGCAGCACCGTCCACGGCGGCCTGCTGGCCACGGTGCTGGACGAGACCCTGATCCAGGCCGCCGGCGCCTCCGGCGTCAAGTGCGTCACCGCCGAGATCACCGTCACCTACCGCCGCCCGGCCCTGACCGGCGAGGAACTGCGGGCCGCGGCCCGCGTCACCGGCTTGCGCGGCCGCATCGTCTTCGCCGAGGGAGAGATCGCCGATGAGCAGGGCCAGGTGCTGGCCCAGGCGAAGGGCAAGCTGTTCAAGGTGGAGTAAGCCGCTCTCTCGTGACACCCCCGAGAACCCGCGGCGGGGGGGCGACGCGCGCCGGAACGCGCGCTATGCGCGCAAGGCAAAAGCAAAAGTGAAAACCAACGCGGGGTGATGCCTTTCGCTACCCGTTCTTCTTCTCTCTCTCTTCCCTCTGTCTTCCCTCCGTCTTCCCTTTTTCCTCCCTGAGCATCCTGTCTGCAAGGTGGAAAACCTCTTCTGGCGTGATGCGCGCCAGGCAGTCGACATGGGCGCAGGCCGGGAAGACCCCGTCGCGGTAGCAGGGGGAGCAGGACATGCCCTCGCCTTTCCAGAGGGCAACACTGCCTTCGGCCAGCGGCCGTTTCTCCTCCGGGTGCGTGGGCCCGAACAGGGCGATGACGCGGGCGCCGACGGCGGAGGCCAGGTGCATCAGGCCCGCGTCGTTGCAGACGACCAGGCGCGAGCGCTTCAGGAGCGCCGCCGCCTCGGTCAGCGTGGTGCGGCCGGTCAGGTCGACCAGCGCGGGCTTGCCGGCGGCGATGGCGGCGGCGATGTCCGCGTCGCCGCCGGCCCCCAGCAGCACCACGGCATGGCCCTCCTCCAGCAGCCGCCCGGCCAGCCGCGAGAAATGGGAGGCCGGCCAGCGCCGGCTGGCCATCTCCTCCTTGACGTTGGCCGCCCCGCCTGGAGCGATGACGACGTACTCCTTGAGGCGCGCCGGGACGAGGAATTTTTCCGCCGCGGCCGCCTCGGCCGCGGCGGCGACGGGAAACTCCATGCGGAAATCGAGGCAGCCCAGGCCCAAAGGCCGGACCAGGTCGCAGTAGTGGAAGATGTGGTGGCGGATGCCCTCGACGGCCACCGCCTCGGTCAGCGCCCAGGGGCGGCGCCGGCCCCGCCGAAAGCCGATGCGGCGGCGGCAGCCGGCCAGCAGCAGGATGAGGGCGAAGCGCGGGTCGCGGTGGAAAGTAAGCCCGACATCGTAGCGTTCGCGGCGCAAGCGCCAGGCCGCCTTCAGCGCCTCGGTGGCCTGCCCCAGGAAACCGCCGTGGAAGAGCCGGCGGTCGTCGAGGGGGATGACGCGGTCGACGTCGGGGTTGTTCTCGGCCGCCGCCGCGATGGAGCGGCCGGCCAGCAGGTGCAGCTCGCCTCCGGCCGCGCCCCGCTTCAGGGCGCGCAGCGCCGGCGTCGCCATCAGCAGGTCGCCGAGGGCCGCGACCTTAATGACCAGGATCTTCACCGGCCCTCCCGCGCCAGAATTCGAGGAGGTCGAGCAGGGTGCGCTCGAGAGGGTACTCGGGGACCAGGCCGAAGCGGCGGCGCATCCGCCCCGGGTCGCCGCGCAGCACCGGGTTGTCCAGGGGGCGGAAGCGTTCGGGGTCTACCTCGACGCGGATGGGAACGCGCGCCTGGGCCAGAAGCCGGTCGAGCAGTTCGCGGATGGAGTAGGCCGCCCCCGAGCAGAGGTTGAACACCTCGCCGGGCTCGGCGCCGGCGGCGATGACTTGCAGCCAGCGGGCCACGTCGCGCACGTCGGAGAAGTCGCGGACCGCCGCCAGGTTGCCGACGCGGATGACCGGCTCCCGTTCGCCGCGCTCGATGCGCGCCACCTGGCGGGCGAAATCGGAGGCGACGAACTTGGCATCCTGGCCGGGACCGGTGAAATTGAAGGCGCGGGCGATGCAGGCCCGGATGGCATACACCCGGCCGTAGAGGCCCGCCAGCATCTCCATGGCCGCCTTGGAGAGGGCGTAGGGGTTCTGCGGGACCAGCGGGTCCGACTCCGCCAGGAGGGGGCCGGCGTCGGGCCGGTACACCTCGGCCGAGCTCATCAGCAGCAGCCGCGAGCCGGGGGCCGACTGCCGCAGCGCCTCCAGCAGGTTGGAGGAGCCCAGAAAATTGACCTCATAGGTCAATTCGGGATTCTTCCAGGCGAAGCCGACGTTGGTCACCGCCGCCAGGTGGAAGGTCAGGTCGGGGCGCACGTCCCGCACCACCCGCTCCAGCTCGCCGCGGCGGCGGATGTCCACCTGGTACACGTCGATCCCGGCATGGGCGAACCCGGAGACCTCGGTGACGCCGAAGACGCGGTTGCCTTTCTCCGCGACCAGCCCCTGCAGCAGGTGGCCGGCCAGGAAGCCGGAGCAGCCGGTGACGAGGATCCTACTCATAGTTCTTGTGCAGGTGGCGCTGGTACTCGCTCTGGTCGATCAGCCTGCGCCACCAGCGCTCATGGCGGACGTACCATTCCACGGTCTGCCGCAGCCCCGCGTCAAAGTCGATCTGCGGCTCCCAGCCCAGGGAACGCGCCTTGGCGAAGTCGAGGGCATAGCGGAAATCGTGCCCCCTGCGGTCGGCGACGCGGCGCACCAGGGACTCGGGCTTGCCCAGCAGCGCCAGGATGGCGCGGGTGACCTCCAGGTTGCTGCGCTCCTGGCCGGCGCCCAGGTTGTAGGCCTCCCCCGGCCGCCCCTTTTCGAGCAGGGCCAGGATGCCGCGCACCGTGTCCTCCACGTGCAGCCAGTCGCGGCAGTGGCGGCCGTCGCCGTAGAGGGGCAGCGGCAGGTCCTGCAGCGCCCGGGTGACGAAGAAGGGGATCAGCTTTTCCGGGTACTGGCAGGGGCCGTAGTTGTTGGCCGGCCGGGCGATCACGACCGGCAGGCCGTAGGTCTTGCAGTAGGAATAGGCCAGGCGGTCGCCGCCGGCCTTCGACGCCGAGTAGGGCGACGAGGGGTTGAGCGGGCTCTCCTCGTGGAAGCGGCCGGAGGCGATGCTGCCGTACACCTCGTCGGTGGAGACATGCACGAACAGCTTGACGCCGCGGCGGGCCTTCATCGCCTCCAGCAGGACGAAGACGCCGTAGACATCGGTGAGGATGAAGTCGCCCGGGTCGTGGATCGAGCGGTCGACGTGGGTCTCGGCGGCGAAGTTGACGATGGCGTCGACGCCGTCCAGCGCGGCGGCCACGGCGGGCATGTCGCGGATGTCTCCCTGCACGAAGGCGTAGCGCCCGGCGATGCCCTCCAGGTTCTCCAGGTTGCCGGCGTAGGTCAGCTTGTCGTAGTTGAGCAGCTCCACCCCGGGATAGCGGCCGTGGACGTGGCGGATGAAGTTGCTGCCGATGAAGCCGGCGCCGCCGGTGACCATGATTTTTTTGATGTCCCTGCCGAGGACGCGCATCATCCGCCTCCGAAGAAATCGCCGGCCATGCCCAGCTGCCCCAGCGACACGCCGACGCGGAACTGGGGGTGGGGCTCGCCGAGCCAGGAGAAGGTCTTGAACTGGAAATGGAAGAACAGGCACTGGTAGTCGAGGCCGGCGTCGAGCGAGCCGTGCAGCAGCCGCTTCCCCGGTTTCTCGCTGAAATTGTAGTCCAGACGCGCATCCAGCTTGAGCGGGAAGCCCGCCAGGTCGAAGCGCAGCCCGGTGGTCAGCAGCCGCTGGTTCAGGTCGAAGTCCTTGGCCTGGTAGGGGTTGCGGTACACGCTGTAGGAGACCGTGCCGGTGAGCGGCGAGCCCGGGCGGTTGTAGGCGGCGCGCAGGTTGAGCAGGGTCAGGGCGCGCAGGGTGTGATTGTAGTCGGCCACCGCGTCCAGCGCCAGGCTTTCCGCGGGGCGCAGGCGCAGCGACTGGCTCAGCTTGGAGAAGCGGGGGTACTCGCCGTTGATCATCAGGTTGAAATTGGCCGCGGCCGGGTCGAAAAAGTACTCCTGGGACAGCGAATAGGACAGGACCTCGCGGGGCGAGGCCGCCGCGGCGTTCGCCTTCGCCAGCAGGCGGGAGGTCAGGCGCAAGCGGATCTTGGAGGTGGAGGGGAAGTCGGAACGGTCGACCTTGAGCAGGCGGTCGGTGTTGCTGGCCTCGCTGGCATAAAAAAAGGCGATCTCCGGCTCGACGACGTGCTTCAGGCGGCCCGGGCCGGCGGCGAAGACGCGTCCGAAAACGGGACCCTGCAGGGACAGCTGCGCCGTCTGGTAGCCCACGTTGACCGGCTTGTCGGCGGCCTGGCCGGTCTCCGGGTCCCAGCTCTTGGCGTAAAAAATGCGCTGCGCCCCCAGGTTCAGCGAGCCGCTGAGCCAGGGAAGCTTGACCAGCGACAGCCGGTAGGAGGGAGACAGGATGAGCCGCTGGCTGAAGACCCCGGTGACGAACTGCGGGTCCTCCTCGAAGCTCTCGCCGCTGCGCCGCGTGCGCTGGAAGTCGGCGGCCAGGGAGAAATAGCCGGGCAGGCGGCCGATCTTCTGCTGGTTCAGGTTCAGCGCCAGCGCCGGGAATTGCTCCAGCACCAGCGACTTGCCCCGGGTCACGTAATAGGTCTCGCGGCGCGAGGCGCCGATCGTCGCCTGCACGTTGGCGAACGAGGAGGTCAGCGCGACCTCGCTGGGGAAGTTGGCCCGCCTGGCCAGGTCGAAGTTGGTGTCGAACAGGCGCAGGAAATCGGGGCGGCTCTGCAGGTTCACGTTGAGCCGCAGCTGCGAGTTCAGGAAGGGAAGCTTCTGGTTATGCTCGGCCTCCACGTAATAGTCGTCGCGGGAACCGTCGTAGACCTCGTTGCCGCGGCGGTAGCGGAAATAATAGGCGCGGGCGCTGCCTCTGGCGTCGCGGAACAGGTAGCGCAGCTCGTTGCTGGCCCCCACGCCGAGCTTGGAGAAATAATCCAGCCCGAGGGTCATGTCCAGGTTGGGCTTGATGGCCCAGAAAAAGGCGTTCTGCACGAAGAATCCGCGCAGGCCGGACTGGCCGATGCCGGGGAAAAGCAGGCCGGTCGAGCGGCCGTCCTGCGGCAGCGGGTAACGCAGGTAGGGCAGGTAGAAGACCGGCACGTTCTTGATGCGCAGCACGGCGCCGTGCATCTCGATGTATTTCTCCCGCTTGATCCTGCCGCGGCGGCTGTTGATGCGCCAGCGCGGGAAAACCTGGGCGCAGGAGCTGAATTCGAGCCTGCGGAAGGCCAGCGTGTCGCGGTCCACCTGCTCCAGGCGGCCGGTGCGGAAGCGGACGACGGGGCTGGCCAGGCCGTCGACCGCGAGCAGCTCGCCGTGCTGCGTTTTCAGGTTGAAGAGGAGCTTCTCGCCGTTGAGGACCATGTCCTGGCTGGCCAGGGTCACCCTTCCCTCCGCGAACAGCTCGCGGCGCTCGAGATCGAAGTCGATGGCGTCGGCGTAGAGGACGTACTCCTGCCACAGCACCTCGACGTTCCCGGTGGCGCGCAGGGCCTTTTCGCCGATGGTCTTGTGGTCGGCGTAGACCACCGGCTCCTCGTGCCGCTCCTGGGCCGGCAGGAGCGGGCCGGGGGCGGCGGACAGGATCAGCAACAGGATGCACGTGGCTGAGGCTTTCATGCAAGGCCATACTGTAACACTTTTCCTCCTGCCTGACAATACGGCGCAGCCGGCGGCGCGGGCGGTTGGGCTGAAAATTCCCTCCGCATGTGCTATCATGGAGGCATGAAAACCTTGCGCTGCTTCCTGGCCCTTGCGGCCCTGAGCGGTTTTTTCGCCGCTTGCTCCATCCATGTCCCCTGGTGGATGACAGGGGACTATGACGGCGTGCTCGTCGTCCTGGACGTCAGCCCCGACGACGCCGACGTGCTGCTCAACGGCCGCTTCATCGGCGCGGCCTACGAGTACGCCGCGCCGGCCTCCCCCCTGCGCCTGGCCTCGCGGGCGAACGAGCTGGCTTTCCGCAAAAAGGGATTCCGCGAGCAGGCCGTGGACCTCAGCGGCTATCCCTCGCGGCGCATCACCGTGAAGATCGAGCTGCAGCCGGACGTGACCGCCGCCAACGATGAACCGGACGCCGCCGTGGAGGACAGGGCCTACGAGGCCCGCAGCGAGCCCCTGCCGCCGATGCCGCAGAAGGAGCCGGCCCAGGCGCCCGGGCGCTTCCTGACGGAAGTGGAGCTGGCCCTGGCCCCGGAGGAGGCGGCCCTCTACATCGACGGCCGCTTCTGGGGACTGGCCCCGGCCCCAGGCAAGACGCTGTTCCTGCGCCTGCCGCCCGGGTCCTACGAGTTCGCCGCCTTCAAGCCGGGATACTCCCCTTTCGCCGGAAAGATCGAGGTTCCCAGGCAGGAAAAATTCAATCTGGAGATCGCCCTCTCCAAGTAAGCCAAAGGCGCTCCGCTCCCGGCGGCAGGCGCTAGCGGGGCAGGCGGTCGAGCAGCCGCTGCAGCAGGTCGCCGTACTTGACGATCAGGCCGGCGAACACCACCGAGACCATCGACATCAGCTTGATCAGGATGTTCAGCGAGGGCCCGGCGGTGTCCTTGAAGGGGTCGCCCACCGTGTCGCCGATGACGGCGGCGCCGTGGTTGGGGTTCCTGCCGCCGTCGGCCAGTCTCTTGCCTCCCAGGTTCCCTTCCTCGATGTACTTCTTGGCGTTGTCCCAGGTGCCGCCGGCGTTGTTCAGGAAGACGGCGACCACGAAGCCCGTGGTCAGGCCGCCGGCCAGCAGGCCGATGACCCCGGCCACGCCGAAGAGCAGGCCCATGGCCACCGGCACGAAGATGGCGGTCAGGGCCGGGACCAGCATCTCGCGCTGGGCGGCGCGGGTGCTGATCTCGACGCAGCGGCCGTAGTCGGGCTCGGCCTTGCCCTCCAGGATGCCGGCGATCTCGCGGAACTGGCGCCGCACCTCCTCGACCATGCGGCCGGCGGCGCGCCCGACCGACTTCATGGTCATGGCGCAGAAGACGAAGACCATCATGGCGCCGATGAACATCCCGATCAGCACCCGCGGGTTGAGGATGGTCAGGTTGTAATAGCTGACCCAGTCGCCGATGTGGGTGTCCTGGATGGCCTTGTCCACGCCGCTGACGGCGATGACCTTCTGGCCCATGTGCAGGAAGCCTGCCTTGACCTCCTCGATGTACGCGGCCAGCAGGGCCATGGCGGTGAGCGCCGCCGAACCGATGGCGAAGCCCTTGCCGGTGGCGGCGGTGGTGTTGCCCAGGGCGTCAAGGGCGTCGGTGCGCCGGCGCACCTCGGGCTCCTGGCGCGTCATCTCGGCGTTGCCGCCGGCGTTGTCGGCGATGGGGCCGTAGGCGTCGGTGGCCAAAGTGATGCCCAGGGTGGAGAGCATGCCCACCGAGGCGAAGCTGATGCCGTAGAGACCCAGATTGATGGCGTTGGCCGAGGCGCTGAAGCCGCCGCTGAGGGCGTAGCTGGCGATGATGGCCGCGGCGATGATCAGCACCGGCAGGCCGGTCGACTGCATGCCGGTGGCGATGCCGGCGATGATGACCGTGGCCGGGCCGGTCTGCGACTGTCCGGCGACGAACTGGGTGGGCTTGTAGTCCTGGGAGGTGTAATACTCGGTGATCTTGCCGATCAGCCAGCCGGCGATCAGCCCGGCGATGACCGATAGAAAGATGCCCACGTGGCGGCCCTGGAACGACTCCTTGAAGAGCACCAGGATGAAGAACGACGCCACCAGGGTCAGCAGGGTGCTGGCGTTGATGCCGCGGCCCAGGGCCCTGAGCAGCACCTTCTGGCTCGCCTTCTCCCCGGAGCGCACCAGGAAGACGCCGAGGATGGAGAAGAGCACGCCGATGCCGGCGATGACCATGGGCGCCAGCACGCCGCCCAGGCCGTAGCCGGCGGCCACGCCCAGCGCCGAGGTGGCCAGGATCGATCCGGCGTAGGACTCATAGAGGTCGGCTCCCATGCCGGCCACGTCGCCGACGTTGTCACCCACGTTGTCGGCGATGGTGGCCGGGTTGCGCGGATCGTCCTCGGGGATGCCCGCCTCCAACTTGCCCACCAGGTCGGCGCCGACGTCGGCCGACTTGGTGAAGATGCCGCCGCCGACGCGGGCGAACAGGGCCTGGGTCGAGGCGCCCATGCCGAAGGTCAGCATGGTGGTGGTGATGACCGCCAGCTGGCCGGGGCCCGCGGGGATGAAATGGCGCAGGATCACGAACCACAGCGAGATGTCGAGCAGGGCCAGGCCGACCACGACCAGCCCCATCACCGCCCCTGAACGGAAGGCGATCTGCAGGCCGCGGTTCAGCGACCGCTTGGCCCCGGCGGTGGTGCGGTTGGAGGCCCAGGTGGCGGTGCGCATGCCCAGGAAGCCGGCCAGGCCGGAGAAGAAGCCGCCGGTGATGAAGGCGAAGGGCACCCAGGGATTCTGGGCGCGCAGCACGTAGGCCATGAACGAGAACAGGATGAAGATCAGCAAGAAGACGATGACGACGACCTTGTACTGCTGGCGGAGATAGACCATGGCCCCCTTCTGCACGTAGCCGGCGATGCGCTGCATGTCGGCGCTGCCGGCATCCTGCCGCTTCATGAAGCGGAAGAAGTAGAAGGCGAAGACCAGGGCCAGGACAGAGCCCAACGGGGCCAAGAAGAACAAATTTTGTGCGCTCATGCCAACTCCTCGCAAGGGATGAGATTTTCTCGGGAAAGGAGGTCTGAAAACGGGACTATAGCCGATTTCGGGGAAAAAGTCAACGCGACGGCCCGACGGAACGGCTAGTTTTTCTTGATCTTGCGGCAGATGGCGAGCTGGGCTTGCAGCTCACGCTGCCGCCCCAGCTCGGCCTGCAGCTCCTCGGGGGTGATGGCGGCCTGGAAGGAGGAACGGATGCGCGCCTCCGTTTCCTGCAGCCGGCCGCGCAGCTCCTCCTCGTGCAGGTCCTCGCCGCGGACGAACCCGTCGAGGATGAGGGCCACGCGGTCGTCCCGCACCTCCAGGAAGCCCGGGCCGCCGTACAGGTAGTGGCGCCGGCCCGACGCGTCCAGATAGGAGATCTCGCCGGACTTGATCAGGCTGAGATAAGGCAGGTGGTGCTGGAGCACGCCGGCCTCTCCCAGATAAGCCGGGATGTACAGGTCCTGGATCTCGGCGCGCAGGGCCACCTCGCGGGCGGTGAGGACCTCCAGCTGGATCATCAGAAGCCCATCTTTTTGGCGTTGGCCACCGCGTCCTCGATGGCGCCGCACATGTAGAAGGCCTGCTCGGGCAGGGCGTCGTGCCGGCCTTCGACCAGCTCCTTGAAGCTGCGGATGGTGTCGGCCAGTTGCACGTACTTCCCCTCCAGGCCGGTGAAGGGGGTGGCCACGAAGAACGGCTGCGAGAGGAACTTCTGGATCTTGCGCGCTCGGGCTACGATCACCTTGTCCTCGTCGGAGAGCTCCTCCATGCCCAGGATGGCGATGATGTCCTGCAGGTCCTTGTAGCGCTGCAGCACCTCCTTCACCTGGCGGGCCACCTGGTAGTGCTCCTTGCCGACGATCTTGGGGTCGAGGATGCGCGAGAAGGAGGCCAGGGGGTCGACGGCCGGGTAGATGCCCATCTCGGTCAGCGCCCGCGACAGGTTGGTGGTGGCGTCCAGGTGGGTGAAGGTCGTCGCCGGCGCCGGGTCGGTGTAGTCGTCGGCCGGCACGTAGATCGCCTGCACCGAGGTGATCGATCCCCTCTTGGTCGAGGTGATGCGCTCTTCCATTTCCCCCATCTCCGAGGCCAGGTTGGGCTGGTAGCCGACCGCCGAGGGCATGCGCCCCAGCATGGCCGACACTTCCGAGCCGGCCTGGGTGAAGCGGAAGATGTTGTCGATGAACAGCAGCACGTCCTGCTTCTCCTCGTCGCGGAAGTACTCGGCCACGGTCAGCCCCGACAGGGCCACGCGCAGGCGGGCTCCGGGAGGCTCGGTCATCTGCCCGTAGATCAGCGCCGTCTTTTCGATGACCCCCGTCTCCTTCATCTCCAGCCACAGGTCGTTGCCCTCGCGGGTGCGCTCGCCCACGCCGGCGAATACCGAGAAGCCGCCGTGCTGGGTGGCCACGTTGTGGATCAGCTCCTGGATGAGCACCGTCTTGCCCACGCCGGCGCCGCCGAACAGGCCGATCTTGCCTCCCTTCAGGTAGGGCTCCAGCAGGTCGACCACCTTGATGCCGGTCTCGAAGAGCTCCTGGCGCGTGTCCTGCTCCTCCAGGGGCGGCGCCGGGCGGTGGATGGGATAGCGTTTCTTCTCGCCGATCGGCCCGACCTGGTCGACCGGGTCGCCGATGACGTTGATCACCCGGCCCAGCACCTCGCGTCCCACCGGCACGGTGATGGGGCCGCCCAGATCTCGGGCCTTCATGCCGCGCACCAGGCCGTCGGTGGGGTGCATGGAGATGGTGCGCACCCGGTTCTCCCCCAGGTGGAACTGCACCTCGCAGAGGATGCGGATGGGCTGCGGGCTGTCGAAGCCGTCGGAGACGACCTCGACGGCGTTGTAGATGGCCGGCAGCCCGTTCTTGGTGAACTCGATGTCGACCACGGGGCCGATGACCTCGACCACGCGGCCGATGCGCTCGGGCGACTGCTCTTTCTGGCTCATGTTCTCTCCTATTGGCTCAGGGCCTCGGTGGCGGTGATGATCTCCAGCAGCTCCTTGGTGATGGCCGCCTGGCGCATCTTGTTCAGCTGCAGGGTCAGCCGGCGGATCATGTCGCTGGCGTTGCGTGTGGCCAGTTCCATGGCCGCCATGCGCGCCATCTGCTCGGCGGCCACCGACTGCAGCAGGACATGGGTGACGGACGAGACGACGTGGCGGGGCAGCAGGGCGCGCACGAGCTCGACGGCGCCGGGCTCGAACAGGGGGGGCTCCTCCTCCCCCGCCGCGGCGGCGCCGAGGGCGACCGGGAACAGCTCCCGCCGCGCCAGCCGCTGCTGCGAGGCCGAGAGGAACTCGCTGGAAACGAACTCGACCGTTTCGTAGGCGCCGGAAAGGAAGAGTTCCTGCAGGTCGGCGGCCACCTGCGCCGCGTCCTCTTGGCGCAGCCGGCCGATCATGCCGTTGTAGGCGCGCAGCGGCGGCTGCCCCTTCTTGGCGAAGAAGCGCCCGGCCTTGGCGCCGACGGTGACCAGGTCGACCTTGCGCCCCGACTCGGCCAGCTCGCGGCGCCGCGCCTCGCCTTCCTTCAGGACGCGGGAGTTGAAGGCCCCGCACAGCCCCTTGTCGCCGGCGACGACCACCAGCAAGGCCGCCTGCCCCTGGCCTGGGGAGAGCAGCGGCTCGCCGGCGAGCCGGGCGGGATCGGCCCAGCGGCCGGCTGCGGCCAGCAGGGCGGTGATTTTCTCGCGGTAGGCCCGCGAACGCTTCAGGTCGCCGGTGGCCCGGCGCAGCTTGGCGGCGGCCACGGTCTTCATGGCCTTGGTGAGCTTCTGCGTGTTGCGCACCGACTTGATGCGCCGGCGCAGGAAGATCAGGTTGCCGGCCATCAGGACCCTTCGGCTTTCCGGAAATCGGCGACGAACCCGGCGATCAGCTCCTGCAGGCGCTGCTGCAGCTCGGCGCCCAGCGCCTTTTTTTCCAGGATCTCGCGGTAGATCTCCGGGGCGCGGGCGTCGACGAACTTCAGCAGCTCCTGTTCGAACGGCTGCACGCGCGCCACCGGCAGGCCGTCGAGGAAGCCGCGCGTGCCGGCGAACAGGGCGACGATCTGGCGCTCGACCGGCATGGGCTGGCCCTCGTCCTGCTTGAGCAGCTCCGACAGCCTCTTGCCGCGCTCCAGCTGGGCGACGGTGGCCTTGTCCAGGTCGGAGCCGAACTGGGTGAAGGCCTCGAGCTCGCGGTACTGGGCCAGGTCCAGCTTCAGCGAGCCGGCCACCTGCTTCATGGCCTTGATCTGCGCGTGCCCGCCCACGCGCGACACCGAGATGCCGACATCGATGGCCGGGCGCTGGCCGGCGTTGAACAGGTCGGGGACCAGGTAGATCTGGCCGTCGGTGATGGAGATGACGTTGGTGGGGATGTAGCCGGAAACGTCGGAGGCCTGGGTCTCGATGATGGGCAGCGCCGTCAGCGAGCCGGCCCCCTTCTCGTCGTTCAGCTTGGCCGCCCGCTCCAGAAGCCGCGAATGGAGGTAGAACACGTCGCCGGGATAGGCCTCGCGCCCCGGCGGCCGGCGCAGCAGCAGTGAGATCTCGCGGTAGGCGGCGGCGTGCTTGGAGAGGTCGTCGTAGACCAGCAGCGCGTGGCGGCCGCGGTCGCGGAAATACTCGCCCATGGCGCAGCCGGCGTAGGGGGCGATGTACTGCAGCGCCGCCGGGTCGGAGGCCGAGGCCGCCACCACCAGGGAGTATTCCATGGCTCCGGCATCGGTCAGGGTCTTGACCACCTGGGCCACGGTCGACTGCTTCTGGCCGATGGCCACGTAGATGCACACCACGCCCTGCCCCTTCTGGTTGATGATGGTGTCGAGGGCGATGGCCGTCTTGCCCGTCTGGCGGTCGCCGATGATCAGTTCGCGCTGGCCGCGGCCGATGGGGATCATGGCGTCGATGGCCTTGATGCCGGTCTGCAGCGGTTCCTTCACCGGGCGGCGGTCGACCACGCCCGGGGCCAGAGTCTCGATGGGCAGGTGCGCCTGGGCGCGAACCGGCTCGCGGTCGTCGAGAGGCTCGCCCAGGGGGGACAGGACGCGGCCGATGACGGCCTCGCCGGCCGGCACCGAGATGATGCGCCCGGTGCGCTTGACCAGGTCGCCCTCCTTGATGCGGTGGCTTTCGGCCAGCAGAATGGAGCCGACGTTGTCCTCCTCGAGGTTCAGGGCGATGCCGAAGATGCCCCCGGGAAACTCCAGGAGCTCGTTGTACATGACGTTGTCCAGGCCGTAGATGCGGGCGATGCCGTCGCCGATGGAGATCACCACCCCGGTCTCCTCCTTCTTGAAGTCGAAGGAGAAGCCGGCGATCTTCTGGCGGATGAGTTCGCTGATTTCGTCGACTTTGATGAGCATTTACTTGTCCCCTGCCAATTCCTGGCGCAGCTTCTGCAGACTGCCGGCCAGGGAGAAATCGTAGCGCACCGAGCCGCGGGCCAGGCGCAGCCCGGCGATCAGTTCCGGGTCGAGGCGGAACGTCATCGCCACCGGCCTGCCCAGGGCCTGCTCCAGGTTGCGGCGCAGGCGCTGCCGCTGCGGCGGCGACAGCTCGACGGCCGAGGCGACCTCGACCCTCTCGATGCCGTGGGCGACGAACCAGGCCTCCTCAAGCCCCTCCACGATGGCCTGCAGGTGGGCCATGCGGCTCTCCGCGGCCACCGTCTGCAGGAACTTCAGCGTCTTGCCGCCCAGGCCCAGGCCGGCGGCGGCGATCTCCAGCGCCTGCTTCTTTTCAGCGGCCGAGACCAGCGCGGTTTCCAGGCCCAGGCGCAGCCCGCGGTCGGAGGCCAGCAGCTTGAGGAAGGCCGCCAGGTCGGCCTGGACGCGGCGGAACTCGGCTTCGTCGGCAACGGCCAGTACCAGGGCGCGGGCATAGCGCCTGACCAGGCTACTTTCCTTCATCCGCTCCCCCACGGGGATCGACAGGAGCGTCCGGGCTCCCATGGGGGATGCCCGTCGCCGACCGCGTCAGCTCCCCGGCGGCGTCGATGTTGCGCTCCAGGATCGCCTGCTGGGTCGCATCATCCAGGCTTTCGGCCAGGTCCTCGCGGAAGCGCGCGACGGCCAGATCGGCGATGCGCGCCTTGATCGAACGCACGGCGGCGTCGACGCGCTGGCGGATCTCCTCCTCGCCGAAGGCGACGATGCGCTCGGCCTCGCGGCGCCCCGTCTCCTCCAGGCGCTCAAGCTCGGCCCGGCCCGCGGCGTCGGCGGCGGCCTGGATGCCCTCGATCTCGGCGGCCACCCGCTGCAAGCGCTGGTCGATGCCGCGCAGACGCTCCTCGGTGGCGGCCAGGGAGCTCTCGCGCTCGGCGAACTCCTGGCGCAGGCCGGCCCCCTTCTGGGTGAGCATCTGGATCAGCGGCTTGCGCAGAGCCAAGAAGAGCCCGCCGAAAAGGATCGCTGAATTCAGGACCTTGCCCAGGACGCCGAGCCAGTCGACGCCATGGTGGGCCGCCTCCCCGGCCCCGGAGCCAGAGGCGGCGGAGAGCCCTGCGGCCAGGGAGGCGAACATCAGGGGCAGCAGCCGGCTCGTCTTCATAGGAAGGCCCGGCGGATCTCCTCGCTGAAGGCAGCGACCTGGGTCGCCAGCTCCCGTTCGGCCGCGACGATCTCGCGGTCCAGCTGGGCGAGCTTGTCGGCCATCATCCTCTCCGAGCGTTCGCGCGCCTCGGCCACGACCCGGGCCCGGGCCTCCTCGCCCTGCCGCTGCCACTCTTCGCGCTTCAGCCGGGCCTCCTGTCGCGCCAGGCCCAGCCGCTCTTCCAGGCTGCCCGTGCGCGCCTCGACCTCGGCCAGCAGGCTCCGTTGCCGTTCGTTGTCGGCCGCGGCTTTGGCCTCGCGCTCGCCGATGATCCTGCCGACGGGCCTGAAGAAAAAGCGCTCCAGGGAGAAAAAAAGAAACCAAAGGAGAAAAAATATCCACAAAAAGGATGAATTGAGCTCTAACATGGAGGGAATGTATCATATCAACGGCGAAAAATCAACCTCGCCGCTCCTGTGATCAGGACGCCGGCCCGTACCCTTGACAGCCCGCGGCCGCTCCGCTACAATGGGGTTTCCCGCCGCCGCCGGGCCGGGGCTTGGCCCGTTGATCCCCCAGGAGACTTCATGGAACTTGTCGGGAAACTGATCGACTTCGTCCTGCACCTCGACGTGCACCTGACCGCCCTGATCGCCACCTACCACGCCTGGACCTACCTGATCCTGTTCACGGTCATCTTCCTGGAGACCGGCCTGGTGGTCACCCCCTTCCTGCCCGGCGATTCGCTGCTGTTCGCCGCCGGCGCCCTCTCCGCCGTGCCCGGCATCCCGCTGCGCCCCCATTTCCTGTTTTTGCTCCTCGCCGTTGCCGCCATCCTGGGCGACACGGTCAACTACTGGATCGGCCACGCCGTGGGGCCGAAGATCTTCGGCCGCGAGAAGGTTCGCTTCCTGAGGAAGGAGCACCTGGACCGCACCCACGCCTTTTACGAAAAATACGGCGGCATCACCATCATCCTGGCCCGCTTCATCCCCATCGTGCGCACCTTCGCCCCGTTCGTGGCCGGCATCGGCCGCATGACCTATTGGCGCTTCGTCAGCTACAACGTCATCGGCGGCATCGCCTGGGTGGCCCTCTTCATCTATGGCGGCTATTTTTTCGGCAACCTGCCCTTCGTGCGCCGCCACTTCACCGTCGTCATCGTGGCCATCATCATCATCTCGGTGATCCCGGCCGTCATCGAGTTCCTCAGGCACCGCCGACAGAAGAACTAGCGAAAGTTCTACATGACAAGTAACAAGTGACGAGTGACTAGGAAAAGCCCCTAGTCCGCCGGCCCCCGGGTGCACCCTTCTTTCTCGTCACTTGTCACTCGTCACTTGTCACGGAAATTCTTTTGTCTTCCGTCTGCCGTCCGCCGTACGCCGTACGCCTTCAGCCGGGCCTCATTTTTCGTTCTTCGCTTCGCTGGCTTCCAGCTGGGCGATCTTCTTCCTGAGCCGCTGCAGGCGCTTCTCCATCTCCCGCTGCCGGGCCGGCGTGAGGCCGCCCTCGTCGATGGCCTGCTCGACGTAGCGCAGGGCGGTGACGAAGTCGCGCTCGCGGTGCTCGAAATGGACCGAGAGCTCCCGCTGCGCCCGGGCGTCGTGGCCGGCGGCGAGCTGTTGCCACAGTTCCAGCGCCTCGTCGTACAGCCTCTTCTTCTTCAGCAGCACGGACAGGCGCCGCGCGGCCAGGGCGGACACGTCGTCGCGGGAGCTGGACTCGCGGGCGGCCTTGTACAGTTCTTCGGCCCTTTCCAGCAGCCCGGCCCGCTCGCAGAGCCGTCCCAGGCCGAAGATCTCGCCGCCGTCGCCGGTGAGCGAGTGGTCGTCCAGGTAGAGCGCCCCCAGCAGCACCACCGCCGCCAGCCCCACCAGGTCCATGGCGTTGTGCTCGACGACAGGCTCCAGGAGCGAGAAGGCCCGGCTACGCAGGAAGCTGAAATAGAGGGCGGGGATGTCGGCGCCGTCGACGTCGTCCTCGCGCGACAGCCCCAGCAGCATCTCGCCCAGGTAGCCCAGCTTGCGCGAATCGAAGGTGTTGCGCCAGATGGTCCGCGCCGGGAACAGGAAGTCGAGGTGCGGCAGGTCCTGGAACGGCGGCCGCCGCCGCTGCAGGATGCAGCGCGTCTCGAGCAGGGGCATGTCGAAGGCCTTGCCGTTGTAGGTCACGACGGCCGCGAAGTCCTGCTCCTCGAGAAAACGGCCCACGGCCTCCAGGAACTCCGCCTCGCGGTCCAGGTTCAGCAGGACGAAGATCCGCGCCGCGAATGCCTCCCCGGCGAACCAGCCGAAGCCGAGCATGAAGGGGATGGTGCCGGTGCCGCCGGCCAGGCCGGTCGTCTCGCTGTCGAAGAAGACAACGCGGCGCGGATCGACGGCGGCGAAGCGCCCGTCGCCGGCGATGACCTCCAGGGCGCCGGGCCGCAGCGAGAGCCAGTCGCCGAGACGGACCTTGCCGTAGCGCCCCTCCAGCGAATAGGAGAAGTCCTTGATCAGGAAGGCTTCGCCGCCTGCGGGGGCGGCCGGCTCGTCGCGGAACGACGCCGGCGCGGCAGGGATCGGTTCGGCCGGGGGTTTGGCCACGGGACCTTCCCGCCGCTTCAGGTTCTGGCGCACGAGCTTGTCCAGTTTCTCACGCGTCGAGAGGCCGTTGTCGCCGTCCAGCTTGCGCCACTTCTCCTGGATGCTTTTTTTGTCGAGATCGTGCAAGCGGTCGTTTAATTTTCTCATCCGGGTTGCGGCCGTACCATAACACAGAATCTCCCGGCCGGCAACGAGAAGCTTGGCAGGGCTTGGCGTGCGGCGCACGGCAGACGGCGGACGGTTTCAGAGGCGCAAGGGAAGACAGAGGGAAGCCAAAGGGAAGGCAGAGTGAGAAAGAGGTTCAGAAAGGGCTTTTCCCACTCCCTCCTCTCTCCCTCTTCCCTCACTCTTCCCTCTCTCTTCCCTCAGGTTTTTACCGTACGCCCTATGCCGTGAGCCGTATGCCGATCACTCAGGACATCCCACTCGCGCCGGCTCGATCCCGGCCCAGCTGCCCCGGCACGTGCGGAAGCGCAATCCCCGGCGCACGATCTCCAGATAGCGGCGGCGCGGAAGGGCGCGGCCGCCCCAGGCGGCCAGGTGCGGGGCCGGCAGCTGGCAGTCGATGAGGGAAAAACCCAGGCCGGCCAGCGTCTGCGCCAGCACGGCCAGCGCCGCCTTGGAGGCGTTGCCCGCGAAATGGAACATCGATTCGGCGAAGAAGCAGCGGCCCAGCGAGACGCCGTAGAGGCCGCCGGCCAGCTCGCCTCCCTGCCAGGCCTCGAGCGAGTGGGCGTACCCCAGTCCATGAAGGCGGAGGTACGCCGCGGACATGTCCGCGGTGATCCAGGTTCCAGCCTGGCCGGGACGCGGCCGCGCGCAGGCGGCGATCACCTCGGCGAAGGCGCGGTCGAAGGAGAAGGAGAAATCGCCCCGGCGCAGCACCTTTCTCAAGGTAGCGCCGCAGTGGAACTCGGCGGGGAAGATGACGAAGCGCGGGTTGGGCGACCACCACAGGATGGGCTGCCCCTCCTCGTACCAGGGGAAGATCCCTTGCGCATACGCACGCAGCAGCCGCCGCGGCTCCAGGCCGCCGCCCACGGCCAGCAGCCCCTGGCGTCCGGCCCGCTCCGCTGGCGGGAAATCGGCTTTCGCTCCGAGAAGGAAAAGGGGCATGCGTCTGTTCCTCGCTCCTCGCCCATGGTAGCAGAATCCAGGGGCCCTGGGTAGGCGCGGGTTGACTTCGGCGTGCAGGACGGTTATAACGAAACCGTTCCGCCATTCCGCCCGAGGAGGTTCCTGCATCATGAAAAGACACGCCGCCATGCTGACCGCCATCTTTCTGGCCCTGGCGCTGTTCGCGCCGCAGCCGGCCGTCGCCCAGAACGCCGCCCAGGACAACCCGTTCTTCCAGGCGCGCACCACCCCCTTCGGATTCCCCCCCTTCGACCAGATCCAGGAGGCGCACTATCTGCCCGCCTTCCGCGAGGGGATGAAGCGCGAGCAGGCCGAGATCGCCGCCATCGCCAACAGCCGCAAGGCGCCGACCTTCGCCAACACCATCGTGGCCATGGACCGCAGCGGCATGTTCCTGGACGACGTCAGCGCCCCTTTCTACACCCTGCTGGCGGCCGACACCACCCCCGGGCTGCAGGCCATCGCCCGCGAGCTTTCTCCCCTGCTGACGGCCCACCGCGACGCCATCAGCCTGAACGAGAAGCTCTTCGCCCGCGTCAAGGCGGTCTACGACCAGCGCGGCAGGCTGAAGCTGACCCCCGAGGAGAACTTCCTGCTGGAGAACACCTACAAGGGCTTCGTGCGCAGCGGCGCCCTGCTCGACCCGGCCGGCAAGGCGCGGCTGCGCGAGCTGAACGCCGAATTGTCCATGCTGTCACTGAAGTTCGGCGAGAACCTGCTCGCCGAGACCAACGCCTCCTTCATCGTCCTGGAGAAGGAGGAGGACCTGGCCGGCCTGCCGGCGAGCGTGCGCGCCATGGGCGCCGACGCGGCCAAGGCCCTCAAGATGGAAGGCAAGTGGGTCTTCACCACCCAGGTGCCTTCGCTGACCCCCTTCCTGCAGCACTCGACGCGCCGCGACCTGCGCGAAAGGCTGCACCGCGCCTATTTCCTGCGCGGCGACCGCGGCAACGAGAACGACAACAAGGAGATCGTCAAGAAGATCACCGCCCTGCGCGCCGAGCGCGCCCGGCTGCTCGGCTACCCCACCTACGCCGATTTCGTCCTGGAGGAGCGCATGGCCAGGAACGTGCCCACGGTCATGTCCTTCCTGCAGCGCCTGTGGGCGCCGGCGCTGGAGCGGTCCCGCGGCGAGGCGGCCGAGATGCAGGCCATCATCGACCGCGAGAAGGGCGGGTTCCAGCTCGCCTCCTGGGACTGGTGGCACTACGCCGAAAAGCTGCGCCAGGAGAAATACGCCGTCGACGACGCCGCCCTGCGCCCCTATTTCGCGCTGGAGAACGTCAAGCAGGGGATCTTCGCCCTTTGCGAAAAGTTGTACGGCCTGCGCTTCGTCCGGCTGGAAAACCTGCCGCTGTACAACCCGGAGGTCCAGGCCTACGAAGTCAAGGAGGCCGACGGCCGCCATGTCGGCCTGCTCACCTTCGACATGCACCCCCGTGCCGGCAAGCGCGGCGGAGCCTGGTCGGGCGGGCTGCGCCGCGCCTATTACGAGAAGGGGAAGCGCGTGGCCCCCATCTCCACCATCACCTGCAACTTCACCCGCCCCGTGGGCGGCGACCCGGCGCTGCTGAGCATCGACGAGGTCAACACCTTCTTCCACGAGTTCGGCCACTCGCTGAACACCCTGTTCGCCGACGGCCCCTTCCGCAGCCGCAGCACCCCCCGCGACGCGGTCGAGCTGCCCTCGCAGATCATGGAGCACTGGGCCCTGGAGCCCGAGTTGCTCCAGCTCTACGCCCGCCATTACCAGACCGGCGAGGTCATCCCCGGCGAGCTGGTCGAGAAGCTGAACGCCGCCCGCCTTTTCAACCAGGGGTTCGAGACGGTGGAGTACCTGGCCGCCGCCGTACTGGACATGGCCTGGCACACGCTGCGTGACGAAACGGTCGCCGACGTGCGCAGCTTCGAGCGCGGGGCACTGAACGCCCTGGGCCTGATCCCGGCCATCGAGCCGCGCTACCGCACCCCCTATTTCAACCACATGATCTCGGGCTACGCCGCCGGCTATTACAGCTACATCTGGTCGGGGGTGCTCGACTGCGACGCCTACGAGGCGTTTCGGGAAAAGGGGATCTTCGACCGCGCCACGGCCGAGTCCTTCCGCCGCAACATCCTGGCCAAACTGGGGAGCGAGGACGCCCTGGAGCTCTACAAGCGCTTCCGCGGCGCCGAGCCCAAGATCGAGCCGCTGCTGCGCAGCCGCGGGTTGCTGAAGGAATAGCGGTTTCCCGGCACGGGGGCGACGGCTCCAGGAACGATCGATCGTGACGCGCGCAGCGTCACCCTTCATGGTGGATCGATCCTTCCGGCCGCCCGCGGCGCACTGTTCTCGGAGTGCCTCGCGCCAAGGGTTGAAAATCCTTTTTTTCCCATCTACAATGAATCCAGGAGAGAGCGATGAACGTCTTTGACCTGGCCATGGAGATGGAGAAGGACGGGGAGAAGTATTACCAGCACCTGGCCGAGAAGACGACCAACGCCGGCATGAAGAACATTCTGGGGCAGCTGGCGCTGGACGAGGCCAAGCATTTCCAGGTCCTGCAGAAGCTGAAGGACTCGGTCCGGGTCGAGCTGGAGTCGACCCCGATCCTGGGCCGCGCCAAGAGCGTCTTCCAGCAGCTCCAGGAGGAAAAGAACTGGGACGACCTGCCGCAGTCCCAGGCCGACCTGTACCGCAAGGCCAAGGATATCGAGACGCGGAGCTTCCGTTTCTACATCGAAAAGGGCCGCGAGAGCGGGGACCCCCGCGTGCAGAAGATGTTCTTCCTCATCGCCGAGGAGGAGAAGCGGCACGAGTTCCTGCTCGAACATATCCTGCAGCTCATCTCCCGGCCGCAGACCTGGCTGGAGAACGCCGAGTTCAACCACCTCGACCAGTACTGACCCGGAACGGTCACGCAACCTCCTTGCGCGCCCGCATGGCCTGCGCGCGCGGCAGGAGCGGCGAGCGGGCGGGAAAGGATGCAATCGCTGCAGGCTTCGCCAGCCCGGTTTCAGCCAGGATTAGGGAGCCACCTGGATGGTAAACGGCTCGGAATAAACATAACTGCATCCACCGCCCACGGTGTATTGGAACTCGATCTTGTACTGTCCAGCCGCCCCGGGGTTCAGCACGACCGCCAGCTTTTCCAGCTTGGCGTCGGCGCCGGCGGCCAGGGTCTGCTTGCCGCCGCCGCCCAGCGGCAGCAGGGCCAGGTTCAGCTTCTGGATGTTGCCCACGCGCTTCCAGCGGATCTCCTGGCTGCTGTTGTTTTCGAGCTGCATGCCCTGAAGGGGATACCGGGGCTCGATCCATCCCTGCTCCTCCACGGTGAACAGACCGCTCAAGCCGCGGTGGGCATGGTCCAGCGTTTCCACGGCGATCTTGTAGGTCCCGGGGTCGGGCGGCTGCAGACCCAGGTTCCAGTCGAGCTGGAAGGTTTCGCGGGTGCTCCCGTTCGGGGTCGCCACCGGCTCGCCGTCGCGCAGAAGGGCCAGGGAAACCTCGCTGACGGGCAGGTTGATGAACTTCCAATGGATGGCGTACGTGCCGGTGGGGGAAAGCACGTCCCCGGCCTTGGGCGCGTCGACCTGGATCCTCTTCACCTGGGCGCTGCTTGCTCCCGGCAGGGTGGGCGGACTTTTCTTGGCATAGTGGTACTGCGAACCCGGCTGGGAGGCGGGCGAATTCAGGGTGGTGGCATCCTTGAGGAGGGTGAAGGCGCCGCTCTGGCCGGAGGCCGTGTCGTCCGTGGTCCGCACCTTGACGAAATACCCGGCGCCCGCGGCCGCCGCCGGGGCGTCCTGGACGCTGCCCACGTTCCAGGCGTAGCTTCCCTGGCCGTTGGCGCCGATCGGCAGCTGGTTGGCGATGATGCCGATCTTGTCTCCCCCCTTCCAGAGGATGATGCGCACCGTGGCCGAGGCGTCGATGCCGGAAAAATTCCACTGGATGGTCTTGACGGTGTTGAGTTTCCAGGAACCGGCCGCCGCCGGGGCGGTGACCTCGATGCTGGCGGCCGTAACGGGAAGGGTCACGAACAGAAGGCACAGGCTGAGCAAGACGGATCTTTTCATGGGTTCTCCTTGTTTGGGGCTTCTCAGGGCCCGCTAGGCCTCTAAATAGGCGTTCCGGGAAAAAATCTCAGCGGCAAGCAAGCGGCTCATGAAAAAAGCTCCTTTCACTCGCGGTTGTTGGTGAAGCGGGTGAGCAGCCGCTCGCGCATGCGGATGTAGAGCGGCGGCACCTCCTCCATGAGCCGTCGGCAATACTCGGTCAGGAAGGCTTTCGCTTTCCGCGGATCCCGCGCGTGCAGCGCCAGGGCCTCCCTCTCGACCCGCTCCTGGCCGGCCACGATCCTGTCCTCGAAGGGAGCGCGCATCTCCTGGACCAACTTGGACGCCTCCTGAAAGCGCAGGTTGCAGAGGTTGTCGACGGCATCGATGGCCCAGCGCGCCGAGCGGTCGCTGTAGTTCTCCGGGTCGTACAACTGGTAGCCCGGAGCCGTGTCGCTGCAGCCGGCGTAGACCGGCACGTAGGGGCTGATGTAGGGGTTGTCCAGGTAGACCCAGTAGACGCCGCCGATGGCGTCGGGCAGCCAGGAGCGCAGCTGGCAGACCATGCCGTAGTGGCCGCGGTGGCGGGCCACCGGCCGGCGGTTGCTCAGCTTGAGCAGCGCCCGCAGGTCGCTGCCGGGGAAGGGGGTGGCCAGCGGGCTGACCTGGATGCCGCCCTTGCCGTCGCTGACCAGCCATTGCGGCTGGGCGGTGAAGTCGTAGATCGTCCCCGCGAAGACCGAGCGCTGGAAGGCGATGACGTCGCGCAGCGAGATCTTCCTCTCGGGTACGGCCGAGAAGGGATAGAGGGAGAGCGGCTCGACGAATTGATGATAGGGATTGATCGTGGCCATGGGGTTGGCGCCGAGCTTGCGCTCGGGCCAGGCGGCCAGATTGGGCATGAAGGTGGTGTAGAAGAGCCAGAAGCGGCTGGTGGCGAACTCCACCGGCAGCGGCGCGTAGGTCTCCTGCCAGACGAAGGGCTTGCCCGCTCCCGGGTCGTACCAGCCACGCTCGACCGCCTCGCTCAGGTAATTGCCCGAGACCATGAAGTTCTCCGCGTCGTCGGGGCGGATCTCCTTGATGATGCTCCAGTTGGGGATGACCAGCGCCTGGTCATCGGGCAGGCGCTGGGCGGCCCAGATGGCCCCCGGCTTGCCGCTTTCCCGGGCCCAGCCGGGGCCGACGCCGAAGATCTCCAGCACCCAGGCCTCGTCGGGATCGCCGACGACCAGCGCCTCGGCGCCGTCGCCGCTGGAGGGCAGGAAGCCGTGGGTCTCCATCAACGAGCCGATGAGCCTCACGGCATCGCGCGCCTTCCTGCAGCGCTGCAGGGCGAAGATCTCGGCCTGCTCGACGGTCATGATCTGGCGGGCGCTCCCATGCAGGGCCACCAGCTCGGGACGCTGGTTGATGGTGCTCTCGGCGATGGCCAACTGGTGCTCGTTCATGTGCGGATAGGCCGAATGGATGTAGGCGTAGGTCTGCGCCGCCTGCGGGATGGTGCCCAGGACCTCGCCGTCGTCGCGCAGGGGCCGCGAGGGGTCCTGGATGCCCCAGTGCACAGCGGCCTGGCTCCCCGGCTTGTGACGGGCGGCGGGGACGACGAAAATGCGGGAATCGGGGCCGCCGTCGGTGTGGGAGAGGATCACCGAGCCGTCGGCCGAGGCCTTCTTGCCCACGGCGATGACGGTGCAGCCCTCGTCGTCGGCGGCGGCCAGGCAGCGGACGGCGAGAGGCAACAGAAGCAGGATCAGGAGTGTTTTTTTCATGGCGCCATTGTAAGCGAGGCTGCTGGTATAAGCAAGACGGGCTGTACGCCCTGAAGGTCCCCGCTGAGGGGGCGTACGGCAACCGCAACGAAACGAACTCTCCGTGTCCGTGTTTCTTCTGTCGACAGCAACGAATGGAAGCTCGGGGACGGCAAAGGGAAGCCAAGGGAAGAATGAGGGAAGATGGAGTGGGAAAGGCCCTGTGGGAAACGGCCCTAGATCGATGCTCGGGTTCCTTGTCACTCGTCACGTGTTACTTGTCGCTCCGCTCGATGAACGAATGCTTGTCCTGCGCCACCATAGTTCATTCTTTGCTGCCGCCGTCAGCCGCACGCCTTACACCGTTCGCCGCGCAGGGATTGGCAGCCAGGATCGTTTGGGGTACAATGCCCCCATGCCCGTATGCGTTTCCCCTTCTCCCAACGCCCCGCCCCATGAAGGATAAGATCCGCGAGCTGACCAAGGACACAGCCATCTACGGCATCTCGACCATCGTCGGCCGCTTCCTCAACTTCCTCCTCGTCCCGTTCTACACCCATTTCATCTCCACCGAGGCCATGGGGGTTTACGGCAACATCTACGCCTACATCGCCTTCCTCAACATCGTATACATCTACGGCATGGACGCCGCCTTCATGAAGTACAGTTCGCTGGCCGCCCCCGGCGACAAGGACCGCACCTTCTCCTCGGCTTTCCTGGCCGTGTCGCTGACCACCGTGCTGCTGAGCGGCCTGCTCTTTTTGCTGCGCTCGCCGTTCAACGCCCTGATGGAGGTGCCGCCCGCCTACTCGCGCCTGGTCGTCTACGTCGTCTTCATCGTCTTTTGCGATACGCTGGCGCTGATCCCCTTCGCCAGCCTGCGCCTGGAGCGCCGGGCCAAGAAGTTCGCCGCCATCAAGCTGGGCAACATCCTGCTGAATCTGGGCCTCAACCTGCTGTTCTTCCTCCGCCTGCGCATGGGCATCGAGTCGATCTTCATCGCCAACCTGGTCGCCTCGGCGGCGACCCTGCTGTTCCTCCTGCCCGGCATCCTGCCGCGCCTGGGTGACGGCGTCCGCGGCGACCTGCTGCGGCGCATGCTGCGCTTCGGCCTCCCCTACCTGCCGGCCAGCCTGGCCTCGATCATGGTGCAGGTGATCGACCGCCCCATCGTTCTGCGCCTGACCGACCTGGATACCCTGGGCCTGTACCAGACCGGCCACAAGCTCGGCATCTTCATGATGCTGGTCGTTTCCATGTTCCAGTACGCTTGGCAGCCTTTCTTCCTGAACAACGCCCGCGAGAGGAACGCCCGCGAGATGTTCGCCAAGGTGATGACGCTGTTTGTGCTGGCCGCAAGCGTGCTTTGGGCCGTGGTCTCGCTGTTCATCGACCTGGCCACCGGCTTCGAATTCGCTCCCGGCCGCTCGCTCATCGCCGCCCCGTTCCTGCCCGGTCTGGTCATCGTGCCGGTCGTCCTGCTGGCCTACCTGTTCAACGGCATCTACGTCAACCTGTGGGCCGGGATCTACATCGAGGAGAAGACGCAATACTTCCCGCTGGTCACCTTCGCCGGCGCCCTGGTCAACGTCGCCGCCAATTTCCTGCTCATCCCGCGGCTGGGGATCATGGGCGCGGGGCTGGCG
Organism: uncultured Clostridia bacterium; assembly: GCA_964628035.1. GTDB lineage: Bacteria > Acidobacteriota > Aminicenantia > UBA2199 > UBA2199 > UBA2199. Next base: position 3,105 of record CAZVPI010000002.1, on the reverse strand, counting down.
GTGCTGGCCAGCTACATGGTCATGGCCCTGCTGCTGCACCAGGTCGCCCGCAGGTTCTACCCGGTGCCCTACGAGTACGGCAGGCTGGCCCGCATCCTGGGGGCCATCGTGGCCACCGCCGCCGTGTATTATTGGCTCTCCTTTCACGGCGGGGTGGCCCTCTGGCACCGTTTCGCCCTGCTGGCCGGATTCTTCGCCCTGCTCTTCCTGCTGCGGGTGGTGAAACGGCAGGACCTGCAGCGCGTCAAGACATGGCTGCCAGGGGCGAAGCGAGTGACGAGTGACACGTAACGAGTGACGAGAAGGACACAGTCCCGGCGCACGGCGTACGGCTGACGGCAGCGGCAAGGACCGGCCTCTCGAGACGCCGAATCAGGGATTGGCAACAGCATCGGATCGAGCCCAAGTCCAAAGTGAGGGAAAGAGGCAAGGGCCCGATCCATTGCTCGCTGTTCATGCTAACACCAACACGAACACGTAGAGTCCGTTTTGTTGCGATTACCGTCCGCCATGGGCCGTCAGCCTTCAGCCAAGCTCTTTCTGCCTTGTCACTCGTTACTTGTCACTTGTCACGTTTCTTCTTGTGCCCCAAAATGCCGCCACTGAGGAAGAGGCCGGCGCCCAGCACGAAGCCGAAATTGTACCAGCCGCCGCTGTTGTGCACCTCATAGAGCGACACCTTGTCGCTGAAGACGGAGACGATGAAGGTGATGGGGGCGATCAGGCCGTGCCAGATCCCCAGCCAGAATCCCGCCACCTTGCCCTTGCCGTCAGCCGTTTTGGCCAGTTTGTTGGGCCCGGGCGCGCAGGACAGGCTGAAAAGCAAGACCAGCAGAAACAGGAGCGCGGCGTATTTCTTCATGCTTTCCTCCCCGCGTCGGCAAGGATAGCGCGGCCCGTGCCGGATGTCAACTCCGCTCCTCCGGTCCTCCGCGCGCCGCCTCGGCGCCAGTTGACTTCCCGCATCCGCCTGTCTAAAATGAGCAGAAGCCTCGCTGGGCAAGGGGGGGGGCAGCATGGACGAACCAAGGGGCAACGCGGGCCGCAACCGGGCAGGGATCGCCCGCCGGCTCGCCCCGCCGCGCTTCGCCGACGGGGAGAAGGACCGCCTGGCCCGCATCCTCAACCTGATCCTGCTCTTCGGCTTCCTGGCCATCGCGCTGACGACCGTGGCCGCCGCGGCCGCCGGCGAGCCGGGCAAGCCGCTGGCCATCGGGGCCAGCGCTCTTGTTTTCCTGTTGCTGCAGGTGCCGCTGCGCTTGGGCCGCGTCCGCTTGGCCATCTTTCTCACCTTCCTGCTGGTGATCATCCTGATCTCCGTCGTGCTGGCCATCGGCCACGGCATCCACGACCTGGGGGCGATGCTCTACCCGGTGATCATCGCCGGCGGCGGCCTGCTGCTGCGGCCAAGGGAGTTCCTGGCCGTCGTCCTGCTCTCCTGGGTTTCGGCGGTGGCCATCATCCTGCTCGAGGTCGCCGGCCTGCTGGGGGAGCCCCAGGCGATCACCACCAGCATATTCTCCCTGCTGACGGTCACCGCCTTCTTCCTGCTGGCGGCGGTGCCGATCCGCCTCCTGGCCAATGACCTCACGCGCAGCATCGCCCGGGTGCAGGAGAGCGAACGGGAGCTGCGCCGCAGCAACGAGGAGCTCCAGCGCGAGGCGGCCGAGCGCCGCCAGGCCGAGGAGGAGCTGCGCGAGAGCGAGGGACGCTTCCGCACCCTGGCCGAGTCGGCTTTCGAGGGTCTGTGCCTGGTGGAAGACGGCGTGATCATCGACGCCAACCCCGGCCTTTCGCGCATGCTGGCCTGCGCCAGCGGCGACATTGTAGGCCGGCCGCTCCGCGATTTCCTGGAGGCGGATCAGGCCGAAACCCTGCTGCAGCAGATGGCCGACGAGACGGGGACTCCTTTCGAGCACATGCTCAGGCGCCCGGACGGCGAACTGCTCCCGGTCGAGAGCCGCAGCAAGTCGTTGCCCTTCCGCGGGCGCTCGCTGCGCGTGTGCACCTGCATCGACATCTCCGAGCGCCGGCGCAACGAGGAGGAGCATCGCATCCTGGAGGCGGAGATGCGCCAGAGCCAGAAGCTGGAAAGCCTCGGCACCCTGGCCGGGGGCATCGCCCATGACTTCAACAACATCATCGCCATTATCGGCGGCCATGCCGCGCTGCTGGCCGAGCGGCTGAAGGGCAACTCCCAGGCCAGGGCCATGCTGCACACGATCAGCGAGGCCGCCGAGCGCGGCAGCGCCATGGTGCGCCAGATCCTGACCTTCGCCCGCAAGACGGAGGCCGATTTCCGCGCCCTGCAGATCCAGGAGCTGCTCGCCGACCTGGTCAAGATGCTGCGCGTCACCTTCCCGCGCACGGTCGAGATCGGATTCGCCTGCCCGGCCGACCTGCCCCAGGTGTGGATGGACCCCAGCCAGCTGCATCAGGCGCTGCTGAACCTGTGCATCAACGCCCGCGACGCCATGGCCGGTGTCGGCCGCCTGCATCTCGATGCCGCCATCGTCGAGGGCGATGAGATCGCATCGCGCTTCCCCGCTGCCGCCGGCAAGCGCCTGGTCCGCATCCGCGTCCAGGACAGCGGCATGGGCATGGACGACAGGATCCGCGCCCGCATCTTCGAGCCGTTCTTCTCCACCAAGGGCAGGGGCAAGGGAACCGGACTGGGCCTGGCCGTGGTGTACGGGGTCGTGCAGGCGCACAAGGGCTTCGTCGAAGTGGACAGCCAGCCGGGGCAGGGGGCGACTTTCTCACTTTATTTCCCGGCCTCCGAGCGCCGGCAACCGCTTCCGACCCCGGAAGAGGCCGTTGCCGTCACCGGATCCCTCGGCAACGAGACCATCCTGGTGGTGGAGGACGAGGAGGACCTGCGCGAGCTGCTCACCTCGGTGCTCCACGACTGCGGCTACGGCATCCTGGTGGCCCGCGACGGCCTGGAGGCGCTGGAGCGCTGGCGACGGCACCGGAACGACATTCGCCTGGTCATCACCGACATGGACCTGCCGAAGCTCAACGGCGCCGCGGTCTGCCGCTCGATCCTCGAGATAACGTAAAATATTTTTCGCACATTTTAGAAGAGAGGTAGTCCTCCAAGTT
>CAZVPI010000001.1:0-700976 GCA_964628035.1 uncultured Clostridia bacterium | reverse complement strand
CCTTCCAGGTGATGGACTGGGTGGCGCCCAGCGTCCAGTGCTCCCAGCCGTTGGGCGTTGTCAATTCGAGCGAGGGCGACGGCATGGTCAGGATGGTGAAGGGCGCATCGCTGGCGTCATAGGGGCTGCCGTCGGCGTGCTCCAGAACCTGAACGTAGCAGTTGCCCGCCGGCGTGTCGGGGACGGTCCACAGGTAGCTGCCATCGTTGGCCGTATCGGCGATGACCGAATGCCAGGTGGAGCCGTTGTCATAAGTGTAGATGATGTCGACGTTGCCCACGCCGCCCGTGGAGGTCCAGGTGATCTCCTGGCCGGTGCCCGCCGTCCAGATCTCGCCGCCGTTGGGCGCGGTGACGGTGATCGTGTAAGGCGCCAGCTGGGCGTTGATCCCTGAGGTGGCGGCATTGTTGCTGACGCCGACCACCGTGGCGGCGCCGAAGCTGGCGGCATCGTCGTACCACTCGGGGAAATAGCTCACGCCGGCGGTGTCGAAATACAGCTTGTAGTTCCCCGGCAGGATGCGGGTGAGGTTGTAGGTGCCGGTGCCGCTGGCCGTGGTCGTATAGGAGCGGCTGGTCGCCCCGTCGAGCTCGGAATACAGCGTCACGCGCACGCCGCCGACCCCGGTTCCCGTGCCGTCGGTCACGGTGCCGTTGATCGAGCCCCCGGGGACGAGAAAGGCGTCGATGCCGTACTGGGCGACGCCGGCGGCGGTCGTCAGCACCTCGGCCGAGCCCAGCGTCGGCATGTCGTCATAGTACTCGGTGGCGAAACCGCCGCGGCTGAAGCGCACCCGGGCCGCCGTCGTGGGGACGCAGTCCAGGCTGTAGTTGCCCCCCGAGTCGCTCAGAGCATATTCGTAGGTGAGGGTGTTGCCTCCGCTGTCATAGGCGCGCACCTGGACCGACGACAGGGGGCCGCTGGAATAAGTGGTCTGGCCGCAGAGGATGGCCCCGGTGTCGAGGGTGATGTCGCCCAGGTCCAGCGTCTGGCCGGCGACGAAGCTGACGGCGTCGGCGGTCTCGGCCGTCTTCTTGTCGTTGTAATACTCCCCCACCACGTTGGGCGAGCTGGCGCTGTAGTTCACGCAGATCTTCGGACCGGCGTGGTTGAAGAGCAGGGTGTAGGTTCCGGGCAGGAAGGCCACGGTGAAGCGGCCGTCGGCGCCCGACGTGACGTACGGCCGCGAGACGTTCCAGTCCGAGGGGGACGGGTCGAGGAAGACGAACTCGTCGGCCACCGGGTCGCCCGCGGTGTTGAGCAGGCGTCCGCTGACATAGCCGAGCCCGAAGCCGGTGCCGGCTTCGACGGTGATTGAATAGACCGCGTACTCGCTGGTGTCGGCGTAGTCGGTCGTGCAGTAGCCCACGTAGATGTAATACCAGCCCGAGGCGACGTTGTGCAGGTACAGGGTCTCGTTGTCCGAGCCGCTGATGGTGGTGCCCAGGACGCGCAGCGAGCCGTCGAGCAGCTCGAAGTCCAGGTCGCTGCGCCAGCCCTCGGGCGCGGGATCGGGATAGGGCGAGGTCACGCGCACGTTCACCTTCAGGTCTTGGCCGGCCGACTCGGGCGGGATGTAGAACGAGTACCAGTCGACGTTGGCCTTCTCCGGCCCGTCGAACACCAGGTTCGCCGACGTGCCCAGAGACAGGTATTCCGCCTCGGCCGAGGTGTTGTTGGGCTCGGCGTAATCGCTGTAGATGGCGAACGGGGCGTCGCTGAAATCGACCACGCTCTCGTCCTCGCTCTCGACGGCGACCAGGCACTCCTGTGAATAGGCATAGGGGATGGTCCAGCTCTCGCTTCCGTCGTTGGCCGTTCCCAGCTGCAGGATGTTCCAGGTAAGGCCGTTGTCGGTCGAATAGCCGAGGTTGACGTTGGCGATGGCCCCTTCGCTCGTCCAGGTGATGGCGCGGATCTCGTTCCGTGTCCAGGCCTCGCCGCCGTTGGGCGAGGTGATGGTCAGGGTGTCCCCGGGGGCGCCGACCTTGGGAAAGGCGGAAAAGACCTTGCCGCCCGGGGCGCCGGCCTGGGCGGCAGGCGGCGCCGGTCTCGCCGGCGGCTTGACGATCACGCCGTCTTCCCTTTTTTCGGCGCCGGGAGCGGCCAGCGCCAGTGACAACAGCAGCACGAAAGCGAGCGCGTACGGTTTCATTTTTCCCTCCTGGGTGAGAAAGGGGGGCGGGCGCCGGAGGAGATCCCATCGCGCTCCCGGCCGCATCCCATTTCCATGGCCCTTTCCTATATCCCCCCGCCCGCGAAAAAGTCAAGACGGCGCCGATTGTTTCCCGTTTCCCGATCCCGGCCCGTGCCGCACTCCCCTCCGGGAGGCCGCGTTGCCAAAGCGGGCGATTGATAATACTATATAGGAAATGATCAAGCGCTTTCACGAACTGCAGGAACGGATCCTGCACTACTACCCCGAGGCCAACATCGGATTGCTCAAGAAGGCCTATTCCGTCTCCACCAACGCCCACATGAACCAGCTGCGCGCCTCCAAGGAGCCCTACATCACCCATCCGCTGACCGTGGCCGGCATCCTGGCCGAGATGAAGCTCGACGAGATTTCCATCGCCGCCGGCCTGCTGCACGACGTGATCGAGGACTCGCAGTACAGCCGCGACGACCTGACCCGCCTCTTCGGCCAGGAGATCAGCGACATCGTCTGGGGCGTGACCAAGATCTCCAAGATCTCCGAGGTCGACGTCGAGGACGCCCAGGCCGAGACCCTGAAGAAGATGATCCTGGCCATGACCGCCGACGTGCGCGTCATCCTGATCAAGCTGGCCGACCGCCTGCACAACGTGCGCACCCTGGCCCACCTGGAGCGCGAGAAACAGGTCAAGATCGCCCGCGAGACGCTGGAGATCTACGCCCCCATCGCCTATCGCTTGGGCATGGGCAAGGTGCGCGACGAGCTGGAAGACCTGTCGTTCATGTACCTGTATCCCGAGGACTACCAGCGCATCAAGGCCGAGGTCGGCGGCCGGACCGAGTGGGCGCTGCAGCAGGTGGAAGGCCTGAAGAAAAAGATCCTGGCCCTGCTGCGGGAGCTCAAGATCGAGGCCGAGATCCAGTACCGCATCAAGCGCGAGATCTCCATCTTCCGCAAGCTGCAGAAGCAGAACATCGAGCTGGAAAACGTCTACGACCTGCTGGCGCTGCGCGTGATCACCGACACCGTGGCCAACTGCTACGTGATCATGGGCGCCATCCACCAGCAGTGGGTGCACATCCCCAGCCGCTGGCGCGACTTCATCACCAATCCCAAGAGCAACTTCTACCAGTCGATCCACACCACGATCATCACCCGCGAGGGCGTCAAGTTCGAGATCCAGATCCGCACCCAGGAGATGCACCGCAACGCCGAGGAGGGGATCGCCGCCCACTGGAAATACAAGGAGGGGCTGGCCTTCCTGGAGAACGACCACCGTCTGGAGTGGTTCCGCGAGATGATCGAGATGCACAAGACCAACCCCGACCCCAAGGAGTTCCTCAGCCTGGTCAAGCGCGACCTCACCCCCAACGAAATCTATGTCTTCACCCCCAAGGGCAAGGTCGTCAACCTCAAGGCCGGTTCCACGCCCATCGACTTCGCCTACGCCATCCACTCGGAGATCGGCGACCACTGCAAGAGCGCCGTCGTCAACGAGAAGCTGGTGCCGCTGCGTACGCGGCTGAACTCGGGCGATGTGGTGGAGATCGTCACCCAGCAGGACGCCCGCCCCAGCGCCGACTGGCTGCGCTTCGCCGCCAGCCCCCGGGCCAAGAAGCGCATCATGGCCTGGCTGCAGAAGGAGGAGTCGGCCGGCGACCTCGAGCGCGGGCGCCGCTTGTGGGGCAAGGTGCTGCGCGCATACGGCCGCCGCCACCGCCTCTCCTTCGACGACCCCGACATCGCCCGCCGGCTGCAGGCGCTGCGCTACGACGACCTGGACACCTTCCTGCGCGACGTGGGCGGCGGCCGCCGGTCGCTGGACCGCCAGGCGCTGAAGAGCCTGTTCCCCGAGGTGGGCGCCGTGACCCTGCCGGCGCCGCGCCGGCCGGCGCCGCGCCGCGGCGAGCGCCACAAGCTGGTCCGCGTCGAGGGCCAGGGCGACATCGACTTCACGTTCGCCAAGTGCTGCCATCCCATCAAGGGCGAGGAGATCGTCGGCTACCTCACCAAGAACCGCGGCCTGGTGGTGCACCGCAGGAGCTGCCCCAACGTGAACAGCGAGATGCCCTCGCGGCTGAAACGGGTCAGCTGGAACGACGCCCCGGACTACACCTATCCGGTGAAGCTGCAGCTGCTGGCCGAGGACAAGCCGGGCATGCTCAGCACCATCACCGGCGCCATCGCCGCCGGCGACTCCAACATCAAGAAGATCGAGATGGAACCGGCCAGCCAGGCGGTCGCCCGCGTCACCCTGGTCTTCGAGGTGCGCGACCTGTTCCAGCTGCAGGAGATCACCTCGCGGCTGCAGGCGCTTTCGGGGGTGTACTCGCTGCAGCGCCGCCGCGCGGCCGGCAGATAGCCGCGGCCTACGCCCTGGCGCCGAAGTACTTCAGGATGCGCTTCAGCAGGGTCTCGGATTCCCGGGCGGCGGCGGCCGGGGCGGCGGCGCGGCCCTTCTCGCCGACGGCGCGCGTCTCCGCCTGGCGGCGGGTGATCACCTCGGCCAGTTTGCGGGCCATGGCCTCGTTCATGTCGACCACCTGGCGGAAGCGCGAGGAGGGGACGATCAGCACGATGCTCTCGCGCTCGGCCGCCACCGCGGCGTTCGTCTTGTCGCCCGTGACCAGCGCGATCTCGCCGAAGAAATCGCCGGGGCCCAGGCGGGCGACGAAGCGGCCGTTCTTGCGCACCTCCATCGCCCCCGAGTAGATGTGGAAGAACTGGTCGCCCGCCTCGCCCTCATGGAGGACCGTTTCGCCGGCGCCGAACACCCGCTGCCGCGCCGACTCGAGAAGGGCCTGCAGATCGGCGGCGGGCAGCACCGCCAGCACGTCGTTGCCGCGCAGGGCCGCGGCGACCTGCTCGGGGGAAAGCTCCTCGCTCCGCTCCTGCTTCAGGTAGACGTCACGCTTGGGGAAGGGGATCTCGATGCCCTGGCGGCGGAAGGCGTACCAGATGCGCCGCCGGGCGGCGGAGGCGATGCGCCGGTGGCGCTCATAGTCGTCGATCCAGAACTTGGCTTCGTAGTTCATGGAAAAATCGCCGAAACCGGTCAGCTGCACCAGCGGCGGCGGCTCGGCGCGCACGCCGGGCAGGTCGCGCAGGGCCGAGAGGACGGCCGCTTCCACGCGGTCGGGGCTGTCGCCGTAGCCGGCGCCGAAGCTCACGCGCAGGGCCACCGGCTGGCCCCCGGAGCCATAGATCAGCACCTCGGCCTTGGAAGCCGCCTGGTTGGGCAGGACGATCAGCTCGCGGTCGATGGTGCGCACCTTGAACGAGCGCCAGCCGAACTGCTCCACCCGGCCCTCGCGCTCGCCGATGCGCACCCAGTCGCCGATCTTGAAAGAATCCTCGAAGTTGAGGACGATGCCCGAGAAGAGGTTGCCCAGCACATCCTGCAGGGCGAAGCCGACCACCACCGTCAGCACCGCCGTCGAGGCCAGCAGGCCGGACACGCGCAGGCCGAGGTAGTACTTGAGGATCAGCAGCACGCCGACGACGAAGAGCAGGAAGACGGCCACGTCCTTGATCAGCTTGGGATAGTGGACGCCCTGGCGCTGCAGCACCAGGAAGTCAAAAACGAGAAAGGCCAACACCCTGACGGCCAGCACCACCACGAAGAACCAGAACAGCAGCCAGAGAAAGAAGAGGACCCTCGGCGCCGAGGGCAGGTGGGCCAGCCAGCCGGCGGCGAACAGCGCGATGGCGGCGCTGAGCAGCAGCAGCAGCAGCAGCTGGGGCAGCGCCTGGCGCGGCAGGCCGCGGGGGCTGCGGCCGGCGGCGAAGGCCGCCGCCGCCAGCAGCAGGAATAACGCGGGCAGGGCGAGGATCCAGTTCATGGCAGGAGCCTCCCGGCGGCGCGGCGGCGCCTCCGCTCAGGAGCAGCCGCGCTTACTCGTAGGACGGCTCGGCCGCCCCCGGCATGGCCGGCGCCATCATGCCCTGGGCCTTGGACTTGGCCTTCTCGCCCAGCTTGTTGAGCAGGTCCTCGGGCAGGCGGAAGGTCAGCCTGACGTGGTCGGCCGTCGAGTCCAGCTGCAGGCCGTTGAGCAGCTGCCCCAGCTCGGGCTCCTTGGCGGCGCCCATGGCGGCCATGGCCTTCAGGCCGTTGAGCATGTCGGCGATCTGCTTGTTGCCCGCCTCGTTGGGCGAGATCAGGCGCAATTCGCCCGACAGCACCTTGTCCTTGAAGTCGGCGACGGCGGTGAAGGCCTCGGCCTTGCTCAGGTCGATGGGCATCATGCCCCCGGCCGGGGCTTGCTTGGCCTTGCCGGGGATGGCCGCCAGGGCCAGCCAGAACATGTTCTTCTTGTCCACCTGGTTGACGTACTTCATCATCTCCGGGCTCTTCAGCACGCTTTTGCCCTTCTTGGCCGCCAGATCAACGGCCCTTTTCAGCGGCCCGGCCGAGCCGGCCAGGATGCAGTTCTTGTTCAGGAAGGCCAGGCGCATTTCCCTGCCCTTGTCGTCGCCCTTGAGGGCGTAGAGGGTGAGGCCGCCGTAGGACTCCTCGGCGGCGATGCCCCCCTGCTTGCGCAGGGCGGCCAGCAGCTTGGCCTCGTCATAGGTCAGGCTGACCACGCCGAGGGCGTCGGGATTCTTGTCCTCGAAGCTCCCGTAGACGGCCGCGACCACCGCATGGACATCCTTCTGCAGGTCGATGCCGGTCTGTTGCACGAAATCCTGGTAGTCCTTGAAGGCCGCCCCGGCCTGGGCCCGGGCGCCCTTCTGGAAGTTCTCCTTCAACGCCTTGTCGAAAAAGCTCAAGGTCGCGAAGCGCTGGAAATCGAAGGCCATGACCATGACCGGACCCTCGGGGAGCATGGCCAGAAGGTCATCGCCGCCAGCCGGCGCGCCGGCCTTCTTCTTGCAGGCCGGGGCCAGCAGCAACAGGACCAGGATCAGGGGTAACGCCAACCACAGTTTTTTCATGTTTGCACTCCTTGGCGCGGTCAGGCGGCAAGCCTGCCGTCGGCGCCCTATACTAGCATAACGAAAAAAAAAAAGAAAACGGTTCCGCCGCCGGCCGCCGCGTCGGAACTTTCGCCGCCGGCCGCACGTATAGCGAATGTACGTCCATGGAAACCATCATCCGCCTGGAAAACGTGTCGTTCCGCTACGGCGCCGTCGAGGCCATCCGCGACGTGTCGCTGTCGCTGCCGCCGGGCGTGTTCGGCCTGCTCGGCCCCAACGGCGCCGGCAAGACGACGCTGATGAAGCTGCTGCTCGGTTTCCTGCGCCCAGCCGCCGGCGGCGGGAAGGTCATGGGCCAGCCTTTGGGCGCGCGCAGCCGGGCGCTGCGCCGCGCCGTCGGCTACATGCCCGAGAGCGACTGCCTGGTGCCGGGAATGGACGCCGTTTCCCTCACCGCCTACCTGGGCGAGCTGAGCGGCATGCCTCGCCAAGAGGCCATGAAGCGCGCCCACGACGTCCTCTACTACGTGGGGCTGGAGGAATCGCGCTACCGCCAGGTCGAGACCTATTCCACCGGCATGAAGCAGCGCCTGAAGCTGGCCCAGGCCCTGGTCCATGACCCGCGGCTGCTGCTGCTCGACGAGCCCACCTCGGGCATGGACCCCGCCGGCCGCAAGGACATGCTGGAGCTCATCCGCGACATCGCAGCCAAGGGCAGCATGAACATCATCCTCTCCTCGCACCTGCTGCCCGACATCGAGAGCGCCTGCCGCCAGGTGGTCATCATGAACGGGGGGCGCGTCGCCGCCGAGGGGGTCATCGCCGACCTGAAAAAGGACCAGCGCCACGTGTTCGAGATCAAGGCGGTCGGAGACACGGCGGCGTTCGCCGCCGCCCTGCGCCAGCGGCAGTGGCGTCTCGAGGAGCGGGACCAGGCGCTGCTGCACGTCACCCTGCCGGCCGACGCCGAGCCGGCGGCCCTGTTCCGCCTGGCCCGGGAGACGGGGGCGCAGATCCGCCATTTCCGCCAGAGCCGCACCTCGCTGGAGGACGCCTTCATGGACGTCATTCGCAACCACCATGGAAATTAGGGAAAAGGGCTACCGCCGCTGGGAGGGCGAGCTGGCCGAGGGCGGCCGGCGCTGGCGGCCGATCGCCCGCCAGGGCATCCGCACGGTCTTCCGCAAGAAATTCTCCAAGCTGGTGTTCTCCCTGTCCGCCTCCTCGTTCTTCGTCTTCCTGGTCGCGGTCTACGCCTCCACCAAGCCGGAGCTGAAGATCCTCGGCGAGCTGGTGCGCATGCTGCGCAGCGACGCCGAGCTGTTCAAGACCTTCTACGCCAACGGCTTCCTCGTCTTCATGCTGTTCGTGCTCTGCGCCTTCGCCGGCGCCGAACTGGTCTCGGCCGACCTGCGCTTCAAGGCCTTTCCCCTCTACTTCTCCCGCCCCCTTTCCCGTTGCGACTACCTGCGGGGCAAGCTCGGCGTCCTGCTGTTCTATCTGCTGGCCTTCACGCTGCTGCCCGGCGTCCTGCTGCTGCTGTTCAAGATGCTCTTCACCGGCAGCCTGGCCGTGTCGCCCCTGCTGCTGCTGGCCGTCCTGGCCATGCCGCTGGTCGTGGCCGGCTGCCTGGCCCTGCTGACGCTGGCCCTGTCCAGCCTGAGCCCCAACACCAAGTTCGTGCAGATCACCATCTTCCTGGTCTATCTCTTCTCCAACAACCTGGCCGTGATCCTGAAGAGCATCTTCAAGAGCGACTATTTCTTCCTCTTCTCGATCCCGGGCAACATCAGCCAGCTGGGGAGCTTCCTCTTCGCGGTCAAGCCGGCCTACCGCTTTCCCGCCTGGCTGTCGCTGCTGCTGCCGCTGGTCCTCTCCGCCTTGAGCTACTGGCTGCTGTGCTGGCGCATCCGCCGGGCCGAGGAGGAGGCATGACCCCCGTCCTCCAGGCCGAGAAGCTCAGCAAGTGGTACGGCAACATCCTGGGCATCAGCGACATCAACCTGGAGATCGGCAACGGCGTCACCGGCCTGCTCGGGCCCAACGGCGCCGGCAAGTCGACCTTCCTGAAGATCGCCGCCGGCCAGCTCAAGCCCAAGATCGGCACGCTGCGCCTCCTTGGCGAGGCGGCCTTCGGCAACCCCCGCCTGTTCCGGCGCGTCGGCTTCTGCCCCGAGCACGACAGCGCCTACATGGAGATGAGCGGCGCCGGCTTCCTGGGCCTGCTGGCCCGCCTGCACGGCTTCGCCGGAGCGGCGGCGGCGGCCAGGACGGAGAAGGCGCTGGCCACCGTCGGCCTGCTGGAAAGCCGGGAGCGGCCGATCCGCGGCTACAGCTTCGGCATGCGCCAGCGCCTGCGCCTGGCGGCGAGCATCCTGCACGAGCCCGAGGTGCTGCTGCTCGACGAGCCGCTGCGCGGCGTCGACCCCCTGTGGCGCATCCAGATCATCCGCCTGATCAAGGAATACGGCCGCCAGGGCCGCACGGTGATCGTCTCCTCGCACATCCTGCCCGAGATCGAGGCCATGACCAGCGAGATCGTCCTCATCCACCAGGGCAAAATCTTCGCCCGCGGCGACATCCACCGCATCCGCGGCCTGATCGACAGCCATCCGCACCAGGTCTCCATCCGCTGCCCGCGGCCGCGCGAGCTGGCCGGCCGCCTGTTGCCCGGCGAATTCGTGCGCAGCGTCGAGTTCGCCGCCGACGGCGGCGGGCTGACCGTCCAAACCGGCCAGCGCGACCAGTTCTTCGCCGCCCTGATGGACCTCATCGCCGTGGAGAGCCTGGACGTCCAGGAAATCACCTCGCCCGACGACAACCTGCAGGCGGTCTTCGACTACCTGATCGGGACGTGACCATGAACGACCTCCAAGCCCTGCGCGTCCTCTTCGCCAGTTTCTTCCGCTCCGGCCTGCGCGCCAAGCGCACCCGCGTCTTCATCCTGCTGGCATTGGCGCCGCTGCTGCTGACGCTGCTGGTGCGCGTGCTGGAACCCGGCGAGATCGACGGCTTCTTCAGCCACCTCCTCCTCTCCCTCTACTTCCAGCTGCTGATCCCGCTGCTGGCCCTCTTCTTCGGCTCCTCGGTCGTCAACGAGGAGCTGGAGGGCAAGACGCTGGTTTACCTGACCACCGTGCCGGTGCGCCGCCGCGCCGTGCTGCTGGGCAAGTTTTTGGCCGCACTGCTGGTCACCGCCCTGCTCGTCGGCGGCGGTTTCCTGCTCAGTTTCCTGGCCGGCGCCCTGCACCGCCTGGGCGATCCGCAGGCCTGGGGGCAGTTGGGCATCTTCCTGGGCGTTGCGCTGCTGGCCCTGGCCTGCTACGGCGCCCTGTTCACCGCCCTGGGCGCCTTCATGCGCAAGTCGATCCTGCTCGGCCTTTTCTTCGTGTTCGGCTGGGAGAGCGTGGTGCAGTTCTTCCCGGGCGTCACCCAGAAGTTCACCATCGCCCACTGGGTCAAGTCGTTGCTGCCCATCCCGCCGCGCCAGGAATCCATCCTGGCCTTCCAGCTGCAGCCCTCGCCACCGCTGCAGTCGGTCCTCACCCTGCTGGCCGCCGGCGCGCTCTTCCTTTATATTGCCGTGTTCATCTTTGAGAGAAAGGAATACATACTTTCGGACAACGCCTGATATAGCCGGCATCCGTGATGCGTAATCCGTAATTCGTGCTTCGAAAAGGAAAACCCCGATCCATTGCCGTTCCACTTCGTGACATTCCCCATTCGACAAGGCCAGAGCTCGTTCTCTCGCTGTTTCCCAGCGAATTACGAATCACGAATTACGAAACATCCTTCATGCTCGGACATACGCCAACGCGTAGGAGAAGAAAACCACCACGTCGGGGAGGAAGTGGATGATCCAGGGGGCGAGCAGGCCGCGGGTGTCCAGCATGGCGCGGGCCATGATCCAGGCCAGGAAGCCGGTCATGGCGAAGCCGACGACGCCGGAGGGCGAGCCGTGCAGCCAGTGGCTCAGGCCGAAGAAGACCAGGATGAGCGCCAGCGTGTGGCCGCGGCCGATGACCTCGTGCAGGGTCGACAGAAGGCTGCAGCGGAAATAGGCCTCCTCGGTGAAGGCGTTGACCGCGGCCAACCCCGCGGCGGCGGGCAACATGGGCAGGGCGCGCAGCAGGGTCGCACCCGAAGGCCTGGCGGCGAGGAACGTCGGCACGGCAACGGCCAGGGCGGCGATGCCGCCGAAGATCCAGGCGAAGGCCCGCCAGGATTCCCCCTTCCTGATCCCCAGCCAGGGAATCGGCTCGACCGGCGCCCGCAGGTCGCCCCGGGCCAGGAAGAAGGCGCGGCGGTCGCCCTTCATGAGCCAGAGGACGGCCAGCACCGCCAGGGCGACCAGGATGTCCAGGACCATCAGCGCCGCGAAGCCCTTGAAATACGGGGTGCCGGGGGCGTTGAAGCGGGCCTGGAACCATTGGCTCCAGCGCGCCAGCCCCGTCAGTCCCAGTGCCAGGAACAGGGTGAGCAGCGCCAGGGCGTACTGCCGGAGCGGGCGCATGCCGCGCACGAGCAGGGCCAGGCCCAGGAACGCCGCCAGGAAGGCGGCCTTGCCCCAGGGCAGCCAGGACGGCGGCTCCGCTCCCAGGCGGGTGATCAGGATGTCGGGCAGGTCGGAAACGGCCAGCATCGCGGCCCAGGCCGCGAGCCTGACAAACGAGCGCTTGCCGGAAATGGGATTCATGGATTCCTCCTCGCCTCCAGCCTACCATGGACATCAGGGCTGTAAAGGGGTCTTGGGACGGAGGGCAAGCCCTTGTGACGAGGGGCAAGGTAAGCGGGTGTCTAGCGACCGGCCAGGGCGCGGCGGAATTCGCCGATGGCGCGCCTGGCCACCGGCACGACGACGTTGCCTCCCGAGAGGGAGAGTTTCAGCCCCTGGGCGTTGCCCTCGACGCGGGCGATGCGCGAGAGGTTGACGATCCAGGCGCGGTGGCAGCGGAACAGGTGGGGGTGACGGGGACGGAGCTGCCTTTCCACCCGGTCCAGGCTGCTGCGCAGCAGCGCCGGCGCCGTGCTGCCGGCAACGACATGGACGCGGACATAATTCTCCTCGGACTGGACGGCGAGCAGTTCGTCCAGGGGCAGGCGCAGCCAATCACTGCCGTTCTCGGCCACGATCTCCACGCGCACGGCGGCGGAGACAGCCGCAGGACCCTCCAGGAGGCGGTTGGCCTCCACGACGGCAACGGCGCTGCGCCGCCGCAGCCGGGAGGCGTTGGCCAGGGAGATGACGGTGACGGGGATGAGAGCGATCAGGAAGGTATCGAGCACGATGGTCCGCGGCTGCACCCAGCCGTCCGGCAGGCCGAAGCGGCCGCACACCGCCCCGGACCAGGCATAGGCGCCCAGGGCGACGGTCAGGGTGACCCAGGACATCCACAGCAGCTGGCGACCCAGGGTCCAGCGCTCCTCGCGGAAGAGGCGCGGCAGCAGCCGCGGCAGCAGCAGGCCGTTGGCGGCGATGGCCAGGGCGGTGATCAGGCCGTAGCCGGCAAAGAGGAAGCGTCGGGGCAGGACGGGCAGGAGCGAGAAGCCGAGGGGCTGGAACAGGGAAAAGAAAAGGAAGATGAACAGACCGGTGCCCAGCCCGTACAGCAGCGGAGTGGAAACCGCCGAGGCGAAAGGATGGGGCTCGGCCAGGGCCCGGCGCAGGGCGCGCGTCATCGGCATCCCCGCCCTAGCCACCCGCTCCCGCGGCCGGCGCGGCAAGCGGAAGGGATGCCTACTTGGCCGGGACGGCCATGTCGGCCAGCAGCGCCTCCAGGTCCTCCTCGTGCTCGATCTCGTCCTCGAGGATCTCCAGGATGATGTGATAGGTGACGGGGTCCTTGCCTTCGACGAAATCGAGGATCTTCTTGTAGGTCATGATGGCGCACTGCTCGCCCTTGATGTTCTGCTCCACCAGCTTCCGGGTGTCGGGGTTGCTGGGGGCGTCGTAGCCGCAGCCCGATTCCTTGAGCAGGTCCTGGGGGGTCAGCAGCGGCGTGCCGCCCAGGGTGATGATGCGCTCGGTCAGCATGACGGCGTGCTTCAGCTCCTCGCCGGCGTGCTCCTCGAGCTCGCCGGCGACGATGCCGCGCATGCGGCCGACGGCCACCTTGGCCCCGACCCAGTATTGGTAGTAGGCCAGCCACTCGTCGGCATAGGCCTTGTTCAGCATCTTGAGCAGCTCATCGACGTTGACGCCCACGATCGCCTTTCCCTTGGTTCCCATGGTTGATTTCTCCTTGTTCTTTTTTGTTCCGCAAACTCCGCCGGCTTGCGCCCGGGATGACGCCATTCTGGAACAAAGGAAGGCGCTTGTCAACCCCTCAGGGCAGGCGGTACACGGCGGCGTTGATGTTCATGCCGGCGCCCACCGAGGTCAGGACGATGGCGTCGCCGGAGGCGACGGCATGGCCCGGAAGCCGGCCCTTGAGCAGCAGGTCGAGGAGGGTGGGCACGGTGGCCACCGAGCTGTTGCCCAGCCAGGAGATGATCATGGGCATGATCTCGGGCCTGTACTCGCCGCCGCAGATCTTGTACAGGCGCTTGAGGATGGCCTCGTCCATCTTCTCGTTGGCCTGGTGGATCAGGACCTTGCGGATGTCGGCAATGGCCAGCCCGGCCTTCTCCACGCACTCCTTGGCCACCAGCGGCACCGTCTTCAGGGCGTACTCGTAGAGCTTGTGGCCGTCCATCTTCAGGTACAGCTCGTCGCCGGCGTGGCCGGGGTCGTAGGACGGTCCCATCCACAGCATGTAGGCGTGTTCGATGGCGTCGGTGCGCGCGGCGTGGGCCAGGATGCCCACCGGCGCATCGCTCTGCCGGGCCTCGAGGAGGACGGCGCCGGCGCCGTCGGCGTAGATCATGCTGTCGCGGTCGCTGGGGTCGTAGATGCGCGAGAGGGTCTCGGCGCCGATGACCAGCGCCCGCCGGGCGTCGCCGGAGCGCAGGTAGTAGTCGGCCTGGATCACCCCCTGCAGCCAGCCCGGGCAGCCGAAGGGCAGGTCGTAGGCCACGGTCCTGGGATTGGCGATCTTCAGCTTGTGCTTGACCCGCGAGGCCAGCGATGGGACGAAATCGGAACGGACATTTCCCTGGCGCACGTCGCCGAAGTTGTGGGCCACGATGAGGTAGTCCAGCGATTCCTTGTCGATCCCCGACGAGCCCAGGGCGTCGGCGGCGGCCAGGTGGGCGAGATCGGAGGCCAGCTGGCCGTCCTCGGCGTAGCGCCGCTCGCGGATGCCGGTGATCTCGGCGAGCTTGTCGATCGTCTCCTGGTTGCTTTTCTTCAGCTTCTCGCCATTGGCGTCGAAAAACGTCCGGCCCAGGAAATCGCCGTTCAACACGCGCCGCTCGGGGATGTGCGACCCCGTGCCCGCGATGACCGAATACACTTTCTTTTCCATTTTCACCATCGGGGATTTGATTTGTGCAAGGCTGGCATGGCCCAGGGGTCATTTTCGCCCATTTCCGTCCCCGTGTCAACCATCGCGGACAAAAACGGGACGCCCGGGTTTCAGCCCCGGCCGGACTCGATCCAGCCGGAGCGGTCGGGCGCGGCGGGCACGGCCGGTTTTTTCGGGGCCCGCCGCCGCAGCTCCTCCAGGAGCAGCTCCACGGCCTTCTCCACGCTCGGGTCGCCGCCGGCGGCCACGCGCTCGGCCAGGTCGATCACCTCGACGTCGGGGGCCACACCCTGCCCTTCCACGGCCCAGCGCCCCTCCTCGTCGACGAAACCGAAGGTGGGGACGTTGAGCGAGCCGCCGTCGACGAAGTCGGGGTTGCCCGACAGGCCGATCAGCCCGCCCCAGGTGCGGGTGCCGATGAGCGGCCCCAGCTTTTTCTTGCGGAAATAGTAGGGCAGGGCGTCGCCGCCCGAGGAGGAATAGCCGTTGATCAGCATGGCCTTGGGTCCGTCGTGGGACACGCCCGGGTCGGGGTTCATCTCCAGCCCGCGCCGCGCCCAGTAGTTCAGGGTCTTGCGCGCCAGCAGCTCGGCCATGACCACCGGGATGAAGCCGCCGCCGTTGTAGCGGGCGTCGAGGATCAGCGCCTCCTTGTGGCGAAAGGCGTACAGCCCCTTGAACAGTTCGCGGTTGCCGTCGCGGGCGGTGTCGGGCACGTGGATGTAGCCGATGCGTCCCCCCGATAGGCGGTCGACCATGTCCCGCCGCGAGCGCACCCAGTCGAGATACATCAGGCCGAGCTCGCTCTTGACGGGCTGGATCCAGACCTCGCGCGCGTCGGCGCCGTCGGGCCGCGAGCTCACCTGCAGCGAGACGCGCCGGCCGACGGTGTTCTCCAGGAAGCGGTAGGGGTTGTCCTGCAGGGTGACCGGCGAGCCGTCGATGGCGACGAGAAAGTCGCCGGGGCGCACGTCCACCCCCTGCTCGGTCAGGGGCGAACGCGTGCCCTCGTTCCAGTTTTCGCCGGGATAGATCTTGGCGATCACGTAGCGCCCCGCCCTCTCGTCGGCCCGCAGCTCGGCCCCCAGCAGGCCGGTGTCGACCCGCGCCGGGCGCGGGAAGTCGCCCCAGTTGACGTAGGTGTGGCCGGCGTTGACCTCGCCGACCATCTCGCCGAACAGGAAATCGAGATCGGCGCGGTGGGCCAGCGCGGGCAGCAGCGCGGCGTACTTCTCGCGGATCGCCACCCAGTCGACGCCGTGCAGGCTCTTCTGGTAGAACCAGTCGCGGAAGATGCGCCAGCCGTCGTGGAAGATCTGCCGCCACTCGCGCACGGGGTCGATCCTCATCTGCAGCCGCGACAGGTCGAGGGCGCCGTCCCCGGCTTTCTGCCCGGGGCCCAGGCCCACGATGCCGAACTGGCCGCGCGCCTGGTACAGGACCTTCTCGCCGCCGGCGGCTAGCACCGCTGAGTCGATGCCCTCGATGACGGGGCTGTCCTTGCCGTCCTCGATCTTGAACTGGCGCAGGGCGCCGTCCTGGAAATACAGGATGCCGCCGTCGACGGCGCGCACGGCGGCGTAGTCGCCGCTCTGGAGCGGAAAGGCGGTGACGCGGCCGTTGCCGCCCTCCACGTCGATGCGCACGACCGGCGTGCCGGCCTTGGCCGCCGGCTTCTTCCCCTCGCGGGCGGCCCCCGCCGCCTCCACATCGTTCTTCTCCGGGAACAGCGGCGGCGTGTCGCGGGTCAGGGCCAGGGCGTAGACGCGCGTGGCCCGGTGGTACAGGTAATCGAACTCGAAGTCGGAAAAGACCAGGTTGAAGTCGCGGTTGGAGAGGAAAAAGATGTAGCGGCCGTCGCGCGAGAAGACCGGCGAGGCGTCGTCGTAGGCGGCGTCGGTCAGCTGGAAGCTGCGCTTCTGGTCCAGGCTGTAGACCCAGACGGCGTCCTGGCCGCTGTCGCCGTCCTTGGCGTAGACGACCCAGCACGAATCGGGAGACCAGCCGTAGTCGGTCAGGTCGTGGCGCCGCGCCCGGTCGACCACGGTGACCGCGCCCGAGGCCGCGTCGAGGAGCTGCAGCGCCTGGTCGCGGTCCGCGAAGAGCAGCCAGCGTGAATCGGGCGACCACTTGGGCGGGAAGCGCCAGACGCGGCTGCCGCGGGTGAGCTGCCGCGGCGCGCCGGCGCCGCCGCCGTCGGCCAGGTAGACCTCGTATTCGCCGCTGGCGTCCGAGTAATAGGCGATCAAGCGGCCGTCGGGCGACCAGGCGGGAAACATCTCGCGCACTCCCTGGCTGCGCGTCAGGTTGAGCGTGCGCCCCTCTTTCTCCGGCACGGTGAACAGGTCGCCGCGGGCCTCGAACACCGCCCGCTTGCCGCTGGGGGAGATGTCGTAGCTGCTGATGAACTCGGCGACATTCTTGACATACGGCAGCACGCCGGGACGGTCGAAGTTCAGTCTGACCTGCAGGCGCCGCGACTCGCCCGAGGCCAGGTCGAGGACGTGCAGGCGGCCGCCGCATTCGTATGCCAGCTGGCCGTTGCGCCCCGAAGGCCACAGCACGTCGAAGTCCTTGTGCCGCGTCAGCTGCTCGATGCGGCCGCCGGCCAGGTCGTAGGAGTGGATGTTCAGCGTCAGGTCGCGGTCGGAGACGAAGTAGACCTTGTTCCCCCACCAGGAAGGGTGCTGGTCGGTGCCGGGGAAATCGGTCAGGCGCCGCGATTCGTTCCGCTTCAGGTCATAGATCCAGACGTCCTGGGCGCGGCCGCCGCGGTAGCGTTTCCAGGTGCGGAATTCGCGCTCGATCGGGGTGTAGACGATGCTGTTGCCGTCAGGGGAGAACGAGCCGCCCCCGGCCTCGGGGATGGCCAGCGGCGTCTCCAGCCCGCCGGCGAGCGCCACCAGGAAATACTTGCCCATGCGCTCGCCCCAGGGGGTGCGGTTGCAGCGCACCAGGATGC
This sequence comes from uncultured Clostridia bacterium, assembly GCA_964628035.1. Lineage (GTDB taxonomy): Bacteria > Acidobacteriota > Aminicenantia > UBA2199 > UBA2199 > UBA2199. Next base: position 683,536 of record CAZVPI010000001.1, on the reverse strand, counting down.
GCTCGCTGTCGGGGGTCCAGTCAAGAATCACGTAGTCATAGCCGCCGCGCGGGGGCATGACGCCCACGTCGTTGTACCAGGTCAGCTGCCGCGGCGTGCCGCCCTCGGCCGGCATGACCCACACCTGGCGCGACCCCGAGTACTCGGCCGAAAAGGCGATCCAGCGGCCGTCGGGGGAGATCTTGGGAAAGAGCTCCAGGCCGGGATGGGACGTAAGGCGCCGGGCCTCGCCGCCGGAGGCGGGCACCGACCAGATGTCGCCGGCGTAGACGAAGACCACCAGGTCGCCGTTGATATTGGGAAAGCGCAGCAGGGCGGCGTCGGCCTCGGCGCGAGCGGCGGCGGCGCCCAGGAACAGGAGCGACAGCCAGATGCACATCTTCTTCATGGAGCCTCCTCGTAAGATCAGGAGATTATAGGCCCATTCCCCGGCGCCGACAAGCGCGCCGGCCGCCGCATTCCCCGTGCACTTGATTTCGCCGCCCCCGCTGGGCTATCATGGCAGCGAAGGAGATGCCGCCATGTTTGCCAAGAAAACCTATGTGCAACGCCGGGCCAAACTGTTCAAGGGGGTGAAGTCGGGGCTGCTGCTCTTCCTGGGCAACCGCGAGAGCCCGATGAACTACGCCGCCAACACCTACCGTTTCCGCCAGGACAGCTCATTCCTTTACTTCTTCGGCCTGAGCCACCCGGGGCTGGCCGCGGTCATCGACCTGGACGAGGGCCGGCAGACGGTCTTCGGCGACGACGTCGACATGGAGGACATCATCTGGATGGGGCCGCAGCCTTCGCTGCGCAGCCGCGCGGCCAAAGTCGGCGTGCCCGACCAGCGGCCGCTTGCCGATCTGGCCGGCGTGCTGCAGGCGGCCGTGCGCCAGGGCCGCCGCGTCCATTTCCTCCCCCCCTACCGCCCGGAGAACGCGCTGTGGCTGCAGCGGCTGCTGGGGATCGGCGCCGAGACGGTCAAGGACTACGCCTCGGCCGAGTTCGCCAAGGCGGTGATCGCCCAGCGCTCGCTCAAGAGCGCCGAGGAGGTGGCCGAGATCGAGGCCGCCGTGACCGTGAGCGCCGCCATGTACCGCGAGGCCATGGCCATGGCCCAGCCGGGAATCTACGAGCGCGAGATCGCCGGCTTCATGGAGGGCATCGCCCTGGCCGGCGGCGGCCAGCTGGCCTTCCCGGCCATCGTCTCCAAGCACGGCGAGACCCTGCACAACCATTTCCACGGCAACCGCCTGGGCGAGGGCGACCTGCTGATCATCGATGCGGGGGCCGAGAGCGAAAGCGGCTACGCCAGCGACATCACGCGCACCCTTCCCGTGGGCGGGCGCTTCAACCCCCTGCAGAGGGCGCTCTACGAGACGGTCCTGGACATGCAGCGCACGGCCATCGCCATGATCCGGCCCGGCGTCAGCTACCGCAGCGTCCACCTCAAGGCGGCCGCCGTGCTGGTGGAGCACCTGAAGGAGATGGGCCTGATGAAGGGCGGCACGGACGACGCCGTCGCCGCCGGCGCCCACGCCCTGTTCTTCCCCCACGGCCTCGGCCACATGATGGGCCTCGACGTCCACGACATGGAGGACCTGGGCGAGACCTGGGTGGGCTACGACGACAAGGTCAGGCGCAGCCAGCAGTTCGGCCTGGCCTACCTGCGCATGGCCAAGAAGCTGGAGCCCGGCCACGTGCTGACGGTCGAGCCCGGCCTCTATTTCATTCCCGAGCTGATCGAGCAGTGGCGCGCCCAGAAGAAGCACGCCGCCTTCGTCCGCTACGAGCGGGTGGAGAAGCTGCGCGGCTTCGGGGGCATCCGTATCGAGGACGACGTGCTGGTCCTCTCCCGCGGCGCGCGCGTGCTGGGCCCGGCCATCCCCAAGGCGGCCGCCGACGTGGAGGCCGCCGTGCGCGGCTCGCACGCCGGGAAGCGCTAGGGGGCGGAGCCCGGCCTTTCCCCGGGCCGCCGCCATTGACATTTGACCCGTGGTCCTATACTATTAATTTTAACGTAAACTATATCACCGGGGGATCCATGAAAAAAAAGATCAGCCTGCGGGTGATCCGCCGCATCCTTTTTTATTACGAGGCCCTGCTGAAGCTGAACCTGCCCGAGAACTCCTACATCTCCTCGAAGAAGCTGGAGGAGGTCACCGGCGTTTCCTGCAACCAGGTGCGGCAGGATTTCTTCTACCTGGGCATCTCCATCGGCAAGCAGAAAAAGGGCTACCTGGTCAAGAAGCTGTTCCGCGAGCTGAAAAAGATCCTCTCCATCGACCAAGGCGCCCGCGTGATCATCATCGGCGCCGGCCGCATCGGCCAGGCCCTCTCGAACTACAAGCTCTTCAAGGACCACAACATCACGGTCACAGCCCTCTTCGACATCAAGCCGGAGCTGGTCGGCAGCGAAGTGGGCAAGCCGGGGCAGAAGAAGCCCGTGCTGCACGTGAGCCAGCTGGAGGCCTACCTGAAGGAGAACCCGGACGTGCGCATCGCCCTGCTGACCGTGCCCGAGGAGGCGGCCCAGGAGACGATGGACCGGCTCATTTCCCAGGGCGTCAAGGGTGTGGTCAACTTCGCCCCCAAGATCCTGAAGGTGCCGAAGGAGAACCGCGACGTGCAGCTGATCAACGACTGCATCGGCATCTCGCTGTACAAGATCGTCTACCAGCTGTACGGCAAGAAATGAGCGCCCGCGACCTTACCCCGCGGAGCTGAGGCGGCGATGGACGGCGGCCTGATCTTCCCCCTGCTGCTCTTCCTGCTGCTGATCGCGGCCAGCGCCTTCTTCTCCTCGGCCGAGACCTCGGTGCTCACCATCAGCCGCGCCAAGCTGGCCCACCGCGCCCGCAAGAAGGACAAGCCGGCCCTGATGCTGGCCCGGCTGCTGGAGAAGCCCGAGGAATTCCTCTCCACCATCCTGGTGGGCAACAACCTGGCCAACGTGGCCGCCGCCTCGGTCTCCGCCTATCTGCTGACCCGCTTTTTCCGCGGCAACGAAGGGACGCTGCTGGTCATCTCCAGCCTGCTGACCACCCTGCTGCTGCTGGTCTTCGGCGAGATCACCCCCAAGTCCTACGCCTACCGCCACGCCGAGAAACTGTCCTTCCTCTACGCCCGCCCCATCCGCTTTTTCGCCTTTCTCTTCGCCCCGCTGGTCAAGGGGCTGGCGCTGCTGCCCACCCTCTTTTTCCGCCGCCAGGAGGCGAAGGCCTGGGGGCGCAAGGAGCTGAGCCTGGAGGAGATCAAGCAGTTCCTGGCGATGGAGACGCAGCTGTTCCAGCACAACCCCGAGACGCTGAAAATGCTGCACGAGATCATCGACATCTCGCAGAAGGACATCAAGGCCATCATGACCCCGCGCGTGGCCATAGCGGCCCTGCCGGAGAGCGCCGGGCCCGAGGAGCTGAAGCGCCTCATCCTGGAGAAGGGATTCTCCAAGATCCCCCTCTACCGGGGCAGGCTGGACAATGTCACCGGCGTCATCGATTCGCACCTGCTGCTGGCGGCCATGCTGCGCGAGGACTTCGACGGCCTGGTGCTGAAACGGATCGCCAGCCGGCCGATCTTCGTCTCCGAGTACTCGTCGCTGAACACCATCCTCAAGGAGTTCCGCAGGCACCGCCTGAACCTGGCCGTGGTGCTGGACGAGTACGGTGCGGCCATCGGCATCATCACCCTCAGCGATATTCTGCGCGGCATCCTGGGCGACCTGGAAGTGAGCGCCCGCGGCATCCGCAGGCTGGGCGGCAGCGTCTTCCTGGTCAAGGGCGGCATGCCGGTGGAGGAGGTCAACGCCGAGCTGGAGCTGGAGCTGCCCGAGCGCAAGGACTACACCACCCTGTCGGGCCTGTTCATGTACGAATACGGCCGCCTGCCCCAGGAAAACGCCCGCGTGCAGGTGAAGAACACGCTGCTGGTGGCCAAGAAAATGGGCCGGCGCAAGATCGAGGAGGTCGTCGTCATCGTCCATGAAGACAGTCGCCCAGAATAAGAAGGCTTTTCACGACTACGAGATCCTCGACCGCTTCGAGGCCGGCCTCGCGCTGGTCGGCAGCGAGGTGAAGTCCATCCGCGCCGGGCGCGTCAGCCTGAAGGACTCCTATGTGGAGATCCAGGCCGGCGAGGCCTTCCTGGTGCGCTGCCACGTCAGCCCCTACGAGCAGGCCGGACCCTTCGGCCACGAGCCGGAGCGGCGGCGCAAGCTCCTGCTCCACGGCCGCGAGATCCACCGCCTGGACCAGAAGGTGCGCGAGCGCGGCTTCAGCATCGTGCCGCTGCAGGTGTACTTCAACGACAAGGGCCGGATCAAGGTCGAGATCGCCCTGGCCCGCGGCAAGCGCGCGTACGAGAAAAAGCAGAAGCTCAAGGAGCGCGACATCCGCCGCGAAGTGGACCGGGACCTGCAGGGATTCAAGAACAAGAAATAGTCTCAGACGTTGGACACAAGTAGGTGCCAGGGAAAAGGCCCTTTCAGGATCCTTTTGGCAGGCGTCTTGGCTTTCGTCAAGACTTCGTGCTCGTTCTCGTGCGAATACCGGGCGTCCACGATCTCGTGCACGTCCCAAGGCTTTGCCAACGCCTGATGCCCATCGTCTGACGTCTCGTGCTCTTTTCGGCACCAGCTGCACTTGAATTGTCGAAACGTTTCATCTACAATTTTGCCATGACCCGGGCGCTGGCCGTTCCCTGGAGGAAACCATGCCGATCGTCAACTTGAGCCAAATCTTGACATTCGCCGCCGAAAAGGGGGCTTCGGACATCCACTTCCAGGTCGGATCGCCGCCGCTGCTCCGCCACCACGGCGAACTGTTTCCGCTGAAGCACCCGCCGCTGAGTGAGGAGGACATGGTGGCCATCGGCCAGACGCTGGCCAAGTATCCCGACGCCGAAAAGTTCAAGAAGGAGGTCCGCGATTACGACGGCTCGTTCGCCCTGGCCAGCGTGGCCCGCTTCCGCGTCAACGTCTACCGCCAGAACGGCCGCTACGCCGCGATCCTGCGCCTGATCCCCTTCAAGCCGCGGAGCTTCCAGGAGCTCAACCTGCCCAAGGTCCTGGAAAAGATCGCCATGCTCCGGCGCGGGCTGATCCTGGTCACCGGCGCCACCGGCAACGGCAAGTCGACCACCCTGGCGGCCATCATCAATTTCATCAACCAGAAGCGCCGCGTCCACGTCATCACCATCGAAGACCCGATCGAGTACCTCTTCGAGAAGAACCTGGCGGTCATCTCCCAGCGCGAGATCGGCCCCGACACCGAGTCCTTTGCCGCGGCGCTGCGCGCCGCCATGCGCCAGGACCCCGATGTGCTGATGGTGGGCGAGCTGCGCGACCACCAGACGGTCGACACCTGCCTGAAGGCCGCCGAGACCGGCCACCTGGTCATGGCCTCGATCCACACCCCCGACGTGCTGCGCACGCTGAACCGCCTGCTGGGGTACTTCCCGGCCGAGGCCCATCCTTCCGTGCGCCAGCGGCTGTCGGAGAACCTGGTGGCCATCGTCTCGCTGCAGCTCCTGCCCACGCTCGACAAGAGCGGCCTGATCCCGGCCTGCGAGATCATGCTGGCCAACAAGACCATCGAAATGTGCCTCAAGAACCCCGAGAAAACCAGCGAGATCCTCTCCCACATGGCCAAGAACCGCGACCTGGGCATGCAGACCTTCGACCAGCACCTGATCGAGCTGGTCAAGGCGCGCAAGATCTCCATGGACGACGCCATGCTGGCCGCCGAGGAGGCGGAGCAGCTCGAGCGCGACATGACCATTGAGAAGTAGCCCGGAAGAGCATGAAAGGGAAAAGGCAAAGGTAGAAAGCCCACGAGAGAATTGTTTCGATTCCTTCCTTCCTGAGCAAGCCGCGGGAATGGACGCAGGGTTTCCCTGCTCCCCCTTTTACCTTCAGCCTTTTCCTTCTCTCAATCGCCGTCTCCCCGCTCGCGTCCGAAAAAGACGATCAGCAGCCCGGGCAGCAGGATCAGCAGGTCGCGCAGGATCAGACCCCAGGCGTTCTCCGTGATCTCGGCCGAGGTGGAGAAGCAGCCGCAGCTGACGTCGATGCCGCGCACGGCGTTGACGCCCAGGGCCAGGATGAAGGCCAGCAGCAGCAGCGACAGCAGGGCGGCGGCGCTGCGCCTCCAGACCCCGGCGATCAGCAGCAGCCCGGCCAGCAGCTCCAGCCAGGGCAGGATGAGCGCCGGCAGCGTGACCAGCCATTCGGGCAGGATGGCGTAGTTGGCGATGATCTCGGCAAAGGGGCGCGGATGGGCGATCTTGTCCAGGCTGGCGTAGAGGAAGATCCCGCCCAGCGCCAGGCGGCAGGCGGCCTGCAGCCAGGAGGAGGAGAGAAAACCGCGCAGGCTACTTCTCCACGGCATGCCCCCTCCCCAGCCACTCCTTCATGCCGCCATGGAAGAGCAGGAGATTCTTCAGCCCCTTGCCCCACAGCCGGCGGGCCAGCTCCGGCGAGTCGCTGCAGGTCGCGTCGCTGCAATAGAGGATCAGCAATTCGGCCTGGCGCAGCCGCGGCTCCAGGATGGCGTAGGCGTCCGCAAAATCGGCCAGCGGCAGGCTGAGCGCGCCCGGAAGGCGGCCCAGGCGGTAGGCTGCGGACGAGCGCGCGTCAACCAGCAGGATGCCCGGAGCCAGGCGTATCTGCTCGACGAACTCGGCGTCGACCTCGCCGATGGCCGGCATGTCTGCTTCAACCCTGGGCAGGGGGCGCAGCAGCGGCAGCGGCTCGCGGCGTAGGAAGTTTACGCCCAACCCCAGCGCCGCGGCGGCGGCGGCCAGCGCCGCCATCTGCAGCACGTGCCTCGCCTTCAGTCTCATCGCCCGTTGCTCCTCACAAGCGGCTCGCGTCCAGGGAGCGGTACTGCAGGGCCTCCTGCAGATGGGCCGGGGCGATCGCCTCCGCGCCCTCCAGGTCGGCGATGGTGCGCGCCACCTTCAGCACCCGGAAATAGCCGCGGGCGCTGAGGTCGAACTTCTCCACCGCCCGGCCCAGCAGCTGGACGCCCTCGCCGTCCAGGGGACAGAAGCGGCGGATCTCGGCGTTGCGCATCTGGGCGTTGGCGAACAGCGGACGCTTGAGCCCGGCGAAGCGCCGCGTCTGCCTCTCGCGGGCCCGCGCCACCCGGGCGCGGATGGCGGCCGAGTCCTCGGCCAGGGCCGGCGCAGTGATCTCCTCCAGCTTGACCTTGTTCACCTCAAGCTGCAGGTCGATGCGGTCGAGCAGCGGCTTGGACAGCTTGCAGCCCTGGCGGCGGCGCAGCGCTGCCGGCGCGTCGCCGAAGGCCGAGGCGTCCCGGCCGGGATTCATGGCCGCCACGAGCATGAAGCGCGCCGGGAAGGTGGCCGAGGTCAGAGAGCGCGAGACGGTGATCTGCCCGTCCTCCAAGGGCTGGCGCAGCACTTCCAGGGCCGACCTCTTGAAATAGGGAAGCTCGTCGAGGAACAGGACGCCGTTGTGGGCCAGGGAGATCTCGCCGGGCACCGGGACCTTGCCGCCGCCGCTGATGCCGACGTCGGAGATGGTGTGGTGCGGCGCCCGGAAAGGCCGGCGGCGCACCAGGCCGCCCCGCTCGCCCAACAGGCCGGCGGCGCTGTACACGAGAGAGGTTTCCAGCACCTCGTCGTCGCTCATGTCCGGCAGGATGGAGGGCAGGGCGCGGGCGATCATCGACTTGCCCGACCCGGGCGCGCCGACCATCAGCACGTTGTGCGCCCCGGCGGCGGCGATCTCCATGGCCCGCTTGGCCAGGTACTGGCCGCGGATCTCGGCGAAATCGTTCTCGACCGCAGGCGGCGCCGGGCGCTCGCCGTTGCCGCGGGCCGGCTGGAAGCGCTCCGGGTGCTCGGCCAGCTCGACCACCTCGGCCAGATTGCTCAGGGCATAGATCTCGATGCCGCCGACAAAGCGCGCCTCCTCGAGGTTGCCCTTGGGGATGACGATGCCGCGCCAGCCGTGCTGGCGGGCGAACAGGGCGATGTTCAGAACCCCCTTGACCGGGTTCAGCTCGCCCTCCAGGCTCAGCTCGCCGTAGAACAGCAGCTCGGAGAAGGCCGGCCCCGCCAGCCGGTAGCGGTTCTTGACGATGCCCACGGCCATGGGCAGGTCGAGGGCCGAGCCCTCCTTGCGCACGTCGGCCGGGGAGAGGTTGACCACGATCTTGCTCGCCTGGGGGTACTCGAAGTTCTGGTGCCCGATGGCCAGCTTCAGGCGCTCGCGGCTCTCCCTGATGGCGTTGTCGGGGAGGCCGACGATGACGATGCCCGGGATGCCCCGCGAAACGCCGACCTCGACCTCGGTGGCCACGACCTCCAGGCCGTTGAGCACGGCCGAATGGATGCGGCTGACCACTAGCTTCTCCCGGGAATGACCAGGACCATGCCCGGGCGGATCAGGGTCCCGCGCAGGCGGTTGGCCTCCTGGATGCGGCGCACGCTGGTGCCGTGGCGGCGGGCGATGGCCGAGAGGGTGTCGCCGCTGCGCACGCGGTAGGTGTTGAAGCGGGGGACCTTGTCGGCCGGGATGCGCTCCAGCCCGGCCAGGAGCGCCTCGTCGGCGCCGCCCGGCAGGCGCAGCCGGTAGGTGGGGACGTTGCTGGGGGTGAAATCGCGCAGCAGCTCGGGGTTCAGTTTCTTGAGCTCGGCCAGCGGCAGCTGCAGCCGCTCGGCGACGCGCGGCAGCGAGACCGGCGAGGGCACCTCGACGAAGCGGCTGCCGGCAAAGACCTCCTCGCCGCCGTTCACGCTGAAGCCGTACTCCTGCGGCGAGCGGGCGATGATCAGCGAGGCCAGGAAGGCCGGCACGTAGTTCTTGGTCTCGCGGCGGATGTGGCGGCTGCGGTTGATGGTGAAGAAGTCGGCCGTCTGCAGGGCGCGCATGGCGCGCTCCACCCGGCGCGGGCCGCCGTTGTAGCAGGCCAGGGCGATATACCAGTCGTTGTATTCCCCGTACAGGTGCTTGAGGAAGCGGGCGGCGGCGTCGGCGGCCTTGAAGGGGTCGAGGCGCTCGTCGACCTGCCAGTCGACGCGCAGCCCGTACAGGCGCGCCGTGGCGGCCATGAACTGCCAGGCGCCGCGCGCCCGCGCGCGCGACGTGGCGTCGACGCGGAAGCCGCTCTCGATGATGGGCAGGTAGGCCAGGTCCTCGGGCAGCCCGTGGCCGCGGAAGATCTCCTTGAAGGGACCGATGAACTCGACCATGCGGTCGAGGGCGCGCTGGATGCCGTCATGGCGGATGCTCTGAAAGGCCTTGAGAAAGGAAACCACCTGGGGATTGACCACCACCGGCAGGCTGTAGGGGACGGCGGCCGCTTCGCCGACCTTCTGGCGCAGGTCGTCGACGTCCTTTTCCGAGGGGGGGAACAGCGGCGTGGCGATCACCTGGTCGAGGAAGGCCTCGTGCTCGCCGTTTTCCGGGCCGTTCTTGTCCTTCAGGTAATTCAGCTCGATGTCGGCGATGCGCCGCGCCAAGTCGGCCAGCAGGGCGTCCCGCCCGGCGCTCGCCTCCCCGGCGGCGAGCAGCACGTCCAGGGAACGGTCGAAGCTTTCACGGGCCCGGCCCATGTCGCCCTTGTCCAGCGCGGCCTTGCCGCTGAGGAACAGGGCCTCGGCCCGGGCCTCGGGCAGCGAAACCGGCGCCAGGTCCGGGGCGGTGCCGGGCGCGGGGCGGGAAGAGGAGCAGGCGGCCAGAAAAAGGAGAACGAGCGCCAGGCCGGCCTTAGCTTTTGACATCCAGGATGATGGTGACCTTCTTGGTCTCGGGCCGCAGGGCGATGTCGAGCGAGCGCAGGGAGCGGCCCTGGCCGTCACGGACCTCCACCGCCAGCCGGCCGTTGCCGGCGGCGATCTTTTCAATGCGCGTGATGCGCGAGGGGTCTTCCATGCCGACCAGCAGGTCGGTCAGCGACCGGGTCGTCGCAGCCGCAGCGGGAGCGGCCGCCGGCTGCGGCGCCGGCCGGGGCGGCGGGGCGGCGGTTACGGGCGGCGGGATCACTTCCTGGCCGGCCTCGCGGGCCTCCAGCTGCTCGACGCTCACCTTCTTGACCGGCAGGTCTTCCATCCTGACCAGCCGCTGGCCCTGGTCGATGGCGAACTGCACGGCGACGTTCTTGGGGGCGCGAGTGGAATGCTCCAGCGATTCCTTGACGCGCTTGAGGGTCATGGAGGAGATCTCGCGCAGCGTTTCAATCACGCCGCGGCCGTTGCGGGCCACGGCCTCGAAATGGGGGCGGTTGAGATGGTTCAGGTGCGCATTCAGCTTCTCGACCGGAGTGATGTTTTTCAGGTCGCGCTTGTTGTACTGGAAGACCATGGGGATGTCCTCGATGCGGTGCCCATAGAACCCCAGGTTCTCCTTCAGGTTCTCGAGGCTCTCGCCGTTGGCCTGGTCCATCAGCTCCTGCGAATCGGCGACGAAGACGATGCCGTCGGCCCCCTTCAGGACCAGCTTGCGCGTGGAATCGTAGAACACCTGCCCGGGAACGGTGTAGAGCTGGAAGCGCGTCTCGTAGCCCTTGACCAGGCCGACGTTGATCGGCAGCAGGTCGAAGAACAGGGTGCGCTCGATCTCGGTCTCCATGCACACCAGTTCCCCCCGGGTGCGCGGGCTGGTGACCGAGTAAATGTACTGCAGGTTGGTGGTTTTGCCGCCCAGGCCGGTGCCGTAATAGACGATCTTGGCTGTCACCTGCTTCGACGTGTGGTTGATCAGCATCGCGTTCTCTTCCCAGCGGGGATTTTCTCATTTTTCCGGGCCAAAGTCAACGGCGCCGCCCGGGACAGGAGCCAAAGAAGTGGAGGGGCCAAGCGATAAAGAGGTAGAGTGGCAGAGTGGCGGAGTGAGAAAGATGGAATTGATTCCCAGGGCGATTGTCCTGCTTTCCCCCTTTCCTACTCTATCCTGACTCTTCCCTGAGCTCCCCTAGAAATCAAAGCCGATCCAGAAGTTGACGCCGGCATAGCGTTTCTGCGTGAAGTCGGTGCGCCAGACCCACTCGACGTGCATGGGGTAGCCGAAGAGGAAGAACTCGATGCCGTATCCGTACGAGGAAAGGGCGTCCTGGATCTTGAAGCGGCCCTTCTCAAATACCCGGAACGGCTGGCCGTGGAACCACATGCCGCCCAGGTCGAAGAAGAACACGCCCCGCAGGGGGCCGATGAGTCCGATGGGGGTCAGGGCGGCATGGACCAGCGGGAAGCGCATCTCGGCGTTGAAGAAGAACCCCTTGTTTCCGACCTCGCCGCGGAAATCGGCGGCGCGCAGGGTGTTGTTGCCGCCGGTCCAGAACAGCAGGGCGTTCTTGCCCCCGGAATAGAAGCCGCTCAGGCGGAAAGCCAGCAGGGTGTTGTTGTCGATGCGTACGTACTTGCGGGCGTCCCCCTCCAGGGCGTAGGCATCGAGCGACTTGGAGAAGAGCTTCCAGTACTTGGCGGCGCTGAGGCGGAAGGTGTGGCCGCTGTTGGGCCCGTATTGGGCGAAGCGCGTGGTTTCGCTGACCAGTGCCGCCTGCAGCGGCAGGGCGAAGCCGTTGAAGAACTGGCCGTAGGGCAGCTCGAAGCCGTAATAAAACAAGTCGGAGTCCTCCTCCTGGTGGTAGGCCGACAGGGTCAGCTCGCCGCGCGTGGCGCGGCTGAAGGGATAGATCAGCGAGAAATCTCCGCCGATGCGGCTGCGCAGGGAGAGGTACAGGTTGCTGACATACGGGTAATAATAGGCGTCGCTCTCGGAGAACAGGTGGGTGTAGAACTGCAGGCGGCGGCGCTGGTTCAGGTAGGCCAAGTGGTAGGAGCGGTAGCCGTAATAGGAGGCCAGGTAGAAGATGAAATTGTGGTCGCCGAGAACGTCGGTGACGTTCAGGTAGGAGGAGCCGTAGAAGCCGCCGCCGCTGTCGATGCCCAGGTTGACCGGCGGCAGCGAGGAGACGACCAGCTTCTCGAAGGGCTTGTACTTCTTGACCTCCAGCCGCTCGGGCATGGCCGCCGCGACGTCGCCGCCGGCCTGGGGCAGCACGGTCGCGGCGTAGCGCGGAGGGCCGAACTCGACCTCGCCCTGGGCCAGGGCCGGCTCGACGTCCTTCTTGAACAGCAGGAAGCTGCCCTTGTGGAAGGAGGAGATGACCAGCTTGCCCTTGTCTCCGGGGATCTCCACCGGGAAGAAATTGCCGGTGCGGGCGTCGGTCAGGCGGCGGAGCACGCGGGATTCCAGGTCCAGGGAGCAGATGTTGAAGGCGCCGCGCTCATCGGAGCTGTAATAGACCGTCCGGTCGTCCAGGGAGAAGGAGGGGGCGATGTCGTTGAAGCCCCCCCGGGTCAGCTGCAGCGCCTGGTCGGGGCTCTCCAGCGGGGCCAGGAACAAACGATCGAAACCGTCGGCGCTGGCCGAATAGACGACCTTGGCGCCGTCATGGGCGATGTCGACCGACTTGACGTAGGTACGGCCGTCGGTCAGGCGGCGCACACGCCCGCTCTTCAAATCCAGCGAATAGAGGAAGGCGCGGATGCCCTCGATGCCGGTGAAGAGCACCCGTTCCTCTTTGGGATCGAAGACAGGCGAGCTGGGCTTCTGGATCTCGCTCAGGCGGAACTCGCTCACCTTGCGGTTGCTGAGGGCGTCGAGCACCACCAGGTAGGTGTCCAGCTCCTTGCGGGCGAAAAAGGCGATGTTCTCGCCGCGGCGGTCCCAGGTGAAGGAACGGCCGTCGGCGGGGACGAACTTGTACTCGATGCCGTCGTAGGTGGAGTGGTAGCCGGGCGTGACGTTCTTGATCACCTTGCCGTCCTTGAGCGAGACCAGGATGACGTCGATCTTGTAGGAGCGGAAGTTGACGGTCAGGACGGCCAGCAGCTCGCCCCCGGGCGATACCTGGTGCGAGAAGGCGTAGGCGAAGGGGAAGTCGGGGCCGATGACGAAGCTGTATTCCTCGGGATTCTCCCGGCCGAAGAAGGCCCGGAAGCGGTCGCGGGCGTACTTCTTGAACTCGAAATTGAAGGTCTTGGGCGTGTAGTTGAACTGGTCCAGGAAGGAGCGGCGCTTGCTGACCAGGCCCGGGCGCCGCTGTGCCAGCAGCAGGTCACGGACCCCCTTCTTGCCGAATTTCTCGTGGATGAACTCGTAGATCAGGTGGCCGAAGTCGTAGGGCGTGCGGTTGGTGCCGCTGGGGGCGGCCAGGTCGCCATCCTCCTGGATCTCGGGAATGCGGTCGTTGACCACGGCGTCGATGACGGTCATGAGGCTGAAACTGTCCCAGTATTCGGTCATGAACTCGGCGTGCCCCTCCAGCACCCACAGCGGCGGCCGGTTGTAGTCGAACAGCCCCGCCGGCCGGTTCTTGTACAGGATGGCGTGCTGGAAGGAATGGGCGAGTTCATGGGTGATCAGCCGGCCCAGGTCCTCGGCGGTGCGGTTGCCGTAGATGACCACGCGGTGGCCGACCGGCTCGGTGAAGCCCTCGAAGCTGCCGGGGGGTATGAGCCCGGGATAGAGGTTGGTCTGCTCCAGGTCGGTCTGCTTGTTGTAGAAGATGATCGGCGTCTTCTCCTCGATGGTGACGTTGAGCAGCGAGGAGTGTTTTTCGTAGGCCTTCTCCGCCTCGACGGCGATGCGCGTCACCAGCTCCTGGTCGTCGATGTAATGATAGATGCGGAAATTCTTGGTGTCGGCGTATTTCCAGGGGAAGGCCTGGCGCATGATCTTGTTCTTGCCGTAAAAGTAGGAATACTGGGCGGGAAGGGCGGCGGCCCAGAGCACCAGGAACAGGGCAAGGATGTTCTTTTTCATAGGCACCTTCCTATCGGTTCAGGATGTACCGCTCCTGCATGGCCTTGCGCGGCTGCAGGGCGGTGGTCAGCTTGGCGGCCAGCCTGGCCAGCATGCTGCTGAAGGTGAAGCGCGCCGTGGCGTTGCTGGCGGGCTCGCCCTTTTCGCTGAAGGCGTCCTGCCAGACGACCTTCGCGCCGGAGCCGTCGATGAAGGAGACCTGCAGGTCCATTTCCCATCTCTCGGCCGTGTCGTACACGTTCTTGCGGCCGCCCTCGCCGTCGCGCACCTCCCGGATCACGCCCAGCTTCTTGACGGCCAGCTTCAGCTTGCCGACGAGGAAGAGCGCCCGGGGATGGGCCTGGAACACCCGCTGGAAAAAGAGGCTGTCCTCGTAGCGGATGTCGACGGCCAGGCGGTAGCGCTTCAGGATGCCCAGGATGGCCGGCCAATGCTCCGGCTCGAGCAGGACGACCTCCTTGCCGGTCAGGAAGGGCAGTTCTTCCAGGAAGACGCGGCGCGCCTCGGCGCCGGCGTCGACCCCCAGGTCGGGAACGTCGCAGACGAAGTCGATGAAGTAGATCTTGTCGCTGGAAGCGAAGTCGACGGGGCCGCGCGGGGTGAAGGGGACGATCACCGGGGCGTAGGTCTCGGAGCAGGCCGCGGCCAGCGCGGCCAGCAGCAGGATCAGGACGAGCTTACTTCTTTTCATGGGCGGCCTTCTCCTGGTTCTTCTTGAGTTTCTCATAATTGCCGCGGATCGGCTCGCTGCGCGGGTCGAGCTTCAGGGCGGCCTCGTACTCGCGGCGCGCATCCTCGAAGCGGCCGAGCGCCTCCAGGACCACGGCCAGGTTGTTGTGCAGGGCGGCCGAATCGTACCCGGCCGCCTGCGCCTTCAACAGGCGGAAACGGGCCTCCTGCCACAGCCCCTCGCGGGCCAGCTTGCCGGCGAACTCGAATTCGGAGCGGTAGCCGTGCGCGGCGCACCCGGACAGGAGCGCGGCAACCGCGGTCAGCAGCACGATTTTTTTCACTTCACCCTCCCTGGCAGGCCGGCGGCAGAATCCTGCCGCAACCCGCAATGGAAAACAAGAATTGTCACTTTTTCTTGCATGGGCTCCCGGTAGCACGAATCATAATGCACCAGGCGGCATTTATTTGCAATCGCCTTCATCACAACCCTTTTTACAATACGCATGAATGCAACGCCGCTGCCAGCTTTTCTCAAGTCAAGTGTCCCCTTGCCGTGACAGTTCCGGTTATATTTGTATTGCCAGCAGGACAGCAGGGATGAGACAATCCTGAAACGGCCGCTTGACTTCGGCGGCGGCCTTGGTTATAATACTTTTTTGGACCGCGGGGTGGAGCAGCCAGGTAGCTCATTGGGCTCATAACCCAAAGGTCGTAGGTTCAAATCCTACCCCCGCTACCAAGTTTTCTTGAATAAAATCATAGTAATAGACCATCCACTCTTTTCCCCAAAGGTCGTAGGTTCAAGCCGAGGTGGACGCGAAGCGGACGCCGAGACCTGCGGGCCGGCCGACGACAGGAGGATGGACCGCTCATCCTACCCCCGCTACCAAGTTTCTTTTAACTCCATACACCTCGCACAACCATATTCCTTATCGATCCATAGGATAGTAACGCGTGAAAAGTGACGAGTGACGAGCAACAGCAATGGATCGAGATCTAGACGTTAGACGTTAGACGCTAGACGTTAGCGAGAGAAGAAGCTTCAAAGGACAAACTCCCAGCGAACGATAGTTGTCGAAAGCCGACTTCGCGGAAGAACTGCACCGCCGACTTCGCCACCCAGCCCTCCATCCCCTTCAGCTTCCCCGAGCGGCAGGCCATCTTCAGCCATTCGCCGCTCCTTTCCAGCAGCGCCAGCGTGTCGCCCTGGCGCAGGGTTCCCAGCGCCTTGTGGCTGATCCCCGGCCCGGAACGGAAATTGGCCGCCTCCGGCTTGACGCGGTAGAGCTCCTCCGCCCCGAGGATCGACGCGGCGGCAAGCAGAATCAGGGAAAAGAAAAAGGCGCTCCTCCCTCCTGTCGTCATCACGACCTCCCTGTCCCTTTATTGGATGCGCTTTCCCGGTTTGCGCGGCGAAATTTCTCCCTTTTTCCGGAAGGGGGAACGGCAAGTCAATAGGAAAGGGCATTTTATGGCTGGGGAAGGAGCTTGAGACGGTAGACGCTAGACGTTAGACGTTAGCAAGAGAAGAAACTCCAGGACGACCTTCTCGATCGTCTTGGCGTCGCCCTGGGTTAGGTGATACACCTTTTCGATCATCTCCCCTCCATCTCAATCCATGGTCTCATCAACGTATTTTCCTTTCAGGGAGGCCGTAAGCGCCGGCGGCGAAAGCTTGTCCTTGTGCTTCTCGCAGCGGGTTACCAGTTTCATGCATCCCTCGTACGTGTCTTCATAAATGAAAAGGTATTTCGGTTGCATGGAGCAATGATTCCGCTTCAAAAAAAGGATATCATGCAAATAGCGCAGAACGCTCTTTGGGAAGCCCAGGTGCTTGTGGAATTCGATCGGAGGAAAAACAGGGCATATGGCCTTGAAGAGCCGGAGCTCGCGGAAGCAGGTCGGGCAGCGGGTGACGACCTGCCCGCCTCTCAACCGGGCATCAGCAACCTTGATGGCTTCTCGGCACGCGGGACAGGAGTACCTTGTTACCTCCATGCGCAACCTCCCTGCGAGCAAATTTTATCCCACTCCGACTGCTTGATCCAACGGGGCTGCCAGCTTGACTGGAAGGATTCTTCCCAGCTTGATGCGCTCGCAGCCGTTGAAACGGGCGAAGTCCTGCAGCGCGCGGGCGAGGGCGGGGACCAGGCCGTCGGCGGAAGCGAATCCGGGCTCGATGGCCAGGCGGCGGACGAGCAGCGTTTTCCCGGCGCGGTCGGCCTTGGGATCGAGGCGGCCGACGAGCTCCTCGCCGAAGAGCACGGGCAGGACGAAGTAGCCGTGGCTGCGCTTGTGCCTCGGCACGTAGCACTCGAAGGCGTAATCGAAGCCGAAGCGTTCCCGCAGGCGCGGGCGGAAACTGGCCAGGTTGTCGAAGGGCGACAGGAAGCGGACCCGGGGCGGCCGGGCGGCGCGCAGGCGGCCTCCCCGTTCCAGGACCGCGGGCAGCGCGAAGGCCGTGCCCTTTTGCCCATGGACGGCGAGGCGGACGATCTCGCCGCCGCTCTCCATTCCGGCCAGCGCCCGCGACACGGCATGGCGGTCGCCGATGCGGATGTAATCGCGGATCTCCCTTTCGCAGGCCAGGCCCAGGGCGCCCAGCGCGCGCAGGACGATGAAGCGGCCGAGTTCCTCCTCCGAGGGCATGCGCGTGTCGGTGCCGGCGGGCAGGACGCGCTCGCTCAGGTCATACACACGCTCGAAGCCACGGCGCTCGCGGACCATGAGCTCGCCGCGCCAGAACAAAAGCTCCAGCGCCGCCTTGGCCGGCTTCCAGTCCCACCACGGCCCTTTCCTTCCCCGCGGATCCTCGAAATCGCGGGCCGCCAGCGGCCCCTCTTCCCGGATCCGTCTCTTCACCGGTTCGAGCAGGGCTCCGTATTTCTCTCCCCAGCCCCGGAACCACGCGTCTTTCGGGTCGTAGAAGCCCTTCATCATGGGCAGGTAGAAACGGTAGTCCTTCATCGGCAGGTAGGAGGCGGCGTGACCCCAGTACTCGAAAACCGTCCTCTCCCGGGCCTGCGCCTGGTGCAGGTGCTCAAGCCGATAGCCTGGGATCCTCGTCCACAGCACATGGTGGTGGGCACGCTCGATCACCGAGATGGTGTCGATCTGCACGTAGCCGAGGCGCCCCACGACCCGGGCCACGCCGCCCTTGCCGGCCCGGATCGGCTCCCGGCCGTCCAGGAGCAAGTTGCGCAGCAGCAGCCGCCGGGCCTCTTTCTGTGAGATGGACGGGTTCATGACCGGAACATACTAGCAAAATCCTCCGGCACGGGGCAAGCCGGATGCCGGACGCGGGCCCGGGATGCTTCCCTGCAGCCACCGTAGGCAGACCCCGGCTTTTTCCTGCGTACGGCTCTTTCTGCCCTGTAGACGATCAGAAAGCAGGCGCGGGCTTCTCCTCCGGCTTCAGGAAGAAGGCGAAGCCGCCGGCGAAGAAGGCGTAGACCAGGGCGATGCCCCAGCCCAGCCAGTTCATGGTTCCTGACAGCAGCAGGGCCAGGGTGGCCACCAGGGCGATCGCGTCGTAGAGGCAGAGGTCCCAGGCGATCGCCGACCGCGCCTTCCCCGCCGCCACGTTCCTGGCCAGCCAGGTCAGCAGCAGGTTGCCGACCAGCGTCGCCCCGTACTCCCGCGCCAGCAGCGCCGCGCCCGAGCCGAACTCCAGGCCCAGCAGGCCCAGCAGCCAGGCGGGCACGAACAGCAGCAGCGGCGCGAAGCCCAGGCAGACGACGGCCTTGATGGTCATCAATGTCTTGAATTTCATGATTATTCCTCCCTCGGTCGATCGATGGAAAAACCGTACTCCCAGGCAGCGGAAAAATCAATGCCAAGGCGGAAAGACTTGGGGCTGGGCTCGAGCCCGGCTTGGCCAACGCGGATCTGACCGTTGCCGGCCGATTCCACCTCGCGAAGGCACCTCTCGAGCTTGCAGGGATCGGAGCGGCCAATGCGGCGGCGCATTGACATTCGGCCGGTTTTGTTTCAAGATAAAGAGCGGCCGAGCGCATGTGCCGAATTGTGCTCCCCGCGAAAGGTGTCTCATGAGAGTCTTCCGCAGTCATTGTCAGCCGATCGCCCTCCTGGCGTTCCTCGCCCTCGTGTCGGCCTTGTGTCTCCAGGCCTTGCCGGCGCCGGCGACCACTCCCCCGGCCGGGTCGAACCCCCAGGGCCCTGGCGCCGCCGCGGAGGATGAAGACAGGACTCCCCGCGTCGTCGAGCAGGAAGAAGACGAGGGATGGCCCGATTTCAACAAGAGGCGGAAGGGCGCGCCGCTGGTCATCGCCGGCGTGGCCGTCATCCTGGCCGCGGCCGTCTATTTCCTGGCCATCAAGCAGCCCGGCAACACCGCGGCCGAAACCGTCATCCACGTGAGCTCGGTTCCCGAAGGAGCCCTGGTCTTTTACGACATCAAAAATACGGGCCGTTTCACGCCCACCACCATCACCAACGTCACCCCCGTGCAGCACACCATCAAGCTGACCAAGGATGGGTACCAGGATTACGTGGAAACGTTCCAGATAAGGAGCGGGCAGACCTACACGATCAACGCCGTGCTGGCCAAGGAATAGGCGTAATCATTCCCGGCCCGTCTGGCAGCCATTTTCAGGCTTGGCCGGCTCCGGCGCCGTCAATGCTCCCACCTATTCCCGGATTGAGAATCGTCGCCTTTTACCTTTTGGCGGCCCCCGTCCTGAAATCTTTTGCTCCCAGTCCTGGCGCCAGGTAATGCCGCCCGTACCTCGGCTGGCGGTGTTTGCCGCGTCGCCCCACAGGTCGTAGAGGAACTTGCGGCGCCCGATCACCCCGCCACCACCGGGCCCGAGTGGATGCCGATGCGGAAGGCCAGCCGGCGACCAGCCTACGCATGGTCGGCGCGCGCCCGCGGGATGCCGGCGGCGACCTCGCAGGGCAGGATGTTCAACAGGAGCTTCTCGGAGCGTTCCTGCTCCAGGGCCAGCCGTCTTAGGGCCTGGGCGCGCCGGGCGACACCGCGCCCAGGATTGAGCTGACCTTCTTGTTCATGCGCACATCATAACCGAAGAGAGACGTTAGACGCTAGACGTCAGACGCCAGCAAGATCCGGTTATCCCTGCAGACATCAGAAGACTCTTGCTAACCACGAACATCTGCTGCCTGACGTCTTCTTCTAACGGCCACGGTGCCAGGTCTCAGCATTGGACATTCGGGAGCAAATGTCGAATATCGAGATCCGACCCCGAAGCTGGCCAAATTGATGTGCCGGTCGGAATTGCGTATACTCTGCCCGAGAGGTTGGAACATGATGAAACAAAAACCGACATGGGCTTTGATCGCGCTGCTGGCTGTCGCGATCGTCTTTCCCGCGGCCGCCTGGGGCCAAGCGGCGGAAGCGGCGAAAAAAGGGGCCAGGACGATCTACCTGGTCCGCCACGGCCAGTACGACCACGCCGACGAGCGGGACGAGTTCACCGGCAGGGGGCTGGTGCCGCTGGGCATCGCCCAGGCCCGGCTGCTGGCCGCGCGGCTGCGGGCCATGCCGGTCGCGTTCACCTCGCTGACCAGCAGCACCATGACCCGCGCCCGGCAGACCGCCCGGGTCATCGGCCGCGAGTTTCCCGGGCTGGAGCTGAAGCAGGATCCCCTGATCTCGGAGTGCACGCCCCCGACCTGGCGGCAGGACGTCATGGCCGAGGAAACCGCAGAAACCATGGCCGCCTGCGTGAAAAACATCGAGCGATTCTTCAGCGAGCATTTTGTCCCCTCGCCCGATGCCGCCGCCCGCCACGACATCGTCGTGTGCCACGGCAACGTCATCCGCTACCTCGTCACGAAAGCGCTGAAAGTGGACACGATGGCCTGGCTGCAGATGAGCATTTCCAACTGCAGCCTGACGATCATTCGCGTCAACCCCGACGGCACGATGAAGCTCGACGCCTTCGGCGACTACGGCCACATCCCCGAGAACCTGCGCACCTTCACCGGCGGCGACGACCCGGGAAAACAGCTGCTTCATTAAAAAGCATCAAGGATTGCCCATCTGGTGCGGGTTGGATGCTCACTCCAACAGCTCATATCGATGCCTTTGCTCCTTGAAAGCCCCCCAAGCAGCCAGGCCCACCGATCCATCCGGCAGCGACATTGTTCACGACCTGTCACCCAATGGAGGTTGCGCGAGTATAAAAGGCGAAGGACTTGGAAAATGCCGATCCTGCAAAGCAGCCGTTTTGTCAGAAGGAGGACGCGGATGAGTGGGCACAACCAGAAGAACAATCTCAGTTTTGGCGGCCTGATCAGAAGGAAGTGGCCAGTTTGCCTGACTCTGGCTTTCCTGACCGGCCCGGCGGCATGGCCGGCCATCCAGGACCCCCTGCCCATTGAGCGCATCGACGCCCTGGTCCAGAAAGAGATGTCCGCCCGACGGATCCCCGGACTGGCCCTGGCAATCCTTCAGGACGGCAGGGTGAAACGAATGCAGGCCTACGGCTGGGCCAACCTGGAAACCGAAACGGCGATGCGCACCTCGTCCGTCTTCGAGCTCGCGTCGCTGACCAAGCCCATTACGGCGACGGCGGTGATGCTCCTTGCCCGCGACGGCAAACTGAAGCTCGACGATCCGATCGCCCGCTACCTGGACGACGCGCCAGCCGCCTGGCAGCCGGTCACCGTCCGCCACCTGCTCTGCCATGGTGGCGGCTTCTCCGAGTTGACTGAGGATGGCGGCCTGATGACGATCAGCACCAAGGTCCAGTACGACTTCGTGCGCCGCAGCCCGCTGGCCTTCCAGCCCGGCGAGCGCGGCCAGTACAGCGACGCGGGCTATTTCCTGCTGGGCATGATCATCGAAAAGGCCTCGGGGATGCCCTACGCCCGTTTCCTGGACGAGCGCATCTTCAAGCCGCTCGGCATGGCCGGCAGCAGCGTGCTCGACCAGCGCCGCATCATCAAGGGCCGCGTCGCGCCCTACACGATCCGCCAGGATGGGCTGGCGCGGGGCTGCCGCGACTGGCAGCACGAGCTGCCCTCTTTCTTCGGCGTATACGCCAGCATCGAGGACATGGCCCGCTGGGAGGCCGCTCTTGCCGGCGGCACGCTGCTCCCCCGCCAGACGTTGGAGGAGATGTGGACCCCGGCGCGCCGCAACGACGGCCGGCCGCTGACGGTCATGCGCACGCTGTACGGCCTGGGTTGGCAAATCTCCGATCTGCGCGGCCGGCGGGTCATCGCCCACGGCGGCTTCACCGGGACCTACATGCTGCGGGTGCCCGATGACGGCCTGACGGTAATCGTCCTCTCCAACCTGGACATGGCCTCGGGCAATGCCCCGGAGCTCATCGCCCAGGGCATCGCCGGCCTCGTCGATTCCCGCCTCCTGCCTCCGCACATGCTGGCTCCCGGCCGGGACCCGCGGCCTGAGCGCACGAAGGGCCTCCAGGCGTTCCTGAAGGACTTCGGCACGCCGAAGTGCGAGCCGGCCATGACCGTGGAGAACCGGAACACGTACAAGGCGCAGCCGCAGGACGTCATCCATCTCATGGCCGGGCTCTACAACACGCTCCCGGACCTGGAATTCCTGGCCGAGGATGACCTTGGCGGCCGCGCCTTCACGCACCGCGGCCAGCCGGCAAGGCGCATCCTCTACTTCCGGTCGAGGATGCCGCGCGGCTGGCGCTTCGTGACGTTTTGGCTTGATGGCAAGGACCTGATCGCTGACTTCGTTTCCTATCCCTATCAGCCATGAGACGCCAACTGGAAGTTGAACGCGCGCGAAATGCCGGACATCGGGGCTGACTGGCCCCAGATCCTATTGCGCCGGAGGGGCATTGCCTTGACTGCCCGCTGGCGTATGCTGTCCTCAGAGAGCCCAAGGGTTGGCCGACTGCCGAGATCCGACCTTTACAGCCGTCCGGAACGTCCAAGCACTGCGGCATCTATCCAATAGATATCGAAGCCGCCCGTGCGGTCACTGAGAAAGAAGAGGAAGCGGCCGTCGGGGCTCAAGCGCGGATACCATTCCCGGGATGGGGAATTGACCAGCGGACCGGCATTGATCGGGGATCCCCAACGGCCGTCGTCGCCCTTGCGGCACAAGTAGATGTCGTCCTTGCCAAGCCCCCCTTCGCGGTTTGACCAGAACAGCAGCAGCCCGCCGTTTTCCGAGACAAATGCGCCCTTGTCGTCCGCTTCGCTGTTGATGCCGGGGCCGAAGCCGGCGTCAATGACCCAGGAGCCGCCGCTTGCCACCGTCCGGAACAGGTCGGGCCGGCCGTTCCGCCAGGAAGTGAAATAGAACGACCCGTCGGCGGCCTCGAACAGTTGGCAGTCGTGGGCCTCCGAGTTCAGCGGCGGCGGCAGCGGCCGGCTGACGGCGTCGCGGCCCTGGCCCTCCAGGTCCATCTCCCAGAAATTCCAGTTCTTTTCCCTTGCGGCTCCGGGCAGGGGCTGCATGGAACAGCAGTAAAGCCGGCGCCCGTCCCGGGAAACCATGATCTCGGCGTGGAAATCCGCATGGCCGAAGCTCACCGCCTCCCGGGTCCAGCTGCCGTCAGCGGACATCCGGAAGCGCAGGTTTTCAAACGTATAGGGAGGCCCGATGACCCGGGTCAGGTAGAACTCCGAGCGCCCGTAGGCGAAAACCGGCACGCCATGCTCGGCGTCGGCCGTGGACAGGATTCCCGGAGCGAAGCGTTCTGCCGCCAGACCCGGGGGGCGCTGGCCGAAAAAGGGCCCTGGAGGGAACTTCTGCGAAGCAGCCGCATAGGACGCGGCGGCCGCCAGGAGGGCGGACAGAACCAGGATGCGGACGTCGCGGCGAAGAATCCTTCTCATCACGATCCTCCTTGACGCTCTCGGCGGACCCCGTCACGAAAGCCGAGCCCTTCAGGCATAGGCCTCCTTGAGCTGGTCGATGCGGCGGCCGATCTGCACCCGGTTGACGCAGCCGGCGCTACAGGATCGGCAATCGCGGCACAGCAGCAGCCCCCTGCCGCCGGGGATGGCGTCCAGGGTCTGGCGGGCATGGGAGAGGTTGCCGTAGTTGTAGGCGTACATGTGGGCGCGCAGAAGTTCGGGGATGTCGGCCCCGCGCGGGCAGGCGGCGGCACAGGAGCCGCATTGGCGGCAGACGGCCGCCATGGCCAGCCTGACGCCCCGCGCCTCCAGGAAGGCCTTTTCCTCGGGCGTGTACTCGATGCGTAAGGCGCAGGCCCAGTCCTCCTCAAGCTGCTGGAAATTGACGAACCCGGGGACGGCGCAGGCCACAGCGTCATGGTTCAGGGCCCACTTGAGCAGGGCCGGGTGCATGACCTGGCCGCGGTAGAAGGCCTTCAGCTCCTCAGGCATCTCCTCGCGGTACCAATCCTGCTGGCACTGGGTCTTCATGGCGATCAGGCCGATGCCGGCCGCCGCCGCCTTGGCCATGGCCCGGTGCAGCGGCGCATCATCGTGCAGCGAGTAATTGTAGGTGGTCAGCACGACATCGTAGAAACCCATGCCGGCGGCGGCATCC
Source organism: uncultured Clostridia bacterium (assembly GCA_964628035.1). Classification (GTDB taxonomy): domain Bacteria; phylum Acidobacteriota; class Aminicenantia; order UBA2199; family UBA2199; genus UBA2199. Next base: position 659,594 of record CAZVPI010000001.1, on the reverse strand, counting down.
AGGCACTCCGCCATCCCCCTGTGCGTGGAGAAACCGATGAAGCGGGTCTTGCCCTGCTTTTTCAGCAGCTGCAGGGCATCGAGGACCCCCTGGTTCCTCAGGTAGTCGAGGGTCCATACGTTGTGGGAGAGGAGGACGTCTATGTGATCGGTTTTCAGCCGGCGCAGGCTCTCTTCGGCGGTCTTGATGAAGTAGGCCTTGACCTGTTCGGCGGCGATCTCGCGCTGCGGCGGCGGCAGGAAGACCTTGGTGACGATGACCGCCCGGTCGCGCGCCTTGAGCTCCCGCAAAACCGAGCCGACCATCTCCTCGTTCCTGCCGCGCTGGTAATAGGCGGCGGTGTCGAATAGGCGCATGCCGGCTTCAAAGGCGCGGCTCACCAGCGCCGGATTGTCGGCGTTCATCACGCCCATGTTCACGATGGGGATCTCGATGCCGGTGCGGCCCAGGACGCGGGTGATGGGGCTGCCGCTTCCGGCCGCCGGCTTGTCCGCGACGGCCGCCTGCGCCCGGGGGATCAGAGGTGACGCCGCAAGGGCGGCAGCCCCCTGGGTGGCGCGGACCAGGAATTTGCGTCTTGTCAGCAGAGGTTTTTTCTTCATGTTCTTTCTCCCCAATTCAGGCGCTTGCCGGTCCCATTCCTCTCTGAACTCATGTCGGCATTCTGGGGGGCGACCATAAGATCGTGACAATATGAGAAGGGTCGCCGTTTCCTCGGGCACCTTCGAACTTTGGCAAATCTCCAGCGACCGTCACCACGATCTCACCACGATCTCTAGATCTGCCACGAATAACTGACCTTCATGAATACCGTCCTGTCGCTGCGGGTCAGCAGGAACTCGCGCGTTCCCAGCGCGTTGTCGGAATATCCGAGGAAGAAGACGGTGCGCGGGTTCAGCTGGTAGGAGAACAGCCATTGGCTGAAGAAGCGCTTCTCCTCGGGCTCGACCGGGAACGTGTAGTTGGCGGCGTTGTAGCGGTAGTCGACGTACTGCACGATGGCGCGCAGGAATGTGCGCAGGTTCAGGTGGACGATGGCGCTGCCCTGGGTGATGTTCGCCGTGTAGAGCTCGGCGCCGCCGACCTTCATGCGCTCGTAGTTGTGGTCGACCTGAAAGGCCAGGCGCCTGCCGGCCTTGATCATGGCCGCCGGATTGGCCGTGACGCGCGAGCCCAACCGGGCGTTGGCGTAGTCGATGCAGTCGCCCGCCTCGGCGTGCACGCCCAGCCACAGCGCCGAGACCGGCTGCATCTCCAGATGCGCTTCGCCGGTCCAGCCCTGGAAGGTCCTGCCGCGGAAGCGTTCGCGGCCGTGCGCCGCCCCCAGGTACAGGTCACTTTGCAGGTCGCCGCTCAGGAAGAAATCGACCCCCTGGGTGCGGTAGAGGAAGCCGCCGTCGTGGTCCTCGGCGTAGGAAACGTCGTAGCCCAGCTCGATGCGCGACCACCAGCCCCGGTCGCGCAGCCAGCTGTACTCGATCCCGGCCTCGGCCTCGCGGTAGCCGACCCTGGGCATGAAACCCAGGTCGGCGCGGAACCCGGGGCCCACGTCATCGTACTCCAGGTAGCATGTGAGAGTGCGCGTCTGGTGGACGTACTGGGCGCCGATGGCGCGATCGTTCAGCGTGCCCAGCGGCTGGCCGTTGTCCAGGGCGACCTGGCCGGGATAGGAGGTGGAGGAACCCAGGAACTGGAAGGTCACCTTGTCGCGGCCGCTGAAGCGGGCCGTGCCGTCGAAGCCGTAGACGCGGTTGAAGTAATCCTCGCCGGCGCGGTTGGTGAACAGCCCCCCCAGGGTATAGCGGTTCCCGAAATCGCGCTTGTAGCGCAGCACCAGCGCCGAAGAGAGCTGGTCGAGCGAGGCGGCGCCCGATCCCTGGCTGCCGGGGAAGATGAGGTTGGTCAGCTCGTCCTGGACGAAGTAGGCGCCGACGGTGTTGGCTCCCTCCTTGCCCGAGAGCTTCAGCCCCCAGCGCGGCTCGCGCAGGGTGCGCGTGTAGACCGCCCGGAACGGCGTGCTGAAGAAGTCGGCCCCTTCGGTGAAGAACGGGCGCTTCTCCTGGTAGAACAGGGCGAAGGGCTCGTTGACGTCGAGCTGGCGGGCGTCGGCCTCCACCTGCGAAAAGTCGGGGTTGGCCGTGCCGTTGAGGGTCAGGTTGGGGGTGATCCCCCACTTGACGGTCAGGCCGGGATCGAGGTTCCGGGAGACGCCGGCGAAATTGCCGCCGGGCATGGGGTCGCGGCCGTCGGTCCTGGCGCCGGTCAGGGTGGGGACGAACTCGAGCCGCCGCCCGGGCTTGACGCCTGCGAAACCGCGGATCTTCATGAACTGGCACTGGTAGCAGTTGTTGTTGCGGTCGATGGGCACCAGGCCGAAGCGGCGGCGCTGCGAGCGCGGGACCCAGCGCGAGATGTCCAGGCCCCAGACCTGCGGCCCGGAGGCGCGCTGGAACTGCAGCGAGGAGAAGGGGATGGCCATCTCGATGGTGTAGCCCAGCTCGTGGATGCGCCCCGCCGACGCCCAGATGGCGTCCCAGGTGATGTCGCCGCCCACGGTCTCCAGGCCGTCGCGCTGCATGCCCAGCGGATTGCAGCCGAAGAAATAATTGCGCCGCTCGTCGTTGAAGGTGTCGAGGTTGATGTTGATCAGGTCGTCGGCGTCGAAGGCATCGCGCTCGGCGAAGCGGGCGCGGATCAGCGCCGGCTGGGGATCGAAGCACTCCAGGCCGAAGTAGATGGCGTCCTTGCCATAAAAAACGCGCACTTCCGTGCGCAGCGGAGCGGGGATGTTCTCTCCCGGCTCGGTCTCGACCGGCAGGTCGAGGAGCAGCGCCCGCCCCCAGGCCGGCTCGTCGAGGCGGCCGTCGACGGCGATCTTTTCGTCGATGCGCGGCACGTCGACCGGTTCCCCGGAAGGCGGCCCCTGCTGAGCGCCGAAAAGGCCGCCGCGGGGGACGAAAAAGGCCAGGAACAGCAGGACATGCGTCAGGATCGCTCTTCGCGCCATGAACTCGCCTCCACTCCCCCGGCCTCTTCATCCGTGCAGGGAAGCACCTCAGTCCTTAATACGCTTCTGCCCCATATTTGGATTCATAAAAAGGGAAAGGCGCTTGTTTTGGGGAAGCTTTTCTCTGCCTCTTGCCTTCGCCATGCCCAGCATCCCCTCACCTCTCCCCAATGACTTCCAGCCTATTGCCTGGCTCCAATTGCATCGGAGACGGTACTTTGAAACCAGGAAACCAGCTTCTGCCGATCGAAGGATACATGAATTAAAGTGCCGGCCCCAATTCCCCTGCCAGCATCCGGCGCCGGCGCCTCCGTCACGTGAAGGTCGAGACGTCGCCCAGACGGATCAGGTCTTTTCCCCGGCGCTCGTACAGGGTCAGCCAGGCGCAGGTGAAATCGATGGGCCGCTCGGAACCGTCGGCGACGCGCCGCACCCCCTTCACCTTGACCCGGCTGACCGCCCAGACCAGCGAGCCGTCCCGCGAGCAGCCGACCATGGGCTCCGCCAGCTCCCGGTACTCGCTGAAGGTCGTGTTGTTCAGGTAGTCGGCGAAGCCCTGCACCGTCTCGCGGCGGCCGGGGAAGCTCACCTCGCCGTCCTTGACCGCAAAGTAGCGCTCCGAGTAGTTCCGCGTCAGGAAGGCGGCGTCCTTGTTCAGGTGGGCCTCGATGGCGGCGCGGTGCAGCGTCCGCACCTCGCTGGTGATCGCGGAGACGTCGGCGGAACGGCCGCAGCCGGCCAGGACGGCGACCGCCGCGATCAGGATACATTTCACGATCCTCATGCTTGCCCCCCTCACCCGCGCCTGAGTACCGGGACCGAAAATATCGAGGCCTGGCCCAGAAGCCAATTCGTCCATTCACGGCTGACAGCAATGCCCACGGAGATTCCCGGATCACATCCCGGGCGTAATCCATTATTTGGGACGAAAGCGGTAGGCATCCCACGCTCCCTGCCAGTCGATCGGATTGCCCAGAGTCCAATAAACGGCCGGGCCATTATCCGAAAGCGCGGCGATCTTCGCATCGCAGGTCCCATCCCACTCCGAAAGATATCCCTGCGTGCAGGGCCTGACCGTGCCGTAGACGTGCCAAGCATTGTCCGGGCCCAGGGCGACGTCGATCTTTTTCCCCGTATCCTTGTCATACATGTAAACGCCCGACAGGATCTTCTGGGCACGGTAGCGGTCGATGCGGCCATAGTTGTGCTTGATGTCCCAGACGAGAGTCCAGAACCGCTCCCCGCTGGCGTTGAGACCGGCGATCTCCCCGGAACTCCGATCCCGCCTGCATCCATCCTGGAAGATCGTCATCGGGATGCCGGTCCGCCTGTTCTGGTCGTCGAAACTGAAGTCGCAGACGAAGTGGTTGGTGGCAACTATGTAGTCGGCGTCCTGTCCCTCGGGCCCGGTGAAAGGAAGCGCATCGCCAGCATGCCTGACGGCGTACCGGTCGGCGGTCGCCTCCACGACGGCGAGGGTCTCCCGGTCGGCGACGAGAAAATTCCAGCCGCCGCAGCGAAGGAGCGATTCCCTGCCGGTCCGTCCGCGATACGCCGGAGTTCCCCGGGTCAGCATCTCGATCGCCTGCTCGGCGGTGGCGGCATGGGTCCCGACGTAGAGGAAGAGGTGGAACCAGGGGAGCCCGAACGCCTCGGCGCGGTAGGCCTTGCCCTTGTAATCCAAGGACCGGGGAATGGTGGCGCCTCCGGCGAGCAGCGATATGGAGACGCCTTTTTCATTCACCAGCTGATTGGCCGCGACCTGAGGGCTGTTGGTGAGCACCCAGCACGCGTGACCGCCGGCGGGGCGGATCACGAACGCCTGCTGGTAGCACCGGGGGTTGTAGGCGGAATGGCGGTTGTGCGCGGAAAGGACCGCGCCGTCGCCCATCGCCTTGCCGCGGGCGGCGAACGCGCTGCAGCCGGCGTCCTGGCGGAGGGCGGGTGCGGGCGGGGTCCGCGATCCGCCGAAAGTGCTGGACCCGTCGGGAAAGGCCCTGGGGTGCATCATGGCCCAGGAGTCCCATATGTTCACGGCCAGGACGCGCTGATAGCTGGTCGCATGCAGCGGGTGCCCGGGATCGGCGTACGGGGAGCGGTCCAGCCAGGCCGCCCCCCCCTCGGCGATCCCCTGCATGTAGTCGATCAATCCCGGTTCGAAGGCCGCGATCTGCGCCTCATAAAGGGCGAAGGCCTTCAGCGTCTCGGCCTTGCCCCACATCCCGCACATGTCGTTCCACCAGATGTCGGAGACGTATCTCGTCTCCTCGCCGGCCCTCTTCCCGAACTCCCTTCCCATCGCGCGCCAGTCGCCTTCCAGCAGGCCGATGAACTTCGCCTTTTCCGGGAACGGAGGATAGCCGTCGGAATGGCCGTAGCGGTAAGCCTCGACATTCTTCCCGCCGGCGAGGTACTCGCCCCCTGAGGAAGGATCGGCCAGGGCGGCAAGGAAAATGCCGCCAATGCCGACCAGAGCGAAAAACGACAGGATCGATTTGATTTTTCCCATGTTGTCTCCCCCTGAGGGCGATTGCATCGCCGGTGTCAGGCCCTGATGGCCAACATACGGCCCACGCCCACGAATGATGACTCCGTTGCCCGGAGATCTATCTCCGGCGCTTGCAGCTCATCTCCATGCTCTTGAACTCGCTCTTGTCGGGCCGGATCATGAACTGCTCGTACAGGTACTCGTCGGCGCCGACCCAGGTGGTCCTGGCCTTCACCGGGAGCTCATCGCCGGACACCGGGTCGGGCCAGAGCCCCGTTTCGCTGATGACGTTGTCCTGGCGCGTGCCCGTCGTCATGAACATCATGGTCGAGGTGTTGTCGAGCCACAGGGAGACATACTTCTGCAGCATGTTGTCGAAGCCGATGATCTGCATTCCCGTGAAGGGCTGGCCGAACATTTCGCCCTTGAAGTCCATGAACAGGAAGCGGCCGTCCAGGCGCATTTCGCCCTGGAATGTCCCCTGGCTGATGGTAGGAGGCTGGCCCGGCGCCATCCAGCCCTTGACCTGGCAGTCCCAGCTGCCGGCGTATTTCTTGAGGAACTCATGGTTCCCGGTCACCGCCCCGGCCTTCATGTACGCCTCCATGGCCTTCTGCTGCTCAACGGACGGCTTCTCCTGGGCCGCCAGCAATGCAAAGAGCATGCTCAATGTTAAAATGGCAACTGTTTTTTTCATTTTTCCTCCGGTTTCCCCAAGGATTTGGGGTTACCTCTGGATTATATATCCCTATTTGAAAAATTGCCAATGGACCGCCGCGCGACTGCAGCGATCGATTCGCAATTTTCACAGAATATGGATTACAATTGCGATCAGAAACGGACCGCAAAGCTTATTTTAAAGCAGAGTACGAAACGCGGGAATGCCGAAAGGAGGACTCGATCATGGCCAAAGAGAAAAGAATGGCCCGCGGATTGCGCATGTCGGCGATCCTGGTTGCGGCCGGTGCGATACTATCGGGGCCCCTGTCCATGCTCGCAGTTTCTCGATTTGCGCCTCAGCCGCCTTGGACGGACGTCTTCTCCTTTGCAGATCACTATCAGCCCTTGCAGGCTCTTCCATACGCTCTCGGCTACATCCTGCTATCGGGATTCGTACTGTTTGCGGCGGCCTGTCACGCGGCGGCGCCCAGGGAATTGCGCCTGCGGACAGCGGCGTCACTGATCTTCACCTCGGTCTACGCTGCGCTCGTCTTTGCAAACTACACGATCCAGATCGGCTTCATTCCGCGCATGCTCTCCGAGCGGCCACTATTCCTGGCTCAGCTCACCATGGCCAATCCGTCTTCGTTCGCCTGGTTTCTCGAGATGTTCGGCTACGCGGCTCTGGGGGCGGCCAATTGGCTCGTCGCCCCCCTGTTCGGGGGCGGCCGCCGTGGGAACGCGATACGCTGCCTGTTGGTTGCCAATGGCTTGGCTAGCATTGCGGGTGCCGTTTGCACGGCGCTTTTTGACCGCTGGGTGTTCTCGCCGACAGGGCTCGCGTCGTTCATGGCCTGGAACGCACTGACTCCCGTGTGTTTTGGCCTGATCGCCCTGTGGGCCGATCGGGCCGTTGTGGATGGACAGAAGCCTGCCAACCACGAATAGGCATATCGGGGACGGACCTTTAAAATATGATTATTTTGAGATTTTGAGGAGCATTCGCAGCACGGACCTAAAAAAAACTGGAGGATTTCCTCCACCATTGGAAAAAGTCAGAAATTAAAGGTCCGTCCTCGAGGCACAATCTCGGGTTTGTCAAGCCCGGATCGCCTCCAGCGAAACATTCCTTGCTATTGCATCGAGCGCCTGACGGCCTGGTACGGAAGGTCGTAGAGGATGTTCATGATCTGCCGGCTGACCTGGACGTTCTCGCCCAGGATATTGTTCAGCAGGATCACCAGGTTGCCGTCCTCGAGCGAGCGGAAGATGATCGCCGTGCCGCTCCCCTCGTGCCAGGCGACCTTCCTTTTCCGCCCGCCGAAGTCCAGTTCCGCGACGTCGAAGCCATAGCCATAGGGCCGGCCGAAGTCGGCCTGGACGCTGAACATCATCTCCTGGAAGCGCTTCGCCAGGAGCTTGTTTTCGGCCAAGGCCCGGTCCCAGCGGAACAGGTCGTCCACGGTCGAGTACAGGGCGCTGCTGCCGTTGAGCGGCAATTCGTACAAGGGTTCCCCCTTGACGTCGAGCGAAGCGGCGTAATCGCTCGCGTGTTTCCCGGTATTGCGACGGGAGTGCAGGAAGCCGGAGTCCTTCATGCCCAGGGGATCGAAGATCCGCTCCTGCATCAGCGCCTCGAACGGCCTGCCGGAGACGACCTCGACGATGGCGGCCAGGATGTCGAAGCCGTCGCCATAGGCGAAGCCGCTTCCCGGCGAAAACTCCAGGTCGCCCGAATAATACTCCCGGAAAAAGGCCTCCTTGGAGAGCTTGTTCCGGTAAGGCAATTTGTTATAACTCACATAGGGGATGCCGTGGGTGTGGCAGAGGAGCTGATGGACGGTGATGACGCTTCCGGTGTCTTTCCTGAAATAGGGCAGGTAATCCAGAATGTTCCCGTCCAGCTTCAATTTTCCCTCCTGCACCATCATCATGGCCAGCATGGCGGTGAACTGCTTGCTGATCGAAAACAGCGAGAACCTGGTATCCGGGGCGTTGGGAATCCCCCACTCCACGTTGGCCGTGCCGATGGCCTTGCGGTAGATCACCCTCCCCTTCTCGGCCACCAGGACGACGCCGTTTATAATTCCGTTATCATGGCAGGCGGCGATCAATCGGTCGATCTTCGCGGCCTTGTCCGCGGCGTAAACCCCGGGCAGGACCGCTGCGAGAATGAAGACTCCCAAACCGATCGAAAACAATATCCGCTTGTTTTTCATCGTATGACTCCTTGCATGTACTTCGCCGGCCAAAAAGCGGGTCTTTCTACCCTGATAGTATAGCGAATCCAGGCGAACCGCAATATGGATTTCCAGTCTATCCCTGCAGCAACAATATCAAGCACCGGCCCCGATCGCCCTATCCATTTGCTCAAAGAATCACTATTGAATATTATTCCCGCTGGGGACGGCCTATTCCCAATGCCGGACCAAGGGAGGCAATCAACATGAAGGATCGCCAAGGATCAGCCGGGCTTACCAGGCGGGATGCCCTGAAGCGCATCGCCCAGGGGATGGCGGCGGCGGCGATCATGCCGCGCCTGTTTTCCTCGCCCGTTGACAAGGTGCGGATCGTCCGCGTCGAATCGGACAAGGCATGGAGGGGGGAGCAACGCGATCCCGAGGTTGTCGCGGCGATGATCGACCGCGGCCTGATCGCGCTCACCGGGAAAGCGACGGCCGTCGAAGCCTGGAAGAGCCTCTTTGCGCCGTTCCGGCGCGTCGGGATCAAGATCAACCTGCTGGGCCGGCCCAGAGTTTACACGGCTTGCGAGGTCGCCGACGCCGTGACCGCGGGGCTGGTCCTGGCCGGAATCAAGGGGGAGGATATCGTCGTCTGGGACCGCCCTGAGAGCCACTTCGCCAAGACGGCCTACAAGCTGGGGCGCGGCATGCGCGGCGAAAGCATCGAGGCCGGCTGCTGCTATTCGTTCTGCTACAAGGACAGCCGCTCGTACGTCGGGAGCTCCACGTGCGGGATCCTGCCCGTCTCCCTGATCCCCCTGACGCGGACCGAAGCGACCGTCAACCTGCCGGTGCTCAAGGATCACAGCCTCTCGGGAATAACCGGCGCCCTGAAGAACATCGCCTTCGGCTGTTATCACACGATACCGCAGGCGCATGACAACCATTGCGACCCGTTCATCGCCGAGGCCTGCCAGGCCTTCGCCGCGGTCAATCCCGTGCCGCTGATCGTCCTGGACGCCACGCAGGGATGCTTCGACGGCGGCCCGGTGCCGGCCAACAGCGGCGCCATCTGGAAGGAGAACGCCGTCTATCTCGGCACCGATCCCGTCGCCCTCGACCGCGTCTGCTGCCTGAAGATCGCCGAAAAGCGCAAAGCCGCGGGACTGCCCGACGTCACGCCCATGGCCAGGCACATCAAGACGGCTGCGGCCAAGGGCCTCGGCGTGGAGGACGCCGGCCGCATCGAGGTCGTCACCCTGCGGGTCTGAGCCGACCCAACCTCCCTTTCCCGGCGAAAGCCGCGGCTTTCTGCGAACCTGGGAACGGTCCGGCATATCGGGGACGGACCTTTAAAAATTGACTTTTTGAGATTTGAGGGAGTGTTCAAAGCACGGGCCCAAACAAAAAGGAGGATCTTCTCCTCCATTGGAAAAAGTCAAAAATTAAAGGTCCGTCCCCCGAGGTCCGTCCCCCGAGGCCACGAGGCCAAGTTATTTTGCACAGATCTGGTTTCTATGTACCGCAAATAACTTCCCCGAGCTAGAATGTCATAATGCAAGACCTCACACCTGTGCTGCCTCGGCATTAATTTCCCGGCTGTGCCTATTTTTCTCTCCTGGCGCGAAAAAGTTTTCGGGGCTCTCATTCAGGACCTCGCTCTCGGGCACTCCGGGCAAATGATAGCGTGGCTTTTATTCCAAGTTTCCCCACAAACGTAGAGATGAAAAATTACTCTTTTCGATCAATTGTTATAATGACAGACCTGACATCAATGTCCCCCCGTCGATCAGCTTGCCCTTCTCGTTCAAGAGCCCTTCCGCCCGCGCGGCGCCCTGGAACTCCTTTTCGCCGACCTTCCGCCGAGCCGCGTCGGCCAATGACTTGGCGAGGCTCATGGGCCTGAAGTAGACCAAGTGAGTTTCCTGGGGTGTGACCTGGGGGGCGAAGGCGTTGACCCCGTAAATCTCCATCCGGTCGTAGCGGGGATCGATCTTCATGTCCGCATGGACCGGCACGTTCCATGCCCCGTACTCGAGCCGGTTGACCCGGTATTCGGACTCCTTGATGGTGTACAGGCAACAGTAATCTCCCTCCTTCACCGCCATGGAGTAGTATCCCTTGTGATCTGACAAGGTCTCGTACAGGTTCTCGAACGCCCGGTTCTTCAAGCGGACAGTAGCGCCCTCGATCAGCCGCCCATGGAAATCGGTCACCGTCCCGCTGATGACGAATGTCTTCTCGCCCTTCGCATGCGCCGCAAGGGTAAAAATCATGGCCGCGACCGTTAGTGCCCGTTTCATCTTGTCCATAAAACCTCTATACTCAATTCCAAGGCCGTTTCCAAGAAATCCGGAACAACTGGGATGCTGAATTGTCAAGAACCGTCCCCTACAGCCCCCGCGCCTTCTGACGGACGTCGCCGACATGCGCCCGGGATCACATGTTGCGCAGGATGATATGTTTGACCGCCTCACGGCCGCTGATGTGGTCCAATACCCGGATCGTAAAAGCATACCGCTGGCCGCGCGGCAGGCGCAGCGTCACCGGGATCCGCACGCTCGGGTCGGAGAGGGTGAACTCGCGCGCGCCTTCCACACTGGGCGATCCGGCGCCGTCGGATGCCACGCGGACCAGGACCCTTCCCTGCAGGCGCCCGGCTTCGTAGAGGCGGCTGTATCCGCGCAGGCTGAAGGTGAGCGTGGAATCGGCGAGGCGGATATCGGAAAGCGCCATTTCCTGCCGATCTTTCGGATCAAAATATCGGCCGGCGATCACGTCAAGGCTCGCGTCCCGGCAGGTCAAGTTCATCCTCCTTTTCTTGGAAACGCCCTTCGGGGCAAAGGAGATGACATAGCAGATGTCCTCCTTTTCGGCCGCCTGGCTCAGGGCGCGGGTGAGGTTGTTGTCGGTGATCAAGGCGCCGCCGGTTACGCGGCTGATCCGCTGAAAGCACTCGTCACGGTTGGAATACGCGACCTGCTGGCTGTAATAGGGGGAGTGGCCCTGGTCCTCCAGGCTGCGGGCGCTGAGACGGATCAGGCTGACCGTGGCATCGGCGGCGATGAAGGACGAGCGCACGTTTTCGTTGAAGATGGTGACCGGATCCCCCAGGCTCTTCCTCATCTCTTCCAGCCGGTTGCGGAAGGCGGGGATCTCGCCGCTTTCGTTGAACTTCGGGAAAAGCTCCTCTTGAAGAAAGATCAGCATCCATTTTTCCCTGTTGATGGGTTTCAGCGAATCGGCCAAGCGGATCAGGCTGCCCGAGTTGCCCTTGAGGAATCTCTCCTTGAATTCCTTCCAGCTGTTGGCGATGACTGACTGCAGGGTCATCCGCGCCATCACTTCGTCATCGGTCCCGCCGCGGTTCAAGTAGCTGCTGATGGCGTCGTCGATCTGGTCGTACAGCTGGGCACGCGTGATATTGTCGCGCTCGATGCTTTGTTTCAATTCCTCCTCGAATTTGGCCCGCACCGGGGCGATCTGGTCCACCGAGCCGATCGCCGCGATATTCCTGGTGTGCGCCAGGATAACGTAATCGCCGGGGCGGAAGATGTCACGGAAGAAGTGATCCAGGGTCTCGGCATAGGCGACCTCGCGTCCCCACAGCCAGAAGCAGATGACAAAGAGCCTCCCCGGCGCTGCCGGCGCGGCGACCGGCGCTTTTTCCTCATTCGCCGGCGGCTGGCTGATGCGGCGGCGCACTTCGCGGAAACCGTTGATCTCGACGGGGCGGCCATTCTCTTTCAGGATGAAATCACATTTTTGCAATCCGCTTACGGGCTGCCCGTTCCTCTGCACCCGGACGATCATCTCGATATTGACCACTTCCAGACTTTCGTTCACGCGGGGGTAGCGGTCTTCCCGGTCCTGATCGTCATTCCGGGCCAAGAGAAACATGCTGCAAATGAACAGCAACCCGATTCCCAACCTGTTTTTCATGCCTGCTCCTTTTTTCAATTCACGTCACCCAATTTTAGAAGAAGATGCACGAACGCCAATCTGGAATATGCAAGATGGATGCCAGATATTTTTGCCTGCGGGCCGCCATTTGTGTCATAAAAAAAGGACGCGGAAGCGATTTTTGTGTGCCAATCAGGAATATTTTCCCCCCGAATCCGGTTCGCATGCCATTTTCGCCAAAATAAAGCATTTTCGGCTGTCTTGCAAGTCCCTTATGCCCTCGCAAAGTCAGACTCCATCACTGTTTTCAGTTGAAGCGGGCGGCGCTATTCTCCACAAAAGCCTTGTTTTACGATGAATCCGGACAGCTTTTTTGGCAATGCGCTTGGGCCACTCGCTGGGCGCACCGCTCAATGCAGAAGACCGTCCCGTATCCCCACAGCCAACAAAGCCATCATATTCATTTTATTGAATAAAATACTTTTTAAATCTATATATAGCCCGACACCCGGCAGGCCAAATCATTTTTAAATATTTTTGCCATAAGACCCAGGGGGGGATTGGGGACGGCGCTTGTTTTTATGCATAAATCAATATAGTGTTCAACTCAGAATCCTATTCGCCATTAACCTCGCCATTTGACTTGAGAAAAGAACTCAAAGCACATTGCAACTAAAGGAACCGGATCCTATAATGGACGACAGGATGGGAGATTATTATGCCGAGAGGCTCGCGGCGGAGAAGCTGAGGCGCTGCTACAAGATCGCGCCGCCGCGCGTCCGGCAGTACCTGCGCGCCGAGCTCGACTTCGCCCTGGGCTTCATCCAGCCTGGCGACGCGGTCCTTGACCTGGGCTGCGGCTACGGCCGCACCCTCCCCGAGCTGGCAGCAAAGGCGGGCTCAGTGACGGCGATAGACAACTCCCCCGCCAGCGTGGCGCTGGCTAGGGAAACCACAAAGTTGCTCGCCAACGTCTCGGTCCTGGAGATGGACGCGGCCGCGCTCAAGCTGGAGGATGGGCGCTTCGACGTTGTCCTCTGCCTGCAGAACGGCATCTCGGCCTTTCACCGCGACCAGCGGACCATTCTGAAAGAAGCCCTGAGGGTGTGCCATTACGGCGGAATAGCGCTCTTTTCGACCTACGCCGCGCGCTTCTGGAAAGAGCGCCTGGAGTGGTTCCGACTACAGGCCGGCGCCGGGCTGCTGGGCGAGATCGACTGGCAGCGGACGAGAGAGGGCTTTATCGCCTGCAAGGACGGCTTCACGGCCACGACTCTCTCCCCTGACGAATTCCGCGCCCTGGCCGAAGGCCTGCCCGCCGAGCTGACCCTGACCGAAGTGGACGAGTCGAGCCTGTTCTGCATACTAAGAAAGAATAACTGACCTGCCCGGACCTGGCTTGGACCTTGGCGTAAGGCGTAGGGGAAGGCGATTGCTTAGAAAGAACTCGGCATACGGAGGACAGATTCCACCGCCTTCTCGACCTCCGATGACGAGGCCTGGCCCTAACGCCGCTCACTCCGCTCGGACAAGAAAGCCGTCGTGGAGGAAGGAGTCGCAAGGGTTCTCGAAGAGCCTCAGGTTGGAAAACTTAACCGGCTTACTCCGGGAGTACAGCGGGTCGGGGCCGTCGTTGACCTGAAAATGCAGGTGCGGCTCCGTGCTGTTGCCCGACTGGCCCACCTTGCCGATCACCTGTCCCTGCCTGACGGCATCCCCCTTCCGGACGCGGACACTTTTGCTTTTGAGGTGGGCGTAGCAGGAGTACTCGTCGCCAGGGTGGCGGATGACCACATAGTTGCCGAGGGCCAGGTAGACGTCCTTCTTCACCAACTCCGCCTGGAAGGCCGCGGACCGTTCCAGGTACTCATCCTGGCTCTCGCTGGGCCGCCGCAGGAAGGACGTCTCGTCGGGCAGGTCATCCCGCGCCGCCACGACCTCCCCGTCGGCCGCGGCCATTGCCTCCCGGCCGAAACAGTAATAATCTTCCAGCCGGGTTCCGTCGCCCCCGTGGGTGGCTCCCTCCCGGTCCACCTGTCCCAGGTCGAGGGCGAACTCCTCGCAGGTCATCCAGCGGTGGTCGGAGTGGGGATCGGAGCCTCCTCCCACCCACCACGCCCCCTTGACCGGGAAGACGAGCCGGTTGGCCTGCTCGTACATTACGGCCCGCAGCCCGGCCGAGACCTCGCGCACCGTCTGAGCGCCGGACTTGTACCGCAGGATCACATGGAAATGATCGGGCGTTCCCCTGACCGTCACGTAGTTGCGCATGGAGATCAAGGACGCTCCCGGGGCCAGCGCCCGGGTCGGGGAAAGGCGGGCCGCCTCGCCCAGGAACAGGCAGCTGCGGAAGTAGACGTCGTACAACTTGAGAAGGCCGTTCGCCTGGATCCGGCTCCCCTTGGCGGCGGCTTCATCCAGATCCTTCCTGTCCAGGAAGATGCGCTGCAGCACGCGCCCCTCCTTGACGACGTCGATGGTCGCGCTCTCCAGGGTGACCTCGCCCTTCCCGCGGTTGACGAAGCCGATGAAATGGAGCATGGCATCATAATAACCCTTGCCGCCGTTGGCCTCGTACAGGTATACGAAGTCCGGGGGATTGAAGCGGATTTCCGGCCTGCCGCTCCCGGCCAGGGCCCGCGCAAAGAGAGCCAGCGCGAAAAGGAAAATCCAATACGGTTTTGGCTTCATGGCCCGCCTCGCGCATGAGCGTCAAGCTCATGACGGAAATGAAACGGATTTCCGGAAGGAAAAGTTTGGGATCGGCTTTAACATTCATTTTTTTGGAATCCGGCCAAACGGCTGCCGGCGATCAGGGGCAACTATTTGTCAATGCCTGATATCGCGGCTCTACCCCGGAGCTTGTCAGATTTTGGCTAGCCGCGCGCCCGGATCAGCAGGCGCCGCGACTTGATGCTCATGCGCGCCTGAGGGGCGTCGTGCCGGGAGGCCAGGCAAAGATATCCGACGCATAGAGAAGGCAGGGTGAAGAGGGAGGGCGGACAGAGGAAAGTGGGAGTGGGAAAAGCCCAACCAGAAATCTCTCGCACTTCGCCTTCATTGCTTTTCCAGTTTAAGGCAAACGGCAAAACACAGAAATCCCTTTTCTTACTTTTTCCTTTTACCTTTTCCTTTTGCCTTATTATTTCCCCTCTTCGCCACCCTGCCTTCCCTCTGCCTTTCCCTCATTCTTCCCTCTCTCTTCCCTTTAGGCCACAGTCGGAGTATCATTTTCATCAAAGCATGGCTCTTTTGAAGAACACCATTTATCTGGCCAGGACCCTTAGGCGCGTGCCGCGCATGGCACGCGTTTCTCCGGCACTGAACCTGTTCTTCCTGCGCTACATCGACAAGTTCCGGGTCAAGGACAGCGCCGGCCACTGGATCGTCCATTCCCACCTGCCGCCGCTCAACCATCCGGCGTTCGCGCGCTTCGTCGACCTGCACCTGCTGCAGCGCGTCCCCGGCCCCTCCCACGCCCAGATCGGCCTGACCAACGCCTGCCCGCAACGCTGCGTTTATTGCTACAGCCGCGAGCGCGGCGGCAAGGCCATGGACGCGGAGACCATCCTGCGCGTGATGCGCGAGCTGCAGGAGCTGGGCGTCTGCTGGCTGGGGCTCACCGGCGGCGAGCCGCTGCTGAACCCGGAGATCGCGCGCATCGTCGCGGCCGCCGCCCGCGGCTGCGCGGTCAAGCTATTCACCACCGGCAGCACCCTGACGCGGGAGAAGGCGCGGGAGCTGCGGGACGCCGGGCTCTTTTCGGTGTCGGTCAGCCTGGACCACTGGCGGCCCGAAATCCATGACCGCAACCGCGGCCTGAACGGTGCCTACGCCACCGCGCTGAACGCCATCCGCCTGTTCCGCGAGGCGGGCGGCATCCAGGTCGGCGTGTCGGCGGTGGTCGGCCGCGAGATGATCAACCGCGGCGAGGTCGAGGAGTTCCTGGTGTTCCTGCGCGGGCTGGGCGTCGACGAGGCCTGGCTCTGCGAGCCCAAGCCCTCGGTGGCAGCGTTCTGGGACGAGGAGCAGGTGATCCGCCCGGAGGAGCACCGGCTGCTGTTCGCCATCCAGGACCGCTGGAACCGCAGCGCCGGCATGACCGTCAACTATCTCGGCCATTTCGAGAGCCGGGAGCACTTCGGCTGCAACGCCGGCCACAAGATGGTCTACGTCGACGCCTGCGGCGAGGTCAGCCCCTGCGTGTTCACGCCCATGACCCTGGGCAGCATCCACGACCGCCCCCTGAAGGAGATCTTCGCGGCGATGAAGAGCCGCTTCCCCTCCGGCGACCTCTGCTTCATCAACCGCAATTTCCCGCTCATCCGCGACGCCGCCGCAGGCCGCGGTTTCCTCGATGCCGCCGCCTCGCAACGGGTGGCGGAGAAGGCCGAATTCGGCAAGCTCGCCGGCTTTTTCCGGCTTTACCTCCGCAACCCCAAGGGAGGACGCGCATGAGGGACAAGGGACTGCTCTTCCACCGCTTCGCGAGCCTGACGATGGCCGCCTGCTTCGCGGCGGTGGGCCTGGCCTTCTACATCGCCCCGGGACCGGTCCTCGAATGGTTCAACCGCCTCTCCGTCCCCTTGGGCCTGGCCCCGGCACCGGTCCAGCCCGGGACTTTTTTCCCCATCCTGGCGCTGGCGTACATGGTCCAGGTCACCCTGCTGGCCGGGCTGATGTTCTGCAAGCCGGGTAACCCCCATTTCCCGCTGCTGCTGGCCCTGGGAAAGCTCGCCAGCTCCGCCCTGTCGCTGCTTTTCTTTTTCGGGCGCGCCCCGTACCTGGTCTGCCTGGCCAACGCGATCGTGGACGGAGGCATCGGCGCGCTGGTCCTGTGGCTTTCCCGGCTGCAGAAGCGCCGCGCCGGCCCATGGCCAACCTGACCCTCAGGCTGATGCTGGCGGGCCTGCGCCTGGCCGGCAGGAAAAAGGGGCTCAGGGACCTGTTCCGCCTGACGGCCGACGCCTTCAGCCAGACGCCGCCCGGCCTGCGCGGCTTGTCCTGCGGCGAGATCCTCCGGAGCTATGCGCGCTTCACCTGCGCCGAGGCCGAACGCTCGCTGGCCGCCGGGACGGCGCCTGAGGTCAGGGAGAGACTGCGCGAGCGCTCCCTGCGACTGGGGCGGGAGATCCGCTCCCGGCTGCCCATCCGCGATCGCGGCGGCGAGGCGGCGGCGCTGCAGGCGCTCTATCGCATGCTGGACATCGACCTGGCGGTCGACGCCCGAAGCAACGTGACGGTCCGCCGCTGCTCCCTGGCGGCCCATTACTCCCCCGAGGTCTGCCGCTTCATGTCGGCCATGGACGAGGGCATCGTCGCCGGCCTGGGAAACGGCCGGCTCGCCTTCAGCGAGCGTCTGACCGAAGGAAGCGGCCGCTGCCGGGGCCGCATCGACCGGGACGGGGAAAATGAATAAGGCCGTCGTGATCGGGAGCGGCGCCGGCGGCGCCATGTGCGCCCGCGAGTTGCAGGGAAAATACCAGGTCACCGTTCTGGAGGCGGGCCGCGAGTTCCGCCCCTTCAGCTTCAACCTCGGCCTGATCGCCAAGCTTCGGGGGACCGGGCTGCTGTTCGACGCCCGCGAGATCGAATGCCTCTTCCCGGCCATGAGGGTCCATCGGGCCGTTTCGGGGATGCTCGTGGTGCGCGGCCGCGGCACGGGCGGCACCACGACGCTCAGCACCGGCAACGCCCTGCGCCAGGACCGGGCGCTGAAGAAGTTGGGCATCGACCTGGACGAGGAGTTCGCCGAGCTTTCCCGCGAGATCCCGATGTTCTCCGGCCATCAGAAGATCTGGCGTCCGCTCACCGCGCGCTTTTTCTCGATCTTCCGGGAGATGGGGCTCGATCCGCGGCCCATGCCCAAGATGGGCGATTACGCCCGCTGCCGCGGCTGCGGCCGCTGCATGCTGGGCTGCCCCCACGGCGTCAAGTGGGACAGCCGGCGGTTCCTGGCCGAGGCGCAGCAGAAAGGCGCCCGCCTGCTGACCGCGCACCGGGCCGTGCGCATCGTCCACGACCAGGGTCGCGCCCAGGGGGTGCTGGCCCGGCATGGCGCGCGGAAAAAATGGTTCCCGGCCGACCTGGTCATCTTGGCTGCCGGCGGCCTGGGAACGCCGCGGGTCCTGCGCGACTCAGGCATCGCCTGCGACGGCTCGCTGTTCGTGGACCCGGTCCTTTGCGTGGCCGCCGAGATCGAGAACTGCCGCCAGGACCGCGAGCTGCCCATGCCCTTCGCCGCGCAAATGGACGGCTTCATCATCTCGCCCTACTTCGACCACCTCAGCTTCTTCTTCAACCGCCAGTGGCGCCGTAAGGCCGGCAACGTCTACAGCCTGATGATCAAGCTGGCCGACGAGAACCATGGCGGCATCAGCGGGAGTCGCGTCCGCAAGCCGCTGACCTCACGGGACCGCGTGCGCCTGGAGCGGGCCGCCGCCGTTTGCGCCGAGATGTTCGCGCGGGCGGGAGTGGACAAGGGCCGCCTCTTCTTCGGCACGCTCAACGCCGGGCATCCCGGGGGGATGTTGCCGCTGACCGCAACGCAGGCCAAGACCTTCCACGACCCGCGACTGCCGGAGAACTTCCACGTGGCCGACGCCAGCCTCTTCCCCGCCTCGCTGGGCAACCCGCCCATCCTGACCATCTTGGCCATGGCCAGGCGCGTGGCCAGGATCTGCCTTCAGGCAGGATAATAAGCGGACGGCAGACGGCGGACGGCAAGGCAATAGTACGAGCTATTACCGTTCCAAATAGAGATTTGCTAAGTTCGTCAAAAAACTGTTTCTCGTCATGCGTTACATTAGTTCGTTTGTTTGCTGTTGCCGTACGCCGTATGCCGTACGCCGAGTTCAATCGGTTCGGCTACCATATTTTGCCGTAGGTCGGATGATAATTGAACCCCCGACTCCACATGTACTGGTTGAACGTCTGCTGCTGGATGTTCATCATCACGTTGTGCTTGATCATGCTGCCCACGGCGTCGCCGCCCCTGGCCGCCGGACGCCCCTTGCCTGGAACCGCCTCGGCGGCTGTCAGCGAGGCGATGCGCTCCAGGGCGCTGTGCCGCTGGGCCTTGTCGCCATGGACGACCAGGGCGCGCAACACCAGCCACAGCCCGGGGGCGGTGGCCACCTGGGACTTCTCGGCGACCGAGAAGCGCGGCCAGGCGCGCAGCAGCTGGCCCCGCACCGCGGCGACGTCGGCGGCTGAGACCTGCTCGGGCAGCGCCGCGCCGTCGCGGCGCAGCAGGCGCGAGTAGGCGGTGATCTCGCTGAAGGCAACGGCGGCCATCTCGGTCAGCGGCGGCTCGCCGGCGATGACCCTGCGGCCGCGGTCGGCCAGGCGCGCGCGGACCATGGCCACCACCGGGTCGGAGACCGGCGACTCCTCGAGCCACTGCCGCGTCGTCTCCTCCAGGCTGCGGCGCATCTCCTCCAGCTCCTTCTGCGGGGCGCGGAGGATCCAGGCCACGACCTGCGGGTACTGGCCGAACGTCCTCTTCTCGCCAGCCGCCTTGTCCTCCCACCAGTCGGGACTGAACTGGGCCAGGATGAGTTTCTCCTGGCCGGCGGTGAACGGCGCGCCCAAGGCGAACTCGAGCACGAACAAGAACGAACGGCGCACCCTGTCGAGATCGTCATCGGCGCCATCGTCCAGGACCGGCCCGGCCTTGCCGCCAACGCCGTGGTCCCCGCGGGCCAGCCTGCGGCTGAGCTCGTTGATGACCCTGGCCTCCTCGGGCTGCCCGGAAGCGATCCTGGCATGCACCGTTCTCCCGGGGGCGATGAACATCTGCTTGCCCTTGCCCAGGAACAGGATGTCTCCCTGGCGGATGCCGGTCCCGGGCACCTCACGGCCCTCGGCCAGGTCGGTCAGCCGGTCTTGCTGGTAGACGACCAGCTGGAACAGCTTGCCCTCGTTCTCCAGGTCGCGCAGCACCAGCTCGACGCCCTTGCCCGCGGGCTTGAGCTCGGCGACCACGTAGGCCTTGTCGGCGGCGGGCAGCAGGGCCGGCACGATCATAAGCAGAAATATCGGGAGGATGGCGGTGTTTCGTTTTGTCATTTCGCGATTGTATGGATGAGCGCCAGATTAGTCAAGGCTGCGCCTGAACTTGGCGGACGGCGCACGGCTGACGGCGTACGGCTGGAAATCAGAACTCAGGGAAGAGGGAGGGAAAGGCAGAGGGAAGGCAAAGTGGGAAAGAGGGGAATTAGTAAGGGAAAAGGAAAAAGGGAAAAGTGCGAGAGGGAATTTCAGTGTTTTGCCGCAAACTTAAAACCGGAAGAATATTGAATCGAGACAAAGTGAGAAAGCTTTCCGATAGATTTTTCCCCACTCTTTCTTCACTCTGTCTTTCCCTCTCTCTTCCCTTTGGCTTCCCTGAGCTTCAATGTATCCTTGCCTTGCCTTCCGCCGTACGCCGCCTACCAAGTTCCATCACCTGGATACTTGAATCTGCAGCCCTTCTCGTGTCGAGGAAATGCAAATGCCGCCGCGGCGGGCGGTGCCGAGCCAGCGGATGCCGCGCTGCTTCAGGCGCCGGACGACCTCCCGGTGGGGGAAGCCGTGCGAGCTGAACGCCGGGGCCGAGATCACGGCCAGTTCCGGCGCGACGGCGTCGAGGAACGCCGGCGACGACGAGGTGCGCGACCCATGGTGGGGAACCTTTAGCGTCGCGGAGGCCAGTCCGCCTCCATCTCGGCCGGCGAGCTCCAGCTCGGGCCCTGTCTCGATGTCACCGGCCAGGAGGAAGGAGGCGCGGCCGCGGGCGACGCGCAGGACCATGGAGTGGTCGTTGGCGGTCCGTTGCGCCTCGATGAACTGCGGCGGCCAGAGGCATTCCAGGCGGATCTCCCCCTGGCTAAGGGCGAAGCCGCGGGCCACACGGCGGATCCTCGTTCCCGGCGGCGCGGCTGCCATCAGTGCCGCGAAGCAGCCGTCCTCCGCGGCCGCGGAGGAGATCCACAGCTCTTCGGGCTTGAGGATGGGCAGGATCTCGGCCAGGCCCTCGGCATGGTCGGGATGGTAGTGGCTCGCCGCCGCCCAGCGGACATGGATGCGCTTCTGCAACAGGAAGGGCAGGACCAGGCGCCGGCCGACCTGGAAATCGGAAAAGCTCGAGCCGCCGCCGTCGACCAGCAGGGCGTCGCCGCCGGGAAAGACCGCCGCGATGGCATCGCCGTGGCCGACGTCGAGGAAGTAGAGCTCCAGGCGCCGGGGGCGGTGGCGGCGCGGCGGCAGCGACACGCCGAGGAGCAGCCCGGCCAGGAGCAGGGCCGCGGTCGCCCGCTGCCAGCCCTTCAGCCGCTCCAGGGTGGACAGGTAAAACGCGGCCCCGGCCAGGGCCAGGAATCCGAGCGGCGGCGAGGGACGAAAAACGCTCCAGGAGGCATGGCCATGGATCCAGCCGCTGGCGGCGAAAAAGGCGTCCAGCAGCAGGCCGGCCGGCAGCAGCGCCAGGTCGGCCGCCCACCCGGGCAGCCAGGCCAGGAAAAGGAGGAGGACGCCGCAGACGGTGACGCCGGCGGCCAGCGGCGCCAGCAGCAGGCCGCTGAAGAACCCGGAAAAGGCAAAGCGCTGGAAGAAGCGCAGCGAGAGGGGCAGGGCCATCAGGGCGGCCGAGCCGTTGGCCGAGAGAAGCTCGGAGGCCCAGCGCGGCAGGGGCAGCCGCCAGGGGCGGAAGAGGCGGCGGCCGGCCAGGATGGCGCCGGTCAGGGCGAAGGTCAGGACAAAGCCCGGGTCGAGGAAATGGGCCGGGTTGAGCGCCAGCAGCAGCAGGCCGCAGAAGGAGATCACGTTCCCCGGTTCCACGTCCATGAACCACACCCGGCCGGCGAATACCAGCAGCGCCATCAGCACCGCCCGCGCCGCCGAGACGTCGAATCCCGAGAAAGCCAGGAACAGCAGCAGCAGCAGGGCGGCCGAGCCATAGCGCGCTTTGAGCGGCAGGCGCAGCCAGCGGCCGGCGAGAAGGGCGGCCAGGGCCAGCAGGGCGATGTTGCCCCCCGAGATCGCCAGCAGGTGGAAGACGCCGCTGCCGATGAGTTCCTCCTGCTCGCCGTTCTCCAGGCGGCCGCGGTCTCCCAGCAGCGTCGCCTCCAGGAAGACCCCGGCCGCTTCCAGGCGTTTTCCCCTGAGGTAGCGCCTTTCGATGGCGCCGCGCACGCGGTTGCGCCAGGCGCCGATGAGGCGCCAGAACAGCGGCGCCCGGCCGGTCTCCCGCGCCAGCTGCGCCGACTTGCTGAAGGCCGTCAGCTGGAGGTCGCGGCTCAGCAGGAAATCCTCGTACGGGTTGGGGAAAAAATTGCGGTTCGGCGCCCTGGGATCGGCGCGCGCCTCCACCTCGACCCGGCCGCCGCGGTGCAGGCCGCGCAGGTCGCCGTGGACGACGACGCGCATCCCCAGGGGCCCGGCCACGCCGCCGCCCGGCCAGGAGACGCTGGCCGCCTCGAGGCAAAGCACCGAGCGCCCGGCGCCGATCTCCGGAAAGGCGCGCAGCCTGCCCTTCACGGTGACGTATTCGGCGGGCGGCACGAAGAGGCCGCGGCCGGCCTCGTGGGCCTCGCGCCGCGCCAGGTACGCGCCGCTGTAGAAGAGGACGGCGGTCAGGATGAGGGCCGCGTAGGCGGCGCCGAGGCGCCGCAGGACGAACAGGAACGGAAACAGGGCGAAGGCGGCCAGGGCCAGCGGGCGGAAGGGGAAGGAGGGCGGCGCGAGCTCATGAGCCGCGGCCAAGGCGGCCAGCACCGCCAGGAAGACCGGAGTGAAGGCGTCGCGCATTCCCGATGATAGGGATGGAAGCGGCTCCGGCGCAAGGGGGAAAAATGTGCTGGGCCGGGCCATTGAAATCAGGACAATTTTGGTATATGATTGGGCGTACGCTGACCCGTCCTATTTTTTGAGGGAATCATGAAAAGAAGAGATTTCATAAAGACAGGCGGCGCGATCGCCGCCGCGGCCCCGATCATGAATTTCGGCGCCGGCAAGCCCCTGGGCCGCAAGCTGCTGGTGCTGGGCTTCGACGGCATGGACCCTTCCATCGTCAACCGCCTGATGCGCCGCGGCGAGCTGCCCAACATGCAGCGCCTGGGCGGGCGCGGCACCTTCACCATGATGCGCTCGACCATCCCGCCGCAGAGCCCGGTGGCGTGGGGCAGCTTCATTTCCGGCTCCGACCCCGGCGCCTACGGCATCTACGACTTCCTGCACCGCGACCCCCAGACCTATCTGCCCATGTTTTCCCAGAGCGAGACCCTGCCCGCGCGCATGCTGGTCGGCCTGGGCAAATACCGCATCCCGCTCAAGCCCGGCAAGGTGGTGCTGAAGCGCGAGGGACCGGCCTTCTGGGACTACCTCCAGGAGCGCGGCATCCCGGCCACCATCTTCAAGGTGCCGACGAACTACCCGCCGTCCGGCAGCAGGCAGCGCACCCTGGCCGGCATGGGCACCCCCGACATCCAGGGCACCTACGGCATCTACACCCTCTACACCTCCGACGAGCGGGAGTCGCAGGCGGAACTGTCGGCGGCCAACGTCTATTACGCCTACATCGACGAGAACCGCGTCATGGAGGGGCAGATCGAAGGGCCGAAGAACGACCTGCTCAAGGAGAGCGAGCCGGTCGTCGTCCCCTTCAAGGTCTACGTCGACGACCGCCACAAGACGGCGCGCATCGACATCCAGGGCCGGGAGGTCCTGCTGGCCGAGAAGGAGTACTCCGACTGGGTCGAGATCCAGTTTCCGCTCATGGGCTCGCTGGCCGCCATCACCGGCATGGTCAAGTTCTACCTGATGGAGATGGGGGAACGCTTCCGCCTCTACATCTCTCCCATCCACATCAGCCCGCGCCACCCGGCCGTGCCCATCAGCACGCCGGCGGGCTATTCCCGGGAGCTCGCCGACCGCGTCGGCCTGTTCCACACCATCGGCCTGCCGGCCGACACCAAGGCCCTCAGCAACGGCACCTTCTCCATGGAGAACTTCATCGTTCAGTCGCTGTCGGTGTTCGACGAGAGCCGCCGCCTGTTCGACCACGAACTGCGCCGCTTCCTCCGGGAGCCCGAGGGGCTGCTGTTCTTCTACTTCTCCTCGCTCGACCAGGGCCAGCACATGTTCTGGGCCCTGAACGACAGGCAGCACCCCTACTACCATCCCGAGGAGGGCCGGCGCTTCGGCTTCATCACCGACGAGATGTACCGCAAGTTCGACCGCGTGCTGGGCAAGGCGCTGCAGGCGGTCGGCCCCGACGTCCCGGTGCTGGTCATGTCCGACCACGGCTTCGCCCCCTTCCGCCGCGAGGTCAACGTCAACTACTGGCTGGCCGCCCGGGGCTACCTGAAGCTGGCCGGCAGCGATCCGGGCGCATCGATCTTCGACGCGGCCGACTGGGGCGCCAGCCGGGCCTACGCCCTGGGGTTGAACGGCCTCTACCTCAACCTGGCCGGGCGCGAGAGCCACGGCATCGTCAGCGCCGGCGAGAAGCGCCGGCTGCTGGAGGAGATCAAGGCCGGGCTGGAGGCGCTCGTCGATCCCAAGGACGGCGCGCAGGTGGTCACCTGCGCCTACCTCTCCGAGGACCACTTCTCCAAGGACTTCATCGACCGCGCCCCCGACATCATCCTCGGCTTCAACCGCGGCTACCGCATCAGCGATGATTCGGCGCTGGGCACGCTGAGCCGCGAGGTGGTCAGCGACAACATGGGCTGGTGGTCGGGCGACCACTGCGTCGACCCGCTCAAGGTGCCCGCCACCTTCCTCTCCAGCTTCAAGGTCCAGAAGCAGGTCCCCGACATGCAGGACATCGCCCCCACCATCCTGAAATATTTCGGCATCGCCACGCCGGGCTCCATGAAGGGCCGGGCCATCATCTAGGAGGAATCCCATGGCAACCAAGGTCAAGCTGAGCAAGGAGGCCGACCAGAAGGCCGACGCCATCATCGCCTTTCACGGCTATTCGTCGCTGGAGGAGATGGTTGAGGACCTGATCGGCAAGGAGTACGAAAAGATCAAGAGCGGCGACGGCGGCGACAAGGAGGAGCTGGCCAACAAGCTCAGCGGCCTGGGCTACATCTCCTAAATGGCGCACCGGCTCAACCTTCTCGTTACCCGGGCGACCGACCTGCTGCTGGCGCCGCTGGCCAAGCTGCCCCCCTTCTGGGGCATCCTCTGGCTCAGCCTCCTGACCTCGCTCTTCGTGCTGGTGGTTTACCGCTGGATCTCCAGCCCGCGCCGGGTGCGGGAGACCAAGGACCGCATCAAGGCCAGCATCCTGGCCATCCGCCTCTACCGCGACTTCTGGCGGGCGATCGTCGGCTCCTTTTTCCAGAGCTTGTATTATACCGGCAAGTACTTCGCGCTCAACCTGGCGCCGCTGCTGGCGGTGCTGCCGCTGCTCTTCCTGCTGTTCGTGCAGATGGACATCCGCTACGGCATGCGCCCCTTCCGCCCCGGCGAGACCATCGTGGTCAAGGCCTCGCTGGCCCCGGGAGCCGGAGACGTGGAAGCGGGCCTCGCCCCCGGCCCGCAGGCCCGGACGACCATGAACCCGGTCCATGTCGCGGCCCTGCGCGAGATCGACTGGCGGCTGCGGGCGGTCGCCCCGGGCAAGGCCGATCTCGTGATCCGCGCCGAAGGCGCGACGCTCACCAAGAGCCTGGTCGTCGGATCCGGGCTGCACGCCCTGTCCAACCGCAAGTTGGCCTCCTCCTCCTTCGCTCATTTCCTCTACCCGGCCGAGGGACTGCTCGAGGCGCCGGCGCCCTTCCGCTCCATCTCCCTGCGCTACCCGCCGCGCGACGTCATTTTCCTCGGCATCCGTGCCCACTGGCTGCTGTGGTACCTGCTCTTGACCTTCGCTATCGCCCTGGCGCTGAAGAACCGGTTCGGGGTCGAGTTCTAGGCGAACGGGCAGACGAGTGGACGGGTAGAAGGGCGAGCGGCACGGACGTCAAGCTACTGGCTCTTCCTTACCCTTCCACCCATGCGCCAGCTAGATTTTCAGGCAACCATCCCGCCCGTTTTTCCGTAGACTACTCTCAAGGAGTCAACCATGAAGCGCATCCTTTTCACCCTGGTGATCGGCCTGCTTGCCCTCTCCCTGCTTCCCGCCCAAGAGAAGGCCGACCCGGCCGCCGACATGATGAAGAACCTGCAAAAAATCGACAAGACGGAGGCCGCGCCCGCCTGGCTGCAGGCCGGTTTGGAGAGCATCAACGCCGGGGACCTCATGGCCCTCATGGCCTTCCTCTCCCATGACGCGCTCGAAGGCCGCGAAGTGGCGACCGCCGGCTACGACATCGCCGCCCAGTACGCCCGCTCGCTGTTCGCCCTTTGGGGACTGAAGCCGGGCGGTGACCTGCCGCGCTCCCAGCAGGGGTTCTTCGGCCCCGAGCCCGGCGGCCCGGCGGCCAAGCCCGAGCGCGGCTACCTGCAGGAGTTCGCCATGAAGGAGGCGCTGGAGTGCACGGCGACCGCCGCCCTGGAGACCGGCGCCGGCGCCGCCCGCCGGTCGCGGGCCTTCACCCCCGAGGTCGATTTCACCTTCACCTCGCTCCTGCCCCTGGACGTGAGCGCGCCGCTGGTCTTCGCCGGCTACGGCATCAGCGAGAAGGCCTTCGGCTGGGACGACCTGGCCGGGCTCGACCTGAAGGGCAAGGCGGTGTTGATCCTCTCCGACGCCCCTGGGCGCGACGACCCGGCCTCGCCCTTCCAGAAGCGCAAGGAGCTGAAGGAGAAGTACCTCGCCGCCCCGCCCATGCGCCGCGGCGGCGGCGCCGACTTCGCCAAGGCCGCGGAGATCTTCCAACGCGGCGCCGCGGCCGTGCTGATCGCCAAGAGTTCGCTGGCCGACGGCGACATCCAGCGCGAGATTCTCGACCGGCGCCGGGTCAACGACGAGAAGCCCATCCTGCCCGACAGTCGCAAAAAGCTGCTTCTTCCCGGCTCGCCGGGCATGCCCTGGGAGGGCCGCCCCATCGTGCGCGTCTCGCGCGAGATGGCCGACGCCCTGCTGGCCACGGCGGGAAGGACGGTCGCCGGCCTGCAGGAGGAGATCGCCGCCCGCCGCCGCCCCCGCTCGCAGGCCCTGCCCGGCGCCGTCCTGCGCCTGGGCAACGGGGTCCGCTATGGGCTGGTGAAAAGCGCCAACGTGGTGGCCTGGATCGAGGGCAGCGACCCGCTGCTGAAGGACGAGGCGGTGGTCGTCGGCGCCCACCTCGACCACCTGGGCCGCCGCGGCGAGTACATCTACAACGGCGCCGAGGACAACGCCTCGGGAGCCTGCTCGGTGCTGGCCATGGCCCGCGCCCTGGCTCTCAACCCGGTCAAACCCAAGCGCAGCGTCGTATTCTGCCTGTGGAGCGGCGAGGAGGAGGGGCTGCTCGGGTCGCGCTTTTATGTGGAGAACCCGCTGTTCGCCATGGGCAAGACCCTGGCCTACGTCAACCTGGACATGGTCGCCCGCCCCTGGGACGAGCGCGGCCTGCGCCGCATGACGCGCATGCTCGGCGTCAGCGCCGACGAACTGCTGAAGCGCATCACGCCGGAAAACTTCCTGCCCCTCTCGCTATCGGCCGATTCGCCCGGGTTGCGGGAGGCGCTGGCAGCGGCCAACCGCCATGTCGGCTTCGACATCCTCTACCGCGAGACGCCGCGGCGCCTGGACCGCATGTCGGGCGGCAGCGACCACGCCCCGTTCGCCAACGCCGGCCGGCCCTGGGCCTTCTTCATCACCGGCATGAGCGATGTCTACCACACGCCGGGGGACAGCATGGAGAAATTCGACGGCAGGACCATGGAAAAGGTGTCGCGCCTGGTCTACCTGGCGGCCGGCCTGCTGGCGGACCAATAGCCGGGGCGGTTACTTGCTGACGCGCTCGATGTAGGACCCGTCGCGGGTGTCGATCTTGATGATCGTCCCCTCTTCGATGAACGGCGGCACCGACACCTCCAGGCCGCCCTCGAGCTTGGCCGGCTTGTAGGAGGCCTGCACCGTCGAGCCCTTCATGGTCTTCTCGGTCTCGACCACCTTGAACTCCATGGCCAGGGGCGGCACGATGTTGATCGGCCGGCCCTGGAAGAACTCCATCTGGTAGGTCTCGTTCTCCTTCAGGTAATAGACGTTGTCGCCGATGAACTCCTCGTCCAGGGTGATCTGGTCGTAGGTCTGCGAGTCCATGAAGATGTAGTGGGTGCCGTCGTGGTAGGAGTAGGTGACCTCCTTGGTCTCCAGGGTCACCTTCTCGACGCGGTCGGAGGAGCCGAAGCGGA
The DNA here is from genome assembly GCA_964628035.1 of uncultured Clostridia bacterium. Lineage (GTDB taxonomy): Bacteria > Acidobacteriota > Aminicenantia > UBA2199 > UBA2199 > UBA2199. The sequence goes on along the minus strand of CAZVPI010000001.1, from coordinate 631,078 downwards.
ACGGCGAGCGCACGTTGCTCTCCAGGTCGCGCATCTTGACGTGGATGGTCGACTTGTAGCGGCCGGGCGTCACGTGGTCCATCTCCTCGACGCGGTACAGCTTGTTGTCCATCAGGATGATCATTCCCCTGCGGATCTGGGTGGCGTTAATCATATATACCTCCGTGGATGAGTTCGTCGATCTTGTCCGGGTCGTTGCTGCGGGCGTAGAAAAGGCGGTCGTTGTCGCGGCTCAGGAAAAAATGGCCGGCGCCGGAGCGGCCGCGCAGGAAGCGGCGGCCGAAACGGCTCTCCTGCCGCAGCTCCAGGCCGAAGCGGCGCTCCAGGAAACGGCGGAAGGCGCCGTGGAAGCGGGCGGCGTCCCCGCCGCCGTCCCAGCGCGACTCCCAGAGCAGCAGGCGGGACTCGCCGTCGCGGTAGAGGGTGAAGAGGTCGCCGCCCCATCCCGAGGCGGCGTCCTCCGCTTCGGGACGGCCGTTCTCTTCCCGCAGCAGGACGTTCAGGTAGGATTCGCCGACGACGCCGGAATGGAAGGCCTCGCCGCGGGCGGGGCGGAAACGGGTGGACACCTCTAGCGGCTTCTCGCCGGCAAGATACTTGCCGGCGTGCAGGACCTGCTCGCTGGAGAGCGGCTTGCCCGCCAGCACCCGGTTCAGGCCCGGCCAGGACCGCTCGCGCAGGATGAAGCGGCTGAATTTCAGCCCCTCCAGGTAGGGCATGAGCAGCTGATGCTTGAGAACGTCGGGAGCCGCGGCCAGGGCGGGAGCGCCCGTGCCGGCAGACAGGGCCAGGACGTTCTCCAGGCTGAAGGCATCGCCGAGCTTCTCGGGATCGAAGCCCATCTGCAGCACCATCACCAGGGTGGCGTCGCCCTCGACCGCGGCCAGCGCCGCCAGCTTGCGGTCGTCGAAGTCGGAGAGGTCGCCCAGGACGGCGGCCAGGTCAAAGTGCTGGTCCTGCAGGGCATGGCGCAGCTCGTGCGCCAGCGCCGGAAGATGGAGCAGGTCCAGGCAACGGAACTCCTCCATGGCCAGCAGTTCGTCGGTCTTCTCGTTGTACAGCCCGCCGACGTTTTCCAGGATGATGCGCCGGCGCAGCGCCTTCAGGTCGAAGCGTTCGCGGGTGAAGCCCATCCAGTACAGGTACTCCTCTTCGCGGGCGGCCAGGTCGTCGGGATAGTCCTGCTCGAAGAGGCGATCGACATAGTCCTGCATCTGGGCGCGGTCCAAGTAGCGCACCGGCACCGGGCGCTTGAAATCCAGGCCGCCGATCTCCGCCAGGCGGCGCTTTACCTCGGCGAGGTCGGCGGCGATCCCTGCTGCAGAGGCCAGGCAGAGCAAGACAACCAGCGCCAAAAGGGATTTTCCGGATTTCATCCCTTGCTTTATAACACATTCGCCGCTCCAGGTAAAGGAGCAGCCCTGCCCTTTCCCGCGGCCGACGGGAGTCCGAATAAAAAACAAGCTCGAGGGCGATCTTTACGCGATCGTGGTAGCGATGGTGGCAGTCGCGAGCCCTCGAAACATCAGGCAGTGATCGAAACCAAGATGGTTACTTTCTCTTTCCTATCACTACCACCATCACGATCACGTTTTTTGGCCCTAATGGACCCGGCCCAGGACGGCCGGCGGCCAGTAGCGGAAGAAGGCCTTGCCGTAGATGTATTTCTGGGGCACCGGGCCGAAGAGGCGCGAGTCGAAGCTGACCCGGCGGTTGTCGCCCATGACGAAGAACGTGCCGCGCGGGATGAGCAGCGCCTTCATATCGTCGGGGGCCAGCGCGTCGGGGCCGGCGAAGGGCTGCTCAAGCGGGCGGTCATTGACCAGCACCCGGCCGCCGCGGATCTCGATCACCTCGCCGGGCAGGCCGATGACGCGCTTGATGAGGGATTTCTCGGGCTCGTCGGGCTTGAAGAACACCACCAGATCGAAGCGCTGAAGCCTGCCCCGGCGCACCGCCAGCTTGGAGATGAGGACCCGTTCCTGGTCCCGCAGCAGCGGCCGCATCGAGTCGCCCTCGATGAGAAAGGCCGAAACGACATAGTTGATGAGGAAAAAGGAGATCAGCGCCGCCAGCAGGATGTCGATCAAGACATACTGGATGAAACGCTTGAAGCGGGATTGAGCCATGATGGGCGCATTCTATGCCCAAAAGAAAGGGCAAGTCAAGCGAACGAGTCGGACGGGTCGGAAGCGATCGGGACCAGGCAGGAAGGGGCTAACCCTGGATGGCCGCCTGGGCGCGGATCAGGTCGTGCAGGGTGACGATGCCGCGCACGGCCCTGGTCTGGCGGTCGACGACGACCAGCACCCAGGCCGAGGACTCGAGGAACTTCCTGCCCACGTCGCGCACCGTCTGCTCGGGATGGCAGAAGGCGGCCTTCAGCACCTCGGGCTGGGACCCGGCCTGCAGCGCCTGCCGCAGCGACTCCCGGGTCACGATGCCCCGGACCTTGCCCTTCTCCAGCAACGGGAAGCAGGCGAATGGATACTGCTCCAGCTTGCGGCGCATCTCTTCGGGCTCCAGGCTCTGCAGCATGACCGGCGAAGGATTGGCGATGGCCGCGACCGGCAGGCTCTGCCAGCCGTTCAAATCGACGGGGGGGTGGATCTTGTGCAGCTCGTGGCCGTCCTGCACCAGCACGGCGTCGTAGAAGTTGAGCTTGCCGGCGAAGCGCGCCGCGGCCTGGCTGATGACCGTTCCCAGAAGCAGGCTGGGCACCAGGGTGAACTGGTGGGTCATTTCAAAGACGATGAGCATCGAGGTCAGCGGCGCGCGGACCACCGCCCCGAGGCAGGCGCTCATGCCCACCACGGCCAGTACGATCGGGTCGGCGGGAGCGAGCGGCACCCAGAGCCGGGCCAGGCCGCCCAGGAAAAAACCGGCCATACCGCCGATGAAAAGCGTGGGGGCAAAGATGCCGCCGCAGCCGCCGAACCCGTAGCCCACGGCCGTGGCCAGCAGCTTGCCGACGACCAGGATGCCCGCCACCTTCCACTCGAAGCGGTTGGCCAGGGCGCTGGACAGGTCCTCGTAGCCGAGGCCGAAGACGCCGATCCTGCCGACGGCGAGAAACACCGCGCAGCCGATGACCCAGGTCAGCAGGCCTCCCAGCACAGGCAGCAGCCAGGCCGGGACGCGCTTCTGCCTGCGCAGGCGCTGCCGCCAGCCAAGGGCGGCGCGCTGGAAAAAAATGCCGGCCAGGGCGGCCGCCAGGGCGACCATGGGCACGAGCAGGTAGTGGAGCCAGGATACGTTCTCGATGGGCGGGAGGGCGAACGCCGGTTGGCGGCCGATGAGGGCATAGACCACGAAGGCGCCGATCACCGAGGAGAGGACAACCCGCCCCAGGTAGCGGTTGTTCAGGTCGCCGACGATCTCCTCGATGACAAAGGCGATGGCGGCCAGCGGGGCGTTGAACGCGGCGGCCAGCCCGGCCGAGGCGCCGATGAGGGCGGCGGGCCGGCGCCCGCGGGCCGGCGTGCCGAACAGGGCGTCGGCGTTGGCGGCCACGCCGCTGCCGATGAACACCGACGGCCCCTCGCGGCCCAGGCTGTTGCCGCCGCCGATGCTCAGCGCTCCGGCCAGGAACTTCACGGCCACGCTGCGCAGGCGGATGTTTCCGAGGTCCTTCCAGTACGCCGCCTTGACCTGAGGGATGCCGCTGCCCGCGGCATCGGGGCTGAACACGCTCAGCAGCAGCCCGACCAGGGCCGACGTGACCAGCAGGGTGAGCAGGCTGGAAAGGAGGAAGGAGGGCGTCGTGCCCGCGGCAAAGCTGAGGAACGTCCGCTGGTAGATGAAATGGATCGTCCGCATGAACAGGACCGAGGAGAGGCCGGCCAGCAGGCCGAGCGCGCCGGCCTGCAGGGCGACGCGGACATTCTCGGGCACCTTCACGCGGGAAATGCGGCGGACGAGCTTTTTGCAGGTTTCTGTCAAAGGCCCAGCTCTTGCCTGGAACTCCTGGCAGGGGGAAACACGCCCCGTTGTGAATTGGAGCTTGAATTATATCGGAAATGCGGCTCCGGCGCAACCGGAGGACGGGCTCCCATTCCTGCGGTCGGGGCCGGCGCACGGTCCGCATCCTTTCTGCCGGCCACGCTCTTGACCGGCGGCGTTTTTCATCCTATAATAAGGCTTCTGGGCGATTAACTCAGCGGCTAGAGTATTACCTTCACACGGTAGGAGTCGCAGGTTCGAATCCTGCATCGCCCATTGTTTCAACCATGAAGCCATCGCCGCATCGCGCCAGCCCGGCCGCGTGCCCGTCCATTGCGGCTCATTCCCTGCCGTCGCGGCTTATCCTCCCCATCCCGAGGTAATCCCACATGAAAAAAGTCATCCTGGCCCACCCCTACAGCGAAGAGGCGGTCGAGCGCCTGCGCCGCGAGTTCGAGCTGGTGATCGCCGAGGAGGAGGGCGGGCTGGCCGCCTGCTGCCGCCGCCATGCCGACGCCGAGGCCCTGATCAGCTTCCTTTCCGACCCGGTGGACCGCAATGTGATCGCCCTGCTGCCGCGCCTGAAGATCATCGCCAACTTCGCCGTCGGCTACAACAACATCGACGTGGCCGCCGCCCTCGAGCGCCGGGTGCTGGTCAGCCACACCCCCGAGGTCCTGACCCAGGCCACCGCCGACCTGGCCATGGCCCTCATCCTGGCCGCCTCGCGGCGCGTCGTCGAGGGCGACGCCCTGGTGCGCGCCGGCGACTTCCACGGCTGGCAGGCCGGCCTGCTGTTGGGCAAGGAGCTGAACGGAGCCGTGCTGGGCATCGTGGGCATGGGGCGCATCGGCCTGGCCGTCGCCCTGCGCGCCCGCGCCTTCGGCATGAAGGTCATCTTCTATTCACGCAGCGCCAAACCGCGCGTCGAGAAAAAATACGGCTTTGCCCGTGTCACGTTTCTGGAACTGATCCGCAGCGCCGATGTCGTCTCGCTGCACCTGCCCTACTCCCCGGGCGTCCATCAGCTGTTCAACCGCGACGTGTTCGCCTTGATGAAAAAGGACGCCGTCTTCGTCAACACCGCCCGCGGCCCGCTGATGGACGAGGCGGCCCTGGCCGACGCGCTGGAAAAGAACCGGCTCTTCGCCGCCGGCCTCGACGTCTACGAGAACGAGCCCAGGGTGAACGCCAGGCTGAGACGATTGACGAACGCCGTGCTGCTCCCCCACCTGGGCAGCGCCACGGAAGCGACGAGGCGGCAGATGGCCATGATGACCGTCGAGGCCGTGCGCCAGGCGCTGAGCGGGCGCAAGCCCAAGCACCTGATCCCGGAGTGGAAGGAGCGGTTCAAGAAGAAGTGAAGCTCAGTAACAAGTGACAAGTAACGAGTGACAAGGAACAGCAATAGCTAGGCAATAGATCGCTTTACAAAAGAATCTAATCGAGGAATTCAAATCCGAATTCTTTGGAGACAGCTCGAAAATGGCTCTTGCTATTGCGCTCTCCTCGTCACTCGTCACCTGTTACTCGTCACTTTTGATCGAGGTCTTCAGCCGTACGCCGTACGCCATATGCCGTACGCCAAGTTCGATCACCCCTGCTGGCATAACCGGACCCACGGATATATAATCGGTCGGTCATGGCAAAATCCGCGAAACTGGGGCAAAATTTCCTGCGCGACGAGGGCGTCGCCCGGCGCATCGTCGATTTGGTTCCGCCGGGTCCCGGGCCGCTGCTGGAGATCGGCCCCGGGGGCGGGATCCTGACCCGGCTGCTGCTCGAGCGCTTTCCCCGCCGACGCTTGACCCTGGTCGAGATCGATCCCGGCCTTGCCGACAGGCTGTGCAAGGAGTTCGGCGCCCGGGCGCGGGTGCTGAACCGGGACATCCTGGACGTCGACTTGCCGGGGCTGTCCCCGGGCGAAAGGGTGACCGTGGCCGGCAACCTGCCCTATCACATCTCCAAGCCGCTGATCGACTGGTTCATCGCCCAGCGCCAGGGGATCTCCGCAAGCGTGCTGATGCTGCAGAAGGACTTCATCGACAAGCTGCTGGCCTCATGCGGCGGCAAGAAGTACAACGCCCAGTCGGTCGCGTTCCAGCTTCTTTACCGCTGCCGGCGCGGCTTCGACGTGTCGGCCGGCGCCTTCGTCCCCCGGCCCAAGGTCGTATCCACCGTGATCGTCGCCGAACCGGCCGAACCGCCTATCCAGGATGCCGAGGAGTTCTACGCCTTCGTCCGCCAATGCTTCGCCGGGAGGCGCAAGACGCTGGCCAACAACCTGGCGCCTCATGCCGGCAGCGAAGCGCTGACCGCCGCCTTCGCCGCCCTGGGCCTGGCGCAGAACGTCCGCTCCGAACAACTGGAGCCGGAGCGCATCGCCGCCCTGTGGCAGGCGCTGGAGAAACCTTCATGAGCAGGCAGCTTTTTCTCATCGTGCTGCTTGCAGCGGCGGCGCTTTTCCCCCCGACAGCCGCCGGCGCCGATCTCAAGAGCCAGCTGAGCGGCTGGTTCACGCTGAACGACAGCAGGCCCTCGACGCCGCGCCTCGGGCTGCGCTGGCAGCCATCCCTGTCGCTGGGCCATTCCCTGGACGGCGGCTGGAAGCTGGACGGCGAGATTTCCCTGGCCGCCACGGCGGCGCTCGTTGCCCCGGGCTGGCAGGCGGTCGACGCCGAAGGGGCGATCGATCCCTACCGGCTGTGGCTGCGCCTCTCCTCCCGGCAATTCGAAGCGCGCCTGGGGCTGCAGAAGATCAATTTCGGCTCGGCAGCGCTTTTCCGACCGCTGATGTGGTTCGACCGTATCGACCCGCGCGATCCGCTGCAGCTCAGTGAGGGCATTTACGGTCTTTTGTTGCGCTACTATTTCAAGAACAACGTCAACGCCTGGCTGTGGGGGCTCTACGGCAACACCGATCCCAAGGGCTGGGAGACGTCGCCGACGGCGGCGCGCACGCCCGAGCTCGGCGGCCGCGTCCAGGTGCCGCTGCCGGCGGGCGAGGCGGCCGCCACGGTCCATTTCCGCCGCGTCGCGGGGGCGGCCGGGGAATTCGGCGAAAGCCGCTTCGCCTTGGACGGCAAGTGGGACGTCGGCGTCGGTCTGTGGGCCGAAGCGTCGTTCTCGCGCCTGGACGGCCCGTTCCAGGAGGGGATTCCCGGCGCGGTCGACCTCCTCCCATGGCAGCGCTCGCTGGCGCTGGGCGTCGACTACACCTTCGGCGTGGGCAATGGCCTTTACGTGCTGGCCGAGCAGTTTCTAGGAGATTCCGCCCCGTCCGTGGCGGGCCAGGGCCGGGGTGGCGCGACGCTGACGGCCCTGCTCGCCCGTTATCCCCTCGGGCTGCTCGACGCCCTGAGCGCCATCGTTTATCATGACTGGCGGGCCGGGCAGTTCTATTCTTTCGCCTCCTGGCAGCGGACGACCGACCACTGGCAGTTCCATGTCATGGTTTTCGCCAATCCCAAGCAGCCCCGGGTGGCTCAGAATGCGGCGGCAAGCGCTTCGTTTGCCGGGCGGGGCTTTCAACTGCTGGTTGTCTGGAACTTATGAAACATAACCATCGGAGGAGACCATGGCTGATGAAGCACTGATCCGCACCCGCGACCTGGTCAAGGAGTTTCCCATGGGGCCGGCCCGGATCAGGGCCTTGAACCGCGTCAACCTCGACTTCCGGGCCGGAGAATTCGCCGGGCTGGTAGGGCCGAGCGGCTCGGGCAAGACCACGTTCCTGAACATCGTCGGCTCGCTGGACACGCCGACCCGCGGCAGCGCCGAAGTGCTGGGCCGCGGCGTGGAGGGGCTGTCGCACCGCGAGGCGGCGGCGCTGCGCAACCGCTCCATCGGCTTCATCTTCCAGACCTTCAACCTGCTGCCGGTATACACCGCCTACGAGAACGTCGAGTTCCCGCTGCTGCTGCTCAAGGTGCCGGCGGCCCGGCGCCGCCAAATGGTGATGGACGCCCTGGAATGGGTGGGACTGGCCGGACGGGCCGGCTCGCGGCCGTCGCAGCTGTCAGGCGGCGAGAGCCAGCGCGTGGCCATCGCCCGGGCGGTGGTCAAGAAACCGCCGCTGCTCTTGGCCGACGAGCCGACGGCCAACCTCGACGCCGAGAACTCGCACCATATCCTGCGCACCATGGAGGTGCTGAACCGCGAGCTGGGCACCACCTTCCTCTTCGCCACCCACGACGAAAAGGTGATCGCCTACCTGCGCCGCAAGATCATCCTGGTCGACGGCCGCGTCAGCCGCGACGAGCCGCTGCAACCGGCGGCGGCCGCGGGAGAGCGAACATGACCACCCTGCGCCTGGCCCTGCGCAACATCCGGGGCACCGGCATCCGCGCCTGGCTCAACGCCTTCATCATCTCCATCGCCCTGGTGGCGTCGGCATGGAACCAGGGGCTGGTCGCCGGCATGGACGAGCAGGCGGCCCAGGCGGCGCGGGCCCTGGAGTACGGCGGCGGCCAGTATTGGCAGGAGAAGTATGATCCCTACGACCCCCTGACTCTGGAGGAGGCCCACGCCCCGCTTCCCGGGGAGCTGCGGCAACTGGTCGACCGTGGCCAGGCGGCGGCCGTGCTGGTTATCCAGGGCAGCATCTATCCGCGGGGGCGCATGCGTTCCATCCTGCTCAAGGGCGTGGACCCGCGGCAGCAGGTCATGAAGTTCCCCAGCTCGGCCCTGGCCGACGCCCGCTCCGCGCTGCCGGCCCTGATCGGCGGCCGCTTCGCCAAGGCCGCCCGCCTGGCGGCCGGCGACGAGGTCACCTTGCGTTGGCGCGAGCCGGGCGGGGCGTTCAACGCCCAGGACGCGACCATCGTCCACGTCATGCAGACCACGCTCGCCGCCATCGACAGCAACCAGGTCTGGCTGCCGCTGGCAAAGCTGCAGGAGATGGCCCGCCTGCCCGGCCACGCCACCCTGGTGACGCTGGCGCCGGGAACGCCGCCGCCGCCGCCGCCGCCGGGCTGGGTGTTCCGCGACCCGGACTACCTGCTGCGCGACCTGCGCGAGCTGGTCGAGACCAAGGGCATCGGCCGCGTCGTTTTCCTGGTCATCTTTCTCTCGCTGGGCATGCTGGCCATATTCGACACCCAGGTGCTGGCCATCTTCCGCCGCCGCCGCGAGATCGGCACCCTGGTGGCACTGGGTTTCACCCGCGGCCAGGTGATCCGCCTGTTCACCCTGGAGGGGGCGCTGCACGGCGTGCTGGCCGTTATCCTGGGCGCCCTCTGGGGCCTGCCCCTGCTCTGGACCCAGGCGCGGTTCGGCTTCGCCGTTCCCGCCGGCACCGAGGGCATGGGCATCTCCATCGGCGAGAAGATCTACCCGGTTTACGGCGCCGGCTACATCCTTGGGATCGCGCTGCTTGCGCTGGCCGTGACCACCCTGGTCAGCCTGCTGCCCACCCGGCGCATCGCCCGCCTCAAGCCCACCGAGGCGCTGCGCGGGAGGATCTCATGATCCGCTTTCTCTGCCTGGGATTGTGGCGCGACCGTTCGCGCAGCCTCTTCCCGCTGCTGACGGTGGTCCTGGGCGTCATGCTGACCGTGGTGATGTTCTCCTGGATCAAGGGGTTCGCGGAGAACTTCCTCGGCACCAGCGCCCGCCTCGGCTCGGGCCACGTCGCCGTCATGAGCCGGGCCTACGCCGGGGAGAAGGAGCAGCTGCCCAATGACCTGGCCCTGACCGGCGTCGGCGACCTGCTGGCACGCCTACAGCGCGATTTCACCGCCTCTTCCTGGACCCCGCGCATCCGTTTCGCCGGCCTTCTCGACGTGCCCGACGAACAGGGCGAGACCCGCGCCCAGGGCCCGGTCGGCGGACTGGCCGTGGACCTTTTCTCGCCCGGCTCCCCCGAGCCGGAAATTCTGGACCTGCAGCCGGCGCTGGCCAGCGGCTCGCTCCCCGCCGGCAGGGGTGAAGTGCTGTTGGCCCACGAGTTCGCCTCGCGCCTGGGCGCGGCGCCGGGGACGGTTGTCACCCTGATCGCCGGCACCATGTTCGGCGGCATGGCCACGGCCAACTTCACCGTCGCCGGCACCTTCCGCTTCGGCGCCCCGGCCATGGACCGCGGCATGATGATCCTGGACATCGCCGACGCCCGGGCCGTCCTGGACATGGACGACGCCGCCGGCGAGATCGCCGGCTTCTTCCGCAGCGGCTTCTACGACCCCCGGCTGGCCGCCGCCGAGGCGGAGCGCTTCAACGCCCGCTTCGCCTCCTCCGACGACCCCTTCGCCCCGCGCATGGAGACGCTGGTCACCCTGAGCGGCATGGGGCAGCTCCTGGATTACATGGACACCATCCTGGGGGCGATGGTGATCGTTTTCCTGGCCACGATGTTCATCGTCCTGTGGAACACCGGCCTGATGGGCAACATCCGCCGCTACGGCGAGATCGGCGTGCGCCTGGCCTTGGGCGAGACCAAGGGGCAGGTCTACCGCTCCATGATCGCCGAGGCGGCGATCATCGGCCTGGTCGGATCGTTCCTGGGCACGGCCCTGGGGCTGGCCCTGGCCTACACCGTGCAGAAGCACGGCCTCGACTTCGCCAGACTCATGAGGAACGCATCCATGCTGATGACGACCCGCTTCCATACTCACGTTACGGCGCCGGCCTACGTCATCGGCTTCATCCCGGGCCTGGCCGCCACCGTGCTGGGCGCGGCCATGGCGGGTCGGGCCATCTACAAGCGGCAGACCTCGCGCCTGCTCAAGGAGCTGGAGACATGAAGCAAGCAAAAACGATCCTCATTCTCGGCCTGTTTCTCTCGCTGTCCCGGGGCCTCGTTCCGGCCGAGTCCGCCGCCGACATCCTGGCGCGGATCGACGAAAACCGGGTAGCGGGCAACAAGGTCATCCTCTCGGAGATGATCATCCACGGCCGCCGCGGCAGCCGCACCGTCCGCGTCAAGTCCTGGGTGCAGGGGACGGAAAAGTCCTTCTCCGAGTACCTCGACCCGCCGCGCGAGCGGGGGACCAAGATGCTCAAGCTGGGCGACCAGCTGTGGACCTACTACCCGGCCAGCGACCGCGTCATCCTCATCGCCGGCCACATGCTGCGCCAGTCGGTCATGGGTTCCGACCTGTCCTACGAGGACATGATGGAGGACCCGCGGCTGCTGGGCAATCACGACGCCGCCATCGCCGGCGAGGAGACGCTGCTGGACCGGTCGTGCCGCATCCTTGACCTGGAGGCGAGGAAGGAGGACGCCGCCTATCCCCGGCGCCGCCTCTGGGTCGACCGCGAGCGCTACACGGTGCTGAAGGAGGAGCTGTTCGCCCGCGGCGGCAGGCTGCTCAAGACCACCGTGGTGGAGAGCGTGCGCCGCTTCGGCCGCCGCTGGCTCCCCGACCGCGCCCGCTTCAAGGACGTGATGAAGGAGGGCGAGGGCACGGAGTTCGTCATCCTGGAGATCGAGTTCGACGCCGCCATCCCCGAGGCTCTCTTCTCCAAGGCGGCGCTGAAGAGATAATCCGCAGCCCTGACACTCGACCGGCCTTTTCGCATCGGGATCCTGCCGTGCTATAATCCGGGCTCGGAGCGCGAAGGAGAACCTCCCTCATGATCAGCAGCGAGATCTGGATCCTCGCCGGCACGGCTCTTTTCCTGGGTTTCTTCCACACCCTGATCGGCCCCGACCACTACCTGCCCTTCATCGCCATGGCCAAGGCCCGGCAGTGGCCCCTGCGCAGGACCCTCGGCATCGCCTTTCTCTGCGGCCTGGGCCACGTGCTGAGCTCGGTGCTGCTGGGCTTTCTCGGCCTGGCCCTGGGCATCGCCGTCGGCCGCCTCGAGGCCACCGAGTCGTGGCGCGGCAACGCCGCCGCCTGGCTGTTCATCGGCTTCGGCTTCGCCTACATGGTCTGGGGGCTGCATCGGGCCATGAAGAACCGGCCCCACCGCCATCGCCATGTCCACGCCGACGGCAGCGTCCACGAGCACGTCCACGGGCACGAGAGCGAGCACGCCCATGTCCATGAGCGCAGGGAGAAGGCGAGCATCACCCCCTGGGTCCTGTTCATCCTCTTCGTCTTCGGCCCCTGCGAGCCGCTGATCCCGCTGGTCATGTACCCGGCGGCCCGGCACAGCCTCCCGGGAGTCGTTCTCGTGGCGGGCGCTTTCACCGTCGCCACCCTCGCCACCATGCTGGCGGTCATCGCCCTCTCCGCCTGGGGCTTGAGTTTCGTGCGCCTGGGGCGCCTCGAGCGCTGGGCCCATGCGCTGGCCGGCGGAACGATATTCCTGTCGGGTCTGGCCGTGCAGTTCCTGGGACTGTAGGTTGAACCAGTGAAAAGTGAACAGTGAAAAGTGAAAGGTGAAAAAGTGAAAGAGCATGGGCTGCCGGGATTCCGGCTTGTACAAGAGCCGGGCAATCGCTTTTTCATTTCCACTTTTAACTTTTCACTTTTCACTTATCACTAACAATGGAGGCCTAGCATGCATCTGACAGCCAAGGAGATCAGCACAGACCTGGACCTGGTGCGGGCCAAATCGCCCCTGGTGCACAACATCACCAACTACGTGGCCATGAACAGCACGGCCAACGCCCTGCTGGCCGTCGGCGCCTCGCCGGTCATGGCCCACGCCGCCGAGGAGGTAGAGGACATGGCGGCCATCGCCTCCGCGCTGGTCCTCAACATCGGCACTCTCAGCGAGCCCTGGGTGGCGGCCATGGCCAAGGCGGCCGCTGCCGCTGCCAGGAAAGGGATCCCCATCGTCTGCGACCCGGTGGGGGTCGGAGCCACTCCCTACCGGACGCGGGTTTTCCGTTCGCTGCTGGAGAAGGCCTGGCCCACCGCCATCCGCGGCAACGCCTCGGAGATCATCGCCGCCGGCGGGGACTTCTCGGCCACCAAGGGGGTCGACAGCGCCGCCGCGGCCGAAAGCGCCCTGGCCAGCGCCCAGTGGCTGAGCGGCCAGCACGACTGCGTCGTGTGCGTCAGCGGCCCCAGCGACTACGTGGTCGACCAGGAGCGGGTGGCGCGGGTGGAGAACGGCCACCCTCTGATGCCCAGGGTCACCGGCCTGGGCTGCACAGCCACGGCCCTGTGCGGCGCCTTCATCGCCGTCCAGCCAGACCGGATGCGGGCCGTGGTCTCGGCCATGGCCGTCATGGGCATCGCCGGCGAAATCGCCGGGGAAAAGGCGGCCGGTCCCGGCAGCCTGCAGATGCATTTCCTCGACGCGCTGCACGGCCTGGGCGGGGAGGGGATCTCCCGCCGGCTCAGGCTGCGCTGGGAGACCGGCGCCTGAGGCCGGCCCCGGTCAGCGGGAATAGAGGCGGTTGGCGGCCGCCGCCCGATCCGCCGCCTGCTCCTGGAACTCGCGCACCATGGCCAGGTATTTCGCCCCGGCCTCCTTCACCGCCGCCCCGTTCGCCAGGCTGACACCGCCGATGGCGGCCACCGGGATGGCGACCGCCTGACAGATGCGCCTAAGCCCCTCCAGCCCGACCACAGGATACTCCACCTTGGTGGGGGTGGCGATCACCGCCCCCACGCCGAGGTAATCGGCGCCGCGGCGCTCGGCCGCGAGCGCCTGCTCCAGAGTGGTGCACGAAACGCCGATGACCTTTCCCGGGCCGAGCAGCGCCCGTGCCTCCTCGATCGGCACGTCGTCCTGGCCGAGGTGGACGCCGTCGGCGCCGGCAAGCAGGGCGATATCCAGCTGGTCGTTGACCAGGAACAGGGCGCCGCCCTCCCGGCAGGCGGCGGCGATGGCCCGCGCCGTTTGCAGCCGGCGCGCCGCCGGCGCCTCCTTGTCGCGGTACTGCACGATGAGGGCGCCGCCGCGGCAGGCCTCGCGGGCCACGGCCAGGTGGTCGCCGCTGGTCACCACATAGGCGCCGCCCGGCAGCGTCGGGAAGCGCAGGCGCGGCCGCAGGCAGGCGGCGGCCTTCTCGACGATGCGGGCATGGCTCTGGAAGGCAAGCTCGGGAAGGCGCTCCAGCGGAAAATAGGCCGCCGCCTCCGCATCGTCTCCCGGGCTCGGCTCGCCGGAAGCCACCTCGACCCGGTAGCCTGCGACCAGGACCTCGCCGGCCCTGGGGTTCAGGCCCATCTCCAGGGCGATCAGCTCCAGGACCCGACCCGACAGCCCGGTCTCCTCCCGCAGCTCGCGCACGACGCATTGTGCGGGGGTTTCGCCCGTCTCCTGGAAGCCTCCCGGAAGGCACCATTTGCCCCGGCCCGGCTCCACGCTGCGGCGCACCAGCAGCAGTTCCAGTCCGCGGTCGAACACGACGGCGGCCGTGGCCGGCACCGGGTTGTCGTACACCGCCTGGCTGCAGGCTGGGCACCAGTCGCGCTCGCGCCCCTCGACGTTCCGCCGCTGCAGCCTGCCGCCGCAACGCGGGCAATGGATTTTGCTCATGGATCGTTCCTCGCCGGCTCGCTGCCGCATGGATCCAGTGTAAGCCAAGGCGGCGGGCAATGCAATCGTCAGGGCTGCGATTGCCGTTTGCCCGCCGGCCTGCTAGCATCGTCCCTCATGAGCGAAGCGGGAAAAACCGCCGGCGGCAATGGCCAGGAGGACGCGGAGGGACTGCCACTCCGCTACCTGGAACTCGCACGCCTGAAGGCGGACGCCGTGGTCAACGGTCGCTGCCGGGTGGAGCGGCTGATCGGCAAGGGGGGCTTCGGCCTGGTCTTCGCCGCCACCGACCAGACCCTGAAGGTCCCGGTGGCTTTGAAATTCCTCGACCCGCAGTCGCTGCGCGACGAGAAAAAGTTCCTGCGCGTGCAGCGGGAGACCACCCTGTCGCGCCGCATCGGCGATCCGCGCATCGTCCGCATCTACTCCCTGGAGAGCTGGCGCGGCATCTGGTTCACGGTCATGGAGCGCATCGCCGGCCGCACCCTGAAAGAGCGGCTGAAGGCGGAAGGCCCCTATTCCTGGGATGAATTCCGCCCCTTGTTCGGCGCAATCCTGCAGGCGGTGGCGAGCTTGCACGCGGCGGGGATCATCCACCGCGACCTGAAGCCGTCGAACATCATGGCCGACGGGTCGGGCAAGGTGAAGATCCTGGACTTCGGCCTGGCCAAGGAGATCGGCGACACGGAGAAGACCTCGTCGATGGGCGAGATCGTCGGCTCGCCGTTCTACCTGTCTCCCGAGCAGATCCAGGGGCTGGAGCTCGGCGTCGGGTCGGACATCTACCAGCTCGGCATCCTGCTGTACCAGTGCCTGACCGGCTCGTATCCCTTTCCCGACACGACCACCATGAACCTGGTGCTGATGCACCTTGGCCAGAAACCCGGCCGTCTCTGCGACCGGGGGGCGCGCGTGCCCGAGGGGGTGGAATTCGTGGTGGCCAAGGCGCTGGCCAAGCGGCCGCGGGACCGCTTCCGCAGCGCGGCCGAGATGGCCGGGTGCCTGCAGCGGCGAAGGGCGCCGCTGCTCCAGGCCGCGGCCAGGCGCGTCCCGGACTGGCTGCGCCGGGCCGCCCTGGGCGTTGCCGCGGCGCTCCTGGGCGTCGCCGCCTATCGCCTGACCTACGGGTCGGCAAGCCTCTCGTCGGTCAGGGGCGGCGGCAACGTCCTGGCCGCGGTCAACCGCTTCGGGCGCACGGTCTGGAGGCGGGACTTCGCCCCCTTCACCGTCCATGACGCCCGCCTGATCGCCGCCCCCCCTGCCGGAGACGCAGGACCAGCAAAACCCCATCCGCTTCGTCAACGCGCCGTTCCTGGAACGACTGCCCTTCCTGCGCCAGCCGCTGGTGCTGGCCTTCCTGTCCAACCCCCGGCAGGGCGTGTTCCCCGCCGACGCCGCGGTCGACGCCGCCGGCAGCGACAACCAGCTGGCCGTGCTCGACGCGCGGGGGGGCTGGTCGGGCGGGAGGCGTAGGGCAAGGCGTTCGACCTGCGCGCCTACGACTTCGCCCCGGTATTCACCCTGTCGGGGGTCCGCCAGGCCGGCGCCGGCAGCAGGGGGCTTTCGCTGTTCCACCTGCAGAATTTCCAGGGCATGTACCCTTCGGCGCAGGTGGCGCTCAAGGGCGCCACGTTCTCCGTCCTGTGCAGCCCCGGCTCCATCCAGGAAGCGCGCGTCCTGAGCGACGGCCCGGAGGAAACGCGGCTGCTGATCCTCGGCGCGAACAATCTGCTGTCCCACCTGGGCTACCTGACCGAGATGCGCCTGGCGCCCGGCCGCGTCGGCGTGCACAGCGTGCTCCCTGACTTCGCGCGCGACCTGGACTTCGGCCCCGGCGATTTTCTCGTCTTCGTGCCCCGCCGCTGCCGCATCGTCCAGGATGACTGGCTCGCCCACGGCCGGGTCAGGCTGCTGGACGAGCAGGACCGCGAAACGATCACCGTTCACCGCGACGGCCGGCTGGAGATCGACCGCAACGGCCGCCTCAGCCGCCACCGCGACGATCCCGCCTCGCTCTCCCTGGCCTACGCCTTGGTCAAACGGCATTTCCAGCAGCGCATCGCCCGGCGCAACCCAGAAAAGGCCCTGGAACTCGCCGGCGAGGCGGCGGCCCTGGGGCTGCGCAATCCCTACCTGGGTTCGGCGCTGCGCTTTCTCCAGGGCGACAGCGAGGCGCACCTCGGCCGCTACGCCCAGGCGCGGCAAAGCCTGCGCGAGGCACTGCGCCTGTTCCCCAGGAACAACGACGCGCTGGCCCGGCTACTGGAAATCGAGTTCTTTGAAAAGGGGCCGCTGGCGGCCCTGGCCCTGATGGCGGGCCCCTTCTCGCAGATCGAAAACGTGTCGGGGCTCGACGTCGGCAGCCTGCTCTTCCAGGGCGATTGCCACCTGGCCGCCGGGCAAGCCGAAAAAGCCCGCGCCTGCTTCGAGAAAATATTCCAGGGGCATTTCCCCGATTCGCGCGAAGCGCTGCTGGCCAAGCTGGAACTGTTCGCCGGCCGCCACGGCCAGGCGCTGCTGCTGCGCCAGGCGGAGGCGAAAGTCCCCGGCTTCTTCGACATTCGCGAACTGCGCCTGCTGCTGGCCCGGGCCATGCTGCTGGCCGGTGACGACACGGGGCGCTGCCGTTGGATCCTCGAGGACCTGGCGAAGTTCTCCCTGCGCCAGGGTCACATGACCGAAGTCTCCCTGTGCTACCTGCTGGCCCGGGAAGGGGAAACAGAGGAGGCCCGGGACAGGATCGGCCCGGCCTTCGCCAGGCTGCGCCAGCAGGCCAAGGGCGACCTGGAGACCCGGCTTTGGCTCTGGTACGACGCCTGGGTCTACGCCCGGGCCATGGAACTTCTCGGCGACGCCCCAGCGGCGCGGGCCGGCTACCGCGCCTGCATCGAGGCCAACCCGCACACGACGCTCGCCGCTGCCGCCCGCGGGGCCCTGAAGCGCCTGTGAGGGGCGCGGGCCGGCCCGTGCTATAATGGACGTCCATGGGCGCCAAGACCTTCGCCGAGATCGCCCGGCTCTGCGCCGACTGCGGCACCTGCCAGTCGGCCTGCCCGGTCTACCGCAGCGAGCTGACCGAGCCCAACTCGCCGCGCGGCAAGGTCAACCTGGCCAAGGCGCTGGCAGACGGCCGCCTGGCCGCAAACCCCCGCAACCGCCGGCTGCTCTACCAGTGCCTGGTGTGCGGCGGCTGCGAGCAGGCCTGCCCGCAGGGGGTCGAGTTCACCGCCATGATGATCGAGCAGCGCAACCGCGCCGCGGGAGGCCGGCGCATCCCCCTGTTCAAAAAGGCCGCCCTGTTCCTCTACCAAGGGCCCGTCCTGCGCCGGTTCCTCTGGCTGCCGCGCCTGCTGGCGCGCACTCCGCTCAAGAGGAAACTGTCACTGCCCGCCTGCGACAAGGCCGGCTTGAAAAAGATCCGCGGCGGCGACCGGCAAAAGGAATACGACATCCTGCTGTTCCCGGGCTGCGTGTTCACCCATTTTTACCCGCGCAAGACGGTCGAGATCAAGGAGCTTCTGGAACGGCTGGGCTTCAGCGTCCTCTATCCCGCGGGGCTGCAGTGCTGCGGCTTCCCCTATCTTTCGCAGGGCTGGGGCGAGAAATTCTCCGCCTTGAAAAAAAAGAACGAGGCGGTCTTCAGGCGCTTCCGCTTCAAGCAGGTTGTCGTCCCCTGCTCGACCGGGGCGCTGGCCTTCCGGAAATACTACGACCTGCCGGCAGCCGAGGTTTTCACCCTGAACGAGTTCCTCTTCCTGAAGGCTGCCGGAGCGGCCGTTGACCCCGGCTTCGCCGCCGCGGCGGCCGGCCCCTTCACCTACCACGACCCCTGCCACGACCTGCACTCGCTGCGCCTGCGGCAAGAGGCACGCCATTTCCTGGTTCGCTTCGGCGAGCGCTTCCGTGACGACAGCGAGCCGCTGTGTTGCGGCTTCGGCGGCATCTTCAAGGTCGGTTTCCCCGCGACCTCGAGGAGGATTTTCGAGCGCAAGGCCTCGCGTCTGGCGGAACTGGGAGCAACGGCCGTGGTCACCTCGTGCCCCGGATGCTATTACCAGCTCAAGGAGAACCTGCAGATTCCGGTCTATTTTTTCAGCGACCTGTTCCTGAAACAGTGACAAGCGACCAGTAACGAGTGACGGGGAAGAAAATCCATTGTTCCCACAAGCGGATCGCCTTCCTTGCCGCTGCTTGTCATTTGTCACTCGTCACTTGTCACTCGTGCTCACTTCCTTCCTAGGTTGACAGCCCGGCCCGCATCCCCTAAAATTCTCGCATGGACGACGACAAGATCCCCGACGTGCAGCTGAAGGAACTGATCGATTCCATACATCGCGACGGCGTGGACAAAGCGCGCCAGGAAGGCGAGGAAATGGTCCGCCTGGCGCGGGAAAAGGCCGCGGCTCTCGTCGCCGAGGCGCAGGCGCAGGCCGAGGCGCTGCTGGCCGGGGCCCGGCGCGAAAAGGAACAGCTGGAGCGCTCGGGGCGCGAATCGCTCCAGCAGGCCGGGCGCGACCTGGTGCTGAAGGTGCGCCGGCAGCTGGAGGCGCTGTTCGCCGCCCTGCTGCGGGAGAAAGCGTCCCAGGCCCTCCAGGACCGGGACATCATCGCGGCCATCGTTGCCATGGTCTCGCGCTGGACCCCGGAGCAGAGGCAAGAGCTGGACGTGCTGCTTCCCGAGGGGCAGGGCGAGGCGCTGGCCAGGGCCCTGCGCCAGGCTCTGGCCGCGAAGATCGCCCAGGGCATCGAGATCAAGGTCTCCCCCGACGTGCGCGACGGCTTCCGCGTGAGCGAGAAGGACGGCCACGCCTATTACGACTTCTCCGCCGCCGGCATCGCCGAGAACCTTTCCGTGTTCCTCAACCCGGTCCTGGCCGGCATCCTCGAGGCGGGCCTGAAGCAGGACCAGTAACTTGCCCCAGTACTATTATCTCGTGGCCTCCCTGCCCATGCCGCGCAGCGACGAGCCGCCGCCCATGAGCAGCGCGGACTTCCTGGAGCTTTGCCGCCGGCAGGCGTCGGCGCGCGATTTCGCCATGCTGACGCGCGTTTCGCTCGCCGATCCCGCGGCGCGGCCCGGAGACCCCCGCGTCTGGCGCGACTATGCCGCCTGGGAGACGGCCCTGCGCCGGGAGCTGGCCGAAGGGCGGGCCCAGCGGCTGGAGCGCGACGCGGAGCCGTTCCGCCGCCCGGCTCCCTTCTTCGCCGGCCTGGCCGCGGTCGCCAGGGAGGCGCTGGCCGCCGCCGATCCCCGCGAGGGCGAGATCTTCCTCGACCGTCGGCGCTGGGGGCGGCTGGACGAGCTTGAGGCCGGAACCGGTTTTGACGCCGGGCGGCTGGCGGTCTACCGCCTGAAGCTGCAGCTGCTCGAGCGGCGGCAGCTCTGGCAGCCCGAGCCCGGCCGCGAGGCCTTCCGCGGCGTCTTCGCCCGCCTCATGGAGGGCGCCGCCGCGGGCAACGGCGCCCCGCCGCAGCTGGACATGGAGATCTGACATGACGACAGGGAAAGTGGTCGGAGTCAACGGCAACATGGTCACCGTCGAGGCCCAGGGCGACGTCTACATGAACGAGGTCGCCTACGTCTCCTGCGCCGGCAAGAAGCTCAAGTCGGAGGTCATCCGTGTTCGCGGCCGGCTGGCCGAGATGCAGGTCTTCGAGATGTCGCGCGGCATCGGCGTCGGCGACGAGGTCGAGTTCACCGCCGAGCTGCTCTCGGTGCGCCTGGGCCCCGGCCTGCTGGGCCAGGTCTACGACGGGCTGCAGAATCCGCTGCCCGGGCTGGCCGAGCGCTGCGGCTTCTTCCTGGAGCGCGGCGTGTACCTGAGCCCGCTCGACGAGGAGCGGCGCTGGGAGTTCACGCCCAAGGCGGCCGTTGGCGACACGGTCACCGCCGGGGACGCGCTGGGTACCGTTCCAGAGGGGATCTTCCGCCACCGCGTCATGGTGCCCTTCGCCCTGAGCGGCGCCTACCGGGTGGCCGCCGTCGCCGCCGCCGGCCTCTACCGGGTCGGCGACCGCGTGGCCGAGCTGGAGGACGAGAGCGGCGTCCGCCTGCCGCTGGCCATGAGCTTTTCCTGGCCGGTGAAGCGGCCGGTCACCTGCTACCGCGAGCGCCTGCGGCCTCGGGAGCCCCTGGTCACGCAGATCCGCATCATCGACACCTTCATCCCCGTCGCCCGCGGCGGCACCTATTGCATCCCCGGCCCCTTCGGCGCCGGCAAGACCGTGCTGCAGCAAGTGACCAGCCGCAACGCCGACGTGGACATCGTCATCATCGCCGCCTGCGGCGAGCGCGCCGGCGAGGTGGTCGAGACCCTGCGCGAGTTCCCCAAGCTCACCGATCCGCGCACCGGCCGCACGCTGATGGAGCGCACCATCATCATCTGCAACACCAGCTCCATGCCGGTCGCCGCCCGCGAGGCCTCGGTCTACACCGCCATCACCCTGGCCGAGTATTACCGCCAGATGGGGCTGAACATCCTGCTGTTGGCCGACTCGACCTCGCGCTGGGCCCAGGCCCTGCGCGAGATGTCGGGGCGCCTGGAGGAGATCCCCGGCGAGGAGGCGTTTCCCGCCTACCTGGAGTCGGTGATCGCCTCGTTCTACGAGCGGGCCGGCCTGGTGCGCCTGCGCGACGGCGGCTGCGGCTCGATCACCATCGGCGGCACCGTCAGCCCGGCCGGCGGCAATTTCGACGAACCGGTGACGCAATCGACGCTGAAGGTGGTCGGCGCCTTCCACGGACTGTCGCGCGAGCGCTCCGACGCCCGCAAGTATCCGGCCATCCATCCCCTGGAGAGCTGGAGCAAGTACCCCGGCGTGATCGACGCCGCCGTCACCGCGTACGCCCGCGACATCCTCGTCCGCGGCAACGAGGTCGGCCAGATGATGAAGGTGGTGGGCGAGGAGGGGACCACGCTGGAAGACTACGAGCTGTATCTCAAGGGCGAATTCATCGACTCGGTGTACCTGCAGCAGGACTCGTTCGACCCGGTCGACGCCGCCGTGCCCCCCGAGAGGCAGCGTCACCTGTTCGGCCAGCTGCTGCGGGTGCTGTCCGCCCGCTTCGACTTCGGCGGCAAGGAGATGGCCCGCTTCTTCTTCAACCAGCTGCGCCAGAAGTTCCTCGATTACAACGGCGCCGAGTGGCAGGGCGAGGAGTTTCTGCGCCTGGAGGGCGAGATCGCCTCGCTCCTGGCCACGCGCCGCAGCGGCGAGGACGAGCGCGGCCGCCGCGCCCTGCAGGCGCTCGCCGCCGCGGCGCCAGGGAGCCCGTCATGAACAAGATCTACAGCCGCATCGAGGCCATCGCCGGCAACGTCATCACCGTCCGCGCCGCCGACGCGCGCAACGGCGAGCTGGCCGTGGTGCGCTCGGCCCATGGAAGCTCGCTGGCCGAGGTGATCCGCCTCAACCGTGACCGCGTCTCGCTGCAGGTGTTTGCCGGCAGCCGCGGCGTCTCCACCGGCGACCGCGTCCGGTTCCTGGGCCACCCCATGCGCGTGTCCTTCTCCCCGGCCCTGCTGGGGCGCATTTTCGACGGCGGCGGCAAACCCCGCGACCGCGGCCCGGAGCTGGAGGAGAACCTGGTCGAGATCGGCGGCCCGGCGGTCAACCCGGCCCAGCGCATCGTGCCGCGCAACATGATCCGCACGAACATTCCGATGATCGACCTCTTCAACTCGCTGGTGGAGTCGCAGAAGCTGCCCATCTTCTCGGTCTCGGGCGAGCCCTACAATCCGCTGCTGGCGCGCATCGCCCTGCAGGCCGAGGTCGACCTCATCATCCTGGGCGGCATGGGCCTGAAGCACGACGACTACCTGTTCTTCCGCGAGACCCTGGAGCGCGGCGGCGCCCTGAGCCGGACCGTGTTCTTCGTGCACACCGCCGCCGATCCCATCGTCGAGTGCCTGCTGGTGCCCGACATCGCCCTGGCCGTCGCCGAAGGGTTCGCCCTGCAGGGCCGCAAGGTGCTGGTGCTGCTGAGCGACATGACCAACTTCGCCGACGCCCTGAAGGAGATCGCCATCACCATGGAGCAGGTGCCCTCCAACCGCGGCTATCCCGGCGACCTGTACAGCCAGCTGGCGGCGCGCTACGAGAAGGCCGTCGACTTCGCCGGCGCCGGCTCGATCACCATCCTGGGCGTCAACACCATGCCCGGCGACGACGTCACCCACCCGGTGCCCGACAACACCGGCTACATCACCGAGGGCCAGTACTATTTGAAGAACGGCCGCATCGAGCCCTTCGGCTCCCTCTCGCGCCTGAAGCAGCTGGTCAACAGCAAGACGCGCCCCGACCACCGCGCCCTGATGGACGGCATGATCACCCTGTACGCCGCCTACAAGGAATCGCTGGAAAAGAAGGCCATGGGCTTCCGCATGTCCGACTGGGACCGCAAGCTGCTGCGCTACGGCGAGATCTTCGAGCGCGAGATGATGGACCTCTCGGTGAACATCCCCCTGGAGGCGGCCCTGGACAACGGCTGGCGCATCCTGGCCTCCTGTTTCTCCCCCGAGGAGACGCGCATGCGCAGCGAACTGATCCGCCAATACTGGCCCGGGCGCGGCGGAGGCGCATGAGCGCCGTCAAGCTGACCAAGAGCGAGCTGAAGCGGCAGAAGGACTCCCTGAAACGCTTCCGCCGCTACCTGCCGACGCTCCTCCTCAAGAAGCAGCAGCTGCAGATGGTCATCCGCCAGGCGGAGGCGAAGCTGGAGGAGGCCGGCCGCCGCCGGTCCGCTCTGCTCCAGGCGGCCGAACCCTGGCTGGGCCTGTTCGCCGAAACCTTTCCCTTCAACGACTGGCTGGCCGTGGAGCGCCTGGAGACCGACACGGCCAACGTGGCCGGTGTCGAGGTCCCGGTCTTCACGTCGATCTCCTTCACCCAGGCAGGCCACGACCTGTTCCTCACCCCGCCCTGGGTCGATGCCGCCCTGGCGCTGCTGACCGGCCTGGGGCGGCTCGAGGCCGAGATCGGCCTGCTGCGCCGCCAGGTCGCCCTGCTGGCGGCGGAGCTGCGGGTGACGACCCAGCGCGTGAACCTCTTCGAGAAGGTCAAGATCCCCCAGGCCGTCGAGAGCATTCGCCGCATCCACATTTACCTCGGGGACCAGCAGACGGCGGCCGTGGTGCGGGGCAAGATCGCCAAGAGCAACCTGCTGGCCAGGACGGAGGCGTCATGATCGTGCCGATGAGGAAGGCCACGGTCATCGCCCGCCGCGGCGGAAGGCAGGAGACCCTGCGCCGCCTGCGCCGCCTGGGGCTGCTGCACCTGGCCGAGGTCCCGTCCCAGGTCCCGTCGGCCCAGGAATGGCGCGAGAAGCGCTCGCTGCTGGAGCGGGCCCTGGCGGCGATCGCCCCCGCCGGGAAGAGAAGGACCCCGCCCCCCTCCGCCGGCGCCGACATCGAGGCCGCCCTGCAATCGGCCCGCGCCATCCTGGAAAAGCAGGAGATGCTGCGCGCCCTGGATGAGGAGCTGGCCGCTCTGGACAGGGAGGCGGAAATCTTGCGCGACTGGCAGGGGATTTCCCTCGCCGACCTCCAGGCCCTGCGCGGCCAGGGCCGCCAGATCCGCTTGTACGAAGTCCCGGCCAGGGGGCGCCCACGCGTTCCCGCCGGCCATCAGGCGTTCATCGTCAGGCGCCGGGGCGGCTTCCTGTGGCTGGCGCTGGTGGGCCCAACCGGCGAAGCGCCGGAGCTGGACGGCAGGGCGCTGGAGCCGCCGCGGCGCGGCCCCCTGGAGCTGGAGAGACTGCGCGGGGAAAAGCGGGCCGCCGGCGAGGAGCTGCGCCGCGAACTGCGGCGGTTGGAGCCGCAGGCAACCGGGCTGGAGCGGGCGATCGCCGAGGCCGGGCGCGAAATCGAACTGGCCGAGGCGGCGGCGGCCATGGGACAGACCGAGGCCCTCTCTTATCTGACCGGGTTCCTGCCCGCCGACCAGGCCGGGACGCTGGCGGAGTTCTGCCGCGGCAACGGCTGGGGGCTGCTGCTGCGCGAACCGGGCCCCGGCGACGAGGTGCCGACGATCGTGCGCAACCGGCGCTGGATCGACCTCATCCGTCCGGTTTTCGGGCTGCTGGGCACGGTCCCCGGCTACCGCGAATTCGACATCAGCCTCTTTTTCCTCGTGTTTTTCGCCTTCTTCTTCGCCGTGATCATCGGCGACGCCGGCTACGGCCTGGTGCTGCTGGCCGGGACGCTCCTCTTCCGCAGCCGCCTGCGCCGCCGCGGCCGGGACATTCCCCGCGAGGTCCCGCTGATGCTGCTGCTGAGCTCGTGCACCGTCGTCTGGGGCGCCCTGACCGGGACCTGGTTCGGCTCGGCCGCCCTGGCGGCGCAGCCCTGGCTCTCCTGGATGGCCGTCCCGGCCATCTCCAGCTTCGAGCCGCGGAGCAGCGAGACCATCAAGCTGATCTGTTTCATCACCGGCACGGTGCATATCGCCGCCGCCCACCTGTGGAGCTTCGCCCGCCAGGCGCGGCAGAAGCCCTTCCTGCGCGCGCTGGCCCAGCTGGGCTGGCTCTCGCTGGTGCTCGGCCTATTCCACCTGGTCCTCAACCTGGTCCTGAGCGGCGAACGCTTCCCGGTGCCGGCCTACGCCTACGGGCTCATGGCCGTCGGCCTGGCGGCGATCATCGTCTTCTCGCGGCAGGAGGGGCGGTTCCTGCGCGGCGTGGCCCAGGGCCTGGCCAACCTCCTGACCACCTTCCTGAACGGCATCAGCGCCTTCTCCGACATCATCTCCTACATCCGCCTGTTCGCCGTGGGCCTGGCCACCGTCGAGATCGCCAAGAGTTTCAACGCCATGGCGGCGGGGATGGCCGACGGCGCGCTGGGCGCGGCGCTGGCCGTCCTGGTGCTGCTGCTGGGCCACGCCCTGAACCTGGCCATGGGGGCGCTGTCGGTGGTCGTCCACGGCGTGCGCCTGAACATGCTCGAGTTTTCCGGCCACCTGGGCATGGAGTGGACCGGCCGGCCCTACAAACCCTTTAAGGAGTGAACCATGAACCTCAGTCAGATCGGCATCGGCGCGGCGCTGGCCTTCGCCGCCATGGGCTCGGCCCTGGGGGCCGGGGCCGCCGGCATGGCCGCGGTCGGCGCCTGGAAAAAATGCTTCGCCCTGAACAAGCCCGCCCCCTTCATGCTGGTGGCCTTCGTCGGCGCGCCCCTGACCCAGACCATCTACGGCTTCATCCTGATGAACGCCCTCAAGGCCGCCGCCTCCCGCATCGACCCCGGGCTGCTCGCCGGCGTGGGCGTTTTCGGCGGCGTGGCCATGGGCCTCTCGGCCTGGTTCCAGGGCAAGGCCGGCGCCTGCGCCTCCGACGCCCTGGCCGAGACCGGCAAGGGGTTCGGCAACTACATCATGGTGCTGGGCCTGATCGAGACCGTGGCCCTGTTCATCATGGTGTTCATGCTGGGAGTCATCGGCTAGCGCGGACGCGACTCAGGGACAAGTGACGAGTAACGAGTGACGAGAGAAAGGCCCTAACCGAATCGTGGCCCGCAGGTCCTGCCCTTGCGGCTTCTGGTCACTTGTCACTTGTCACTCGTCACTGCAGCGCGGCTTATTCTATTCCCAGGCGCTTGGCCTTTTCGGGCAACTGCTTCTTCAGCAGGTCGAAATGGGCGTACTGGGTGATGATGTTGAAGTCGGCGATCAGTTGGCAACATTCGCGGTCGCCCTGGAAGAACGCCTGCCCGGCCTGGTATTCCTTGGACAGGTCAGCGGGAACGGCGGCGAGGCGCCGGCTCAGCGCCGCTTCGGCCTTGGCCCTCTCTCCGGCGGGCAGCGCCTCGCGCGCCCTGCCCAGGCCGACCATCAGCTCGATGGTCCATTGTTTCACGTCGGTGAGCATGGCCTTGGCGTCTGCGGCCGGCGGCTTGTCGTTCAGCATGGCCACGGCCTGCGTCAGGGTCTCGACCTACGTGGAGCCGATCTTGTCGCCCCGGTCGAACCCCGGGCCGGCCGCTGCGGAGGAGACGACGGGAGCCGCTGCAGCAGGCGGGGCCGCGGCGCCCGGAGCGGCCTACCTCTTCCCGCAGGCCGCAACGCCGAACGCCAATACGCCTATCATCACCGTGATCGCCAGGGGCTTGTTCATGCGCCCTCCATTTTTCGTACGGATCTCCATAGTGAGACGAGAATCCCGCGCAGCGGCACGTGCCTTTGACGTCTGGCACCGCGAACGTGGCGATTCTTCCCCTGCTTGTGCACTTTTTCCTTTCCCTTTTGCCTTCGTCTTCCCCTTCTCGTGGCGCTTTTCCTTGTCACTCGTCACTCGCCGCTCGGTCCCCGCTTCGGAATTGACATTGCCGCTGCCTTTGATTACCATTTCCAGGTCAAAGGAGACCCGATGATCGTCGAGCTCGAGCAACTGACCATCAAGTGCCTGCTGGAGAGGACCTTCGAGAAGTACGGCAGCATGCCCTCGATCGCCTCGGTCGGCGAGCAGCCCATCGTCTACCTGCAGCTGAAGCAGCAGATCCAGGAGACGGCGGGCGCCCTGGCCGCGCGCGGCATCAAGAAGGGCGACCGCGTGGCCCTCATGGGCGAGAACTGCCCGCATTGGGTGATCGCCTACCTGGCCATCACCTCGATGGGCGCCGTGGCCGTCCCCATCCTCACCGGCTTCCCCGAGACCGACACCCGCCACATCCTGCGCAACTCGGAGGCCCAGGGCATCTTCATCGAGGCCCGGCAGCGCCCGAAGCTCGAGGGTCTGGACGAGGCGGCCCTGAGGTTCGTCTGCGACCTGGAGGACTTCACCTACGAGGACCGGCAGAAGCACCGCCTGGGGCTGATCGAAAAGACGCTGTCGCTGTTCAAGCGCGGCCGCGGCCGCGGCCTGGCCGAGGGCGAGACGCAGCTGCGCTTCCCCGAGGTCGAGCCCGACGACCTGGCGGTGATCATCTATACCTCGGGCACCACCGGCCACTCCAAGGGGGTGATGCTCAGCCACCGCAACATCGTGTTCGACGCCGTCCACGGCATCGAGCGCTTCCCCATCAGCGCCGAGGACCGCTTCCTCTCCATCCTGCCGCTGGCCCACACCTTCGAGGCCACGGGCGGCATGCTCTGCCCCATCGCCATCGGCGCCAGCATTTATTACCTGCACGGCCTGCCCACGCCGCAGAAGCTGCTGGAGGCCATGGCCGCGGTGCGGCCGACGGCGGTGCTCACCGTGCCGCTGGTCATCGACAAGATCTTCCGCAAGAAGATTCTGCCGCAGATCCAGGGCAAGCGCGTCATCAACAAGCTCTACCCGCTGGCCTTCTTCCGCAGGAAGCTGCACCGGGTGGCCGGCCGCAAGCTCATCCAGTCGTTCGGCGACAAGCTGCGCTTCTTCATGTTCGGCGGCGCGCCGCTGAACGAGGACGTGGAGGTGTTCCTGCGCGACGCCGGCATCCAGTACTCGACCGGCTACGGCATGACCGAGACGGCGCCGATCATGACCATCAACCCCTTCGGCCAGGTCAAGGTCGGCTCCTGCGGCAAGCCCATCCCGGGCATCGAGATGAAGATCCACGAGCCCGATCCCCAGAGCGGCATCGGCGAGATCGTCGTGCGCGGCGACATCGTCATGCAGGGCTATTACAAGAATCCCGAGGCCAGCGCCGAGATCTTCCTCCCCGGCGGCTGGCTCAAGACCGGCGACCTGGGGTTCTTCGACGCCGAGGGCTACCTGTTCATCAAGGGCCGCTGCAAGAACGTCATCCTCGGTCCCTCGGGGGAGAACATCTACCCCGAGGCCGTCGAGCAGAAGATCCTGCAGGAGCCCTACTTCCAGGAGGTGGTGGTGTTCGAGGAGGGGGGGCGGCTCCAGGCCAAGGCCTACCTGGACTATGACGTGCTGGACCGCGAATTCGCCCGCAGCCAGCTGAACGACGCCGAGGCGCGGCGGCTGACCGGGGACCTCTTGGAACAGGCGCGCCAGCGCATCAACGCCCAGCTGCCCGCCTTCTCCCAGATCGCGCGCATCCTCGAGCACCCCGAGCCTTTCGAGAAGACGCCCACCAACAAGGTCAAGCGCTACCTCTACATCACGCCGGGCAAGTGAGGAAACGCCGATGTCACTGGCAAAAACGTTTTACCTGCTCAAGGACGCGGAGACCTGCACCGGCGGGCTGTACGCCGCCATCGGGCTGAGCCTGTCCGTCACCCAGCCCGAACTGGCCGACCTGCTGAACGAACTGGCGCGGGAGGAGGAGCAGCATGCCCAGCAGGTCGAGATGATGCGCTGCTACTACCTGGAGAAGCCCGACGCTTTCCTGGAGACCCCCGAGGCCGAGCGCACGATCGCCGCCTTTGTGGAGAATGTCAGTACGGTTCGCAACTACTTCAACCAGCACTTCGGCCGGCTGGGGGCCGCCGATGTCGTCGATCTGGCCCTGGACATCGAGCGCAGCCTGGTCGAGTGCCACCAGACCTTCATTTTCAAGGTGAACGACCAGAAGCTCGTCGCCCTGTTCGCAAACATGAACCTGGGCAACAACGATCACATCCGCCGCCTGGAGAAGTACAAGGCCGGCCTGCCGGCCTAGGTCAGTCGCTCGATTTTTTCTCTCCCCTTCAGCCGTGAGATCAGGCGGGCCACGGTGACTTTCTCGACCGGGTGCACCAGCTTGGGGGCGATCTCGAAAAGCGGCACCAGCACGAAGCCGCGCTCGGCCAGGCGCGGATGGGGCAGGATCAATTCGGGCGAGGCGACGACCGCGTTCCCGGCCAGCAGGATGTCGATGTCGATCACCCGGTCGCGGCCGCGGGGTGCGCTCAGGTCGCGTCCCTGGGCCGCCTCGTGCCCCTTGCACTCGCGCAGCAGGGCCAGGGGCTCCAGGGAGCTGGCCAGGGCCACGGCCATATTCAGGAACAGGGGGGCGCCGGGCATGCCCAGCGGCGAGGTCTCGTAGACCGAGGAGCGCTTGAGCAGCCGCCCCAGGACGCCCAGGAACGCCAGGGCCCGCTCCAGGTTGGCGCGGCGGTCGCCCTGGTTCGATCCCAGGCCCAGGTAATAGAGGCGCTCTCCGGCCCTGGGCTGGATGGCGCAGCCCCGGCGGTAGCCTTCGGGGCCGCAGGAGGAGTGCAGGGCTTTGTTTTGGCTTGCCTTCCCGCGGGTCATGAAAACCAATATAAGCGAACAGGGATAAAAAGGCAAAAATGGAGACCGCCCGATCGCCCGCGACTGTCTCCATCACGGCCTCTTGATCGTTCGGATTCGTTCATCATCCTGGCTTGGCTAACACTGACACGAACATGGAAGAGCTCGTTTCAGGTTCGTACTAGGCTCTGTCCCAGCTCGACGAGGGCGGCGACCTCGGCCGGCTTTTCCAGGCGGACGTTCAGGACCCTCAGCGACAGCCTGGCCGGCGAGGAGCGGACGACGAGCGGCAGCCTGGCCGGCCAGGCCAGCAGGAGATCCTCGGTCCGGCCGTCCAGGAAGCCCATGGCCGGGGGGGCCTCCCGGGCGAACAGGACGTAGCGCGCATCCAGCCGCTCGCCGGCGGCGAAGGGGCGCATGGTCACGGCCTCCTCGCCGAGAAAGCGCGCCAGGAGCGCCGGGGGCATGCGCGTGACGTCCAAGAGCCTTCCGCCCAGGCGGCTGCCCAGGATGAAGGTGCCGCGCCCGGGGTCCTCGCCCGCGGCGTCCCAGCGCGTCTCGTGGCCCCACTCGGAGGAGCCGGGCCCCGCCTCGCGGCCGCTGGAGCGGGATACGGCCTCAAAGCTCCAGCCGTCGCCCGCGATGCGGTGGCCGTGGGCCAGGGTCCCGCCCAGGCGCTCATAGGTCCAGCCGCGCTGGCGGCACAGTTCCCGCAAGACCTCGATTTTCCTCGTTTTGGCACGACCGCTGCAGATGAAGATGACCGCCACGACGACGGCCGTCGCCGCGGCCACGATCAGCCCCGAGGCGATGTCGCTCATGCCTGCCTCCCGGCGGGGCGTTCCCCCGCCGGGGGGATTGTAGCAGAGGGCGGGCGGGATGCAAAGGGCGGGGCCCGGGGCTATTCGATCTCGAACAGCAGGTGGTTGGCCAGGATGTTGTCCCCTTCCTCCACGCCCAGGGTCTTGAGCACTCCGGTCTTGGGGGCGCGGATCTCGTTCTCCATCTTCATCGCCTCGTGGATGAGGACGATGTCGTTCTCCTCGACCCGGTCGCCGGGGCGGAAAAAGATCTTCTTGATGCCGCCGGGGATGAAGCTGCGCACCAGGCCCGACTTGGAGGCGCTGACCGGCTTCTCCTTGTAGTAGAACAGGCTGTCGATCTTGAGCAGCGAGGCCGAGTAGTACTCCTCGTCGACGTAGATCCCCTGGGGATAGCCGTTCTCGTCGCGGACGAACTCCACCTGGTGCAGCTTGTTGTCGACGAAGAACGAGAGCACCTCGTCGTCCTTCACCTCGCCGATCAGGATCTCCAGCTTGTTCTTGTCGATCTTGATCTCGGTGGGCGAATGGAAGGTGGCGCTGTTGGCGATCTCGGCCTCGACGACCTTCTTGTCCAGCATGAACTTGTACTTCATGGCTACCCTCAATAGGAGCTGAAGAGGCGCTTGAAGAAGCCCGGCTGCTTCATCTTCTCCAGCTTGGCCTTGTAGTTCTTCCGGCGGTTGTCGAGGTGGAAGTCGGCGGCCAGCAGCGCCGCGGCGATGACGGCCTCCTCCTCGGTGTTCTTCAGCTTGGTGAAATCGAACTTCAGGTGCAGGAAGTCGATGATCGTGTCGCCGCGGCGCAGGTCCTCGCACTGCAGCAGGTGCTTGAGGAAGACCAGGTTGGTGCGGATGCCGCGGATGATGATGTTGTCCAGGAAGCTGCGCATGTCGTTGATGGCGTTCGGGCGCTCCACGGCGTAGGTCAGGATCTTGCCGATGAAGGGGTCGTACATCGGCGTCACGCGCGCCCCGGTGTACAGGGTGGTCTTGAACACGTTGCGGATGGTCGAATAGTGGAAGAAGTGGCTGATCTGGCCGCTGGAGGGCAGGAAGCCGTTGTAGGGATCCTCGGCCATCAGCGACACCAGCAGCACGTGGTGCTTGGGCTTGACGATGCGCACGCCGTGCACGTCGTGCAGCAGCTCGCCGCGCGAGATCACCACCTGCTTTTTCAGGAAGTTCGACGTCAGGTGCACCTCGGAGATCAGGGTGTTGATCTGGAAGGTGGGGTTGATCTCGGAGAAGAGGCACTCGCCGTTCTCGACGATGAACTCGACATAGCCCAGGCCGACGTAGTCGATCTTGCGCAGCAGCGCCTGGGCCTGCTCGTACAGGCGGGCGCGCAGCCGCTCGTCGACGTTGGGCGAGGGCGATTCCTGGAAGATCTTCTGGAAGCGGCGCTGGATCGACGACTCGATCTCGGGCAGGAAGAGCAGGTTGTCCTTGACGTCGCGGAAGAAGGGGATCTCGATATGGTGGGCGTAGGGGCGGAATTCCTCGAAGAAGACGCCGCTGCGGGCGTTGGCCTCGCGCTTGAGCAGGTTGGCCACCTGGTCCTGGGCCTCGCGCCGGTAGTCGGCGACGCGGATATTCTTGCCGCCCGAGCCTTTCAGCGGCTTGAGGATCAGCGGATAGGTGAAGCCCTCGTCGCAGGACTCGCAGTCCAGGGGGCTGCGCAGCAGCTCGGAGCAGCGCAGCACCGGCAGGCCGATCGACTCCGCCGTCTGCCGCAGCCGGCGCTTGTCCTCCACCATCGCCAGCACGTCGGGCTCGGGGCCGATGAAGCGCACGCCGCTTTCGCGGCAGGCGCGGGCGAACTCCGGGCTCTCGGCCAGGAAGCCGTAGCCGGGATGGATGTAGTCGGCCTTGACCTCGCGCGCCTTCTCCAGGATGGCCTCGCCGTCCAGGTAGCTGTCCTCCAGGCGCGAGGAATAGAACTTGAAGCTGCGGTCGGCCAGCTTGACGGGCAGGGAGAGGGCGTCCTCGGGCGAGTGCATCAGCAGCGTTTCCATGCCCATGCTGTTGAGCGAATTGATGATATCCAGGGCGATGACGCCCCGGGTGGGGATCAGGACCTTCTCTTTCATGACCTCTCCTCAGAGGGGGATGTTGCCGTGCTTCTTGGGGGGGAGCTTCTGCGTCTTGCTGGCCAGCGACTCCAGGTTCTTGATCAGGAAGGGGCGGGTTTCCACCGGCAGGATGATCTCGTCGACGTAGCCGTAGGCGGCCGGCTCCTTGGGATTGGCGAACTTCTCCTTGTACTCGGCGATCAGCCGCTCGCGCACCGTTTCCGGCTCCACGGCCTCGGAGATGTCCTTCTTGAAGATGATGTTGATGGCCCCCTGGGGCCCCATGACCGCGATCTCCGCCGTCGGCCAGGCGCAGACCACGTCGGCCCCCAGGTGCTTGGAGCTCATGACGATGTAGGCTCCGCCGTAGGCCTTGCGCGTGATCACCGTCAGCTTGGGCACCGTGGCCTCCGAGTAGGCGAAGAGCATCTTGGCCCCGTGGCGGATGATGCCCAGCTGCTCCTGGTCGCGCCCGGGCAGGAAGCCGGGCACGTCGACGAAGCTGACCAGGGGGATGCTGAAGGCGTCGCAGAAGCGGATGAAGCGCGCCCCCTTCATCGAGGCCTGGACGTCGAGCGTGCCGGCGAACACCGCCGGGTTGTTGGCGATGATGCCGACGCTGCGGCCGCCCAGGCGGGCGAAGCCGACCACCAGATTCTGGGCGTAGCCCTTGTGGACCTCGAGGAACTTCTGGCGGTCGACCACGGACAGGATCAGCTCCTTGACGTCATAGGGCTTGTTGGGGTTGACCGGCACGATCTCGTTCAGGCGGTCGTCCATGCGGTCGAAGGGGTCGGAGGCGTCGCCGTCGGGCGGCGGCTCCATGTTCGAGGCCGGCAGGTAGCCGAGAAGCTCCTTGACCCTGTCCAGGGTGTCCTTCTCGTCGTGGCCCACGAAATGGGCCACTCCCGAGATGGTGGCGTGGCTCGCGGCGCCGCCGAGCTCCTCGAAGGTCACCTCTTCCTTGTTGACCGCCTTGATGACCTCGGGACCGGTGACGAACATGTAGCTGGACTTGTCGACCATGAAGACGAAATCGGTGATGCCCGGCGAGTAGACGGCGCCGCCGGCGCAGGGACCCATGATCACCGAGATCTGCGGAATGACCCCGGAGGAGATCGTGTTGCGGAAGAAGATGTCGCCGTAACCGGCCAGGCTGTTGATCCCCTCCTGGATGCGGGCGCCGCCCGAGTCGTTGATGCCCACGACCGGCGCCCCGGCCTTGAGGGCCAGGTCCTGGATGTTGACGATCTTGCGGGCATGCATCTCGCCCAGGGAGCCGCCGAGGACGGTGAAATCCTGGGAGTAGACGTAGACCACACGGTCGTTGACCTTGCCGAAGCCGGTGATGACGCCGTCGCCCAGGAATTTCTTCCTCTCCAGGCCGAAATTGGTCGAGTGGTGGGAGACGTATCCCTGCAGCTCGACGAAGGTATTGGGATCGAAGAGGTATTCGATGCGGTCGCGGGCCGTCATCAGCCCCCGGGCCCGGCGCTGGGCGAGTTTGTCCAGGCCTCCCGCCGCGTCCTTTTCCTCCCGCAGCTTGACCAGTTCCTTGATCTTGGTTTTCATGCCGTTCACCTGTCGGGGGAATTGTATATTCAATCGGGGCAAAAAGCAACCCGGCGGCGGCGGCGCGGGGCCGGCCGCTCCGAAACCGGCCTCGGCAAGGAGGAAAAAGGGGCGGATGGTTTGTAAAAGCAGGTGAAATGTGATAAAAATGAGGGGATGAAACACACACTGCTCACCCTGGCTCCGGCCAATGCCAACGGCGATTTCATCTACCTGATCCAGCACGCCTCCCTGGTGGTCAAGCTGGTCCTGCTGCTCCTGCTGGCCTTCTCCATCGTCTCCTGGGCGGTCATCCTCTTTAAGCTGATGGAGTATTCCCGGGCCAGGAAAAAGGGCCTGGCCTTCCTCGATTTTTTCAGGAAGAACAAGAATTTCAGCGAGATCCACGCCGCCAAGGGGCTCTACGGCAACAACCCCCTGGGGGAGGTCTTCCGCTACGGCTACCGCGAGATCGCCCAGCAGACGGGAAGCGGGCAAGTCCTGGACAAGCTGGACGGCGACAGCCTGCACCGGGCGCTGCTGCGCGCCTCGACCCAGGAGATCAGCCGCCTGGAGCGGCTGAACGGCTTCCTGGCCACCTGCGCCTCGGCCAGCCCCTTCATCGGCCTGTTCGGGACGGTTTGGGGCATCATGACCTCCTTCCAGCAGATCGGCGTGCAGATGAACGCCAACCTGGCCACCGTCGCCCCGGGCATCGCCGAGGCCCTCATCGCCACGGCGCTGGGCCTGTTCGCCGCCATCCCGGCCGTCATCTTCTACAACCTGCTGCTCAACAAGCTCAAGGTCATCATCGCCATGATGGAGGACTTCATCCTCGAGTTCCTCAACCTGAGCGAGAAGCTGCGCTGATGCACGTCCAGACGAGACAGCGCTCCCACCGCCTGCACGGCAGCCTGGCCGAGATCAACATCACCCCCCTGGTCGACGTCATGCTGGTGCTGCTGATCATCTTCATGGTCACGGCGCCGATGATGCAGTCGGGCATCACCGTGCGCCTGCCCTCGGCCGAGACGCGCAGCAACCCGAGCTCCGGCGGGCTGGTCCTGACCCTCACCCGGGACGGCTACATCTACATGAACGACCAGGTCGTCAACCGCTACCTGCTGGAATCGCGCCTGAAGAGCCACTTCCTGGGCAGCGATCAGAAGGTGGTGTTCCTCAAGGCCGACAAGAGCCTGCCCTACGGGACCATCATCGAGATCATGGACATCATCAAGCTGGCCGGCGTCGATACCGTGGGCATGATCGTGGAGCAGAAGTCGCGGCGATGAAGTTCAAGACCACGCTGTTGCTGTCGCTCGTCCTGCACGCCTCGCTGGCCGCGTTTTTCATCATCCAGCCGCCCCGCAAGGGCGCCGGCGGCATGACCTACTACGTCGACCTGGTCACCCTGGGCGGGGGCCCGGGCGGACGCGGAGGCCCGGGCGGCGGCGGCTCCGCTCCGGGCAAGGGCCCCGCCGCCGGCGGGGAGCGCGAAGCCGAGGCGACCCTGGTCGAGGCCGGGGGCAGCGTCAAGGACCTGACCGTCGCCAGGGAATTCAAGTCGCCCCTGCGTTACCCCGACCGCGAAGGCCGCAAGAAGGCCGAGGAGGAAAAGCTGGTGTCGGTGGTGCGCAAGGAGCGCGCCGCGCCCACCCGCGACTTCCAGGCCCTGCGCCCCGGCGCCCCCGCCGGGGGCCTCAAGACCGGGATCTCCGGCGGCGGCGCAGGGGGCGGCGGTGGAGGCGGCTGGGGCGACGGCTCCGGCGGCCCCGGCGGCTATTTCCCCCACGCCTATTACGTCGACCTGCTGCGCAACCGCATCTCCTCATCCTGGTACAGCTCGCTGGTGGCGCCGGGACTGAAGGGCAAGCACGTCACCGGCGTCTATTTCGTCATCCGCCGCGACGGCCGCGTCAGCGACCTGCGGGTGGAGCGTCCCAGCGGCGTCGAATCCCTGGACCTGTCGGCCCGCCGCGCCGTCGAGAACGCCGCCCCTTTCCCGCCCCTGCCCAACGATTTCGCCTCGCAGTACCTGGTCGTCCACTTCGAATTTGAATGGGAGAAGCCATGAGCCTGCGCCGCATGTTCCTGACCCTGCTGGCCGTCGCCCTCCTGGGCCTGCCCCTGGCGGGCCAGGAGGAGATCACCATCCGCATCCGCGAGGGCATGCCCATGATCCCGGTGGCCCTGCCGCCGTTCCAGCTCGACGCGGCGGCGCAACGGAGCGAGGCCGCCGCCACCCTCTACGAGACGCTGTGGAACGACCTGGAGTTCTCGCGCGTGTTCAAGATGGTGCCGCGCGACCATTACGCCTACATCCCGCCCCTGAACCCCGCGGGTATCCGCTTCAAGGACTGGGCCTCGATCCAGGCCAACATCCTGGTCAGCGGCCAGCTCGAAGTCACCGCCGACGAGCGGCTGATCTTCGCCTTCAAGGTGTACGACGCCGTGGGCGAACGCTTCCTCTTCGGCCGCAACTTCGGCGGCAAGAAGGACCTGGCGCGCCTGATGGCCCACCGCGCCGCCGACGAGATGATGAAGCACTTCGGCGAGCGGTCCCTGTTCACAAGCAAGATCGCCTACGTCCACGAGTCGGGCGCCGACCGCGACGTCTACATCATGGACTACGACGGCCAGCGGCCCACGCGCATCACCCACAGCAGCGCCCTGGACATGCTGCCTTCCTGGAGCGCCGACAACGAGAAGATCCTGTACACATCCTACCGCAACCTCAGCCCCGAGCTGTTCCTTTTCCACCTCTACTCGGGCAAGACCGAGCTGGTCTCCAGCGGAGGCAGCAATTACGCCGCCGACTGGTCCAGCGGCGGCGACCGCATCGTCTTCACCTCCAGCAAGCACGGCAACGCCGAGATCTACCTCAAGGACATGAAGAGCGGGCAGGAGAAGCGGCTGACCTTCAATCCGGCCATCGACACGTCGCCCTGCTGGAGCCCCAACGGCCGCGAGATCGCCTTCACGTCGCAGCGCGGCGGCACGCCGCAGATCTACATCATGGACGCCGAGGGCGGCAACGTGCGGCGCATCACCCTGGAGGGCAGCTACCACGATTCGCCCGCCTGGTCGCCCGACGGCATGCGCCTGGCTTTCGTCTCGCGCATCGAGAACCGCTTTGACCTCTACGTCTACAACCTGAAGAGCAACGAGATCAGCAAGCTGACCGAGAACGCCGGCCGCAACGAGAATCCCAGCTGGTCGCCCGACGGCCGCCACCTGGCCTTCTCCTCCAACCGCGGCGGCCGTTACCAGGTCTATCTGGTCGACTACGACGGCCGCAACCTGCGCCAGATCACCCGCCAGGGCGAGAACAAGATGCCCAAGTGGCAGAAGCCGGTACGATAGCGCCCAGGCCTGAAAACGCCTCCGTTTGCGCAATTGACAATTTTTTTTTTTAGTATTATAGTCGGTAGGCAAAAAACTTAACGGAGGACCCATGAAAAAAGCCATGCTGATCCTGTTGGCCCTGTCGCTGGCGCTGCTGTTCGCCGCCTGCGCCAAGAAAGCCCCCCAGGCCGCCCCGGCCCAGCCCGCCGTCGAGACGGTGGAGGAGCCGGTGGCCCAGGTCGAAAAGCCCGTGCTGAGCGAAGAGGAGCTTTTCCAGCAGAAATCCCTCGAGGAACTCAACCGCGATCAAGTCCTCAAGAGGATCAACTTTGATTTCGACCAGTACGCTATCCGTGAGGACATGAAGCCCGTCATGCAGGCCAACGCCAACTGGCTGCTCAAGTTCCCCAGCGTGGAAGTCCTGGTCGAGGGCCACTGCGACGAGCGCGGCACCATCGAGTACAACATCGCCCTGGGCGAGAAGCGCGCCGAAGCGGCCAAGAACTACCTGGCCTCCCTGGGCCTGAACCCCGCCAAGGTCAAGATCATTTCCTACGGCAAGAGCAAGCCCCTGGTGACGGGCGTTGACGAGGAGACCTACTTCCAGAACCGCCGCGCCGAGTTCGTCATCACCAAGAAATAGCCGCCCATGAGGCCCCGTTTCCTCGCGGTCCCGCTGCTGCTGGCGCTGCTCGCCCTTCCCGTCCAGGCGGCGAAAAAGGACACGCAGCTGCTTTTGGAAGAGGTGCAGCGGCTGGCCGAGGCCGTGGAGAAGCTCTCCACCCAGGTCGCGGAACTGCTGAAACGGTCGGCCATCGCCGACGAGCGGCTGGGAGCCGTCGCCCGCAGCCAGGCCGACCTGGCCCAGGGCAGCGAAGGCTTCACCCTGGCCCTGCAGTTCCTCAAGGAGGAAATGAACGGGATCAAGGATTCGCTGAACAAGCTGAACGACCGCCTGTTGAACCTGCCCCTGGCCCCGCCGGCGGCCGCGGCCGCCGGCGCCGAGCCCTTTGCCGCGGCGCCGCCCCAGGACCCCTCCACCGTGTACTACGCCGCCTATTCCGACTACATCAAGGAGAACTACGACCTGGCCATCGAGGGCTTCCGGCAGTTCCTCCGCGCCTACCCCGAGAGCGGCCTGGCCGACAACTCGCTCTACTGGATCGGCGAGTGCCACTACGCCAAGAAAATGTACGCCGAGGCCATCGACACGTTCAATGAACTGCTCTCGCGTTACAAGGACGGGGACAAGGTCCCGGCCGCCAATCTCAAGAAGGGCTATGCCTTGATCGAGCTCGGCCGCCAGGGCGAGGGCATCGCCATCCTCAAGGAACTGATCACGCGCTTCCCGCTCTCGGAGGAGGCCTCGCTGGCCGGACAGAAGATCAAGGAGTTCAACGACTAACATGAGCCACGTACGCAGCTTGAACCGCGTCATCCTGGTCGGCCGGGCCGGCAAGGCCCCCGAGGTCACGGTCATGCCCAACAGCGGCCAGCAGCTGGCCAAGTTCAGCCTGGCCACCAACGAGGGCTACTACGACAAGAACAACAACGCCTGGAAGGAACTGCCCACCGAATGGCACAACATCGTCGCCTGGCGGGCGCTGGCCCAGAAGGTGGAGAAGAGCGTGGGCAAAGGAGACATGATCCTGGTCGAGGGCAGCATCCGCACCCGCAAGTGGACCGACAAGAGCGGCCAGGAGCGCTCGATCACCGAGATCCAGGCCGACAACGTCATCGTCCTCGACCGGCGCCGGGACGGGGCAGCGGGCGGCGGATCCGCTTACGGCAGCGAGCGGCAGCGGCGGGACTCGTTCCCCGAGGCCCAGGGCCAGGGGGGCACGCCGTTCGCCGGCGGCCCCGACGGCGACGAGCCCGGGTTCGAAGAGGATCCCTTCTGATGGCCTTCGTCAACTACAACAACAAGGAGATCACGGCCAAGATCGTCTACTACGGCCCGGCCCTGAGCGGCAAGACCACGTGCCTGCGCTACATTTTCAACAGCGGCGAGATCGAGAACAAGGGCAAGCTGATCACCCTGGACACCGACGGCGACCGCACGCTGTTCTTCGACTTCCTGCCGATGGAGATCGGCAAGCTGGGGAACTACTCCATCAAGATCCAGCTGTACACCGTCCCCGGACAGGTCGCCTATGACACCACCCGCAAGCTGGTCCTGCAGGGCGCCGACGGCGTCGTGTTCGTCGCCGACTCGCAGGTCGTGATGCGCGAGCAGAACGCCGAGAGCTTCGTCAACCTCAAGAAGAACCTGAAGCTCAACAACCTGAACTTCGAGAAGATGCCGCTGATCTTCCAGTTCAACAAGCGCGACCTGAAGGAGATTCTGCCCATCAGCGCCCTCAACAGCGACCTGAACCCCGAGAACAAGGCCTTCTTCCCCACCGTGGCCACCGGCGGCGAGAACGTGCTGGAGGGCCTGCACGCCATCATCAAGCTGGTCATCCTGCACCTGAAGAACCAGCTGTCCATCTTCCAGAAGGACAAGACGGTCATGTTCTCGCGCGAGGAGGTCACCACCTCCGCCCCCAAGCCCAAGCGCGAGGAGAAGGAGATCTCCTTCAAGGACCTCTCGGACGAAGGCCCGGCCGGAGACACCGAGGAGGAGGAGGTCTTCGAGCTCTCCTCGCCCATGGTCGACGCCGTCGATTCCCGCTCCCTCGAGGCCGACGAGGACATCTTCAACCTGGAGGAGATCGCCGAGGTCAAGCCCGTCCGCTCCGATTTCGACGTTCCGGAGATCGAGTTCGCTGATGACGACCAGCGCGGCGCCGACTCCCTCTCGACCCCCGCTCCCGCCCCGCGCCGGGGCGGCGACGAGGAAACGGGGGAGCTGCCGGCCAAGGAGATGCCGGTCGTCCACGCCTTCGACCTGCCGGTCACCCTGGAGATCCCCGACGGCCCCGACGGTCTGCAACTGCACCTGAACCTGAAGATCACCCTGAAGCGCAAGTAAGCGCCGCGCCATGAAGAAGGTTCCCGCCATCCTGATGCTCCTGCTGCTGACCGGCGTCACGGCCCGGGCCCAGGACGGGGCGGGGAAGCTGGCCGACGAGTGCGCGGCCTATCTGGGCTCCTACTTCGCCGGCCGCTCCGACGTGCGCCTGGCCGTGGTCGCCCTGGAAAACCGCTCCCCGCTCAATGACCTGGCCGTGCAGAGACTGTACCAGATCCTGCTGGCGCGGCTGGAGGCGCAGAAGAACCTGCGCCCGGTCGACCTGCTGCTGAACATCGCGGCCAGCCGCGGCGAATTCAACCTGAGCCGGGCGCACGAGCTCGATTTCCAGATCGAGCTGAAGCTGATCCAGAACCGCGGCCGCATCGGCCTGGGCTTGGCGCTGTTTTCCCGCCTGCAGGACCGTCTGGCGGCGCTGAAGTATTTCGAGGCCGACCTCTCCGGCGGCGAGCTGGACCTGCTGCAGGCCAGGAGCTTCGCCTTCGCCGGCACGGGCTTCGCCAAGGTCCTCGAGCTCGAAAGCCGGGGCGGATTGATGGACATCCGTTCCTTCGCCGGACCCGAAGGCCGGGAACGGTATTATTTCTTCTATCCCGACGAGATCGTCGTCTACGAGGCGCGGGAAACGCGGCTGGAAAAGCACTCCCAGTTCAAGCTCGCCTGGGGCCGGCCGTACCATCCGACGCTGCATCCGCAGGGGCGGTTGCTGCCGTTCGCTTCAGGCCAGGAGATGCGGCTGGCGGCCGGCGCCAACTTCTCGCCCCGCTCCCTGGTGCTGGCCTTCCGTGACGGAAGCTGGCAGCAGGAGGGCCGGATCGATTTTGTGCCCCTGCGCCTGGTGACCTTCAACGGGGTATCCTACCTGGTCGGCGCCCGCTACGAGGAAGGGCAGAACTTCTTCAAGGACCGGCTTTTTTTCCTCCCCTTCCCCGCGCCGCTGGACGACGCGAAGGTGCAGTACCGCCGGATCTTCCCGGCCATGGCCCTGGACGTCGCCGCCGACGCCGAGGGCCGGCTGCTGGCCGTTCACGCCGTCGACCGCGACTATGCCTTCCGCCTGGTCGCCGCCGACTTCGAGCTGAAAGCGCCGCTGGCGGAGAAGGCCGGGGCCTCGCTGGCCGTCCTCGACGACGCCTGGCTGGCGGTCAGCGGCTACAGCCGCGGCAGCGACCGGCTCTCCTTCTACGATATCCGCGACGGCGGCCTGCGCCCCGTCTACGAGGGGAAGATCGACGGCGAGGTACGGTTCATCGCCGCAGGTTCCTGGAACGGCGCCAGGGGATTCTGGGCCGGCGTGACCGCGCCGGAGGGCGGATCGGAGCGCCTGCAGGTGCAGTTCTGGGGGAAGAACGATGGCTAGGCCCCCCCGTCGCATCCTGACCCTGGCCCCCCTGGCGCTGCTGGCCCTGGCCCTGCCGGGGGCCATCCAGCCGCACTACGGCGGCGAGATGGTCCTGCGCCTCAACGAGCCCTCCTCCTTTCACCTGAACACGGCCAATTATTCCAACCTGATCTTCTATTCGCTGCTCTACGAGAATCTCTTCTTCCTGAAGCAGGACGGCGGGATCACCAGCAACATCTTCCGCGAAACCCGCTACGATGCGGCCGCCAGGGCCCTCACCCTGACCCTGAAGGACAACCTCAGCTTCTCCAACGGCAAGCCGCTGACGGCCCGCAACATCCAGGTGTCGCTCAAGGTATTCCTGGCCTCAGACCTGTACGCCGCCAGCCGCCTGAGCAAGCGGGTCAAGAACGTGCGCCTGGCGGAGGGGCAGGTCGTCATCGAGTTGCTAGGCGATTTCCCCGACATCGTCCGCCTGTTGACCGCCCCCGAGCTGGTGGTGCTGGCCGAGGACGAGCAGTCCTTTTCCGGGATGTTCTATCCCCAGGAATGGGAGAAGAACCGCCACCTGGTCCTGCGCGCCAACCCCTTTTATGCCGGCGGCCGCCCTTATCTGGACGGGGTGCGGATCATTTTCAGCGAAAGCCAGGCTCCCGACCTCTTCTTGGGCAATCCCGGGCAGTTCAAGGACCAGTTCCTGGAGTTCGACGCCGGCATCTTCCAGAATGTCTACCTGTGCTTCCTGCATCCCGACATCGGCCAGAACACCAAGATCGCCTTGTATTCGCTGCTGAAGCGCTTCAACGAAGCTTCGGGGGGGCGCTTCCGCGAATTGAACTCGCTGACCAGCGATGACGAGTCGCCGGTCGCCATCCGCATCCGCACGCTCTCGGCGCAGAAGACCGCGGCGATCCTGAAGACCTCCGACATCAAGCTGTACGCCCTTTCCTCGCTGGCGAGCCTGGAGGCCGACCTCTCCTCCTTCCTCAAGGGGAGCGGCCTGAAGATCGAGACGCAGTTCGTCGACAACAGCGAGTTCGCCTCTTTTCTGCAGTCGGCGGTTGTCAAGTACGTGCTGGTGGACCGGATCTTCCAGAAGAGCACGCCGCCCGAAGAGAAGCTCAGCCGCATCGTGAAGGAATCCAGCTTCAACCGCTTCAACGCCCAGTACCTGCGCATGCTCAGCGAGCTGGACGAAGCCCGCACCAGCAACTCCGAGGAAATGCTCGTCGAGCAGATCGCCCGCATCAGCGAGGCCATCGTCAACGACGGCTTCATCCTGCCCCTGTTCCAGAAGCCCTATTCGCTCTATGTGCGCAAAAAATGGCCGGC
This sequence comes from uncultured Clostridia bacterium, assembly GCA_964628035.1. GTDB lineage: Bacteria > Acidobacteriota > Aminicenantia > UBA2199 > UBA2199 > UBA2199. The sequence continues at coordinate 588,211 of CAZVPI010000001.1, read as the reverse complement.
TCTGGAAGTCGACGCCTTCGGCCGGCCGCTGCTGCAGAAAGTGAGGAGGGAACGTGAATAAGACCGCGACGCTCCTGGCCCTGCTGCTGCTGGCCGCCGCCGCCCCGGCGCTCGACTTGGGAGCCATCGCCGGCTCGCAGAGCGATGCCAACGGCTTCGTGTTCGGGCTTTCCCTGGGCTCGGGGACCGTGGTGCCGCTGCTCAAGCTGGAGTTCGAGGGCATGCGTCTTCCCGACGCGGGCGGGAACGCCCTCAGCGCGGCGCTCAAGCTTCGCCCCAAGTTCGGCGCGTTCGCCCCCTACGCGGTGCTGGGCGCAGGCGCCGAGTTCGCCCGCCTCAATCTGCATTTCGGCGACTACGGGTTCTATACCTTCATCGGCGGCGGTTTTCATTACTTCTTGGCGGCGATGTTCTCCCTGCGCGCCGATATCCGCTTCCTGAACCTGCCGGCCGGCGGCAAAACCCGCCTCAGCGGCGGCCTGTTCCTCCACCTGTAGCTCCGTTCCGGACGTCCTACGGCCATCCTCCGGTTGACAACCGCCCGTTTTTAGGCTATACAGTTCCCTTGTCCGGCGAAATTCATCGATTGTTTTACTCAATCGTCCGTTTTCCAGGAGGCAAGGGTGAACATCTACGTTTGCGTGAAGCAGGTCCCCGACACCGAGGCCAGCATCGTGGTCAAGGAGGGGCGCGCGATCAACGAAGCCAACGTCAAATGGATCGTCAGCCCCTATGACGAATACGCCATCGAAGAGGCGCTGAAGCTGCGGGAGAAGCTCCCCGGCTCCAGGGTAACCGCCGTGGGCCTGGGCCCGGAGCGCGTGCAGAACGCCCTGCGCACCGCCCTGGCCATGGGAGCCGACGCCGCCGTCCACGTCGAGGGCGGCGCCGTCCTCGACGGCTGGAACACGGCGCGCGCCCTGGCCCACGTCATCGCCGCCGACAAGGAATTCGGAGTCATCTTTTTCGGCCGGCAGGCGATCGACGATGACGCCAGCCAGGTCCACGTGCTGCTGGCCGAGACGCTCGGCATTCCGGCGGCGACCAACGTCGTGGCCTTTGCCTGCGACGGGCAGACGGTCCGCGTCGAACGCGAGATCGGCGGCGGCGCCCGCGAGGTGATCGAGATGCCGGTCCCCTGCGTCGTTGCCGCGGCCAAGGGGCTCAACAGCCCGCGCTACGCCTCGATGATGGGCATCATGAAGGCCAAGAAGATCGAGATCCGCAAGGTGACGCTGGCCGAGACCGGTGTCGACGAGGCGCAGAACCGCGTGCGCCTGCTGAAGCTGTCGTCGCCGCCCGAGAAACCGCAGGGCCGGATCGTCCCCGGCGAGCCCGCCGACGCGGCGCGCGAGCTGGTCCGCCTGCTGCGCGAAGAAGCGAAGGTATTGTAGGAGACCCCATGGCCAACATCGGAATCTACATCGAACTGGATCGGGGAACGTTCAAGAAGTCGAACCGCGAGCTGCTCAGCCTGGCCCGCAGGCAGGGGCACGCCGTCCACGCCGTCCTGTTCAGCGCCGACGCCGCGCCCTACCTCGAGGAACTCAAGGGCACGGCCACTCTCATCCAGGTCACGGGCGGCGACCTGTCCTACCAGCCCGACCGCTACGCCCGCACGCTGGCCGCCGTGATCGAGAAGTTCCAGCTCGACGTCCTCCTGGGCAGCCATTCGGCGCAGGGCAAGGACCTGTTCCCGCGCCTGGCCGCCAAGGCCGGCGCCGGACTGGTCGGCGACTGCCTGGCGGTCGACATCGACGCCCGCAAGGCGGTCAAGCCGGTCTATTCGGGCAAGCTGCTGGCCGAGTACCAGGTGGAGGGCGGGCGCGCCCTGTTCACCGTCCGCCCCAACGTCATCGCCGTAGAGCCCGCGGCCGGCGCCGCCCCGCAGGTCCGCTCCTTCCCCATGGACGGCGGCGAGACGCCGACGCGCATCGTCGAGGTCATCCAGGGCGCGTCACAGAAGGTCGACCTGACCGAGGCCGAGATCATCGTTTCGGGAGGCCGGGGCATGAAGGCCAAGGAACACTTCGCCATCCTGGAAGAGCTGGCCCGGGCGCTCTCTGCCGGGGTCGGCGCCTCGCGCGCCGCGGTCGACGCCGGCTTCGCCAGTTCCGACATGCAGGTGGGACAGACCGGCAAGGTCGTCAACCCCAAGCTCTACGTCGCCTGCGGCATATCCGGCGCCATCCAGCACTTCGTGGGCATGAAGACGTCCAAGGTCATCGTCGCCATCAACAAGGACCCCGAGGCGCCCATTTTCAAGAAGGCCGACTACGGCATCGTCGGCGACCTCTTCACCGTCGTGCCCCTGCTCAAGGAAGAGGTCAAGAAGGCAATCGGCTGACGGCAGACGGCGTACGGCAAACGGCAACCGCAAGATCGCGATCCATTCGATAGACTGCCTGACTATCGAAACGCGGGCCTCTTCCGTCCCATGCAAGACCTGAAACTTTGTTGTCATTCCCAGAGTGCCTTCTACCGTATGCCGTACGCCAAGTTCCGAGAGTTTTATTGTTTTTCGTTCTGGCGGATCGCCTTCTCGTAGTCCTTTTTCAGCTGCTTGTTCTCCAGCTCCAGCTCGCGGACATGGCCGCGCAGGGTGCGCAATTCCAGCAGCCACTGCAGCTGCTGGCGCTCGATCGGCTTGTGGGAGATCTTCATCTTGACCAGCAGGATGTTGATGTAGTCGTCCAGGCGCATCGTGTTTCTCCGCCGCCATTATAGGATCTTGAGGAACATCTTTCAATCGGCGGCGGGAATCCGCGCACGGCCCGCGGCCTGCGGCAGACGGTTCAATCCCCTTGCCTCATGGCCGGTGGTCATCGATGAAAGAGCGGGCTTCAGGGCATTCTCCGCACGCCGCACGCCTAGGGCCGTACGCCGAGTTCGCAGAAGGGCCCCGATTGACGCTCCTCGTCTTATCGGCTACAATGAGTCCCTGCAAGGAGCGAAGATGGCCAAAAAAGCGCTGATTACCGGCGTCACCGGACAGGACGGGTCCTACCTGGCCGACCTGCTGCTGGAGAAGGGTTACGACGTGACCGGCATGGTCCGGCGCTCGAGCATGGAGAAGTTCGACCGCATCGACCACATCAAGGACCGCATCCACATCCGCCAGGCCGACCTGCTGGACCAGTATTCGATCAGCAAGATCATCGAGCAGGTCGAGCCCGACGAGGTGTACAACCTGGCCGCCATGAGCTTCGTCCCCACCTCCTGGGACCAGCCGGTGCTGACCGCCGAGTTCACCGCCATCGGCGTCACGCGCATGCTGGAGGCCATCCGCGCGGTCAACCCGGCCATCCGCTTCTACCAGGCCTCCTCCTCGGAGATGTTCGGCAAGGTCAAGGAGATCCCCCAGAACGAGACCACCCCCTTCCACCCGCGCAGCCCCTACGGGGTGGCCAAGGTGTACGGCCACTGGATCACCGTCAACTACCGGGAGAGCTACGACATCTTCGGCGTGTCGGGCATCCTTTTCAACCATGAGTCGCCCCGCCGCGGCATCGAGTTCGTCACCCGCAAAGTCACCTACAACGCCGCCAAGATCAAGCTGGGCCTGGCCAAGCAGCTGCACCTGGGCAACCTGGAGGCCAAGCGCGACTGGGGCTTCGCCCGTGATTACGTCGAGGCCATGTGGCGCATGCTGCAGCAGGACCAGCCCGACGACTACGTCATCTCCAGCGGCGAGACCCATTCGGTCCAGGAGCTGGTGGAGATCGCCTTCTCCCACCTGGGCCTCGACTATCGCGAGCACCTGGTCCTCGACCGCCGCCTGATCCGCCCGGCCGAGGTCGACCTGCTCTGCGGCGACTCCTCCAAGGCCCGCCGCGTCCTGGGCTGGGAGCCCAAGGTCCATTTCGCCGAGCTGGTGCGCATGATGGTCGACGCCGACCTGGCCCTGCTCAAGAAAGACTACCGCCTATGACCCGCCGCGAGGAGCGCCCCTGGGGCTGGTTCGAGGTCCTCTTCGAGGAGCCCGGCATCAAGGTGAAGCGCATCCTGGTCCTGCCCGGCAGGCGCCTGTCCCTGCAGAGCCATGAGCAGCGGGCCGAGAATTGGGTCATCGTGGCCGGCCGGGCCCTGTTCACCCTCGACGGCGAGGAGCGTACGCTGCAGGCGCACGAGGCGGTGTTCATCCCCAGGGGGGGCAGGCACCGCATCGAGAATCCCGGCCGCGAGGATCTGGTGTTCGTCGAGGTGCAGACCGGGACCTACCTGGGCGAGGACGACATCGTCCGCTATCAGGACGACTTCAACCGCTGTTAGAACGACCGCGCCGCCCCCGGGCGGGCGGAGGAGACATCCATGCTGCCGAAGGAGAAGGAAATCGGGCTGCAGGCCGTGCTCGCGGCCATGGCCATGGCCGCCGGCATCCAGAGCGACCTGGCCGGCAACGACACCCTGACCAAGAGCGACCGCAGCCCGGTGACCATCGCCGACTTCGCCAGCCAGGCCCTGGTCTGCCGCGCCCTGAGCGGCGGTTTCCCAGGAGTGCCCATCGTAGGCGAGGAGGACTCCCAGGCGCTGCGCTGCCGCGAGAACCGCGACCTGCTGGCCAAGATCGTCCACTACCTGCGGCGTTTCGACCCGGCCCTGGAGGAATCGCAACTCTGCGACCTGATCGACCTGGGCGGCGGCGAGCCCGACGGCCTGTTCTGGACCCTGGATCCCATCGACGGCACCAAGGGCTTCCTGCGCGGCGAACAGTTCGCCGTCGCCTTGGCGCTGGTCCGCGACGGACGCGTCGAGCTGGGCATCCTCGGCTGTCCCAACCTGGGCGCCCCCGGGGGAACCCTCTTCTGGGCGCTGCGCGGCCAGGGCTGCTGGCGTCGGGCCGCAGGCGGCGGCGCCGATGAGCCGGCCCGCGCCTCGTCCCGCACCGACCCGCGGCGGATGAGATTCGTGGAAAGCTACGAGTCCGCGCACAGCGACAAGGGGATGCAGCTGGAGATCTCCCGCCGTCTGGAGATCTCCGCGCCGCCCGAGCAGATGGACAGCCAGGTCAAATACGGGATCGTCGCCCAGGGGGCGGCCGACATCTACCTGCGCATCCCCAATCCCGCCAGCCCCGACTACCGCGAGAAGATCTGGGACCATGCCGCCGGCAGCCTGATCGTCGCGGAGGCGGGCGGCAGGGTCAGCGACATCGAGGGCCGGCCGCTGGATTTCTCCCGCGGCAGGACGCTGGCGGCCAATCGCGGCATCCTGGCCAGCAACGGCAGAATCCACGACCGCGTGCTGGCCATCCTCGCCGGTCTGGCGAACAAGAAATAATCAGATCGCCCCGATCGTTGCGGGCGGTTCGCGCCGGCTCCTGCGGCGGGAACCGATCCCCGTTTTCAGAGATCCATTTTTCCCAGCGCCCATTCGGCCTTGTCGGCGATGACAGGCACGTAGCGTTCCAGCTTTTCCAGCAATTCACCGGCCGATCCCGCGCTGAGGACCATGGACCGGTGGGCGGCACCGACGAAGCCCTGTTCGCAGACCTGGTCGAGGAAGCGCAGCAGCGGCGTGAAGAAGCCGGCCACGTCAAGCAGGCCGCAGGGCTTGTCGTGCATGCCCAACTGCCCCCAGGTCAGCGCCTCGAATGTCTCCTCCAGCGTCCCCAGCCCGCCCGGCAGGGCGATGAAGCCGTCGGCCAGCTCGGCCATCAGCGCCTTGCGCTCGTGCATGCTTCCCACCAGGCGCAGGTCGCTCAGCCCGGCGAACGCCACCCGCTTCTCGTGCAGGAAGCGGGGGATGACGCCGATCACCTCGCCGCCGCCCTCCAGGGCGGCCTGCGCCAGCCGGCCCATCAGTCCCACCCCGCCGCCGCCGAAGACCAGGCCGATGCGGCGCCGCGCCAGCAGCTCCCCCAGCTCGGACACCGCCCGGGCATACTCGGGGCTGCTGCCGGGGCTCGAGCCGCAGAAGACGCAGATTCGTTTCAGGGGGGGCATGACGGCGGCCAGCGCGGTCTAGAGCAGGTCGCTCTTGGTGAAGATCGGCGTGAAGGGACAGCCCAGGGCCTCAATGGCCTGGCGGCCCCCCTCCTCGCGGTCGAGCACGGCCATCACCGCCTCGACCTTGCCGCCCTCGGCCTGGACCTGGCGGACGCCCTTGAGGATGGAGCCGCCCGAGGTGATGACGTCGTCGAACAGCGCCACGCGCATGCCGGGCTTGAAATTGCCCTCGATCATCTTGCGCGTGCCGTGGGCCTTCTCCTCCTTGCGGATGATGAAGGCCGGCAGCGGCCGCCCGTGCTGGTGGCTGACGACGGCGATGGCGGCTACGATGGGGTCGGCGCCGATCGAGTAGCCGCCCACGGCGTCGATCGCGAAGTCCTGCAGCATGCGGAAGAAGATCTCGCCGCACAGGGCCGCCCCTTCGGCGTCGAGGGTGGTGACGCGGGCATCGACATAGAAGTCGCTCGTTTTGCCCGAAGCCAGGGTGAAAACCCGTCCGCGCGAGACGGACTTCTCCAGCAGGATGCGGCGCAGGCGCTCCTTCACGAGAGCTTCCCCCGGAAATCCTCGGGCAAAACCTTGCGCAGGAAGGGGGCGATCTCCTCGATCGAGGCTTCGAGGAACTCCAGGTTCTCAGGCTGGAAATCCTCGCCCGCCTCGGCGGCGCTGTCGCCCTTGCGCGACAACTCGATGACGCCGAACTTGAAGTCGCCCACGCGCAGCAGGGCGCTCATCATCTTCCAGACCCGGCGGTTCCTGCCTCCCGGCCCCTTGATGAATTCGAACAGGTGCAGGTGCTTCATCTGGTTGAAATGGTTCTCGATCTGGCCGCGGTTCAGCTTGTACACCCGGGCGGCGAAGGCGTCGGGGGAGGAGATGGGGATCATGCCGGCGTTGACCAGGTGCTCGGGATAGGCGAACGACATGACGGCGTTGTCCTTGTCGATCAGCAGGATGGCCACCTCGTCCGGCTCCAGGTCGAAGTTGTCGCAGTAGAACTTGGCGATGTCGTTGAGGGTGGTTTTAAAGGCTTCCTCCGAATAGCCGGCGGCGGTGTTTATCTTGAATTTCTCGATCAGCAGGTTGATGTCCTTCATGGTCAGCTCCCGGGTAATGATAATATGATTCCCGGCAAAAAACAAGGGTCAGCCGAGCGGGAAATCACCGAGCGGGCTGAGGATGCGCTCCCGGTATTCCCCGCGCGCCGGCGCCATGCCGGCGGTGACGATGCATCCCGAGAGGGAGACGCCGGGTCCGACGCGGGCGTTCTCCCACAGGATCGAGCGCCGCACGACCGCCTGCGGGGACAGGCTGGCCCCGGGCGAGAGGATGTTCTCGCGCTGCAGCCCGCAATGGGCCAGGTAATCCCAGTTGGCCCGGAAATAGCCGGCCGGCGTGCCGAGATCCAGCCAGATGCCGTCATAGAAAGCCAGGCGGAAGCGCAGGCCGTGACGGCGGATGCTGGCGAAAAAGTTGTCCTCGTCGATGCGCTCCAGCGCCCTCTCGCTGAAGAGTCCCGCCCCGGCGTACATCCACCCCGGCCGGCCGTCCGGTGCGGGCGGCTCGCTGCCCAGCAGGAGGCCCTTTTCGTGGAGGAGACGGGCGTAGCGCCCGGAAGGGTCATGCCGCGCCAGCAGCACACCGTCGACCCCGGGAGCGGCCGCTTCCCTCTCCATCTCCGCCAGCGGCACCTCCAGGTAGGTGTCGCCGTTGACGGCCAGCAGCCAGGGCGAGGAGAGGGGACGGGCCCGGGCCAGGACGCGGCTGCCGCTCAATTCCCGCTCCTCGATCCAGCGCACCTCCGGGGCGGCGCCGACGGCATCCGCCACCTGGCCGCCGAGGTGGTGCAGGTTGATGAAACCCTCCCTGCAGCCGAGCCGGCGCAGCTGCGCAAGCAGCAGCGAGATCAACGGCCGGCCGCCGAGCGGCAGGGCCGGCTTGGGCTTGAGCCGCGACAGGGGTTCGGCGCGCCGGCCGTAGCCGGCGGCGAGGATGAAAAAAGTCATCGGCCGAAGAGCATGTCGCCGCGGCCCCCGGCAAGAAGGAACAGGCTGCGGTAGGAGTCGCGCAGGTAGTCGCTGCGGGAAAAGCCCAGGCGGGCGGCGGCGCGGTCGATGGCGCCGGGTTCACCCTCGATCTCGAGGAAGGTTCCGATCGGCGTCTCGTCGAGCAGGACCAGCGCGCCGTCCAGGGCGAAGGTCTCGCGGTATTTCTCGTAGGCGAAGCGCGGCTGCAGGCCGACGGCGAGCAGGACCCGCTCCATGGCGGTGAAATCGCTCACCTGCACCTCGGTCTCGCGGCGCACCTTGAACGCCGGGTCGTTTGCCGGCGGCGGCTCCTTCAGGGTGAGCACGCAGGCGTCGCCGCAACGGCGCAGGCGCAGCAGCATGCCGCGCCCGCCCAGGTCGCCGGCGGGGGTATCGTAGACCTGGTCGCGTTCCAGCTGGCGGGGGGCGACAGCCTCGGCGCCGCAGGCCGCCAGCCTATGCCGCCACGTCTCCGCTGCGGCGACGCGGATCTTGACCTCGATTTCCAGCCGCTCTTCAGTGGTCACGGCGGCACAAGCCTTCGATCAGGCCGCGCAGCGATTCACGCTGGGGCGACGGCGGAAAGGCGTCCAGGAAGCGCAGGCAGCTGCGCTGGTAGCGGTCGATGGCCCGCTGACACCGCTCAAGAACGCGCAGCCTGCGGCACGCTTCCAGGAGCGGGCCGGGGCGGGAGGCATCGAAGGAGCGGATCAGCGGCAAGGCTCCGCCCTGGACCAGCAGGATGTAGGGCAGGGTCACCTTCCCCTCCTTCAGGTCCTGGAAGCGCCCCTTTCCCGACTGCCGGGAAAAGAGGTCGAGCAGGTCGTCGCTGACCTGGAAGATCATGCCGAAATCGCGGCCGAAGCGGCGGAAGGCCTCCTCGCGGCCTGGGCGGCCGCCGGGAAGCCGGGCCGCCAGGACGGCGATGCCCTCGAAGAGGCTGCCTGTCTTGCGGCGGATGATCTCGGAATAGGTGCGGATGGAAAGGCCGTAATCAAACGTATGGGCGAACTCGAGGATCTGCCCCTCGATCATCCGCCGCGAGGCCTCGGCCAGCAGGCCGACGGCGTCGCCGCGCCCCGAGCGGGTCAGCATGCGCATGGCGGTGATGAAAAGGAAATCGCCCCACAGGACCGACACCGTGTCGCCGAAGTGGTGGTTGGGAGTCCTCTGGCCTCGGCGTCGGCTGGAGTGGTCGACGATGTCGTCATGCACCAGGCTGGAGAGGTGCAGCATCTCGATTGCCGCTCCCAGGTCGGGCGGGCCGCCGCCGCGGGCGCGATTCAGGCGCGCCAGCAGGAAAAAAAAGGCGGCGCGGACCTTCTTGCCCTTGGCGATCGGCGTGAGGCTGCGCAGTTCGGCGATCAAGTGGACCCGGCTGCGGGCCTCGCGGAGAAGGATCGTTTCAACGTCCTTGAGCTGGGGCAGCACCGGTTGCAGGAGGGTGTGATAGTCCATGGTTCGGCGCTATTGTATCATCCGCACCCAAGGCTTGCAATCTTGCTGCAGGGCCGGCGAAGACGCTCCGCTCAGCGCAGCCAGCCCGGGGGCGCTCCGGACTTGCGCGCCCTCTCGAACAGGTCCTCCAGCTGGGTTTCCGCCTGGGCAAGGAAAAGTTTCTTCTGCTCGATCTGGGTGGTCAGCTGGGAGATCTGGGCGCGGATGGCCTCCTGCTCGGCGGCGATGTTCTTGATGTAGAAATCGGACCAGAGGCGGTTCAGCTCCGATTGTTCCCGTTCCACGTCGGCCCGGAGCTTGGCGATGCGCTGTTCCAGGTCGGCCTTCTGCTTCTGCCAGAAATCGGGCTGCTTGGTGACATCCTGCTTCTTCTCGGCCTGCTGGCGCAGGCTGGCTTCTTCCTCGGAGGGCGGCTCGCCCGAATCCATCTGCACGAAGCCGTAGGGTCTGCCGCTTCCGGCGATGCGCTCCAGGTTGTCGTTGGTCACCTTGGCCTTGGACTGGCCCTGCATCTTGCGGCGCTCCTCTTCCCGCTTCTTGAGCGCCACCAGGTCGACCTTCTGGCCATGCAGCAGCGGGGCGGCCGCCGGCAGCAGCAGGCAAACCGCCAGGAAAAGGGCCGCGCCTTTCATTGCCCGTTCACTTCGATCTTCACCAGCCGGTTCTTGCGGCGCTCGGCCTCGGTGCTGTTGTCGAACTGGGGGTCCTTCTCGCCGTAAAAAAAGGTCTCGATGCGGCCGGCATCCAGGCCGTACTGGCCGACCAGGATCTTCTTGATCTCTTCGGCGCGCCTCGAGGAGAGGCGCAGGTTGTATTCCTCGCCGCCGATGCTGCACGTGTAGCCGCGCAGGGTGACCAGGTACTCGGCCTTGCCGGCGACGAAATCGCGGATGGCCGCGAAGTCGGCGGAATGGTCGGCGGCCGGTTTCACGGTGTCGAATTCAAAAAGGATGCTGTAATTCAGGGACGCGGCGGGCGCCGCGCCTTCGCCGGCGGCGACTTCCTGCCCTTCCTCCCCGGGCAGGCCCTCGACGATCGGCAGGGGCTCCCCGGACGGGGCCTCGCCCCTGGACGGCCCCGCCGCGCGGGGCAGGACCAGGACCCGGTCGCCGACCCGCATGTCGCTGGCGGCGTCAAGGATCTTGACCGTGGCGTTGGTGTTCTCGCCGTGGATGACGACGCCCAGGCCGATGATCAGCGGCGGCAGGTCGGACGCCAGCTGGCGGTAGAAGAGGAGGAAGCTTCCCTTCTCCACCACCCCCAGGCCCAGGTCCACCGACACGTACTGCGTGTCGGCCGAAAGCTCGGCCGACATGCCCATGGCCAGGTCGGCGAACACGACCATGCCGGAGACGGCGTCGGCCGGGATGCGGCAATACTTGTAGTCGGCCCGCTTGGCGAAGAGGGGCTCCTCGGGCTTGTGCAGGATGGCGATGTCCCCATGGTGGACGGGGTTGCAGCCCTTCTGCAGGCGGATCACGGCCTGTCTGTCGTAGAGGCACGTGACCTGGGCCAGGGATTTCTTCAGGAAATAGCGGCCGAGTCGGTCATGGTTGCGGGGATGGCGGATGACCTGGCCCTCGCCGAGGATCAGCAGCACGTCGCCCTCCTTGATCCCGTCCCTGGCCCCGCGGTTGATCACAAGCTCGTCCTGGTCGGTGAACGACTGCAGCTGGGGAGTACCCGAGTGGGCGCTGACGATGCGGATGTCGCGGGGAACCCGGTCGCGGATGAAATAGGAACAGTTGAGATCAGTCTCGTTGACCAGCATCTCTTCTTCCAGGAAGACGTAGGCCTTCTGCAGGTTCAGGATCTTCTCGCCCTTCTGGGCCAGCAGCGCCGGCGCGGCGGCCGAAAAAATTACCATGACAAAAACGAGCAGTTTTTTCATCTTCATCTCCCCTTTTTGTCGAGAAATTGCCATAGGCCTATATTTTTTCCCATATCATCAACTTCATAAACCAAAAATATTGAATTGTCAAGTGTTTCGGGGCGCCCGCGCCTCGACCGTCAATAGGGACAAGGGTTTCCGGGCCCGCCTTCGGAAGATCCCGCCGCTCTCGGCAAACGGAACGCGGCGGACGTCGCACGGCAGGAACAAGGAAACGAGCAAACCTTGCCCGTGACGACCCTGAAGGTCCCCGTTGAGGGGAGTGACAAGGAACGGCACGGGTTCGGTGACTGCCGGTGGCACCCGGTTCATTCTTACCTTCTGCCTTCGTCAGCTTCTTCTTGCACTCTGCCGAACGCCGCAGGCCTCTTTTCATCTCACCGTGAACTTCACGGCAGACGGTTTGCGGCGGTCACGAAAGCCTTGCAGGGGCAGTATCTGAAATTGCTGCCGCCGTATGCCGTAAGCCCGGCGCCCCTTCTACATCCCCGTCAGCTTCATCGTGAAATAGGAGAGTGAAACCAGGATCAGGCTCTTGAACAGGAAATAGAAGACGGCGATGACCAGGCTTTTCTTCACGCTCATGCGGCTGAAGGCGGCGATGCCCAGCGCCAGGGCGGCCAGGTACCAGAGGGCGAAGAAGTCGAACTGGGCCAGGGTCAGGTAGGGCAGGCTGCGGAAATCAAGGCCGGGGAAGAAGAGCGTCAGCCCGGTATGGACCAGGATCGTCTTGCGGCCCAGGACCAGCAGCCCCTTCAGCAGGCCTCCCAGGGCCATGTCCAGCAGCGAGGCCGTGGCTACGCCGGCGAAGAAATGGGCGAACAATCCCTCGGCTCCGCCGACCTTGTAGAAGAGATACACGAAGGAGGCCCCGAGAAGCAGGGCCAGCGCCGCGAAAAGGGCGGCGAACAGCGAGCCGCTGGCCCTCTGGAAGGGCGTGAAGCTTCCCAGGGCGTCCAACTGTTCGTCGCTCAGCCGCTCGGCCATCTGCGAATCGCGGATCAGCTTGGCCTGTTCCGCCTTGGTGATGGGATAGGTGAGATAGGTGACCAGGGCCGTCACCAGCAGGATGACGGCCAGGGCCGCCTTCCAGCGCTTTGATTCCATGGCCCGGGCGATCGTGGCCGCCGGGCTGCTGAAGATGCCGACCAGGTCGGCGATGGATCCCTTCATGTCAGCCTCCTCTCCTGTCTTCTTTGACGATCTCCCCGTCCTTCAGGTAAAAGACCCGCTGGGTCAGGTCGGCCAGTTCCTGGTTGTGGGTGACCATGAGGATGGTATTGCCCTTGCGGTGCAGGTCCTGGAAGAGGGCGACGATCTCCTCGCCGGTCTTGGAATCGAGGTTGCCGGTCGGCTCGTCCGCCAGGATGAGCGAGGGCTTGTTCACCAGGGCGCGGGCGATGGCCACCCGCTGCCGCTGCCCGCCCGACAGCTCGTTGGGCTTGTGCGCCATGCGGTCGCCGAGTTCCACCGCCTGCAGGGCCTGGCGGGCGATCTCCTGGCGCTGCGCCTTGCGCACGCCGCCGTAGACCAGGGGCAGCTCGACGTTGTGCAGGGCCGTCGAGCGGGGCAGCAGGTGGAATACCTGGAATATGAAGCCGATCTCCCGGTTGCGGATGTGGGCCAGCTCGTCCTCGGAAAGCGAGCTGACTTCCTTGCCGTTGATGAAGTATTGCCCGCGGCTGGGGGTGTCGAGGCAGCCCAGCAGGTTCATCAGGGTCGACTTTCCAGAACCCGACTGTCCCATGATGGCGAGGAACTCGCCGCGCTCCACCGTGAAATGGATGTTTCTCAGGGCGTGGATCTCCTCGCTGCCGACATGGTAGGTCTTGCCCAGGCCCCGGACCTCGATGATGGCGGCCATGCTATTTCTTCGCGCGGGCGATCCGGATCGGGTCCCCGTCCCTCAGCTTCTTGAGCGCGGCGAAGGGGCCGCTCACGACCTCGGCCCCCTGGCGCAGCCCGTCGCGGACCTCGATGTACATGTCGCCGGCGATGCCCTTCCGCAATTCGCGAAAGACGGCCCGCCCCTTCTCGGCGACGAACACCCCTTCGCGCTCGACCTTGGCCCCCTTCTTCGCCGGGTCGTCGCGCTCCTGGATGACCAGCGCCGCGATGGGCACCGAGAGCACGCCCTTCTTTTCCTCGATGATGATGTCGGCGCTGGCCGAAAAACCGGGCTTCAGCGCTGCCGGCGGCTGGTCCAGGGTGATGACCGTCTTGAAATCCCGGGACTCGCTGCCGGCGGCGGAGGCGATGGCCGAGTTGCCGACCTCGGTCACCTTCCCGGAAACGACGGCGCCGGGGATGGCGTCGACGGTCACCTCGGCGCGCTTGCCGGGCCGGACGCGGACCACGTCGGTCTCGTCGACCAGCACCTCGGCCTCCATGACCGACAGGTCGGCGATGGTCATCAGCACGGTGCCGGGATTGTTCATGGTGCCGATGATCGCCACTTCGCCCTCCTCCACCTTCAGGCTGGTGACGATGCCGTCGATGGGCGAAACGATGGAGGTCTTGCCGATGGCGTCGGTGCTGCTCTTGAGAGAGGCCCGGGCCTGCTCGATCAGGTGCCGGCTGGCCGTCTGGTTGGCCTCGGCGATCTCCTGCTGGGCCACGGCGTCCTCATACTGCTCGCGGGAGATCAGGCCCTGTTCGAACAGCTCCTGGCGCCGCTCCAGGTAGCGCCGGGCCTTTTTCAGGGTGGCCTCCTGGGAGATCAGCTGGGCCTGGGACTGGGCGATGGTCTCGCGGTCGCGCTCGGCGTTGGCCTCGTAGACGGCCGAATCGATCTTCATCAGCAGCTCGCCCTTGCGGACCTCCTGCCCTTCCTGCACGAGGATTTTCAGGATCTTGCCGGCCACGTCGGTGCTGATGTTGACGTTTTTCTTCGGCTTGATCTCGCCGGTGGCCGAAACCTTCTCGACCAGATCGCGCTGTTGCGCCTTCTCCACCGTGACATCCGCCCCCTTGCCGTTGCCGGGGCGGGCGATATTGAGCAGCACGATCAGCGCCACCAGGGCGATGCCGCCGCCCACAAAAAGCCTTTTCCTGTGTTTCATCCTCGCTCCTTGGTTCCCTTATACGCAAGCCGCCGGCCGAGAGTTCAGCCCATGGACCCGTTGTCGCGCCCGCCGATTTCCGGTATAATGCCAGTCCCACGCCAAGGAAGGGCCATGAACTACGATTTCAAGCATATCGAGGCCAAGTGGCAACGGCTGTGGAGCCAGGAACGCACGTTCCGCGCCACCGTCGACCCCGGCAAGCCGAAATGCTATTGCCTGGAGATGTTCCCCTACCCCTCGGGCTCCGGGCTGCATGTCGGCCACCTCAAGAACTACGTGCCCACCGACGCCTTCTGCCGCTACAAGAGCATGAAGGGCTTCAACGTCCTGCATCCCATGGGCTGGGACGCCTTCGGCCAGCCCGCCGAGAACGAGGCCATCCGCCGCAACCGCAACCCGCGCGAGATGGTCCCCGAGTACGCCGCCGCCTACCGCGAAACGCTGGCCAAGACGGGCTGCTCCTACGACTGGGAGCGCGAAATCAACTCCAGCCTGCCCGGGTACTACAGGTGGACGCAGTGGATCTTCCTGCTGCTGCTGCGCCGCGGCCTGGCCTACCGCGCCACCGCCCCCATCAATTGGTGCCCGGCCTGCAAGACCGGCCTGGCCAACGAGGAGGTCAAGGAGGGACGCTGCTGGCGCTGCGACACGCCGGTGGAAAAGAAGCCCATGCCGCAGTGGTTCTTCCGCATCACCGCCTACGCCGACCGCCTGCTGGCCGACCTGGAGAAGCTCGACTGGTCGGAGGGTATGAAGGAGATGCAGCGCGACTGGATCGGGCGCAGCGAGGGCGCCGAGGTCGATTTCACCGTGGCCGGCGACCCGACGCGGGTGATCCGCGTTTTCACTACCCGCCCCGACACCCTGTTCGGGGCCACCTTCATGGTGCTGGCTCCCGAGCACCCGCTGGTGGCCGAGATCACCGCCCCCGAGCGCCGGGCCGAGGTCGAGGCCTATGCCCGCCGGGCCCAGGGCGAGTCGGAGATCGACCGTCTCAACGCCGAACGCGCCAAGACCGGGGTCTTCACCGGCGCTTTTGCCGTCAACCCGGTGAACCACGAGAAGATCCCCGTTTGGATCGCCGATTACGTGCTGATGGGGTACGGTACCGGCGCCATCATGTGCGTGCCGGGCCATGACGCCCGCGATTTCGAGTTCGCCCGCCAGTACGGCCTGCCGGTGAGGCGTGTGGTCAGCCGCGACGGCAGCTGCCCCGAAATGCAGGCCGCCGAGCCGGGCGAGGGCATCGCCGTGCAATCCGGTCCCTGGAGCGGCCTGGCCACGGCCGACTTCAAGAAGGCCATCACCGCCTGGCTCGAGGAGAAGGGCATCGGCAAGGCGACGGTGAACTACCGCCTGCGCGACTGGCTCATCTCCCGCCAGCGCTATTGGGGGGCGCCGATCCCCATCGTCCATTGCCCCGCCTGCGGCCCGCTGCCCGTCCCCGAGGAGCAGTTGCCGGTGCTGCTGCCCGAGGTGGAGAATTACCAGCCCACCGGCACCGGCGAGTCGCCGCTGGCCGCCATCGAGTCCTTCGTGCGCACGGCCTGCCCGCGCTGCGGCGGCGCGGCCCGCCGCGAAACCGATACCATGGGCGGCTACGCCTGCTCCTCCTGGTACTTCCTGCGCTTCGCCGACCCAGGCAACGAGCAGGCCTTCGCCTCGCGTCAGGCCCTCGACTACTGGCTGCCCGTCGACCAGTACACGGGAGGCATCGAGCACGCCCGCTCGCACCTGCTCTACGCCCGCTTCTGGACCAAGGTGCTGTACGACGAAGGCTTGCTGGGCTTCGAGGAGCCCTTCCTCAACCTGCGCAACCAGGGCTCGCTGCTGGCGCTGACGCCGGGACGGCGCCCCCGTCCCCAGGAACAGGGAGGCGACGGCGCCGACAAGATCGTGGACTGGATCGTGCTCAAGCACGACGAGCGCGACCAGCTGCCGCCTGAGCAGATCGTGTGGCGCTGGGCGCGCATGTCCAAGTCCAAGGGCAACGTGGTCACCCCCGACGAGATCATCGAGCGCTATGGCGCCGACTCGCTGCGCGTGTACGAGATGTTCGTGGCTCCGTTCGAGGACAACGTGCAGTGGAGCGAGGAAGGGATCCACGGCTCCCACCGCTTCCTGGCCCGCGCCTGGCGCTGGCTGCAGGCGGCGTTGCCCCGCTATCGCGGCGGCTGGCGCCGGGAGCTGCCCACGGCCCCCGACGCCGCGGCGAAAGCCGTCCGCCGCAAGCTGCACCAGACGGTGCAGAAGGTCGGAGCGCAGATCGAATCCTTCCAATTCAACACCGCCCTGGCCGCCATCATGGAGCTGCTCAACGACGCCTATGCGTACGCCCCGATCGAGCGCGAGGCGCTGCCGGACGGCCTGGATCCGGCCGTCGTTTCCGAGCTGGCCGAAACGCTGGTCCTGCTGCTGGCCCCCTTCGCGCCCCACCTGGGCGAGGAGGTCTGGCAGCAGCTGGGCCACGCGGACAGCATCTACCGCGCCTCCTGGCCCGGCTTTGATCCCCAGGTGGCGGCCCGCGAAAGCGTCCCGGTCATGGTCCAGATCAACGGCAAGATCCGCGACAAGCTGGCCGTGCCCCTGGACAGCGGCGAGGAGGAGGTCAAGGCGGCGGCTCTGGCCAGCGCCAAAACGCAGCAGGCCCTCGCCGGCAAGCAGGTGGTCAAGATGATCTTCGTCGCCAACAAGATGCTGAGCATCGTCTGCCGATGAGGCCCCTGGCCGTCCTCGTCACGTCCCTGGCCGCCCTGCTGGCCGCGGCGTGCGGTTACCGCCTCTCCGGGCGCGTCAACACCCTGCCCGCCGACGCCGCGACCCTGGCCGTGCCCGCCTTCGCCAACGGGACGACGCGCGCCCAGGCCGAGCAGTTCGTCACCTTCGCCGTGCGCGAGGAATTCCTGCGCCGCACCCGGCTGCGCCTGGTCGAGTCGGCGGCCGACGCCGACCTGCTGCTGGAAGGGACGATCGTCTCCCTGCGCACGACGCCGCTTTCCTACTCGCAGGCGGGCGCCGCCAACCTGTACGAGGTGCGCCTGGTCCTCGACGTGAGCCTGATCGACACGCGCAGCGGCGAACGGCTCTTCCAGGGCGAGGCGATCGCCTTCCGCGAGACCTACGAGACCGAGAGCGGCGACTTCTTCTCCCAGGAAACGGCCTCGCTCGACCGCATCGCCGAAAAATTCGCCGCCAGCCTGGTCACCTCCATCCTGGAAAACTTTTGATGCCCGAGGCCGCCTTCTTCCCCTTCCTGAACCGCCTGCAGGCGGAGAAGAAGTGCCCGCCGTTGCTGCTGTTGTACGGCTTCAATGAATTCCTGGGCGAGCAGATCGTGGCCGCGGTCGCCCGCGCCTTCGGCCAGGAGCGCAGCGAATTCAACTTCAAGCGCTACTATTTCGACGGCGAGTCCGAGGCCAGCTGGGAGGAGATCCTGGACGAGGCCAACAGCTCCAGTTTCTTTCTCAGCGCCCAGCGCGTCCTCACCCTGGTCCTCCGCGACGAGAAGAAAGTGGCGCTGAACGCCGCCGCCAAGAAGGCCTTCGCCGCCTACCTGCAAAAGCCCAACCCGCACGCCATCCTGATCGTCTATGTCTCGCTCGACCTGAGCCGCGACGAGTTCAAGCGGGTGAAGAAGGAGAAGCTCTCCCGCCTGCGCGAGGCGCTGGAGTCGCCGCACACGGTGAGCATCGACCTCGACCGCATCGGCGAGGGGGAGATCAAGGCCTTCATCAAGAGCACCCTGAACGAGCGCAAGATCGCCATCAGCGCCGGCGCCATCGATCGCATCCAGGAGATCATGGCCGACAACTTCATCTCCATCCTGCACCAGCTGCCCAAGCTGGAGGCGGCCGCCGCCAAGAGCCTGAGCATCGGCAGCGAGCAGGTCGACGAACTGATCACCGGCGTCAGCTCGCACTCCATCTGGGACCTGACCGAGGCCATCGAGCGCGAGGACGCCGCCGCCTACCTCGACATCCTCAAGTACCTTTTCATCAACGGCGTCAAGCCCAGCTTCATCATCGGCACGCTGATCTCCTACTACCACAAGATCTACACCGCCAAGTTCCTGCTGCGCCGCCGCTTCTCGACGGCCGACATCGGCCGGGTGCTGCAGCAGCCCCCCTTCATCCTCAACAAGTTCATCGCCCTGGTGCGGAATTTTCCCGACGCCAAGATCCAGGGGGTTCTCGACCTGATCTACCGCCTCGACTACGAGTCGAAGACGAGCGGCGAGGAGTCGGCGCGCCTCTCCCTGCAGAGTTTCATCTTTCAGGTCAAGCGCCTGCGCTAGCGCGACGCGCTAGTTCAGGGCGAATTTTACGGTCACGGTGAACGCGACCGGCACGGCCTTGCCGTCCTTGCGCACAGGCTCGTACTCCCACTGCTTCACCGCCTCCAGGGCCGCTTGGTCGAGCAGCGGCGAAGCGCCTTGCAGGACGCGTATGGCGCGCACCTTACCCCCCTCGTCGGTCCGGACTTCCAGGACCACGGTCCCCTGCAGGCCGTTCTTCTTGGCCTCCTCGGGATAGGCGGGGCGGACCTGCTTGAGAAGCTTGGGCTTCGGCGAATCCGGGAGCTGGGCCGGGCCGCCGCGCCCTTCCTTCGGCTCCTCCTTCACCTTGCCCGCATCCAGGGCAAAAGTGATGGTCACGGAAAAGACGACCTTTTTCGCCTTGCCGCCCACCTGGAACGGCTCGTATTCCCATCCGCGCAGCGCCTCGACCGCCGCCTTTTCCAGGACAGGCGCGGCCGACGAGATCACGCGCACGTCCGCCACCTTGCCCCCCTCGTCGATCAACCCCTCCAGGACCACGGCGCCCTGGAGCTTCTCCGCCAGCGCTTGCTTCGGGTAAATGGGATTTACCCTTTTGATGAGCCTCGGCCGGTCGGCGCCGGCGAGCCTCACGGCACCCTTGCCGAAGGCCTCGTCCCGCCCCTGCACGTAGAAGGCGATGAAGAAGCTGCGCTCCCGCGTGTCACGGAAACCCAGCATCGCCACCTCGCCGTCGGGCAGGACGATCTCGGTGTCCAGGAGGACCTTCTTGATTGTTCCCGCGTCCTTTTCCTCGACCACTCCCACCTTGAAGTTGACCGCGCCGGGTTTGGGCAGCGGCGTCAGGACGACGACGTAATCCCGGCCGTCGATCTGCACCACCTGGGTGACCGAAGCCGGACCGCCGGCGCACCAGCTCAGGTCGGCCGAAGCGAGCAGGTCGATGTCGGAGGCGTTGAAGGTCTTTTTCAACTCGGCCAACAGGTTCTCGGCCTTGAACTCCACCTGGACGTTCTTCTGCACCAGCGAAGTGAAATGGAGCGCCGTGGCCACCCCGGAGCCGCCGGCGGCGGCGCTGGGGCCGAAGAAATTGAGCTTGACGACGAGCGTGGTTTCGCTGCGCACGGGGAGCGCCAGCGCCAGGACCAGCCCGAACAGTATGCGCATGCCCTTTTTCATGGGATTTCTCCTTGATTAGATTACGGAACCGCTTTGTCAAACCAGACGATGGTCATGCCCGCCTTGCCGGGGCTGAACACGATGGGCCGCGCCGGCCCGTCGCCGATCCGCGCCTCGAGCACGGCGAAAGCCGGGGGTCCGGCCTCCTGCGCCAGGACGGTGACCGTCCCCCGGGGCAGGGGGTCTTGGGGAACGAAACGCGAAAGCCAGGCCGCCGTGCCCAGGATGGCCACGATCGCCAGGAGGGCGAACGCGTAGCGCCAGGCCGGAGCGGGCGCCGCAGGGCCGAACGGACGCGTGCCGCGGGCGAAGGGGCGCAGCGGCGGCTCGCCCGTCAGGTCTTCCGGATTCACGCCCAGGCGGCGTACGGCCTCCAGGCCCAGGGCGCGGGCCTGGCAGCCCGGGCAGCGGTCGATATGACGCTGCAGAAGGAAAGCCCGCCAGGCCGGCAGGGGCAGGGCGCGCCAGGCGCCGCGGACGAACTCACATTTCATCAGCCACCTCCTTCCTCAGCCGCAGGCGCGCGTTGTACAGGTGGACCCGCGCCGTGCTTTCCGCGCAGCCCAGCGCCGCGGCGATCTCGCGGGCCGAAAAGCCCTCGAACGCCGCCAGCGAAATCGCCGCCCGTTCCTTGGCCGGCAGCCGCTGCAGCAACCGCCCGGCCGACTCCCCTGCGGCCGCCGCCTCGGGGCTTGGCACCGGCCGGCCCAGCCATTCGCCGGCATGCCCCTGGAAATAGCGCAGGAACGTCCGGCGCTTGCGCAGGCGGTCCAGGCAGCGCTTGGCGCCGATGCCCAGCAGCCAGGGAGCGAAGGCGCGCCCGCCGTCGAAGCGCTCCAGGTTCTGGAAGGCCTGCAGCAGGGCGTCCTGGGCGGCGTCGCGGGCTTCCTCGCGGTCCCCGAGCATGTTCCAGCAGAGGGCGAGCAGCCGCCGCTCATGCTCGCGCACCAACCCGGCGAACGCGTCGCGATCGCCCCGCCGGGCGCGGCAGACCAGCTCCTCCTCGCTCATGCCCCTCCTGTCTCCGCAGAGTATACTCCCCGCGGCAAGGAATCGTTTAGCCGGGATTTTCCGCGCAGGCGCAACGGACGGCCGGCGGGCGCTCAGTCACCGGCGGCGTCGCCGCGCAAGCTGTTCAGGTCCTCGAGGGACATGAGAATCTCGCGTTGGTTCTTGCTGTTGGCCGGAGAAATGACCCCCTTCTCCTGCAGCTGGTCGATGAGCCGTCCGGCGCGGGCGAAGCCCACGCTCAACTTGCGCTGCAGGTAGGAGGCCGAGGCCTGGCCGGTGCTGATGATCACCTCGGCCGCTTCGAAGAACATCTCGTCCATTTCCTGTTCCTCGCCCTGCTCCTCTTTCTGCGCCGCCGGCCGGATGATCTGGGTGTTGAACTCGGGCTTGGCCTGCTTGGCCAGGAAATTGACCACGCGCACCGTCTCCGGCTCGGAAACGTAGGCTGAATGCAGGCGGATGAGGCTGGCGGTCTTGGGAGGCAGGAAGAGCATGTCGCCGTTTCCCAGCAGCTTTTCGGCGCCCATCTGGTCGATGATGGTGCGCGAATCGTAGCGCGAGGGGACGGCCAGGGCCATGCGCGAGGGGAAATTGTTCTTGATCGGGCCGGTGATGACATCGATCGAGGGGCGCTGGGTGGCCAGGATGAGATGGATGCCGATGGCCCGGGCCTTTTGCGCCAGGCGCATCACGTCGTCCTCGATCTCGCGCGCCGAGGCCATCATCAGGTCGGCCAGCTCGTCGATGATGATCACGATGTAGGGGATGGGCTCCCGCTCATCGAGCTGCTCCAGGTCCTCGTCCTCCGCCTGGACGAGCATCTCGAGCTTCTTGTTGTACTGTTCGATGTT
The DNA here is from genome assembly GCA_964628035.1 of uncultured Clostridia bacterium. Taxonomy (GTDB): domain Bacteria; phylum Acidobacteriota; class Aminicenantia; order UBA2199; family UBA2199; genus UBA2199. The sequence goes on along the minus strand of CAZVPI010000001.1, from coordinate 566,502 downwards.
GCGCACCTGCAGCATGGCCAGCTTCTTGTAGCGGTTCTCCATCTCGAAGACCGCCCAGTCCAGGGCGTTCTTGGCCAGCTTGGGATTGACCACCACCGGCGTCAGCAGGTGCGGCAGCGAATTGTAGACGGCCAGTTCGATGCGCTTGGGGTCGATGAGGATGAACTTGACGGCCTTGGGCGACGACTTGTAGAGGATGCTGAGGATGATGGAATGGATGGCCACGCTCTTGCCGCTGCCGGTGGCGCCGGCGATCAGCAGGTGCGGCATCTCCTTCAGGTCGGAGATGAAGATGTCGCCGCTGGCGGTCTTGCCCAGGGCCAGGGTCAGGGGCGAGCCCGACTGCTTGTATTGCGGCGTTTCCAGCAGCTCGCGCAGGTGGATCGTCTCGCGCTTCTTGTTGGGGATCTCGATGCCGATGGCCTTCTTGCCCAGGATGCGCTCGATGCGCACGTACTGAGCCTTGACCACCAGCGCCAGGTCCTCGGTCAGCCCGGAGACGTCCTTGACCTTGACGCCGATGTCGGGGACGAACTCGAAGGTGGTGATCACCGGTCCCGGCGTGTACTCGGCGATCTCGCCGCTGATCTTGAATTCCTGCAGCCGCTGCGAGAGCTCCTGCTTCTTTTCCTCCAGCTCGTCGATGTCGATCTGGCTCTTGGCCGTGGGCGCGTCCAGGTAGGTCAGGGGCGGCGGCTTGTAGCGGGCGTCGGGCAGGAACGCCTCCTCCAGCTCGGGGAAGATGCCGCTCTCCTCGGGAAGGCGGCTCGGCTTCTTCACGGCCGCCCGCGGCGCTCCCGCGGCAGGAAGCCGGGCCGCCTCGGCCGGACGCCGGTCGGTGCGCGGCGCCGGCTCGCCCTCCCTGGTCTTGAGCGGCTGCCTCCCCTTGAAGACGAAGGCCCCCTCGCCGGCCTCGTATTTCTCGTGGACCCTGCGGCGGTCGCGGTTGCGGCGCAGGGTCTCCAGCCGCTGGCGGCAGAAGGCCGCCGTCCGCGCTCCCCCCACGGCCAGCAGCCGCCCGAGAAAAACCAGGATGGTGCGGATGGAGATCTTGGCGATCAGCACCAGGGAAACGCCCAGGAGGCAGAGGAAGAGGGCCGCGGCGAAGATGCCCTTGATCTGGCCGCTGACCAGCCGGTTCAGCAGCAGCCCGACCACGCCGCCGCTGGCGACCTCCTGCCCGGCGATCATCGCCCTGGGCGTGAGGTTGGCCAGCAGCCCGGCCAGCGACAGCAGCAGGATGAAAAAGCCGGTCGCCTTGCTGGCCGCCCGCGTCAGGCGGCGGTTGAACAGGAAATAGGCGGTCAGGAAGAGGCCGATGAGGATGAACAGCAGCGCGGCGAAGCCGAAGAGGTTGAAGAGGAGCGCCGCAAGCTCCGAGCCCAGGCGGCCGCCGAAGTTGGTGACCACGCGCGCCGGGGCCTGGTGGAAAAAACTGGGATCGAGAGGGTTGAAGCTGGCCAGGCTGAAGAGGAGGAAAAAGGAGAAAAACAGGGAAAAGATGCCGATGATCTCGTTTTTTAGCGATAGTTCTTTGTCGTCGGCATTCCCTCTTTTATCCTTGGCCATCGGGCGAAAGTATAGTCGCCCGCCCCCGCCAAGTCAAGCCGGAGCAGGCCTCAGAGAAGTCGCAGACTGTAGAGCTTGAGCCGGCGGTCCAGGTCGCGCCGCCCGGGGAACCCGGCCTCGATCAGGGTCTTGAAGCCGGGGCCGTGGTCGCGCACCCGCAGGTGGGCCAGCTCGTGAAACAAGACATAGGCCACCAGGTCGTCGGGCAGGACCTGCAGCCAGGTATTGAGGTTCACCTTGCCCCGCGAGCTGCAGCTGCCCCACTTGCTCTTCATGCGCCGGAAGCCGACGCCCAGCGGCTTCACCCCCAGCATGGCCGAATAGCGGCCGCTCAGGTCGCGCACCAGGGCGACGAACTCCTCGTTGCCGCGCCGCCGCAGGGGCAGCTCCTCGGCCAGCAGGCGCTGGCTGCGGAACCATTCGTGCTTCTCCAGGATCCATTCCCGGCAGCGCTCGATGACCGGCAGCGGGTCGAGATGACGGGGCAGGATCACGCTGAAGCGCCCTTGGCGGAAGGCCACGCGCACGCGCCGGCCGCCGCGCCGCACCACGCGGCAGGGGATTCCGTCCAGGTCGACCGTTTCCATGGCGTTCCCGCGCTGGGCGGCCCCTCAGTCCAGCCCGTACATGGCGCCGGTTTCGACGATCTCCACGCTCGGGATGCCGAACGCCAGCAGCTTGTCGCGCAGGCTGGCCAGCGCCTCGTCCTCGCCGTGGACCAGGAAGACCTTCTTCAGGGGCTTGAGGTCGTGGCGCTCCAGCCAGGCGAGGATCTCCGCGTAGTCGGCATGGGCCGAGAAGGCGTTCAAGGTGTGGATCTCGGCGTTGACCGTATAGGTGCGCCCCAGGATGTTGACCGTCTTGGCCCTCTCGGCCAGTCTCCGGCCCAGGGTGTTCTCGGCCATGAAACCGACGATGGCGATGAGCGTCTCGGGCTTCTCGATGTGCTGGATCAGGTGGTGCAGCACGCGGCCCGACTCGGCCATCCCCGAGGCGGAGATGATGACGGCCGGTCCCTGGAAGGCGTTGATCTCCTTCGACTCGGCCGTAGAGGTCACGTAGCGGATGTTGTCGAAGCCGAAGGGGTCGCGGTTGGCGCTGGTGAAGCGCTCGACGGTCTCCTCATCGAAGCATTCGGGATGGACCTTGAAGATGGCGGTGGCGTTGACCGCCATGGGCGAATCGATGAAGACCGGCAGCTTGGGGACCTTGCCCTCCAGCTGCAGGGTGTGGAGGATGTAGATCAGCTCCTGGGTGCGCTCGATGGTGAAGGCGGGGATGATGACCTTGCCGCCCCGCTCCCGGGCCTTGTGCAGGATCGCCGCCAGCTCCTCGCCGGCCAGGCCGATCGACCGGTGCAGGCGGTTGCCGTACGTCGACTCCAGGACCAGGTAGTCCATGGGCGGCAGCAGCTCGGGGTCGCGGATGATCGGCAGCCCGGGCCGGCCCAGGTCGCCGCTGAAGCCGATGCGCAGGCCCCCGGGCAGCGTCAGGTGGACGGTGGCCGCGCCCAGGATATGGCCGGCGTCGAAGAACTCGGCCTCGACTCCGTCGAGCGGCCGGAAAGGCCGATGATAATTGCTGGTGACGAAATTGCCGATGGCGGCCACCGCCTCCTCGGCGTTGTACAGCGGCTCGTAGACGGTGAGCTTTCGCTCGGGATACTTTTCCGCCTTCTCCCTGATGTATTCAAAGTCCTTCTGCTGGATGTTGGCGCTGTCCAGCAGGATGATCTGGGCGATGTCGCGGCTGGCGGAGGTGGAATGAATGTTGCCCCGGAAGCCGCCCTTGACCAGGATGGGCAGGGCGCCGGAATGGTCAAAATGGGCGTGGGTCAGGATCAGGGCCTCGACCGAGCGCGGGTCCAGGGGGAACTCGCGGTTCCTGCGGTAGGACTCGTCGCGCCGCCCCTGGAACATGCCGCAGTCGATCTGCAGCCGCCGGCCGCCGATCTCCAGGAAGTGTTTGGACCCGGTGACCTCGCGGCAGGCGCCGTGGGAGAAGAAGGTTATGGCCATTCTTTTTTATATCCCACTGTCAGGCCAATTGCAAGGGCTGACGCCCGAGGAGTATGGAACGGGGCGCACGGCGAACGGCATAGGGCCAGGCAAATTCCAAGCTCCAAAGTCCGAATAAGCACCAAGCACCACCAAGCCTTGGTTGGCAGAATGGGAAAGGGGTGCTTGGAATCTGGCATTTCGATTCTTCCCGACTGCGGTCAGCGGTACGCCTTACACCGTCGGCCGCAAGCCGAGTTCATTTCCGCTTCTGTCACTTGTCACCGGAATTTGTACCGGCTGCCGGGCCGATCTCGATCCTGAGCCAGCCCTCGGGATCCAGCGCCGACCGGACCAGGGAATTGAACTCCTCGACGCCCACGCCATCCAGGGCGACGGCGAAATCGCCGGCCAGGCGCCACGGTTGTCCGGCCCCCTCCAGGAAGGCCAGGAAGGCGGCGCGGCGCTCGCGCGACTCGTTCTGCCGCCAGTGGACGGCGCGGGCATAGGCCTTGGCCGCGGCCAGGCCGGCCTCGTCGATCCCCTGTTCACGGACCTCGAGCAGGAGCTTTTCCAGCGCGGTCCTGGCCTCGTCCAGGCGGCCGCTCTCGGTGCGCAGGTAGACGCCGAAGAGCATGCCGCCGCGGTTGGGCCACAGCTCGGTTCCCAAGCCGTAGGCCAGACCGGCGCGGCTGCGCAGGGCCCATAGCCGGCTGCCGATGCCGCGGCCCAGCCAAGACTCCAGGAGGACCGCCGCCGCCAGGTTGCCGGCGGCGGGCGGCGGCAGGGAGGCGACGACCGCGACCAGCGACTGGCTCGTGCGCCGTTCCAGCTTCAACCCCCGGTCTTGCGGCGTGACGGCCTCCGGCAGACGGACGTCGAGCCGCGGCCCGGCCGGTAAACGGCCCAGGCGGCGTTCCAGGAGCGGGCGCAGCTCCTCCGCCCCCAGGTCGCTGGCAACGAAGGCGACCATGTTGCCGGCCGCGTAATGGGCGCGGTGAAACTCCTGGATGTCCCTGCGGCCGATGCGCCGCAGCGATTCCTCGCTGCCGAAGCGGGAGGCCCCGTAGGCCGGGCGGTCGTAAAAAGCCTTCGCCGCGGCCTTGCCCAGCAGGCTGAAGGCGTCGTCGCCCTCCTGTTTCTGCAGGGAGCGCATGAGCCCCTTGACGCCGTCGATGCGCACGTCGGTGAAGAGCGGCTCGTTCAGCATGGCCGCCAGCACGTCCAGGGTGGCGTCCAGGTGGCGGCTCAGCGAGCGGACGGTGACGAGGATGCCGTCACCGCCCACGTCGAGCGAAAACGACGAGCCGAAGTCGACCAGCCTCTGCAGCATGTTGGCCTGGGTCACCTCCAGGCACAGGCGCGCGGTCAGGTAGGCCAGGCCGGGCTTGTCACGGGGATCGTCGCGGTCGCCGCCGCCGATCCACAGCTGCACCACGGTGATCGGCAGCGGGTCGTCGCGCTGCGCGACCACGCGCAGGCCGTTGCCCAGGACGAACTCGGCGGGGGGGGGGCCCAGGCGCCAGGGCGGCGGCTTTTCCGGGGCGGCGGCCGCCAGCAGCGCCGGCATGAGGGCCAGCAGCAGGAGCCTGCGCATCATGGCCTTGCCTCGTTCCCGGCAACCCGGGCCGCCTGGGGCAGCGGGGTGACGAGCACGGCCACCCACTTCTTGCCGCTGAGAAAGCGGCCGGCGGCGCGGCGCAGGTCGGCCGAGGAGACGCCGCCGACGCTATCCAGGAACGAGCCGGAGACGGGATTGCGGTTCAGCAGCAGGAAGCGGGCGCTGGCCACGCTCAGGTTGAGGGCCGATTCGCGGAAGCTGGCGTTGCCGTACTCCATCTGGTTCTTGGCGCTGCCCAGATAGTCCAGCATCCCGGCGCGCAGCCGCGGCGGCGCGTCCTGAGGGCTGAACAGGAAGGAACCGAGGCGGCTCAGGAAGGAGACGACCTCGCCCTTGGCGGCGCGGACGTTGCGCCGTTCCAGCGTCATGTGCAGCAGGGCTACGCCGCCGGCGCGCAAGGGGTAGTAATTCATGCGCACGCTGTCGACCAGGGGGCGCCCGCCGCGCAGGATGCCGTTCAGCAACGGATTCAAGCCTCCTCCCAGCAGGTGGACCAGCAGGCTGAAGGGAAGGCGCTGGGGATCGTTGAACGCCGGGGCGCGCCAGCCGATGAACAGGTGGCAGCCGTCGACATCGAGCTCCACTTCGTCCTCGACCCCCCGCTCCAGGCGCCCCGCCTCGGGCAATTCAACGGCAGCGGTCTCGCCCCGCACCAGGGCGCCCCAGTTCCGGCGCACCTCGGCCTTGATGTCGGCCAGGGCGAAATCGCCGACGACGGCCAGGGCGCAACGATCGGGGACCAGGTGCGGCCGGCAGAAAGCCTGCAGCGATTCGACCGAAGCGGCGGCGACCGCGTCGCCCTCGCCGAAGACCGACCGTCCGTAGGGATGGCCGGCGAACAGGCGCTCCATGACCAGCAGGCGCCCCAACCCGGCCGGGTCATCGCGCCGCTGCCGGAGCTCCTCGGCGATGATGCGCTTCTCGGCCTCGAGCCGCGGGGACAGGAAACGGGGGGAAAAAACCGCCTGGCGCACCTGCTCCAGGGCCCAGGCGCTCTCGGCGCCCGGGCAGGAGATCTCGAAGGTCATCAGGTCGTGGTCGGTATGGGCGTTCTGTTCGACCCCGCGGCCGCGCAGGGCGCTCAGGCGCTCCTCGCTGCCGGCTTCGGCGCCGTCGCCGAACAGCAGCATGTGCTCGAGCAGGTGGGCGTAGCCGCTGGCCCCCTCCTTTTCGTCCTTGGCGCCCAGGTCGATGGCCAGGGCGATGCCGGTTAGCGGCATGCCGCGTTTCTCCTGCAGCAGCACCTGCAGGCCGTTGTCCAGAACGAAATAGGCGGAGGCGGGAGGGGCGTCGGCGCCGGCGAGGAGGCGGGCGAGGCCGGCAAGGAGGATCACCGCCAGGGCGTGGGGGGGTCGGCTCTTCATGGCGCCATTGTAGCAGATGCGGCATGATTCCGCATGTCGCCGGCCGCCGCCCGCGCGCGGGTATGTTAGAATGAGGCCGGGCGCGCCGCGGCGCCCGAGGAGGAGGCATGAAAAAAGCCTTTCTGCTGCTGTGCGCCCTGGCCGTCACCCTGTCGCCGCTGCCGGCGCAGGTCTCGGGCGGCATCGACCTGGTCAGCCGCTATGTCTGGCGGGGATTCGACCTGCTGCCGCAAAACCGTCCCGCCCTTCAGCCCTATGCCGACATCACCCTGGGCGAGGGCGGTTTCCGTGTCGGCCTGTGGGCAAGCTTCGCCCTGGCCAAATGGGGAGAATACAAGGGGGCCAACGAGGTCGATGTGAGCCTGGCCTACGATTTCGCCATGCCCGAGGGCTGGGAACTCTCGGCCGGAGTCACCCTCTACGGCTATTGGTTCGCCGAGGATTTCCGTGTCCGGGACGCCACGTCCCCTGAACTCTTCGCCACCCTGGCCTGGGGCGATTTGCCGCTTTCTCCCGAGCTCTCGGTCTACTACGACTTCAACCTGGGCAGCGGCCTGTACGCCAGCCTCGGCGGCAGCCACGAGTGGGCCCTGGGGGAGAAGGCGGTCCTGGAAACGGGGGGCGCCCTGGGGTTCAACAGCCGGCAGTACATCGAGAAGACCGGTTTTTCCGACCTGTCCTTCTACGCCGCCGTTCCCCTTTCCCTGGGCCGGGCGCGGCTGACCCCGTCGCTCCATGTCATGATCCCGCTGCTGGACGAGGTCAACGATGCGACCGAGCTCTGGCTGGGGCTCGCCCTCGCCCTCGGCGGCGGCGACTGACCGGCCGAGCTGCTGAAGCGCCTGCCCGGGGTCGGGCAGTTTCCCGACGACCCGCGGCTGCTGGGAAGGATGCTTTCCCTGCCGCCCGGCGGTAAGAGAAGAACTAAGCCTCCTCCGGATCGCGGAGCTTTTTTTTCAAGGCCAGGTGGACGCCGATGGCGTACACGGCCGCCGGCGTCACGCCGGGGATGCGCGCCGCCGCGCCCAGCGTTTTCGGCAGCGCCCTGGCCAGCTTCTGGCGGATCTCGGTCGATAGCCCCTCGATGCGGCCGTAGTCCAGGCCGACGGGTATGGCCGTTTTCTCCAGCCTGCCCATGCGGGCCACCTCCCGCCGCTGGATGGCCACGTAGCCCTCGTACTTGACGCAGGCCTCGACATAGGCGGCATCGGCAGGCGCCAGTTTTTCGGGCACGTCCTGCGGCGAGATCTCCCTCAGGCCCGCCAGCGTCATCTCCGGGCGCTTGAGCAGCCGGGCCAGCGTCTCGCCGCCGGCGCCGGGGGCGCGCCGCTCCTGCAGGCGGGCGATCAGCCGCTGGCAGCGCTCCAGGCGCCGCAGCTGGCGGTCGTGCTCGTTCCGCGCGACCAGGCCCAGGCGCAGGGCGTGGCCGCCCAGCCGCTCGAAGGCGTTGTCCTCGCGGAGCTGCAGGCGGTACTCGGCGCGGGCGGTGAACAGGCGGTAGGGCTCATCGACGCCGCGGCGGACGATGTCGTCGATCATGACCCCGATGTAGGCCTCCTGCCGTCCGAGCACGAAAGGAGGCTCGCCGCGGACCTTGAGCACGGCGTTGACCCCGGCCATCAGCCCCTGGCCGGCCGCCTCCTCGTAGCCCGACGTGCCGTTCACCTGGCCGGCGAAGAACAGGCCGGCGACGGCGCGGCTCTCCAGGCTGGCCAGCAGCTGCGTGGGCTGGATGGCGTCGTACTCGATGGCGTAGGCCGGGCGCATCATGCGCGCACGCTCCAGGCCGGGGATGGCGGCGAGGATCAGCCGCTGCGCCTCGACCGGCAGACTGGAAGAGAGGCCGTTGACGTAGATCTCCTTGCTGTTCAGCCCCTCGGGCTCCAGGTAGATGGGATGGCGGTCACGGCCGGGGAACTTGACCACCTTGTCCTCGATCGACGGGCAGTAGCGCGGGCCGACGCCGCGGATGCGCCCGGAATAGAGGGGCGACAGGTGCAGGTGCTCGCGCACGACGCAAGCCGCCTCGGGGGTGGTATGGCCCAGGTGGCAAAGGATGCGGTTGCGCACCCGCCGGCCGGCGCTGGCGAACGAGGGAGGCGGCTCATCGCCCGGCTGGGGGGTGAAGCGCGCCCAGTCGATGCTGTCGGCGTGCAGGCGCATCGGCGTGCCGGTCTTCAGCCGCAGGACCTCGAAGCCCAGGCCGCGGACATCGCGCGCCAGCTCGACGGCGGGAGGCTCGTTGGCCCGTCCGGCGGCGAGCATGGCGTCGCCGATGAAGATGCGGCCGTTCAGGAAGGTCCCCGAACAGACGACCACGGCGTCGGCCGGCAGCACCTCGCCCTCCGCCAGGCGCACGCCGCAGGCGCGGCCGTTGCGCACCACGAGCCCGGCGGCCAGCCCCTGAACCAGGGCCAGGCCGTGGGTGTTCTCCAGGAGGCGCTTCAGGTACAGGCGGTAGGCCGCCTTGTCGTTCTGCGAGCGTGTGGCCCGCACCGCCGGCCCCTTGCTGCGGTTGAGCACCTTGAAATGGATGCCGGTGGCGTCGGCGGCCCGGGCCATCACCCCGCCCAGGGCGTCGATCTCCTTCACCAGGTGCCCCTTGGCGATGCCGCCGATCGAAGGATTGCAGGACATCTGGGCGATGGTGTCCAGGTGCATGGTCAGAAGCACGGCGTCGGCGCCCATGCGCGCGGCGGCGCAGGCGGCCTCGATGCCGGCGTGGCCGCCGCCGATCACCACGATCCTCATTTGCCGATGCAGAAGGAGGCGAACACGCCGTGCAGCACGTCGTCTACGCCGCTCGCCCCGGTCAGCTCGCCCAGGAGCGCGAGCCCGCCGCGTATCTCCTCGGCGACCAGCTCCCAGGCGGGCGGGGTCGCGTCCCGCAGCCGCCGCGCCTCGGCCAGGCGCCCGCGCAGCCCCTCCAGCAGCCCCTTCTGCCTAAGGTTGAGCGTGAGGATGTCGCCCGCCTCCGGCAAGTCGACGGCCAAGCCCTTCAGGAAAGCAGTCACCGCCTCGAGGTGGGCGCCGGTCTTGGCCGAGATCGCCTGCACCGGCTCGCCGGGAAACGCCGCGCGCACGGCCGCCGCGGCGGCCTCGTCACCGGTCAGGTCACACTTGTTGGCCAGCAGCAGCCGCTTCTTGCCCGCCAGCAGACGGTGGATCTCCCGATCCTCCTCGCCCAGCGGGCGCGAGGCGTCGACCACCAGCAGCACGGCATCGGCGCCGGCGACAAGGTCCAGGCTGCGGCGCATGCCCTCGTTCTCGACGCCATCGCCCGCTTCGGCGCGCAGGCCGGCGGCGTCGCTGATGCGGAACGCCGCGCCGTCGAGTAACAGCGTCTCGGCGAGGGTGTCGCGGGTGGTGCCGGGCAGGTGGGAAACGATCGCCCGCTCCTCGAGCAGCAGGGCGTTGAACAGCGAGGACTTGCCCACGTTGACCCGGCCGGCGATGGCCACGCGCAGGCCGCGCTGCAGGACCTGGCCGAAGCGGCTTCCGGCCAGGATGGCCTCCAAAGCGGCGGCGGCCGCCTCCAGCCCGGAACCGCAAGCGGCGCCCTCCAGGTGCTGGTCCTCGGCGAACTCGATGGCGGCCTCGACCGCGGCCGCCTCGCCGAGCAGGGCGTCGCGCAGCGTTGCCGCAGCCTGCGACAGCCGCCCCTCCAGGTTGCCGAACTGCAGGAGCGCCGCGGCCCGGGAGCCGGCGTTGACCAGGTCGTTGACCGCCTCGGCGCGCGGCAGGTCCAGCTTGCCGTTGCGCAAGGCGCGGTAGGTGAACTCGCCGGGCAGCGCCGCGCGGGCGCCCAGGCGGCAGGCCTGGGCCAGCGCCGCCTCGACCAGGAAGGGGTTGCCGTGCAGCGAGATCTCGGCCATGTCCTCGCCGCTGTAGGAGCGGGGGGCGCGGAAAAGGACCGCCAGGCACTCGTCGACCGGGCGGCCGGCCACGTGCAGGAAGCAGCGGTAGCTGCGGCGGGGAACGACGCGCCCCGGCAGCGGCGCCATCAGGCCGCGCAGGATCTCCTCGCTGCGGCCGCCGGAGAGGCGGATTACGGCGATGCCGGCCCGCCCCGGCGCCGTGGCCGGAGCGACGATGGTCTCCTCATCCATTCGCCTTTTTGCGGATGGTGATCACCTTGAGGAAGTTGTCGCCGTCGCTCTTGGACTCCAGGTCGGAGTACTTGTTGATGGTCATGTGGATGATGCGCCTCTCGAAGGGGTTCAGCTCCGGCAGTTCGACCGGCTTGCCGCTGCGCCGCACCTGGCGGGCGTAGCGGTGGGCCTGGGCGCTCAGCTCCACTTCCTTCTTCTTGCGGTAGTTCTCGCACTCGCAGTAGATCTTCTTGCCGATGGCGTCGGCGAACAGGCGGTTGGCCAGGTACTGCACGGCGTTGAGCAGGTTGCCGTTCTGGTACAGCATCAGCTTGTAGTCCTCGCCGAAGAAGTTGATGCGCAGGAAATCGCTCCTGGCCTCCAGCTCGAACTTCAGGTCGATCTTCATCTCCTCCAGCAGCAGGCGGACGAAGCCCTCCAGCCCCTGCTGCTCGTTGCCGTCGGAGCGCCAGGCCTCGATGTAGATCTCCCGCTGCTTGTGCCCGAAGTACTTGGTCTTTTCGGTGATGATGCGGTATTTCAGCTTTTCCTCGGGGACGCCGAAATCGTCGGCGGCCCGCTGGATGGCGTCCTTCAGCGAGTTGGCCACGAATTCCTTTGTCTCGCCCATGGCTATTTGGCTCCTTTCTTTCTCTTCAGCGCCTTGAGCTCCCGCTCCTCCTCCTTCCTCTGCTTGTAGATCCTTTCGTTGACGATGTACTGCTGGCCGATCTGCAGCACGTTGGAGAAGCACCAATAGAGGTTGAGGCCGCTGGGGAAGGAGGCGAACATGATGACCATGACGAAGGGCAGGATCATCATCATCTTTTTCTGCGTCGGGTCGCCGCTGGAAGGGGTCATGCGCTGCAGGACCAGCTGCGTCAGTCCCATGAGGATGGGCAGGACGTAATAGGGGTCCTTTTTCGAGAGGTCGCTGATCCACAGGACCCAGGGCTCGTGGCGCACGTTGATCGACACCGAGAGCAGGCGGAAAAATCCCCACAGGATGGGCAGCTGCAGCAGCAGCGGCAGGCAGCCGCCGGCCGGGTTGACCTTTTCCTGCTTGTAGAGGGCCATCATCTCCGCGTTCATCAGCTTGCGCTGCTCCATGTCCTTGGTGTTCTTGAACTTCTTCTGGATGGCCTTGAGCTTGGGCTGCAGGGCCTGCATCTTGGCCATGGAGACGCTGGAGGAATAGGTCAGCGGGAAGAGCACCAGCTTGAGGAACAGGGTGAAGAGCAGGATGGCCCAGCCGTAGTTGGGCAAAAAGCCGTGGATGGCGCGGATGCCCTTGAGCATGATCTTGGCGATCGAGCCGAACCAGCCGTATTCGATGATCTTGTTCAGGTCGGGGAACTCGCCTTCCGCCGCGGCCAGGACCTTCTCGTCCTTGGGGCCGATGAAGGCGGCGGCGGGGTCGGTCAGGATCATGTAGGAGTACAGAACCCCCTTCTCCTGCCCCTGCGCGGGCCGGCGGATGGTCTGCCAGGAAAGCGTGGAGCGATTGGCCGGCGCCGACTTGAAAACAACGGCGAAATAGGTGGTCTCAAAGGCCGACCAGAAGTAGCCCGCGCCCAGTTCCCCGGCCGCCTTCTCGAACCGCTGCCCGGCCTGGGGCTGGGTCTTCTGCTTGGCGAAATCGAGCGACTGCAGCTTCTGGTTGGCATAGGCCGCGATCTTCAGGTTCATCATCATGGCCCGCTCGCGGCTGTCGTTGTTCTCCAGGTCGGGGCCGAAGGCCACCGGCAGGTCGGCGAGCGCCTTGCCTGCGACCTGGACCTTGAAGTCGAGGCCGATGACGTAGCGGTCGGGCCGGAAGGTGAACTTCTTGACGGCCCGCAGGTTGCGGCCGGCGTCGGCGTATTCAAAGACGACCTCGGCGCCGTCCTCGCCCAGGCGGACGGAGGCAGGGGCGGCGGAATGGAACAGCGCCTTGTTGAGTCCCATCAGCGTCTCGCCGCCGCCCAGGAAGTGGAAGGGGTAGAAAGACAGGTCGCGGGCGCTGGCGGGGACCAGGTCCAGGGGCTGGCCGGCGTCGTCCTTGTAGTTTTTCAGGACGAAGGATACCAGGCCGGCGCCGCGGTTGGTGAAGCGGGCGGAGAACAGAGGTCCGTCCACGGTGACCGTTTCCTCGCCGGCGGCCGAGAGGCTCTGCGAAACGTCGGCCGGCGGCGTCTCCGGCTCCGGGGCCTGTTCCTCGCCCTGGCTCAGGATCGAGCCGATGTCGGCCGCGGCGGCATCGGGCGCAGAGGCGGCGGGTTCGGCGGCAGGGCCCGCCGGCTGCGAGACGGCGGCGGGCGGGGCCTGGACCGCGGGCTTGGGCACGAAGAAGTACTGGTAGGCCAGCAGCACCAGCACCGACAGGACGAAAGCCAGGATCAGCTTTTTGGGTTCCATGCGGGTTTCACCTCGGAGAATTCGGGTACAGGATCCAGGCCGCCGGCGTGCAGGGGATGGCACCTGAGCAGGCGGCGCAGGCCGAGCCAGGAGCCCCTCAGGACCCCATGGCGTTCGATGGCTTCGTAGGCATAGCGGGAACAGGTGGGCAGGAAGCGGCAATGGTGGCCGAGCAGCGGCGACAACGCCAGCTGGTAGGCCCGGATCAGCAGCAGCAGGGCTTTCTTCATGTCAGCGCCGGGCGATGCGCTCCAGCGCGTCGAGAAAGAGCCCCTCGACCTCGGCGGCGCGGCCGCGGTCGAACGGCCTTTTCATGGAGATCCAGACGTCGTGGGGCGGCTCGAGCAGGAAGCCGTTCAGGCGGAACCACTCTTTCATCTTCCTCTTGATGTAGTTGCGCTGGACCGAGTTGCCGATCTTGCGGTTAACCGAGACGGCGAAGCGGCTGGCGGGCCGGCCGTTCCTCAAAAAGTACAAAAAAAAAATCATTGCGCACCCGGGCGGCCCCTTTCAGCAGGCGGACGAACTCGTCTTCCTTCTTGAGGCGCTGGGAATCGCGCAGGGTGAAGGCCATGGTCAGGCGGTGAGCTTCTTGCGGCCCTTCCTTCTGCGGCTGTTGATGACCGCGCGGCCGCCCTTGGTCTCCATGCGCGCCCGGAAGCCGTGCGTCTTCTTTCTTTTCAGGTTGTTGGGTTGAAAGGTTCTTTTCACCGAAACACCTCTTCCTATGTTTGGAGTTAAGGGATTACTATATAGAAAAAATGAGGCCTTGTCAAGGAAAACCCTCCCCGTTCCGCCTCCTGGCGCTTCAGCATCCCGGAGGTTTCGTTCCCTTTCCGCGGGCGATCGTTTATAATGGGGCCGGAGGTGCCCATGAACTACCCCGACATCCTGGAGCGTTTTCTCAGCTATGTGCGCATCGACACCCAGTCCAGCGACGCGTCCGAGTCCTTCCCCTCGACCGCCAAGCAGCGCGACCTGGCCGTCAAGCTGAAGCCCGAACTCGAAGAACTGGGGCTGAAGGACGTCCAGGTCACCGAGTGGGGCTACGTTCTGGCCACGCTGCCCGGCAACCAGGCCAAGAAGGCGCCGACCATCGCCCTGATCGCCCACCTGGACACCTCTCCCGACGTCTCCGGCGCCCACGTCGAGCCCCGCCTGCACCCGGACTACGACGGCCGCGACCTGGTGATCTCGGCCGAGGACGGCGTCGTGCTCAAGGTGCGCGAGAACCCCTACCTGAAGAAGCAGGTCGGCAAGACGATCATCACCGCCTCGGGCAAGACCCTGCTGGGGGCGGACAACAAGGCGGGGATCGCCGAGATCATGGACGCCCTCACCTACCTGGTGCGCCACCCCGAGACGCCGCGCCCGAACGTGCGCGTGGTCTTCACCCCCGACGAGGAGACGGGGCGCGGCGTCGAGCACCTCACCGTCGAGCAGATCGGCGCCGACTGCGGCTACACGGTCGACGGCGAGAAGCCCGGAGAGATCGAGGACGAGACCTTCTGCGCCGACTCGCTGGAGGTGCAGGTGCGCGGGATCAACGTCCACCCGGGGATGGCCAAGGGCAAGATGGTCAACGCCGTCAAGGTGGCCGCCCGCATCGTCGAGCGCCTGCCCAAGGAAGCCCTGTCGCCCGAGACCACGGCCAAGCGCGAGGGCTACGTCCACCCGCACCAGATCTCCGGCAACGTCGAGGCGGCGACCGTCAAGTTCCTCATCCGCGACTTCACCGTCGAGGGGCTGAAGGCGGCGGAGAAGAAGATCGCGGCCATCGCCAACAGGGTGGCCGCCCAGTTCCCCGGCGCCGACTGCGCGATCAAGGTGACCGAGTCCTACCGCAACATGAAGGTCGTGCTGGACAAGCACCCCGAGGTGCTGGCCAAGGCCGAGAAGGCGATCGCCCTGGCCGGACTGAAGCCCAGGCGCGCCAGCATCCGCGGCGGAACCGACGGCGCCCGCCTGTGCTTCATGGGCCTGCCCACCCCCAACCTGTTCACCGGCGGCTTCAATTTCCATTCCAAGCAGGAATGGATCGCCCTGGAGGACATGAAGAAGGCCTCCGAGGTCATCGTCCACCTGCTGCGCCTCTGGGCCACGGAATAATCTCCCGGTGACTTAAAAAACCAGAGCAGGAGGACTCCCATAAACAGATTTTTCTTACTCGCCGTGGCCCTGGGGCTGGCCTGCGCCGGCGCGCCCGCTCAGGTCCTCAGGCCGCCGCGGCCGCAGCCGCAGGCGTATATGTGGGCCGGCATGCAGCTGGGACCCTACGGCAAGGAAATGGTCGGGTTGGAGCTCAGCCTTTCGGCGCAGCCGGCTAAGGGCGTTTACGGCTCGCTCTACTGGCTGGGGGCCAGCGTGCCGTTCAGCGCCGGCGACCAGTTGAGCGAATATGGATTCATGGCCGGCCCCTGCGCGCGCAGCCGCGGCGCGTTCGCCGGGGCGGCGATCGGCCTGGGAGTGACCTCCGGCTGGTTCGGCGCCGCGACCCGCAAGGTCACGGCCTGCGGCGTGCCGTTCAAGGCGGAGGGGGCCGTGATACTCGGCGGCTTTTTGGCTGTCAACCTGCAGGTGCGCGCCTTTGTCTGGAAGCGGACGTACGGCGGCATCTCCCTGGGTCTGCAGCTGGGCAAGATGCGCTGAGCGAACGCCGCCTCCCGCCGCCCGGCCTGTAAATTTTGCGCGACCTGCGCTACAATGGCGGCAGCGACTCTCGCGGAGGTGCTGCCATGAAGAAAGCCTGCCCGGTCCTGTTCTTCTGCCTGATCGCCTGCACGGCCCTGCTGCCGGCCGGCGAGGCGCGGTTCATGACCCATCCCGACATCCACGGCGACCGGGTGGTCTTCGTCTACGAGGACAACCTGTGGCAGGTGGACGTCGGCGGCGGCGAGGCCCGGCGCCTGACCGGCTTCCCGGGCACGGCCCTGGGCCCCAAGTTTTCGCCCGACGGGGCCTGGATCGCCTTCAGCGCCGACTACGACGGGCCGCAGTCCATCTACCTCATGCCGGCAACCGGCGGCGAGCCGCGGCGCCTGACCTGGCAGCCGGGCCGCCTGCAGGCCGTGGCCTGGACCCCGGACGGACGGCGGGTCGTCTTCCGCGGCGATACCGAACAATTCATCCACCGCGATCCCCAGCTCTACTGGGTCGCCCTCGACGGCAGCGTGCCCGAGCGCCTGCCCGTCGACCGCGGCACGCTGTGCAGCTTTTCGGCCGACGGCGGCCGGATGTTCTTCACCCGCAAGGGCAACGAGGAATACCAGTGGAAGCGCTACAAGGGCGGCCAGCACACCGACATCTGGCACTACGACTTCGCGACGGGGAAATTCACCCCCGTCTCCGACTACACCGGCAAGAACGCCTATCCCATGTGGATCGGCGACGCCCTGTATTTCGTTTCCGACCGCGAGGGCGGCATCGCCAACCTGTACCGGCTTGACATCGCTTCCCGGGCGCTGAAACGGGTGACGGCCCACGAGCGATACGACGTGATGATGCCCGAGACCGACGGCAAGAGCATCGTCTATGTGCAGGACGGCTACCTGCATGTCTTCGACGTCGCCTCGGGCCTGGCGCGCCGGCTGTCCGTCCATCTGCCCAGCGACCGCTGGCGGCGGCGCGACCGCTGGCTGGACGCGCGCGACTTCATCCATGGCATGGACGCGGGCAACGACGGCCGCAGCGTGCTGCTGGAGGCCCGGGGCGACCTCTTCCTGCTGCCGGTCAAGAAAGGTGCCGCGCGCAACCTGACCGGGACCCCCGGGTCGCGCGAGATCCACCCCCGCCTCTCGCCCGACGGCAAGTGGCTGGCCTTCTTCTCCGACCGCGACGGCGAGTACCAGCTCTACCTGCGACCCCTGGCCGGCGGCGACTGGGTCCAGCTTACCCGCGATCTGGACCGCGCCGTCTACCGCCTGGCCTGGTCGCCCGACGGCAAAAAGATCCTCTTCGGCAACAAGGACATGGCGATCTTTTATGTGGACATCGCCACCAAGCAGCGGGTCAAGATCGACGAGCGCAACCAGCTGAAGAACGACGAGTTCACCTGGGAGATCGACGACTACTCCTGGTCGCCCGACAGCAATTGGGTCTGCTACTCGCTGGTAGCCCGCAACCGCAACAGCCAGGTCTTCCTCTACAGCCTGGAGCAGAAACGTTCGATCGCCCTCAGCGACGATTTCTACAACAACCTCAATCCCTGCTTTGACGCCAACGGCGACTACCTGTATTACCTGTCCAGCCGCAACTTTGACGTGGGCATGGATTTTTACGAGGACAACCACGTCATCGCCCGGCCCTTCCAGGTGCTGGCCGTGCAGCTGCGCGCCGGCCAGAAGCCCCCCTTCACCGCTGACAACGACGCCGCCGCGCCGCCGCGGCCGGGCCCGATGCGCATCGACCTGGAAGGGCTGGCCGCGCGCACCTTCCCGCTGCCGGTCCCGGCCGGAAATTATTTCTTCCTGCGCGCCGGCAAGGGCAAGCTGGCCTGGTGCTCGCTGGCCGAATTCGGCGATGACGAATACGAGGAGATCTTCAAGCCCCGCGGCGACGTCAAGTGGACCCTGCACCTCTTCGACATGAAAACGGGGAAGGCGGAGGCCGTCGAGGGCAAGATCGGCGGCTACACCCTGTCGGTGGACGGCGGCCAGGTGCTTGTCGCCCGGGACAAGGAGTTTTCCGTCACCCCCATGGACAAGCTGTGGGCCGAGAAAAAGACCGCGCCGGCGCCGGCCCTGGCGGCGCTGCCCTACCGCGCCGACACCCTGGCCGAGTGGAACCAGATCTTCAGCGACGCCTGGCGCTGGTACCGCGACTTCTTCTACGACGCCGGCATGCACGGCCAGGATTGGCGCGAGGTGGGCGGGCGCTACCGGGCCCTGATCCCGCACCTGGCCTCCCGCGCCGGTCTCAACTGGCTGCTGTCGCAGATGGTCGGCGAGCTGTGCGTGGGCCACGCCTACATCGGCGGCGGCGACATGGGCGGCGTGCGCCTGCCCGAGAGTCCCGTCTTCACCGGCCGCCTGGGCGCCGACCTGGCCTACGACCCGGCGGCCGGCTGTTTCCGCTTCCAGCGCATCTACGGCCCCAGCGCGCACAACCTGGGCCTGGCGGCGCCGCTGGTCCGCCCCGACATCCAGCTCAAGGAGGGGGACTACCTGCTGGCCATCGACGGCCAGGCCCTGCAAAAGAACGAGGACTATCACCGCAGGCTGCAGGTGGTCAAGGGCCAGAAGGTGTCCGTCACCGTGAACTCCCGTCCCACGCTGCAGAACGCCCGCACCTACGAGGTGGAGCCGCTGGCCTCCGACCGTGCGCTGCGCTACGACCGCTGGCTGACCGCCAACATCGAAGCGGTGCGCAAGGCCAGCGACGGCCGCCTGGGCTACATGCACATCAACGCCATGGGCGTGCGCAACATCGGCGAGTTCGACAAGTTCTGGCGCGCCTTCCGTTACAAGGAGGGGATCATCATCGACGTGCGCCGCAACTCGGGCGGCTGGACCGAGTACTTCATGATCGACAAACTGGAGCGGCGCCAGGTGGCCTTCAACGTGCTGCGCGGCATGGAGCCCTTCGTCTATCCCGGCAGCGTCGGCCCGCAGAACTACGTGGCCATCTCCAACGAGTACAACGGCTCAGACGGCGAGGCCTTCATCCAGCACTTCCAGGCGCGCCGCCTGGGCCCGGTGGTCGGCGTCCCCTCCTGGGGCGGCCTGGTGGGCATCCTCAACGGCCAGCGCACCATCGACAACGGCATGGTGCACCAGCCCAACAACGCCTTCTACGGCAAGGAGGGGGAATGGTGGGTGGAGAACCGCGGCGCCATCCCCGACATCCTGGTCGAGGACGATCCCAACCTGGTCATGGCCGGCCGCGACCCGCAACTGGAGAGGGCCATCGAGATCGCCCTGGCGCAGATCGAGAAGAACAGGGAGGACCGCCTGCCGCCGGTGCCCGCCTACCCCGACAAGAGGTGATGCGATTCAGCGATGTAGCGCGATTTAGGGGACGGACCTTGATTTTTGGCTTTTTCTGAGCAGCCGGCAAAAAGTCAAAACAGATCCTTCCGTCCCCAGATGGGCCTAAAACAAACCGCTGACATTGCCTTCGGCGTCGATGTCGATGGTCTCGGCGGCGGGGTTTTTGGGCAGCCCGGGCATAAGCATGATCTCGCCGCAGACGGCGACCACGAAGCCGGCGCCGGCCGAGAGGAACACGCGGTCGACATCGATGTCGAAGTCGCGCGGCCGCCCCAGGGCCTTGGGGTCGTCGGAGAGCGAGTTCGGAGTCTTGGCCACGATCACGTGCAGCTTGTCGTAGCCCAGGTCGTTGAGCAGATCGATGTCCTTGCGCGCCTGGCGGGTGTAGTTGATGCGGCCGGCGCCGTACATGCGCGTGGCGATGGTCTCGATCTTGCGCGTGATGCCCCACTCGGGCTCGTAGATGGGCTGCACGCGCGCGCCGGAGCGCGTGGCTTCGTCCACGGCCCGGGCCAGCTCCAAGCAGCCCTCGCCGCCGCGGCGGAAGGGATCGCTGACGAAAGCTTCGACCTTTTTGTCGGCGACGTGCTTCACCGTGAGCTGCAGCTCCTCGGGATCATTGTCGGGAAAGCGGTTCACGGCCACCCGCAGCGGCACGCCGAAGGCCTGCATGTTCTCGATGTGCTTGTCCAGGTTGTCGAAGCCCTTGATCAGGGCTTCGAGGTTCTTCTCGGCCAGGCCGTCCCTGCCGGCGCCGCCGTGGTACTTCAGCGCCCGCAGGGTGGTGACCAGCACCACGGCGTCGACGTTGAACTTCCCCGTTCGGCTGACGAAGTCCATGAACTTCTCGCCTCCCAGCTCGGAGGCGAAGCCGGCCTCGGTGACCGTGACCTGCGCGAGGGCCTGGGCCAGGCGGATGGCCTGGATGGAGTTGGTGCCGTGGGCGATGTTGGCGAAGGGGCCGCCGTGGATGATGGCCGGCGTGCCCTCCGAGGTCTGCACCAGGTTGGGCTTGATGGCGTCCTTGAGCAGCAGCGCCATCGAACCCACCGCCTTCAGGTCGGCGGCCGTGATCGGCCGGTTCTTCGAGGTGAATCCGATGACCATGCGCGCCAAGCGGTCCTTGAGATCCTGGAAGTCGTCGGCCAGGCAGAGAACGGCCATGACCTCCGAGGCCACCGAGATGTTGAAGGCGTCCTCGCGGGCGAAGCCGTTCTGGCGCCCGCCCAGGCCGATGACGATCTCGCGCAGGGCGCGGTCGTTCATGTCGATCACCCGCCGCCAGGCGATGCGCCGCGTGTCGATGCCCAGGGCGTTGCCTTGCTGGATGTGGTTGTCGATCATGGCCGCCAGCAGGTTGTTGGCGGTGGTCACCGCGTGGATGTCGCCGGTGAAGTGCAGGTCGATCTCGTCGCTGGGCAGCACCTGCGCGGCGCCGCCGCCGGTGGCGCCGCCCTTCATGCCGAACACCGGCCCCAGCGAGGGTTCGCGCAGGGTGACGATGGACTTGACGCCCAGGCGGTTGAGGGCCATCGACAGGCCGATGGCCATGGTCGTCTTGCCCTCGCCCGCCGGCGTGGGGGTGGTGGCCGTGACCAGCACCTGGCGGCCCCGGTCGGCGCAATGGCACAGGCGCCGGGCCAGGGCCGGCTCCAACTTGGCCTTGTAGGGGCCGAAATAATACAACTCGGACTCGTCGATGCCGAAGCGGGCGGCGACGTCGCGGATGGGCGGCAGGCTGGGGGCCATCGTTCCACCTCCGTTCATGGGTCCATCATACGGAGGAGGGGGGAATTGTCAACCCGGCGCCGCGGCCTCAGGCGGGCAGCTCGATGGTAAAGCGCGCCCCGCGCGGCGAATTGTCGCTGACGGCGATGCGGCCGTTGTGCTCCTCGATGATCGTGTGGGCGATGGCCAGCCCCAGGCCGGTGCCTCCCGAGCTCTTCTTGGAAAAATAAGGCTGGAAGACCTTCTGCTTGTCCTCGTCGCTGATGCCCGGGCCGTTGTCGGCGATGTCGACGGTCAGGAAGCGGCTCTCGGCGTTGTAGCGGGTGACGATCTCGATCTCGCCCTGGCTGTCCATGACCTGCAGGGCATTGTCCAGGAGGTTGACGAACACGCGCTTGATCTGCTCCACGTCCATCTTGACCAGCGGCGGCAGGTCGACGTCCAGGCTGGCCTTGAACTGCACGTTCTGGTACACCGAGGTGTAGGTGGCCAGCAGCTTCTCCAGGATGTCGTTGACGTCGCCCTGGCTGAACTTGATCTCCGGCAGGCGCGCGAAGTTGGCGAACTCCTCGGCCAGGTTCTTGATCGAGCCCAGCTCCTGGGAGATGATGTTCAGGCTGTCCTCGACGATGGCGCGGAACTTTTCCGGGGGCTGCTCCAGGCTGCGCAAAATGCGCTGCGCCGAGATCTGGATGGGGGTGAGCGGGTTCTTGATCTCGTGGGCGATGCGCTTGGCCACCTCGCGCCAGACCAGCATGCGCTGGGCCTTGATCAGCTCGGTCAGGTCGGTCAGCACCACCAGCAGCCCGGCGAAGCGGCTGTTGATGGGGTTGCGCAGCTGCGTGATCTTGACCGCCAGGTTGACGTACTTGCCCTGCAGCTTGACGTCGACCTCCTTCTCGATGAGCTTGAAGCGGGAGGCGAAGGCCTTCTTGACCAGGGCGTGGATCTCGCCGTAGAGGGACTCGCTGATCACCTCGGCGTAGTTCTTGCGCAGCGCCGTGTCGGCGTCGAGCGACAGCATGCGCGCCGCCTCGGTGTTGATCGACATGATCTCGCCGCGCACGTTCAGGGCCACGACGCCGGTGGTGATGTTCTTGAGGATGGTCTCGATGATGCTGCGGCGGTGGCGCAGCTCGATGGTGCGCCGGTTCAGCTTGTCGCGGTTCTCCTTCAGGTCCCCGGCCATGCGGTTGAACTCGTTGATCAGGGTGTTGAACTCGTCCTTGGTCTCGTAGTCGACGCGCACGTCCAGGTTGCCCTTGGCAATCTCGGAGGTGGCCGCGATCAGCTTCTCGATGGGCACGGTGATGCCCTTGGCCAGATAGAAGCCCAGCCAGGAGGCGGAGAAGATGATCAGGATGGTGACGAACAGGAAGAGCAGGATGTAGGTGTTCTTGACCGGGTCGCGCAGCACGCGCATCTGCTTGTGCTTGCTGACCATGCCGGCCAGCTCGTTGAGGCTGCGCGTGTAGCGGTCGGGGAAGTACTTGCCGGTGACGATCAGCATCTTGTCGCCCTGCTCGATGTCGAAGGCCACGCCGTTGCGGATCAGCTCGGCCGCCTTCAGGGTGTCGACGGTGGTGAAGCCGGCGCCGCCCAGGGCGCGGTAGACGACGTTCAGCGGCAGGTCCTTGTACTCCTGCATGGGGATGCGCGGATGGCAGAGGGTGTAGACGTCCTTGCTGTTGCGGTACAGGGTGACCACGTCCAGCTTGTACTCCAGCATCTTCTCCGTGAGCCGGTTCTTCAGGAAGACCTTGTTCTCCTCGGTGTACATGCGCTTCTGCTGGATCATGGCGGCGATCAGCCCCGAGTAATGGCGCAGGTCCTCGGTGATGTTGCCGTAGTAGTTGGTCTTGACCTCGTCGACGCTCTGCATGATGTTCTCGATCGGGGTCTTGAACCACTGCTCGATGCTCTGCGAGATGACCTCGGTGGCGAAAAAGAAGAGCAGCAGGGTGGGAACGAGCGAGAAACCGATGAAGAAGAGGACCAGCCGGTTCTTGAAGCTGTGCACGGCCCCTCCCTGGTTGCGCTCCAGGTACATCTTGAGGATGTTGCGCGCCAGGATGAACAGGAAGGTCAGGCCGAAGAGGATGATGATGATCCACAGGCCGAAGATGACGGTGTTGCTCTTCAAGGCCGGCGGCGAGAAGTTGCGGCTCTCCTCGAAATAGAGGCGCAGGATGACGAAGACGATGAAAAACAGGACGAATGCGGCCACGATCAGCCGCGTACCCTTGACGCTCTTGTTCTTCATGGTCTCCACGCTCCCTGCCGCCGCCAGCGGCCCGGGGTTCCTTCACTGTAGCATGGCCGACCGCGCAGGTCAATTGACAGGGAGGGCAAAAAATGATATGGGTGTAGGCGTGCGCCTGTAGCTCAAAGGATAGAGCATGGGATTCCTAATCCCAGGGTTGGATGTTCGAGTCATCTCAGGCGCAAAGCCGAGGTCATCATGAAAAAGAAGGAAAAGGAACGCCTGAAAACCGACCCGTTCGTCCACTTCATGCAGAACGCCTTGGCCTTCGCCAAGGCGCACCGCCGGCCGCTGCTGGCCGTTGCCGCCGCCGTCGTCGCGGCGCTCCTCCTCCTTCTGGGCGCGCTGCTGCTGCGCAACCTGAGCGCCAGCGGCGAAAACGCCCTCTATGCCGAGGCGTTCCGCGTCCGCCAGGACGCCGCCCTGTCCCTCGACCAGAAGATCGCCGCCCTGGAGGGGATGAAGTTCCGCCGCGGCGTTTCGGCAGCCGGCCGACTGTTCCTGGCCTCGCTGCACTTCGAGAAGGGCGACCTGGCCAAGGCCGGAGCCGCCCTGGACGCCATGCCCAGGAGCCGCGTGGCCCTGCTCAACGATCAGAAGCTCGCGCTCCAGGCCCGGGTCCTGGCCGCCGGCGGCAAGACCGCCGAGGCCGAGGCCCTGCTGGCTCGGCTGCTGGCGGCCAAGAAGCCCGCTTTGGCCCGCGAGCTCGTCCTGCTCGATCTGGCCCGGCTGCAGAGCAGGGCGCAGCGCTCCTCCGAGGCGGCGGCGACGCTGCAGCGCATCCTGGCCGAGCACCCCAACACGCCGGCGGCCACCGAGGCGCGGACGCTGCTGGACACGCTGGAGAAAGCGGGAGGCTGACCCCGGCGCGCGGCGCGCCCTAGCCGCCGCGCTTGATCTCGTCCCAGATCCTCACGAACAGCGCGTTCTTCTCGCCCAGGTCATCCAGCACCTCGCACTTGGCCTTGGTCTCGGCGGGAAGGAAGATGCCGGGATTTTCGCGGATGGCCGGGTCCAACAGAGGGTAGGCGCCGCGGTTCGGGCACAGGAACTGGGTGAAGGCGGTGTTCTCGGCCGCGACCTGCGGGTCGTGCAGGAAATTGATGAAGGCGTGGGCGAGTTTCACCTGGACCGCGGACTTGGCGATGACCAGGTCATCGCAGGAAATGGCGCCGCCCTCGCGGGGCATGGCGAAGGCAATGTCCGGGTCCTCGGCCTGCACCTGCAGGATATCGCCGCTGTAGCCGTGCACCAGCAGGAACTCGCCGGAGGCGATGCCGTTCTTGTATTGCTCGTTCTCGAACTTGGCCAGGTTGGCCTTCCAGCCCAGCACCACGTCGCGGGCCCGCTCCAGCTCGCCGGGGTCGGTCGAGTTGAGGCTGTAGCCGAGGTATTTCAGGGCGGCGCCGATGGTCTCGCGCATGTCGTTGAGCATCACCATCCGCCCCTTGAGGTCGGCGCGGCCGAACATGCCCCAGCTTGGCTGGAAGTCCTTGACCTTGCTGCGGCGGTAGGCGATGCCGGTGTTGGTCAGCATGTAGGGCAGCGAATGGGCCATCTCCCCGTCCAGGGCGATGGCCAGATAGTCGGGGTCGACGTGGCGGCGGTTGGGCAGCAGGGCGGGATCGAGGGGCTGCAGCATGCCCTGGTTGCGCATCAGGCTGACCATGTAGCTTGTGGGCGTGATCACGTCGTAGCCGCTGGCGCCGGCCTTCAGCTTGGCGTACATGGCCTCGTTGGAGTCGAAGGTGTCGATGACCACGCGGCAGCCCTGCTCGGCCTCGAAACGGGCCACCAGCTCGGGCTTGATGTAGTCGGACCAGGTGTACAGGTGCAGGACGGGCTGCTCGGCCTTGCCGCCGCCGCTGCAGGCGCAGGCGATGCCGGCGGCCAGCAGGGCGAGCGCCAGCGTGCCTCGGATCCAGGAATGTCGTTTCATGCTCCTCCCTCCCGGGTGATGGATTGAATGGGCTGGGAAACGGTCAAGCGCTGGCTGACCAGCACGCTCGTGAAGGTCAGGGCCAGCAGCAGGGTCGACAGGGCGTTGATCAGCGGCGTGGCGCCGTGCTTGATCATGCTGTAGACGCGGATGGGCAGCGTGGTCGCCCCCGGCCCGGCGACGAAGAACGTGATCACGAAGTCGTCCACCGAAAGGGTGAAGGCGATCAGGCCGGCGGCCGCCAGTCCCGGCGCCAGCAAAGGCAGCAGCACGCGGCGGGCCGCCGTCCAGCTCGTGGCGCCGAGGTCGCGGGCGGCCTCGAGCAGCGCGAAATCGAAGTCCTGCAGCCGGCCCAGCACGGTCAGGGCCACGTAGCTGACGCAGAAGGTCACGTGGGCCAGGATGATCGTCGCCAGCCCCAGGCGCAGGCCGGCCGCGACGAAGGCCATGAGCAGGCTGATGCCCATCAGGATCTCGGGGACGACCAGCGGCGTGTAGACCAGGGTGTAATGGAAGCGCTGCAGGCGCGAGCCGGCGAAGCGGTGCAGGGCCAGGGCGGCGGTCGTGCCCAGCAGCAGCGAAACGAGCGTCACGACCGCGGCGATCGCCAGCGTGTTGCGCGCCGCCTCCCAGATGGCCGGTTCGTGGAACAGCCTCTCGTACCATTTCAGGGAGAAGCCGCGCCAGGCGCCGCCGAAGCGCGAGGCGTTGAACGATTCGACGACCAGGATGAGGATGGGCAGGTAGAAGAAGACCAGCACCACGCCGGTGACGACGAAGGGCAAGCGGCTGCGCTTCATGACCGGCTCCCGCGGTCGGCCGCCGCCTGGCGCTGCAGGGCCAGGACGGCCAGCAGCGGCGTGAGCACGGCCAGGATCAGGACGATGGAGAGCCCCCCGGCCAGCGGCAGGTTGCGGTCCACGAACACGCGCTGGGCGATCTTGTTGCCGAGCAGCTCGCTGCCGGTGCCGCCCACCAGGTCGGGGACGACATAGGAACCCAGCGTCGGGATGAAGACGACGAGCACGGCCGTCACCAGGCCCTGGCGCACGCCGGGCAGGAACACGCGGCGGAAGGCCTGGAAGGGGCGGGCGCCCAGGTCGCGGGCCGCCTCCACCAGGCGGAAGTCGAATTTCTCGGCGGCGGCGTAGAGGGGCAGGATGGCGAAAGGCAGGAAGGTGTAGACGGTCACCAGGATCACCGCCCCCAGGTTGTAGAGCAGCGAGGCGTTGGCCTCGACCAAGCCCAGGAAGACAAGGGCCCGCTTGAGCATCCCCTCCGGGTGCAGGATCGACTTCCAGGCGAAGATGCGGATGAGGAAGCTCGTCCAGAAGGGGACGATCACCATCATCAGCAGCAGGCGGCGGCGCCGCGGCGCGGCGCGGGCGACGGCGTAGCCCGTGGGCACGGCCAGCAGCAGGCACAAGGCGGTCGAAACCAGGCTGACCCACAGGGTGCGCCAGGCGATGGCCAGGTACTGGGGGTCGGCGAGCGCCCGCAGGGTGGCCAGCGTCCAGCCGCGGCCGATGCCGCCGAAGGGGTCGGCGGGCCGGAAGGCCAGGACGAAGACCAGCAGAGTGGGCACGAGGAAGAAAAGGGCCAGCCAGACGAAGGAAGGGAGCGTCAGCAGCGCTTCGTTCAGCCGCCAGCCGGCGCCGCGCGCCTCCCGGCGCAGCCTGCCGCAGCGGCGGCGGAGCTCAGGCATCGCCCACCTTCTGGGGCGGGGCGGCCACCAGCTTCTCGTCGTCGCGGCGGAACCCCTCGAGCATGAAGCCGTCGTCGCCGTGCCAGAACACCCAGACGTCGTCCTTCCAGCGGATGGGCTTCTCGTCGAGAAAGAAGCGGGCGTGCTGGCGCAGCACCTGCAGGCGGTGGCCTCCCGCCCGCACCCAGTACTTGGTCGTCGCCCCCAGGTAGATGACGTCCTCGACCACCGCCGGCACGGCGTTGCGCTTGGGCTTGGCTTCGGGCGCGTCGCGCGAGATCTGGATCTTCTCCGGCCGGACGCTGAGGAAGACCTTCTGCCCTTCGGCGATCTGCTTGTCGTTGTAGACCAGCACGTCGGGCAGGCCGGCGAGGCGCAGGCGGCTGTATTCGGCGTCGGGGTGCCCGGCCACCTCCCCTTCCAAAAAGTTGGTGTCGCCGATGAAGGCGGCCACGAAGCTCGTGCGCGGCGCCTCGTAGATCTCCGCCGGCGTTCCGACCTGCTCGATGCAGCCGTCGTTCATCACCGCGATGCGGTCGCTCAGGCTCATGGCCTCGCCCTGGTCGTGGGTGACGTACAGGAAGGTGATCCCCACCTGGTCGTGGATCAGGTCGAGCTCGATCAGCATGCGCTGGCGCAGCTTCAGGTCGAGGGCGGCCAGCGGCTCGTCCAGCAGCAGGACGTCGGGCTTGTTGACCAGCGCCCGGGCGATGGCCACCCGCTGACGCTGCCCCCCGGAAAGCTGGTCGGGCTTCTTTTCGGCCTGGGCCTCCAGGCCGATGAGGCGCAGCATGGCGCCGACCTCGCGCTCGATCTCGGCCTGGGGGCGCCTGGCGATCTGCAGGCCGAAGGCGATGTTGCCGCGCACGCTCAGATGGGGGAACAGGGCGTAGTTCTGGAAGATCGTATTCACGCGCCTGCGGTTGGGCGGCAGGAACGTGATGTCGCGGCCGTCCAGGAGCACGCGCCCGGCGTCGGGCCTCTCGAAACCGGCGGCCAGCCGCAGCATGGTCGTCTTGCCGCAGCCGCTGGGACCGAGAAGGGCGAACACCTCGCCGCGGCGGATCGCCAGCGAGACTCCGCGGACCGCCTGGATGGAGCCGAAGCTTTTGCTGATGCCGTCGAAGTTCAGGAAATCGGCCATGCCCTGCATCCGCCTGCGCCCCGCCCGGCGAAGGCCGCCCGGCGCGAATCCGTTTTCCTCATGGCCCCTACAGTAAAGAAAAAATGAGGGGATTTCAATAGCCTGCACGATTGCAAACAATCTATCCGTGTCAGTGTTGGGAAAAATGAAGGGAGCAAGCCTTATCCTTAATTCCCAAGGGCAGAGAAAGATAGAGAGGCAGGGGGGGCAGCGCAAGAAGAGACAAGCGGCAAAGATCTCTCCTCGTTTTGTTCTCTTTTTATGAGCTCGGCATATTCCCTTTCATTTTCACCTTTCACCCCAAGGGGTTGCCGTACGCCATTCCTTTACACTCCAAGCCGGGCGTGGCATAATTCACCCATGCTGGACGAACGCGGCCTCATCGAGGAAGCCCGCAACCTGGGCAACGGCTACCACCTGCTGAAGATCGCCTCGCCGCGCATCGCCGAGGCGGCCAAGCCCGGCCACTTCGTCATGGTGCGCATCCTGCCCGGGCTCGATCCCCTGCTGCGCCGGCCGCTGGGCATCCTGGACAGCCGGCCGCCCTACATCTGGCTGTACTACCAGGTACTGGGCGGCGGCACGCGCCTGCTGGCCGGGCTGCGGCCGGGCGACGCCCTGGAGATCCTCGGCCCGCTGGGCAACACCTTCCCCGAGCTGCCGGGCCAGCGCGTCCTGCTCATCGCCGGCGGCCGCGGCATCGTACCCCTGTTCCACTACGCCCGGACCTACGGCGAGCGCCGCGCCCTGCTCCTGCTCTACGGCGGCCGCAGCAAGGCCGACCTGCCGCTGCTCGAGCGCATCCGCTCGCTCACCCTGCAGCGGCTGGTCGTCTTCAGCGAGGACGCGTCAGTGGGGCAAAAAGGCAGGGTGACCGACGGCCTGGACCCGATCCTGCTCGAGGAGAAGCCGCAGGCCACCCTGTCGTGCGGTCCCGAGGCCATGCTGGCCGCGCTGGCCGCGAAGCTCAAGGGCTATCCCACCCGCGACTTCGTTTCGCTCGAGTCCCGCATGGCCTGCGGTTTCGGCGTCTGCCAGGGCTGCGTTGTCCGCGCCGCCGACGGCTCCTTCCGCCGCGTCTGCGACGAGGGGCCGGTCTTCCCGCTGGAGGAGATGCAATGGCCGACCTGAGCGCCGATCTCGGCTTCTGCACGCTGAAGAACCCGGTGATCACGGCCTCGGGCACCTTCGGCTACGGCGAGGAGTTCCTGCCTTTCTTCGACCTGGACCTGCTGGGCGCCATCGTCATGAAGGGGATCTTCCGCCGTGAGCGCCCGGGCAATCCGCCGCCGCGGCTCCACGAAACCCCGGCCGGGCTGCTGAACTCGATCGGACTGGCCGGCCCCGGCAGCGCCGCGCTGCAGGAGATCATCCGCCGGCTGCGCGCCCGCACGCAGGTGCCGATCGTGGTCAACGTCTGCGGCGAGGACGACGACGAGTTCGTCGAAGTGGCCGCCGCCTTCGCCGCCATGGACGAGGTGGCGATGCTGGAGCTGAACATCTCCTGCCCCAACGTCCGCCTGGGCGGCGCCTGCCCTGCCCTCGACCCCGGCCACACGGCGCGGCTGGTCCGACGGGTCAAGGAGGCGGTGCGCAAACCGCTGATCGTCAAGCTCTCGCCCAACGCCGCCGACATCGTCGCCGTGGCCCAGGCGGCCCAGGACGCCGGCGCCGACGCCCTGTCGCTGGTCAACACCTTTCTGGGACTGGCCGTCGACCTGGAGACGCGACGGCCGGTGTTCCGCAACCTCTACGCCGGCCTCTCCGGCCCGGCCATCAAGCCGCTGGCCCTGCGCCTGGTGCGCGAGGTGTGCCTGCGGGCCTACGTGCCCGTGATCGGCATCGGCGGCATTTGCAGCGGCCGCGACGCGCTGGACTTCATCCTGGCCGGCGCTTCGGCCGTGCAGGTGGGCACGGCCAGCTTCCGCGAGCCAACCGCCGCCCTGCGCATCGCCAACGAGATCGGGGCGGAGATGGAGCGGCTGGGGATCCCCGACCTGGCCGCGATCCGCGGCAAGCTGGAAACGTGAGCGGGCGGGGCGGCGTGAGCCTGCGCCCATGAGCCGGCCGGCCTTCGCAAAACTTCTGCCCCGGGCGGCCCTCTCCATCGCCATCCTGGCGGCCATCCTCGTCCTCTTTTTCCGCCAGGTCACGCCTGCCGGCATCCTGGCCAGCTTCCTGCGCATTCCGCCGGCTTTCCTGGCCGCCTTCGTTGCCCTTTCCCTCGCGGGAACGGCGCTGCGCACCTGGCAGTACCGGATACTGCTCGCCGACCGCCTGGGCTTCGCCGAGCTGTTCCCGGTCACCCTCGTGCGCAACTTCTCGGTCGACCTGCTGCCGGCGCGCACGGCCTCGCTGTTCCTCTACTCCTGGCTGACGCGGAGGAAGGGGATCGCTCTCGCGCAGGGGGCCTCAAGCTTCGTCGTCTCGGTCTTCTACGATTTCATCGCGCTGGCGCTGATGCTGGGGCTGCTGCTGCCGTTCTTCCCCGGAGGCATGCGCCGCGGGCCCCTGGCCGCGGCCCTGGCCGCGCTGTTCGGCCTTTCGGGGCTGGTCCTCTTCGTCGCCCGGCCGCTCCTGTCGCTCATCGAGCGCAGCGGTTGGCTGCGGCTCCGGCCGCTGGACCGCCTGGCCGCAACGGTCCGCCATGTCGGCGACTACCTGGCGGAGCACGAGGGGGCGGGAGAACGTTTGACGCTGCTGGCGGTCAGCCTGGCCGGCCGCCTTTGCAAGTACGCCACCCAGTACATCCTGTTCGAGGGGGTGCTCCATCTCGGCATCAGCCTGAGGAACTTCTCCCTGTTCTGCGTGGGCTTGGCGGCCATCGAGGCCTCGGCCCATTTGCCCGTCCAGGGGCCAGCCGGGTTCGGCACCTGGGAATTGGCCTTCGCCTTCGTGTTCTCGGCGCTGCGCGTGCCGGCGGACAACCTGCGCGAGGCGGGCTTCGTCCTGCACATCACCACCCAGGCCTGGGAATATGCCATCGGCCTGCTGGCCCTGGGGTTCCTGACCCTGGGGCGGCGCTCGGGCAAGGCTGCGCTCAGGGAGCCGGAGGCGCCCCCAGCCACAGGTCGGGATCCCAACCGCAGCCGATGAACAGGGCGGCGCCCGAGCCGACCTCGCGAACGTGCATGCGGGTATTGCCCTTGCTGCCGAACATGTGGGCCACGAAGCCGGGCAGGTTGGACCAGCTCAAGCGGTAGATCTCCTCGCCGGGCGGCGCCAGCAGATCGCCGAGGAAACGGCCGTCTGCGGCGGCATGAATGCGGTAGCGGTCATGCGCCGCAGCCAGCCAGGCCACCCGGTCGGTGGGGGAAGCGCTGGGTCGGCAGCTTTGACCGCGGGAAATGGCAAGGCCCGGCCGGCGGCCCGCGAAAGGAGCGACGCGTACCTGTGAACCGTTATCGTACACGACGAAGCGCCCGTCCCCGGTGACTTCGCAGAACTTGTCGACGTCGCCGGCCCCGTGCGCGGTGAGCCAGTTGCGGGGATCGGCCACGCTGACCAGGATGACGTCGCCGTTGCAACCGGGGCCGGCCAGCCAGTCGTCATCGCCGCGCCGCGCCCAGGACCAGCGCGTTTCGTCGGAGCAGTCCATGTTCGGGTTCAGGACCGGCCGCTTGCGGCCCTCGAGGTCGCAGACATAGACGCGCCGGTCATAGCGGTAGCAGAAGCGGTTGCCGTCCGGGGCCCATGAGGGGCGCGGCGTCGCGCCGCGCAGGCGGCGGCCGGGGCCGCCAGCCACCGTCACCCCCGGGATCTGCCGCTCGCCGCCGCTGGACAGGTCAAGGAGCAACATGTGCGGCGGCCGGGCGAAGATCACCCGGCCGGGGCGACCGGCGGCGAACTCCGCCCAGCGCCGCGCCAGCAGCGGAGCCGGCTCCCTGTCGCAGGGCCGGCCGGCGGCGGCGGCGAGAACGGCTACGCCGGCGGCCAGCAGCATTGCGCAGCAGGCCCGCCGCCCCAACCCCGTGATCACCCTTTTCCCGCCTGGGCCAGCATGTCAGCCAACGTCACTTCGGGGTGGTGGTAGCGTTCGAAGCGGGACGTCTTCTTGCCGAACTGGATGGCCTCGCGCGGGCACCACTGGATGCAGGCCAGGCACTGTTCGCACTCGTGCCGCCATGCCGGGCGCCCCTTTTTCAGATCGA
The DNA here is from genome assembly GCA_964628035.1 of uncultured Clostridia bacterium. Classification (GTDB taxonomy): domain Bacteria; phylum Acidobacteriota; class Aminicenantia; order UBA2199; family UBA2199; genus UBA2199. The sequence continues at coordinate 534,546 of CAZVPI010000001.1, read as the reverse complement.
TGTTTCCGGCCGGGCAGACGCTGGCGCAGACGCCGCAGCCGTCGCAACGCTCGTCGCTCCAGAAATCCTTGTCCATGCCCGGAACCTGGTTGAAGCTCAACCTGTAGATCGCGGTGAACGCCAGGCGCTGCCAAAGGGGGCCTTTCTCCACCGGGCCGGGCTCGCGCGCGGAAACGACGTTGGCGGCCACCGCGATCTTCCCGCGGGCGGCCTCGATGCGGGCCTGGCGGCGCGCAAGCGGCCCGGGGCCGCCCCAGGGGATGTAGTTGCTGGGCAGGACGACATCCCAGCCGGCGGAGAGTTTCCGACCGCGGCGCGCAAGCATCTCGTCCAGCTGGACCAGGGTGCGCGAGACCTGGCCGGCATTGACCGCCAGGGCGAAGAGATAAGCCTCGGCGCTCAAGGCGAGTTTTTCCACGAAGGAGACGACCGGGCCGGGCACTCCCCAGATATGGACCGGGAAGACGAAGCCCACTCCCTCGGCGTCGCCGGCGGCCAGGGCGTCGGCCCCCTTCATGGGCCTGACCGCGGCACCGCCCAGCCTGTCAGCCAGCAGCCGTGCCGACCACAGCGAATTCCCGGTCCCGGAATAATAAAATATCACGGTTCTCATGGCTAGGCCCTTCCTGCAGGGACCATTGTACGAAAAAGGCGCCCACGGGGCAACCGCTCGCCCGCGGGAGCCGGCGCCGCCGCGGCTTACTGTTTCGCCAGGATGGCCTGTTTCAGCTTGGCGTTGACCTGGACGCCGTTGGTCTCGGCCTCCTCGAGCAGGCGCAGGGCATTGGCCTGGTCGCCGCTGGCGAAATGGATGTTGATCAGGTTGTTCCAGGCATTGGCGTGGCGCGGATCGGCCTTGACCGCCGCCTGGTACTGGTCGCGCGCCTCGGCGAAGCGCTTGAGCTTGAACAGGATGTTGCCGTGGATGTAATGGAACTCGGCCGGGACCTCGAGGGTCTGGGGAACCGGCTCGTACAGCTTGCGGTCGATCTCGGCGATGTCCTGCTTGGCCTTGCTGATCGCCGCTTGCGCCGGATTGCGCCCCTGCGAGGAGCCTTTGTCCGAGACATTGGTGGACATGTCCTTGACATAGTTATCCAGGTCATCGCGCTGCTTGCGCAGCCGGTCCAGATAGTCCTGATAGAAGAAGGCGTAGAGATCCTTGACCGTGACGAAGTCGTCCTTGGCGATCGTGATCTCGGTAAGCGCATCCTCGTAGCGGCCGCGCTGGTAGGCAAGCTCGGCCTTGAGCAGCCGGGCGTCGGCGTACCTGGGCAGGATCCCCAGGCTGACGTCGGCCTCCTTCTCAGCCTTCTCCAGCTTGCCGCTCTTCAGGTGCTCGCCGCCCTTCAAAAAATGGGCACGGGCCTGCTTGTACTTGGCGAGCATTTCCTTTTCCGTCTGGCTGAAATCCTTCTGCGCCGCCAGGGGCGCGGCCAAAGCCAGGGACAACGCGACCAGCGCCATCGCCGCCCCCTGCAGTGTGTTCTTACCGATTCGCATCATCCTTTCCTCCTTGCTTGCAAAGCCGCCTGAAAACCGGTCGCGCGAACCTTGCTCCTTCCCCGTGGTGGCCCCTGCCGGGATCAGCGGCAACAACGGCGAAACGTCCGCCTGCCGGCCCGGGCATGACCGGTGTGAAGCGCCGTTGGCCATTGTAAACCAGAACGGGATGGGGGCGCAATTCATCGCCGAACAGGAAGCATTTTCGCTGCCAAGGAAAATGGGCAAAACCGTCCTGTTTTCAGGACGTGCGGCCGGTCGTTCCCGCCATTTTCCTTCGGGACAGCGGCAGGACCTCGATCCCGGGGTCGAAACATCACGGCCGCTCGAGTTCGGCCAGCCAGGCGACGGCGAAGGCGCGGGCGGCCGCGGTCGCCTCCCTGCCGGCGCGGAAACAGAGCTTCCACTCGGGCGGCATCTTCTCATAGTCCCCGCGGACGAAGACCTTGTGTTCGCCCCGGGGAACGAGCCGGGCGGCAAAATCGACGCCGGCGCTGAGGTCCAGGAACTCCTGGATGCGCCTCTTGATGAGAACGCGGGGATCGGCAGGCAGGCGCCGCTCCCATTCGCTGAGCTCTGCTTCATGCCGTTTTTTGTTTTCGGCCGCGGACGCCTCCGCGGCCTGGCGCAGCATCTCCTTCTGCGGGCCGCTTTCCATCCTTTCCATCTGGGCTCGCATCGCGCGGATGACGCCCTCCATCGCCTTGCGCGTCTCGGCATCCATGGCGGCCATGTTCTTCTTCATCTCGGCGATGCTTTTCTCCATGTCGTCGCGCATCTTCCGCGACTGGTCGTCGGCGCCGGCGCCAGGCTCGGGCGCGGCCGGCCTTTCGGTCTCGCGCAGCCTGCGGTAGGATTCCCGGAACTCCGCTCCCGCGACATGGGCCTTGATCCAGGAGAGGCCGGCGCGCACGACCTCGGCGCGGGCCGCTGCCGGCAGGACCTTGAAGGCCTTATAGGCCGCATCGTGGTAGGGGATGGAGCCGGTGAGCGGCCCGAGCAGGCTTTCCCTGGCCGTTGCCTGCGTCAGACCGAGCCGCTGCAGGACATCGTCGTCCGCGGCGAAAACAGGATGGTGTAGGAGCAAAAGGGACGGCAGCAGGAGCGCAAGAAACATCGAGCGGACCCAAAACGCTGGTTTCGTCTTCATGGCCCCATTGTGGAATGAAACGCGCGGCAAGTCAACCGCAGACAGGGCGCGGGCCGAAGGGGCGAACAGGGTCCCGGAGGCTATTCCATCCCCGGCAGCGGGGCCAAACCCCCGCTGATCGGGGCTATCCTTGTGCCGACGGGACAGGGTCCCGGAGGCTATTCCATCCCCGGCAGCGGGGCCAAACCCCCGCTGATCGGGGCTATCATTGTGCCGACGGGATTTGCCCGGCCCGGAAATTTGCGCTACAATGCGGTCTTTCACGAGGTGGGCCATGGCTTGGACGACTGTCAAGAGAATCTTCGCCGATCCCGAGTCTCTGCTGGACCGGGAGATCGAGGTGCGCGGCTGGATCCGCACCCAGCGCGAGTCCAAGAATTTCGCCTTCATCGAGCTCAACGACGGCTCCTGCTTCAAGAACCTGCAGGTCGTCTACGACAACGGGCTGGCCAATTTCGCCGCCGTGGCCAGGTTCCCGTTGGGAACCTCGCTGAAGGCAACCGGCACGCTGGTGCCCTCCCCGGCCGCCGGCCAGCCCTTCGAGCTGAAAGCCACGGCCATCGAGGCCGTGGGCCTCTCCTCCCACGATTACCCGCTGCAGAAGAAGCGCCACAGCTTCGAGTTCCTGCGCACCATCCCCCACCTGCGCCCGCGCACCAACACCTTCATGGCCGTCTTCCGCCTGCGCAGCCTGCTGGCCTATGCCCTGCACACGTTCTTCCATGAGCAGGGCTTCGTCTACGTCCACACGCCGATCATCACCGGCAGCGACTGCGAGGGGGCGGGGCAGATGTTCCGCGTCACCACCCTCGATGCGCTGCGGCCGCCGCTGGACGAGGCGGGCGCCGTGGACTTCCGTCAGGACTTCTTCGGCCGCGAGACCAGCCTGACCGTCTCCGGCCAGCTCAACGTCGAGGGCTTCTGCCTGGCCTTCGGCCGCGTCTATACCTTCGGCCCGACCTTCCGCGCCGAGAACTCCAACACCCAGCGCCACGCCTCGGAATTCTGGATGATCGAGCCCGAGATCGCCTTCGCCGACCTGGGCGACAACATGCGCCTGGCCGAGGCGATGCTCAAGTCGGTGATCGCCTACGTCCTGGAGCAGGCGCCGCAGGAGATGGAGTTCTTCAACCGCTTCATCGACGACGGGCTGCTCGAGCGGCTGCGGCTGGTGCGCGATGCGAGCTTCGAGCGCGTCACCTACACCGAGGCCGTCGAGCTGCTGAAGAAGTCGGGCCAGTCGTTCGCCTTCCCGCCCGAGTGGGGCCGCGACCTGCAGACCGAGCATGAGCGTTACCTGAGCGAGAAGGTTTTCCGCAAGCCGGTCTTCGTCACCGACTACCCCAAGGAGATCAAGGCCTTCTACATGCGCCTCAATGACGACGAGCGCACGGTGGCGGCCATGGACTTGCTGGTCCCTGAGGTCGGCGAGATCATCGGCGGCAGCCAGCGCGAGGAGCGCCACGACGTGCTCGAGCGGCGCATCGCCGAGATGGGCCTGCGGCAGGAGGACTACCGCTGGTACCTCGACCTGCGCCGCTTCGGCGGCGCCCCTCATGCCGGTTTCGGCCTCGGCTTCGAGCGGGCGCTCATGTACCTGAGCGGCATGGAGAACATCCGCGACGTCATCCCCTACCCGCGCACGCCCAAGAGCGCGGAGTTTTGATTCCCAAGGAGCGAACATGAAACAACTCATCGCCATTGTGCTTTGCCTCATGCTGGTCCCGCCGGCCGCCCCGCTGCTGGCCGGGGTGAAAAACAAGGCCAAGTACGAAAAGCGTTACAGCGACCCGGTGCTGAAGGCCATGGAAGAGGCGCGCACCAAGGAGCAGTCGGCCCGCGACGAAGAGACGGCCGCCATCCGCAAGCGCCAGGCCGAGGAGAAGAAGCAGGAGCGGGAGCAGGCGCGCAACCTGCAGTCGGACATGGGCGGCGTGCTGCCCCCCCCGTCGCCGCAGGCTTATCGCACCGTGTTCCACTTCCCGCCGCTGGCCCAGTACAACACCAACATCTGCTGGAGCTTCGCCGCCACCTCGTTCTACGAGTCGGAGATCTTCCGCCTCAGCGGCAAGAAGATCAAGCTCTCCGAGGTGTGGACCGTTTACTGGGAGTACCTGGCCAAGGTTCGGCGCTGGGTGCGTGAGCGCGGCGCCTCGCTGGTGGCCGAAGGCGGCGAGAGCAACGCCATCAACCGCATCTGGAAGGAGCACGGCCTGGTGCCCGCCGAGGCCTATCCCGGCCGCCGCATCGACGGCGACAAGCTGGACCACGAGCCCCTGATCAGCGAGGTCAAGGGCTACCTGGAATACGTGAAGGCCAACGACCTGTGGGACGAGGAGACGGTGCTGAAGCACGTGGCCCTTCTCCTGGACAGGCACCTGGGGGCGCCCCCGGCCCGCTTCACCTACGATGGACGGGAGATGACCCCGCAGGAGTTCCTGAAGAACGAGACGCCTCTCGACATGGACGACTACGTCGACCTCCTGTCCACGACCTATTTCCCGTTCTACACCTTCCAGGAGTTCACCGTGCCGGACAACTGGTGGCACAGCAAGGAGTACCTGAACGTGCCGCTGGGCGAATGGTACGGGACGATCGTCAAGGCGTTGCGGGCCGGCTACAGCGTCAACATCGGCGGCGACGTCTCCGAGCCCGGCAAGCTGGGATTCCAGGACGTCTGCTTCGTCCCAAGCTTCGACATTCCCGCTGACCACATCGACCAGGACAGCCGCGAGTTCCGCATCGCCAACCGCACCACCCAGGATGACCACGGCATCCACATCGTAGGCTATAAGAGGCATGCCGGCCACGACTGGTTCCTGGTCAAGGACTCGGGCCGCTCGGCCCGCTGGGGCAAGCACGAGGGCTATTTCTTCTTCCGCGGCGACTACGTGAAGCTGAAGATGCTCTCCTTCACCGTGCACAAGGACATGGCCCGCGGCCTGCTGGCCAAGGTGAACAAATAGGCGGCACGCCTTGAGCCGGGTCGTAGCCGAAGTGACCGTCGTGCCCCTGGGGACCGGATCGGCCTCCCTGAGCGCCCATGTCGCCGAGACGCAGAAGGTGCTGGCCGGCTTTCCCGGGCTGAAGTCGCTGCTCACCCCCATGTCGACTATCCTGGAGGGCGAGCTGGACGAGGTCGTGGCGGCGGTCAGGGCCATGCACGAAACCCCGTTCCGCCTGGGCGCCCTGCGGGTCTCGACGACGCTGCGCGTCGACGACCGCCGAGACAAGCCGCTGTCCATGGCGGGCAAGCTCGCCGCCGTGGAAGAAAAGCTTCGTGACGAGTGACAAGCAGCAGCGGATTGCGACCTACACCGCCTGGAACATCTCATCCCGGCGGCGAGGCTCCTGTCACGAAACTCAGCCGCTTTCGTAAACCCGGATGCGGCCGTACATGGAAACCACGATCCGGCAGGAGCGTTTCCTGCCGCGCAGGCGGATCGTGCACAGCGGGGCGACGTCGCCCAGCGGCGAAAAGACCGGGCGGGCGTTGGCGCTTGCGTCCACCTTGCCGCCGAGCTCGAAGCGACGGATTTCCGTCCATGCCGCCCCGTCGTCGCGGCTGAGCCGCAGGAAGCCGCCGGCGACCTCCGCCCGCACCGGGCGGCCGTCGCGTATGGCCTGGCAGCGGGCGACATTCAGGCCGACGGTGACCGAACGCATGGCGGCGTGCAACTCCTGGCGGGCGAAGAACGAGCCCAGCGCCGGCGCCGCGACCAGCAGCAGCAGCCACAACAGGCCGACCGTGACCAGCAGCTCAAAGACCGTCAGCCCCCTGCGATTCGTCATGGCTTCTCTCCTCGATGAAGTGGATTCGGAAATCGCGCAACAGCCGGAAGCCGGGGAGGCGCACCTGCCGCCCGAGCTCGAAATCGCCGGCGGCGCCTGCCACGTGGATCTCGCCCTGGTTCTCGATCCCAGCAGCGAGCAACCCGCCCCCGAGGTCGAGCCGCCCCTGGCCGTTCACGACCGGCCCGGCGGCGATCACCTGGGCATCGACAACGGCGTCGCCGGCTTGGATGAAGGCCACGCCGCCGTCCACGGCTTCGTTGCTGAAAAAATCGCGGCCGCAGGTCATCAGCAGGACCTTGGGAAAGCGCTTGTTTCCCAGTTCCAGGTTCTCCCCCTCCAGGCCGGTGGCGACGTTCATGCGCCCGCTGGCCAACAGCTCGATGCGCGACCCGTCCAGGAACGCCGCCTTCCCCTCCTGCCTGATCTCCCAAACGTTGCCATGGACGACGATCTTCTCCCCGAAGCAAGCTCCGTCGCGGCCCGGATCGCCGCTCCATGAGAGCGAAGCCTCGCTGGGACGGTAACGCAGTTTCCGGCTTTGCCCCCCGCTGACGAAGGTGATTTCCTGCCAGCCCAGGGCGGCAACGAACACCAGCTTCTGCAGGTCGCCCTCGACGAAGACGGCCGGGACCTTTCCGGCATCCCCGGCCAGGTAGACGCCAGGAAGAACGGGAGCGCCCGAGGGTTCCAGTCCGAAGGCCTCGCGAATGGCCCGCCAGTCGGGAAGCTCGACCGCAAGTCCCAGCGCCGCGGCCAGCAGCTTGCCCTGATCGATGGCCATAGCCGGGCAGCCGACCTGGGGCAGCAGCGATCCATGGTAGCTCACCCCATGACCGGCCAGCCAGAAGGCGGCGGGCGCCGGAGTCCCACCGATGACGAGCCCCGCCTCCCCGGCCGGCACGTCGCCGCTCACCAGGTCGACCGAGGCGCGCCCCGCATGCTCCTGCCGGCCGCCCCGGCTGACGGCGCGCAACAGGCCCTCAATGCGCGTGACGCGGAAGCCCTCGCCGCAGCGCAGCAGGCGGCGGCTCGATTCGAGGCTGACCTCGATCTCCCCCTCGTTCCAGGGGGGGAGCAAGTCTGGGCCGCTCAGTTCCGCCTCGGGGTCGGCTGCCGATTGAAGCTCGGCGCCGGCCAGTTTCTCCCGGTAGCGGTGCAGGCCGAGCAACAGCGCCTGCTCGCGCGCCGTTGCCGCCATCCTGCGGTTGCGGCGGGCGGCGACGACCTGAACATGAAGCTCGCCATGGCTCAGCAGCGCCATGCCACAAGCGGCCAGCAACAGGGCGAAAAGCAGAACCAGGACGACATGGCCGCGGCGGTCCACGCTCACACCGCGTTGAGCAGGAAGACGTAGCCCCGCACCTGCTCCTTGCGGCCGATCTCGATGCGGTACAGGACCGAGTTGGCGTCGGGGAAGAAGGTCACGTAGAAATCGCTGACCTGCTCCAGCAGCGGCTGGAAGGTGCCGTTGTCGCTGCGGCGCTTCAGCACGCGCTGCGCCGGGTCGTAGCGGTACTCGACCCGCTTCAGGGCCACCACCGCGCTGCGGAGCGGGAAATCGCTCTGCAGCGGCCGCTTCATGACCAGGACCCCGTCCAGGCGGTACTGGACCTCGTTCAGCTCCCAGGCTCCGTTGGCCGGGTCGAACAGCAGGACGGCCCGGGCCTTGCGGAAGCATTCGCCGGCGGCGACGCGCAGCGACTGCTGCCCGCGCAGGGCGCCTTCCAGGAGCGGCTCATCGGCCAGGCCGTAGGTGCAGGAGAAGGCCCCCGGCGACGCCGCGAAGGGAGCGAGGCCGCTGAAGGGGCGCGCTTCCTGCAGGCGCATGCCGCACTTGTTCAGGTCGGACTTGATGGCGTCCACGGCGTGGAAGATCGCCTCCAGCCGCTGCTGGTTGCCGCTGATCTTCCGTTCCATGCGGCCCGACTCGCCGGCGTGGGCGATGATCACACTCATAACGGCCATGCCCAGCGAAAGGGCGATCAGCATCTCCAGCAGTCCGAAGCCGCGGATCATGGCAGCACCTCCAGGATGAACCGCGAGCGGTTCAAGGGCAGCGACAGGGCCAGCCGGCCGATCGCCGCCTGCAGACGGACCCGTTTCAGCGCGGGGTCGACCTGCTCGACGCACCAGGTGATCCGTACCTCCCGGTCGCGCCGGGAATAGGTGCCTGCAGCCAGCTCGGCCGCGTTCCAGGCGAGGGAAGTGAGGTAGTGCCGGTGATAGTCGAAGGCCTCCGCCAGACGGAAACGGACGGCCGCCCCCCGCGTCTGGACCAGCGCCGCACCCAGCAGGCGCGCTCCGGCCAAGATGACGAAAACCAGCAGGGCCAGGGAAACCATGGTTTCGATCAACGTGAAGCCTTTTTGCATGCGTTCCTCCTGTTGCCAAGGATTCATTTGCCGTGCCAGGAGGACCCGCGGCGAAGAAGGCCGTCCGCAGGGGATTTCGCGCCCCAGGCCCGCGGGCGGCCGTACAATCCGCTGGACAATCCAGCAAGCCGCCGTAAAGAATTCTTTACGCTCTGAAGACGCGGAACCGCGGCGCCGGCACGCCGTTTCCCCTTTGCCATCGAGCTTCTATCGCGGTCACCTGCAGCCGGCCTTTGCTTGGCACCGGAGATGAATGGCTGCGAAGCAGGAGGTTACGCATGACATGCAAAAATCCCGTTCTCACCCTGCTGGTCATCCTGGCGATGGCCATCAGCGCCGCCGCCCCGCTAGCGGCGGCCGACAAGCCGGCGACGGCCGGCACGGCCAAGCTGGTCAACATCAACACCGCCGATGCCGCCCAGCTGACCACCCTGCCCCAGGTCGGGGCCAAGATGGCCCAGCGCATCCTGGATTACCGCAAAAGCAGCGGCGGCTTCAAGCGCGTCCAGGACCTGATGAAGGTCAAGGGCATCGGCGAGAAGGTCTTCGCCAGGCTGCAGCCTCTGATCACCATCTGATCGAGGCGGCCGGCGGAGCCGAGGAGGAGAAAATGGAGGAAAAGATCAAGGACCTGAACCTGCTGCTGATGTTCCTCACCGGCTGGGAGGAGGAATCGCGCAAGACGCCGGGCGAAAAGGTCTTCCGCGCCTGGAAGGGCTACCTGTTCGAGACCCTGAACAAGCTCGCCGAGGAGAAGCTGATCATCCAGTACCAGAACAACAAGTCGGTGCTGTTCACCGAGGCCGGCCGCATGAAGGCCGAGCAGCTGAAGAAGCAGTACCTGCAGAACTGAGCCGCCATCCCCTTTCCCCGTCCCCGGGCGCGCCGCCTAGCCCTGCGAAGCGGCGCGCCCACTTGCTCAATCGGCCTCTCGTGACGGGAAACACCTGCCGCGTGACGAGCGGCAGCAATAGGCCAGGTTATCGTGATTGGCAATTCGCAACAGGCAAATGGGGCTCATAGGCGATTCCTTTCCCATCACGCAGCCCGGTTGCAGGGGATTGCCCGCACCGCCCATGATCACGATCCCTTCGGTTCCATGCCCGATTTTCTTTCCTGTCCACTGTACCCGGCATCCTTCTTCTCCCCGGGCTTTTTCTCACTTGCCGGAGGCGGGTTCTTGGCTGCCACGACGGCCCGCGGCGACGCCGGGCTTGCGGCCCCGATCGCGGCAACGGGGGCAGGCCGGGCAGGGGCGGCGGTTTCACGGACAACCGTCGCCGGCGGCCGGCGCACCACTTGCTGGTCGAAGACGTTCTGCAGCACGAACAGGCCGAAGAAGGTGATCATGCCGGCCAGCAGCGGCGTGACCAGCCAGCCCAGGGCGATCTCGCCCAGGACGCGGAAGCGGATGTCCCGCCCCTTGCGGACGACGGCGATGCCGATGATGCCGCCGATGACCGCCTGCGAACTGGAAATGGGGACCAACGGGATGGTCGGCAGGCCGTGGGCCTGGAGCCAACCCTCCAGCGCCTTCGAGGAAAAGAGGAAAAGAACCAGCGATTCCGAGAGCACGACGATGAAGCCCGCCAGCGGCGAAAGCTTCAGCAGGTCGCTGCCGACCGTCTGGATGACCTTGCGCGAATAGGTGAACACGCCGACGGCGATGGCGATCCCGCCCAGCAGGAAGAGCTGCTGGACGCCGCTGAGGGTGAACAGCCCGCCGACGCCGACGTCGTGGAAGGGGGAGACGGGCACGAACACGCCCATGACGTTGGCGATGTTGTTGGCCCCCAGGCTGTAGGCGCCGAAGGCGCCGACGAGGACGAGCCCGGCGCGGGTGTAGGCGTCCTGGGCCAGCAGGTGGACGCGCGACCTCCTGAGCACGGCGCGGAAGAGCAGATAGAGGAGAGCCGACAAGGCCGCGGTCAGGACAATGGCCGCGCCCCAGCTGAGAACGATCCGCGCCAGCGCGCCGAGGTCGGTCGCGACGCCGGCGAAGAGGTTCCAGCCCAGGATGGCGCCGATGATCGCCTGCGAGGTCGACACCGGCAGCTTCAGCTGGGTCATCCAGTACACCGAGAGGGCCGCGGCCAAGGTGACCATGAAGGCGCCGGCCATGGCATTGACCGTCCCCAGGCTGCCGAGGGTGGCGGTGGTGCCGCTGCCGCCGAAGACCGCCCCCAGCACCAGGAACACGCTGCACAGGGTCGCGGCCGTGCGGAAGCGGACCATCTTGGAGGCCACGGCCGTGCCGATGACGTTGGCGGCATGGTTGGCTCCGAGCGACCAGCCCAGGAAGATGCCGCTGACCAGGTACAGGTAGATCATCTCATGTCCGCGCTCAGAAGCTGCGCTTGATCGTGCTGATGCCCAGGCGGTCGGCCACGTCCTCGGCGTGATCGGAGATGTTCTCGATGTGCAGGGCGAAATAGCGCAGGTGGATCTTGCGGCTCAGGTCGAGGTCGGAGGCGAAGATGCGGCGCTTGAGGCGGTCGCTGATCTTGTCGGCCTCCTTCTCGTGGAAATAGACCTTGTGCAGATAGTTCTTCACCATGTTGAAATCATGGAAGAAGGCGCGCACGGCGGTCAGCACCGCCTCGGCGGCCTGGACGCAGACGTCGGCGAGGGCCACGTAGTCGCGGGAGTATTCGCCGGGAATCTCCGGCATCTCCACCGAGAACTGCAGCAGCGTCTTCTTCTCTGTGTTGATCACCGTGTCGATGTTCTCCAGCAGCCCCAGCACGTCGCCGCGGTTCTCGGGGATCAGCGAATGGGTGTACAGCTGGTTCTCGATGGCGTGGCGCAGGTCGTCGGCGCGGTTCTCCAGGCGCGAGATCTCGGCGATCGTCTCCTCGAAGTGGCCGATCTCGCCGTTCAGGTATTCCTGGATGCCGTTGCGGAACGTCAGCGAGCCGCGGCTGACCGTGTCCAGGAATTCGTCGATCTGCCCCTCCAGGATCTTGGATTGTTTCAGGTGGATGATGCCCATGGCGGACTCCGTGGCCTGCCGGCGCTTCAGCCTCCGGACCGGCCGCTGCGACGCTCGCGCAGCACGTCGCGGAAGAACACAAGGTAGGCCAGGGCCAGGGCCGCCAGCGCCAGCAGGAGCCAGCGCGAGCGCCGGGCCGGGCGCGTGGTGCACTCCAGCGCCACCTCGTCGCCGAGGCCGAGCCCTTCCAGGACGATGCGCCCGGCCAGGCGGCCGTCGCGGCGGACGATGGCGAAGGGGATGACCATGCCCTGGCGCTCCGGCTCGGGGACGAAACGGCCGAGGGCGTTGAACACCCGCCCCGTCGGCAGGACCAGGTCAACGGAGAAGCGTTCCACCGCGGCGAACGAGACGTTCACGAAGCGGTACTCCAGCTTGCGGGTGTTGAACGGCCCGGGGCGGCCGCCGGCGCGGAAGTAGCCGTCGACCGTGAAGGCGACCTCGGCCGCGGCGGCGCCGGCCGGCGGCGCCAGGGCCAGGAAATGGTTGCCGCCCTTTTCGACCGGCCGCGGGGCAAGAAGCTCCACCCCTTTCGCGCGCACGTCGCGCAGGGCCGCCGAGCGCACGGACAGGAGAAGCAGGCCACCGCCGCCGCGACGGAACTCCAGGACGACGCGCACCGCCGCTGAGCCGTCGGCGGCGAGCAGGACCGTCTCTTCGTAGCGCCGGAGCTCCTGGCCGTAGCCGCCGGCGGCGGCCAACAGCAGGACGCCGAGGGCCGCCAGCGCGGCTTTCCTGCGCTTCGCTGCCGGGCTCATGGCGTGATCCCCAGCCAGCGGAACCAGGTCAGGCCGGCGAGGGTCAGCAGCAGGACCCCCAGCGTCGAGACGGCCAGCCCGTATTTGATGTTGTCCAGCACCGAGAACTGCCCGGTGCTGAAATAGATGACGTTCGGCTTGGCGTTGATTGGCAGGGTGATGACCCAGTCGGTGGTGAAGGCCGCCGGCAGGGCCAGGGCGATGACGGGGAAATTCAGCTGCTGGGCCACGGCGATCACGATGGGCATCATGATGATGACGCGCATGGTCTTGCTGGTGAAGAAGATGTGGGCGTACATGTTGGCGGCGATGATGACCACGTAGACGAGCCAGAAATTGGTCCCCGGGCCGATGTTCAGGTGGCGGAACAGGTTGTCGATGGCCCAGCGCGCGGCGCCGGAATTGTCCAGGGCCAGGCCGCCGGCGTAGGCGCCGGCGCTGAACAGCATCAGGTGCCAGGGGATGTCGGCCTCGTTCCACTTGATGAGCCCCACCTTGGGCAGGAAGGTGATGATCGCCCCGGCCATGGCCGCCATCACCGGGTTGATCTCGAAGCCGAACCAGGCCATATGGAAGCGGTCAGTGACCCACAGGAAGATGACCAGGCCGAAGATGGCCGCCGCCTTCTTCTCCTGGAAGGAGACCTTGCCCATGCGCTCGAGCTGGCGCCTCAGCGTCTCGATGCCGCCGGCGATGACCGGCCGGCGCTCCTCCGGCTTCAGGCGGATGAGCAGGCGCGGGCCGAAGAACCAGGCCAGGAGCATGGCCGCCAGCACCACCGGCAGGCTGGCGAACATCCAGTCGGTGTAGAACACCTTCTCGCCGCTCAGCGACATGATCAGCGAGATGGCGATCAGGTTGGCCGTGCTGCCGGTCATGAACCCCGAGGAGAAAATGTTCACTCCCAGGAGGTTCTGCAGGAACAGGTTGCGCCCGAAGCCGTTGACCTTGTCGCTGGTCGAGCCGTAGATGGCCGCCACCACCAGCATCAGCGGCAGGGTCATCACCGCCCGCGGCGCCGTGGCCGGGATGAGCGGCGCCAGGCAGAGCTGCAGGACAAGGAAGGCCAGGAACATCTTGGAGGCGTTGTGGCCGAAGCGGATGATCAGGTTCAGCGCCAGGCGCTTGGCCAGGGCGGTCTTGACCAGGATGGAGCTCAGCACGAAGGCCATGACGTTGAGCCAGATGACGTCGAAGCCCAGCACGCCCAGCACGTGCTCCTGGTCCCAGCCGTCGGTGAAGACCAGCGCCAGCATCAGCACCAGGGAGGTCAGGTAGGTGGGGACCGGCTCGCTGACCCACCAGACCAGGGCCATGGCGAAGCAGGCCAGGACGGCCTGGCCGGAGGCGGTCAGGCCGGCCGGCAGCGGCATGTAGAAGATCAGCAGGAAGGCGGCGATGCCCAGCGGGAAGCCGAGGTACTTCATCCACCTCTCGGTGGCATTGGCCTTGCGCTCGGGCACGTTGGCCAGCTTGTGCCGCTCCAGGTCGAGCAACTCGTCGAGCCCGCCGTTGTCGGCGACGGCCGCGTCAGGGTTCGCCGCTTTCGCTTCCGCCATGACGCCGCTCACCACCGACTGTACGGGTGCTTGATCAGGTTGGAATTGAAGTAGCGCGGATCGCCCGACACTTCCTCGCCGACCCACGGCGGCAGGGTGATCTTCTGCTTCTCGTCCTTGAGCTCGACCTCGGCCACGACCAGCCCGGCGTTCTCGCCGAAGAACTCGTCCACCTCGAACACCAGCCCGCCGAACGGGATCTTGTAGCGCTTCTTCTCGATGAGCGGCTTTTCGCACATGTCGTCGAGCATGATGGCGGCATCCTCGGCCGAGATCTCGTACTCGAACTCCGCGCGCGACACCCCGCGGGTGATGCCCTTGATGGTCAGGAAGCCCTTGCTCTCGATGGTGCGCACGCGCACCACCCGCTCCTTGGCCGAGGAGAGGTAGCCCTGGCGGTAGACGGTGCCCTTGGCGGCCGCCTTCCACTCCTCGCCCTTGACCAGGAATTTCCTTTCGATTTCCTTGCCCATGATGTTCTCCCGGGATTATAGCACGGGGGCAGGGCGGCCTGCCCCCGCGCGATCCTCTTTATGGCGTCGCTGTCTTCAGAAAGAGTAATAGAAGCCGAACTGGAAGACGCTGTAGTCGTCGTTGCCGGCGTAGTCGCCGTCGCCGGTGGCGAACTCGTCGTGGTTGATCAGGACATAGTTGGCGGCGAACTTGAGGTTGGGATAGGGGTACCAGTTGGCGGCCAGCGTGACGTTGTTGCCCTCGCCGCCCATAATGTCGGCGTCGGCATCGTTGAGGTTGAGGTTGCTGATGCGGGCGGCCAGCTCAAAGGCGCCCAGCGACTTCTTCTTGGGGAGGATGCGGCCGGCGGGCTCGCCCTCCTCGATGCTGTAGGGGCGCTTCTCGCCGGTGACCATCCAGCTGGCGAAGGCGTAGTAGCCGGAGAAGGTGGCGTTGGGCTTGCCGTCCAGGCGGTTGACGGTGGTTGACAGGAACTCGCCCTGCAGCAGGATCGGGCCGAAGGCGGCGGCGAGCTCCAGGCCGTACTGGTCCCAGGACTGGACGTCCTTGATCTTGCCGGTGGTCAGGAAGCGGTTGTCGGCCACGTGCGTCTCGGGGCGGGCGCGGAAGCGCACCGTGCCGCCGTCGCTGGCGTTGGGCCGCGAGTGGCCGAAGGAGCCGCCGAGGTGGAGGAAGCCGTTGTCCTTGAGCCAGGGCAGGAAGTTCAGGCGCAGGTTGTAGTTGAGCGCCTCGTTCTCGCCGGTCTCGTCGGCGTTGGCCGCCTCCTCGCCGAACAGGCCGGCGAAGGCGCGCCAGTTCTTGCCCCACTTGGCCACGCTCAGGCCGAGGCGGCGGTCAGGGGCGAAGGCGTTGGGCAGGCCGCGCTCGATGAAGGTGATGAAGCGCGAGGAGGTGACCTCCTCCACGCTGAACTGCCCCTTGTGGTTGCCCAGGGTGATCATCGTGTTCTTGAAGCCGCCGTAGCCGATCCACATGTCCTTGATCTCGGCCTCGACGCCCGTGAAGTCGATGTCGAACTGGGCCGACCAGTCGCCCCAGACCGGCTTGAAGCCGAGGCGGCCGCGGCGCACCTCGATGCCGTTGGCCAGGGGCGTCTCGCTGCCCTGGTACAGGGCGGCGATCAGGTTGATGCGGCCGTCGAGCATGAACTGGAACTTGCCGTCGGCCGACTCGAAGATCAGCAGGCCGTCGTCGCTGCGGCCGGCCAGGTCGCGCGACTCGACTTCCTCGGCCAGGGCCGGGAAGGCGAAGAGAACGACCAGCACGCACAAAAAGACGATCTTTTTCATTGTATCCTCCTTAGGGATCAAACGATCTCCATGCCCACGAAGCGCTTCAGCGCCTTCAGGTAGTTGACGTTCTCAAAGCCGTCGAGGCCGAGTTGGCGCACCGTGCCCAGGACGGCCGCGGGGTCTTCCATCTCGACGGCGACGGTGCGGACCGGTGAGCCGTCGAACTTCAGGTCGGCGATCTCGACGATGCAGCCGTTGATCAGGAAGCCGTGGCGCTCCTTCTCCACGCGCACCATCCTCAGGTCGGCGTGCGGGGAGACCAGCTCGCCCAGGAACTCCTCGTATCCGTAGGCGTCGCGCCCGAGGCGCGGCATCTCCGCCTTCCAGGCGCGGAACACGTCGCCCAGCACCGCCGGCGCCAGCGGGAAGCCGGCCTTCATCACCGGGAACCACTGTTCCAGCTTGTCGGCGTTCACCTGGCGCAGGGTCTTGATGTCCATCAGCATGTCGCGGATCTTGGTGTTGTCCATGCTGTTCTTGGAGAGGATGTAGACTTCGGCGCTGTGCCGCACCTTGTCCTTGGGGAAGGAGTTGATCCTGGACTCGGCCTCGCCGAAGGCCTCGCCGAACGTCCGCCACTCCCAGCGTGCCTTGATCTCTGCCATGGGGTTGCGCTCCTATGCGAATTCTTCCCCCTGACTATCGATCCCCGGCGAAAAAGAGGCAATAAGGGAAACCCCCCTTTCTTTTGTCGGGGATTTCCATTACAGCGAAAAGGGGCTACGAACCGCCTTTCAGGAGCGCTCTCCGGGCTCCTTGATCTCGGAGCGCCAGGCGATGGCCAGCTGCAGCAGCTCGGCGGCGTCCCGGGCCCCCAGCTTCAGCTTCAGGCGCGAATAGTAGGTCTCCACCGTCTTGATGCTCAGCTGCAACTCCTCGGCGATGCGCTGCGGCTTGAGGCCGCTGCCGACCAGCTTGAAGATCTCCAGTTCGCGGTCGCTCAGGCCACCCACCGGCGACGCCGCCTCCGGCCGCTCGCCGCCGCTCGCCTTGTCCAGCAGCTTCTCGGTCATGGCCGGGCTCAGGTACACCTTGCCCGCCAGCACGCGGCGGATGGCCTCCAGCAGGACGCCCGCCGAGGCATGCTTCATGACATAGCCCCTGGCGCCGGCGCGGATCGCCCGCTCGGCGTAGAGGTCCTCCGAATGCATGGACAGGACGAGGACCGGCAGGCGCCGCTGGCGCTTGCGCACGATCTTGATCAGGTCGATGCCGCTCATGCCGGTCAGGGAGATGTCCACCAGCAGCAGGTCGGGGGCGACGGCGGCCAGCGCGTCGAGCGCCTGGGGGGCGCTGCTGGCGCTGCCGCAGACCGCCAGGTCGGCCTGCTGGTCGATGAGCTGGGAGATGCCGTCGCGCATGATGGGGTGGTCGTCGACGATGAAGACGGCCTTTTTCGTTTTCATGCCGGCTTGGCGTTGCGCCGCGCGCGCGCCCCGCGCGCCCCGGGACCCGGCCCGGCCGGCGGGCTTGCGGGGGCGAAGCCCGGCGTGCGCCGGAACGCGCACTTGACGACGGCGCCGCCGCGGCGCTGCGAAGCGACGGCCAGGGAGGCGCCGATCAGCGAGGCGCGGTATTCCATGATGTTCAGCCCCATGCCCTTGCGGTTCGGCTTCTCGGGAAAGCCGACGCCGTTGTCGCTGACGGTGAGGACGGGGACGCCCCGCTCGCGAAACAGGCGGATGACGGCACGGCCGGCCTTGCCGTGGCGGATGGCGTTGTTCAGCGCCTCCTGGACGATGCGGTAGACGTGGATGGTTACCCCCTCGTCGGCCGTGTCCACCCCGGCGGCGGCGTCGACCGTGACTTCGACCGCGAACAGCTCGCCCACCGCCACGGCCAGCTCGCGCAGGGCGGCGGCCAGCCCGCCCTGGCCGAGGGTGGGATACAGTCCCTTGGCCAGGTCGCGGGTGTGGGTCAGGGCGTTCTGCAGGTGGCCGATCAGCTTCTCGATGTCCTGCGCCTCGGCCCGCCCGGCGCGGCTCAGCTTGTCGTGCAGGACCTGGCCCATGAAGAGGATGCCGCCCAGCTGCTGCGAGAGGCTGTCGTGCAGGTCCTGGCCGATGCGCCGCTGCTCCATCTCGCTGGCGCGCATGAGCTGGTCCTGCAGCTGGTTCCTGATCTCGATCTCGCGGCGCAGCTGGTCGTTGGCGTCCAGCAGCTCACGGGTGCGCTCCTTGACCATGGCCTCCAGCGCGTCGAAGGCCATCTTGCGCTCGGTCTTGTCGTGGATGCTGCCGCGCACGCGCTCGGCGGCCCCGCCCCGCCCCAGCGAGACGCGGCCGCGGATGCGCAGCCAGTGGATCGCGCCGTCGGCCTTCTCGCGGCGGAACTCCTCGTCGAAGGCGCCGCGGCGGCGGATGGCCTCCTTCAGCGCCGAGGCGATGCGCCCGCGGTCGTCGCGATGGATGGCGCGCAGGAAGCGGCGGTAGGTGCCGGCGGCGCCGTGGGCGCCGATGTCCAGCAGGCTCTTCGTCTTGTCGGACATGGCCACGCGGTTCGTGCCCAGGTCCCAGTCCCACAGGCCGATGTCGGCCGCCTCCAGCGCCAGGTTCATCTGCCTGAACTCCTCGGCGCCGAATGCGGCCTGGCCCGGCAGGCCGGTGGCGGAGCGGGCTTTCGCGCTGCGCACTCGCTTCGTCCCCTTCGTCTCCATTGCTCCCATTGTAGCCCATCGCCGCCATGGCGGCAAGGAGAGGCAAGCACACGACTGACGGCGCAAGGCAGCAGCGTTCGATCTATCGTGACGCGTGACGCGTGACGAGAAAAGCAATAGAACGGATCTTGCTGCAGACCTGTCCAAAATAACTTTTAGAAAACCTTGACTTAATCGGGCAAGTTGCCCTTCGTTCACTCGGGGATTCGGCCTTTTCCCCCAAGGGGACGGCACCCTTCGGGATGCCGGTCCCCCAAGGGGACGGCACCCTTCGGGATGCCAGCCCCCCTGGGATCGCGCCCTGCGGGCCGCTGACCCGCCATAAGGCTCGGGCTGCGTGTACCCTCGCGAGCTAATCCCGACGCGCTTGGGCGCGGAAGGGACGTAATGCCGCGAGGGTTCCCAGAGTGGCTGCCACTCGCCCCCCACCGCGTACAATCCCGCCTTCATTGACCGTGGGGTATTAACGTGGGGGTCCCGGAGGGATCGCCCCTGCGGGTCCCAAGCCCTCACCCCACGTTCATCAGCGGCCCGAAGGGCGCGACCCCCTCGTGGGGTCAGCGGCCCGAAGGGCGCGACCCCCTCGTGGGGTCAGCGGCCCGCAGGGCGCGACCCCCTCGTGGGGCTCCGGGCAAGCTTGCCCGATTCAACTAGGGTATCTGAGCTTGGCAGGCGCAGCGGCATTCGTCCCCTGTGGGGATGCTCCGTCCCAAGGGGACTACGCGACTGGAGCGGCTTGTCCCCCAAGGGGATGCTTCGCGGAGGCCTCAGCGCTCCGCGAAAAAGCGGAAGCGAATGGCGCGAGAGCCTGCCAAAGGGCTTGACTTGCCCTCAATAGATCTTGGACAGCATATTGATAAAACCAAACAAAACAAAACGGCGACCTCGTCCAAAAAACCCGATTTTGTAACCCCAAAACCCTTTACAGGACTTGCTGTCTACCAAATAATCGATTTATTTTGGACAGCAATGGCTGGCAGCCAAGAATCAAGTCCTTCACATATTGATCCGTAGTCAAAAGTTTTGTCGACCTGGCTGCAGTCAGCGCTTGGCTTTGTCACTTCAGGAAACCTGCGGACTTTTTTATCTCATCATGCATCGCCAATCATCTGTCACGATGGTATGGCTTGTGAATAACGATGCCAATCAACTGGACATAAAAGTCGACATGAATAAACATAATATTGTGGTCAATATGCTCTAAATATGCTATATTATTATCGTTATTGGCTTAAATTAGGGGACATATATGTGGACATTTGAGCGGACAAATCCTTGGCTGACCTTTCGCCTGGACATGCGCCCGGCTGGAGCCGACATCTGGCTGGATCTGGGTGAAATCGCCTCTAAATGCGAACATCTCGCCAAACTGCCCTTACGGCCTGACATAAGGAAACAGATGCATCAGGTTTATCTCGCCAAGGGAGTCGCGGCTACGACCGCAATTGAGGGGAACACCTTATCCGAGAAGGAAGTGCACGATGCCGTAGAGGGTAAGCTGAAAGTTTCCCCGTCAAAAGAATATCTGAAGCAAGAAGTAGACAATATTATCGCCGCCTGCAATGAAATCGGCCGCTCAATCGTTTCCGAAGCCCCTCCGGAAATCAACTTGGAGTTAATCTCTTCGTATAATCACCAAGTGCTCGACAAACTTCCTCTGGAGAAGGACGTCGTCCCCGGGGAATTGCGAGGGCATCAGGTCGCGGTGGGGGATGTGTACCGAGCTCCGGATGCAAGCAACTGCCGGCATCTTCTTGAGAGGCTTTGCGATTGGCTGAAGAGCGACGATTTCAAGACAACCAAGGGCCGGGAGACTGTCCATGCGGTCATCAAGGCGATCATCGCCCACCTTTATCTCGTTTGGATCCACCCTTTCGGCGATGGCAACGGCAGGACCGCCCGTCTCCTTGAATTCCACATCCTTCTCGCTGCCGGCGTTCCGTCCCCCGCCGCGCACCTACTCAGCAATCACTACAATGCAACACGTAGCGAGTACTACCGGCAGCTCGATCAAGCAAGCAAGTCAGGCGGAGATGTTGTCCCATTCCTACGGTATGCCCTGCGCGGATTTGTCGATGGCTTGCATGAACAGATGGAATTTGTCTGGAACCATGTTTGGTTTGTTGTCTGGCGAGATCACGTACATGAACTCTTTCAAAATCGCACCCACCCAAGCGATCTGCGCCAAATGCAACTTGCCCTTGATTTGGCGGCCAAGGAGGACGCGGTTGCCATCTCTGAAATTCCAGAATTGACTCCACAACTGGCAAAAGCATATGCGGGAAAAACGACCAAGACGATCCAACGCGACCTCAACCGCTTGCAAGAATTGGAATTAATCCAACGGGTCGGGAAAAAAACCCGCGCCAGAGTAGAAATTATTTTTTCATTTCTTCCATTGCAGCGCATTTCCGAAAAATCCGTCACGAAACAGCAATAAAACCTTTTTAAGAACGCGTGCACATTTGTCGCAGTGATTACTAAATCGAAATTCCGGAAGCGGCAGACCGGTACGACAAGAAAACTGCAGCCATTTTAGCGAGCTCTGGCCCGGAAGAGGCCGCCAACGCCATGATCTGCCTGGTCAATCAGGCCAGCTACCTGTTGCACAAGCCATTGGAATCCTTGGGAAAAAGATTCCTCGCTGAAGGCGGATTCAGCGAACGACTGTACCGGCAGCGACGGCTTCGCCGCGGCAAGCCATAAGATCAATCCTACGGCAGCGGCGCCATTCAATCCTATTCAAAAGGTAGGCCGATGGGGTGATTGCCAGATAGAGTTGGGCGAAGGCCTGCGGCGTTTCATTCCTCCTCGTACTGATCCAGGAAGCGCTGCAATTTATCGAACAGGCGGTCCAGCCGCGCCTGCAGCTTCCGCTTTTCGCAGTGGTTGGCCGCGGCGGCGACATGGCCCTGAAGATCCTCGATGTCGTCCAGCGTCATCGGCACCATCAGGTTCTTGCCGCGGCATTCGGCGAGCTTGGCAAAATCAGGATCGTAGAACGTATCCTCGCGGATCATTTCTCTTTCACTTGCGGTAATCACCACCGGGAGTTTCTGGCCAGGCTTTACTTTCTTGCGCATGTTCCCTCCCCCTTGTCTTTTGACTTTCTCATCACGCATCACTCATCACTTTTCACTTTAGCTCGTTTCTGTGCTGCCGCCGTACGCCGAGTGCCGTTCCTCGTCACTTGTCACTCGAGTTCATTCCGTTGCATCTGCCGTACGCCGTCAGCCTTATGCCGTACGCCAAGTTTACTGTTCCCGGCCGATGACCCTGAACCTGCGCTCGATGCGGTGCCCCTCCTCGTCCATGAGCACCAGGACATGCCCGCCGGGGGCGGGCCGCGCCGGGAGCTGGTGGAAGCGGCGAGTGGCGGCGAGAAACTCGCCGTCCAAGTGCCAATAGAGGGCCGTTTCCGGCTGGCGGTGGACCGCCTCGAAAACCACCTGACCAGGTGTGCCGTCGAGCTCAACCGGGATGTAGACCGCGGTGCTGGCCTCGGGATAGACCAGGCTGATGACCTGGCGCCCGGCTTCGGCCTGGAATCCCTGGCAGTCGGGACGGAAGGGAGGCAGGCTGCGGTACTCGGGATGAACGCGGCGGTAATAGTACTCCTGGACCGGCGGCAGGACGAACCACGGCCGGTGGTGCATGCGCGCCGGCGGCTCGCATGCCGAGTCGACGCGAAAGCGGCCGCCGGCGTCGAGGTGGACCAGCCGGTGATGGGGGCAGGGCAGCTGGAAATGGCTTTCGCGCGGAACAACGGCCGCGACCGCCGGGCAGAACTCGCCGGCCAAGAATCCCGAGTCGCGGCAGACGCGGACCTCCTTGAGCCACAGCCGCGGCGGCGGCACGGCCCCGCCCGTGTCCAGGGCGTTGATCACCTCGAAGAGAATTGGCGCCGCCGCCGACAGGCCGGTCAGCGCCGGGTTGCCCTCGCCGTCGGCGTTGCCGGCCCAGACCCCGACCGTGTAGGCCGGGGTGACGCCGACGGCCCAGGCATCGCGCAGGCCGAAGCTGGTCCCCGTCTTCCAGGCCACCCAGCGCGAGGAGGAGAATTCGCGCCAATGCCCCTCGTCGTCGGGGCGGTTGACCTGGGTCAGGGCCTGCAGGGTCAGATAGGCGGCCCCCGGTCCCAGGTCGTTCATGCGCAAGCGGCGCGGCGCCTCCTCCTGCAGCAGGCGCACCTCGCGCCGCAGCCCGGCGTCGCCCAGGGCCAGCTGCGCCAGGCCGGCGTACAGGCCGGTCACCTCCCACAGGGTGGCCTCGGCGCCGCCGAGGATCAGGGTCAAACCGTAGCCTCCCGGCGGGCGGACCAGGGTGGTGAGCCCCCATTTCTTCAGCAGATTGTAGAAGCGGGGGATGCCGTACTGCCGCAGCATGTGGATGGCGGGGATGTTCAGCGACCAGGCCAGGGCGTCGCGGGCCGGCACGGCGCCGCGGAAGCGGCGGTCGAAGTTCTCCGGGACATAGCCGGCGAAATGGGCCGGGGTGTCGGCGACCAGCGTCGTCGGCGCCAGGCCTCCCTCCTGCAGCATGGCCGCGTACAGGAAAGGCTTGAGGATGCTGCCGGTGCTGCGCGGCCGGCGGATCAGGTCGATGTCCTGTCCCTGGGGCGGGCCGTCGCGAACGACATTGCCCGCATAGGCCGCCACCACGGCCCGGCGGTTGTCGATGACCAGGACGGCGAGGTTGCGGATGTTGATGGCCAGCAGCCGCTCGCCGCCGGCCTGCACGATGCGCACCAGCGTGGCCTGCAGGTTGCGGTCCAGGAAGGTGCGGAACGGCCGGCCGCCGCCCCGCGCCGCCAGCGTGTCGAGCAAGTGCGGGGCCAGGCGCGGCGGCCGGCGCATGCCTACGGGCAGGGGCTCGGCCAGGGCCAGGGAGAGCTCCAGGGGTGCGAGCCGCCCGCGTTGGCCCAGAAGCCGCAGCAGCCGGTCGCGCTTGGCCAGCAGCCGCCTGCGGTTGGCGGCGCCGGCGACGAGCTTGGGATCGTTGGGCAGGACGGCCAGGAAAGCCGCCTCGGCCCAGCTCAGTTCGGCGGGGCCGCGGTCGAAATAGAACCAGGAGGCGGCATCCAGCCCGACGATGTTGCCGCCGAAGGGCGCGTTGGCTGCATGCAGGGCCAGGATCTCCCGCTTCGAGCGCGAGAGTTCCAGGCGCAGGGCCAGCGCCATTTCGCGCAGCTTTTCGGCGACCGTGCGCGGCGGGTTCTTGCGGCTGATGCGTACCACCTGCATGGTCAGGGTGCTGCCGCCGCTGACCACGGCGCGGCGGCGCAGGTTGGTGAGCAGGGCGCGAACGGCCGCCCGCAGGTCGACGCCGCGGTGGCGCAGGAAGCGGCGGTCCTCATAGTGCACCAGGGCCTGGACGAAGCGCTCGGGGAGAACTTCCGTTCCCGGGAAGCGCCACTGGCCGTCGGCGGCCAGGCGCGCCCCCAGCAGCCGGCCGTCGGCGGCGAAGACGACCGGCGAGAGCGGGTCATGGAAAAGGGGGCGCGGCGCAGCCCACCAGGCGAGCAGGGCGGCCAGCAGCGCGATGGCGGCCAGCGCCGCCAGCAGGCGGCGCCGTTGGCGCCAGAAGCCGGTCAGCGCCGGATCTCCAGCCATCGGCCCGCCGTGTTGGCATGGAAGGCCGCGTCGTACATCGCCTCCACGGCGATGCCCGGCCAGTAGAAGCGGCCGCCGTAGGAGGCGTTGAGAACGGCGGTGAACTTCTTCCTGGCGCCGGCCTCCAGGCCGAAGTAGGTGAGGATGCGGTCGTCGCGGACGTCCTGGTAGTCGTAGTAGCCGCTGCCGGCCTCGCCGCTGAAAAGCCTGGGATTGGAGATCTGGCAGCCGGCCGGAACGATATGGGTCAGGGCCAGGTTGTGCAGCTTCTGCTTGCCGAGGTTGGTGACGCTGATCTCCACCTTGACGTCGCCGCCCTGCGCCAGGCGGGCCGGGTCGATGGCGTTCTCCCGCGCATCGCGGGTGACGACTTCCAGGCGCAGGTTGTTCTCGTGCGCCTGTTCGCCGCCGGCGGGCGGGATGCCGCCGACGGTGGCGGTGACATACAGCGTATCCTGGCCGGGATTGGTCACCAGCAGGGTGCGTTCGTTGCCGGGGAAGGGGGAAAACTCCTGTTGCTGGAAGGGGAAGGCGGCTTCCAGGTCGCGCGCCTTTTCCCCCTGCCAGCCGGCCTGGAAGCGGAACGGCCTGGAAGGCGAGCCGCCGTAATAGGCGGAGATGGCCATCAGGGCATAGGCCGTCTCCTGGGTGGAGAACCAGGTGTCGCTGTCCAGCGCCGAGACGATCTCGTCGATGAATCTCCTGGCGCGCCCCCGCTGGCCCATGCCGGCCAGCGTCCGGGCCATGACCGCCTTGTCGCGCAGCGCCGATCCGAAGGTGCGGCGGTCGTCGCGGTAGGAAGCCACCTGCCAGGAGCACTTGGCCAGCAGGTCGTCGGCTGCCTCGCCCTGGCCGCAGGCCTGGAAGGCCCCGGCCAGCAGGACGGCGGCAGGGCTGTCCAACTCGCCGCCCTCGCGCAGGCGGTTCATGGCTCCCAGGTCAGGGGCCCCGGCCAGGGCCAGCGTGTACAGGCGGAAGGCCTGGAGCAGGCGCCCCGACTCGGGTCTGGCGGTCCAGGAGTTGGCCAGCCCACGCTGGTGCTTTTTCCAGGCGTCCAGGACGGCGGCCGGCACGCGGTATCCCAGGCGCTGCGCCTCCACCAGGAAGTGGCCGGCGTAGGAGGAGGTCCACGGGTGAACCTCGTATTCGCCCGGCCAGTAGGAGAAGCCGCCGCCCGGCGTCTGGAAGCCGCGCATCTTCTCGATGGCCGCGGCGATATGGTCGTCCACCTTCTTCATCTGACCCTCGTCGAGCTTGACCAGGTGCTTGAGGTAGAGCTGCGGGAAGGCGGTGGAGAGGGTCTGCTCCAGGCAGCCGTGGGGATAATGGATCAGGAACTGCAGCCGCTTGCCCAGGCGGAACGGCGGCAGCGTGGAGTACTCGACGGTCAAGGCGTTCGTTCCCTGGATGCCGAAGGGCTTGACGACCAGGGAGCGGGTCTGGCCCGGCGGCACCTCGAGGCGCAGCGTCTCCAGCACTCGCGGATTGGCGGCCAGGATGGGCAGCGCGGTGCGGCTCTCGGCCCTGCGCATGCCGCTGGTGGCGCGCAGGCGAATGTCACCCTGGCCGATGGCGTTGCTGACCGTCACCGGGAAAAAGACCATTTCATCGCCCGGGCGCGTGAAGTCGACCGTCTTGATCTTCGGGCCATCGACGCGGAAGCGGTCGCCGGGATCGATCTGCACCTGGACGCGGCGGATGTCGTCGCGGCTGACAAAGACCGAGACGGGCAGGTCGAAGCTCTCGCCCGGCCGCGCCACGCGCGGCAGGGTCGGCAGGATCATCAGGTCCTGGCGCACGGGCAGCGATTTTTCCGCGACGCCGAAGGCGCCGCCGTCGCCGGCGACGGCCATGACGCGCACCGCGCCCACATACTGCGGCATGGTGAAGCGGTGCTCGGCCCTCTTGCCCGCCTCCAGGGCGAAGGGGCCGGCGAAAAGGACGACCGGCGGGAAGCGGCGCTGCTTCTTCTCGCCCGCCGCCTCGGCCCCCTGTTCGTCGCCGCCCAGGGCCAGCAGCCGCGACAGATCGGCGCCGTAGGCCTCGGCCACCTCGTCAAACAGGTCCCAGGTGAGCACGCCCAGCGCCTCGCGGTTGTAGAAGCGCTTGCGCAGGTCGGGGGCAGAGTAGCGGGTCAGCCCCAGCAGCCCCTCGTCGACCACGGCCAGGGTATAGGTCATCGGCCTCCCCGCCTTCTCGCTCACACCGACCTTGAATTCCTCCATGGGCTTCAACTCGTCGGCCACGGCCAGCGCCGGCTTCAGTTCCGTCGCCGGGTCGTCGACCAGGACGGGGATGACGCCGTAGAGGCGGATGGGCGCGTCGCTCTTCTTGCCCGAATGGGGCTGCAGCAGGGTGACGTGGACGTAGACATTGGGGGTCATGCCGGCGTCGAGATCGAGAGTGAAGCGGTTCTCCCCCTTCTGCGTGCTCACCCACATCTGCTTCAGCACCCGCGAGCGGTTCTCCAGCGAGACCAGGGCCCGCCCCTGGGGGGCGTCGGGCAGGAAGATCGTCGCCTTTTCCCCGACCTGGTAGCGCGGCTTGTCGGCGCTGAAGTTGAGCCGGGTGGCGCCGCTGCCCTTCTCCTCGCGGGCGCGGCCGGCCCAGCCCGGCCAGTCGATGTAGACGGTCTGGCCTGCGGCGTGGCCGCTCTGCGGGTCGACGACGCGCACCAGGTAGCGGCCCCACTGCGGGTATTTGACCTGGAACTTCCAGGTGCCGAGGCCGTCGCGTGTCGCGACCTCCCCCTTCAGGATGGGGACGTGGCTGGTGTTGGCCACGTACTGGGCCA
Source organism: uncultured Clostridia bacterium (assembly GCA_964628035.1). Lineage (GTDB taxonomy): Bacteria > Acidobacteriota > Aminicenantia > UBA2199 > UBA2199 > UBA2199. The sequence continues at coordinate 507,589 of CAZVPI010000001.1, read as the reverse complement.
GAGAATCACCGCTCTTGTCCCACCACCACTTCCACTCGACCTTGTAGAGGCTGGCCTGCAGCCCGGCGCGGGAGACGGGGTTGCCGTCGGCGTCAACGGTGACCACCTGCAGCACGTGGTCCTGGTCGGTGAGCAGCATGCCGCGCATCTCGTCGCCCTTGGGCAGGCGGACGCCGACAAAGCTCGGGTAGGGGAAGTAGGGCACGGTCACGGAGTCGATGGAAAAGTCACCGCTCTCCTCGAAAACGCGGACGGTGAACTGGGCGTCCATCATCCCCGGAGCCGACTCCTCCATCTCCAGGGCCACGGGGAAGCGGGCGGCGCCCGAGCCGTCCAGCTGGCCGGAGGCCACCTGCTGCTCGGAGGCGGCCACCTGGCGGGCCGGGTCGTCGAAGACATACCCCGGCCAGCGCTCGAAGCGGGTGGGCCGCGGCGTCAGGCGCACCTGGGCGTCGTACTTCAGGTTGGCGGCCGCCGCGCCGTGCAGCCACTGGCTGTTCAACACGGCCGTCACCGGCCGGTCCTTGGCCAGCTTGTCGGCCCCCGGCTGGAAGTCGATCTTCAGGCGGTTGGGGGCGACGGTCTCGATCTTCAGGTTCTGCTCGAAGACCAGACCGCCGACCAGCACCCGCGCCTTCCAGGTTCCGGTCGGCGCCGACTCGTCGGTGCTCAGGCGGAAGGAGTGGAAGGGGGGGAGCGACCGCCCGGGCTTTACGGACTGGATCAGCTGCCCCTTGGGGTTGTACAGCTCCAGCAGCAGCGGATGGCCGGCGGGCAGCCTGCGCTCGCGGTCAAAGAGGACGAAGGTCAGGTACAGGTCGTCGCCTGGACGCCAGACGCCGCGCTCGCCGTAGAGGGCGCCCTTGATCCCTTGCTGCACCTTCTCGCCGCCGACGTCGAAATGGCTCGTGGCCAGCGCCCCCTCGCGGCTCAGCCGCAGGTAGCCGCGCTCGCCGTTGTCCTCGGCCTCGAGGAAGAAAGGCTGGCCGGGCAGGTCCAGGGTGAGAAAGCCCGAACCGTCGCTGCGGCCTTCGCCCAGGAGCTGGTTCTGGAAGTTGAAGGCGCGCACGCGCACGTTGGGCCGCGGCTCGGCGCTGCGGATGTCGGTGGTGACCACGTGCAGCTCGGACCCGTCGCCGCGCTTGGCCAGCAGCCCGATGTTCGAGGCCAGGAAGTTGCGCGCCTGCACGGCGTTGGCGTTGAAGTTCGGGTTGTAATAGGCGTCCTTGCAGGGATCGTTGCGGTCGGCCCAGCCGTCGCGTCCTTCCTGGTAATAAAACGAATAGGGATAGTCCCAGTGGCTGTAGTCACGCCAGGAGACGTCGTCCTGGTCCTGCAGCTCGGGCTCGGTCACCGGCGGGTCGCTGTTCTGGCAGGGATAGAAGGCGTTGCCGCGATGGAACGACAGGATGATGCGGAACAGGCTGCCCTGGTTCTCGCCCAGCAGCCGGGTCACATCCAGGCTGTAGCGCCGCCACACCGAGGCCTCCTCGGCCTTGTCGGAAAGGGGAACGGTCTTGCGCCACAGGAAGCGGCCGACCCGCGACAGGTTCTCCTTGCCCTCCAGGTTGTTCTCCTGGAAGAACTGCGCCATGTTGCCGGCATAGATTTGGAACGCCGTCACCTGCAGCGAACGCAGGCTCACCGCCTCGAAGGGGACGGTCAGCCGCTCCTTGTCGGGCAGGATGATCCCCTGGCCTACGAAGCGCACCTGCGGCGCCAGGCGCTGGAAGGTCACGCTGCGCGTCAGGCGCTTCTCGAGGCGGCGGTCGTTGAAATTGCGGATCCCGGGGCTGATCGTGACCTCGACGGCGGCGTCAAAACCCCGGCCCGAGTGGACGCGGATCACGTTGTTCTCGATCTCGAAGGTCGGCTCGTGCCCGGGCACGGTGATCAGCCCGCGCAGGTTCTGGTTCTTCCTCAGGGGATCGGAGAAACGCAGCAGGATGGCGCTGGCCGGCTCGAGGACGGCCTCGGCCTCGAGCAGGTCGAACTGGCCCAGCGAGGGGACGTCGATCCGCCGCGTCCCCTTCTGCTCGGCGCCGATCGCGGCGCCGTTCCAGCGGACATCGACGCCGCTGGGCGTCTCGAGGCGCCGGATGGCGCGGACGACGAACGAGTGGCTGCGCCCCTCGTTCTCGTGCGACCAGTCGACGGCCAGTTCCCGCCCCTCCTGCGCGGCCGCCAGGACCTTGCGCACGGCGTCCGGCTCCTGGCTGTCGCGCGTGGTCAGTATGCCGCGCAGCAGGAACTGGTTGGGCGTGACCTCATCGACCGGCGCCAGGCCCTCCAGGTCGAGGTCCAGGGATTCGCGGATGACCGAGAAGGCGAACTCGAAGCGCCGGTACTCCCGGGGCAGCTTCATGATCTTCCTCAGGTTCAGGGCGGCGCGATAGGCCGTGCCGGGGATCAAGTGGCGCTCGGGGGTGAACACCAGCTCGCGGGAGGAGCGCCATTCGGCCTTGCCGGCGATGGCCGGAGTGAACTCCAGGACGCCCTTGAGCGCCTCGGCCGCCTGGCCTTCGCTGCCGACGTTGCCGACGAACAGCACCCGGATCTGCGCTTTGCGGGAAATCTCGCCCGTGCTGTGGGCGCTGATGTAGCGGTACCACTCCTGCGGCGCCGGCTGCTTCTTTTTGCAGCCGGGCTGGCAGAGGGAAAGCGCCAGCAGCCCCGTCAAGACCAGAAAAAGCGATTGTTTCATGGCTCCTCCCTGGTGAAGAAGGAAATATAGCATAAAAAAAGTTTTCCCGCAGAAACGGGTGCGCCGGCCGACGGCGCCTAATCGTCGAGGAAACGGCGCCCTCCCGACAGGAGCACGCGCCCGCTCACGCCGGGAGCGCGCCCCGGCTGGCCGCCGCCGATATGGACCTCGACCCAACCCGGCGCCTGGAAGCGCCGGCCCTGCCCATCGACCCGCGCCAAGTTTTCGGGGGCGAGCGTGAACTCGACGCAGCGGCTCTCGCCGGCGCGCAGGCGCAGGCGGCGGAAGCCCTGCAGCGAGCGCAGCGGCACGGGCGCCGGCGCCCGCAGGTGACGGACATAGAGCTGCACCACCTCGTCGCCGTCACGGCGACCGCAGTTGCGCACCCACGCCGAAACGGCGAGCGGACGGCCGGTCTCCACCCGCGCCGCGATGCGCAGGTTGGAATAGGAGAAGCGCGTGTAGCTCAGCCCGTGGCCGAAGGCGAACAGAGGGTCGCCGCGGAAATAACGGTAGGTACGGTCGGCCATGGAATAATCCTCGAACGGCGGCAGGTCGCTGTCGCGGCGGTAGAAGGTGACCGGCAGGCGCCCGGCCGGGTTGATGTCGCCGAACAGGGCCTCGGCGACGGCCTGGCCGCCGGCCTGGCCGCCGTACCAGGCGTGGAGGATGGCCTCGACATGGGCGGCCTCCCATTCCAGGGCCAGGGCGCCGCCCGCCAGGGTGACCAGCACCAGCGGCCGGCCGAGTTCCTTCAGCCGCCGCAGGAACCGGGCCTGCGCCTCCGGCAGGGAGATGCGGGTGCGGTCGCCGTGGAAGAATCCCGGGACATCCTCGCCGGCGGCGTCGCCCTCCTCGCCCTCCAGCGCCGGCGTGAGGCCGCCGACGAATACGATGACGTCGGCGCCACGCAGGCGGTTGGCCAGGCGCGCGAAGGGTTCCCCGCCCGGCTCCGCGGCGAACCAGCCCGTCCCCCGGGCATGGATCACCTCGGCGCGCCCCTCCAGGCGCCGGCGGATGGCCGCCAGAGGCGTGATGACCTCGGCCGGCTCGCCGTTGTAGTTGCCCAGCGGCGCCCGGCACTCATCGGCGTTCGGACCCAGGACGGCGATGCGCCGGATGCGCCCTGCCGCCAGCGGCAGCAGCGAGCGGTCGTTCCGGAGCAGCACGATCGACTCGCGGGCCAGGAGCAGGGCGTGCGCCCGGTGCTCGGGCCGGTCCAGGGCCGAGAACGGGATGCGGGAGTAAGGCACCCGCTCCGGCGGGTCGAAGAGCCCCAGCCGAAAGCGGACGGCGAACAGCCGCCGCAGCGCCCGGTCGATGGCGCTCTCGGCGACGACCCCCTCGCGCACCGCCGCCAGCAGGGCGCCGCTGACGCCGGGCCTGGCCGCGGCGGCCGGCAGGCCGTAGGAACCGCCGCACTCAAGGTCGACCTGGTGGCGCAGGGCGTCGAGCGCCGCCGCGCGCCGGTCGCCATGGGTCTTGTGCTCGCGGATGAAATCGTCCAGCGCCCAGCAGTCGCTGGTGACATAGCCGTCGAAGCCCCAGCGGCGGCGGAGAATGTCGATCAGCAGAACGTCGCTGGCGCAGCAGGGCTGGGAGCGGAAGCGGTTGTAGGCGCACAGGACGCCGCTCACGCCGCCGGCGACCAGCTCGCGGAAGGCCGGCAGGTAGGTGTCCCACAGGTCGTAATCGCCGGGATGGACGTCGATGCGGTGGCGGCGGCTTTCCGGCCCGCTGTGGACCGCATAGTGCTTCGCGCAGGCCGCCAGCTTGAGATAGCGCGAATCCACGCCCTGCAGGCCGCGGACCATGGCCAGCCCCATGCGCGCGGTCAGGAACGGGTCTTCGCCGAACGTCTCCTGGCCGCGACCCCAGCGCGGATCACGGAAGATGTTCACGTTGGGGGTCCAGACGGTCAGCCCGCGGTACATGCGCGCGGTCCGCCCCAGGCGGCGGTCCTCGTTGAAGATGGCCCGGGCCTCGGTGGCGGTGATGTCGCCGAGCCGCTCGACGGCCTCGGGGTCGAAGGTCGCGGCCAGGGCGATCGCCTGCGGGAAAACGGTGACCGTCTCGCCCGAGCGCCCCACCCCGTGCAGAGCCTCGCTCCACCAGCTGTACTCGGCCACGCCCAGGCGCGGGACCGCCGGCGCCGTGTGCATCAGCTGCGCGACCTTCTCCTCCAGGGTGAGGCGCGAGACCAGATCGGCGACGCGCTCAGCCAGCGGACGCTCGGGATCCTGGAAAGGAAGGCGGGACAACCGTTCGTCCCCGCCCGCGGCCAGCAAGGCGACGCCGGCGGCGGCCAGCACCGTCAGCAGGCGGCAGCGCCGCCGCGCCGCCGGCCTAGCGCTCCAACGCCGAGACCTTGACGACCCAGGCATGGCGGCAGGGCGGGGCGCGGCGGACCCGCTCGGGGAATTCCACGATGAAGCCGCCGCCCGGAGAACGGCCCCAGGGCAGCCGGACGCCGGCGCCGAGCAGAGTCACCCGCGCGCCGGCGGCGGGGCGGTGCGCGCCGATGGCCGCCGTTTTGGGCATGGCGCCGTCCCCGGCGGCCAGCACGGTGAAATAGGCGCTGCCGTCCCTGCCCCGCGTAAGGCGCACCTGCCCCTCGGCATAGGGCGAAAGGGGCCGGGTCGCATAGATCGCCTCGCCGTTGACCTTCAGCCAGTCGCCGCATTCGCTGAGCAGGGCATAGGCCCCGTCCTGCCACGAGCCGTCGGGGCCGGGCGCGACGTTGAGCAGCAGGTTGCCGCCCTTGGCCACGATGTCGACGAGCAGGTGGACCGCTTGGCGGCCGCCCATGTACTCCGCCTGAGGCGTGTAGGACCAGCCGCCGCCGGAGACGATGCACGACTCCCAGGGCCCGGGCAGCGGCCGCTCCGGCACCCGGTTCTCGGGGGTCAGATAGTTCTGGTGGCGGCCGGGCACGGCGCGGTCGACGATGATGAGCCCGGGCTGCAGGCGGCGGCACTCGGCCGCCAGATCGTCCATGCCGATGTCCTGGCTGACCCAGCCGCGGCGCAGGAAGCCGGACGGCGAGTCCCGCTCGGCCTGGCGGTACGACCGCTCCCGTTCCTCGCGCGGAAGAGCGCGCACCCAGCCGCCGTCGAGCCACAGGATGTCCATGTCTCCGTAGCCGGACATCAGTTCCAGGACCTGGCCGCGGGTGAACTCGCGGAACTTCGCCCAGCGCTCGGGGTAGAGCGAGGGGTCGTAGTTCACGTTGCGGTCGCGCGGCGGGAAGCGCGGCCACCAGTAATGCTCGCTGTGCCAGTCGGGCTTGGAAAAATATACACCGACCATGAATCCCATCCTGCGGAAGGCGGAGAAGACCTCGCGGGCGATGTCGGCGCGCGGGTGGGAGTGGAAGGGACATTTCGGCGACGTGATCTTGTAGTCGCTGAAGCGCGTGTCGAACATGCAGAAGCCGTCGTGGTGCTTGGCGGTGAAGACGACGTACTTCATGCCGGCGGCCCTGGCGGCGGCCGCCCAGCGCTCGGGATCGAAGCGCACGGGGTTGAACGTGCCCTGCAGCGCCTCGTAGCGGCGCACGTAGTCGGCATAATCCCCGCCGTCGCGGCGGCACCATTCTTCGTCTTCGGGGCAGATCGACCACGATTCGACCACGCCCCACTGGCTGTAGGGCCCCCAGTGCATGAGCAGGCCGAACTTGAGGTCCTGCCAATGCGCCAGCTTGCGCTGCACCAGCGGATCGGTCTCCGGGACATAGATCTCATCCTGGGCGGGCTGCGGCGTTGCCGCCAGCAGCAGCAGGAACACGCACACCACTTTTCCCATGTTGCCCATTAGAAGACCAACGCCGGAAAAATGCAAGCGCCCGCGTCTGCGCGCACCGGGAATCCGCGCCCCGCGCGGGCGGCTAGCCGCAGTTCTTGCCGTTGACGGTGATCTTCTTGTCGATGACGTTGCCGGCGTTGTCGCGGATCAGGGTGACGCTGCCCGTGTACTGGGTGTTGTCGCAGATGGCCTTGAACTCGAAATAGATGAGTTTGCCGTTGCTGTCCAGCTTGGGGTTGGACAGGCTGTAGGCGATGCAGGTGGGCATCACCAGTTCGTCGCCGTCGAAATACACCTTGTCGCAGGGGTCGGTGGAGAACAGGTCGCAGCCGGCCAGGGCCAGCAGCGCCATGGCCAGGACCAGCAACAGGCCGATGCGGAATTTCATGTCGCCTCCCGGGGAAGAACCCATCATAGGGACTGCCGGGCCCTTTGTCAACCGCGCGCTTCAGGGACGCTCCGATCCGGGCCGGGCCCCCACAGGCTGAGCAGGTAGGGCTTGCGAATCTCGAAGATGCACGCCTGCTCCTCGACCACGGCCTCGGCCTCGGCGTTCGTTTGCTCGCCGACGCGGCGGATGAAGGAGGCCACGCGGGCGAAGTAGAGGGGTGAAAGGACCTCGACGACCTGCTTTTTCCCCGCCGGCCGCTGGTGGTAGGCGGCGGCGAACTCGAACAGGATGCGCGCCCAGAGGTCGGTGCTGATCAGGAAGACGTCGCGACCGGTGTCGATGCAGGCCTCGAGCTCGTCGAAGGTCTCGGGGCGCAGGATCGATCCCCAGGCGCCGCGCAGGGTCTGCCAGGAAAGGTAGAAATGCTCCACCAGCCGCTGGAAGTCTATGGGAAAGGCCTCGGGCTCCTCGGCGCCGGCCGTCCCCCAGACGTCGACCGCCGCGCTGCGGCCGGCGCGCATCCAGTAGCCGTCGGTCTCCTCCATCAGGGCGAAGAGGGTGCCGACCACCTGGCGGAACATCGGCTCCAGGCTGGCGGCCGGGTCCTTGGCGTCGTGGACCTTGACCCCCAGGTGGGTCTGGCACACCTTCACCTCGCGGATCAGGGCATTGACCGTAAGCCAGATGTCGATGCCGAAGCGGGCCACGTCGGTGTCCCAGATGGGCAACGCCTCGAGCTCGGCGGCCAGGCGGCCGGAGAAGGCGAACTCGCCGCCGATGGGCTGGCGAACGCGCTTGCCGTACAGGCAGCGCAGCATGTTGTAGGTGACGTTGTTGGTGATGGTGCCGTCGAACTTGAAGCGTCTGTACAGGGGGGCGACGAACTCGTAGCCGCCCTGGACCACCGGTCCCAGCAGGCGCTCGACCCACAGCGGCGTCACCGAGCGCAGGTCGGAGTCGAGCAGGGCCAGGGCCTGGGCCCCCAGCTCGCCGGCGGCGGCGAAAATCATGCGCACCGCCGAGCCCTTGCCGGGCAGGCCGCGGTAGATGCCGACCACGCCGGGAACACCCTGGGCCTTCATCTCGGCCAGGGCCAGCTCGCGGGTGTCGTCGAGGGTGGAGCCGCCGTCGGCGATGATGATGGCGCCGCGGCGGTCGGGAAAATGCTCGCGCAGCCCGGCGGCGGCGGCGGCCACCACCCGGGCGACGGTGGCGGCGTTGTTGAAGCAGGGGATGCCGACCACCAGGTCGGCCCGGCCGATGCGGCCGATCAGCTCGCGGGTGATGGCCCGCAGGGGCGTGACATGGTTCATCGCCGAACCTCCAGCACTGGAACCTTGGTTGCATCCTACCACAGCGGCCCATCCCAGGCCAGCTTTGCCACCGCGTCCAGGACTGGGCGGATTCGGGCTTGACATGCCGCGGGGCTTGATTTTCTTGACATTTTTGTATATAGTGCCGGCAAGGATCGTGGCCCGGCAACGGCTGCCACGGCGAAATTCACAAAAAGGAGATGAACACATGGCGAAAACAATGACCAAGGCCCAGATCGTGGCCGGAGTCGCGGACAAGGTGGGGATCACCAAGAAGCAGGCCGGGGAAGCCATCGACACGCTGGCGACCATGGCCTACAAGAACGCCAAGAACGGATTCACCGTTCCCGGACTGGGCAAGCTCGTGCTGGTCAACCGCAAGGCGCGCATGGGCCGCAACCCGGCCACCGGCGCCGCCATCAAGATCCCGGCCAAGCGCGTCGTCAAGTTCCGCGTCGCCAAGGCCTGCAAGGACGCCATCCTCGGCTAACCCCGAGCGCCCCCGGATCGCAACGACATGAAGGGCCGCGGCCGCAAGGCCGCGGCCTGTTTTTTGGGGGGATTTTTCGCTTCTCGCTTGCGCCCCCGCAACGGGCTGCGCGGCTTCGTTTGGGAATCAAACCAAGAAAAGAAGCATCACTCCCAGCAGGGCGATCACCGTGCCGGCGACGGCCCGCGGCGTGATCCTTTCCTTGAAGAGAAAATGGGAGACGGGCAGCAGCAGGACCGGCGTCAGCGACATCAGCGTCGAGGCCACGCCGATCGGGGCGCGGGCGATGGCCACCAGCGAGAGAACGACCCCCAGGGCCGGCCCGGTCAGCGCCCCGGCGCCGATCTCGAGCAGGGCCCGCCTGTCCTTCATTTTTCCCACTATAGCCCGCAGCGTCCCCCGCAGCAGCGCGGCCAGGGCCAGGACCAGCGAGGCGGCGCTGACGCGGAGCAGGGTGGCGGAGACGGCCGAATAGCCGCCGGCGAGGCCCTGCCTGGATAGCAGCAGTCCCAGCGCCTGGCCGGCGGCGCCGCCGACCGCCAGCCAGATCCCCAATGCGTAGCGGCGTTTCGTCCGCGCCTCGGCCGCCGCGGCGCCGCTTCTCCCTTCGCCGACCACCCAGGCGATGCCGGCCAGGGTCACGGCGATGGCCGCCAGCTCCAGGGGGGGCAGCGACTCGCCCAGGAACGCCCAGGCCAGCGCCGCGCCGAACACCGGCACCAGCAGCGCCAGCAGCATCGCCAGGCGCGGGCCGATCAGCAGGAAAGACTCGAACAGCATGGCGTCGCCGATGACAAAGCCCACTAGGCCGGAAAGGCCCAGGCAAAGGAGACGGACCGGCTCGACGGCGAAGGGGAAAAGGGAGGAATGAAGCAGCCAGTGGATCAGCATCAGGGCCGGGACGGCGATCCAGAGGCGCAGGGCGTTGACCGCCGTTGCCCCCACCCGCCGCCCGGCCAGCGTGAACACCACCGAGTTGAACGACCAGCAGACCGAGGTCAGAAGCCCCGCGATCTCGCCCAGCATGCCTGTCATGAGTCTCCCAGGAGAAGGGATTGCGGAAGGCGCATTATACCAGGAATCACGGCCACCCCGAAGCGCCGGCGCATCGGGAAACGCCAGGATCCGGCGCAGTCCAGGTCACGGCGGCAGCTGTGCTCTACTTCAGGCGCTATTGCCGAATGCAGGGCGGATCATATCCGGCCGCCGCCGGGAAAGGCGGAAGCTCCGGGGCAACAACGGCATCACCGGAAAGCCAAGTTTCAAAGGATGGAGAAGGAGAGGTCGCTGTTGTCGAGGATCTGCGTCCCTTTTTCGTGAATGCGGACCGAGTAGCCGTCGCCGGGCGGCGCCAGCTTCCCGGAATAGGAACCCGCGGGCCAAAGGAAAACCTTAGCCGCGGGATCGACCTTGTCTGCGATCAGCCCCAGCCAGGCTCCATGCCGCCAGAGGCTGATCTTGAGGGGGCCGAGGGGGCCGCCGGCCTTCCAGGAGATCGGCACGACATCGCCGGCGGCCAGGGCCTCTCCGCCGTTGGGAGAAAGCAGCCGCAAGTGAACGATGGTGAACGTTTCGGCGCTGCCGTCGGTGGCGACGCCCGGCGCCTTGATCTTGATCCTGTAGCCGCTCCCCGGCAGGGCGGATCCGCCCATCGTCCCGGCTACCTTCCACAGGTAGGACCCGGAGTCGGGAGGGATGTTCAGGGCGATGTCGCCCACCAACAGCCCCTCGCGCCACAGCATGATCTTCAGCGGCGTCGACAGGGACGAGGAGCGCCAGGTGACCGGGTAGCGGCTGCCCAGGTTTAGGCGCTCGCCGCCGTCGGGCTGGACGATCGCCAGGGACGGGCTGCTCTGGATGAGCTCGATGCCTTCGCCGCTGCCGAGATTGCGCGAATAGCGCCGGTCCTGGGCGTTGTCCCAGTGCTCGTGGACGCCCAGGCTCTGCAGCGGTGTGCCGTCGCCCTCGGGATCATAGACCGCGCCGGAGGGCGGATCGCCCGCCAGCGCCGATTCGTGAAGGTAATTGCAGGTGTTGGCCGTCATGGCATCGGTGTGCATGGAAGGCTCGTTGCGCAGGAAATCCAAAGCCACCGAATCAAGGGCGACCGGGTCCTGGGAAAGCAGCAGGCTGGAGAAGTACTCGTTGTCCAGGCTCTGCCAGCGGGTGATGACCTTGGAGCTCTGGTGGACCGCCGTGTACAGGCCGTCCATCAGGAACAGCATGGTCTTGCCGCCCAGGTGCTCATGGCCGAGGAGAGAAGGGTGGCAGTGCGGGCTTCCCAGGGGATTGACCGGCTTGGTGATGGTGCCGAAGCCGTGCAGCAGGCTCGGCGAGAAGGCGCTGCCGTTGAAGACCAGGCCGAAATGGTTCTTGCCGGAGAGGGTGACGCCGAAAAGCTGGTGCGAGCGCAGCAGCGACAGGTTGATGATGTACTGGGCCTCGGTGCAGCAGGTGGGGGGAAAATGGTCGGGGATGTCCGCGGCTTCGGGAGCCGGCTTGACGAAGCGGATAGGATGGCTGAAATCCGGGCTGGCCGCCTCGCGACCGTTCCGGCTCAGGTCGGGGCGCACGGCGAAATGCACCGACTGAAAGTGGATGTCGGGGTTGGCGCGGATCGTGTCATGGATCGGGTCGCCGATGTAGCGCGAGGCATCGGCCAGGGTGATGTCGCCCCCGGCGACTCCGGCCGCGCGGATCAGCTGCTCGACCAGGGCATAGACCAGGTGCGGGCTCTGAAAGCCGCCGTTGTCCCAGGCCTGGGCGAAGTCCTGGTTGCCATTGATCTTGACCACGACCTTTTCTCCAGCCGCATAGCCGCGATCGCCGCGTCCGCGCGAGGCGTTGGCATGGCGGAACAGGGCGTCCCAGGCCGCGGCGTCGGTCGGCTGGCCGCTGAGCTGGCGCAACGAAGCCGAGAGCATGTTGCTGACCGCCGGCAGGCTGGTGTTGTCGTCATCCCACCAGAACCCGTTTTCGCCGTCCCAGCTGGTGGCCTTCAGGTCACGCATCCAGACCACGCGGCCTGGGAAGATGCCCCTGGCGACGCCCAACGGCTGGTTGGGAAGATCGGCCGGCGTGAAGGCGTCGCCGACAGCATCGGGCCTGTCCTGGGAGACCAGACTCGGCAGGGTCACCGCCATCAGGACAGACGCGGAAACCGCGAGGATGGGAACCCGCCAGCGGCTGACCCGACCCTGCCAGCGCCTCAGCAAGGCGGCCGGCACGATCATGGCCGCCAGGTAGAGGAGAAAGCCGCCGCCGATGCCGGCAGCGGCCCGCTGGCAGGGATAGGCCGCCCGAGACGGTTTGGGGATGACGCGGATAAGAAACCAAAGGATGGCCAGGATGGCGACCAACGGGAACAAAAGCGGCTTGACGAAGCGCACAACTTTTTGCCAAAAAGAGGATTTCATGGGTTTCACGGGGTTCATCTCCATTCTTTTGTGACCATTATAGTTATATATAATACAAAAATGGAGAATATGCAATAGGATTCTGTCCCCCGCAACGCAATCGGGCCAGCGGTCGCCTGCCGGCTCAGAGGCTTACCATGGAGCATGGCTTCGATCCCGATTGCAGTCAACCTATTTCCGAAGAGAGGCTTGCTTTTCCCCTTTCATCCCATTATCATAGGGCGCATTCAGGAGGGCGCATGAAAAAAGCCCTGATCGTTCTTGTTTCCCTCGCATGCGTCAGCCCGGTCCTGGCGCAGGCCATCGATGTCAGTGCCAATGCCGGCATCCTCAGCCGCGGCGACTTTTCGTTCGATCCCCTTGTGCTGTCGGGGAACATCACTCTCGACATCCATCTGGGCGGCTTTCTCATGCTCAGCCCCGAATGCACGATCTATGCCAACAGCAAGATCGAAACCGACTCCCTGGTCCTGGCCCCGGGCGGCACTCTCAATTTCAATTACGGGCAGCTCTTCCTGGGCAGCGGCATCATCAAGGAGCTTTGGCTGAAGGATTCGGACATCTCCCTGCCCCTGGAACTGAAGATCCAGGCCGGAGTCCGCGCCAGCCGCTTCCGTCTGGCCGCCTACATGCTGACGGTCCTGAAGGAGATGTTCCAGGACCTCTCCTTCGGCTTCACCATCGGCATCGCGCTGTAAGGGAAGAAACGCCCCCGGGCGAGCGGCAGGGCCTTCAGGCCCGTCGTCCTCAGCGGCCGCGCGGGAAGGGCCCGGGTTTGAACTCCCGCACCGGGTTGCGCTTCAGCTCCTCCAGCAGCCAGGCCACCGCCTTCTCGATCTGCGGGTCGCGTCCGGCGATCACCTCCTGCGGCGTCCATTCGACTTCGATGTCGGGGGCCACGCCCTCGTTCTCCACCGTGAAGCGGCCTTCGGGATCGACGAAGGAGACCGACGGTGCGGTCACGTAGCCGCCGTCCATCAGCGGCGGATAGCCTGTGATGCCGACCAGGCCGCCCCATGTGCGCTTGCCGACCAGCGGGCCGATCTTCTGCTGCTTGAAATAATAGGGCATGGCGTCGCCGCCCGAGCCGGCGTACTCGTTGATCAGCATGGCCTTGGGGCCGAAGTTCGCCGCCTGCGGCGTCCGTCCCAGGGCGCCCCAGCGCCCCAGCCAATGGTTCATCAGCGGCCGGCGCAGCAGGTCGATGATGTAGTCGGCGGCATAGCCGCCGCCATTGAAGCGCTCGTCGAGCACCATCCCCTGCTTCTGCAACTGGGAGAAATAGTAGCGGTTGAAGAAGGTGTAGCCGTCAATCGCCGTGTCGGGCAGGTACACGTAGCCGAGCTTGCCCTGGCTGAGCCGGTCGACCAGGCGGCGGTTCTCCTCCATCTGCTCGCGGAAGCGCAACTCGTCCTCGCTGTCGACAGGGACGACGGTGACCTCCCGGGCCCCGGCCTTCTGCGGCTTGTCATGGACCAGCAGGCGCACCTGACGGCCGGCCGCGGCCAGGAAATAGGAGTAGAAGTTCTCGGCCGGATCGAGGTCGCGGCCGTCGACGGCCAGCACGTAGCTTCCCTCCTCGACGCGGCTGCCCGGCTCGGAAAGGGGCGAGCGCAGCTCGGGATTCCAGCTCTCGCCGCGGTAGATTTTTTTCAGGTAGAAGCGGTTGTCGCGGACGGCGATGTCGGCGCCGAGCAGCCCGACCGGCGTCTGCTTGATGCGCGGCCGTTCGCCGCCGCCGCGGTAGGCGTGGCCCACGCAGAGCTCGCCGATCATCTGGCCGATGAGATAGTTGAGGTCGTCGCGGTGGGAGACGTAAGGCAGGTAGGCCTCGTAGCGCTCCCAGACCGCCTGCCAGTCCTGGCCGTGCATGCCGGGGTCGTAGAAGTAGTCGCGCTCGATGCGCCAGGCGTCGCGCAGGATCTGGCGCCATTCGGAACGCGGCTCGCGATAGACCTGGATCCCCTGCGTGTCCAACCTGCCCTTGCCGGGTTCCACCTTGGCGGCGTCGACGAGGAACCAGTCGCGCTTCTGGCGGTAGAGCATCTTCTTGCCGTCGGCCGAGAGCGTGAAGGAGGCGATATCGGAGGCCAGCTCCTCGGGCTCGCGCTTCTCCAGGTCGAAGGCCGAGAGCACGAGGCTCTGGTCGACCTCGGTGTCGCTGCGCCGGCGCTGGACCCGCTCGGCGTAGTACAGCTTGTTTTCCCCGGCCCGCAGCCGGGCGTAGCTGCGGGTGGGCAGGGGCAGGGCGAGGATGCGGCCGCCGATCCCCGGCAGGTCGATGCGCACGGGCTTGGCCGCCCCGGCGTCCTTCTTCTCCTCCTGGCCCTTGCCTTTCTTGGCTTCGTCCTTCTGCTCCTCCTTCTTGCCCTCCTCCTCGTCGCTCTGGGCCTTCAGCGGCGAGGGTTCGGCGGCGGAGAGGACCACCAGGTAGAGGCTGGCCACAGGCTCGTGCTGGACCTCGGAGAGGTCGACCCAGCCCATGTCATGGGCCAGGTTGGTGGAGGCGGCGAAATAGAGATATTTGCCGTTGCGGTCGAATGCCGGCGAGAAGGCGTCGCTCATGCCGTCGGTCAGGCGCTGCGAGGTGCCGTCGCCGACCCGATACAGGTGGAGGTCGCGCAGGTTGTTTTCCCCGTGCAGCGTGTAGCAAAGCCACTGCGAGTCGGGCGACCAGTCGTATTCGGGAACGCTGACGAACTTGGGGTCGACGGCGATGCGCGCGACCTTGCCGGCAGCGACGTCCGCGATGTAGATCGCCTGGCGGTTGTCGATGAAGGCGATGCGCTTGCCGTCGGGCGACCACAGCGGCTCGTGATAATAGGCCTTCTCGGGCAGGGCGATGACCCGCGGCGGTTTGGCCCCCAGCTGGTCGCGGATGAACAGGGCGTACTCGCCGGGCTCGTCGCTGAAATAGGCGATGGACATGCCGTCGGGCGACCAGGCCGGCTCGCGCTCGGCGCAGGCCGGCGTGCCGGTGATGTCGCGGATGTCGCCCTTCTCCGCCGGGACGGTGACGATCTCGCCCCGGGCCTCGAAGACGGCGCGCTTGCCGGCGGGAGACAGGTGGGCGTTGAAGATGAGCTCTCCGGCCGGAACGCGTCCGGGGCGGCTCAGGATGCGCTCGCTGGGAACGTCGATCGCCAGCGTCCTCGCCTCGCCGTCGCGGAGCACGTGCAGACGCCCTTCGCGCTCGAAAACGACGACCCCTGCGGCGACGGCGAAGGACTTGATGTCGGCGCCGGTGAAGCGAGTCAGCTGCTCCAGCTGGCGGCTCGTGGCGTTGTAGCGGTGGAGGTTCATCACCCGGTCGCGGTCGGAGAGGAAATAGACCCAGTCGCCGCTGAAGCGGGGGAAGCTGTCGTTGCTGCCGGGATGGGGCACCTTTTCGGCGGCGTGGCTCAGGAGGTCGAACACCCAGATGAACGGCGCGTTGCCGCCGCGGTAGCGGCGCCAGGTCTCGAAGGACTGGCGGTTGGAGAGCGAGGTATAGGCGAAGAGGCGGCCGTCGGCCGACATCGAACCCAGCCAGGCCATGGGCATGGGCAGGGCCTCGGGCGTGCCGCCGTCGGCGTCGACGCGGAAGATGCGGGCATAGCGGTTGCCGCTGGCGCGCGGACTGGAGAACAGCACGAAGCGGCCGTCGGCCGACCAGCCGGTGACCTGGTCGGCGCCGGGATGGAAGGTCAGGCGCTTCGGCTCGCCGCCGGCGGCGGGGATGACGTAGACATCCAGGTTCTCATCGTACTGCCCGCTGAAGGCGATCCAGCGGCCGTCGGGGGAGTAATAGGGAGAAAATTCGCTTCCCGGGTGGCTGGTCAGCTGCACGGCCCGGCCGCCCCCCAGGGGGCAGGTCCACAGGTCGCCGCCATACTCGAAAGCGATGCGGTCGCCGTGGAGGTCGGGATTGCGCAGCAGCCGCGCATCCTCGATGGCCTCCAGCGGCGCGAAGAACAGGCCCCAGACCAGCAGCAACAGGAAAGACTTGGTTTTGAGAAAATTTTTCCCGACTTGCGTCATCATCCGCCTCCTGGAACGAAAATTCAGCCGCGGCCGGGGCCGCGCACCACGTAATACTATCCGAGGGAAGAAAAGGTTTACTCTTGGGGAGGACCGGCAGGCATGCGCCGCATCACCTTTTCCCAGGAGCGGGTGACCACGAAGCTCTCCTCAAAGTCGGCGATCATCCCCGCAAGCTTCCTCATCGGCGCCGTGAAGGTGAGCTCCCCCGCGTTCACGGCGGGGCGAGCCGAAACGTCGAACATCCCCAGCACGCACCGGGGATCTTGCGCTTGGTTTTCCAGGAAGGGGTATTGAATGACCGAGGCGCAGCCTGAGGCGAAGGGGGCGATCACGGCGAACGGATCGCTTCGGGCGAAATGGGCCAGGGTGAACAGCCCGGCGAGGACGTCGGGCGGAGCGAAGAAAATCGCCGCCTCGGGGCGGTCGTCCCCGCCCAGGGCGTCCCAGCGCCGCAGCACGATATAGCGGCCGGGCGCCCGCCAGTCGGGCATGTGCTTCAACATCTCCCTTACGGTTTCGGGATTTTTTTTGTAGCGCTCCCCTTCCAGCCTGCCGGGAATGCCGGTCGACAGGAACTGCTCGAAGTGGGGGTGGAGCGGCGCGGGAAATCCGCAGAAGCGCCTGCCGCAGCCCAGCGCCGCCTCATCCAGGCAGAGGGACTCTCCCCGCCGTACCCGCGCCAGGTCGGAGACGAAGCAGCGCCAACCCTGGCTCTTGGGCTCGGGCCCGACTCCCTCAGGCGGCTCGTCGGCGAAGAAGAAGGTCACGGGAAGCTCGGCCCCGGGAAAATACCTGGAGAAAAGCTCCTGAAACCGCGCTTTCTGTTTCAGGTCCATGGATCGCCCCCCTCCGGCCGCTCGCTGAAATGGACGAAGGAAAAGCACTCGGGGATGTGCGAGTCGTAGACCCCGTGCGGGTTCAGGCTCCAGGCCGGGGCCGGCCTGCCGCCCAGCGGTCCCAGCGGCTCGAAGCGCGAAAAATCGACGCGCAGCACGTCCCCCTGCCGCGGCGGCAGGCGGCGGTTGGAGAAGAGGGGCGCCAGCCCCGTCCAGGGAAAGGCCAGCTCGACGGTCCAGCCCTTGTCCACGCCGGAGCAGTCGTTGATCCTCCCGTCCACGTGCACCGCCGCCTCCAGCCCCTGCAGATCCCAGTCGAGGAAGGCCCAGCGCTTCCCGCGCGGGTGGCGGCCGAAGCGCGAGGCGTCCTGGAAACCGCCCAGCAGGTCGACATGACGGCGGCGCGGATCGTACTCGGGGCCAGCGAAGCGGCCGCCCGGGCACAGGGCGTCCTGCCAGACGAAGAACGCCTCGTAGACCGTGCCCAGGGCGTTGATCTCGAACTCGTAGTAACAGTCGTCGCCGGCGATGAAAACCTCGACGTCGTTGTCGTTCCAGACGAAGGAGTCGCGGGCGGTGAGCGTCGCGCGCACGTCGGGCTCCTCGATGCGAAAGCCGACATAGAAGGCGCGGTCGTCCCACAGGCAGGCGACCCGCGTCGCGAGCGGCGCCGGTTCCCCGCTCACCAGGTCGACGAAGGGAGGAGAAAGCGGCGCCGCCCGCCAAGCCTCCTCGTCCAGCCTGCCGTCGACGCGGATCGGGCCAGGGGCGCGAAAGCACGTGTAGTGCGCCAGCTGTTCCTCGGCAACTCCGTAGCGCGTCTCCATGCCATGACTATAGGGACAGCGTGAACGGATGTCAACCGCAAAGCCAGCAAGGCAAAAGGAAAAATAAGCCACTCAAGCGCCTGCGAATGGCCGACCTTGGCGACCACGGCATTCTTCTTACTTGTTGCCTTTAACCTTTTTCCTTTTTGGGATAAAATCACCGTGGTCCAATCCCATTCAGGAGGGAACAATATGGCAGACAAGGGAACCAAGAAAAAATTGACCCGCGTGGAGGGCGGCGGCACGCCACCCGCCGGCGCCCAGGCGCAGACCTTCACCCCCACTCCCGAGAGCAAGGCCAAGGCCGGGAAATTCCGCCTCTTCGCCGTTCTTTCCTGGGTCGTGGCCATCGGCCTGGAGGTCGCGGCCATCCTGCTGCTGCAGAAGCCGCCGGTCACCACCTGGCTGCTCATCGTGCTCATCGTGGCCGACCTGATCTTCGCCGTCGTCGGCTCGCTGCTATGGAAGAAGGCCAACCGCTTCGATCCCGCCTCGGAAAGGGAGACATTCAAGTTCTTCGTGCAGAACCAGCTGGGGGCGATCATCGCCGTCATCGCCTTCCTGCCCCTGGTGCTCCTGATCTTCACCAACAAGGACCTGAAGGGCAAGCAGAAGGGGCTGGTCGGCGGCGTGGCCGTCGCGGCCCTGGTGATCGCCGCCCTGACCGGCGTCGACTTCAACCCGCCGTCTCAGGAGCAGTACGCGCAGCAGATCGAGCAGGTCAAGTCGCTCGGCGCCGAGCACGTCTACTGGACCAAGTCCGGGACGCGCTTCCACCTCTACCAGGACTGCCAGCACATCAATACCCGCAAGACCGACGAGATCTTCCAGGGCACCGTGCCCCAGGCCCGGGAGCTGAAAAACATCACCGAGCTCTGCAAGACCTGCGAGGCACGCTGGAAAAAGGAGCACGCCGTCCAGGAGAGCCCAGCGCCTGCGGCCGAGGTCCCGGAGGCTGACGTGCCGGCGGGCGACGCCCTGCCCGTGCCCGCCAATTAAGCAGTTCAGCGTTCCATTCCAGGCGCTGCCGGACGTGGAGGCGGCGCCATGCGATTTTTTTCAGGGAGAGCAGGCCGAATAGGCCGGGTCATCTCCCGGGGACAGGGACGCCGGCGACAGGGGGCTACCAATGCCGGCTGTCAGGACCCAGCCCCTCCGGCTCGGGGACATCGAGCGGATGAAATTGCCGGCCGTTCAGTCGGTCGACTTCGCGGCGGATGGCCACGGCGGTGATGGCCGCCGCGGAAACGTCGGCCAGCGGCCCGGCCAACCAGACACCGTCGATCTCCAGCGCCAGCGGCAGCACCAGCACCAGCGGGATCAGCAGGATCACCTGGCGCAGCAGATTGAGAAACATCGCCGTCCTGGCCTTGCCGATGGCCTGGAAAAAGTTGGAACTGACGACCTGGAATCCCACCACCGGGAAAGCGGCCAGCAGGATGCGCATGCCCCTGACCCCGATCGCGAGCAAGCGGGGATCGTCGCGGTTGAAGAGACCGATGATCGCCGCCGGCAACAGCTGAACCGTCAGGAAACCGGTGGTGGTGATGACGGTGGCGGCGATCAGGGCGATCTTCAACGTGCGTTTGACCCTCTGGAACTGCCGGGCGCCGTAATTGAAGCCGATGATCGGCTGCGCCGCCATGTTGACGGCGATCACGCAGAATACGAACATCATCCCCGCGCCGTTGATGATGCCCATGGCGCCGACGGCCAGGTCGCTGCCGAAGCGGATCAGCTGGATGTTGAAGACGGCATGGATGACGCTGCCGGCCAGCTGCATGGCGAACGGCGCCATGCCGATGGCCAGGATCTCCTTCACGATGCGCGGGTCGAGACGGAAGTTCCTGCGCCGCAGGCGCAGCGGCGGGCGCCGGCCCAGGAAATGGGCCAGGACCCAGGAGCTGGTGGCGGCCATGGAGATCACCGTGGCCAGGGCGGCGCCCGCCACCCCCATCTTGAAGACGAAGATGAAGATGGGGTCGAGGATGATGTTCATCCCGGCGCCGAGGATCATGGTGGTCATCGCCGCCCGGGCATGCCCTTCGGCACGGATGATGTTGTTCAGCCCGAAGCCGACACCCTGAAAAATGTTGCCCAGCAGGATGATGGTCACGTACTGGCGGGCGTAGCCCAGCATTCCCGGTCCGGCGCCGAACAGGGACAGGATGGGATCGCGCAACAGCAGGCCCGATGCGGTCAGCGCCAGCGAAATGCCCGCCAACAGGACAAAGGCATGGCCCAGGATCCGTTCGGCCTCGTCCCGCTTGCGCTCGCCCAGGCGGATGGAAACCAGCGAGGCCGAGCCCATGCCCACCAGCATGCCGAAGGCCATGACCACGATCATGATCGGGAAGGTCACGGTCACGCCCGACAGGGCCAGCGCCCCCACTCCCTGGCCGATGTAGATGCGGTCGACGAGATTGTAGAGGATATTGGCCAGCACGCCGATGATGGCGGGGACGAAGTATTTCCAGAGCAGTTGGCCGACCGGTGCCTGCCCCAGTTCCTTGGAATGGTCCACGTCGATCGCTCCGGGATGTCACCCAGGAAAAATTTGCGCTCAAGACCTCATTATAGCGCAAAACCGGGCTCCGGCAAAGCCTGGGGGGAGGCGCCTCGGGAGGTTCGCGGATCAGTGTCGCTGTTTTCGGCGCGCCGGGTTTCCGACCAGCAGCAGCCGCCACTCCAGCAGGGCCAGGCGCAGTTCGGCTGTCGGCAGCGTCAGCTCGGCGGCGCGGCCGAACTCGGCGCGGATGCGCGACGTGCGCTTGTGCACGGTGACGGTGTGGGCGTTGCCGCCCAGGCGCCGGTTGCGGGCGCGGCCGGCTGCCACCGCGGCGATCGCCTGCAGCGCCTCGTCGCATAGAACGATGCTGCCCTGGATGTCGGATTCGAGGAAACGGCCCAGCAGGCGGCGCTCGCGGCCTGTCCGCGCCCTGGGATCGCCCGCCTCGTCGCGATAGAAAAGGTTCGCCATGCTGGCCTCCTGTCAGCGGGAATAGATGGGGTAAGCCGAGTGGATGCGGCCGTTCTGAAAATACCCCTCGATGGTGAAGCCGAGCCCCGAGGGGCCGCGGAAAGACTCTCCCCGCCGCCGCCCCTTGCGGAAGGCGTTCAGGACCGAGGCGATCACCTGTCCCTGCGTCAGGCGATCGGGGAAAAACGTGGAGAACTTGGTCCGGCTGCGCCGGCCGATCCAGACTTGGGCCGTGTAGACGCCGGCGCGATCGGGCCGGCCGATGACGCGCGCCACGCCGCTGTCGCGGGGATCCCTGCCGCCAGGGCGCGCATGGTAGCCCACGGGCCGGCCGCGGCGGTTGATCTCGCCGGCGAAGACATGGGTGAGATTGATCGCCGGCGCGGTATGAGACCAGACGCGGCTGCGATAGTGATAGTCGATCGGCCGCTCGCTGATCCCTCCGGGTCCCGGCAGGTGCAGCCCCTGGCCGGCCAGCATCATCCCGGGCAGCAAGCCCAGCACCGGCAGCAGCAAGCCCACTGTCACCCGGCCGCGTAGTGTGCACATGGCCAGATTGTACCTGAACCCTCAAGCCGAGACCATCCATTTGGGACCGGCGGGTTAAAATTTGACTTTATTCTTACAAGACGGGATTCGCTCGAAGAAGGGCAGACGAGAAAAAGTCAAAAAACGCTTGCCGTCCCCAAGCAGGACTTGGTACGATCATCCTATGCCCAAGAAAGGCTCCCCGGACCCGGTCAAGGAGACCTGCCGCCTGATCCGCCTGGCCCGCTCCTATTGGGACGCCCATCGCAATTCCGCCTGCCGCCTTCACCGCGCCATGGCCATGAAGCAGTATGAGCTCCTTTCTAGAGAGCAGAAAGAGAAAATCCCCCAGGTGCTGCGCGTCTGGCTGCGCTACCGCAGCGAAAAGTACTTCGGCCCCCAGCGCACGCCGCCGGGAGCGGGCGGGAGAAAAAAAGGGCGCTTCAAGCCCCGGTAGCCGTTCCTAGGGCTTCAGCGGCGACGGCGGCAAGGCGGACGAATGCTGATAGATCACTTTCCACTCTTTGTCGATCTTGCAGAACACAAACGTAATGCCAAAATTGTCGATTTGCATCCGCTCGCCCGTCTTCAGCGTCATCGCGAATTTGCCTTGCCAGGCGCAGAGCACGATGTTGCCAGGCAGGAATCGGAATTCCTCCCGGGTCGTGCTGACCCTCATGGAAGAGAAAGATTTAAACCATTCAGCGTGGCCGTATTTTGCGCCTTGATAATTCGCCATGAATCCTTCCGTGGTGACAAGGATGAAGCCAGAAGAGTCTGAATACGACCGGAAAAGGGCTTCAACATCCATCTTTTCAAGGCTCTGGAAAATAGCGTTGACGATCTCCCCGATCTCCTTCTTCGCAGTCTCCTGATCCTGAGGCCCCATTTGGGCATTTCCCTGCACCGCGCATGCGCATAAAAACAGCCCGATCAATGCAATGAAG
Organism: uncultured Clostridia bacterium; assembly: GCA_964628035.1. Classification (GTDB taxonomy): domain Bacteria; phylum Acidobacteriota; class Aminicenantia; order UBA2199; family UBA2199; genus UBA2199. Next base: position 485,330 of record CAZVPI010000001.1, on the reverse strand, counting down.
AATTTCCTTTTCATGATATTCTCCTTAATGATTCCGAAAGGAACGATACGTCATAAAGCGAGTATATTCCGGGGAAAACCCGTTGTCAATGCTTCCCGCCGGGATTACCCAGAAATGCGCTTTCTCCTGGGTGCCTCCCGTCCCATGCCTGGTTCGCATGTCGTAGTGGGGAACCGGCATGGGCGACCAGGCGCTGACAAGACACGGAAAAAATCCGATGCCATCCGGGTTTCCTTGGGGTTTTTACGGCTCAGTCCCTCCCGGTTCGTTGTTCCAAGCTCAGATGTTGAAGCGATAGGTGAACTTGAGCATGAAAATGTCGCCGCCCGGCGCCGTCAGCAGCGCGCCGAGGTCGCGGCCGAGCCGCGGGTCGCCGGGGTTCTCGTAGTCGGCCCGGTTCTGCGTCCAGACGAAGTAGAGCAGCGACCCGGGGCGGTATTCCCCTTCACCGACTTGGAGATCAACCGTCTGGGCGGCATTCATCGTCAAGTGCGGAAACGCCGGTTAGTGGCGGAATGAAGAAAGCAAGAATTGTCCCCTTTTGCTCGGTCTTCTATTTGTGGAACCGGCGGATGAACTCCTCGACCTCGGGGATGCCGCCCTGGAATATCAAATATCCGTTGTAGGGCTCGCGCTCGGTGATCTCGCCGGCGATGGGGGTGAGCATCAATTGTTTGACCTTGTCGAGATCGGTCGTCTGGCCGAGCGCCCAGGCCAGCTTGACGTAGGCCACCTCGGGCAGCATGTTCTCGGCCGGGATGATGCCCTTGGCCATCAGGTCGCGGCCGGTGTCGTAGACGAACATGTGCACGTAGCCCCACAGCGTCTGCACGGTCATGTAAATGGCCACCCCTTTCTCGGCGGCGCGCACGATGGCCGGGTAGAGGGGCTTGTTGACGTGGCCCAGCCCGGTGCCGGCGATCACGATCCCCCGGTAGCCGTTGTCGATCATGGAATCGATCATGTCGGGCTGCATGTTGGGGTAGTAATACAGCATCCCGACCTTCTCCTCGAAATAAGGAAGGATCTTCACCTCGCGGTCGCTGCGCCGGCGGTTGTAATCCTGGCGGAGGGGGGTGATCTTCCTGCGGTCGACCATGGCCAGCGGGATGTCGCCGATGGTGCGGAAGGTGGAGCGGTAGGAGGAGTGCATCTTGCGCACGCGCGTGCCGCGGTGCAGCAGGCCGTACTCGTCCGAGGTGGGGCCGAACATGCAGACCATGACTTCGGCGATGTCCGACTCGGCGGCGGTCTTGGCGGCGTGCATCAGGTTCAGCGCCGCGTCCGACGACGGCCGGTCCGATGAGCGCTGCGAGCCGACCATGACGATGGGGATGGGCGGGTTCTGCACCATGAACGAGAGGATGCCGGCGGTGTGGTGCATGGTGTCGGTGCCGTGGCCGATGACGATGCCGTCGATCCCCTTGCGGATCTCCGCGCCGATGGCCTTGGCCAGGCCGATGTACTGCTCCGGGCCCATGTTCTCCGAAAAGACGGCGAAGAGCTTCTCGGTGGTCAGATTGCAGATGTCGGCCAGCTCGGGGACGGCGCCGTAAAGCTCGCCGGGCGAGAAGGCGGGGATGACGGCGCCGGTGCGGTAGTCGAGGCGCGAGGCGATGGTGCCGCCGGTGCCCAGCAGCTTGACGTTCTTCTTCTCCCTGGAGATGGGGAACTCCTTCTCGGGGATCTTGTAGTGCGCCTCCTTGTAGCCCAGCTCCTCCATGCGGCGCACGGTGGCGGCGTCGATGCCGACGTTGTAGCCGGTGGCCAGCTTGAGCACCACGTGGCGGTCGTCGTCGTTCTCCGAGCGCGGCAGGACGATGCCGCGGAAGTCGCCGCGGCTGGTCTGGACGGCGGCGTCGCTCCAGACGCGGATGTTGAACTTCTTGAGCAGCTCCAGCGCCGGCCCCCTGTAGCCCTTGAACAGGTCGCTCACGCGTCACCTCCGGCGACGGCCCTTGCCATCTCGCTCAGGGGCAGGTTGCCCAGGGCGGCCCGGCGCAGCTGGCCGGCGATCCAGCGCCCCGCCGCGGCGGGGTCCTTGGAGGTGGCGATCTTGGCGAATTTCTCGCGCAGCAGCGGCAGCGGCGCCAGCACCTCCCTGCGGCCCAGGCGCCGGAAGCCGATGGTGGTCAGGACCGACTCGAAGTCCATGTTGGGATGCTCCAGCAGCACCGGCAGCATGGCGCGGGCGATGCCGCGCTCCAGCCTCTCCCGCTGCAGGAAGGAGAAAAGGCCGTGCAGGCGGTCGAAATGGAACTCGCCGGCCGGCGCTTCGCGCCGCGGGAAGCGGCCCAGCAGGTGCTTGAGGTCGTGGGCCAGCAGCGTGGCCGCGAAGCGCGGCTCAACGCCCAGCTCGGCATGCAGGCGCTCCAGGAGCGGGGCCAGGTTGTTGCGCAGCAGGAAGGCGTCGCAGTCCTCGGGGACGCCCCAGGCGCGGAACTGGCTGAAGCGGCGGCTGACATCGGGCGGCAGTCCGGCGCGGATGCGGGCGATGAGATCCTCCTCGATGGGGATGGGCGCCGAGTCGGTGTCGGGGTACATGCGGTCGGGGCCGGGCAGGACGCGCTCGAAGATCGTCGTGCCGTCGGCGATGCTCTTGCGCGTCTCGTTGGGCACGCCCTGGAAGGCCAGGCGGCAGCGCTCCTCGACCGTCTCCAGCGCCGTCTTCACGTCGTCGTCGTTGGCCCACAGCAGGAGCTGGGCGTCGCCCGCGCCGGCCTTCAGGGCCCGGCGCGTTTCGCGGAAGAGCTCGCCGTCGAGGTCGCCGTCCGCCATTTCCGAGTGCAGAAGGTTCGGCTTCTCCAGGCAGGCGATGACCTTCAGGCGGTCGGCGATCTCGTCGGCGAAAGCCCTGCCCGGCTGGGTGAAGAAAGAGAGGATGCCCTGGAAATCCGGCAGGTTGACGGCCAGCAGGCGCTGCCTGTTCCTGCGCGCCTCCCTCAGCAGGGGATGCCGGCCGTTGAGGGCCTCGAGGTCGATCTCGCGGTTCAGCGGCCGCCAGACCTTGGGGTCGGGGATGCGGCGCAGCAGCTCGGCGCGGATCTCCAGCAGCGCCTTCTGGCGGAAGGCCTCGTTGTGCACCAGCTCGGGGATCCAGGCGATGCGCGCCACCCCCTTGATTTCCACGCGGGTGCCGCCGGCGACGCTGACGTTGACGTCCTCGCGGGCGGCGCCGATGCCGGTGCGCACCTTGCCGGTGCTGCGCGCCAGGAAGCGCAGGTACTGCGCGGCCTCGGCCGCCTCGTCGGGGGTGAGCATGTCCGGATAGGTGACCATCTCCATCAGCGGCATGCCCAGGCGGTCGGTGGAATAGACGCGCAGGTGCCCGACATCGGAGATCTCGCGGCAGGCGTCCTCCTCGACGCTGAGCTGGATGACGCGCACCTTCTTGCCGCGCAGCGGAATCTCGCCCTCGATGCCCAGGATGCCGGTGCGCTGGAAGCCGGTGGGGATGCTGCCGTCCAGGTACTGCTTGCGCGTGATGTGCAGCTCGCCGACGATGTTGCAGCGGAGCAGCAGCGCCGCCTCGATGGCGATCTCCATGGCCTGGCGGTTCAGCAGGAAGGGCGGCGTGTCGTCGATCTCGTAGGTGCAGGTGGTCTCGTTCTTGATGCGGTACACGACCACTTTCCGCGTCTTGAACTCCATCAGCGCCGTGCCGTCGTACTCGCCGAGCTCGGAGAGGGTCGGCCGCATGTGGCGCACGATCTCGGCGTCGAAGTCGTCGTGGTCGTGGTACCTGCCGGCCGGGCAATGGCAGAAGAGCTTCTTCTCCGTCCTCAGCTGCTGGTGGATCTCCAGGCCGCACTTGAAACCCAGGGCGGCGTAGGTCTCGGCCGGCGTCTCGCGCCGCGGCGTCCAGCCGACGCGCTTTCGGGTCTGGTCGGTATTCTGCTGCGGATCAAAGGTTGTTGGCATGTTCCCTCGGAAAGAAGAGATACTATATGCCCGGACCGCCGCTTTGTCAATGGCGCCCGCGGCGCTATAATGGCCCCATGATCACCCTGGCGCACATTTCCGTGAGCACCGAGGCGCGCGACGAGATCATCGACCTCACGCCCGACGTTCAGAAGATCGTCTCCGAGTCGGGGCTGAGCGACGGGCAGGCCCTGGTGTTCGTGCCAGGATCGACCGGGGCGCTGTCGACCATCGAGTTCGAACCGGGTCTGCGGCAGGACCTGCCGCAGCTGCTGCAGAAGCTCATCCCCGCCGACAGGGCCTATTGCCACGACCGGACCTGGCACGACGGCAACGGCCACTCGCACCTGCGGGCAGCGCTGATCGGGCCCTCGCTGACCGTCCCCTTCGCCGCGGGACGGCTGCTGCTGGGCACCTGGCAGCAGATCGTCTTCCTCGAGTTCGACAACAAGCCGCGCCAGCGTCGCCTCATCGTCCAGCTTCAGGGCGAGTAAGGGCGATCCGTTGCCTGCGAAAAAAAAACACGTCGCCGCCGTCTAACCCCGGCAAGAGGAGGCGGCATGAAAAACAAGAAGGTTTTCCTTTTGATCCTGGCTTCATTCCTGGCCCAGGGCCTGCCGGCCAAGTCACTCCCGGCGCCCACAGCCCACGACCGGCCCCGCGTCCAGCTGGCGGTCCTGCTCGACACCTCGGGCAGCATGGACGGGCTGATCGACCAGGCGCGCTCGCGCATCTGGAAGATCGTCAACGAGCTGGCTTCGGCCCGCCGGGGGGGGCGCGCCCCGCTCCTGCAGGTCGCGCTCTACGAGTACGGGCAAAGCACCCTTGCCGCCGCCCAGGGCTACCTGCGGCGCATCGTCCCCCTGAGCGAGGACCTCGATCTCGTCTCCGAAGAGCTGTTCAAGCTGCGCACCAACGGCGGCGACGAGTACTGCGGCCAGGTCATCCAGGCGGCGGTGCGCGAGCTGGACTGGAGCCGCGGCGGCAACGACCTGAAGATGATCGTCATCGCCGGCAACGAGCCCTTCTCGCAGGGGGCGATCGACTACCGCGAGTCCTGCCGCGAGGCCGTCCGCCGCGGCATCGTCGTCAACACCATCTTCTGCGGCCCTAGGGCCGAGGGGGAGCGGACGGGGTGGAAGGAGGGGGCCGACCTGGCCGACGGCCAGTACGCGGCCATCGACGCCGACAACGCCCCGCCGCCGGTCAGCGCCCCGCAGGACGCCGAGATCGCCCGCCTGGGGCGGGAATTGAACGGGACCTATCTGGCCTATGGCCGGAAGGGCGCGGCCGGCAAGGAGCGGCAACAGGCCCAGGACGAGAACGCGGCCGCCGTGGGCGGCGCCTTCCTGGCCGAGCGCGCCGCCGCCAAGGCGGCGCCGATGTACGACAGCTCCTCGTGGGACCTGGTCGACGCCGAGAAAAAGGGGCGCGTCAAGCTGGAGGAGCTGCGCGACGAGGAGCTGCCCGCCGAGATGAGGGGGATGCCGGCGCCGGAACGCAGGCGCTACCTGCAAGGCATGGAGCGGCAGCGCCAGGCCCTGCGGGAAAAGATCGCCGCGCTGAGCGCCGAGCGCGAGCGCTTCATCCGCCAGGCCCTGAAAAACTCCCCAGCCGCCGGCACGCTGGACGGGGCGATCCTCGAGGCCCTGCGCCGCCAGGCGGAAAAGAAGGGCTTCGCCTTCTGCCGCTGAGGGTCCCATGAAACGCGCACGCATCCGCATCGCGGCAACGCTGCTGGCGTTCCTGGCCGCCGGCGCCCTGCGCGCCGACGGGTTCATCGTCATCCCGCGGCCGCCGCGTCCCGGGCCGGCCGGCCCGTTCCCGCTCCAGGTCGTGCGCCACGACGTGCGCGTGACCCTCGACGGCCAGCTGGCGACGACCGCGGTCGACCAGGAGTTCTACAACCCCAACGCCGAGCGCCTCGAGGGCTTCTACCTGTTCCCGCTGCCGGCCGGAGCGGCCGTCCGCGGCTTCAGCATGTGGATCGACGGCCGCGAGGCGCGGGCCGAGCTGCTCGACGCGGCCAAGGCGCGCGCCGTCTACGAGGACATCGTGCGCCGGCTGCGCGATCCGGCCCTGCTCGAATACAGCGGCAGCGGCGTGTTCAGGATGCGCGTATTCCCCATCGAGCCGCGGGGCCGCAAGCGCATACGCATCTCCTACCACGAGGTGCTGGAGCAGGACAACGGCGCCCTCGCCTACCGCTATCCCCTGGCGACCGAGAAGTTCTCCTCCCGGCCCATCCCCGAGGTGAGCATCGTGGCCGACGTCCACTCGCCGTCGCCCCTGGCCTCCGTCCACTGCCCCAGCCACGAAGCGGAGATCTCGCGTCCGGCCGCGGGGCGGGCCACGGTACGCTATGCGGTCCGAGACGCGCTCCCCGACCGCGATTTCCGCCTGATCGTCACGCCGACCCGGCAGCGCCTGGGATTCTCCCTGCTGGCCCACCGGGCCGCCGGTCAGGACGGCACGTTCTTCCTCAGCATCGCCCCCGGCTTCGGGCGCGAGGAGAGGGAGGTCGCCTCCCGCGACATCACCTTCTTGGTCGACACCTCGGGCAGCATGGCCGGCAGGGCCATGGAGCAGGCGCGGGAGGCGATCCTCCTTTGCCTGCAGAGGCTGCGGCGGGGTGACCGCTTCAATGTCGTGCGCTTCGCCACCGAGGCCGAGCCCCTGTTCCACAGGCCGCTGCCGGCCGACGCGGCGAACCTGGCGCGGGCCCGGGAGTTCGTCTCCGGCTGGCAGGCCGCCGGCGGCACCAATTTGGAGGAAGCGCTGAAAACGGCGGGTGGCGACCCCGCTCCCGGCGGCCGGCCGCGGGTCATCGTCCTGGTCACCGACGGCCGGCCGACCATCGGCGAAACCGGGGAGGAAGCGCTGCTGCGCCTGGCGACGGAGGCCCAAGAGGTCGGTCTGCGCCTGTTCCCGGTGGCCATCGGGGACGAGATCAACACCCACCTGCTGGACGGCTTCGCCGAGCGCACCGGCACCTTCCGCACCTACCTGGAGTCCGGCGAGAATATCGCCACCGGCATCACCCGCTTGTACGAGAAGATCAGCTCGCCGGTGCTGGGCGGCCTGCGCCTTGACATCTCGAAGGAAGCCGGGGTGTCGCAGACGCACCCGAACCGTCTGCCTGATTTGTACCGCGGCGCGGCGCTGACGGTCGCCGGCCGCTACCGCGGCCAGGGCCGCGCGACCTTCACCCTGCGCGGCACGGTCAATGGCCGCGATGAAACATTCACTTTCCAGGCCGACCTGCCGCGGCAGGACCTTGACCACGATTTCCTGCCTGCCCTGTGGGCGGCCCGGCGCGTCGGCTATCTGCTCGACCAGATCCGCCTGCACGGCGAGGAACGGGAACTGGCCGAGGAGGTGAAGCGCCTGGCCCGGCGCCACGGCATCATCACCCCCTACACCAGTTACCTGATCGTCGAGGACGAGAAGGCCCGCCGCGGCCGCGGCGAGCTCGCCGAGAGCGACATGACCGTCACCGGCATCCCCGGCGCTCCGGCCCTGGAGCGCGGGCAGCGCGAGGAGTTCGCAGCCATGAAGGACAAGTCGGGCAGCGGCAGCGTGCGCGCCAGCGTGGCGCTGCAGCGGTTGAACGAGGCGGCGACGGCCGACGCCGCCCGCCCGCTCCCCAGCGCCATCGCCGGAGGGGTACGGACGGCCGGCGGCGCGGCTTTCTACCTCAACAACGGCACCTGGGTCGATGGCCGCATCCAGGAAAAGGGCCGGCTGCCGGAAAAGCGCGTGGCCTTCGCCTCCCCCGCCTACTTCTCCCTGCTGCGGGAACATCCTGAACTGGCCCAGGCGCTGGCCCTGGGGCGCAGCGTCCGTCTTCTGAGCCGGGGCCGCCTGATCGAGATCTTCGACCCTGAAGCCGGGGGATGATCAGCGGACGGTGGCGTAGAGGTTGAATTCGGGCGGGTTCTGCAGGTGCTTCTTCACCGTGCATGCCTGGGCCGCCTGGACCACGGCGGCCCGGTATTTCTCCGGGAAAGAAGCGGGGAGAACGATCTCGATGTTCACCCGGCCGATGCGGTGGCTTTGCGGGTCCCATTCCAGCCCCATGCCCAGCTCGATGCCGGCGCTGTCGATGCCCCGCCCCTGGCAGAAGGCGAGGACATAAAAACCGGCGCAGGTGCCCAGAGAAGCCAGGAACAGGTCGAAAGGCGAGGGGGCCGAGCCCCCGCCGCCGGCCGCCGGCGGCTGGTCGGTCCTGTGCGTGAAGCCGTTGTACTCGGCGTCCACCTTCTTGCCGCCGGGAAAAGTGATCTTCATCTCCATGTTCGTCCTCCTTGGTCGCCGCCGGTTGGGCGCGCCGCCCCGGCGGCTGGTCTGCCCCGGTTGCGCAAACGCCTCACGCCCCCGGCCTCAAAATCTTCAGGCGCTCCCGCGCGCGCCGGGCCAGGTCGGTATGGGGATTGGCCTCGACGCAGGCGCGGTAGCCGGCCCCGGCCTGGCGCCGGTCGCCGGCGAGTTCCTGGGTCAGGCCGTACACGTAGGCGTCGTAAAAAAGCCAGATGCGGGTCATGAAGTCGCCCCGCGCCCGTTCTCGGAGGCGGGTGAACGCCTCGCGGGCCGAGCGGGCGGCCTCCGCGGGCCGTCCCGAGCGGGCCAGGAAATAGCAGGCCGAAAGCTCGGCCAGGTGGCCGTATTCGAGCGAGTTGCGCTGCAGGTCCTCAAAAAGGAACCTGGCCTTTCCTTCGTCGCTCCCGCTGATCAAAAGCGCGCGTCCCAGCAACAGCCTCATCTCGCGCAGGTCGTGGACATCCAGGGGCTGGCGCTCGAGGCGGCGCAGGAAGGAGAGCGCCGCCGCATAGTCGCCGTGGAACAGATCGCGCATCGCCAGGCACAGGTCGGCGATGGCGGGGACAGAGGGCTTCAGCTTGACGATCTCATCGGCGGCCCGGCCGAACATGCCTTGATGCAGGCCGACATAGAACCTGAACAGGTGCACGCCGAAGTCGCGGAAGCCCCAGAACCGGGTGTTGTCGGCGAAGCTCTCGTGCAGACGGCGCAGGGCGGCGGCGGGGTCGCCCTTCAGCACCTCCATCTCGCACAGGCGCTCGTTGGCGTCGTTGTTGCCCGGATACGCGCGCAGCGACTCCAGCAGCGAGGCCTCGCCTTCGGCATAGCGGCCGAGCCCCACCTGCAGGTCGCCCTGGACGTACAGCAGCGCCGAGCGCAGGTAGGGGTTCTGCAGGGGAAAGGCCAGCGCCTCGGCGATGCGGTCGAGGGCGTTCTTGAGGTTGCGCCTCTTGACGCGTTCCTGGTAGACGGCGTTGAACAGGGTGTAGACCCGGCGCAGCGTGTCGGTCGAGTCCTGGTACTTGCGGACGCCTTCCTTGGTCCGCACCGTCAACCGCCCCTGGCGGTCGATCTCCAGGGAGTCGCCCATCGTCCCCTCTTCGAACCGCGCCCATCCCTCCTGCCGCCAGCGGTTCGCGACCATGTGCACCTGCGAGGGCAGGAGATAGAGGGAGCCGCTGTAGGGGACATTGTTGCGCTCGTCCGCCCGCAGGTTGGGGATGCCCTTGATCACCCTCCAGCCGCTGCGGTCGGGCGTGAAGCCGTTCTCGGCGATGAACGACATGTGGGAGAAGAGGTTGTTGACCCCGAAGAACATGAAGAGCGAGAGCCCGCCGCGGCTGCCCAGCGGGAAGGCCTCCAGGGTGCCGGAATTGGTATAGACGAATCTCCGGATGCCGCGGAGGAAGACCATGGCGAAAGGGTACATGCTCTGGTACTGCTGCACGCAGAGCAGCGCGTCCACTTCGCCGTCCCCGCCGCCAGGCAGCATCGTGACCTCGTAGGGCTTGAGCACGCGCGGGTAGTCATAGGCATCGAACTCGCCCTCGCGCAGGAAAGGCTCGCGCCGGAGCAGGTGCCCGTGTTCGTCCAGGATGGCCTGGCGCATCATGAACTCGTCGCTGGCGATGGAGCTTGCGGCCGGGAAGACCAGGGGCTGGGGCGGCAGCAGCAGGGCCAGGACCACCCGGCGGCCGTTCAGCTTCAGGCCGCCGAACTCCGACTGCAGGCCCGTTCCCTGGGGGACGGGGACCGAGCTGCCGGTGGCGTGGGCGTGAAAGACGGTCCAGGGCGAGAAATCCCTGCGCCACAGGCGGACGCCGAAGCGGTTGCGCGCCTCGAGGACCGTGCCGCGAGGAGTGAGCTCGTGGATCGCCTGCGAACCGAAGGTCCACCGGAAAGCGAACAGGGCCAGGACGGCCAGCGCCGCGCCGGTCAGCGCCCACTTGAACGGGCCGCGCCGCCAGGCCGACAGCAGCCGCTGCGGCCAGGAGATCTTCCCCCGGCGGAAGAAGGCGGCCATGGCGCCGGCGTCGCGGAAGCGCTTCGCGGGCGACTTCTCCAGGGCCCTGTCCAGGCCGTGGCGCAGGAAGCGCGGCAGGCCGCCGGTGGAGGGATCCGGCGGCTCCGGCCGCTGGTGGAGGTGCTTGAAGATCACCTCCATGGTGCTGGGATGCTCGAAGGGATGGCGGCCGGAGAGGGCGCGGTAAAGGACCAGCCCCAGCTGGTAGACGTCGGAGGCGGCGCCGACATCCTGGCCGCGGATCTGCTCGGGCGACATGTAATAGGGCGAGCCGACCACCTCGCCGGCGGTGGAGGTCTTTTCCGCATCCTCGATCTCCTTGGCCAGCCCGAAGTCGAGGATCTTCACCCGGCCGCGATCGTCGATCAGGATGTTGGCGGGCTTCAGGTCGCGGTGGACGATGCCGTTCTGGTGCAGGACCGCCACCGCCCCGGCGATGTCCAGGAAGACGTCCCTGAACTCCGGCCAGGCGAGAAGGCACTTTTCCTCCAGCAGCGACTTGAGGCTGCGGCCGGCGGCCAGCTCCATGACCAGGAAGCGGACGTCGCGCCAGATCTCGAGCGAGAAGACCTTGACGATGCGCTCGTCGCTGATGCGCCGCGACAGGTTGATCTCGCGGCGGACGCGCAGGAACTTGCGCTCGTTCCGCGTCAGCCGGGGGTTGAGAAACTTGACGGCCACGCGCGAGCCCAGGGTCTGGTCCAGGGCCTCGAAGACGATGCCGAACCCGCCCTGGCCGATCAGCCGCTCCAGGCGGTAGCGGCCGTTGACCACCGTCCCCGGCTCCAGCTTGACCAGGTTGAGGTAGGCCAGTTCCAGCGGCCCGCTCTCCTGCCGTCTGCCCTCGCCGCCGTCGCCGAAGGTTCCTTCGCTTTCCGCCACGCTGGGTTCTTCTCCAACACGATATCCGGGAGGGGAATTCTACCAATTCCCGCCGCCAATTACAAATGAAACCGCCGCATATTGTACCAGGCCAGCGCGGATGCTATCATCACCCCGACCGGAGGCGCCCATGAAACGAACGCTGCCGCTCCTCTTCCTGCTGCTGCCGCTCCTGGCGATCGCCCAGGGGACGACCGAGTTCGACCGCTATTTCGTCGACCGCACCCTGCGCGTCGACGTCTTCCACACCGGCGACGCCCGCGAGGAGTTCTTCACCCTCGACCGCCTCATCCAGGAGGGGCCATGGGCCGGAAATCCGCGTGGCCTGCTCGCCCCCGCAGAGCTCGGCCGCTACCTTCTGCGCGTGCGCGACGCCGCCGCGGGAACGCTCCTTTTCAGCAGGGGCTTCGACAGCTACTTCGGCGAGTACAAGACGACCGAGCCGGCGGCCAACGGAGTCAAGAAGACCTTCGCCGAGTCGCTGCTCCTGCCCTGGCCCAGGCAGAAGGTGCGCATCGAGGTGCTGCTGCGCGACCGCCAGAACCGGCCGCAGCCGATCTTTCAAAGCGAGATCGACCCGGCCGACATGCGCATCGTGCGCGAGCGGCCCGCCCCGGGAGAGGTCCTGGCAATCGAGCAGGTGAAGAACGGCCCGCCGGCCGGCCAGGTCGACCTGGTCATCCTCGGCGAGGGCTACACCGCGGCCGAGAGCGACAAGTTCCGCCGCGACCTCGCGCGCTTCAGCGAGATCCTGCTGGCCCAGGAGCCCTACGCCACCCTCCGCCAGCGCTTCAACATCACCGGCCTGCTCAAGCCCTCGGCCGAGAGCGGCTGCGACGAGCCGAGCTTCGGCTCGTTCCGCAACACGGCGTTGGGCGCGTCCTTCGACGCCTTCGGCTCGGAGCGCTACCTGCTGGTCGAGGACAACCGCTCCTGGCGCGATGTCGCCGGCCGCGTCCCCTACGACGCGGTGATGATCCTGGTCAACTCGCCGCGCTACGGCGGCGGCGGCATCTACAACCTCTACTGCACCTTCACCAGCGACAACCAGTGGGCCCCGTACCTGTGCCTGCACGAGTTCGGCCACTCGTTCACCGGCCTGGCCGACGAGTACTATACCTCGGCGGTGGCCTACAACGAGTTCTATCCGCCCGGCGTCGAGCCGCTCGAGCCCAACATCACCGCCCTGCTCGATCCCGGCAACATCAAGTGGAAAGACCTGCTGACGAAGAGGACCGCCATTCCCACCCCTTGGGAAAAGCAGGCCTACGAAGCGATGGATAAGGCCTACCAGAAAAAGCGCGCCGAGATGAACGAACGCATCGCCGCCGCCAAGCGCTCCGGCGCCCCCCAGGCGGATATCGACGCCCTGCAGGCGCAGAGCGAGGAAATGTCGCGCCTGAACGGGCTGGAGATCGACGCCTTCTTCAGCAGGAGCCGCTTCCGGGGCAAGGTCGGCGCCTTCGAGGGGGCCGGCTACGCCGCCCAGGGGCTCTTCCGCCCCATGCTCGACTGCATCATGTTCAGCCGCGGCCTGCGCCCCTACTGCCGGGTCTGCGCCGCGGCCATTGAGCGCGCCATCCGCAGCTACAGCGAGTGAGCGCGTCGCCCCAGGGGCGGGCTACTGCCGCAGGGGCAGGATCTTCTTGAACAGCTCCTTCTGGTCGGCGATCTTCTTCTCGTTGCCCACCACGCACAGATACTCCTGGGCCATCACCTTCTCCACCAGCGGCGTGAAGCCCCTCAGGTCTTCCAGGGTGGTGGACAGGATCTCGTCGCGCTCCTTCTGCAGCATGGCCAGCGTATCGCCGCGCAGATAACGCGTCACGGCCAGGGCCCCCTTCTGGCTGGGATTGAGCGGCCGGTCCCAGTCGGAGATGGTGCCGATGATCAGCCGGCGCAGTTCGCGCTCGTCCAGCTCCAGGTCCTTCAGGAAGGAGACGGCGCCCCGGTAGTTGTCGACGGTTTTCTTCAGGTTGGGGTCGCGGTACGAGGCGAAGGCCATGAAGCCGGCGTCGTCCAGTAAGGAGAAGCCGCCATAGGCGCCGCCCTGGACGCGGATGGCGTTCTGCAGGTAGACGGTGGAGAGAAGCTGGGCCAGCACGTTCATCTTGCCGTTGTAGGCGAAGCCCAGTTTTTTGTAGTCGGCCCCTTTCAGCACGTACTGCACCTTGGAGGCGTCCTGGAATCCCTCGTTGAGGCCCTGCAGGGCGAAACGGTAGGCGGCGGGCTCGATGGCGCCCCCGGGCAGCGCCGCCAGCAGCTTCGGCAGCTCTTTCTTGACCCCGGTCAGCTGCTCCGGCTGGCAGGTCACGCCGACCTGCAGGCCGGCGCGCCGGACCATCCTGCCCTGCACCGCCTTCAGCTTGGCGGCCACGGCGGCGCGATCGAGATCCTTGGCCAGCGAGCACAGGAACTGGTAGTAGCCGTAGCCGGAGATCAGGTCCTGGTAGGCGCCGGCGTTGGAGAAGTAGGAGCCGAGCCGGGTACGGGCGATCTGCAGCCCCATGGAGGCCAGGCGCTGCTCGAACTGCGCCTTGGTGCGCAACACCATCTCCTGGAGGCGCGCCCCGTCGTCCCAGTTGGAGAGCAGCAGCTGCTGCTTCATCAGTTCGGCCAGGCGTTCCATTTTTTCGGGCATGGCCTTGCCGCGCATGATGAAAAAGGGCTTCATGCGCGCATCGTCCCGGCCTATGGCCAGCGGCCGCAGCTGGGTGAAGATGCCGCCGGTGTGCAGGTTGACCTGGTTTTCCAGGTCGCCGTAGGAATAGGCGGCGGTCGACATCATGCCCAGCAGGTCGCTGTAGAGCTGGGCGTAGGGGATCAGCTCCTGGCCGACGCCGCTGGCGTCAAAATAGAGGTCCACGTAGACGATGCCCTTGGTGAACGTGTCGAAGTGCAGCAGCGGCGTTCCCGCCAGCTCCTGCCTGGCCAAGGGCAGGTCCTCCTCCTTCTTCTCGATGTCGGCGATCTCCAGCAGCGGGATGGTCATCAGCGCCTCGGGATCGTCCTGGCGCTGCTGGTAGGCGATCAGCTCCTTCGTCTCCTTCACGATGGCGGCGATCTCTTCGGGGCTCTTCCTGGCCTTGGCGGCGGCCAGCTTCTCCTCCAGCCCGGCGGCCAGTTCCTTCTCCAGGCCCGGTTTGGGCTCCAGCACCGCCGTGCAGGAATGGGGGTTGTTCAGCAGGACCTTGTCCGCAAGCCCCTCGAAATACTTCTGCCCGAGCCTGGAACGGATGGCGGCCAACTCCTTGTTGAAGGACAGGGTGACGAACGGGTCGTCGGCGAACATCCAGCCGGCCGAGGCCATCATCGCGCCCAGGACGCCGGTGAAGGCGCCGCGGCCTTCGCGCAGGGTGAACTCGTGGCGGTTGATGATCCCCTCCAGCATGTCGCGGTCGAAGCCCCTGGCGATCACCTCCTTCAGGGTGTCGCGGAAGACCTGCTCGAAGCGCTCCGCGTCCTTGGCCTCGGCGTGCGTGACCGAGAGGGCGAAGACGGGCTGCTGGACGGTGTCGGCGTAGGCCGACACGTCGCGGCCGATGCCGGCCTTCTGCAAGGCCAGGCGCAGCGGCGCCGCCTGGTGGTTGACCAGGGCCTCGGCCAGGATGTCGAGGGCGATGTTGAGCTCCTGGTCGCTGTTCAGGCCGTAGACGCTGGCGCGGGCGATGTAGGTCTGGCCCTCCGCCGGCGCCCCCTCGGGAATGCCGTACTGGCCATGCACCCGGGCCGGCTGGGCCAGCGGCTTCTGCAGCGGGATGCGGCTGTCGACCTGGATCCGGTCATAGCCGGAGAGATATTTCCCGTCGATGAAGGCCAGTTCCTTCTCCAGGTCGCCGTTGCCGTACAGGTAGATGTAGCTGTTGGCCGGGTGATAGTACTGCCGGTGGAAGGCCTTGAACTGCTCGTAGGTCAGGTCGGGGATGGAATCGGGATGGCCGCCGGAGGATTTGCCGTAGGCGTTGTCGGGGAACAGGGCGCGGCTCAGCAGCAGCTCCAGCTGGCGCTCGGGAGCCGAGTAGGCGCCCTTCATCTCGTTGTAGACGACCCCCTTGTAGGTCAGCGGCGCCTCGGGGGACTCCATCTCATAGTGCCAGCCCTCCTGCCGCAGGATGCGCGCATCCTTGTGGAGCAGGGGCTTGAACACCGCGTCGAGGTAGACGTGCATCAGGTTGGCGAAGTCCTTGTCGTTGCGGCTGGCCACCGGATAGATGGTGTAGTCGCTGCTGGTCATGGCGTTGAGAAAGGTGTTCAGCGATCCCTGCGACAAGACGTCGAACGGGCTTTTGACCGGGAAATTTTCCGAACCGTTCAGCACCGAGTGCTCCATGATGTGGGGAATGCCCGTGTCGTCGGGCGGCGGCGTCTTGAAGGCCACGCTGAAGACCTTGTTGTCGTCCTTGCTGGCGACCTTCAGCAGGCGGGCGCCGCTCTTGTTGTGGCGGAACAGGTAGCATTCGCCGTCCAGCTCCTTGACGAAGCGCCGCTGCTCCAGGGTGAAGCCGTGGAGCGTGTCGCCGACCTTCGGCGCGTCAGCGGCCCGCGGCGTCTTCACGGCGCTCCCGGAAAAAAGGAGCAGGGACAGGACGATCACGATGGACATCGGAACCCGTTTTTTCATGTTTCCTCCTGGAATTGGATTCGCTCGGGGCTGCGGCTCGCGCCAACGGCGCGATGCGCGGCACCCGTTTCCCCTTGCAAACTGCGGCGGCTGCGGCAAGCGGCATCGCGGCGGTCATTGCGCGGCCAGCAGCGTCCTGATCTTGGCGGTGACGGCCGCCTCGTCTCCCGAGCCGACCTTGAACTCGAAGATGTTGCCGGCCTTGTCGATGAGGACCAGGGTGGGGATGCCGCCCACCCCGTAGTCGTCGAAGCTCTCGCCCTTGTCGGAAATGGCGACCGGATAGGTCAGCTGCCAGCGCTCGGCGAAGCCCTGGATCAGCGCCCGCTCCTCGTCGGCGCCGACCGCCCCCTTGTCCTGCACATCGTCCCGGTAGCGGCCGTACAGCTTGGTGAGGCCGATGACCACCAGCCCCTGGTCTTTCAACTCGTTGTAGTCCTTGAGCAGGGCGGGAATGACCTGGCGGCAGGGGGGGCACCAGGGGGCCCAGAAATCGATGACCACCACTTTGCCCAGCAGACCGCTCAGGGCCAGGGGCGTCGAGTTCAGCCATTTCTGGGCGCGGAGGTCCGGGGCCGGCTTGCCGATGAGCTCCAGCCGCTTCAGGGCCGACTTCAGGGACTCGGCCTCGGGACGGCCGTCGAGGTCCTCCAGTCCGTCGAGCAGGATCTTCCTCGCCGCGGCGATGTCGCGCCGCTTCATTTCGATCCCGGCCAGGGTGGTGTAGAAATAGCCGCGGTGGCGGGCGAGCTTCTCCGGCAGATCGCCGGCGGCGATGAGCTTGAGGCAGTACTCGCGGCGGACGGCGTCATCGGGGGCCTCGAAGGCCAGGGCCGTCATCACCTCGAAGAAATCGTCGCCGCGGGCCGCCGTCGCTTCCAGCTGCCGGAAAAGAGGGAGGAGCGCGTCGAACTTCCCCTGCCCGGACAGGATCCTGGCCTGGAGCAACCTGGCCTCGGCCAGGAGCGGGCTATCCGTCCGCAGCAGGGGCTGCAGCCTGGCCTCGGCCTCGGGGACGCGCTTGAGGGAGAACAGGATGCGCGCCCGCGTCAGCTCGGCGGCGTCCCCGGCCGGGGAGTCGGCATGGTCGGCCAGCAGCTTCTCCAGGGCGGCCAGCTGCTCGCCCTGCAGCTTCTGGAATTCCTCGCGGCTCCTGGCGCGCTCAAGTTTTTCCCTGAACTCCCGGCTCAGCGCGGCATAGGCAGGGGTCAGCTCGTCCCCGTCCGCCTGCCGGGCGAGGCCCGGGCCAGGCCGCAACAGGATCAGGGAAACGAGCGGCAGCAGCAGCAGAATGCGCTTCATGGTCAGCCTCCGGGTCATCGTTTCTCGAAGCCAGTGACGGCGATCCCGGGCCGCCGCGCCAGGTTGACGCGGATCCGGACCTGCCGCCCGCTTTGGGCCGCCGATCCGAACAGGCCCTGGAAATCCTGGAAAACGAAGCCGCTGCCGCTGCGCTCGACGACCTTGAGATAAGGGTCGAGCCGGCCGCTCAGAACGGCGAAGGCCCGGGCGGCCACGGCCTCGTCCTCATAGGCGGCGACGATGAGCGCGTGCTCGCCGAGTTCCCCGTCGCGGTAGGAAGCGGAGGCGGCGAAGCGCTTCCCCTCCAGCAGCAGGACGTCGCCGTCGCCCAGGGTATAGACCGCCTGCAGCGAATAGGGGCCGCGCAGCAGACGCTCCGAGCCGGGGATCCTCCCCTGGGCGGGCAGCAGCTCCAGTTCGGCGACGGCCTCGCCGGCGGGGATCGACTCGTCAAGGCGCCGCGCCAGCTCCTGCATCACCGGCAGCAGTTCGCCGCGGCCGCTGAAATTGTTGATGAAGACGAAATGGTCGTTCTTCACCAGGGCGATCTGGAAGGCATCGCCCGAGTGGCGGGCGGAGATCCCGGCCAGCGGCGTTTCGCGCCCGCACTTGAACAGGTAGACGGCCAGGGCCGCGGCGGCGCTCTGCATGCGGTAGTCCTCGACGGCGATCTCGGCCCCGGCGCCGGCGTATTTCTGGACGCGCAGGTCGACGAAGCCCAACTCGAGGAACAGCTCGGCCCCTCCGTCGATCACGTTGTAGAGGGCCGGCGGCGAGTAGGATTCCACCGGCCCCGCGCGGCGCCAGCCGGGCGCGAAGCCGTCGGCCGGGAACTCGGCGGCCGGCGCCGGCACGGCCGCGGCAAGCAGGATCAGCGCAGTCAGCGCGCGCAAGGCCGGCCTAGGCCTCGAGGAAAGAGATCTTCGCCGGATCGGCCACGCCGAGCCCCAGCCGCTCGGCGTAGCGCAGGTACTCGGAGTACTTCGGGTGCTCGTTCACCTGCACCCCCATCTCCTTGCGCTTGCGCACGATCAGGTTGTGGCAGGCCATGTCCAGGGCGAAGGGATCAGTGGCGAAATACAGGGTGTTCAGGAACCAGGTGGCCTGGGCCAGCGGCCCGGGGCCGCCGTCGTACTGGGCGCGCAGGCCGTCGTTGACGTTCAGCACCAGCTTGTCGCGCAGCACCGGGAAGGCCAGCACCTCGGTGCAGACGTCGAAAAACAGGGGGCGGTGCAGGCGGCTGGTGTTGCAGACGGCTCCGTAGCCCAGGTTCTTGGTGGCCATGGAGACGCCGTTGCCCGTGTTCTTGAACACCGGCACGTTGATGATCTTGGTGAGTTTTTTCGTCAGCAGCTTGCCGAAAAAGGAGTGCTTGCCGTTGAAGACGTGCTGGTTCAGGTAGGGCTTGTCCTGGGGAGCCTCCACGTCGGCGAAGTAATAGCAGTCGAGGTCGAAGTTTTTCTCGCTGACATGGCGGCCGTCCGGGCCCAGCCAGCGGCTGTCGTCCTGGCTTTTGCCTTCGGCCGCCGCCTCGTCCATGGTCTGCAGCCCCTCGATGGCCACTCCGGGAAAGCGCGCCGGCGTGAAGCCGGCATCGGCCAGCATGTAGTCGAAGCGGTCCCAGATGACGATGTTCTTCGCGGGCAGGCCACCCAGGCGCAGCCAGGCCACGATGGCGTCGACGACCTCCAGGCGGGTTGAGATGAGCCCGGCGCCCACGGGGTTGACCTTGATGCCCACGATATCGTCCTTGCCGAAGAACAGTTTGAAGCTCTCCGCCAGGGGTTTGCCGGTCAGGCCCCGGATCCCCTTCTCAAACATGGCGGCCACGACCTTGCCGTCTACCCCCTTCTCGTTCATGGCCTGCTTGTCCTTGACCGAGACTACCTTGCCCGGGAACAATCCAGGCAGGGAATATTTCGTGCGCGGAACGGCCAGGGCTTCGTCGATGTTCGTCCTGGGTCTGGCCGGCGGCTCGGGCTTGGCGGCCTCCTGCCCGAACAGCGGCGGCCGGCCCAGGAGCAGCCCGGCGCCGAGCAGCGAGCCGCCGCCGATCTTGAGAAAATCGCGGCGCTCCAGCTTCGATTCCAGCTCCATCGAACGATATCCGCTGTTTTTCAAGCGTCACCTCCCTGAAAGGCCCTGTTCGCCGCGGGGACGGCGGGCCGCCGACGAAAAACAATGGTACGACCGCCGCCGTGGTTTGGTTCAAGCCGCCGGAACATTATATACCTTTTCATGCTCCCTCTCAAAAATCGATGCGGTGTTTGACTCGCAGATGTGCGGTTCCCCGATTTCATCCCTGATAGGACGGAATCGCCAAGCTCCTAGCGCCTATTTCCAAACAGCAGGTTTTCATGGTTTCTCTCTTGCTGACGTCTAGCGTCTACCGTCTAACGTCTAGCATAACAATACAGGCATCCATGGGCGCAGTCGCCGTAGGAGCCGATGTCGACGCTGCGCTGGCACCGGCACAGCGCGCGCTGTCCCGGGTCCTTGCGGTAGGCCAGGCGCAGGCCGAACAGCCCGTTGAGCCATTTTTCGTCGATGCACTTGCCGCGGGCAACGGCGGCGCACTCCGCGTCCTCGGCGCACGACTGGATGCGCATCCCCACGCGGCCGGCAACGGCGGCGAAAGCCGCCAGCAATTCCCCCTGCTGTCCCGGGGAACCGGCGGCCCCGCCGGGGTCGAAGCCGGCCCGGCGCAGCTGCCGCAACGCCGCGGGATAGGGATCAAAGAAGCTGACGATCGCCCTGGCTGCATACCCGGCCAGGCGGGCGGCCAGGCGGGCGAAATTGGCCTTGTGGAAGCCGGCGTCCAGCCCCGGCAGCAGAAGGACCGGGTCGTAGCGCCAGGCGATGCGCTGCCTGCCTACCGCCTGTTCCAGCCGCCGGAAGGCATCGAACGCCTCGTTGGTCGCGGGGACCGCGGGCTCCAGCGGGCGGGGATAGGCCGTCAACGTCAACAGGAAGACGGACGGGTAGCCCAATTCCTCGATCTCGGGCAGGTGGCGCAGGAAGGGCCGGATGTCGCGGCTCCAGAAAACGAACGCGTCGACGTCCTGGCGCCGGAGGCTCAGCCGCCGGGATTCACCGGGGCGGAACGGGTTGCGCACTTCGATCTCGCCGGCGCGCAGGGCGGCCATGAATTCCTCGCCGCCGAAAGCGGGGAGATCGCAGCGGCGCGAGGCGCTGATGATCACCGGCGGGCCCGCCTCCCCGGTCTCAGCGGCCGCGGCCGGCCCGCTCCAGCAGCTCCGGGCTGCGGGGGAATTTCCGCAACGCCCTCTCCAGGGTGACCCGGAATCCCTCCCTGTCGCCCGCGGTCTCATGCACCTTGAGCCGCAGCAGGAAATTATCGAGAGTCTCGGACAAAAACAGCGCGCTCTGGGAGAACAGCTGGGCCCGGTCGCCCTGGCCCTGGCGCAGGGCGAGGAGTGCGAGCAGGTGGTGGGTTTCGGCCAGGAAGGGATTGCCCTCCATCGCCTCCTCCGCCTTTTGCGCCGCGCCGTCGAAATCGTTCTCCAGGAACAGGTTGCGGGCCTCGATGTAAGGCAGGCTGGCCGCCGCGTCCTCCCCGGCGGGAACGGCGGCGCCCGGACCGAGGACCTGCGCCTCGACGCCCGGAGCGCCGTCTTCGGGCAGGGGCAGGGCCAGGTGGTCGCGGAAAGCCCGGGCGAGCTCGCCGCCGTTCTCGGCAACGGCCAGCGCCTCGGCGAACAGCCTCAGCAGTCTCGCATCCTCGGGGAAGCGCCGCAGCGCCAGGGCCAATTCCTGCCGCGCCGCGTCCTCCCGGCCCATGGCGCGCAGCAGCAGGACCAGGTTGGCCAGGATGCCGGAATCGCGGCGCAGGTACAGGGCGTAGCGCAGGCACTGTTCGGCCAGGGCGAATTCGCCGCGGGCCAGGTACAGGACGCCGAGGTTGTTGTGGGTGGCGGCCGGGAAGGCGTTGCGCTGCTGCAGGCGGATGAAGCGGTTCAGCGCGGCGTCGCTCGCCCCCGACTGGCGGTCGGCCAGGGCCAGGAAAAACTCCTTGCGGTCGAGAAAATACGGCGCATCGCCGAGGCGCTCCAGGTGGGCGCGGCCGGCGGCGGGGTTGCCCTTCTCCAGGTAGGCTTTGGCCAGCTCGAGGTGGACGAAATCGGAGCGGCTGGCCGCCGCGGGCGGGGCCAGCAGCTCGAGCTTCTTGCCGGCATCGGCCAGCAGCAGGCTCTTGATGAACCGCTCGTACTCGGGCAGGGTCATGTTCAGCCTGGGCAGGACGG
Source organism: uncultured Clostridia bacterium (assembly GCA_964628035.1). Lineage (GTDB taxonomy): Bacteria > Acidobacteriota > Aminicenantia > UBA2199 > UBA2199 > UBA2199. The sequence goes on along the minus strand of CAZVPI010000001.1, from coordinate 463,996 downwards.
TCTCGCGCCGGTCCGGGGCGACGGCATGGAGAACCTGGCGCAGCAGGTCCTCCTGCAGCCGGAACATCTCCAGGAAGCCGCCGCGCACCAGGGGCAGCACGTCCTGCCGCGTCCGCCCGACGTCAAGCAGGAACAGCTGGACCTGCATCTGCGCCGTTTTCCTGTCACTGTACAGCACCTTGCCCCAGATCAGCCTGTCGGCGCCGGCCTCTTCGGCCAGAACCAGGGCGGTGGCCTTGGTGATGTCGTAGGGGAAGCGGACCCAGTTGCGGTTCAGCAGCTCCCGCACCTCCTCTTCCTCGCACGCCGGCAGCGAGTTCTGCTCCAGGCCGACGGCCAGGAAAAAGGAGACCGCCTTTCCCAGCCACTGGTAGGAGGCGTGGTTCTGGGTATCGACGGCCAGGGGCAGCACCAGCGTCCTGGCCGCCAGGGAGGCGCCCAGCGCCAGGACAGAAAGGAAGAGGATGGTTCTTTTCATGTCATTCCACGTCCAGGAGGGGCAGCAGTTCGCGCAGGAAGGAGGCCCCCTGGATATCGGCGCGCCCCCCCCCTTCCAGGCGGAAGGCGAAGGCGTAGCGCGGGGCGTCTGCCGGCAGGAAACCGGCCATGACCGCGTCCAGGCCGCCGGCCGGGTTGGCGGTGGTGCCGGTTTTGACCGCCGGGCGCGCCGGCAGGCCGAGCAGCCTGCGCCCTGTCCCCTTCTCGTCCTCGATCACCGCGGCCATGGCCTGGCGCACGCTCAGGAAATTCAGGTCGTCGGCGAGCAGCGCCCGCGGCCGCGCCTGGTGCCGGTAGAAACCGATCTCCAGAAGGTTGCGGATGTCGGCGATCAGGTAGGGGGGGAAGTGCACCCCCCTCTGGGCGAAGGCCGAGGCCAGCACGGCGGCGTGGGCCGTGGTCAGGGTCACCCCGCCCAGTCCCGAGGCCAGGCGGGCCAGGCGCAGGCCGCTCCCCCCTGTCGGCTCGAAACGCCCGGTGGAGAAGGAAAGGAAACCATCGCGCATGGGAGGGCCGTTGAAGAGGAAACGGCGCAGGAGATCGGCCAACGCCGCCTCCCCTGTCTCCAGGCCCATGCGGGCGAAGGCGACATTGCACGAGCGCGCCAGGGCCTGGGCGGCGTCCTGCACCGTCCCGTGCCGTTCCAGCTCGTACAGCACCTTGCCTTCCAGGACGATGTGCCCCGGGCACTGCAGGGGGAAGACACCGCCTCCCGAGCGCAGGTAGGCCAGCAACGTGACGAGCTTGACGATGGATCCGGGCTCGAACTGCTGGTGGAAGGCGGCGTCCGCGGGCCTGCCCGACCTGGGCTTGGAATAGGCTGCGATGACGGCGTTTTCGGGAATTTCCAGGATCACCAGCGTCCCGAAGCGTCCCTGGAACAGGCGGTCGATCGACCGCTGCAGGCCGGCGTCCAGGGTCAGGCGGAAGCGGCGGGCGCCCCGGCGGAATTCGGCCTCGAAAGGAGCGAGGCCGATCCCAGGCAGCAGGAAGCGGCTGGTGTTGCGCCTGACGTCGAAGCAGGCCAGGGGCTCGTCGCGGCGGTCAAAAACATAGTCGAGCTTCCCGGCGCGCACGGAACGGGTGAAGCGCTCCAGCAACCCGACGGCCTTGGCATTGGCCTGGCGGTAGGAGGGGGACAGGGCGGCGAGGGCTTTTTCCGCGCCTCCGGCGTCCAGGAAGGCGGCGCGCCCCAGGGCGCGGAACCAGCGCTCCTCATCGCCGCCGGCGGGAACGAGATGGGCGGCGTAGAGGTCCAGGGCGGCGAAATCGCCGCGGGCGAGGAAAAGATCAAGGAAGCGCCGTGCGTCGATCCTGGAAGCGGAGCGGTCCCGGCGCAGGCCGGAGAGGCGCTCGGAGGCCTGGCCCAGGCGCCCGCGCAGCAGGTCGTCGAGCGCCTGCAGGTGGCGGAAACTGCCGCGCTGAAAAATGGGCGAAGGCGGCCGCCGCAGCCGGGCTTCGGCCTCCTCGAGCCTGCCGGCCAGCAGCCGTTCCTCGATGGCGGTCACGGCCGCATGGGCTTTCAGGCCATGGAGTCCCAGGAGAACGCCGCCGGCCAGCAGCAGGACCAGGGCCAGGAACAGCCGGCGGCGGCGCTGGCGCCGGCGCCTGTCCTGGAAGGAAAACGTGACGTCCTTGTAGTCCAGCATCGTCAGCTCCAGGGGGCCGCGGCGCCCGCTCCCCGGCTCATGACTTCAGATAGGCTTCGAGCTTGTCCAGCCCGGCACGGATGTCGGGCAGCGACGTGGCGTAGGATATGCGCAGGTAACCAGGGGCGCCGAAGGCCGAGCCCGGCACCAGGATGATGTTGAGCTTCTCGAGGATGTCCATGGCCAGCGCGTTGTCGTCCTTCAGCCCCTTGGCGCCGACGTAGTGGGAGAAATCTGCGAAAAAGTAGAAGGCGCCGTCGGGCAGGGCGTAGGCGATGCGGCCGATGGCGTCGATGCGCCCGGCGAAATAGTCGCGGCGCCTGCGGTACTCCTCGACCATGGCGCGCATCGTCTCCTGGCCTCCGGAGAGGGCCTCCACCGCCGCCTTCTGCGAGATGGAGCAGGGGTTGGAGGTCGAGTGCTCCTGGATCTTGGTCATGGCCGCGGCCAACGCCGCCGGGGCGATCGTATAGCCCAGGCGCCAGCCGGTCATGGCATAGGTCTTGGAAAGCGAGCAGACCACGGCCACGTGGTCGTTGGCCTCCGGCTGCAGCGTCAGCGGTGACGGGTACTCCTTCTCGCCGTATAGGATCTTGCGGTAGCAGTCGTCCACGACGACCAGGACCCCCTTGCCATGGAAGAAGCGGATGACCTCGGCCAGCTCCTCGCCCGCCATGACCATGCCGCTGGGATTGGCCGGGGAATTGACGATCACCGCCTTGGTGCGCTCCGTCCAGCGGGAGATGTAGGAGGCGGAGTCGATGCGCAGGGGCTGCTCGCCGTGCAGGTGGTCGGCGAAAACGGCCGTGCCGCCGCAAAAACGGACCATCTCCGGGTAGGAGACCCAATACGGCAGGGGCACGATCACCTCGTCGCCGGGGTCGACCAGCGCCTGCAGCAGGAGGAACAGGCCGAACTTGCTGCCTGGGGAGACCACGATCTGGGCGTCCTGGGCCTCGTACCCCTGCTCGGCCCGGTACGAGGCGCGGATCGCCCCTTTCAGCTCGGCGATCCCCGACGTGGGCGTGTACTTGGTGAAATCGCCGCGGATGGCCGCGATGCCGGCCTCCTTGATGTTCTCCGGCGTGGGAAAATCGGGCTCTCCGGCACCGAAGTCCAGGATGGCCTTGCCCTGGGCCTGCAATTGCTTCTTGATCTGCACCAGCTTCAGCGTCGGCGAGCTGGCGATCGTGTTCACCCGGGCGGACAGTTCAATCATGTTCCCCTCCAAACAGGTCTTTCTCGATGCGTTCGGCCATGACGTGCAGGACGAAGAGATGCATTTCCTGGACTGCGGGAGTGTCGGCGCAGCCGACGGCGATCACCACGTCGACCGGGATGTCCCGCAGCGGCTGCGGGGAGTCGCCGACCAGGGCGATGGTGGCCAGACCCGCCCGCCGCGCGGCGGCCAGGCCGGCCAGTACGTTGGCCGAGCGGCCGCTGGTGGTCAGCCCCAGGGCGACGTCGCCGGGCCGGCCCAGGGCCTGCACCTGCCTGGAGAACACGGCTCCGTACTCCTCGTCGTTGGCGATCGACGTCACGTTGGCCATGTCGGCGGCCAGGGCCAGGGCCGGCAGCGCCGGGCGGCGGAAATAGAACTTGTTGACCAGCTCGGCGGCGAAGTGCGACGACTGGGTGGCCGAGCCGCCGTTGCCGAAGACCAGGACCTTGCCGCCCTGCCTCAGCGCCTGGGTCATGCGCTCGATGGCCCGCCGCACCTCGGGCGCCTCGTTCAGCTCCGCCAGCAGGCGCGCACGCAGGCGGACGCGTTCGGGATCGATGACGCTCATGCGCTCTGGCCTCCGTAAATGCGCCGCTGCAGGTCCTGCACGAAAGCGCCCAGCTCCTCCTCGGCGACGGCGCCGGGATCCTGGAGCGGGAAGCATTCGATTTCGACCGTGCCCGCGGCGCACGTCTTGCGCCCGGGCGGGAGCAGGAGGTCGCTGCCCTGGATGCGCACCGGCAGCACCGGCACTCCGGCGCGCCGGGCGATGACGAAGCTGCCTTTCTTGAATCCGCGCATCGTGCCGTCGCGGCTGCGCGTTCCCTCGGGAAAAACGAGAAAGGAGCAGCGCGTGCGCGTGATGCGCTCGACGGCCTCGGCCAGCGCCTCCTGGCGGCGGGCGGCGGAGGAGCGGTCGACGAAGACGAAGCCGGCGAGCTGCATGATCCAGCCGACCAGGGGCAGGCGCCGCGCCTCGGCCTTGATCATCACCCGCGAGTTGAAGGGCAGGACCTGGACCAGCAGCGGCCCGTCGAGGTTGGACAGGTGGTTGCTGACGATCAGCGGCGTTTGCGAGCGGTCGATGGCGTCCAGGCCGCGCAGGACGGCGCGCACGCCCAGCACGGCCAGGACGGCGCCGATCACCAGACGGGCCGCGGCGTAGATGAACTCGCGCCGGCCGCAGGCGCCGGACACCAGGGCCACGGCCGGGAAAAGCAGCAGGATGAGGAGGGCCGCGGTCAGGAACGCCAGGATGTTGCGGAAGAATCGCATGCCCCCCATTAATAGATTTTTTTTGCCTCTTTGTCAAGGCGCACGATTGACAAATCGTTCCGCATCTGCTTATATTCCCTTCTTGGAATGAACGCCGATGCGCGAGCAACACCGCTTCCAAAATTCAATCGCCAAGGAGAGATAAACATGTCCATGATCAAGGAACTGATCGAGAAAGTGAAGGCCAAGAACCCCGGGGAGCCGGAATTCCACCAGGCCGTCAAGGAGGTCCTGGAGACCCTGGAGCCTACGGTCAAGAAGCACCCGGAGTTCGTCAAGGCCAAGATCTACGAGCGCATCGTCGAGCCCGACCGCGCCATCCTCTTCCGCGTCCCCTGGGTCGACGACAAGGGCGAGGTGCAGGTCAACAAGGGCTTCCGCGTGCAGTTCAACAACGCCATCGGCCCCTACAAGGGCGGGCTGCGCTTCCACCCGTCGGTCAACCTGGGCATCATCAAGTTCCTGGGCTTCGAGCAGATCTTCAAGAACTCGCTGACCACCCTGCCCATGGGCGGCGGCAAAGGAGGCTCCGACTTCGACCCCAAGGGCAAGTCGGACATGGAGGTGATGCGCTTCTGCCAGGCCTTCATGCGCGAGCTGTTCCGCCACATCGGCGCCGACGTCGACGTGCCGGCCGGCGACATCGGCGTGGGCGGCCGCGAGATCGGCTTCCTCTACGGCTATTACAAGAAGATCCGCAACGAGCACACCGGCGTGCTCACCGGCCGCGCCCTGGAATGGGGCGGCTCGCTGATCCGCCCCGAGGCCACCGGCTACGGCTCGGTCTACTTCGCCGCCGAGATGCTGGCCACCCGCGGCAAGGACCTCAAGGGGCTGCGCTGCGCCGTTTCCGGGTCGGGCAACGTCTTCCAGTACACCGCCGAAAAGATCACCCAGCTGGGCGGCAAGGTGGTCACGGCTTCCGACTCCAACGGCACCATCGTGGACGAGGAAGGCATCGACGCCAAAAAGCTCGCGTACATCATCGACCTGAAGGAGGTCAAGCGCGGCCGCATCAAGGAATTCGCCTCCCAGTACCCGAAGGCGAAGTACTATGAAGGCAAGAGCGTGTGGGATGTCATCCAGAACGGCCTCAAGATCGACTGCGCCTTCCCCTCGGCCACCCAGAACGAGATCAACGAGGAGCACGCCAAGGCCATGGTCAAGAACGGCTGCTTCTGCGTTTCCGAGGGAGCCAACATGCCCTCCAACCTGGCCGCCATCAAGGTCTACCAGGACAACAACGTCCTGTACGGCCCCGCCAAGGCGGCCAATGCCGGCGGCGTGGCCACGTCGGGACTGGAGATGGCCCAGCAGAGCCAGCGCCTCTACTGGAGCCGCGAGGAGGTCGACCAGAAGCTGCACGGCATCATGAAGAGCATCCACCAGCAGTGCCTGGACGCCGCCGAGAAGTACGGCACCAAGGGCGACTACCTGACCGGCGCCAACATCGCCGGCTTCGTCAAGGTCGCCAAGGCCATGCTGGCCTACGGCGTCGTCTGAGCGCGGTCGCGCGCGAAATCCCGGGGGCCGGCGACGGCCCCCTTTTTTTCCGCCATTTCCCTCCCGGCATCAGGAAGTCCCCCGCTTGAATTAAAAGGTCAAATACGCTATAAAGCAGGCAAGGAGAAGACCATGAGCGAAAACAACGGATTGTTCCAGGAAGTCATGGAAAAAAGACCGTTCTACCGGAACGGGAAGTTCTGGGCTTCGATCGCGCTGGTCGCGGTCGGCATCGCTCTCCTGCTGCTTTTCTACAAGACGGTCATCGAGGACACCATGACCGAGCAGGAGGTGGCCGAATCGGTGCAGATCGTGTGGCATGACTCGATCTGGGTCGACAAGCTGGTCCGCCCCGACGAGGCGACCATCGTCCCCTCGTTCTCGTTCAAGATCAAGAACACCGGCACGCGCCCCCTGCAGTATGTCGGCTTCAACTGCATCTTCCTTTTCGAGGAGAGCGGCGAAAACCTCACCGACGGCTATGTCGAGGCCGTGAAGACGCCCCTGGCCCCGGGCGAAGTCAGCGAGGAGATCTTCGTCAAGGGCTTCTACGGCTACCGGGCGACGTCCAAGGCGGCCTTCATCAAGAACCTGGCCAACTGGAAGCCCGTCAAGGTGAAGGTCTACGCCAAGAGCAAGAATTCTGGGCAGGTCCTGATCGGCATCTACCCCATCCAAAAGAAGATCGAGGGCGTCAGGGTCGTCACCGAGGGACAGGAAACGCAAAGCTGAGCGGCGCCCCGCGCCCCGGCCCGCCCCATGAAATCTCTCTCCCGCAGGCTTCTCCTGGCGCTGGCGGCGATCCTGGTCCTGGTCGCCGCCGCGCAGTTCCAGCGCCAGCGCGCCCTGGAACGGAAACGGCTTGAGCGCGACCTGGTGCAAGCCGGCCGCCTGCTGCTCGCCGCCGAGGGACGGAACCAGGACGATTTCTGGCAGGCGCACCGGCGGGAGCTGGCGGCCAGCGCCCGCCTGCTGCTCCGGGAACTGGCCGCTGCCGCGAATGAACCGGGGCCCGAAGCGGCGCCCGTCCCGGCCGGCGAGGAGGCGGCCCGGCTTGCGGCCGCTCCCCCGGCGGACGCCGCCGCGACCGCCGCGGCCCTGAGGCGCCTGCACGAGGACGCCGGCCCGGGGCCGTCGCCGATCGCCGGCCGCTTTTTCATTTCCCGCGATCGCTGGCGGGTGGCGTTCCCCGCCGGCAGCGCCGGACAGCCGCCGCCCCGGCTGCAGGCGGACGACGAGCGGCTCCTGCGTGATGCCGCCCCGGCGCGCAACCCTGGGCATGCCGCACTCTTCTCGGCGCCGCGCCGCGATGCCGGCCTGGACCGCTGGGTGATCAGCGCCGTTCAGCCGGTTTTCCAGGAAGGCGCCTTCCTGGGGGTGATCGGCCACGACATCGAGGCGGAGCCGCTGCGGATCCGGCTGGCTGCAGGGCCCGGCGCGCCCGCCGCCAGCCTGTTCTTCATGGACGATGCCTTCCGCGTGGTCCTGCACCGCGATCCGGCCCCCGGCGCCGGCGAAGCCGACGGCATCGCCGACCCGCTCGACCGGCAGGCCGCCGTCGTCCTCGCCCGCGAGCGCGCCTTTCCAGCCGAGCGCCTGCTGCGCCTGGGCGGCGAGACCGCGGCGCTGCTGAGCGCGCGCCAGGAGGACACCGGCTGGCATCTCGTGCTCACGCTGCGCTCCTCGGCCTGGCTTGCCGGCGGCGGCGCGGCACGTCCTTTCCTCACCCACGCCCTGCCGCCGCTTGCGGCCGGCCTCCTTCTTCTCTTCCTGTTCCTGCGCACGGCCCTGCTGGCGCCCCTGTCCCGGCTCGCTGGCAGCCTGCAGGCCCGGCCGGATCCCGCTTCCCGCCCGGCGCGGCGGGCGCGCATCTTTCCCGAGATCGACCGCCTGCGTTCCGGGATCGAGGCCGCGATGGAGAAGCTGCGCGGCCAGGCGGCCGCGGGCCGCGAGTCAGGGACGCTCCTGGAGGCGCTGCTGCGCACGGTCCCGGCGCTGATCGTCGTTCTCGACGCGCGCCTGCGCCCGACCTACATCAACGAGGCCGGACGCCTCCGCTTCCAGGTCAGCCCGGAGGCGGTGCCGGCGCTGCGCGCCGCCGACTTCTTCGACCGCGGCTTCCGCCGCCAGGTGCTGGCGGAATTGAAGGAGAACGACCATTTCGCCGAGCGCGAAACCACCCTGACCCTGCGCAGCGGCGAGAAGATCGACGTCAGCCTGTCGCTGTCGCGGCTGCGCGACGCCCAGGGCCGCGCGAGCGGCTTCCTGGCGGTGATCAGCGACATCAGCAAGCGGCGCAAGGCCGAGCTCGACCTGAAGAACCAGATCCTGTTCTCACGCCAGATCTTCCAGTCGATCCCGGAGATGATTCTGATCGTCGACCGCCGGCTGCGCGTCACCTTCATCAACCAGCGGACGCGCGACCTGGTCCAGGCCGGGCGCGCCAGCATCATCGGCCAGAACCTCAACTCCATCCTGGCCCGGAACTCAATCGAGAGCGGCTTCGACGAGCTGGTGCGCAGCGTTCTGGAGGGGGGCGGCAGCGTCCACCGCATCAACACCCTCAACCCGGTCCTGGAGGAGGAGAACTACGTCGACCTGATCGTCGAACCCCTCAAGAGCGGCGGGCACGTCATCGGCGGCATCATCATGCTGCGCGACATCTCCGAGTGGCGCAGCCTGACGTCGCAACTGCGCTCGCTGCAGGGCTTCCTGCAGAAACTGATCAACGCCAGCCCGTACGCCGTGATCTCGCTCAACGAGCACGGCCTGATCACCACCTGGAATTCGGCGGCCGAGCGCATCCTGGGCGTCCCCTTCACCGCCGCCTTCGGCAAGAACCTGTTCGCCCTGCTGCCGCTTTTCGAAAAGTACCGCGACGCCATCAACGAGGTCATGATCCTGAGGAAAACCCACTACCTCAACGACGAGCAGGTCTTCATCGGCGAGGAGGACTTCAAGGTGGCCAACTTCACCTTCTACCCGGTCACCGCCGAGCCGAGCGGCGTCGTCATCCACATGGAGGACGTGTCGGCGCTGAAGCAGCTCGAGTCCTCGCTGATCCACGCCCAGAAGATGGAGTCGCTGGGGCTGCTGACCAGCCACATCATTCACGACTTCAACAACCTGCTCAGCGGCATCATGGGCTACGCCTCGCTGCTGGAGAAGAAGATCGCCGACAACCCCAAGCTGCTCAAGTACGTCTCGACCATCATCACCTCCAGCGAGCGCGCCTCGACGCTGATCAGCCAGCTGCTGAACTACTCGCGCAAGAAGATGGCCGAGAAGGAGGTCCTCAACGTCAACGACCTGATCAAGGAGTCGCTCGACTTCCTGGCCATGAACCTGAAGTCCATCAACCTGGACATCCAGCTCTATCACAGCCAGATCCTGCTCCAGGCCGACAAGACCAAGATCTCTCAGATCCTGATCAACCTGATCGTCAACGCCCGCGACGCCCTGGAGGGGGCGGCGCGCCCCATCCTGCGCCTGCGCACCGACCGCGTGGAGATCAGCGAGCAGAGCGACCTGCTGGACGGCCAGTACGCCCTGATCGAGATCAGCGACAACGGCGGCGGCATCAGCCCCGAGAACCAGAAGAAGATCTTTGAGCCGTTCTTCACCACCAAGGGGCAGGGCCGCGGCACCGGGCTGGGCCTGGCCATCGTGCGCGAGATCATCCGCGACTACAACGGCCGCATCGAGCTGCGCTCGCAGACCGGCCAGGGGACGACGTTCACCATCCTGCTGCCGGTGTTCGAGAAGGCCCCCCAGGAGCAGGCCCTGCCCAGGGCCGAGACCGTCGCCGAGGCCCCGCTCGAGGGGCTGGTGCTGCTCATCGACGACGAGGAGGTGGTGCGCGAGATCGGCGCCGACATGCTCAAGACCATGGGTCTGCAGTGCCTCACCGCCGTCGACGGCAGCGAGGGCATCGAATTGTTCCGCAAGCATGCCGGCGAGATCGCCCTGGTCATCCTGGACGTCGAGATGCCGGGCATCTCCGGTGAGAAGGTGTACCAGCAGCTTCGCGAGGAAAGCCCGGGGGTCAAGATCCTGATCGCCAGCGGCTACGGCCGGGACTACCTGGAGAGCGAGGTGTTCAAGGCCAAGATCCCCCATTTCATGCCCAAGCCCTTCAAGACCGAGCAGCTCTCCTACCAGGTCACCAAGCTGCTGCGCGGCGGCGATGTTTGAGGACCTGTACGTCCGCGTCGCCGCCGAGAACCTGGAGGCGGAGGCGGACCTTCTCGCCGCCCACGGCGCCGCCCCCGAGATCTTCGTCCCGGCCGGGCGCCTGCGCGCCGTCACGCCCCGCGAGCGGGCCGCCTGGCGCCGGCTGCTGTCGCCGTTCGCCGGCCACACCCTGCACGCCCCGTTCATGGACGTGTGGCCCGGGGCGGCCGACGACCCGGTGCGCGCCCTCAGCCTGGACACCATGCGCCGCGCCATGGCCCTGGCCGGGGAACTGAACAGCCGGCTGGTGGTCATGCACTACAATTACGACCCGATCTACTACCGCTGGGACCTCGACGGCTGGCTGGAGCGGGCGGCCGGCTTCTATGACGCGCTGCTCCGCGAGTTCCCCGGGCCGCTCATCGCCCTGGAGAACATCGCCGACCCCACCCCCTACGTGGCCCTGCGGCTGGTGGAGAAGGCGGACCAGCCGCGCCTGGTCCACTGCTTCGATTTCGGCCACCACCACGTGTTCGCCTCCCTTCCCTTCCGCGAATGGCTTCATTACCTCCGCCCCCGCGGCCACATCCATTTCCATATCCACGACAACCGCGGCGACAGCGACGACCACCTGGCGCCGGGGGCGGGGAACATCGACTGGAAGGAGGCGCGTGCGGCCCTCGCCGTCCTGGGCTGCCCCTTTTCCGTGGCTCTGGAGCCCAAGTCGGCCGCCGGCCGCGACGCGGCCCTGGCGTACTACCGGGAACATTTCCTGGCCGCAGGAAAAAGCTCGCTCAAGAAAGGTTGACGCCCGGGGCCGGCGAACGGCCCGCCGTTCCCCGGCTCACTTTTTCTCCGCGCCTGTCTGCGCGGGCGGCGTGCCGTCCTTTTTCTGCCTCTTGCGGTTCGGCTTCCCGGCGGCGGCCGGGGGAGCGGCGGAAGGGGCGGCGGCAACCGGCGGCCTGAGGCCGGGATTGCCGCCGGTGCCGATCGGCCAGGCGCGGATGTCGGCGGCGGTGATGTCGGGTGCGCGCAGGATGCGCGGGGTGATGCTCAGCAGGATATCGGTGCGCTCGTTGACGCGGTTGTTGGCGGAGAAGATGTCCCGCAGCAGGGGGATGCGGTTGAGGATGGGAATGCCGCTGCGGCTGCGGGTCGAGCTGCCGCGCATCAGACCGGCGATGATCCCGGTCTCGCCGTCGCGCAGCCGCAGCTTGGTGTTCACGCGGCGGTTGCCCAGGGTCGGCGGCAGGTACGACCCGCCGGGATCGATGACGTAGGTGAGGATGAACTCCAGGTCCAGCGTGACCTCCTCGTTGTGGTGGATGGTCGGGGTGATGTTCAGCTGGATGCCGACGTCGGTCATGCTGTAGGAGGTGATCGGCTGCTGGTTGACGCCGCCCTGGGCCACCGGGACGAAGGTGGTGGTGGCGATGGGCCGCTTCTCGCCCAGCTGCACCTCGATGCGCTCCTTGTCCAGCCCGCGGATGCGCGGCCGGGCCAGGATGTTGGAATCGGTTATGGTGGAAAGGAATTTCCACATCACCGAGGGCAGGGCGAGGCGCAGGTCGGCCGAGAGGTCCACCTGGCCCAGGGCGTCGGGGCTGATCCCCTCGTCGCTGCCCGCCAGCGAGGCCCCCAGGGACCAGGACGAGAGCCCGCTGCCGAACTCGCGCAGTTTCTTGCTGTCGACCTCCAGGATGTCGGCCTCGATCTCGACCTCGCCGCCGCGCTTGTCGATGGCCCGGGCGAGCCTTTCCACGATGGCCACGTTCTCCGGGGAGTCGACGACGATCAGCGAATTGCCCGGCTTGTTGGCGATCAGGCGCGAGGCCTTGAAGGCGGCATCGATGATCTGCTTGGCTTCCTCGGCATCGGTGTTGGAAACATAGAGGGTCTTCAGGACCCGGTCCTGGTACTTTTCCCGGCTGGCCGGGGTGTCGGCCGCCACCAGGACGTTGTGATCGCCCAATAGGTAGTAGCGGCAGGCGAACATCTGGCACAGCCGCTCCAGCGCCTCGGCGAAGCACACCTGCTTGAGGGTGACCGCAACCTGCAGGTCCTTGAAATCGGGATCGAACACGATGTTGGTCCTGGCGCTGCGGGCGATCACGCGGAAGACCTCCATCAGGCTGATGCGCGAGCGGAACTCGATGTCGAAGGGCTCGCGGTCGGAGAAAGCCGCCGGCAGCGGGGGCGGCGCCGGGGCATCCTGCGCCGGCGCCGGTTCCGGGGCCTGGCCGGGCGGCTGCAACTCGGCCAGGGCGATGCGCGTGCGCGCGTCGCCGGGGTCGAACTCCAGCGCCTTGCGGTACAGGAGCGCGGCCGGCTCGGGATGGCCCTTCGCCGCCTCGGCGGCGGCCAGGGCGCGAAAGTGGGCGGCCCCCTCCTTAAGCAGCCTGTCGATCTCCAGCTTGAGCATCAGCCGGTCCGGATGGGAGCGGAGCTCCCTGAGATACTGCTCCAGCGCCTGCTCGTAGCGGCCCGATTGACGCAGGTCCTCCGCCAGGCGCACGCGCCGGCTGCCGGCGCAGCCGGGCAGCAGCAAAAGGGCAGCCAGCAACAGGGCCGGCGCCAAGGCGGATCCCCGAGCCTGGCGGATGCGGCCAACATGGCGTAAATGGGCTTTCATGGCGCTCCAGTATAGCGCATCAGCGCGGCGCTGGGAAGCCCGCTGCCGCCGAAGGCACTCTTCTCAATATCCTCCTAGTTGTCCCGGTTCTCCAGGCTCTGCAGCCGGCGTCCCAGATCCTGCAGCGCCTTTTGCTGCTCGGCGATGGTCTTCTGCTGCTCCTGCACCACCTTGGTCAGCACGGCCACGATGTCCATCGGGCTCAGACCCTTGCGGTCCCGGCTGGCCACCAGCTCCGGCACCTCCTCGGCGATGAACCCCACGTGCTTCTCCCGCCGGTCCGCCTTGTACACGAACGTCACCGGCCGCAGCTCCTCCAGCGCCCGCAGCGCCGCCCCGGGGGTAAGACCCTGCACGTTGTCCTTGAAGGCCAGGCTCGAGGCGTTCGTCCACGTCCCCCCCACCGAGCAGTAGGCCCCCGACCCCATGTGCAGCGGGTAGGAGGGGACCGTCTGGTCGATGCCCACGTAGCCCGAGTTGGCCGCGATCGACAGCCGCTTGACGTTGTTGGTCATGAAGTTGACCGCGTGCGCCGTCGTCGTGCCGATCTGCCCCGAGGCGCCCATGGCGCTCAGCTTCATCGTCGCCCCGTCGGTCCGTTGCACGGCCAGCACGTTGTTGCTGCCCGTGGTCTCGATCTCCAGGTTGCTTTCCGGCAACCAGGTGCCGATGCCCACGTAGCCGCTGGATCTCATGGTGAGGGTGTTGCTCGGCGTGCCGGGCTGGATGCGGAAGGGAAGCTTGGAGCTGCCGGTGGTGTCGCGGATGAAAAAATTGCTTTCGTTGCCGGACAGGTCCCAGACCTGGGCCGTCCAGCCCGCAGAGGTGTCCTGGTCCAGGCGCACGGAGGGCGTGTCGCCGTCCAGGATATGCAATTCCAAACCCGGTGTGGCGGTCCCGAAGCCGACATTGCCGTTATCGTCCACATACAGGCTGCTGGTGGGGGCATTGGCCTCGATCTTGAACGGCGTCTTGGAGTTGGTGGCGTCCTCGATGGCGAAGTAGTTGGCGCCGCCGCTGGCCGAATCGTTGGCGGTGATCCGCCAGTCGTTGGCCGGGAAGCCCACCGATGTCGACGTGTCGTCGAAGAACAACCGCAGGTTGTTCTCCTTCAACTTGATGGTGTCGTAGCCGAAGTCCTCGGTGCCGTCGGTCAGGCAGTCGAAGCCGACGCACTGGCTGCCGGTGATGATCACGTCGTCGGCATGGACCACGTCCAGCGCCCGTCCCGGACCCTCGCTAAGGTTCATCGACAGGAAGGAGCCGCCCTGCACGCGGAAGCTGCCCACCTGGTTCAGGACGGGCGGGGCGGGCTGGACCGATTCCGGTTCGCCCTCGCCGCGGCTGCGCGTCTGGGCAAAGGGCAGGGCCGTCAGCTCATAGACGTACTGCCCGTCGAGGCACGGGCCGCTGATGTCGCTGACAGAGAACTGCGGCCGCGTACCCTTGGGGAAGATCTTCGTCCAGTAAAAGCCCTCTGGGCCCGAGACGTTCAGGCGCAGGGCCTCGGCGCTGGCCTTGGGCAGCCAGTCGATGCTGTAGGCCCCGACCATCATCGTGGCCACCGGATCGGGACCGACCGGCGCCCGCTTGTTGTCCGCGCCCAGACCGGGAAGGGCCAGCAAAGTGAAGACCAGCACGGCGCCCAAAAGGCGGGTTTTCTTTTTTATCATAGTCCACCTCCTTTGAAAACAATCCCTGATCATTGTATATCAGACCAAGAAAAGAATCTCCATGTAAATTAAAATTTCTGGAGCTCCCGGGCCGCTGAGGTCAGCGTCCGGCGAGGCTCATCGCCCGCGGCCAGCCCGCCCTTCTCCATTACGCTCTGGCTGTCGGCCAGCTCGCGAATGTGCCCCGGGTGGTGGCTGATGAAAAGCGCGCCCAGGCGCTGGCGGCGCAGAATGCCCCTGAGCAGCCTCACGATGCGCACGGCCGTCAGGTCGTCGAGGGCCGAAAACGGCTCGTCAAGGACCAGGAACGCGGGCTCCAGGACCAGGGCCCGGGCCAGCGCCACGCGCTGCAGTTCGCCCCCGGAGAGTTCCCGGGGCAGGCGCGCGGCGAGCGCGGCCGGCAGCTCCAGCATGTCCATGGCCGCCGCGATCCGCTCGCCGGCGGCCGCCGCGCCGCAGACCTTCAGGGAGCGCAGCGGCTCGGCGATGATGCGGGCCACGGTGAAAACCGGGTTGACCGCCTGCAGCGGATTCTGGAAGACCATCTGGTTGCCGCGGCGGAATTCGCTGGCCGGCGCCTGAGCCAGGGGCCGCCCCTGGTACAGGACTTCGCCGCGTTCGGCCTCGGCGAAGCGCAGGAGGATGCGGGCCAGCGTCGTCTTGCCCGCCCCCGACGGCCCGGTCAGGGCAAGGACCTGGCCCTCCCGCAGGTCGAGGCTGACGCCGGCGAGGGCGGTCAGCCTGCCGCCGCCGCGGCAAGGGAAGGTCTTGCCGACGCCGCGCAGGGCGAAGCGCGCCGGCGTCACTTCCCCTCCAGGGCGCGGGCGATCTCCATGGCGTCGGCATGGCCCGAGGCGGCCAGCGACCGGGCGTCGGCGCCGCAGGCGACCATGCGCCCGGAGGCCAGGACGTGCAGGGCATCGGCGACGCGGCGGACGAAGCCCAGGTGGTGGGAAACCAGAAGCACGGTCAGTTCCCGGCGCAGCTGCCATTGCCGCAATTGGCGGATGAAATCGTCCTGGGCGTCGGGATCGATCTCGGCCAAGGGCTCGTCGAGCAGCAGGGTGCCGGCGCCGCTGGCCAGGGCCATGGCCAGCAGGCAGCGCTGGCACTCGCCGCCGCTCAGTTCGTGGGGATAGGAGCGCAGGATGCGCCGGGGATCGGCAATTCCCAGCCGTTCCAGGAGCGTTTCCAGGTCAGGGCCGCCGCAGGCGACCGCGCATTCGCGGACCTGTCGCCCCAGGGGCAGGACGGGATTGAAGCTGGCGGCCGCGTTCTGCGGGGCATAGAAGACCTGGCGGCCGCGCACGCCCGTCCAGTCGTTGGCGGCCATCCGGCGGCCGCGGAAGAAAACCGCGCCTTGGCCCAGGCGCAAACCGGCGGGCAGCATGCCGCATAGGGCGCGGGCCAGGAGGGTCTTGCCGGCGCCGCTGGCCCCCAGCAGCACCGCGACCTTCCCAGGCTGCAGATGGCAGTCGACCCCATGGAGCAGGGTCCGCCCCTGGCAGGGGTCGTCGACCCAAAGGCCCTGAGCCCGCAGCACGTTCCAGGGCGCGCGGCGCTGCCTGCGCCTATTCCATCATGGCCGCGATGGCCTCGATCTCGACCTCGGCCCCCAGGGGCAGGTCCTTGACGGCAAAGGCGGCCCGGGCCGGAAAGGGCGGCGGCACGAGCTCGGCATAGACGCGGTTCACCGCCTGGAAATGGGCCATGTCCTTGAGCAGGACAGTGGTCTTCAGGACGCGGCGCAAGTTGATGCCCGCGGCGGCCAGCACCGCCTCCAGGTTGCGGAAGACCTGGCGGGCCTGGGCTTCCACCCCGCCCTCGACCAGCTTGCCCGTGGCCGGGTCGATCCCGACCTGCCCCGAGAGGAAAAGCAGGCTTCCCCAGCGGACGGCCTGCGAGTAGGGCCCCAGCGCCTTGGGCGCCGAATCGGATTGCACGACCTGCTTCTGCATCGAATCCTCCTTGCGGAAATCGGCTCAGGGGACGGCGGCAACCGCCGTCCCCCGGCCTGCGGAAAAAAGCTCCACCAGCAGGAAGCCCAGGATGAAGCCGCCGACATGGGCCAGCCAGGCGATGCCCGAGCCGCCGCCGGCCGAAAGGAACTGGAACAGGAACCAGACGCCCAGGAACACCGCGGCCGGGACGTCCATCGTGGTGACGAAGAAGAGAAAAAAGAAAAGGGTGCGGACGCGCGCCGCGGGATAGAGTGCCAGGTAGGCGCCCATCACGCCCGACACGGCGCCGCTGGCGCCGATGACCGGCACCAGCGAATTCAGGTTGAAGGCGACATGGGCCAGGCTGGCGCCGACGCCGCACAGCAGGTAGAACGCGACGAACCGGGTCCGTCCCAGCCGGTCCTCGATGTTGTTGCCGAAGATCCACAAGAAGAGCATGTTGCCCAGCAGGTGCAGCCAGGAGCCGTGCATGAAGAGGGATTTCAGCAGGGTGAGCGGCGGCGAGGAGCGGCGCTGGAAGGAGACCAGGCGCCCGGCGCGGTCGCGGCCGACCGGGACTTCCAAGCTTCGCCCCTGGGCCAGCTCGGCCGGCACCAGCCCGTCCCTGACCAGGTGGTACTCCAGGCTCGACGGCCAGGCCAGCGGCTCAAGCCCCGTGGCGCGCAGGGGTTCTGCCAGGTGGCTTCGCGAGAAATAGCTTTGGTGCAGGAAGACCCAGGCGTTCAGCAGGATGATCAGGGCGACAACGACGGCCGGGCGCCGGGTCGGGTTGTAGTCCTTCAAGGGGATGAACATCGGCCCTCGTCTCCTCCTGCCTGGCGCAGAGACATTTTAGCAAGTGAACGGCGCCAAGTAAAGAAACCTGCCTTGCAAGTTATCGTGGCAGTCGCAACCAAGCCGAGCCCATGAACCTGCAGGGCCTTTCGGAATCAAGGGATCCACAAAAAGATCTTTTTTTTGCCTTCACTAACGCTTCTTCCGTGCTACTCTCTCTTCTCGATCCGCTCCCATGTCCGGCGTCCCAGGGTGAAGAAAGGCGACAGCACGGGAAGCAACAGCAGGAGGAACCAGGCATTGAGGCCGCTGCCCTGCCAGCCGCCGAAGGCCCAGACGGCCCAGGCGGCAGCGGACAGCAGGACGGCGTAGAGGCGGATCATCAGCCGCCAGTAGGGAGTGGCGGGATTTCTCCAGGGCGCGCAGGAATGGATGTAGAAAGCGCCCAGCCCGGCCAGGGCCAGGCCGACCATCCCCTCCCTGCCCTTGCCCTGGAACAGGAACATCACGGCCAGGACCAGCACCCAGAGATAGCCTCCCAGCCAGCCGCCCACCCAGCCGATCTTTTCGCCACGCCTGTCTCCCATGCCTATTCCTCCTACACGCCGCCTTTGGAGAACGGCTCATCGCCTGGACTTCCATCCGTTCCAAGCAGGGAGGGGAATTCCGGAGAGAACCCGCCTCATCCGCCTCCCTGCGATTTCTCGATCCTGGCCCAGGTGTCGCGCAGGGTGACGCTGCGGTTGAAGACGGGCAGCTCGGGGGTGGAGTCGGGGTCGGCGCAGAAGTAGCCCTGGCGCAGGAACTGGTAGTATTCGCCCGGCCTGGCCCCGGCCAGCGAGCGCTCCACCTTGCAACCCCTGAGGATCTCCAGCGAGCCCGGGTTCAGGTATTCCTTGAAATCCTTCTGTTCCTTCTCGGCCGCCGGGTCGGGGACCGACAGGAGCTTGTCGTAGAGCCGCACCTCGGCGTCGACGGCGTGGGCCGCCGAGACCCAGTGCGAGGTGCCCAGCACCTTGCGGCCGTCCTTGGTCCAGCCGCCGCGCGACTCGGGGTCGTAGCTGCAGCGCAGCTCGACGATGTTGCCCTGGGCGTCCTTGACCACCTCGTCGCAGCGGATGTAGTAGGCGTGCTTGAGGCGGATCTCCTTTCCAGGCGACAAGCGGAAGAACTTTTTGGGCGGGTCTTCGCGAAAATCGTCCTGCTCGATGAAAATCTCGCGGCTGAACGGCAGCTTGCGCGTGCCGGCGGCGGGATCCTCGGGGTTGTTCTCGGCGTCGACCTCCTCCACCCTGCCCTGGGGATAGTTGCTGAGGACGACCTTGAGCGGCCGCAGCACGGCCATGCGCCGCAGGGCGCGCCGATTCAGGTCCTCGCGCAGGCAGTGCTCGAGCAAGGCCATGTCGACCATGCTCTCGCGCTTGGCCACACCGACCGTCTCGGCGAAGGCGCGGATGGCCTCGGGCGAATAGCCGCGGCGGCGCAACCCGGCGAGGGTCGGCAGGCGCGGGTCGTCCCAGCCGCGCACGAAGCCCTTTTCCACCAGCTCCAGCAGCTTGCGCTTGCTCATAACCGTGTAGTTGAGGTTCAGGCGGGCGAATTCGATCTGCTGCGGGTGGCAGGGGACGGGCAGGTTGTCGAGCACCCAGTCGTAGAACGGGCGGTGGTCCTCGAACTCCAGGGTGCAGATCGAGTGGGTGATCCCCTCCAGGGCGTCTGAGATGGGGTGGGTATAGTCGTACATGGGGTAGATGCACCAGCGGTCGCCGGTGCGGTGGTGGCTCTCGCGGCGGATGCGGTAGAGCACCGGGTCGCGCATGTTGAGGTTGGGCGAGGCCATGTCGATCCTGGCCCGCAGCACGTAGGCGCCGTCGGCGAACTCGCCGGCGCGCATGCGCCGGAAGAGGTCGAGGCTCTCGGCAGCCGGCCGCTCGCGGCAGGGGCTGTTCCTGCCCGGCTCGGTCAGGGTGCCGCGGTAGGCGCGTATCTCGTCGGCGCTCAGCGAGCAGACGTAGGCCTTGCCGTGGGTGATGAGGTGTTCGGCGTATTCATAGAGCTTGTCGAAATAATCGGAGGCGAAAAAGAGGCGGTCGCCCCAGTCGAAGCCAAGCCAGTGCACGTCGTCCATGATCGAGTCGACGTACTCGACGTCCTCCTTGCCCGGATTGGTGTCGTCGAAGCGCAGGTTGCACAGCCCCTGGTAGTCGCGGGCCAGGCCGAAGTTGAGGCAGATCGACTTGGCGTGGCCGATGTGCAGGTAGCCGTTGGGCTCGGGGGGGAAGCGCGTGTGCACGCGGCCGCCGTTCTTGCCGGCCTGGATGTCGGCCTCGACGATGGCGCGGATGAAGTTCAGGACCGGGGTGTTGTCTTCGGGTGCCATGGTTTCCTCTCAGGCCCGCGAGGCGATGTGCCCGCGCGCCCGCCGCAGCCGGCGCAGGACGGCCTCCCGGCCCAGCGCCTCCAGCATCTCGAACAGGCCGGGGCCGAAGCTGACGCCGCTGACCGCCAGCCGCGCGGGGTGGATCAACCTGCCGGCCGAAACGCCCAGCTCCCCGGCCAGGCGGCGGAAGAGGGCCTCCAGCGCGGGGGTGCTGAACGGTTCCTGGGCCGCGAGCCGCTCCAGCAGGGCGTCGAGCAGGGGAAGCGCTTCGGGCTTGAAATGCTTCTTCGCCGCCCCCTCCTCGTAGCCCACGGGGTCGCGGAAAAAATAGACCGCCTGGTCGGCGATTTCGCCGATCTTTTTGCTGCGTGCGCGGAACAAGTCGACGATCCGCTCCAGGCGCTCCCGGTCGGCGAGATCGGCCTCGGGAACGCCGTGCTCCCGCCACAGGGGCAGCACGTCGCCCAGGAGCTCGGCGGCCGTCCGCTTCTGCAGGTAGACGCCGTTCATCCACTCCAGCTTCGTCTCGTCGAAGACGGCCGCCTTGGCCTGGACGCGGTCGAGGGTGAAGGCGGCGACCAGCTCATCCAAGGTCATGATTTCCCGTTCATCGCCCGGCGCCCAGCCCAGCAGGGCCAGGAAATTGCGCAGCGCCTCGGGCAGGAAGCCGGCGCGCTGGTAGTCCATGACCGAGGCGGCGCCGCGGCGCTTGGAGAGCTTGCCGCCGTCGGGTGCCAAGATCACCGGCATGTGGGCGAAAAGCGGCGGAGTCCAGCCGCTGGCCTCGTAGATCAGGATGTGCTTGGGCGTGGAGGCGATCCACTCGTCGCCGCGCAGGACGTGGCTGACGCCCATCAGGTGGTCGTCGACCACGTTGGCCAGGTGGTAGGTGGGGAAACCGTCCGACTTGAGCAGCACCAGGTCGTCGAGCTCGGCGCTGTCATAGGCGATGTCGCCGCGTATCAGGTCGTGGAAGGAGACAACACGCCCGTCCGGAACCCTCAGGCGCACGACATGGGGCGTTCCCGCCGTAAGCAGCCGCTCGACCTCCGCCGCGTCGAGAGAGCGGCAGCGGCGGTCGTAGCCGGAGCCCTGGGCCATCCTGGCCTGTTCCTGCTCGCGGCGGAGCGCCGCCAGCCGCTCCTCGCTGCAGAAGCAGCGGTAGGCGCTGCCGGCGGCCAGGAGCCGCCCGGCGTGCTCGCGGTACAGGGCGGTGCGCTGCGACTGGAAATAGGGGCCGCGGCCGCCGCCGGTCTCGGGGCCCTCGTCCCAGTCGAGGCCCAGCCACCTCAGGCTGGCGAAGATCTCGGCCAGGGCCTCGGGCTGGTAGCGCTTCTGGTCGGTGTCCTCGATGCGCAGGATGAACGTGCCCCGGTGGTGGCGGGCGAAGAGGAAATTGAAGAGGGCGGTGCGGGCGCCGCCTACGTGCAGGTAGCCGGTCGGCGAGGGGGCGAAGCGGACCACGGGAGGCATTCCTTCTTTCCAGTCGGCCATTTCGCCTATTTTGCCGCAAATCCCCGGGCGTGTCAATCTTCCCGCCGGCGACACTCGAACCCCGATCAACGGGGCATCTTGCCCCGCTATCGGGGATCCAATGGCCGGCGGGGCAAGTCCCCGCCGGCATCTATGTTTTTCCTTATTGAAATCGGGGCCGCGATGGTTTAGAATCGCCCCATGCCCGATCCGATCGAGATCCAGTGCCCCGTCTGCCATGCCAGCCTGTGGGTCGACGCCGAGACGCGCCAGGTGTTGCAGCACAAGCGCAGCGAAAGGAAGGTCCACTCCTCTCTGGAGGACCTGCTGGACAAGGAGAAGCAGAAGCGGCAGGCGGTCGACGAGCGCTTTTCCCAGGCCCGGTCGCTGGAGCAGGCCAAGAAAAAAAAGGCGGAGGAGCTCTTCACGCAGACCCTCAAGGACAAATAGACGTCAACCAGGAGAACAACATGGAATTCAGCGAGTTGAAACAGGCGGTGCGGAAGCAGTTGGAGATCGAGGAGCCCGATTTTCTCAAGGAGAACGACGAGTCGCTCAACCTGGGATTCATGGAGATGAACGCCACCCAGAAGCTCATCTTCTCTATTTCCACGTTCAAGGGCAAGAAGTACTTCAGCGTGCGCACCTGGTTCCAGGCCGAGTCGGGCGAGTGGGCGCCGACCAAGAAGGGGATCAACCTCTCCTTCGACAAGTTCGAGGAGTTCGCCAAGAGGGTCGAGGTCTTAGGCCAGGCCATCGCCCTGGACAAGTAGCCCCCGCCGCCCCAGCGCGATGCCCATGGCCAAGGCGGCCGGCTTCGACAACGAGAAGTACCTGCGCGAGCAGTCGGCGGCCATTCTGGAGCGGGTGCGCGCCTTCGGCGACAAGCTCTACCTGGAGTTCGGCGGCAAGCTGCTCTACGACTACCACGCCGCCCGCGTGCTGCCCGGCTTCGATGCCAACGTCAAGATGCGCCTGCTGCAGGGGCTACGGGAGCAGACCGACGTGCTGCTGTGCATCTACGCCGGCGACATCGAGCGCAAGAAGGTGCGCGCCGATTTCGGCATCACCTACGACGCCGACGCCCTGAAGCTCATCGACGACCTGGCCGTCTGGGGAATTCCCCTGCGCGCCGTGGTCATCACCCGCTACGAAGGCCAGTCCGCCGCCACCGCCTTCAAGAACAAGCTGGAGCGCCGCGGCATCCGCGTCTATGCGCATCGCTTCACCAAGGGCTACCCCACCGAGATCGACACCATCGTCAGCGAGGAGGGATACGGCGCCAACGAGCACATCGAGACGGCCAAGCCCATCGTGGTGGTCACCGGCCCGGGGCCGGGCTCGGGGAAACTGGCCACCTGCCTGTCGCAGCTGTACCACGACCATCGCCGCGGCGTGCGCTCGGGCTATGCCAAGTTCGAGACCTTTCCCATCTGGAACCTGCCGCTGAACCATCCGGTGAACGTGGCCTACGAGGCCGCCACCGCCGACCTGAAGGACATCAACCTCATCGACCACTTCCACCTCGAGGCGCACAACGTCAAGGCGGTCAATTACAACCGCGACATCGAGGCCTTCCCGCTGCTGCGGCGCATCCTGGAGAAGATCGCCGGCAACCCGCTGGCCTACCGCTCGCCGACCGACATGGGGGTCAACCGCGCCGGTTTCGGCATCTACGACGACGGCGCCGTGCGCCAGGCGGCCACCCAGGAGGTCATCCGCCGCTGCTTCCGTGCCCAGTGCGAATACGCCATGGGCGTGGCCGACAAGGACACGGTGGAGCGTCTGCGCCTGTTCATGGAGAACCTGGGGGTGAGCGAGGAGGACCGGATCGTCGTCGCTCCGGCGCGCGAGGCGGCCGGCGAGGCCCAGCAGCGCGGCAAGGGCCACGCCGGCATCTACGTCGGCGCCGCCATCGAGCTGCCCGACGGGACGATCGTCACCGGCAAGAACTCGCCGCTGATGCACGCCGCCTCCAGCCTGATCCTCAACGCCGCCAAGCGGCTGGCCGGCATCCCCGACGGCATGCACCTGATGCCGCCGAGCATCACCGAGTCGCTGGGCCGGCTGAAGAAGGACGTGCTGAAGGGGCGCGAGACGAGCCTGAACCTCGACGAGACGCTGATCGCCCTGGGGATCTCCGCCAGCGCCAATCCCGCCGCCCAGGCCGCCGTGGAGAAGCTGCCCGAGCTGCGCAACTGCGAGGTGCACATCACCCACATGCCCACGCCGGGGGACGAGGCCGGACTGCGCAAGCTGGGGGTGAACCTGACGTCGGACCCGGGATACTCAACCCATACGCTATTTGCAGGATAGACCAAGACCTGAACTTGGCGTACGGCAGACGGCGTACGGTAACAGCCCTAACGGAATGAATTCACGAAATTGCCTTCTCCGTAAACCGTATCCCGTGCTCCGTACGCCGCGTGCCTATTCTTTGATCACCTTGGCGTTGCGGATCTCGCCCTTGACCAGCGAGTCCTTACCGATGTAGACCGTCACGTCGCTGCCCGGGTCGCGCACGTCGATGCCGCCTTCGACCCGCGAGCCGCCCTCGAGGCGGATCTCCAGGCGGCGGATGCCGGAGAAGGGTCCGCTGCGGCCGCGGATGACGATGTCGCCGCGCACCACGCTGCCGTCGCGGAGCAGGACGTCGCCGTTGACCGTGGCCACGTCGTGGTTCACCGCGGCTCCGTCCAGCTCGATGCGGCCGTTGACCGTGGCCACCCGGCCGCGGACCTCGCTGCGGGCGCCGGCGCTGAAGGAGCCGTTGACCGTCTCGGCGTCGCCGTCAACCCGGACCCCGGCGCCGACGGCGATGCGGCCGTTGACCGTCTTCAGGTCCTCGACCCGGGAATGGTCGCCGACGCGGATGCCGCCGTTGACCGTGCGGCAGCCGCCTTCGACCGTGCAGCCGGCCCCGACGCGGATGCCGCCGTTGACCGTGCTCATGCCGCCGCTGCGGCCGCCGTCGGCGAGCGAACGGCTGCGGTTGACGCCGACGTCGCAGGCGCAGAGCGCCAGCAGCGACGCGGCCAGGGCCGGAAACAACGCTTTTTTCATCATGCTGTCCCTCTCTAGGAAAGTAGAACGAATGCCGACGGGAAAAGGTTCATCCAGGGCTTGAGACCGGCCTACGTGACACGTGACAAGCAACCCGTGACAAGGGAGGGACGGCATCCGGCCGCGCAAAGGCGGTTCCCCGTCACTCGTCACGGAGTTCGTGGCAAAACATCATGCCGGCATTGAGTGCTCGTATCGTTGTTTCTGGCTTCCACCGACACCGCCACGATCACGATCACTCAGGAGTGCTGTCAAAAGATCTTCCCCGGATTGAGCAGGTTCAAGGGATCGAAGGCCCTCTTGACGCCGCGCAGGAGCTCGATCTCGGCAGGGCCGAACTGGTAGCCCAGGAAAGGCTTCTTGCTCAGGCCGATGCCGTGCTCCCCCGAGATGGTGCCGCCGACCTCGACCACGCGGCGGAAGATGCGGTCGAGGGCGATATCGACCCGGCGCATCTCGTCGGCGTCGGCGGGATCGACCATCAGGTTGGTGTGGATGTTGCCGTCGCCGAAGTGGCCGAAAAGGACGATGCACAGGCCCAGCTCGGCGGCCAGGGCGTCGATGAACTCCACCGTTTCGGGGATGCGGCCGCCGGGAACGACGATGTCCTCGTTGATCTTTTTCGGCTTCAGCTTGGCTATGGCGGGCGAGACGGCGCGCCGCGTCTCCCACAACTCGTCCTGCTCGGCGGCGCTCTCCGCCCGCAGGCGTTGCAGCGGGCGCACCTCGGCGACCACCTCCTCCAGCAACGCCTCGCGCTCGGCCGCCTCGGCCGGGCTGCCGTCGACCTCGACCAGCACCGCGGCGCGCAGCCGGTCGTCGAGCGGCAGGTTGCGGTGGGCGTACACGGCCTGCAGCGAGCTGCGGTCCATGAACTCGAGCACCGAGGGCTGGACATGGGCCTGAATGACGCGCCGTACGAAGCGGGCGCCGGCGGCGAGGCCGGCGAAGTCGAGGCGGAACAGGCGGCGCGCCGGCGGCAGCGGGATGAGGCGCAGGGTGGCCCGCGTCACCACGGCCAGGGTCCCCTCCGAGCCGACGATCAGCGACTTCAGGTCGTAGCCGGCGACGTTCTTGATCGTCTCGGCGCCCAGGCGCACCTTGTCGCCGCTCATCAGCAAGGCCTCCAGCCCCAGGACGTAGTTGGCGGTGACCCCGTACTTGAAGCAGCGCGGGCCGCCGGCGTTCTCGGCGACGTTGCCGCCGATGGTCGAGGTCTTGAGGCTGGCCGGGTCGGGGGGATAGAACAGTCCGGCCTTTTCCGCCGCCGCCTGCAGGTCGGCGGTGACCAGGCCCGGCTCGGCCACGGCCAGCATGCTCTCGCGGTCGAGGCGCAGCAGGCGGTTCATGCGCGTGAAGACCAGCACCACCCCGCCGTGGACGGCGAGGGCGCCGCCGCTGTAGCCGACCCCGGCGCCGCGCGGCACCAGCGGCAGGGAGTGGTTGCGGCAGAAGGCGAGGGTGGCGGCGACGTCATCCTCGCTCTCGGCGAAAACCACGGCGTCGGGAAGGCATTCCATGCCCGTGGCATCGTAGGAGTAGGTCAGCAGGTACTCGGGGTCGGTGAACACCTTGCCTTTCCCGACACCGGCCGCCAGCTCCTTCTGCTCTTTTTTTCCGATCATGCCGCTCTTTTCAGCCTTTTCAACCATTATAGGAGATGCCGTTCCAATCGTCAAACTGCGATGGAAAGGCGCGCCGGCCATTGGAATCGATGCGAAACGCGGACGGTCGGTCCCGGAGTGGTGAGCGGCGCCGAGACCCACGGAAGCCCCACCGAAGTGACGCGAGAAGGTCCACTGCGGGGTACTGATCTTGGTTGCATTTTTCAGCGTCTGCATGTAATATTTCCCTTATGAGGGACTACTACGAAATCCTGGGAGTGGGCAAGAACGCCAGCATCAGCGACATCAAGAAGGCGTACCGCAAGCTGGCGCGGAAATACCATCCCGACCTGAATCCGGGTGACAAGGCGGCCGAGCAGAAGTTCAAGGAGATCAACGAGGCCCACGAGACGCTGAAGGACCCCGAGAAAAAGAAGCAGTACGACCTCTACGGCTCGCTGGGCGCCCGCGGCGGCCCCGGCCCGGGCTTCTCGGGCGGCAAGGCGGGCCGCGGCGGCGACTTCGAAGGCTTCGATTTCAGCAGCAGCGGCAGCAGCTCCTTCGGCGACATCTTCGAGACCATCTTCGGGAACCTGGGCGACGCCGGCGCCCGCTCCGGCAGGCGCCCCGGCGGGCGCCGGGAGCCGGAGCGCGGCGAGGACCTGCATTATTCCATGAACCTCGGCTTCCTGGACGCGGCCAACGGCCTCGAGACCACCATCCAGGTCAGCCACAAGCAGCCCTGCCCGGCCTGCAAGGGCAAGGGCATCGACGCCGGATCCAAGCAGACGACCTGCCCCGCCTGCGGCGGCCGCGGGCGCGTGCAGAAGCAGTCGGGCTTCATGAAGTTCGGCTCGGTCTGCCCGAGCTGCGGCGGCAGCGGCGTGCTGCCCGGGGCCCCCTGCCGTTCCTGCGGCGGCGACGGGCGGGTGGAGACCGTCGCCCGCCTGCGCGTGCGCATCCCGGCCGGCGTGGACAACGACTCCAAGGTGCGCATCGCCGGCAAGGGCAACGCCGGCCGCAACGGCGGGCCCGATGGCGACCTGATCATCACCATCCACGTCGCCCCGCACAAGATCTTCCGCCGCCACGGCCACGACCTGGAAATGACCCTCTCCCTGACCTACGCCGAGGCGGCGCTGGGGGCCAAGATCGAGATCCCCACCCTGGACGGCTCCACGATGTTCAAGGTGCCCCCCGGGACCGCCTCGGGCCAGCGCCTGCGCCTGAAGGGCAAGGGCGTCCTCAACCCCAAGACGCGCGAGCACGGCGACCTGTACGTGCTGGTGCGCATCGTGCCGCCGCCGACCAAGGACCTCAAGGTGCGCGAGATGCTCAAGGAGATCGAGCGGACGGCGCCCTACGACCCGCGCGAGGAGCTGCGCTCATGAAGGAGAAGACCTACTTCATCTCGGCGGTGGCCAGCAAGTACGGCCTCCACCCGCAGACGCTGCGGCTCTACGAGCGCGAGGGGCTGCTGATCCCCTCGCGCAGCAAGGGCAACACCCGCATGTACAGCGACGGCGACCTCAAGAAGCTGGAGTTCATCCTCAACCTGACGCGCGAGATGGGGGTCAACCTCGCCGGCATCGAGATCATCCTCAACATGAAGGACAAGATGGAGAAGATGCAGCGCGACTTCGCGCTGTTCCTGGAGGAGCTGAAGCAGGAGTTTTTCGTCGGCCGGGAAGAGGTGTTCGAGCAGAAACGGCGCAACGCCCTGGTCAAGTTCGAGTCGCCACCCGTGGCCCTGTTCCAGGATGAAAAAAAGGAAACATAGCGAGTCGCTGGATTCCCTGAACCTCTACTTCCAGCGCATCAAGAAGATCAAGATCCTCGGCCCCGAGGAGGAGCGCGAGCTCATCGTCCGCGCCAAGAACGGCGACGAGGAGGCCTTCCGCGCCATCATCGTCGCCAACCAGCGCCTGGTGGTGCGCGAGGCGCTGAAATACTACTTCAAGGGCGACAACTTCCTGGACCTGATCAACGAGGGCAACAAGGGGCTGATCGAGGCGCTGAAGAAGTTCGACCTCAAGCGCGAGAACCGCTTCTTCACCTACGCTTTGTGGTGGGTGCGCAGCGAGATCCGCCGCTACCTCTCCAAGAACCAAAACCTCATCTCGCTGCCCGACATCTTCTACAACGACTACCTCAACTTCAAGAAGGCCTATTTCCGGCTGAGCAAGAAGCTGAAGCGCCACCCCAGCGAGAAGGAGCTGGCCGAGGCGCTGGGGATCCCGGAAAAGAAGGTCAAGGTCATGCTGGCCGTCCCCGACGAGATCATCTCGCTGGACAAGGGCCTGGGCGACGACAACCATTCGAGCCTGACCACCTTCCTGCCCGACGACTCGGTCGTCGACCCCCAGGACATCCTCATCGGCAGCTCGGTCCGCGACCTGGTGCGCGAGGACATCGGCAAGCTCACCGCCCGCGAGGCCGAGATCATCCGCCTGCGCTACGGCTTCCGCGGCGAGGAGCCGCTGAAGCTGCGCGAAATCGCCAAGCAGCTGAAGATGAGCCCCGAGGGCATCCGCCGCATCGAAATCAAGGCCCTGGCCAAGCTGAAGAGCCAGCTGCGCAAGCAGGGCATCTATGGAGCGCTGAACTGATGGGACCCCTTTGCCCGATCTGCCACGACAGCGGCTGGGTGCTGGTCACCGCCGAAGGCCGCGAGTTCGCCCGCGCCTGCTCCTGCCGCCGCGAGGGGGCGCAGGCCCTGCGCGCCGGCGGCGCCAACATCCCGCCCCGCTTCCTGGGCACCGAGCTCAAGAGCTATTTCCCCGACAAGGCGAGCCCTTCCCAGGCCAAGGCGCGCAAGGCGGCCGAAAAATTCGTCGCCGACTACCCGGCGGTCGACGCCGGGCTGCTGTTCCAGGGCGCGACCGGCGTGGGCAAGACCCGCCTGCTGTGCAGCATCGGCAACCAGCTGATCCGCGACAAGGCGGTCGAGGCGGCCTACATCGACTGGAACGACCTGACGCGCGAGATGCGTTCGGGCGAGGACGCGGCCAGCCGCGATTTCGAGACCATCGCCCAGCTGATCCAGCGCCTGGCGCGGGTGGAGCTGCTGCTGTTCGACGAGCTCGGCTCCTCGCGCCCCAGCCCCTGGGTCGAGGACAACATCTATTTCCTGATCAACCGCCGCTACAACGACAACCGGGTCACCCTCTTCGCCAGCAACTTCTTCGACAAGAAGGTCGGCGCCGAGGAGACCCTGAGCGAGCGCATCGGCCTGCGCATCCGCAGCCGCCTGTACGAGATGGCGCGCAGCGTCGAGATCATGGGCGCCGATTACCGCCAGAAGCATTACTAGGAGGAGGGCATGGCCCAGGACCTGGCCTTCATCAACGAGAAGATCAAGGAGGAGAGCGCGGCCGTCGAGCGCACCCTGGCCGAGATGGCCAAGGTGATCGTGGGCCAGAAGGAGCTCCTGGAGCGGATGATGATCGCCCTGCTGACCTCGGGCCACATCCTGCTGGAGGGCGTCCCCGGCCTGGCCAAGACGCTGGCCGTCAAGACCCTGGCCCGGGTCACCGATCTGGACTTCAAGCGCATCCAGTTCACCCCCGACCTGCTGCCGGCCGACCTGACCGGCACCCTGGTCTTCAACCCCAAGACCGCCGAGTTCAGCACCCGCCGCGGCCCCATCTTCACCAACCTGCTGCTGGCCGACGAGATCAACCGCGCGCCGGCGAAGGTGCAGAGCGCCCTGCTCGAGGCCATGCAGGAGCTGCAGGTGACCATCGGCGAGGAGAGCCACCCCATCGCCCGGCCCTTCCTGGTGATGGCCACGCAGAACCCGATCGAGCAGGAGGGCACCTACCCCCTGCCCGAGGCCCAGATCGACCGCTTCCTGCTCAAGGTGAGGATCACCTACCCCCAGAAGGAGGAGGAGAAGGAGATCGTCGGGCGCATGGCCGGCGGCGGCGAGATCCCGCTGCGCCCGGTCCTGGACCGGGCCGCCCTCGGCCGCCTGCAGCAGGCCTGCCGCATGGTCTACCTGGACGAGCGCATCCGCGACTACATCATCGAGATCGTCCACGCCACCCGCTTCCCGCAGGAGGCGGGGATCGCCAAGCTGAAGAACCTGATCCAGTTCGGCGCCTCGCCGCGCGCCTCCATCTACCTGACCGAGACGGCCAAGGCGCTGGCCTTCATCCGCCGCCGCGGCTACGTCACCCCCGAGGACGTCAAGGACGTGGGCCGCGACGTGCTGCGCCACCGCGTCATCCTCAGCTACGAGGCCGAGGCCGAGGGGCTTACCAGCGACGACATCGTCCGCGACGTGTTCGACAACGTCGCGGTCCCCTGAGGCCGCCGCCATGCTCAAGAGCAGGATCCGCCGCCTGCAGAAGCGCCGATCCAACCGCCTGGCCTATCTCGTCGCCGGAGGCGTGGCCCTGTTGCTGCTGGCCTTCTTCACCCTGGTCATCTCCGGCGGCGGCCCCGCGCGCGGCGGCTCGATGGCCGGGGCGCTGCGCTACCTGAAGAACACCGAGGGCCTCCTGGAGATCAAGGCGCTGGACGGGGAGAAGCGCGTGGTCATCGTCTACCGCGGCGATTCCAAGAACGCCGGCAACTTCGAAACGGTGGCTCATTACGCCGCCCTGCGCCTGGCTCCGGGCTGGCCCGAGTGCACGGTGCAGCTGGCGCGCAACGGCATGGACGACATCGTCTACGAAGTGCGTGTGCGCGGCGGCGCGATCGCTGGCGAGGGCCGCCCGCAGCCGGCCCGGCCGCTCAGCCCTTGACCACCAGCAGCGGCCGCAGACGCGCCACCTTGACCGAGATCCCAGCCGCCGCCGTGGCCTCGGCCACGTCGTCGATCTCCTTGTAGGCCTCGGGGATCTCCTCGCGCAGCCCCTGGGCCGAGAGGCTGTACACACGGATGCCCTCGCGGCCCAGGCGCTCGCCCACGTCCTCGCCGTCGGCCAGCTTGACCGCCTGGTGGCGGCTCAGGCGGCGGCCGGCGCCGTGGGCCGAGGAGGAGAAGGAGACCTCCTCGCCGGCGGCCGTCCCGCGCAGCACGTAGGAGCGGCTGCCCATGCTTCCCGGCAGCAGGACCGGCTGGCCCGTTTCGCGGTAGCGGGCGGGCAGGTCGGGATGGCCGGGGGCGAAGGCGCGCGTCGCCCCCTTGCGGTGGACCAGCAGCTCGAGCTCCCGGCCGGAGACCGCGTGGCGCTCGAACTTGGCGATGTTGTGCGCCTGGTCGTAGACGAGCTTCAGCCCCAGCTTCTCCCGCCCCATGGCCAGGACCTCCTCGAAGACCGACAGCACCTCCTCCTGGATGAGCTGGCGGTTGGCCCAGGCGTAGTTGCTGGCGGCGTTGAGCGCCTGCAGGTAGTTGCGCCCCTCGGCCGAGGCGATGGCGGCGTAGACCAGCTGCGGGTCGCGCAGGCGCAGGCGCGCCAGGTTGCGGCGGCGGAAGGCCTCGATGTAGTCGCTGGCCACCTGGTGGCCGAAGCCGCGCGAGCCGGTGTGGATCATGACCGCGACGCGGCCCGGCTCCAGCCCGAAGACGGCCGCCGCCCGCGCATCGTAGACCTCCTCCACCTCCTGCACCTCGATGAAATGGTTGCCCGACCCCAGCGAGCCCAGCTGGGCGGCGCCGCGCTCGCAGGCGCGCGGACCCAGGGCGCCGGGGGCGTCGAAGGGCAGGCGGCCGCCCGACTCGATGAACTCGGAGTCGCCGGGGTCGCCGCCGCCGAAATGCCGGATCGCCTCCGCGGCGCCGTTGGCGGCGATGCGCTGGAACTCGCGCTTGTTCAGCGGCCGCAGGCCGCGCGGCGTCAGCCCGGTGGGGATGCGCGCCAGCAGGGCGCGGCCGATGGCCTCGGCCGCGGCCGCGAACTCGGCCTTGGGCAGGGAGCTGGCCAGCAGGCGCACGCCGCAGTTGATGTCGTAACCCACGCCGCCGGGCAGGACGATGCCGTCCTCGGCCGGGAAGGCGGCCACGCCGCCGATGCAGAAGCCGTAGCCGTAGTGGATGTCGGGCATGGCCAGCGAGCGGCCGACCAGCCCCGGCAGGCAGGCGACGTTCACCACCTGCGAGACGGCGTCGTCGTCGAGCGCCTGCTGCAGGATGGCCCGCGTGGCGAAGACCTCGGCGTCGGCGTTCATGGAACGGTCGGCGGCCCGGGAAAGGCGCCAGCGGCAGGGGGCGATCTCCTCGAAGCTCCGGGCGCCGGCGCTCATGTGTCGAGGACGACCGCGGCGCGGAAGCCGCCGGCGCGCCCCTCCACCCGCAGCCGGTGGTAGGTGACCGCCTTGACCTCGGCGCGCGGCCTGCGCCGCAACGGCGCCAGGAGCAGTTCGGCCTCGATCCGGTCGCGGCCGGCGCGCAGGACGCGCACGGCGGCGACCCGCTTTCCCCGCTGGTTGACCCAGTACAGCGCCTCGGACAGGAGGTTCACCAGCACGCTCTCCGGCCCGTCGCCGCGGAAGCGGAAGGGGACGCGCTCGGCCGAGCGGCCGGGGCAACGGTTGGCTCCGAACAGCAGCAGGTTCAGGCCGCGCAGGGCGTTGGCGTACAGTTCGCCGTAGTCATTGCCGCTGCAGCGCACCCCCGAGTCGGCCGTGGTGGAGAAGGTCTCATAGCTTTTCATCGCGGGCCAGGCCGCTCAGGAGCCGGCGGGTGAAGTCGCGCGTGTCCTCGCGGCGCAGGGCCACGTGGACCAGCGTCTCGATGTAGCCCAGGGTGGTGCCGGCGTCGAAGCGCCGGCCCTCGAAGAAATAGCCCAGCACGCGGCGCTGCCGCATCAGCTCGACCACGGCGTCGGTGAGCTGGATCTCGGCGCCGGCCCCCTTGCGGCCGCGCCGGAGCAGCGGGAAGATGTCGGGGGTCAGGATGTAACGGCCGATGACGGCGTAATTGGAGGGGGCCTCGGCCAGCGCCGGCTTCTCCACCAGCGTCTCGATGGCGAAGACGCGCTCCTCCAGCAGCGGGCCGGCGGCGATGCCGTAGCGCGGCGCCTCCTCGCGCGGCACCTTCATGAAGGCGATGAGCGGCGCCTGGTACCTCTCGTAGACCTCGATCATCTGCGCCAGCACCGGCCGCTCGGAGAGGATCAGGTCGTCGGGCAGCGCGATGGCGAAGGGCTCGTCGCCGACCGCCGCCTCGGCCAGGGAGACGGCGTGTCCGAAGCCCAGCGCCTGTTCCTGGCGGATGTAGGAGAAGTTCATGCGGTAATACTGCTGCAGCCCCTCCAGGAGCCGGGTCTTGCGGTGGCGCTCCAGGAAGGCGTCGAGCTCGGGGTTGGGGGCGAAATGGCGCTCCAGGGCCTCCTTGCCCGGGGCGGTGATGAAGATGAAGTCGGCCAGGCCGCTCTCGACCGCCTCCTCCACGGCGTACTGGATCAGGGGCTTGTCGATGACCGGCAGGATCTCCTTGGGGACCTCCTTGGTGGCGGGCAGGAAGCGGGTGCCCACGCCGGCGACAGGAAACACGATTTTCATGGCCATATTTTTATTTTACCCGCTTTCGCCGCGGCAGGCAACCGGGGAGAAGTGAAGGGATAGTGATGGCGTTAGCAAAAGCAAAAAATCCTGAAAAAAAGCTTTTCCACTGTGTCTTCCCTGTACCATACGAACTAATGCCTTGCCGCTGTTTGAGCCGCGGCGGCGGCTCAGGCATAAGCGAAAGAAACGGAAGGGCCGGGCCCCGGCCCTGGGAGCGGCGCCGGCCGCAGGCGGAGCGGCCTTTGTCTGAGCCCCGGCGGTGCCGGGGCGGGTCGGCCGTTCCAGGCGGCGCGATCCGCGGCCGGTCGGCCCTGGAATGGTGAGCGTTGCCTGGGCGACGCCGCTATTGACTCGACCTGCCTCCCCGGCCGGCGGCCAAGGCGTTCTCCCTTGACTTGGGCAATGAAATGGGGTATATAATGGTCTCACCGGTCATGATTTTACAAAAAAAGGAGTGTGATCGCACGTGGCATTTGTAGAGCTTTCCCAGGGCGAATCGTTTGAAAGCGCCCTGCGCCGGTTCAAGCGCAAAGTGCAGATGGAAGCCATCATCAAAGAGATCAAGAAGCACAGCGTCTACTTGAAACCCGGCGAGCGCAAGCGCCTGAAGGCCGCCCAGGCCAAGAAGCGCATGCGCAAGCGGATGCGGAGAGACATTTCCGAGCTGTAGAAACCCTGGCAAGCGGGGCGTAGCGCAGCCTGGTCAGCGCGCCTGCCTTGGGAGCAGGAGGTCGGTAGTTCAAATCTACTCGCCCCGATTCTCAAGCGGGCACCCGTAGCTCAACGGATAGAGCAGCTGCCTTCTAAGCAGCAGGCTGCAGGTTCGAGCCCTGCCGGGTGCGCCATGCTCCCGGTTCAAACTTGATTATCCGGCGCCGCTCCCTTATCATTCCCGCGCTGGAGGACGCCATGAAGGACTCGCTCGCCAAGTACCTGCCCATCGTTGTCGGCGCGCTGATCGGCTGGTTCCTGTTCCATCCGCCCAAGAACCTACTGCCCAAGGGGCCGCTGGGCACCGTCCTGCCGGTCGCCGCGGCGATCGTTGTCTTCGTCGCCTTCGTCGTCTACTCCATCGCGGCCAGCGTGCCGGCCGACGTGGGCCTCGCTCCCCATGCCGGCCCGCTCGACCCCAGCCTCGCCCGCCTCGCGGAAAAGATCAAGGCCCTGGGCTTCCTCGAGGCCGGGCCGCCGTACCGGGTCGAGATCAAGCCGCCGGTCGTGCTCCTGCCCTTCGTCCACGCCAGCGAGCCGGTCTATGCCACCGTTTTCCGCACCGGCACGGCGCCGGCGGTGACGGCCTTCGATTTCGTCTCCATCCTCGACGGCTTCCGCGGCGGCCTGACCTCGAACGCCGACCCGCGCGGCGCCACCCTGCCGGCCGCTCCCGGGGCGTTCCGCCAGGTCGTCGCCGGCGCCGGCGTCGAGGCCGTCTACCGCCTGCACCTGGAAGGGGTGGCCTGGTTGCGCTCCCGCGGCCTGGGCGCCAAGAAGGTTTCGCCCGGCGATTTCGCCGCTGACTTCAAGGCCGCCATCCGCAGGCAGAACGAGGGGTTCCGCAGCGCGCCGGTGCGGCAGGCGCTGATCGCCATCTGGAGGACGGTTTCCAAGCGCCACCCCCACGACGGCCCGCTGGCGGGCCAGCCCGGGGCCGCCGCCCAGGTGCGCGCCCTGCAGACAGGGCGCTCAGGCGCCTAGGTCCTCCCTCTTCGGCCGGAAATAGACCATCGCCGCTGCGGCGAGGCCGACGAATAAAAAAAGCTCCGTCTGCTTCTTTCCCAGGAGATGCAGGACCAGGCCGTAGATGGCCACGCTTTCGCAGAGGGCCAGGGAAACGACCACCGCGGCCGTGTAGCGCGGCAGCCGCGTTTCAACCGGGCTTTCCCCGGCCCGGCAGGGGGCGCCCGCCGCGCCCAGGACCAGCCTGCGGACGCGGCCCACGACCAGCAGGGTGAAGGCCGCGAGCGCGTACAGCACCCTGCGCAGCAGCGAGAAGTCCGCCGCGTCCATCAGCGGCCGCAGCGAGGGGGCCGCCAGCAGCCCGGCCGCAAGATAGACCGGCAGCGACGCCAGCATCGCGATCCAGATGATCCTGAGCGGCCACAGCCGCCGCTCCAAGCTTCCATCCCCGTTCATGGGCGCCTCCGTGGAACCCATTGTGTCCCCGGCCGCGCCAATAGTCAATGCACAAGGCAACCGGTCGGGTTGACTTTTCGCTCTCCCTGGATAGACTTTCACCTGGCTGCCCCGGCGCCCGCTGGCCGGCGGAGGTGACCCCATGAAGCCCTTGCCCATCGGCCGCATAATGCTGGCGATCGCCCTGGCCGTTTCCCCGCTCTACGGCCAGACCATCCCCCTCGCCTATGTCGAGGTCGACGCCGGCATGGCCGGAGACTGCAAGATGGCCGGCGACATCGACGGCGACGGCCTGCCCGACCTGGTCATCGGCGGCATGCCGGGAGAAAAACTGAACTGGTACAGGGCCCCCTCCTGGGCCAAGACCGTGATCGCCGTCCCAGCCGTCGAGTTCACGACCGACGGCGCCCTGGCCGACGTCGACGCCGACAGCGACCTGGACATCGTCGTTCCCGACGGCGACGGGGCGGACAACCTGCTGTGGTTCGAGAACCCGCGGCCGGGTGGCGATCCCGCCGACGGCGCCCTCTGGCAGCGCCGGGTGATCGGCAGCGTCGGCGGCTGGGGCAAGGACGTCAAGCCCGCCGATTACGACCGCGACGGCAGGCTCGACGTCGCCACGCGCTCGAGCGGCCAGGCCATGATCTTTTTCCGGACGGCCGCAGGCGCCTGGCTCAAGGTCGGCCTGGCTGTCGCCAGCCTGGGCTCGGAGGGCCTGGGCCAGGACGACCTGGACAAGGACGGCGACATGGACCTGATCGTCTGCGGCGCCTGGCTGGAAAACCCGGGCGGCGCGGCGGCGCGCACCCCGGCCAGCTGGCAGGAGCACGAGATCGGCCCGGCCGACGGCACGTTCAAGGCCCTGGCGATTGACCTCGACGGCGACGGCGCGCGCGACGTCGTCTACTCGAGTTCGGAGGGGACGGCCGACGTTCGCTGGTGGCGGCCGGTTTCCGGCGACCCCGCGGGCGAGTGGACCGGTTCCACGATCCTGTCTTCCATGAGCGGCGTCCACACCCTGCAGGGGGCCGACATGGACCTGGACGGGGACCAGGACATCGTCCTGGCCCAGATGCACACCACGACGGACAGGAAGGTGCTCATCCTCTTCAACGCCGACGGCCTGGGCACCTCCTGGCAGGCGCAGGAGGTGGCCGCCAGCGGCCTGCACAACGGGGTCGTCGCCGACATCGAGAACGACGGCGATTCCGACATCTACGGGGCCAACTGGACGGGCAATCCTCCGCTCAAGCTATGGCTCAGCGGCCAGTCGGCGCCGGCCGAACCCTCCCTCACCCTCCTGGCGCCCAACGGCTGGGAGCGCTGGAACCTGGGCGAAACCAGAACCATCGCCTGGAACGCGGTCAACTACACGGGCACGGTGCGCCTGGTGCTGTTCAAGGGCGGGACCCGGTTCGGCAACATCGCCACCGGCATTCCGGCCGCCGACGGCTCCTACACCTGGACCGTGGGCCAGACCTACGACAGCGGCATGGCGCCCGAGGGCGCCGACTACCGCCTCTTCCTGCGCAGCCAGGACAACACCCTCGTCGATCCCAGCGACTACCGGCTGGCGCTGACCGAGCCGGCGCAACTGGAGGTGACCGCACCCAACGGCAGCGAGAGCTGGCAGCTGGGCACGACACGGAACATCACCTGGAACGCCAACGGCTACGCAGGGACGGTGCGGCTGATCCTGTTCCGCAAGGGGGGCAAGATCGGGCAGATCGCGACCGGGATGCCGGCCGCGCAGGGAACGTTCGCCTGGACCGTGGGCAGCCACGCCAACGGGACGGCCGCTGCGGGCGACCTGTATTCGATCCGTCTGCTGGCCGGCGACGGCTCGCAGGAAGACTACAGCGACGCGCCGTTCGAGCTGACAGACTGAATCAAGAGCGCCCTGTCATCCTGCGCCGGACGCGCCAGCCTCGCCCGGCCGTTGCATCGCGGCGGCCGTTGTGCTAGGTATGGGCCGGAACCCCAGGAGGCAAGCCATGACAAGCCTGAAACGGAACTGGAAACGCATCGCCGCGGCCGCGCTTTGCTGCGCCGCGCTGCTGGCCTTCGTCGCCGACAACGCGGCCGAGGCCCAGGTGATCCGCAGGGCCGACGCGCCGCGCGTCATCACCCTGGCCGACCTCTACGAGCAGACCGCCAACGTGCTCGAAAAAGCGGAGGCCATCGAGTCCCGGATGACCGCCTTGGACGAACGCCTCGCCCGCATCGAGGGGCAGCTCGACGAGCTGGCCAGGGACATGAAACGGGTGCAGAAAGCCCTCGACAGGCTGGAGACCGGCAGGGGCGGCTGATCCAAGGCCCCGCGCCGGGCGCGGCCGCCGTCAGTTGCGCGGCTCCTTGCCCAGGTAGACGCGGTGGGCCTCCTCGGCCGTCTTGCCGTAGACGGTGATGGCGGTGATGGCGTCGGCCAGGCGCACCGCCTCGTCGAGCGGCTTCTGGTGGATGTTGCGCCCGGTGGCGTTGCCCATGGCCCCGGAGATGAAGATCTGGTCGTGCAGCTGCTGCAGGAAGCCCTTGGGGTCCATGCTGGAGCCGCCGGCGCAGACCACCTTGGTCCGGCCCGCCGCCTTGACCGCCTGCTTGAAGATCTCGGCCGACTTCTGCCCCTCCTTCTTGGGATAGTTGACCTTGACGAAATCGGTCCCCAGGCAGGCGGCGACGCCCGTGGCGCCGGCGATCAACTCGGGCGCCTTCTCGTCCTTGACCGCCTTGCCGCGCGGGTAGATCCACAGCACCGTGATCAGCCCGTGGTGGTGGGCCCAGTGCACAGCCTGCGCCGCCTCGCGGATCATCAGCGTCTCGTGCTCGCTGCCCAGGTAGACGGTGTAGCCCACGCCCAGGATGTTCAGGCCGCTGTTCTTCTTGAACTCGACCACCTGGCGCACGTCGATCATCTGCGTCGACAGCGGGTCCTGCTGCGCCGTCTTGACCAGGTTGGTCTTCGAGTTCAGCTTGACCAGGTAGGGGATGTCGGGATAGTCGTTGCCGTAGAGCGAGATCATCCCCAGCTGCGTGGCGAAGACGCCGATCTCGGCCTGGTTGGCGATGCGGAACAGGTGCTCGGGATCGGCGTCGTCGGCGGCGATGCCCTCGCCGTAGAAGTCGTCGTTCAGGTGCTCGATCTTCTGGTCGCCGGCGAAGAGCATCAGCCGCCCCGAGCCCAGGGTGATCTCGTCGTAGTTGCTCAGGTATTCGTTGACCGCCCCGCTGGGGACGTCGGCCGGGATATGGGTCTTTTCTTCCATGATGTACCTCCTGTTGAAGTGATGCGGCCATCATAAAGAATAAACAAGATTATTGCAACATCGCCCCGCGGGGCAAAAAAAAGCCCGCCCCTTTCGGGGCGGGCCCGTTTGCATCCAGCGGATCGGGTCGGTTCCCGGTTCCTTCAGCTCCTCAGTAGGTGCAATAGCAGGCGCCGTGGCCCACGCGGTTGCAGCCGTACTTGATCCACATGTAGCCGTCCTCGCCCCAGCCGGTGCCCCAGGAGTTCTTCAGGCGCCAGGCGCCCTTGGCGTCGTCCCAGCCGCAGAGGATGATGGCGTGGTTGACCGAACTGACCTTCTTCTTGCAGGAGGTCATGACGCCGCCGGTGTAGGCCTGGAAGTAGCGCTCGACATAGATGGCGGCCGAGACCGAGCCGTGGGTGTAGATGGCGGTCTTGATGGCGTCGACCGTGGGCACGGTGGTGCTGGTGGCGATGTAGGCCCAGTTGGCGGCCGGATACCAGGTGGGCGAGGCGCAATACGAGCAGGCCGAATCGAGGGCGGTGTAGGGGAAGCAGGCCTCGGGCATGGCGCCGGGGTAATAGGGGTTGCCGGCGTCGATCATGTCGAAGGCGAAGAAGCCGCCGTTGCAGCCCCAGCCCCAGGGGTTGCAGGAGACCAGGTGCTGTTCGGACAGGTCATACTCCGGGCCGCCCTTCCACATGATGGCCGCTTCCAGGCCGGCGATGGTGGAGAAGGCCCAGCAGGAGCCGCAGCTGGCCTGGTTCTTGATGGAGGAGGCGACGCCCATGAACGCCGAGGGCAGGGTGGCCGCCGACATGGCGTACTCCTCGCCGGGTTCGAAGCCCCTGGAGTCGACGGGCTTCAATTCGGGCTTGAAGTTGCACAATTGCTCGATCGAATACTGCATGGCCGGGTTGGGTCCGATCTGGAAGTCCCAGCCGTTGGCCTTCATCTCGGCGCGCATCTCGGCCAGTTCCCTATCCAGGGCCTGGCGCTTGGCCACCGGGTCGTCGGCCAGGCGCATGTCGGTGCTGGTGCTGCGCAGGGCAGGCACGAACACGAAGGCCACGAGCAAGGCCGTCAGGCAGGACGCGAAAACCCACTTCGTCATTCTCTTCATGAACTTCTCCTTATTAATTGATTTGATTTGAGGAAATCGATTCTCGGACCGAAAGGGTTGGAAAGATCACATTTTTCATCACTATAATATGAATCCTTTCAGATCCCCGGCGCAATCAGGCAAAAGACTTAAATCAGGTTGTATTCTGTTTACAAAATTCATACAACAAAAGTTGTATTTGATTTGCAAAATCCTTATAATTTTGCCGATGTCGCTGAAATCCAAGCTGGCCCTCTTCATCGCCGCGGCCGGCCTCCTGTTCTCCCTGGCCTACGTCGCCCTGAACCAGATGACCATCCGCCGTTCCAGCACGGAGCAAAAGCACATCATGAGCGCCAAAGTGGCCTTGCGCGTGCACGAGATGGTCGAG
Organism: uncultured Clostridia bacterium; assembly: GCA_964628035.1. GTDB lineage: Bacteria > Acidobacteriota > Aminicenantia > UBA2199 > UBA2199 > UBA2199. The sequence continues at coordinate 423,787 of CAZVPI010000001.1, read as the reverse complement.
AACGAGAAAAAGCGCATCGCCACCATCTGCTTCGATTGGGCCGCCTGGGACGTGATGTACGAGTACGCCACGAAGCCGACGCGCGAGTTCGAGTCGCAGTCGATGCCGGCGGCGGTGATCCCCGAGTACGACATGAACGTCATCCTGGTCATCAACCGGGTGAAAAAGACGATCTACCACGAGGGCTACGACCGGCTGCGCCGCCGGCCGCTGCGCTTCGATCCCGGCCACCCGCGCAACACCGGTTTCTGGCGTATCCTGTACGACGATTTCGACCGCCCCCGGCAGCGCCGCTTTTTCTCCTCCTCCGAGCACGGGCCGCTGTTCCTGGTGTCGGCGCCGATCCTGCACACCGATTCCAGCGGGCCGATGAACGGCCGGGTGGTCATGGGCCGCCTGATCAACAGCGACTTCAACGAGCGCCTCGCGGCCGCCGTTCAGGAGATGACGGCCCTGCTCACCCCCGAGCAGGCCGTCGCCGAGCTGGGCCAGGGCCCGGCGCGGCTCCTGTTCCGCGACGGCTTCCTGCAGCACGAAGCGGGCGGCCTGCTGCGCGTCTACAGCGCCTTCGCCGATCCCGAAGGCTCGCCGGTCTTCGTCGTGCGCGCCAGCCCCGACGCCGCCCTGTTCCGGCTGCAGGAGAGGGCTGCGCGCACGTTCCTCGCCTCCCTGCTGCTGAGCACCCTGCTGCTGGGGCTGCTGCTGTTCCTGTTCGTCGACCGCCTGCTGCTGCGCCGGCTGCGGGAGATCTCGCGGCGGACGAGCGACATCACCAGTTTCGCCGACCTCTCCATCCGCGTCCCCGAGGGGAACCGCGACGAGATCGCCCAGCTGAGCCAGAACATCAACACCATGCTCGAGCGGCTGGAGCGGGAGAGCGTCCGCCGCCGCGAAATGGAGGAGCGGCTGGTGCTGACCGAGAAGCTGGCCGCCACCGGCCGCCTGGCGGCCAACATCGCCCACGAGGTGAACAACCCGCTGTTCGCCATCGCCAACTCCATCGCCGTCATCAAGGGGCGGCTGAAGGACGCCGGCGGCGACGTCGGCGAGGTGCTGCCCCTGGCCGAGAGGGAGATCGCCCGCGTGCGCAAGATCACCCGCAAGCTCCTCGACCACGGCAAGGTCAACCTGGAGACGTTCCAGGAGGCCGACCTGGAGGAGATCCTGGACACGGCCTGCCAGGTGCTCAAGCTGAGCAAACAGCTCGGGCGCACGGCGCTGCGCTGGGAGAGCCCGCGCGAGAAGCGCCCCCTGCTGTGCAACGCCGACAGCCTGCAGCAGGTGTTCATGAACATGATCGTCAACGCCAGCGAGGCCATGGAGAAGCGCGGCGAGGTCTTCCTCAGGGTCGAGGCGGCCGGCGACGGCTACGCCGTCCACATCCGCGACACCGGGCCGGGGTTCCCCGAGTCGATCCAGAGCAAGATCTTCGAGCCCTTCAACACCTCCAAGGACGCCAAGGGGGCCGGCCTGGGGCTGTACATCTCCTACCACATCGTCAAGCGCCACGGCGGGACCATCACCCTGGGCGAGGGCGGCGGGCTGCCGTCGCTCACGGGCGGCGGCGGCGGCGCGCACCTGATCGTGACCCTGCCGCGGCGGGGAGCGGAAAGCCATGAAGGATAAACCGGGGCTGCTGATCGTCGACGACGACCTCATGGTGCAGAAGAGCCTGCAGCTGTGGCTGAAGAACGAGGGCTTCCGCGTGTACACCGCCAGCGACTCGGCCCAGGCGCGGGCGGCGATCCAGAAGCACGAGGTCGACGTCTGCCTGCTCGACCTGCACCTGAAGAACGAGGACGGCCTGCGCCTGGCCAGGTCGCTGAAGGCGCTGGACGCCTTCCTGCGCATCCTGGTCATCACCGGCTACCCGAGCTACGAGAGCGCCATCGACGCCATGAAGACCGGCATCTTCGACTACATCTCCAAGTCGACCGAGAACGACATCATCCTGCGCAAGCTGCGCGCCGCGGTCGAGGAGCGCGCCCACGAGATCGCCGGCAAGCGCCAGGCCGCCAAGGCGCGCACCAACATCGTCCTCGTCGGCCACCACCAGCTGGTCCGGGAAGGCCTGGAAAGCTTCTTCCGCGAGAACCCCGAGTACGGCCTGCTGCACGCCTACCATTCCTTCGACTACATCCGCCGCAACGACTTCAACCTGGACGTGGCGCTGCTGCTGGTGTGCGCCTCCTGCAACGAGCCGTTCCTGCGCGACCTCGACGCCTTTTTCTCGCAGATCAAGCTCGTCTTCCCCAACGCCAGGACGGTGATCATCAACTGCGCCTGCGACGATGAGCGCAAGAAGGAGCTCCTGCGCCGCGGCGTCAAGGGCTTCCTTCCGGCCAACATCGGCAAGTCGGTGCTGCGCAAGGCGCTGGACTGCATCACGGCCGGCCAGGTCTGGGTCAGCCGCGAGCTCTCCGACCGCCTGCTGAGCGAGCTCCTGGAGGACACCAATCCCGAGATGACCTTCAGGAAGCCGGAAAACGACTTCGGGCTCAGCCATCGCGAGATCGAGATCCTGAAGGCGCTGGCCTCGGGGCTCTCCAACCTGGCCATCAGCGAGAAGCTGTTCCTGAGCGAGAAGACGGTCAAGACCCACACCCACAACATCTTCCGCAAAATGGAGGTCAAGACCCGCACCCAGGCGGTGCTGAAGGCCATGGAGTTCCACATCATCTGATCCCGGCCGAGCCCCGTCGAAGCGGGGCGGGACGGCCATCAGGCCCTTGCTGCTATTTGTCGCTGAAGATCTTGAGCCACTGCTCCACTTCGCTCTTCGAGACGCGGGCGTTCACCCGCTTGAGCGTCTCCTCCTTGCGGTCCTGGTGCGCGAAGGCCTTCTTCAGGGTGAAATAGAACTCGATGGAATTGACCGTGCGCACCCCCTGCTCCTTGGCGAAGCGCTTCAGTTCGCGGTCGGCGGTCACCAGCACCGTCTCCTTGGCGTGGGGGCAGTTCTCCAGCAGGCCCTTGATCTCGTCGTCGGCGCTGCGGCCGTAGCGGGGGTAGATCACGCTGAGCTTGGCGTTGACCGGGAACTGGTGCTCGCTGCCCTGCGGCTCGCCGTCGAAGACGACCGTGACCTTGGTGTTCTTGCTCTCCTGGAACTTGCGGATGATGGCCACCATCTTGGAGCGCGCCTCGGGGTCGCCGAGGCTGAAATCGGGGGCGCAGCCGATCAGGTTGTTGCCGTCTATGACGTAGGGCATCAGATCTCGACCGCTTCGCCCGGCCGCAGGATGGTCACCCGGCAGGACGGGCCGGCCAGCTCCCGGAACTCCTCGGGCGAGGACTGGATGTGGGGGAAGGTGCCGAAGTGGATGGGAACGGCGCGCGGCACGCCCAGCAGCTGCGCCGCCTTGGCGGCCAGGCGCGGGGTCATGTTGTAGTAGCCGTCGATGGGCAGGAAGGCGATGTCGGGGCGGTACATTTCGCCGATCAGCTGCATCTCCAGGGTCAGCCCGGTGTCGCCGGCATGGTAGAGACTGCGCCCGTCCAGGGCCACCACCACCCCCGCGGCCGTGCCGCGGCCGGCGCTGTGGAAGGCCGGCACCAGGGAGACCTCGACGCCGGAGACGCGGGCCGTGCCGCCGACGTTGATGCCCTCGGCCTTGAGCTTCTTCTCCTGCGCGGCCAGGGCGATCTCGAACATGGCGACCAGGGTGGCGCCGGTCCTCTGGCAGATGGCGAAGCTGTCGCCCAGGTGGTCGCCGTGGTCGTGGGTGACGGCGACGACGTCGGCGCGGTCGATCTCCTCGAGGCGCAGCGACGCCTTGGGATTGCCGGTGAGGAACGGATCGACGAACACGGTGCGGCTGCCCTCGATCTTCAGGGCCGAGTGTCCGAGCCAGGTGATTTTCATGCCTCCTCCTCAGCCGGGGGGCCAGGACATGACGCGGCCGCCCAGCACGTGCACGTGCAGGTGGAACACCGACTGCCCCGCCTGCTCGCCGCAGTTGATCACCAGCCGGTACTGCGCCAGCCCCTCCAGGGCGGCGGCCTTGCGCGCCGCCAGCAGCAGCCGGCCCAGCAGCGCCCCGTCATCGGCCTCGTTCAGCGAGGCGACGTGGCGGCGCGGCACCACCAGCAGGTGGACCGGGGCCTGGGGCTGGATGTCGCGGAAGGCGACCGCGTCCGCGTCCTCGTAGACGAGGGGCGTGGGCAGGGCGCCGGCGGCGATCCGGCAAAAGATGCAGTCTTCCATGGTCCTACTCCTGGCTGATTGTAATCTCGGCGCCGAGCTTTTGCAATTTTCCGGGCATGTCCTCGTAGCCGCGGAACAGCTGGTAGGCGTTCTCGATGCGCGTCTCCCCCGCGGCCGCCAGGGCGCCGAGGACGAGGGCCGCCGAGGCGCGCAGGTCGGTGGTCTTGAGCACGGCGCCGCGCAGGCGGGCGCCGCCGCGCACAAGCGCCTCGTCGCCGCGCACCTCGATGTCCGCGCCCAGGCGCTTCAACTCGTTCACGTGGCGGAAGCGGTCGTTGAAGATCGTCTCGCGCACCCGCGACAGCCCGCCCGCCTGGGTGAGCAGGGTGGTCAGCTGGGCCTGCAGGTCGGTGGGAAAGCCGGGGTAGGGCTCGGTGACCACAACGGCCGGCCCGAGCGCGGCGCCGCCGCGGGCGCGGAACTCGCCGCAGCCGGTCTCCACGTCGGCGCCCATGGCGGCCAGCACCGACAGCAGGCTGCCCAAATGCCCCGGCTCGACCCCCTCTACGCGTAGGTCGTTGCCCGGGAAGCAGCCGGCGATCAGGTAAGTGCCGGCTTCGATGCGGTCGGGAATGACGCGGTGCTCCGCGCCATGGAGCGAGGAGCGGCCGCGGACCACGAAGGTTTCGCCTCCGTCCTCGGAGGCGATGTCGGCGCCCATCCCCGAGAGCAGGGCGGCCAGGTCGGCCACCTCGGGCTCCAGGGCGCAGTTGCGCAACACGGTCGTGCCCTCGGCCAGGGCGGCGGCCATCAGCAGGTTTTCGGTGCCGGTGACCGTCTTGCCCGGGAAGGAGAACTCGATGCCGCGCAGGCGGCGGCAGCGGGCATGGAGATAGCCGCCCTCGGAACGGATCTCGGCGCCCATGCGCTCGAGACCCAGCAGGTGGAAATCGATCTTGCGCTCGCCGATGGGGCAGCCGCCGGGCATGGAGACCCGGGCCTCGCCGCAGCGGGCCAGCAGCGGCCCGAGCAGCAGCACCGAGGCGCGGGTGGTGTTGGCGATCTCGTGGGAGACCTGCGGCGAGCGCAGCTCCGGCATGGCCAGGCGCAGGGAGCGGCCTTCGGGCTCGCCGGCCGCGACGGGCGCGGCGGCCACCTCGGCTCCGGCGGCGCGCAGGGCGGCGACCATCACGCGGATGTCCTCCACCACCGGCAGGTTGCGGAAGCTCACCGGTTCGGCGCTCAGGCAGACGGCGGCGAGTTCGGGAAGGGCGGCGTTTTTGGCGCCGGAAACAGCGACGCTGCCGGCCAGCGGCCGGCCGCCACGGATCGAGATGATGATGTTGCGCATGCGGTGGGCTCGGGCCCGCGTCTGGCGGCCCGGCGCGGCCCCACTATACAATCAACGCCGGGCAAAGTCAAGAAACGGCGCGCTGACGGCCCTTGCCAGCCGCGGGCGGACCCGCTACAATGAAGCCGATGAAACCGCGAACCTTTGTCGCCTGGATCCGGGGGCTCGGCCTGGCCCTGCTCTTCCTCCCCGCCGCCTGCGTCAGCCTGAAGGTCGGCCTGCCCGACGATCCGCAGGAGGTCGTGGCGGCCATGGCGGTCGTCGCCGGCGATCCCGGCGCCGTCGACCTGGAAAAGCCGCTCGCGGACGGGACGCTCGAGCAGGGGGCCGAAGCCGTCCACGCGCTGATCAAGGTGCTGAACGTGAACCGACCCCTGAGCCTGCAGTGGCACTGGTATTCCCCGGAGAATTTGCGCGTCCGCCGCTCGCGCAGCGTGACGGTCAACGCCAGGGGCCGCACCCTGGCTTATTTCGCCGCCTGGGATTCCCTGCCGCAAAAGAGCTTCGCCGGCAAGCCGGGAACATGGACGGTGGCGATCACCGCAGGGGGCCTGCTGCTGGCCAGGAAGGAGTTCACCCTCAAATAAGGCCCCCCCTCCCAATCTACAGACTCTGCCCCTCTGCCTCCACTCAAAAAGCGGGATCCCGCCGCAAGACGGCTCGCCTGCGCGCCGCGCCCCCAGGGGCGAAGGCCAGCCCCAGCGCCTCGCGCCTGGCCCGGGAGGCGGCTACCTCCTCCCACTCCCCCAGCAGGTCCACCGCCAGCACCCGGCCCTGGGCATCGATCGTCACCTCCAGGGACGCCCCGGCCGGCAGCCAGTCGCCCACGCCGGCAAGCCCGGGCGGCAGCAGGTCGGCTGCGGCCTCCCCCTCGATGCGCGCCAGGGGCGCGGAGACCGCTTCGACCATGCCCAGGTCGGCCGGGGCTGCGGCGCGGCCGCTGGCCGTCAGAAAAAGCTGCAGCGCCCGGGCAACGGCCCTCATGGGCCGTTGCCCGGGCTCCGCGACCTGTCCCGCCATGGCCCGGCGCGAAGCATCGAGCCTGTCCGCAAGCGGCGGCAGGGGGGCGGGAGCCGCCTTGGCGGCCGCGCCCAGCCTCGATTCTCCGCCGGCAGGCTGAGCTTCCTGGCGAACGGACTCCCGCAGGCGGGCTTCCTCCTCGCTGTCAACCGCTCCCTTGCCGGCGGCCTCATCCTTGTCCGTTTCCACGGGCGCCTGGAAATCGGCGTCGGCGATGGGCGCCGCCTCATTCTTTTCCTGACGGCCGGGCGCCCGGTCCGCGCTTTTTTTCTCCTTTTGCGGCCCGGAGCGGTCCGGCGCAAAAGCCTTCCCGTCTGGATCCGTCGCGGCCGATCCTTCGCCGCCGGCCTGCAGGCCCTCCTGCCAGGCGCCGGTTTCCGTCGCCGCTCCGCCCCCGGCCGCCGGCGGCAGGGCCACCCGGCCGCGGCCGAGAAAGAAGAAGCCGGCGGCCACGGCGACCAGCAAAGCGGCGGCGATGCCGAAAGCGGGGCGCAGGAGCAGGGGGCGGCGCGAAACGGCCCGGCCCGCGGAGTCGCCCAGCGCCTTCTCCAGGAATTCGCCCGGGACCTCCTCCCGGCCGGCCAGGAGCGCGGCCACGTCGGCCAGTTCCCGGCGGCACTCGCGGCAGCGCGCCAGGTGAGCTTCCACCTCATTGCGCCGCCTCCCGTCCAGGCGGCCGTCGATGTAGGCCGCCAGGGCTTCGCTGTTCACGTGCTCAGTCATGGGCTTCCCCTTCGAAAGCGGCGGCGACCGCGTCGCGGTGGAATTCCGGTTCCGCCTGCAGCTCGCCGCGGATCTTTCTCAGCACCCTGGCCAGGAACTTGTAGGGTGAGGGCAGGCGCAGCAGCCGCCCCGCCTCATTGACCTTCATCCCCTCGAAGTAGACCATCTGCAGGGCCAGGCGCTCCCTCTCGCCCAGGGCGGCCATGGCCCGGCGCAGGCCCGCCTCCAGCCGCCGCCGCAGGGCCTCGCGCTCGTTGGCGGCGGCCGCCTCCTCAGGCGTCTTCATGTCGGCCAGCAGACGGCCGTAATCGGGCTCGCCATCCAGCGAGACCACGCGGATCTTTTTCAGCGCGAAGTCGCGCCCGTACCTGGCGCGCAGGAAATCGAGGGCCAGGCGCCGCGCCACCACCGTCAGCCAGGTGGAGAGCTTGGACTGGAAGGAGAAGCGGCGCAGGCGCTGGAAACGGTCTTCGCGCAGTTTTTCCAGCACGTGCAGGTACACGGCCATCTTCTCGTCGTAGTCGCCGACATAGCGCACGATGGCGCGATAGATGAAATTCGAGTATTGCAGGATGAATTTCTGCCAGGCGGCGGTATCGCCGGCCAGAACGGCGTTCACCAGCCTGGCGTCGCTGTCCCACAAGGCCTTCATGCCCCCGATTATACGCGCAACCCGGCGCTCAAAGTCAAGCGCGGCGGCGCGGCGGCAGGGGGGAAGGGACGGACGGGCAAGCAGGGCGGTCTCCATGGCTGGCTCCCAAGCGCTCCGCCAGATGGGACGGCAGCAACGGCGGTTCCTGCCGCCGCGGCGGTGGTTGACTTTGCCCCCCCTTTTGCCGATAATCGGGGCTGCGCGCCCCGGGGGACGAGGCGCCGGACGAGGAGACGCCATGGAATACGCGGAGATCGGGATCATCGGCGGCAGCGGCTTCTACGACCTGGAAGGGCTGGAGGAGGCGCACTCCGTCCGCCTGCGCACGCCGTTCGGCCCGCCCTCGGAAAAGCTCATGCTGGGAAAGCTGCGCGGCCGCTCGCTGGCCTTCCTGTCGCGCCACGGCCACGGCCACCGCCTCACCCCCTCGGAGGTGAACTACCGGGCCAACCTGTACGCCATGAAGCTGCTGAAGGTGGAGCGCCTGATCTCGATCACCGCCGTCGGCTCGCTGAAGGAGGAGCTGCGGCCCGGGGAACTGGTCATCCCCGACCAGTACGCCGACCAGACCTACAAGCGCGAAAAGTCCTTTTTCGGCGACGGCGTCGTCGCCCACGTTTCCCTGGCCGAACCCACCTGCCCGGTCCTGGCTCCGCTGGCCCAGCGCCTGGCCGGCGAAGCGGGCATCGCCGCCCACCGCGGCGGCACCTACTGCAACATGGAGGGGCCGCAGTTCTCCAGCCGCGCCGAGTCGGAGGCCAACCGCCGATTGGGCCACGCGCTGATCGGCATGACCCAGGCGGTCGAGGCCAAGCTGGCGCGCGAGCTGGAGATGTGCTTCCTGCCGCTGGCCTTCGTCACCGACTACGACTGCTGGCACCAGAGCGAGGAAGCGGTCACGGTGGAGATGGTCGTCGCCAACCTGAAGAAAGGGGTGGCCCAGATCAAAAGGCTGCTGCCGGAGCTGGTCGGGGCGCTGCCGCGGGAGCGCGGCTGCGCCTGCGCCTCGGCCCTGGCCGCCTCGATCATCACCGCCCCGGCGCTGATCCCGGAAAGGACCTACAAGAAGCTGGAGATCATCCTCGGCAAGTACATCCCCTCGCGGCTGTGAGGCAACCATGGCGAACGAACTGATCCTGGTCATCAACCCGGGCAACACCTCGACCAAGGCGGCGGTCTACGACGGCGAGCAGCCGCGCTGCGTCGAGTCGATCAAGCACGCCGACGAGGAGCTGGCCCGCTTCGCCGACATCAACGCCCAGCGCGAATTCCGCGAGACGCTCGTCGAGGAGTTCCTGGCGCGCCAGGGGGTGGACCCGGCCGCGCTGGCCGCCATCGCCTGCCGCGGCGGCCTGCTGAAGCCGCTGGCCAGCGGCACCTACCTCGTCGACCGGCGCATGGTCGAGGACCTGGTCGAGGCCCGCCAGGGGCGCCACGCCTCGAACCTGGCCGCCCAGATCGGTTTTTCCCTGGGCGGCAAGCTGGGCATCCCCTGCTACATCGTCGACCCGGTGTCGGTCGACGAGGCCGAGCCCCTGGCCCGCTACACCGGCCACCCTCTGTTCACCCGCGTGATGCTCACCCACGCCCTGAACATGAAGGCCGTGGCCAAGCGCTTCTGCCGCGAACAGGGGCTGCGCTACGACGCGGCGACGCTGCTGGTCATCCACCTGGGCACGGGCAACTCCCTCTCCCTGCACCGCGGCGGGCGCATGATCGACGCCGTCAACCCTTCCGAGGAAGGGTCCTTCTCCATGGACCGCAGCGGCGGCCTGCCCATCCTGCAGGCCGTGCGCTATGTCTGCGAAAAGGGGATGAGCGCCGGGGATTTCGAGAAGATGGTCTTCGGCAGCGGCGGGCTCTTCGCCTACCTGGGCACCAAGGATTTCCTGAAGATCCGCGAGCGCTACCTCGCCGGCGACGCGCCGGCGGTGGAGGCGGTCCAGGCCATGGCCTACCAGGTGGCCAAGGACGCCGGCGGGCTGGCGGCCGTGGCCGGCGGCCGGGTCGACGCCATCCTGGTCACCGGCGGCATCGCCTTCAACGAGTTCTTCGTCGACCTGCTGAGCCAGTGCCTGGCGTTCATCGCCCCCCTGCACGTCTACCCCGGCGAGGACGAGATGCAGGCCCTGGCCGAGGGGGTCCTGCGCGTGCTGCGCGGCGAGGAAGAGGCCAGGACGTACTGAATGGGCGGCCAGGGCGGGGCGTTCCGGGAAGCGGCGCGCGCGGGGGCGACATGCCGCTAGACGACCGGCGCAACCCCCTGTCGACCGCCAGCGAGCAGCAGGTCGCCCTGCTGGAAAAGCGCATCGACGACCTCAAGGCCGAATACATCCAGTTCTTCAACGGCGAAACGCGGCAGCCCCCGGAGAAGAAACGCGAAGACCTGGAGAAGGCGGTGCACAGGCTGATCGTCGGCGGCTCCAAAACGGCCAAGATGGAGATGATCATCCAGAACCTGGCCCAGCGCTTCACCCTCTACAACAACCTCTGGCTGAAAAAGCTCAACGAGCTGGAGACAGGCACGCCGCAGGCCCGCAAGAAGGGGACGGCGCCGGAGCCGGCGGCCAGCAAGCAGCCCCGCGGGCCGCGCGAGGTCTTCCTGACGCTGAACGACGAGGAGACGTTCGAGCGCTTCGCCTCCGTCTACAACGAGATGCTCCCAGGCAGCGCCGCATCGGAGAAGGAGCGGGAGAAGGTCATCGAGAGCATCAAGGCCAAGATGCTGACCCACAACCTGATCGAGGCCCGCATCAGCTTCAGCCGCCAGGGCAACAAGCTGAGCATCCGCATCAAAAAATAGAAAAAAAGAAAGCGGCGGCGGTCGTGTTTGAGTTCGTGACAGCAATCCATGGGCCCTAGTTGTCAATTTGGCAATGGGTGCTTGCTTGGAATTTGGTGCTTGGAACCTGGCGCTTCCGTTTTGCCAGTTTCAAAGTCATTTTGGACAGATCTGTCCTGGCACTGACACCATCATTTTCTTGGGACTCTGCGCCGGGGCTCAACGGGCATAGAGATAGCGCTTGATCTTGCTGGTCGCGGTCTTCTGGAAGGGCTCCTCGTGCTCGATGAAGCGCGAGATCTGGGCGAACGCCGGCAGCTGCGGGTTGACCGCGTCCTTCAGGCGCAGCAGCAGCTCGTCGATGTACTCGCGCTTCTGCGCCTGGGTGCGGCCGCGCGTCTCCTCGTCGACCAGGTCGTAGTCCAGGTACACCAGGGCCTCCAGGCGGCCGCCGTTCTCCAGGACCAGCGCCTCGGCCACGTGCATGCAGGAGTTGATCTTGTCCTCGATGGCCTCGGGATAGATGTTCTCGCCGTTGGACATCAGGATCATGTTCTTGGAGCGGCCGCGGATATGGAGGTTGCCCGCGCGGTCGAAGCAGCCCAGGTCGCCGGTGCGGAACCATCCCTCCTCGTCCAGCACCGCGCGCGTGGCCTCGGGGTTTTTGAAGTAGCCCTTCATGACGTTGGGGCCGCGGGCGACGATCTCGCCGATGCCGGTCCTGGGGTCGGGATCGTCGATGCGGATCTCGACGCCGGCGATGGGCTTGCCGGTCGAGCCGACGGCGATGGTCTCGTCCCCCCAGGGGCCGCCGGCCAAAAGCGGCGCCGTTTCGGTCAGGCCGTAGCCGATCAGGTAGGGAAAGCCCGACTGGCGCAGGAACAGCTCGGCCTCGCGGTTGATGGCCGCCCCGCCGATGGCCATGACCCGCAGCTCGCCGCCGAAGAAATCGACGAGCTTGTCGCGGATCTTGCGGTAGATCTTCATGCGCAGGCCGGGGACCCTGGCGATCAGCCTCAGCAGCCGTTTCTTCTCGAAGGCGGCCAGGACCTTCTTCTTGTAGATCTTCTCCATGATCAGCGGCACGGCGGGGATGACCTGCGGCTTTTCCGCCCGGCAGATCTTTTCCAGGACGCTCGGCGTCGGCGTCTTGCCCACGTAGACCACGCGGGCGCCGTTGAGCAGCGGGAAGAGGAAGCCCAGGGTGAACTCGTAGGAGTGGGAGAGGGGCAGGATGGAGAGGAAGGTCCAATCGGGCTCGACCGGCAGGATGGTGTTGGCCGCGGTCAGCACGTTGGCCACGAAGTTGCCGTGGGTGAGCATGACCGCCTTGGAGTGCCCCGACGTGCCCGAGGTGTAGATGATGGAGGCGACGTCGTCGGGGCCGACCGCGGCCGAGCGCAGCCCGATGCGGTCGGGGATCTGGCGCAGGAAGTCGCGCGCCTTGTCGAGGAGGCGGCTGAGCGGCTCGACGGCCAGAACGTCCGTTTCGGGCCGGAAGTCGTCGAGGGTGATCACCGCCTTCAGCCTGTGGTCGCGGATGCCGAGCACCTTGTCCATCTGGCGCTGGGTGGTGAAGAGGATCTTGGCCTCCGAGTCGAGCAGGATGTGGTGGATGTCGGCCTCGGGGAACTCGGGGAGGATGGGGACCACCACGGCGCCGAGGCGCAGGACGGCCAGGCAGGCGATGCCCCAGTTGGGGGAGTTTTCGCCCAGGATGGCGATGGGGTCGCCCTTGCGCACCCCCTCCTTCCTCAGCGTGTCGGCCATGCCCTGCACGCGGCGGAACAGCTCGCCGTAGGCCAGGGGCGGCTCGAGGGCCATGCCCAGGGCCGGGCGCGAGGCGAAGCGCTCGGCGCTCGTCTCCAGGAGGCAGTTGATCGTGTTTTCCCTGAGGGCCATGTTGCGCTGCATGCCCCCACTATACGTAAAAAACGATTTTTTGCAACCCGGCCAACGGCGCGCCCCTGGCGGCCGGGACCCCGCGGGACACTTGACAACATTCTTTTTCTTTGCTACAGTACTCCCTGCAATCGAGGAGGTCCCCCCATGAGCGTCGACATTGGTGCCAGCAAACAAAAATCCGAACCCAACGTAGTCCCCCTTTGCGATATTCTGCTCGTGCTGCTGATCATCTTCATGGTCATCACCCCGGTGATGCAGAAAGGGATCGATGTCAAGCTCCCCGAGACGCAGCAGGCCGGCGAGGGCGGCGGCGGCCAGGACGTTCGCGGCATCGTGCTGACCCTCGAGAACGACCGCACCGTCAAGATCAACCAGGATCCCGTCGACATGACCGTGCTGGAGAACACCCTGCGCGACCTCTACCAGACCCGCACCGACAAGACCATCTTCATCCGCGCCGACGAGTCGCTCAGTTACCAGGACGTCCTGCGCATCATCGACATCGCCAAGGGGGCCGGCATCGAGGTCCTGGGCGTCATTCCCGAGCGCTACAAGAGCGGCATCTAGCATCCGCTCCCCTTTCCCTCCCGCCGGTTTTTTCGCGAGAATCCGCCTGTCTTCCTTTCCAGGCCGCGCAGGCGGCGATTGAAAAACAGCCCTGAAAGTTGTACAATAGGGGTCCGGAGGTCCCGCCAGCCATGAAACTGAAAGAAGAAAAAGAATTGCAGTCCATCAGCGAGGAATACGAGAAGGCCCTGCAGCATTTCCATAAAAAGAACTTCGCCAAGGCCGAGGACGCCTTCGCCAAGATCATCGAAGCCTACAAGGATTCGGAATTCTACAGCGTCCTGGAGATCCAGACGCGGGCCAAGGTCTACCAGAGCATCGCCCACTCCCAGTCCCACCCGGTGAAGATCAAGCTCGAGGGCGTTCAGGACCACCTTTGGGAGGGGGTCTACCAGCTCAATGCCGGCGACGTCGCCAAGGCCCAGGAGCACTTCGCTTTCGCCGAAAAGAACAACTGCCGCGACGCGTATCTCTACTTCCTCATGGCCGCGGCCTACCTGCGCCAGGAGGACACGGCCAGCGCCCTGCGCTACGTGGAGAAATGCGTCAAGAAGGACGAGGGGTACAAGATCGTCCTCTACAACGAGCCCGATTTCGAGCCCCTGCTGCAGAATCCCGATTTCCTGAAGCTGGTGGAATGATCCCCGCCTTTCTCGACCCCGGCAACTCCGGCGCTCCCCTGCTGTTCCGCGGCAAGCCCGCCGGGTTCTGGCTTTCGCTCCTCTTTCCCTTTTGCCGCTTCGCCGGGCCGTGCGGCAGCCAAGCCGGCTCGGGCCCCGTCGCCGTCTTCAGCGCCGCGCGCCTTCCTTTCCCGGGCGAAACGGCCCGGCGCGAGCTGCGCAGGCGCCTTCTGGAGCGCCCGCTCCCGGGCAACGGCTGCGCCGCACCGGTCGGCAGGCCGTTCTTCGTCGTCAGCCGCTCCTTTCTCGGCCGCAGCGGCATCCGCCTGCAGCCTGGGGTTTTCGCCCGGCTCCTGGCCCTGCCGCCCCCGGCGGAGCTCCGGCTGCGGGAACCGCTCCCGTTCCTCGACCCGCGGCGCCAGCGGCGGAAGGTCGAGACGGCCGTCGCGGAGCTGCAGGCCGAGCTCCTGGCCCGGGCGGGCGTCGCGATCGACGACGGCAACCAGTTTTTCGCCGAGGGACTGCCTGCCGTGGGCCGCGGCAGCCGCCTGGGGCCTGGCACGGTGATCCGCGGCGAAAGCCGCATCGGCCGCAACGTGATCCTGGCGGCGAACTGCTACATCGAGAACTCGGTCATCGGCGACGGCTGCGTCCTGCTCCCCGGCTCGGTCGTCCTCGACTCGCGCATCGAGAAGAACGTCCAGCTCGGCCCCTACTGCCACGTGCGCCTCGGGTCGCTGGTGCGGCGCGGAGCCAAGATCGGCAATTTCGTGGAGATGAAAAAGAGCACCTTCGGCCCGGGCTCCAAGGCCATGCACCTCACCTATCTCGGCGACGCCGCGATCGGCGCCCGGGTCAACGTCGGCGCCGGCACCATCACCTGCAACTACGACGGCGTGCGCAAGAACCCCACCCGGATCGGCGACGACGTCTTCATCGGCTCCGGGACCGAGCTCGTGGCCCCGGTCAGCGTCGCCAGCGACAGTTACATCGCCGCCGGCTCGACGATCACCGAGAACGTCCCCCGCCACGCCCTGGCCGTCGCCCGCCAGCGCCAGCGCAACATCAAGGGCTGGGTGTTGAGGAAGAGATCGAAGAAGAACCAGGCGTAGGGCGCAGGGCTTACGGCGTAGGGCAGCGAGCACAAGCTAAATACTATCGGAACTTGGCGCAAGGCGTAGGGCTTACGGCGGACGGCAACGGGCATTAACAAAATACTATCGGAACTCGGCGCAAGGCGTAGGGCTTACGGCGGACGGCAACGGGCATTAACAAAATACTATCGGAACTCGGCGCAAGGCGTAAGGCTTACGGCGGACGGCAGCTAGCACAAGCTAAATACTATCGGAACTTGGCGCAAGGCGGGAGGCGTAAGGTGGACAGCAACGAGCACTAGACGATATCTATCAAGGGCATTAATCTTGTGATTGCTGTTGCCGTCAGCCGTAAGCCAAGTTTCTCTTTTTGAGACCGATTAGGTTTTTACCGTACGCTGTCAGTCTTACGCCCTATACCTTACGCCAAGTTCATTTCTTTATAGATGGCTAAAGGCTTTCGCCGTCAGCCTTACGCCTTATGCCTTACGCCAAGTTCATTTCCTCAATCTCTTTGCGCCACGATCACCCGCTCGATTCCGGCATAGTCCTTCACGCACTCGATCTCTCTCAAGCGGGCGGCCTGCAGGAAGCCCTGCACGGCGCGGCGCTGGCCGCGGCCGATCTCGAGCAACAGCCAGCCCGAAGGCGCCAGCCAGGCCGGGGCGCCTGCGACGATGCGCTGCAGGACCTCGGTTCCCCGCGGCCCGGCCACCAGCGCCTCCCGGGGCTCGTAGCCGCGGACGCCGCGCGGCGCTTGCCGCCAATCGCGCTGCGATAGATAGGGCGGGTTGGCCACGATCATGCGGAAGCGGCGGCCGCGGCGCGGGAACAGGTCCCCGGCCGTCGCCCGCACCCGCTCCTGGAGGCCGAAGCGGGCGACGTTGCGCCGCAGCACGGCCAGCGCCGGCCGGCTGCGCTCCAGGGCCGTCACCGCAACGGGCGAGCGCAGGGCCAGGAGGATGGCGATGGCGCCGCTGCCCGAGCCGATGTCGAGGACCTCGGCCGCCTGGCCGCCCAGCAGCGCCAGCGCCTTTTCGACCAGGAGCTCGGTTTCCGGCCTCGGCACCAGGACCGCCGGCGAGACGGCGAGGCGCTCGCCGAAGAATTCCTTCTCCTTCAGGATGTAGGCCAGCGGCTCGCCGGCCAGCAGGCGGCGCAGGCCGCGGCGGAAGCGGCGCAGGCCGGCGGCGTCGCGGACGGGCCGGTTCTTCTCGATCCAGAAGCGGGTGCGGCTCAGGCCGAAGGCGCGCTCGATCAGCGCCTCGACGGCGGCCGAGAGCTCGCGCCGGCCGCAGGCGCGCAGGGAACGGGCGAACAGCTCCGCGTAGAGCACTAGGCGGTCAGGCCCTTGATCTTCTCTTCGATGCGCGAGCGGACGTGGCCCTGGGTCAGGTCGGCCACCAGGTCGTCCAGGTCGCCGTCGATGACGGAGCCGATGTTGAAGTTGCGGCCGCTGACGCGATGGTCGGTCACCCGGTTCTGGGGAAAATTGTAGGTGCGGATCTTCTCCGAACGCTCCCCCGAGCCCACCTGCGAGCGTCGGTTCTGGGCGATCGACTCCTCCTGCTTGACCTTCTCGTGCTCGTACAGCCTTGCCTTGAGCACCCGCAGGGCCTTTTCCTTGTTCTTGTGCTGCGACTTCTCGTCCTGGCAGGTGACCACGATGCCGGTGGGGAAATGGGTGATGCGGATGGCCGACTCGGTCTTGTTCACGTGCTGGCCGCCCGGGCCCGACGCCGCGTAGGTGTCGATGCGCATGTCCTTGGGATTGAGGTCGACCTCGACGTCCTCGGCCTCGGGCAGGACGGCCACGGTCACCGTCGAGGTGTGGATGCGGCCCGAGGCCTCGGTGGCCGGCACGCGCTGGACGCGGTGCACACCGCTCTCGAACTTCAGGAACTTGTGCACCTCGGTGCCCTTGACGTAGAGGATGACCTCCTTGACGCCGCCGACCCCCGAATAGGTGGTGGAGATGACCTCGGCCTTCCACTTCTTGCGCTCGGCCACGCGCATGTACATGCGCAGCAGGTCGGCGGCGAAGAGCGAGGCCTCGTCGCCCCCGGCGCCGGCGCGGATCTCCAGGAAGGCGTTGCGGCTGTCCTCGTCGGCCTCGGAGACCATCAGCACCTCGATCTCGCCGACCAGCGCCGCCTCCTCGCCCTGGAGGGCGGCCAGCTCCTCGCGGGCCAGGGCGGCCATCTCCGCGTCGTCGCCGGCCAGCAGCGCCTCGGCGTCGCGGCTTCGGCCGCGGAGCCGCCGCAGCTGGTGGAATTTCTCCTCCAGGGGGCGGAGGGCATGGAGTTCCTTGGAGAGCTCGCGGAATTTCTTGGGGTGCTGGGCGGTTTCGGGCAGGCTCAGCTCGGCACTGATCGCCTCGAAACGTTCATGGATCTTTTGGAGATAGGAAAACAGCGCGTCACTGTTCCTTGTAGCCATACTTTTTCTTGAACTTCTCGATCCGGCCCTCGGTGTCGACGTACTTTTGCTTGCCGGTGAAGAAAGGATGGCAGGAAGAACAGATCTCGACCTCGATCTTGGGCAGGGTGGAACGGGTCTTGAAGGTGTTGCCGCAGGCGCAGACCACCGTGCAATCCATATATTTGGGATGGATGTCTTTCTTCATGGTGCCTCCACAGGCTCCGATTGTAGCATGGTTCGCCGCCGGCTGTCAAATGGCCCGCGCGAGCGTCCCGTTGCATTTCCGGCGGCAAATCGCTATAATTTAGCCCTTAACAAAAGGAGAAAGCCATGAAATTCATGGAGGAACTGAACCGCGTGCTGGAGGGGAAGGAGGGGGTGCGGCTCAACCCCGGCCGCCGCCAGCTGATCAAGGAGACGGTGCGCAACCGCGAGGCGCTGGTCAGCGCCAACGGCGCCCTGGCCACCTGGACGCGCATCGAGTCGACCGGGCGCAGCCCCAAGGACACCCTGACCGTCCGCCGCGCCGAGATCGAGAACGAGATCGACTGGGAGTCGCCCAACAACCTGCCCCTGGACCCGGCCACCTTCGACATGATCCTGGAGGACGCCCTGAACCTGGCCCGCGGCAAGGAGCGCCTGTACGTCACCGACCGCGTCGTGGGCGCCGACAGCCGCTACGCCCTGCCGGTGCGCACGATCAGCGACAAGGCCATCACCGCCCTGTTCACCCTCACCATGTTCCGCCCCGCGCCCAAGGACATCGGCCGCAGCATCTACCACGAGCGGCCGTTCACCCTGCTGGCTTTCCCAGCCGACAAGCTGGACAAGGCGCGCTACTTCGGCCGGCTGCGCAAGCTGCCCGACGGCACGGCATCCGACATGGTGGTGGCCATGGATTTCGCGAACCGCCTGGGCGTCATCATCGGCTCGGCCTACATGGGCAGCGTGAAAAAACTGATGTTCACGGTCATGAACTACCTGCTGCCCAGGGACGGCATCCTGCCGCTGCACGCCTCGGCCAACGAGGGGCGGCAGGGCGACCTCGCCCTGTTCCTGGGGCTCTCCGGGACCGGCAAGACGACCCTGTCGGCCGATCCCGAGCGGCTGCTGCTGGGCGACGACGAGCACGGCTGGAGCCGCCACGGCATCGCCAATTTCGAGTTCGGCTGCTACGCCAAGCTGATCCACCTCAACCCGGCCAAGGAGCCGCAGATCCACGCCGCCATCATGCACCGCGCCCCCTATCTCCAGCACGGCGCCATCGTCGAGAACGCCCTGATGTACCCCGACGGCAGCTTCGACTTCAACGACTCGCGGCTGATCGAGAATTCGCGCGGCTCGTACCCCCTTTCGTTCCTGCCCAGCGTCAAGAAGTCGTCCCGCGGCCGCCATCCCCGGACCATCGTCTTCCTCACCGCCGACGCCAACGGCGTGCTGCCGCCGGTGGCCAGGCTGGACCAGGACCAGGCCATGTTCTGGTTCCTCATGGGCTACACCTCCAAGCTGGCCGGCACCGAGACCGGCATCGTCGAGCCGGTGTCGACCTTCTCCCGCTTCTTCGGCCAGCCGTTCATGCCGCGCAATCCCAACGATTACGCCTCGCTGCTGGGACAGAAGATCAAGAAGCACAAGACCCGCGTCTACCTGGTCAACACCGGCTGGAGCGGCGGCCCCTACGGCGTGGGCCGGCGCATGGACATCCATGTCACCCGCGCCATCATCAAGGCCGTGCTGGACGGCGAGCTGGACAAGGCCGAGTTCGTCGAGGACAAGACCTTCCACATCAGCGTCCCGCTCACCTGCCCCGGCGTCGCCGACGAGATCCTGCAGCCGCGCAACACCTGGAAGGACCCCGAGGCCTTCGCCGCCCGCGCCCAGAAGCTGGCCGGGGAGTTCAAGGCCCAGTTCGACAAGGTGTACGGCAGCAAGGGCCTGCCGCAGGCGGTCTGCCGACAGTGCCCGGGAGCATAGAACTGGGAGAACTCGGCGTAAGGCGGACGGCGTAAGGCGTACGGCGTAAGGCAACAGCCCTGGAAAATTCCTGTCAGCAGCTGGAAGACACGTCGGGCCTTCAAGGTACCACGTACCATGTACCAAGTTCAAAGCCAAATCCCCTATTCGGGAATTGGATGTCAACGTGGCACTTGGTACGTGGCACGTGGAACCTCATCTGTATATCGAAGGTTCCACGTTGGGGCTGATGCTTGGTTACTGGGGATTCCTGATCAGGTGCTGATCGCCATGGTAAACTGAACCCCGGAGTCAAACGCAAATGCAATGCTCTCTGTCTTCACAACCTTTGCATCAACGGGCACTAGAGCCTATAGGAAAGTGACTTTCAACGTTGAGTGTGGTACATGGAGCCTCATCTACAGCACTGATGTTTAAGTATTCGCCGGGTTCATAATTGTTCCTGATTGTTTAAAACTCCTAGTACTCGGCGTGTGTTCAAAGGCAAACCACATTAGCATGCGGTGCAGGAGGCTCAAAAGATCCTATCGGCATGCCAACGGTCGGACTCGGCTCAAGGTGGACAACAGATTCGGCAACATTTCCAGGAACTTATAAAGCACACCTCTCCCCTTTTAAAACAAGCTAGTTCTTCCATGTGCTAGTCAATCGCTCTTATTTGAATCTTTTTTAGGCTGTCGGCCAATCTTTTTTTTAGACGGTTCATCTCCTTTTTTTTAAAATTAACACCTTGTAGTGATTCCAGTAGCGCCATCTTCATTTCACTTAATTTTTCGCGCTTCTCTCCCGAATGATCTGTAAAAACAAGATATTGCCATTCTGAAATCAATTCCTTTTCGATCTCCACTTTTGATGACATCCACTCAATTGTTTCTCTCGGCGCCAGCACCATGAGCTCGACTATAGCAGTATTCACTATTGATACCGCGCCTCCATCTCGCTTTTTCCAAGCCTGTTCAACCACCTCAAGCAGGCACTCAATTCTTTTTTTATCAGGCTCGGAAAATAGGCTGCACGAGATAAACACAACACTCGATAAAACAAACATTACAACAACAAGAAACCTTTTCATATGTCGCCCCTTTTTATTTTTCGCTCGCGGGATCATTAATTACAACTTTTATTGTGGTTGCCTGGTTACTGGAGCTATCGATGTTTTTTATATTGTTTATGTAATTAATAATTTGGTTCCGTGCCGCCTTGCTACCTGTCACCTTGCTTTCCGTCTGCCCGGTGCCAGGCAAAATACATCCTTTGGTATCATCTGCAGTGTTCCCTGGATGTATCAGGATATTCGTCCGGTTGTTCTTATCCTCCAATTTTACAACATTTCCATGAGTTGGGCTCTCCCATGTTTCTGCATCATATGAGTCAGCATTGATTCGACTTGTATTCGCTTGATTGTTGCTGTCAGGAAGCTCAAGCGTATAAAGAGAAAGTGTTGAATTATTTGTGTTGTTGGCCACAGACATTGTGCCTAGAGTTCTAGTCGAGTTAGCACCTGTACGGCTTATCGTGATGATAATTTCTGTCTTCCCGTTTGGATCATAGAAAGTCACGGGATTGTTTCGGCAGTATGCATACATGTTCCACAACTGGGGATTGGTCAGAGCATCGCTTTTATTGATCACTGGATCCACCGATATGAACCTATAGTTGCCATGATTAAAGTATCTGGCGCCGAAATAATCCAGTCCGCTATTTCTCTCCCGCTCCTTGCCGGAGAACTCTAGGAACGGCTGGAAGGTACTTACCCATATTTTCTGCTGCCCCCCATAAGGATCGAATATTGTGGAGTAAACCAAAGATCCGGAGCTGTCGGTGACAATCCTGACGGAGTTGATCTGATCGGCAGTGTAGTAGTAGGTTTTGTTGGTGGAGGGTTGACACTCCGCAATTAAGCGATTGCCAAAGTAAATGTAGTCTCTCACACAGGCCCCGGTGTCGTCATACTCGGCCAGCAACCTTCCATCATGGGTGTGTATGTAGTACATCGTATCATAGAGAGTGGTGCGCACGGGCGGAACGGTTGCGGGAACTGCCGCATGCGGGCCGCGCAAATTTGGCTCATTATCATCTTCACGATGCAGGTCAGAAGAATCGTGCATCTGCGGCATACCTCTCCTTGGCCTATCGAACCGTCTAGCCAGGGGAACAATGGCGAACGGCTTGGTGGAGATGGCTAACGGCAACCGCTCGGGCCAAGAAATCGACTTGTTTATAGTGAGTACTGAATTTGAGGGTATGATTGCCTTGACCGATTGCATTCCGAAGATCGGAGCCTGATTCTCGACAATCATGCCGGCTGTGAATTCATCTTGGTAAATCACATATTCTTCGTCTTGCGATTCAGGCCTTTTTTTTAATAATGCAGCAGTCCATCCCCCTTTCATAAGAGATTCATTCGTTAGGTATGATTCAAAATCATCAAGCACCATCTGGCATGACATGCCACAAGTATTATCATCTATCATTACATCCGATGCGGAAGGGTTGTTTCGATCGGACATGAGACTTTTTTTAAACACTAAGCTTACTTTGCAATCATCCACGCGTAGGGTCTCAATGCCGTCTCCAGCTTTCAAGATCAAGCCGGGACAAAAATCCGAATCTGTTACAGGCAACAAGGAAACTTCTCGCATAACCGGTTCTCGATCGTAATACACCGTCCCTAGACCCTGCATCCAATCCCATTGTATCTCGATCTGTCGATTCCTTTCAAATGGCGACATACTTTTTGGAAGTTCATGTCTATGATCCCCGAAAGCGAGAGTGTATTCGTCTGAGAGTTCTGAGTGGCTCAGTGTCAGCAAGGGGACATTTCTTTTCGTGAGAAATGTAGGGTTTCCCAATTGCGCAAATCCAAAAGAAATCAATGGCGCTAACGAAGTCGTTCCTCCACCTTTCAGAGATATTTTAAACTCACAGTCCAAGATGGAGTTTTCCATAGCCAACTGGCCCTCAGCATCACTTATCCGGATCAAACAGTGCCCAGATAGAATGTTCGGCACTTGCCATGCGTACATTTCAGTATTTGGCGCGTGGCCATCAATCAATCGATATGAACTGCCCAAGTCAGTTGAGTATTCGATCCTTAACTCTCTGATCTTCTTGCCGCCTTTCCACGTAATATGCTGAATTGAGCCTGCTTCCCAGTTTTCACCGCCACTGGGCGATGTAATCCTTAATCCTTCTTCGGCAATGATCGAAAAAGGAGTATCACTCATATCACTATTCTCACTAGTGTCAGCTACCTTAATGAAATAATTCGATCCGGCACTGATCGTGCCGCTTTCATGATTTCCCACAGTCCAAAGATAACTCCCCTGATCAGGCATTAGGCCCGTCACAATCGTGCCTACCTTGTTTCCTTCTTCAAACAACACTAGCCGTACATTAGTGGATATGCCATTCGCTGTCCAGGATATCGCCTTCTGCTCCCCTAACTCCCAAGACTCGCCTCCGTTGGGTGAAGTAATCATCAGACCCGGAGGCGCCGTTATTGAAAAATAGTTGTCGCTGTAATCACTATTACCATAATTATCAGCCACTTTTATGCGATAGTCAGTTCCAACAGGTGTCATTCCACCGCTGTAACTGCCCACTTTCCACGAATAGCTTCCCTGATCGGGTGGGAGGCCAGAAACAATATCACCTATTTTGCTTTCACCCTTGAAGAGTACCAACCGCACATTACCTACTGTCCCTGAAACATTCCATATTATATTTTGTTGTGTCGCCATCAGATAGCTTTCTCCGTCATTAGGGGATACCACCGTCAATCTAGGCGGTTGAATAGTGAATACCTCATCACTTTTATCGCTGCAGTTTCCATCAACGGCCCTGATTTGAATGCAATATCCTGTTCCAGCTGGAGCAGTACCACCTGAGTGCTGTCCGACCGTCCAAGCGTAAGAGCCAACATCAATAGGAATATTCTCTGCGATAATCCCAACAGGCACGTCATTTTGGAGCAATTCTATAGTGATATTTGCTGTCACATTTACGCTGCTCCAAGTGATATTTTGGACGGATCCCAATACCAAATTCTCTTCACCATTGGGAGCCAAAACGGTCACACTTGATGCAATCGGCCTTACGGCTTTCATGCGCATTCCCCTTTCGTCATATAGAAAGTTTCCTTCCGCTTCGCCATTTATCTTGTTTGTGATCAGTTCAAGGCGGTTACGATGATCCCAACTATAATTATATAGAGAGGAGGATAAAAGATTGCCCCGGCTATCGTAAATATACCCGCTTATCTGATTTTTGGGTGAATAACTCGCAGAAAAAGCAGTTGCCCCATTCTCCTTTGCCTGCGTCAGGTTCCCATATGGATCATAAGTGTAAACAAAATTATTGACTCGACCGACTCCAGAAGGAGTGTATGATGCCCCTACAAGGCGATTGCAGTTATCATAGGAAAAGGCGGCATTGAGGCGGGGGATAGCATTGTTCAGTGCGGTGATGTTTCCCACTCCATCATATGCATAACTGGCATTGTACAGGCTTGAACTTCCCCTATTCAGATTCGCACTCAGAATGCCCCCAATGTTATTATATGTGGCAGAATAGACTGTACCGTTGGCACTCATTGTGAGTGATGTCGGCTGCTTGTTGATTCCATATGTTGCCGAATTTACAATTGTGTTTCCATTGAACGCAACAGTCTCCGGCATGTTCAAGCCATTGTTTGAGCAAACAACCTTTTTCCCATCCGGATATGTGATTTGATTCAACTGGTTATTGGCATCATATGAATACGAGATGATTTTTGCGCTAAGACCGGGGATGGATATAGTTTCGCTAGCTATCGCGCCCAAGGAGTTGTAAGTAATCGAGCTCTTTGCCCATCCCAAGCTGCTAGTGACACCAGACACTCTTCCTCTCGAGTCAAATAAAAACAATATGTTTTCATCTTCTGAATTTTCAGTTTCTATTTGATTGGATGAATTGTATGTATAGGATAATTCGGTTGTGCCCCATGTTTTGGCGGCCAGATTGCTTTCAGTGTCGTAAAAATATTTAATCGAACCCGTTTCTGGGTGGCTCTCTGCAACAACCTGATCCAACCCATTATAAACATATGATTGGGTACGGCTTGAGTTGAATGTTGTGTTTATCAAGCGCCCAGCCCCATCATAAGAATATATGGCGATTTTTCCCGCCGCATCAGTGAGCTTCGTTACCAATCCAGGCAAGTGATTGTACTCAAGAATCGTATCGTTGCCATTTGGATCAACAATGGTTTTTTTGTCTGCAGCCAACGTGATATTAGTTATTTTCCCACGAGGATCGGTGATTTTTTTTATTGTTCCAGCTGCGCTTAGCACATAATCATAATCAACATCAATCGCCGTGCTCCCCTTGCTTTCACCAATAATTCTCCCCTCTGAATCCAACGATTTCCGATAATACAGAACAATCCCATCACCCGTTTCTTCATGTCCCGTATTCCGACCCATTCCATCCCAATATTTATGAATCTTGTGATTTCCCTGAGTGACGATGACATTGGTGTCATACCAAGTAGCCATAACGTCATTGAACCCGCTAGGCATTTCAATTTTGGTGATGCGACCGAGATTGTCATAGGTGAATCCCATCAGCCCGCCATGTTGATTGGTTTCAGACAAGATGGCGCTGTTATATGCTGAAATCGTGCGCGATAGTTCCGTGAAAGTAGGGCGTTCGATTTTTGAAAGCACTCCATATTTATATATCCATGTCTCGGTGCCTCCATCACCCGGCAAATTAATCGTAATGGTTATAGAATTGGGATTAGAGCTTGAATATCCGTAGTCCCACGTTAAATATGTTGTTCCTTCTCTCAGTTTTTTTATTGAGTCGATAGCGCCATTGCTGTAATAGGCATATATGACTTCCTTCGTCTTCATGCCCGTACTATTTCTGATTGTTTCGTATTTAATATAATCCAGCATATGATCGGTTTTAAACGAAGGCGTGGATTCAAAGAAATATATAAGTTCCTTGTAATTTATCAGATTGTCATTGCCGTATATTTTAATCTTGGTTGGAAGTCCATATCTAGTTGTTTCGGTTCTTTCGTAAAGAAACTCCTCAGTGATATCTGCGTCACCCAACTGATAGTTTTTTTTCTTTTTTATCAATGGGGCAGCAGCTTTCCCAATGGGAACATTAAAAATATACAACTCAGTAGTTGATATTGTTTTGAAGCTCCATTCATATTGTTCTGTGTAACTTCCATCTTCCGCAGTCTTTTCTTTTAACAGCCCAATTCGCCAAGGAGCATCCTCATCATAAGCATGATACGTGACGGTTGAATCAAATGTTGGGCCATCAATTTCGACAGTCCCATAATCTACATTGTAATAGGAGGGATAGGAATAGCTCCAATTCCTTAAGTCAGAACTTGAGCTAAACTTGATACTTTTTGCTTGCACCACTTTCGTTGAGAGGGCATAGGTGTAATAGTAAAATGTATGGTCGGCATATTCATATTCCATGCGGCCGCCATAACTGGTGTTGACTGCGACCAACTCCCAATTCGATGATACGCCGCTCCCATAAAAGTATTCGACCTCGTTTAATTCCGGAGGATCATATTTATTTAACCTATAATACCCATTGCTGAATGCTCCAACAGAATAGGAATAATATACGTTTTCTCCAGTTGCATTCCGCACCTTTATATATTCTAACTTGTGTGCTGAAGAATCAGTCATAAAAGTAACAATACGCCCCATACTGTCAGTGATTGAACTCATACACGGCGACCCGGAAGCATCATAGGCAATATCGATGTGATGACCATAAGAATTTGTAATTCTAGTCACAACTCGCACTTGCTCGATGACCATATTGCCGTAGTCAATATTGGCTAATGCACCGAAAGTCCAAATAGTGCCGTCTTTGAAATAGAGTTTCCAATCCGATTTGTCCAACTTAGCAAAGTCCCTGGTGATAAATACAGAATAATCATTGATGTCATGATAGGCTGTTTCCCAGCGCCCATCAGGATATTCGACAACCGGGGTTTCGGTATTGATACCGTGGAGCCTTCCCATATGCATTGACCAGCCGAATCCTACCCAAGAATATGGTTCTTGCTGGATGCCCCAACTAGTGCCAGGAAATCGATCTTTTAATACTTTTGAATTGTATACTCTCCAAATATTCAAATCAAAGCCATTAGGGCCAGGAAGATGAATATCAAGATTCTTTAAAGTTAGGTTGCCAGTGAAAAGATCAATGTTCTCCTCTGGAACCGCACCATGCATTCCATGCTCGACAATAAAGCCGCATCGATCAAAAACCCCGCTTTCGGCGTTTAGATTAATCGCAAGAAGAAAAGTCATTTGGATTATAATGAATTTTATTTTTTTCTGCATTTATGTTCCTCCAGTTCACTCAAATAATTGTTTGCTTTATTTCTTTTTTCAATTAATTTCCAATCGTGTTACAAAATACATGGTATTGAAAATTATGTCCTCAATTCTTGACCACTTTTCACCTCAAATTTGACAAAAACCTTATGTCAATTCTAAAAAAATCATTCGAGCTTAAAATAAACGTATAATTTGTCGACATTAATTTACTTTCATAAGTGATGATATTTTTTACTTCTTTTTCATAGTTTAAAAAATCGAGCATGAGAACTTCATTTCAGAATTTTTTCTCCAGATAGCATTTAGATGAAAGTGATTATTGTTTCTATAAAAAATTACACGAAATACTTTTTTTTCATTTTCTTTTTCCCCACTAAAACAGACAATCAAAGTGTGCTATCTTAAATAAATTCGTATGAAAATCCTCTGGAAATACCTCAAGCCCTTTCGCGGCTGGCTGCTGCTGGCCATGGGGCTTGCGGCCGCGGCCCAGGTGCTGGGCCTCCTCGACCCCATCATCTTCGGCCGCATCATCGACCGCTTCGCGGTCGACCCCGGCAACCGCCCCGCGGGCGAGCTGGTGGCCGGGGCGCTGCGCCTGCTGGCCCTGGCCGTGGCCGTCGGCGCCGGCGCCCGCCTGTTCCACGCCTTGACCGACTACGTCACCCGGCTGGTCACGCACAAGTTCGGCCTGGCCGTCTTCGACGACGGCCTGCGCCAGACCCTGCGCCTGCCCTACCACGAGTTCGAGGAGGCCAGCAGCGGCCACATGCTGGCGGTGCTGAACAAGGTCAAGGCCGACAACGAGAAGTTCATCAGCGCCCTGGTCACCGTGCTGTTCTCCTCGCTGGTCGGCATCGCCTTCGTGGTCTGGTACGCCCTGACCCGCCACTGGCTGCTGGCTCCCGTCTTCCTGTTCGGCGTGGTGGCCCTGGGCGGCATGACCGGCCTGCTCAGCCGGCGCATCAAGGAGGTCCAGCGCGCCGTCGTCGGCGAGACCAGCCGCATGAGCGGCGCCATCACCGAGTCGCTGCGCAACATCGAGCTGGTCAAGAGCCTGGGGCTGACCTACCCGGAGATCCGCCGCCTGAAGGGCTTCACCCGGCGCATCTTCGACCTGGAGATGAGGAAGGTGCGCCGCGTGCGCAGCCTCTCCTTCCTGCAGGGGGCGCTGCTGCTGCTGCTGAAGGAGTCGATCCTGTTCGTCCTGCTGTGGCTCATCTTCCGCAGCCGCCTGACGCCGGGCGAGCTGATCTCCATGCAGTTCATCTCCACGCGCATGATCTTCCCGCTGCAGGACCTGGGCAGCATCATCCTCTCCTGGCGCGAGGCGCAAGGCTCGCTGCAGGCCTTCGACGAGCTCATGGCCAAGCGGCCCGAGGAGCGGCCGCCGGAGCCGGCCGAGATCGGCGAGATCGAGTCGCTGCGCTTCGACGGCGTCGGCTTCCGCTACAAGAACGGCGCCCAGGACGCGGTCGACGGCCTGTCGTTCTCGGCGCGCCGCGGCGAGACGATCGCCTTCGTCGGCCCCTCGGGCTCGGGCAAGTCGACTCTGGTCAAGCTGCTGGTCGGGCTCTACCCGCCCACGCGCGGCGCCATCTACTACGACGAGATCCCGGCGCGGGAGATCCGCCTCAACCGCATGCGCCGCCAGCTGGGCTTCGTCACCCAGGAGACGCAGCTCTTCTCCGGCACCATCCGCGAGAACATGCTCTTCGTCAAGCCCGACGCCACGGACGGGGAGATCTTCGCGGCGCTGGAGCAGGCCGCCGCCGACACGCTGGTGCGCGAGTCGCCGCAGGGGCTCGACACCCTGCTGGGCGAGGGGGGCAAGAAGGCCTCGGGCGGCGAGAGGCAGCGCCTGGCCATAGCCCGCGCCCTGCTGCGCCGGCCGCGCATCCTGATCTTCGACGAGGCCACCTCGTCGCTCGACTCGCTCACCGAGGAGGAGATCGCCCAGACCCTGCGCGACCTGGCGGCCGCCCGGAGCCGCATCACCCTGCTGATCGCCCACCGCCTGTCGACGGTGATGCATTCCGACCGCATCTGCGTGCTGGAGAAGGGGCGCATCGTCGAGCAGGGGACGCACGCCGCGCTGCTGAAGGAAAAGGGGCTGTACTACGCCATGTGGCGGCAGCAGGTAGGGGAGAGGCCCAAAACGAAACGAACCGGCGTGGCAAGTGACACGTGACGAGTGACGAGAAAACGCGCTAGTTTGAACTTCCGCCTGTCCTTTTCAGTGGCCGCCTCCGTTCAATCTCCGCCTTTTCTTATCCCTTGCAGCCCATCCAATTCATATGTTCGTTTCCCCTCATCGTTCTCCTAGCGCCTTTCCTTGTCACTCGTCACTCGTTACTATGGCTCGCAGCAAACTGCGTTGTCCCCTTTTTCGTATTATAATCTCAAAAGATCAGGAGGTTCTGATGAACGCGCATAAAATCGATTATTCGATCCGCGGCGACGACATGCAGGTGGTCGAAGTCGAGCTCGACCAGGGCGAGACGGTCATCGCCGAGGCCGGGGTGATGAATTGGATGGAGGACGGCATCGTCTTCGACGCCCGCATGGGCGACGGCTCCAGGCCCGACGCCGGGCTGATGGACAAGCTGCTTTCGGCGGGCAAGCGCGTGCTCACCGGCGAGTCGGTGTTCATGACCCACTTCACCAACGCCGGCACAGGCAAGCGCCGCGTGGCCTTCGCCGCCCCCTACCCGGGGCGCATCGCCGCCATCGACCTGGCCGCCCACGGCAACGACCTGCTCTGCCAGAAGGACGCCTTCCTGTGCGCCGCCCTGGGCACCGAGGTCTCCATCGCCTTCACCAAGCGCTTCGGCGCCGGCCTGTTCGGCGGCGAGGGATTCATCCTGCAGCGGCTGCGCGGCGACGGCCTGGCCTTCCTGCACGCCGGCGGCACGATCATCGAGAAGGAGCTGAAAGGGGAGACCCTGCGCGTCGACACCGGCTGCCTGGTCGCCTTCTCGCCGGCGCTGGACTACGACATCCAGATGGCCGGCGGCCTGAAGTCGATGGTCTTCGGCGGCGAGGGGCTCTTCCTGGCCACGCTGCGCGGCAACGGCCGCGTCTACCTGCAGACCCTGCCCTTCTCGCGCCTGGCCGACCGCGTCATCCGCGCCTCCCGCATCGGCTCCGGTCGGGCGAAGGACGAGGGATCGGTTTTGGGTGTCTTCGGCAGGATGATCGGGGGGAAGTAGGGCTCAAGCGGTCTCTCAGTGACAGAGAAAGATAAGGGGGTAGAGGGGTCAAGTAAGAAAGGAAAAGCAGCACTGATCTCGATCCATGCCTTTCCTTCACCACTTTATCACTTTTTTCTTTTGCCTTGCGTGCGAAGCACGTCTCATCAGTCGCTGCCCAAGTTCGTCATCTTGCCATTGCCGCACGCCTTGCGCCGAGTTTCCGTCCCTGCCTGTTGACATCCCGCCGATTTAATACTAAGATGGTTCCTTTCCATGTAAGGAGGAAAATATGGCTCTGACGATCATTGATACCTGCATCAGCTGCGGCGCCTGCGAGGCGGTTTGCCCCACCCAGGCCATCTCCCAGGGCGACCAGTACTACGTCATCGACGCCAGCAAGTGCGTCGAGTGCAAGGGCCACTTCGACGAGCCGCAGTGCGCCTCGGTGTGCCCCACCGACTCCTGCGTCAAGCAGTAAGCGGGCCCCGTTCCGCGTTCCGCGCCCCCGCCGGGGGGCGATTTTCCAGTTGATCCGATCTTCATGAGGGTTTCCCTGCCTCCCGCTTTCCGCCGCTTCGGCGTGCCGGCGCTGCTGTTCGCCCTCACCCTGCTGTTCACCCTGGTCATCGGCGCCCAGTATTACCTGAGTTACCACGAGATCGCCCTGCCCGCGGGGGTGAGTTTCTGGGCGCTGCTTTGGCAGCGCCCCGCCTCCTGGCTGTGGGGGCTCTCCTACGCCCTGCCGCTGCTGGGCATCCTGCTGGTCCACGAGATGGGCCACTTCCTGGCCTGCCGCCGCCACGGCCTCGAGGCCACCCTGCCCCACTTCCTGCCGGCGCCGACCCTGATCGGCACCTTCGGCGCCTTCATCAAGATCCGCTCGCCGTTCTCCTCCAAGAAGGCGCTGTTCGACGTCGGCGTCGCCGGGCCGCTGGCCGGCTTCCTGGCGGCGCTGCCGGTGGTCGCCGTGGGCCTTTCGCTGTCGCGCCTGGTGCCGGCCGGCAGGCCCGAGGGAGGGCTGACGCTGGGCGAGCCGCTGCTGTTCACCCTGCTGGGCCGCCTGCTGGTCGGGCCGGCGCCCGAAGGCAGCCAGCTGCTGGTCCACCCCATGGCCTTCGCCGGCTGGTTCGGCCTGCTGGCCACCGCCTTCAACCTCTTCCCCATTGGCCAGCTCGACGGCGGCCACATCCTCTACTCGCTCGTGGGGCGCAGGCGCGCCTTCCTGGCCGGCATCGCCGCGGTCGCCGCCCTGGCGGTGCTGGGGCTGGTCTTCTGGCAGGGCTGGCTGCTGTGGGCGCTGCTGGCCGCGCTGATCGGCCTGCGCCACCCGCCGGTCTTCGAGGAGGAGAAGCTGGGACCCGGCCGCAAGGCGCTGGCCCTGGCCGCCCTGGCGGTCTTCGCCGTCTCCTTCACCCCCGCCCCCATCGCCCTCGCCCCCTGAGCCGAAGGGGTTTCCCAGACTGGGGAACTTTAAAGGTGAAAGGTAAAAGTAAAAAAACCTGGGCTGTTACGAATCACGAATTACGAATCACGACAGCTCGTTTGATGGTTCGCTGATCTCTTGCTGACACTGACACCAACACCAACACGGAGAGCTCGACTCCTTTCTCTTTCTGCCCCTTCCGGCCTGATCTTCGTCCATGCGCGCCCAGGCCCCTGCGCGAATTTACGCGGGAAACCGGTTGTGCTATGATTCCCTGATGATCAAGGGCCTGGACCGCTACGTCCTGAAGGAGATCGCCTCGCCGTTCGCCGTCGGGCTCTCGGTCTACACCTCCACCCTGCTGATCAACCAGATCCTCATCCTCTCCAAGACGCTGATCGCCAAGGGGGCGACGGCCGGGACCATTTTCCGGATCCTGCTCTACCTGCTCCCCGACTTCCTGGCGTTCACCATCCCCATGGCCACGCTGATGGGGGTGCTGGCCGGAATGAGCCGCATGAGCTCCGACTCGGAGATCATCGCCCTGCGCACCATGGGCGTGCGCAACCGCCGGCTTCTGCGGCCGGTGCTGCTCTTCTCGGCCGCTGCCTGGCTCGTCTCCTCGTTCCTGATCATGTTCCTGGCCCCCGAGGGCAACTACCGCTTCAACAAGCTCTACACGCAGATCCTGCTGTCGCAGACGGTGGCCGGGATCAAGCCCGGGGTCTTCTACCAGGGGCTGCCGTTCTACAGCCTCTACTTCGCCGACCAGGAGCGCGACGGCGACTGGCGCGACGTCCTCCTCTACTCGATGAAGAAGCCGGAGGAGGACACGCTGCTGCTGGCCCGCAACGGCCGCTTCCTCTACCGTCCGGGGCAGAAGGAGAACCACATCGTCCTGCGCGACGGCGTCATCCATTCGTTCAAGAAAAAGGAGCCCTCCCGGTACGCGCTGACCTTCTTCGCCCAGAAGACCGAGCCGGTCAGCGGCATGGCCACCTTCCGCCAGACGCGGCGCAGCACGCAGCTGGTCCTGCCCGAGCTGCTGCGCCGCCTGCGCGCCAAGCCCGGCGACCGCCAGCTGAGCCTGGAGCTGCACAAGAAGTTCGCCCTGCCCTTCGCCTGCCTGGCCCTGGGCTTCCTGGGGCTGTCGCTGGGCATTTCCACCCGCAAGGGGGGCAAGACCAGCGGCTTCGTCATCTCGCTGGGCGTCATCTTCGCCTACTACGTGCTGATGACCGCCGGCCGCAACCTGATCGTCAAGGGCATCGTCTCGCCCTTCTGGGGCTCGTGGGCGCCGACGCTGTTCCTGCTGGCCCTCGGCGCCTGGCTCTACCGCTTCTCCTCTTTGGAGAAGGAGATCCACTGGGAGCGGCTGCTGTCCTTCCAGCCGCTGCGCCGGCGCCGCGGGCCCGACGGCGGCGGCCGCGGCGGCCGCTGGCTCGCCTGGAGCCCGGTCAAGATCCTCGACCTCTACGTGCTGCGCCGGCTGCTGCTGATCTTCGCCCTGGTCCTCTCCTCGCTGCTGCTGGTGTTCTACATCGTCAACATCCTGGAGCTGGTCGACAACATCATCGAGAACGGGGTGCCCTTCCGTTACCTGCTGCGCTACAACTACTTCGTCACGCCCGAGATCTTCACCTACATCCTGCCCATCGCCATCCTGACCGCCGTGCTGCTGGCGTTCTCGCTGATGAGCAAGAACAACGAGGTGGTCGCGGTGCAGGTCAGCGGCGTCAGCCTGCCGCGCCTGGCCCTGCCGGCGCTGTTCCTGGGGCTGGCCGTCTCGCTGGCCGTCTTCTTCCTGCAGGAGCGCGTCCTGCCCGAGGCCAACCGCGGCGCCGCGCGCACCCTCGACGTGATCCACAAGCGCCAGCCGGTCGAGGACACGGAGTACACCCGCAACTGGGTGCTGGGCCAGGGCGACCGCGTCTATTTCTACGACTTCTACGAGAAGAAGCGCCGGCGCTTCGTGAACTTCAACGTCATCGAGCTCGACGGCCGGTTCCGCCTGCGGCGGCGCCTGTCGGCCCGCAGCGCCACCTGGAAGGGGGAGAGGACGCTGCTGCTGCGCGACGGCTTCAGCCGCGAGTTCCGCGACAACCTGCCTGCGGCGCTGGCCGAGTTCGCCGAGATGCGCCTGGCGCTGGCCGAAAACCGCCGCTACTTCAGTGAGAAGGTGCGCTTCACCGGCGCCATGAACAGCGGCGAGCTGCGCGCCTACATCCGCTATCTGGAGTCCAAGCGCAGCGACCCGCTGCGCTACCGCGCCCAGCTCTACAACAACTACGCCTTCCCCTTCTCCTCGCTGGTGATGGTCTTCATCGCCATCCCCTTCTCCTTCCTGATGGGCAACCGCGGGGCGCTGTTCGGCATCGGCATCGCCGTGGGCGTCTCGGTCGCCTACTGGGGGGCGCTGGGCATCTTCAACTCGCTGGGCACCACCGGCGCCCTGGCGCCGCTGGCGGCCGCCTTCGCGCCGCTGGCGCTGTTCACCCTGCTGTCGGCCTTCCTGTTCGCGCGCATCCGCACCTGAGCCGCGGCGCCCGGCCGGAGCGGCGTGTTTTCAAGGGCGGCCGCTTGTGATAGAATGGGTTATCTCGCGGCCCGGATACCCCGAAAACCGAGGTGAAGAATGGAGAAGGAAGAAGCCAAGGCGAACCAGGACGCCCTGGAGCGGCGCGCCAAGCGCAAGCCGTCCCCCAAGCAGAACAAGCTGACCCTGGTGCCCCTGTACTGCAAGGGCTGCGGCCTGTGCGTGGACATCTGCCCCACCGGCACCCTGCAGCTGTACGACGACCCCAAGAACAAGTTCGGCACGTCGGTCAAGATCGACGCCCCCGAGTACTGCATCGGCTGCCGCATGTGCGAGCTGCAGTGCCCGGATTTCGCCATCTTCGTCAACTACGAGGACGAGAAGAAGAAGGAGGCGGGCCAATGAGCGTGCGCAAGGTCCTGCAGGGAAACGTCATCATCGCCAAGGCCGCCCTCGCGGCCGGCTGCGACTTCTTCGCCGGCTACCCCATCACCCCCTCCTCGGAGATCGCCCAGTTCATGTCCAAGGAGATGCCCAAGATGGGGCGCACCTTCATCCAGATGGAGGACGAGATCGCCTCGCTGGGCGCCTGCCTGGGCGCCTCGCTGGCCGGGCGCAAGACCATGACCGCCACCTCCGGCCCCGGCTTCTCGCTGATGCAGGAGCACCTGGGCATGGGCGTGATGGCCGAGATCCCGACCGTCATCGTCAACGTGCAGCGCGGCGGCCCGTCGACCGGCATGCCCACCAAGCCGGCCCAGGCCGACATGATGCAGACGCGCTGGGGCACCCACGGCGACCACCCCATCATCGCCGTCTACCCGGCCTTCGCCGACGAGATGTTCAGCGAGACGGTGCGCGCCTTCAACCTGGCCGAAAAGTATTGGAACCCGGTGGTGATCCTCTCCGACGAGGTGCTGGGCAAGGCGCACATGGACGTGGAGATCCCCGAGCCCGGCACCTACGAGGTCTACTGGGACAAGCCGCGCGAGGTCGTCGACCTGAACATCTACGACCGCAACGTGGGCGAGAACCCGCCGCGCGTCGACTTCTTCCACGGCTACCCCATCCACATCGACGGCCTGGAGCACGACGCCCACGGCTGGCCCTCCTTCGACGCCAGGACCGTCGACAAGATGCAGACGCTGCGCATGCAGAAGATCTTCCAGAACCTGGACGACATCATCCGCTACAAGGAGCACTTCCTGGACGACGCCGAGGTGCTGGTGTTCAGCTTCGGCATCTCGGCGCGCTCGGCGCTGGCCGCGGTCAAGGCCGCCCGCGAGCAGGGCGTCAAGGCCGGCCTGTTCCAGGCCCTGACCGTCTGGCCCTTCCCGCGCGCCGCCCTGCAGGAGCGCTTCAAGAAGACCAAAAAGGTGCTGACGGTGGAGATGAACATGGGGCAGATGAAGTACGAGGTGGAGCGCGTCGCCCCGCACGGCGTGGAAACGCGCACGCTGCTGCGCGCCAACGGCATGCCCTTCTCGCCCGACGAGGTGCTGGCCGCCGTCAAGGAGTTCGCCCAATGAGAGACTACGAAAAGTACATCCGCTACCGCACCTTCCCCACCCCCTGGTGCCCGGGCTGCGGCGACGGCGTCATCCTCAAGTCGATCGCCATGGCCTTCGCCGAGCTGAACCTCGACCCCGACGACATCGTGGTGGTGGCCGGCATCGGCTGCTCGGGGCGCATGCCCACCTACTTCAACACCAACACCCTGCACACCACCCACGGCCGCGCCCTGACCTTCGCCACCGGCATCAAGCTGGCCCGGCCCGAGAAGCTGGTGGTGGTCATCTCCGGCGACGGCGACGCCACGGCCATCGGCGGCAACCACCTGATCCACGCCGCCCGGCGCAACATCGGCGTCAAGATGATCCTGATCAACAACGGCATCTACGGCATGACCGGCGGCCAGGTGTCGCCGCTGACGCCGCCCAAGTTCTTCACCGAGACCACCCCCTACGGCAACATCGAGCCGCACTTCAACGTGCGCAAGCTGCTGACCGCCGCCGAGGCCTCCTTCGTGGCCCGCGAGACGGTCAACCGCCTGATGCAGCTGAAGCAGGTGATCAAGCGCTCCTTCCAGCACAAGGGCTTCTCGGTGGTGGAGGTGATGAGCAACTGCCACGTCAACCTGGGCCGGCGCAACAAGATGAAGAGCCCGCTGGTGATGACCAAGTACATCAAGGACATCACCATGAACATGGCCGACTTCGAGAAGCTCACCCCCGAGGAGCAGGCGCCCAAATACCCGCTGGGGGTCTTCGTGGAGAACACCGAGCGCCTGGAGTACACCGACCTCTACTACAACCACATCGTGCCCGTCGCCCAGGGAACGGACGCCAGGGGGGCCCAATGAACCAGTACGAGATCCGTTACGGCGCCGTGGGCGGCCAGGGCATCATCACCGCCGGCGCCCTGCTGGTGGACATCGCCGTGGAGATGGAGAACAAGTTCGCCATCGAAAGCCCGACCTACACCGCCGCCGTGCGCGGCGGCCCGACCAAGGTCGACGTCCTCATCTCCGACGAGAAGATCGACTTCCCGCACGCCACGGCCATCGACTTCTTCCTCTGCACCGACCAGCGCCCCTACGACATCTACAAGGAGCGGCTGAAGGACAACGCCATCGTCGTGGTCGACTCGCACCTGGTGCGCGAGCTCGGCGACACGCGCCACTGGAGCGTCTACCAGGTGCCGATCATCAACGAGACCAAGGTCGGCGCCGGCAACGTGGTGCTGACCTCGGTGGTCAGCCTGGCCGTCACCCAGAAGCTCACGAACATCATCGCCTACGACCACATGGTGGAGCACATCCGGCATTGGGCGCCCAAGGGCGCGGTGGAGATGAACATGAAAGCCATCGAGGTCGGGATGAACCTGATCAAGTAGGATGGCCTTCGCCGCCGTCGCCGAACAGCTCGACCTGCTGCGCAAGGGGGCGCTGGAGATCATCAGCGAGGAGGACCTGGAGCGCAAGCTGGCCCGCTCGCGGAAGGAGAACAGGCCGCTCCTGGTCAAGGCCGGCTTCGACCCCACCGCCCCCGACCTGCACCTGGGCCACACGGTGCTCATCCGCAAGATGCGGCACTTCCAGGAGCTGGGCCATACGGTGGTCTTTCTCATCGGCGACTTCACCGGCCTGATCGGCGACCCCAGCGGCCGCAACAAGACGCGGCCGGCGCTCACGCCGCAGGAGATCGCCGCCAACGCCGAGACCTACAAGGAGCAGATCTTCAAGCTGCTCGACCCGCACAAGACGGTCATCGACTTCAACTCGCGCTGGCTGGGGGCGCTGTCGCCGGTGGAGATCATCAAGCTGGCCGCCTCCTACACGGTGGCGCGCATCCTGGAGCGCGACGACTTCGCCAAGCGCTACAGGAACGGAGAGCCCATCTCGGTGCACGAGCTGCTCTACCCGCTCATGCAGGGCTACGACTCGGTGGCCCTGCGCGCCGACGTCGAGCTGGGCGGCAGCGACCAGAAGTTCAACCTGCTGGTGGGCCGCGAGCTGCAGCGCTCCTACGGCCAGGAGCCGCAGGTGATCCTGACCATGCCGCTGCTCGAGGGGCTCGACGGCGTGCAGAAGATGAGCAAGAGCCTGGGCAACTACGTAGGCATCCACGAGGCCCCCGGCGCGATGTTCGGCAAGGTGATGTCGGTCAGCGACGGGCTGATGTTCCGTTACTACGAGCTGCTGACCGACCTGCCCGCGCGCGAGGTGGCGCGGCTGCGCCAGGAGACCGCCGCCGGCCGGCGCAACCCCATGGAGGCCAAGATCGCCCTGGCCAAGTCGATCATCTCCGACTTCCACTCGCCGCAGGCGGCCGACGCGGCCGAGGCCGAGTTCATCAAGATCTTCCGCAAGCGCGAGGCCCCGGAGGACGCGCCGCTGCTGGCCCTGGAGGCCGACGAGGCGCTGGCCGACTTCCTGGTGCGCCACGGCGTGCTGGCCTCCAAGGGCGAGGTCAAGCGCGTCCACGCCCAGGGCGGCATCTACCTGGACGACGAGCGCCCGGTTGAAATCACCCTGGTGCTGAAGAAGGGGCGTTCCTACCGCCTGAAGGTGGGAAAGAAGAAGTTCTACCGCATCGGTTCCTGAGGCGCGGCGACGGCCGCGGCCGGCCTAGATCTTCCCGTACATCTCCCTGGCCTCGCGGCTGACGCGCACGTGCGGGTCGTGGGTCAGCCGCAGCAGCAGGTCCTTCACGTGGCCGCGCTCCATCTTGGCCAGGGCGCGCAGCAGCTGCAGCCGCACCTCGACGTTGGCATCGGAAACGAGCTCGTTGGCCTTGGCCAGCAGCAGGCGGCTGCGGCGGTTGCCCAGCACCTCGACGATGGCCGCCCGCGTGTACCAGACGGCGTGCGGCAGCTGCGCCAGCAGCTTCTCCTCGTCGAGCTGGGCGCGGCCGGAAAGCTCGCGCACCACCACCTCGCGCACGCGCAGGTTGTCCTCGGCCAGGAAGGAAAACAGCAGGTCCTCGCCGGCCTGGCCCGCCTCGCTGACGATCAGCTTGACCGTCTGCAGCTTCTGCTCGTTGGCGCGGCGCTTGACCATTTCGCGCATGGGCACGAAGCCCAGGTCGGGGCCGCGGTCGGCCAGGGCCTTCTTGCAGGCCATGACCACCGAGCTGTCGGGGTGCTCCAGGAAGCGGCGGTAGAAGGCGCGGTCGCGGAAGCGCAGCTCGCGCAGGAGCCTCAATGCGCTGGCCAGGCACTTGGAGGGGCAGCGCTCGCTGAGGGCGAGCGCCTTGAGGAACTCGACCCGTTTCCCCCGCTCCAGGGCGGCGAACTCCTCGCCCTTCAGGTAGCGCACCTGCCCGGCCGGGGAGAGCTTGAGGAACTCCTCGAGCACGAGGCCCTACAGGTTGTCGAGAAGATGGCCCATCTTCTCCTTCTTCGTCTGCATGTAGCCCAGGTTCTCCTTGCCCGGCTCGATCTCCAGCGGCACGCGCTCGACGATCTCCAGCCCGTAGCCGGCCAGGGCGATGTACTTGGCCGGGTTGTTGGTGATCAGGCGCAGCTTCTTCAGCCCCAGGTGGCGCAGGATCTGGGCGCCGATGCCGTAGTCGCGCTGGTCGGGCTGGAAGCCCAGCTCGACGTTGGCCTGCACCGTGTCCAGCCCCTCCTCCTGCAGCCGGTAGGCCTTGATCTTGTTGACCAGGCCGATGCCGCGCCCCTCCTGGTTGATCAGGTAGAGGAGGACGCCGCGCCCCTGGCGGCTGATCATCTTCATGGCCGCCTCGAGCTGCGAGCCGCAGTCGCAGCGCAGCGAGCCGAAGGTGTCGCCGGTCAGGCACTGCGAATGGACGCGGACCAGCGCCGGCTCCTCGCCGCCCAGGTCGCCCTGGGTCAGGGCGATGTGCGTCTCCTGCTGCAGGCGGTCGACGTAGGCCTTGATGGTGAAGCCGCCCCAGCGCGTCGGCAGCCGCGACTCGGCCACCAGCTCGACCAGCGAGTCGGTCTGCACGCGGTACTTGATGATCTCCTCGATGGTGAGGATGGGGATGCCGTGGCGCGCCGAGAAGACCTCCAGGTCGGGCATGCGCGCCATGGTGCCGTCCTCTTTCATGATCTCGCAGATGACGCCGGCGGGGGTGAGGCCGGCCATGCGCGCCAGGTCGACCGAGGCCTCGGTCTGGCCGGTGCGCACCAGCACGCCGCCGTCGCGGGCGCGCAGGGGGAAGATGTGGCCGGGCCGCGACAGGTCGTCGGGGCGGGAGGCCGGGTCGATGAGGCAGTGGATGGTCTCGGCGCGGTCGAAGGCCGAGATGCCGGTGGTGGTGTTGCGCTTGGCGTCGACCGAGACGGTGAAGGGGGTCTGGAAATGGGAGGTGTTGTCGTGGACCATCAGCGGCAGGGCCAGCTCGTCGCTGCGCTTCTCGGTCAGCGAGACGCAGATCAGGCCGCGCGCCTCCCTGGCCATGAAGTTGACGCACTCGGGTGTGGCCTTCTCGGCGGCCACCATCAGGTCGCCCTCGTTCTCGCGGTGCTCGTCGTCGACGATGATGATCATCCTGCCCGCTTTCAGGGCTTCCAGGGCTTCCGGGACGGTGATGGTCATGTGTGGGGTCCTGCCTTGTTTTTCATTATAAGGCAATCCCTGGGGGAAAACAAGGGAATGTGGATCGCCGACATAGGCCGGAAGCCGTCAAAAAGAGGCGCCGGGATGATCATGATTTCGACCCGGTGGAAAAAGTCAGCCGGGAATTCGCCCGGACATTCGGGGCGCAGATGGATGCAATCAAAACGGGTACGATCGACGCGAAAAGGCTGCGGGGGGGGAACTATTTGGTAAGGCTGCGCGATTTGGCAGACCCTAACCTCAGGCCAATATCGGGATGGAGCCATTCAGCGAGCTGCACGACCTGTCGCTTTCCCATTTGAATTGGGAAGCGAAAAAGAGGCGCTTGCCAACATCATGGAATCATAATCCGTCCCTATGCCCTCGGAGACAGAAAGGGTTTGATGACCCTGAAATTGTTTTTGTTGGAAACGATTTTCGCACCCTCCATGAGATACAGTTCATAGGTCCCCGGCCTGATGGTGGCGGGGACCTTGAATACGATCTGCCCGTTGGCCCAGGAAGCAATTGTACACACCTGGGTAGAACCCATCATCAGCCGCCTTCCACCTTGTTTCGTGCCCAGGTGGAACCCGTACAGGGTGACGGTCTGGCCGGCCGCGCCTTCCGCGGGGTCGGTCCCCTCCAGCACCCGCAGCAGCATGAATTTGAACTCGTTCGATATCCTGAGCCCGTCGCTCCGGATTGAAACGACATGTTCGCAGCCGTGCGTCAAGCCGGCGGGAACGACAACGGTGATGAAGGTCGGCGACCACATTAAGGTGGTCGAGCTGGCGAACGAATCGAAATACACCCGCTTGCCCCCCTGGCTATCGCCGAAATTGATCCCTATGATATCCACTTCGGTATTGGGAGTCCCACCGAAAGATTGGCGCACCTGCGTGATCAAGGGACGGATGATGGGAGGAGTCTTTTCCCCCATCCCCTTGACCTGATCGACCGCCTCAACCCCAGGCATGCAGATCGCACACGCGGGCAACAGGATCACGGCCAGCGTAAAAGCAAGAATCGTCTTTTTCCCCATGAGCACATCCTTGAGCCTCCGGAACTAATATTATGGATAAAAAGGCAAAATCTCACCCAAGATAAGTGAATGTGGGGAAATCCAAGACATATCGCACGGTCATGCACGCACTACCTTCCCGGCAAAAAAGAACTAATTCCGATTCAAGGCATTCGCCGCGTACCTGGCCAGCATGTCCAGCTCGACGTTGACGCGCTCGCCAGGTCGCAGGCGGCCGAGGTTGGTGGCCTTCAGGGTCTGGGGGATAAGCTCGACGGCGAACCAGCCGGCGCCGGCGTCCACCACGGTCAGGCTGACGCCGTTGAGGGCCACCGAGCCGCGGGCGACGAGGAACTTGCGCCACACGCGCTCGCGGTAGGCGAAGGTCCAGCGCGAGGCGGAGCCGCCGCGGGATGCCGAGCGCAGCCGCGCCGTGCCGTCGATGTGGCCGCTGACCAGGTGCCCGCCCAGGGGATCGCTCAGGGTCAGCGGCGGTTCGAGGTTCAGCGGCGAGCCGGGCGCCAGGTCCTGCAGGTTGGAGAGGCGCAGGGTGGGCGCCGCCAGCTGGAAACTGAGCCGGTCGCCGCTCTTTTCGACCAGGGTCAGGCAGACGCCGTTGACCGCCAGCGAGTCGCCCACGTTCAGGGGGCGGGCCAGCGCGGCGCGCAGGGTCAGGCGCGGCGGCGCCTTCTTTTCCAGGGCCACCAGGGTGCCCACTGTCGCGATCAGGCCGGTGAACATGCGCGCACCCCCCTGACGAAAAAGCCGCTCTCCAGGCGCAGGCAGCTCCATTCGCCCAGCCCGGGCGCGCACTCGACGCCCGCGGCCCCTGAGGCGAAGGGCTGGACCGAGTCGCGGCCGCCCAGGAATTTCGCCGCGTAGAACAGGGCCGCCTCGTCGAACAGCCCCTGGCCGACGAAGGAGTCGATCACCCGCCCGCCCCCCTCCACCAGCACCGAGGCGATGCCCATCCGCCCCAGTTTCTCCAGGACGGCGGGCAGGCTCACCCCGCCCGGGCCGGGCGGGACGAAGAAGTGGCGCTCGGCCTTCTTGCCGCGCCCGGCGGCCGCCTCGGCGCTGAAGAGCGCCAGGGGGAAGCGTTCCTGTTCCCGGAATACGGCCAGGCCGGCGGGCAGCGAGTTCTCGTCGTCCAGCACCACGCGCAGCAGCTTCTTGCACTCCCAGCCCGGATGGCGCAGGGTCAGCCGCGGGTCGTCGGCCAGGACGGTGTTGCGGCCGGCCAGGATGGCCGAGAACTCGCCGCGCAGCTCGTGGGAGAGGCGGCGCAGCTCGGGCGAGGTGACCCAGCGCGAGCGGCCCGCCTTGTCGGTCATCTTGCCGTCGAGGGAGACGCCGGCGCGCACGGCGACCCAGGGCCGTCCCGTGCCCATGAACTTGAGATAGTGGCGGTTCAGGCGCGCGGAGCGCTCGGCCAGCACGCCGACGCGGGTCTCGACGCCGGCGGCGCGCAGCCTGGCCAGCCCGGCGCCGTTGACCAGCGGGTTGGGGTCGACCATGGCCGCCACCACCCGCCGGACGCCGCTGGCGACGATCAAATCGGCGCAGGGCGGCGTCTTGCCGTGGTGGGCGCAGGGCTCCAGCGTCACGTACAGGGTGGCGCCTGCGGCCTTCAGCCCCTCCAAAGCCATGGCCTCGGCGTGCGGCCCGCCGCAGGCGCGGTGCCAGCCGACGGCCAGGACGCGGCCGCCGCGCACCGCCACGGCGCCGACCATGGGGTTGGGCTCGGCCAGGCCCAGGCCGCGGCGGGCCAGGTTCAGGGCCATGGCCATGAAGCGGCGGTCCTCGGCGTCGCGGCTCATGGTTCCAGCAGCGAGTCGACGAACTCGACGGCCGAGAACTCCCAGAGGTCGCTCTCGCCCTCGCCTGCGCCGACGAAGAACACGGGCAGCTTCATGCCCCAGGCGATGGTGGCCACCGCCCCGCCCTTGGCCGTGCCGTCGAGCTTGGCCAGGAACAGGCCGTTGACCCCCGAGAACTCGCGGAACTTCTCGGCCTGCACCAGGGCGTTCTGCCCGGTGGAGGCGTCGAGCACCAGCCAGGTCTCGGTGGGCTGCCCGGGGGCGGCCTTGGCGACGATGCGCGTCAGCTTCTCCAGCTCGCGCATCAGGTTCTCCTTGCTCTGCACGCGGCCGGCGGTGTCGATGACCAGCAGGTCGAGGCCGCGGTTCTGCCAGGCCTGCAGGGCGTTGTAGACGACCGAGCCGGGGTCGGCGCCGCGTTCGCCGCCGACGACCGGCACGCCCAGCCGCTCGCCCCAGAGGGAGAGCTGGGTGGAGCCGGCGGCGCGGAAGGTGTCGGCGGCGGCCAGGAGCACCGAGCGGCCGCGGGCCTTGTACCAGGCGGCCAGCTTGGCCGCCGTGGTGGTTTTGCCGCTGCCGTTGACCCCGACCAGGAGCAGCACCTGCGGCCCGGGCCCGGCCAGGGGAACGCGCGGCTCGGGGAACAGGGCCAGCAGTTCCCGGCGCAGCAGGCCGGCGAGCTCGCCGCGGCCGTCGCCCCCGCGGGCCCTGCGGTCGACGGCCGACGTCAGGCGCTCGGCCAGCGGCACGGCGATGTCGGCCAGGATCAGCTGCTCCTCCAGCTCGGCCAGGATCTCCCGCCGCTCCTTGCCGGAAGCGAAGATTCCGGCCAGCCGGGAGGGGAATTTTCCGCGGAACAGGTCCTTGAGCGCCATGGCCGCATTATAGCCGATGACCGGAGCCTTGACAAACAGCGGAGCCAAGGCGAAGAAAGTGTTGGTGTTGGCAAATGCAATCAGCCGATCTTACCAAGTGACAGCGATAGTGTTAGCGATAGTGAAGGCAATCAAGCGATTGTAACAAATTTGGTTTATTGTGGCCGACTTCTCGCGAATGATTTCTTAGGCATCCATGATGGAAATGCAGGCCATCTAAAGGCTGAAGGAAATGAGGCAAAAGGGAAAGGCCTTATGCTTGCTTCCCAAAAGGGATCTCGTTCCTTGCTGTTCCTAAAACTAACACTGAGATTTTCTTGGTTTCTTGATGCCTGGAATTCTGG
Source organism: uncultured Clostridia bacterium (assembly GCA_964628035.1). GTDB lineage: Bacteria > Acidobacteriota > Aminicenantia > UBA2199 > UBA2199 > UBA2199. The sequence continues at coordinate 379,878 of CAZVPI010000001.1, read as the reverse complement.
AACTAAAAGCCGCCGGCCACCAGTCCGGCCAGGCCGGCGATGGCGTTGGTCCAGAGGTTGTCGGCGTCGACAACGCGGCCCAGGAAGAGGGCCTGGGCCAGCTCGAAGGCCAGGGCCGTCGCCAGCAGGATCAGGAAAGGGACGGGCGAGGAGGCGCGCTTGTTCTCCCTGGCGAGCAGCAGGCCCAGGGCCAGGAAGCCGGCCAGGCGCAGGAAGCCGGCGAAGGCCAGCGGGTTGAGGAAGACGCGCTGGCCGAAGAGCAGGTAGGCGACCGCCGCCGCTGCCAGCAGCACGGCGGCGGTCTCGGGCATGCGGCCGGCTGCGGCCGCCCGGAAGAAGGCGACCAGGAAGAAGGCGGCCAGCAGCGCCAGCAGCAGATAGCTGGTGAAGCGGAAGCCGCCGGCGCGCAGCAGCGCCGAGCGCAGCTGGCCTTGGAACGGCGTGGTCGCCAGCAGCAGCAGGGCGAAGGCCAGCGACAGCCTGAACTTCTTCAACGCGGTTCCTTCTCGCGCTCGCGCGGCGCGGGCGCCGGCGCCGCCTTCTCCAGGATCCTGCCCTTGATCTCCTCGAAGAGCTTGCGGTCCTCCTCGAGCAGCTTGCGCACCGCCTCCTTGCCCTGGCCCAGGCGGTTGTCGTTGTAGGAGTACCAGGCCCCCTGCTTGTTGACGATGCCGTAGAGGACGCCCAGCTCGATCAGGTCGCTCTCCTTGGAGAAGCCGCGGCCGTAGTACAGGTCGGCCTCGACCTCCTTGAAGGGCGGGGCCATCTTGTTCTTGACGATCTTGATGCGCACGCGGCCGCCGACCACGTCGGTCCCCTCCTTGATGGCCATGATGCGCTTGACCTCGATGCGCATCGAGCTGTAGAACTTCAGCGCCCGGCCGCCGGTGGTGGTCTCGGGGTTGCCGACGAACATGCCGATCTTCTCGCGCAGCTGGTTGAGGAAGACGAAGGTGGTCTTGGAGCGCGAGACGATGGCCGTCAGCTTGCGCAGCGCCTGGCTCATCAGCCGCGCCTGCAGCCCCATGTGGCTGTCGCCCATGTCGCCCTCCAGCTCGGCCTTGGGAACCAGCGCCGCCACCGAATCGACGACGATGATGTCGACGCCGCCCGAGCGCACCAGGATCTCGGCGATCTCCAGCGCCTGCTCGCCCCAATCGGGCTGGGCGATGTAGAGCTCGTCGATGTTGACGCCGAGTTTCTGGGCGTAGAGCGGGTCGAGGGCGTGCTCGGCGTCGATGAAGGCGGCGTAGCCGCCGGCCTTCTGCGCCTCGGCGATGGCGTGCAGGGCCAGCGTCGTCTTGCCCGAGGCCTCGGGGCCGTAGATCTCGATGACGCGGCCGCGCGGGAAGCCGCCGATGCCCGAGATGATGTCCAGGGCGATGGAGCCCGAGGAGATGGCCGGGACCTGCACCACCTCCTTGCCGCCCAGCTTCATGATCGATCCCTTGCCGAACTGCTTCTCGATCTGCGAAACGGCGTTGTTCAACGCGGCAGTCTTGTTGCTGCTTTCCGCCATGGAATCCTCCTCAGGTTGGATGAATCATTGTATCAGGAACGGAGCGAGATGAAAAGGGCACAGTGCCCAAAATCAAACGCAAGCGAAGACAGCGAGATGAAGGAGGGAAAGGCAGAGAGAACACAGACGGGAAAAAGCCCTCACCGGGCATTGCCCCTTTCTCATCCCTTGAGAGCGGGTTGTCTTACTTGCCGAGATATTCTACCTTGTCGAACTCCTCGTCCTGCTTGTGGTAGGTCTCGATCAGCTCCTTGAGCGAATTGAGCAGGTGGATGATGTCGCTCTCGATCTCGCGGCGCTTGAGCTGCAGGTTCTTGATCTCCTCGCGGATCGACTGCTGGCGCTGGACGGCGTGGCGGATGATCTCCTCGGACTTGATCTCGGCGTCGCGGGTGATCAGCTCGGCCTCCTTGTGCGAGCTGGTGCGGATCTCGCTGGAGAACTTCTGGGCGGCGATCATCGTGTCGCGCAGCAGCTCCTCCTTGCGCTCCAGCTTGGCCAGGCTCTCGCGCAGCCGCTCCATGTTTCCCTTCAGCTCCTCCTTCTCGCGGATCTCCTCCTCCAGGGTCTCGGCGACCTGCTGCAGGAAGTTCTTGACCTCGACGGGGTCGAGCCCGTTGAGCTTCTTGGAGAACGTCTGGCTCAGGATCTCCTGCGGCGTCAGTTTCATGTTCCCTCCTCGCGGCGCTCAGCGGCGGCGGCCGAACAGCGCCGTGCCGATGCGCACCTCGGTCGCCCCTTCCTCGACGGCGACCTCGTAGTCGTGGCTCATGCCCATGGAGAGGTGGGCCAGCGGCATGTTGCCCGCGCCCATCCGGCGGATCTCGTCGCGCAGCCGGCGCAGGGCCGCAAAATGGGGCCGCACCCTCTCCACGTCCTCGAAATAGGGCGGCACCGCCATCAGGCCGTCGACGCGCACCTTGGCCAGGCCGGCGATGTAGGGGACGGCCCGGCGCAGCCCGTCGGCGGTGAAGCCGGCCTTGCTGCCCTCCCCGGCCAGGTTGACCTCGACGAAGACGCCGACCGGCGCGTCGACGCGCTTGTGGATGTGCTCCAGCGCCTTGACGCCGTCGACCGACTCGATGAGGCGGAACGAGGCCAGGATGCGGTTGATCTTGTTCTTCTGCAGGGTGCCGATGAAGTGCCACTCGATGCTCTTTTCCGGGAAATGGCGCATGTGCGCCTCGGCCTCCTGGCTGCGGTTCTCGCCCAGCAGGCGCACCCCCAGGTCGAGCACGCGGCGGATCTTCTCCGGCCCCTGGTCCTTGCAGACGGCCAGCAGGCGCACCGAACCGGGATCGCGCCCCGCGCGCCGGCAGGCGGCCTCGATGTTCGCGCGGATGCGGTCAAGGTTTTCCGCGATGTCCATGTTTCTCCCTCGCCGCGCGCGCGTGCAGGTAGTTGCGGTAGAAGCCCCAGATGGCGAAGAGGGCGCAGACGGCCATGCCGTGGCGGCCGACGTACTTGGACCAGAAAAAGAAGACGAACAGGAACAGGACGAAGCCGAGGATGGCCAGCCCCTGCATGCCGCGGCCGCGGCGCGGGTCCTCGAGGATGACATCGTCGTTCTCGTCGACCGGCGCGCCGCAGTTGAGGCAGATCTTGTTTTCGGGGTCGAAGTCCTGGACGTGGCCGCACTTGGCGCACTGCACGCGCAGCGCGCCGGACGGCCCGGGAGGGGGCTGTTCCTGCCGCTCAGTACCGCTCATGGCCGGGATTATACAACGGCTCGCCCCTCTTTGCCAAACCGCGGCCCCTAGCGGTCTTCCAGGAGCAGGCGGAAGCCCAGGATGTTCAGCCGGCTGTCGGGCTTCTCGCTGCTGCGGTTGGCGGCCCGCACCAGGTCGGCGCCGTTGGCCCAGGAGCCGCCGCGCACGACGCGCTCGGCGCCGCCTTCCGGCCCCTGGGGCGCCTCGCGCGGCGAGGCGGCGTAGAAGCCGGGATCGTACCAGTCGAGGACCCACTCCCACACGTTGCCGGCCATGTCCAGCAGGCCGTAGGGCGAGGCCCCCAGCGGGTAGCTGCCCACCGGCCGGGTCATCATGTGGTCCTTGTTGAAGTTGGCCAGCTCGGAGGTGGGCGGCTTGCCCCCCCAGGGATAGCGGTTGCGGGCCGCCTTTTCCCATTCGGCCTCGCTGGGCAGGCGGAAGCGCAGGCCGGTCTGGCCGCTCAGCCATTCGCAGTACGCCACGGCGTCGTGCCAGGAGACATGGATCGCCGGCCGGCTGCCCCGGCCCCAGCCCTCGTCGCCGGCGCGCTCGCGCCGGGTCTCGGCGCAGAAGCGGTCGTACTGCTCAAAGGTCACCTCGGTCTTGCCGATCCAGTAGCCGTCGAGGAAGACCTTGTGCGCCGGGTGCTCGTCGGCGTCGCCCTCGCGCTCGGGCGAGCCGATGGTCGCCTCGCCGGCCGGCACGTAGACCATGGAGATGTTGCCGAAGAACAGGGCCTCCCAGGCCCCCTTGTCGTTGCGCCAGGTCTTCTCGGCCTTTCCCCTCACGCGCGCCAGGAAAGCCTCCTCGCCTGAACCCGCAGCCGCAGGCTCGGCTTCCCGCCGTTTTTCGGGATCGGGGGCGGCAGCAGGACCGGCCGCGGGGGCGGGGGCGGACAGCATGGCGTCGAGGCGCGGGCGGATGTCGCCCAGTTCCTCGCCCTGCTCCCGCAGGATGGCGGCCAGCTCCTCGCCGTGCTCGCCCTGGAACACGACCAGCCGGCGGCGCGCCTCTTCCCCGCCCTCGGGGAAGACGCGCAGCGCCTCCACCAGGTAGAGGAAGGCGAAGCGCACGTTGCCTTTCTCGTACTCGGCGTCGGCGCGCTTCAGGTAGTCGCGGAATTTCGTCTCGCGCCCGGCGGCCTCTAAAGCGGCGGCCGCCTGGCGGCGCTTCTCCTTGGCCACCAGGTTGCCGGGCTCCAGCTCCAGCGCCTTTTCGTAGCGGGCCAGGGCCGTGGGCAGGTCGCCGGCCTCGGCGGCGCGGTCGCCCTCGTCCAGGAGCGCGGCGGCGTCGGGCGCAGGAACGGGCGGCTGGGGCGGGGGCGGCGAAGTCTCCTCCACGGCCGGCTCCGGCCGCAGCGGCGCGGCGAAGACGACATAGGTGGCGTCGCCGGGGCTCAGCCCCTTGCCGGGCTCCACGGTCACCTCGGCGCTGCGGGCAAGGACCTTGCTTACCGTGAAGTTGCCGATGTTGAGGGTGTACTCCCCGCCCGGCTCCTTGTAGACGGCCTTGACCATCCCCTTCATGCCCAGGGCGACGCCGTGCTCCCGGCCGCGGTCGATGGTCAGGACCAGGCCGTCATGGCCGGTGACGGCGGCCCGGGACTCCCCGGCCTCATCGGCGGCGGGCGCCAGGGCCGCGGGCAGCGGCGCGGCGAGCACCAGGGCCAGGACGGCGACGGCGAGCTTTCTCATGGTGCGCTCCTCCATGCCGCCATTCAACCACATCAAGGCCCGGTTTGCAACCGCCGCCCGCCGCTTTGAACGGCCCGGCGCCTTCTGCTACAATCGCCTGCAGGTTCCGCCAGGAGCCAATCCAGCCGCAAGGAGAAGCGAACCATGGCCGCGAAACAATGGAACAGCCCGCCGCCCCTGGCCATCGACCCGTCCCGCGCCTACCGGGCGCGGATCGAGACCGAGCGCGGCGCCATCGAGATCGATCTCTACCCCCGCCACGCCCCGCGGACGGTCAACAACTTCGTCTTCCTGGCCCGCCAGGGGTTCTACGACGGGCTCGCCTTTCACCGCGTGATCGCCGATTTCATGATCCAGGGCGGCGACCCCAGCGGCAGCGGCCGCGGCGGCCCGGGCTACCGCTTCGCCGACGAGCTCAAGGGCAACCCGCTGAAGCACGAGACCGGCTCGCTGTCGATGGCCAACGCCGGCCCCGACACCAACGGCAGCCAGTTCTTCATCACCCATGCGCCGCAGCCCCACCTGGACGGCCGCCACACGGTGTTCGGCCGCGTCGTCGCCGGCCAGGAGGTGGTCGACGCCGTCCGCCAGGGCGACCGCATGCTGCGGGTGACGATCGAGGAGCTTCCCGCCTAAGCCCCGGAGGCTATTGAATCCCCGATCGTGGGGGAAGCCCCCCACGGGTCGGGGCACAAGCGTCGCCGACGGGGGGGCGAGTTGCAAAACCGGCGCCGCGCGGGTATGATGGGGCCATGATCGAACGGCCGGCCAAGGACGACTATTACCTGAACATCGCCCGCGTGGTGTCGCAGCGCTCCACCTGCCTCAAGGTCCTGATCGGCGCCATCATCGTCAAGGAGGACCAGATCATCGCCGCCGGCTACGTCGGCGCGCCGCGCCACACGCGCAGCTCGCTGGAGCACGGCTTCTGCCTGCGCCGCAAGCTGCAGATCCCCTCCGGCAGCCAGTACGAGCTGTGCCGCTCGGTGCACGCCGAGCAGAACGCCATCATCAACGCCGCCCGCGCCGGCGTCAGCCTGCTCGGCGGCGACATGTACATCTTCGGCATGGAGCGCGAGAGCGGCGCCACGATCTTCGCCTTCCCCTGCTTCATCTGCAAGAAGATGATCCTCAACGCCGGGCTGAACCGGGTGGTGGTCTCGCAGGCCGGCGGCGCCGTTGCCCAGGTGCACAGCGTCGAGGACTGGGCCCGCCAGTGGCGCGAGCAGGACATCCTGGAGGACAGCGTGCGCTACGGCAGGACGGAGTGAGCGTGGACGCTGCGCTGCGCGTCGGCCTCACCGGGCGCATGGCCTCGGGCAAGGGCGAGGCGGCGCGCCTGCTGGTGCGGCGCGGCTTCCGCTACATCTCGCTCTCGGACATCGTCCGCCGCGAGGCGGCCCGCCTGCCGGCCGCCCCCAGCCGCGCCGGCATGCAGGATGTCGGCAACCGCCTGCGCGCCGAGGGCGGTGCCGGGGTGCTGGGGCGGCTGGTGCGCGAGGAGGTCGAGGCCGCCGGCGAGCCGCGCTGGGTGATCGACGGCATCCGCAACCCCGATGAGGTGCGCGAGCTGCGCCGCCTGCAGGGCTTCTTCCTGGTCGCCGTCGACAGCCCGCCGGAGACCATCCTGCGGCGCATGCGCGAGCGGGGCCGGAGCGGCGACACGGCCGGCGAGTCCGAGCTGCGGCGGGCCCTGGAGCGCGAGTGGGGCCTGGGCGAGCCCGCCGGCGGCCAGCAGGTGGGGCCGACCATGGCCCTGGCCGACTTCATCGTACGCAACGACGGCACGCTGGCCGAGTTCCAAGCGCGCCTGGAAGAGGTCCTGGAAAAGATAGGAGCGGCCCATGGATAGCAAAAGACTGGCGGTGTACCCGGGGTCCTACGACCCGCTGACCAACGGCCACATCGACATCATCCAGCGCGGGCTGAAGATCTTCGAACGCATCGTGGTGGCGGTGCTGCGCAACCCGGACAAGACCTATCTCTTCAGCCTGGAGGAGCGCTGCGGCATGCTGCGCGAGGTGTTCCGCGGCACGGAGCGCATCGAGATCGACCACTTCGAGGGGCTGCTGGTCGACTACGTCAAGGGCCGAGGCATCACCACCATCGTCCGCGGCCTGCGCGCCATCTCCGATTTCGAGATCGAGTTCCAGATGGCGCTGATGAACCGCAAGATCGACCCGCGCATCGAGACCATCTTCTTCGTCCCCTCCGAGTCCTACTCCTTCCTCAGCTCCAAGCTGGTCAAGGAGGTCTACCGCCTGGGCGGCGAGGTGGGCTCCCTGGTGCCGCCCATCGTCGACCTCACGCTCAAGGAGAAGTTCGCCCGGCGCTGAAAGCCCGCCGCCCGGCCTAGCGCAGGAACGGCACCAGGCTCTGCCAGCCCCTGGGCAGCGTCTTGGCGATGTCGTTGAGCACCACGAAGGCCATCAGGGCGATCAGGAAGGCGAAGCCGGCGTAAAGCAGCGCCGTCTTCAGCCTGGCGTTCAGGTCGCGGCGGATCACCGCCTCGACCAGGAAGATCAGCAGGTGGCCGCCGTCCAGCCCGGGGATGGGGAAGAGGTTGACGATCCCCAGCTGCAGCGAGATGAAGGCCACGAGCATGAAGAAGTTGGAAAAGCCGCTCTCCAGGGCCTGCTGCGACACGCGGGCGATCTCCAGCGGGCCGGAGAAGCTCTTCACCGACATCTTGCGCTGGGCGATCTTGCGGAAGGCGTCGAAGGTCAGCCGCACCAGGCGGGCCGCCTCCTGGAAGCTGTTCTTCACCGCCGCCAGCGGCCCGTACTGCACGCGCGCCGAGGCCACGCGCACGTTGAAGCCGATGAGCCCGATGCCCTTCTCGGCCGTGGGCGTGAGCCGCGCCGACAGCGTACGCCCCTGGCGGCGGTATTCGAGGAGCAGCTCCTTTCCCGGCGAGGCGCGGATGACGTCGGCCAGCTCGAAATAGGTGGCCACCGCCCGGCCATTGACGGCGGTGATGATGTCGCCGGGGGCCAGACCCGCCCTGGCGGCGGGATAGCCGGGGGCGACGCGGTCGATCTCGGCCGGCAGCGGCCAGTAGAACCCGGCGTAGCCGATCTCGTAGCGCGTGCTGGCCACGACCTTCAGCTCGCTGCGCCGCACCTCGCCGTCGCGGCGGAAGTCGACGCGCAGGCTCTCCTTGGGATTGGTGCCGACAAGGATCTCCGCCTCCTTCCAGGTCGGGGTGGGGCGTCCGTCGATGGCCAGCAGCAGGTCGCCGGGCAGGAGCCCCGCCGCCTCGGCCGGCGACCCCTTGGCCACGTAGCCGATCACCGGGGGATCCAGCTTGTAGGCGTCGACCTCGACGCCGCCCATGTTGACGCCGGCGATCAGCAGCAGCGCCAGAACCAGGTTCATCAGCGGCCCCATCAGCAGGGTGAAGATCTTCTGGGCCCGGTTCTTGGCCATGAACTGGTCGGGGGCGGCGTGGGCCGGGTCGAAGTCCTCCTCGCCGGCCATGCGCACGTAGCCGCCGACCGGCACCAGGCTGACGCGGAAGTCGGTGTCGCCGATCCGGCGCCCGAAGAGGCGCTTGCCGAAGCCGAAGGAGAACACCTCGACGCGGATTTTCATCAGCCGGGCGGCGACGTAGTGGCCGAGCTCGTGGACCAGGACGATGACGCCGAGCACGACCAGGAAGGTCAGGAACTGGTAGAGGACGGTCATGGGATCACCTCGTTGTCGATGTAGGCCAGGGTGCGCTCGCGGGTCTCGGCGATGACGGCCAAAACGTCGTCCAGGCCGGCGGGCCGGCGGCCGCCGGCCCGCTCCAGCATGCGCGCGGTCACGGCGGCGATGTCGGAAAAGGCGATGCGGCCTTCCAGGAAACGCTCCACCGCCGCCTCGTTGGCGGTGTTGAAGACGGCGCCGGCGTCGCCGCCCAGGCGCAGCACGTCGTAGGCCAGGGCGACGGCGGGGAAGCGGCCGCGGTCGACGGCGAAGAACTCCAGGCGCCCCAGGGCGGCCAGGTCGAGGCTGGGGCAGGAGCCGGCGATGCGCTCGGGATGGGTCAGGGAGTAGAGGATGGGCAGCCTCATGTCGGCGACGCCGAGCTGGGCCAGCATGGAGCGGTCGACGAACTCCACCAGCGAGTGGACCACGCTCTGGGGATGGACGACGACGTCGATCTGCTCGGGCGCCAGGTCGAACAGCCAGCGCGCCTCGACGATCTCCAGGGCCTTGTTCATCATCGTCGCCGAGTCGATGGTGATCTTGCGCCCCATGCTCCAGGTGGGATGGGCCAGCGCCTCGGCCACCGTGACCGAGGCCAGGTCGCGGCCGGGGTCGCGGAAGAACGGTCCGCCCGAGGCGGTCAGGACAACGCGGCGCACGTGGCGGACGTCGCCGAGGCACTGGAAGATGGCGCTCTGCTCGCTGTCGACGGGCAGGATCTCGGCGCCGGCGGTGGCCGCCTCGGCGCGGACGATCTCGCCTGCCGCCACCAGGGTCTCCTTGTTGGCCAGGCAGAGCCTCCGCTTCAGGCGCAGCGTCTGCACGGCGGCGCGCAGGCCCTCCGTGCCGTTGATGGCCGCCAGCACGGCGTCGCAGCCTGGCAGCGACACCAGCTCGTCCAGCCCCTCGGGGCCGTGCAGGACGCGCAGGCGCGGGAAGCGTCGGCGCAGCTCGCGGGCGGCCTTTTCGCCGCGGACGCTCACCGCGGACGGCGAGAACTCGGCGATCTGCCTCTCCAGCAGCTGGATGTTGTCGCCGGCGGCCAGGCCCAGGAGGCGGAAGCGCTCGCGGTTCTCGGCCAGCACCGCCAGTGCGCTGCGGCCGACCGAGCCGGTCGAGCCCAGGACGACGACGCCGCTCACCATCGGCAGGCTCGGGTTTCCGGGCAACGGGACGGGTTCATGCGCGCCAGAAATGGAGGATGACCAGGTACAGCAGCGGGGCGCAGAAGATGTAGCTGTCGACCCGGTCCAGGACCCCGCCGTGGCCGCGGAGCAGCGAGCCGGAGTCCTTCCGGCCGGCAGCACGCTTGAACAGCGACTCCACCGGGTCGGAGAGCTGGGAGAACAGCCCGACCAGGGCGGCGGTGGCCATGGCCGCGGGCACGCCCGCAGGCAGCGGGAAGAGCAACAGCGACAGCCAGCCGCTGAGGCCGGCGGTGACGACCGCGGCGATCAGCCCCTCGAGGGACTTCCTCGGCGAGGCGACGGGATAGATCTTGCGGCGGCCGATGGCGCTGCCCACGAAATAGGCGCCCGAATCGCCGATGGCGATGACCAGGATCATGAAAAAGAGGTAGTTGGGGCCGAGTTTCTTCAGCTCCAGCATGAAGAACAGCGGGAAATAGACGTAGAGCGTCGCCAGCGCCACCACCCCCCAGTCGCGGGCGAAGGCCTCCAGCCGCTCGCGGCCCGTCGCGAACAAAAAAAAGAGGCCGTCGGCGAGCAGGCAGCCGACCAGGGCCAGGGGCAGGCCGAAGCCCGGCAGGGCGAAGGCCAGGGCCACCAGCAGGCCGTTGACGAAGGCCAGCGGCCAGGCGTGGCGGCTGGGCCGGACCATGCGCAGCAGCTCCCAGGCGGCCAGGCTGGCCAGCGCGTAGAGCAGGGCGGCGAACCACGGCACCGGCAGGAAGCGGATGGCGGCGTAGGCGAAGACGATCAGCGCGACGGTGGTGGGCAGGCGGCGTCCCAGGTCCTTCATATCTTGCCGAACCTCCTTTCGCGGCCCTGGTAGTCGATGACGGCCCGGAACAGCTCGCGGGCGCGGAAATCGGGCCACAGGACAGGGGTGAAGTAGAGCTCGCTGTAGGCGATCTGGAAGAGGAGGAAGTTGGAGACGCGCTGCTCGCCCGAGGTGCGGATGACCAGGTCGGGATCGGGGCAGCCGGCCGTGTACAGGCGGCCGGCGAACGCCTCCTCGTCGATGCGGTCGACGGGAATGCCGGCGGCGACGACGGCGCGCACAGCGCGCAGGATCTCCTGGCGCCCCCCGTAGTTCAGGGCCAGGTTGACCTGCATGCGCCGATGGCCGCGCGACAACTCTTCCGCCTCCTCGAGCTTGCGGCGCAGCCGCCCGGGGAGCCGCTCCAGGTCGCCGATGACCTTCAGGCGGATGTCGTTGTCGGTGAGCAGCTCGCGGCGGTTCAGCAGGTTCTCGTAGAGCATGTCCATGAGGAACTGCACCTCGCCGGGCGGCCGCTTCCAGTTCTCGCTGGAAAAAGTGAACAGGGTCAGGAAGCGGATGCCGATGCGGGCGGCGGCCTCGGTCACCTCCCGCGCCGCCTCGGCGCCGGCGCTGTGGCCGGCGTTGCGCTCCAGCCCCCGGTTCCTGGCCCAGCGGCCGTTGCCGTCCATGGTGATCGCCACGTGGGCCGGCAGGCGCTTGGCGTCGATGCGCTCGATCAGGCCGCGCTCTTCGCTGCCGGGGGGATAGGGGGCCAGGGCCTGCTCTTCCATCCGCGAATTATATTTTTTACGCCCCGGGTTGTCAAATGGCGGCGGCGACGCCGCGGCCGGCCATTGTAATGGCGCCCGGCCTGCGATATAATGGCGTCGGATGGACAGAAAATGGCTCGTACTCCTCGCCCTGGCCCTCTTTTCCTGCCAATGCCGGAAGGAGGCCGACAAGGCGCCTGACCCGGCGGCCGCCGCCCAGGCCGGCGCCGCACTGGACCAGAAGGTGATCCTGACCATCGACGGCATCCAGCGCAGCAACCGCGACCTGAAGGGCTTCATCCGCCTGCACTACGACGACAGCCTCGGCCGCGAGGGGAACGACCGGCTGCTCTCGCGCCTGTTCGACGTCTTCCAGGAGCAGCAGCTTCTGCTGTACAAGGCGGCCCAGGAGGGGGTCTCCGTCGGCGACGACGAGATCGAGTCCTTCCTGGCCGACGCCCGCGCCCGCGGCCAGGGGGAGCCCCCCGACCGCGAGGCCGTGCGCGACGCGCTGCGGGCGCAGAAATACCTTCTGTCGACGGCCTACCGCGACATCGACGTTCCCGAGGCCGAGATCGCCGCCTACTACGAGCAGCACCCCGACGAGTACCGCAAAGGCGAGGAGATCGAGCTGCGCCAGATCCTGCTCAAGGACCGCGAGAAGCTGCTGCAGCTGCGCTCCGAGCTCGTCCGGCGCCCGGAGCGCTTCGAGGAGGTCGCCCGCGCCGAGTCGGCCGGCCCCGAGGCCGGCAAGGGCGGGGCCATGGGGTTCTTCGAGAAGGGCGTGCTCCCCCGCGAGATGGAGGATGTGGTCTTCTCCCTCAAGGACGGCGAGATCAGCCCCATCGTGGAGTCGCCCTACGGCTTCCACCTGTTCCGCGTCCTGCGCCGGCGCCGCGCGCGCACGCAGCCCCTGGCGGCGGTGCAGGAGGAGATCCGCGGCAAGCTGCTGTCGGCCAAGCTAGCCGTCGCCCACAGCGAATTCATCCGCGCCCTGCGGGCCGAGATGCCGCTGCGCGTCCACCCCGAGAACCTCTTTTTCGCCTACAAGAATCCCGATCCCGGAGAAAACGAAAATGAAAGCAAGAACCTTCCTGGCCCTGGCCCTGTTCCTGGCGGCTAGCGCGGCCTTCCTGACGGCCGAGGTCGTCGAGGAGATCTACGCGGTGGTCAACGAAGAGGCGATCACCGGCAGCGAGCTGCGCAAGTTCGAGGCCGACATGATCCGCGCCCTGCGCTACGAGAAGCGCGGCGAGGACCTGGAGGCGGCCGTGGCCGAGCTGCGCCGCAACCTGCTGGACAAGTTCATCGAGCAGAAGCTGCTGCTGTCGAAGGTCAAGGAGAAGAACTATGACGTCGACGCCGACGTCGAGGTGATCATCCAGGAGATCCGCAAGCAGAACAACATCGCCAGCGAGGACGACCTGAAGGCCGCCCTGGCCGCCGAGGGCATCGAGTACGCCCAGTGGAGGGACATGCTGCGCGAGCAGCGCCGCCAGCAGCGGCTGGTCGCCGAGGAGGTCGGCGCCAAGATCAAGATCGACAACCCGCAGATCATGGAGTACTACCGCGGCCACGAGGCCGAGTTCACCCTGCCGGCCGAGCTCACCCTGAACTGCATCTACCTGGCCCGGCCCGAGGACGGCTCGCCGCCGCGGGAGAAGATGGCGCGCGTCCTGGAGGAGCTGAAGGGCGAGGGCTTCGCCGAGGTGGCCAAGAGGCACTCGGAGCTTCCCGGCGCCCCCGAGAGCATCGCCCTGGGCACGTTCAAACCGGGCGAGCTCGACCCCAAGCTGGAGGAGGCGGCGCTGGCCCTGGAGAAGGGCGGGGCCTCGGGCTGGATCGAGACCGACACGGGCTTCTACGTCATCCAGCTGGCCGAGTTCGTCCCCCGGAGGCTGCGCGAAGTGCGCGAGGTGCGCGAGGACATCACGCGCATCCTGCGCGACGCCGAGCAGCAGGTGAAGCTGAAGGAATACATCGAGCAGCTCAAAAAAGACAGCTACGTCAAGATCTTAAAGAACTACGAATAGGACCATCTAGGGAATAGACGTCAGACGTCAGACGTTAGTGGTTAGCGAGAAAAATACCTTAAAATGATGCCTTCTCTATTCTCTTATGTCTTACATATATCTCGTGCTCGCCACATGCCTTGCTAACGTCTATCGTCCGGCGTCTAACGTCTTGTGCTCGCCACATGTCCTGTTGCGAGCTAGATCACAACGGCACTCCGGCTTCAACCAGCACCGACTCCATGCGGGCGATGATCTCCCGGTTCTTCGCGGTTCCCAGCTCCACGGCCTTTTGCAGGAGGGCCTGCGGCAGCGGCGCCCCCTCGCAGAAGCACTGCACCTCGACCAGCTCGCCGGCAACGGTGGAGACGATGTTGATGTCGCTGTCGGCGCCTGCGTCCTCCTCGTAGTCCAGGTCGGCCAGGAGCTCGCCGCCGCGGGCGCCGACCGAAACGGCGGCCACGAGGCGGAAGGGGGGGAAGTCGGCGATCTCCTGCTCGAAGACCAGGTGCTTCAGCGCCAGGACCAGGGCCAGGCAGCAGGCGTTCAGCGAGGCGCAGCGGGTGGAGCCGTCGGCCTGGATGACGTCGGCGTCCAGCGTGATCGTGCGCTCGCCCAGGGCGCGGGCGTCGAAGACCGTGCGCAGGGCGCGGCCGATGAAGCGCTGGATCTCGCCGCTGCGGTTGTTGATCTTGCCCCTTTCGCGCGGGACGCGCTGGTTGCCCGCCGAGCCGGGGAGCATGGCGTACTCGGCGGTGACCCAGCCGCGGCCGCTGCGCTTGAGGAAGGGCGGGACCCTCTCCTCCAGCGTGGCGGTGGCGACCACGCGCGTGTGCCCCTGCTCGCAGAGGACCGAGCCGGGCACGGCGCGCACGTAGCCGGGGACGAAGGCGATGGGGCGGAGCTGGTCGTTCGCGCGGTCATGCGCTCTCATGGGCTTCTCCTTGGGGACGGGTCTTCCAGCGGTTGTGGAACCAGAACCACTGCTCGGGGAAGCGCCGCACCTGCTCCTCGATCGTGCGCGTCAGCTCCTGGGTCAGGCCGACGACATCGCCGGCGCTGGGCGCGACCTCGGGCAGGATCTCGAAGACGATCGCCTCCCCCTCGTAATGCAGGAAAGCCGGCACCAGGGGAACGCCCCGTTTCAGGCGCAGCTGGGCCGCGGTGGTGATGGTCGCCGCCGGCCGGCCGAAGAAGTCGACGAAGACCCCCTCGCGCGGCACGGTGTTCTGGTCGATGAGCAGGTAGACGATCTCGCCCGTTGCCAGCAGCTTGAGGATGGCGCGCAACGAGCCCTGCTTGTTGAGGATGCGCGAGCCCATGGCCTCGCGGAACCCCCGCACCATCTCCTCGATCAGCGGGTTGTCCATGGGGCGGGCGACGCTGTGCACGCGCCGCTTCAGGCGGCCGCTGAGGAGCAGCGGGATCCATTCCCAGTTGCCGAAGTGGGCCGAAAAGAGGATGACGCCGCGCCCGGCGGCCAGGGCGCGCTCCAGGTTCTCCCAGCCCCGGACCCGGCTGCGCGCCAGGACGGCCGCGGCCTCGTCGCGGGCGAAGGTGCGCAGGATCTCCAGGAAAACGGCGGCGAAATGGCGGTAGATCCTGTTTTTCAGTTCGCGGCGCCAGCCCGGGTCGGAGCCGGGAAAGGCCGCCTCCAGGTTGGCTGCCACCAGCCGGGCGTGGCGCGGGCTGGCCTTCTTAAAAAAAAAAACCAGGGCCCGGCGCGTCCAGGCCAGCGCCCAGCGGGGGGAGAGGCGCACCAGCCGCAGCAGGCCGCGGAACAGGGCGTGCTCGGCGCGGTGCCTACAGGAAGCCTTTTTCTTCTGCATGGGCGAGGATCTGCGGGATCAGGTCCTGGGGCAATTGTATCTCATTTCGCGCCAGCAATAAAGGCAGGCCGGCGCCGGCCAGCGGCCGGGCCTTGGCGAAGTCCTTTTCGCTGCAGACGAGCCAGGCGGCCCCCTTGGCAACGCGCAGCGCCTCCAGTTGGGCCAGGTCGGCGGCGCCGAAGGCGTGGTGGTCGGGAAAGGGGACGAAGGCGGCCAGGTTGAAGCGCGCCAGGTCGCCGGCGAAGCGCTGGTTGTCGCCCAGGGCCGAGAAGGCGACGATGGGCTCGCGGCCGACGTCCCGCGCCCGGCCCTCCGCGTCGTACAGGCCGCTGAAAGCGAAATCGTACCAGCCGTCGCTGCCCGGGAAGGGGCGGCGGGCCCGGCGGTAGGCGAGGAGGCGGCGGTCGCGGCGCGCCAGAAAGCGGAAGTGGCGGAGATAGAAATAAGGCTGGTCGGGGTTGACCAGCATGACGCTGAAGTCCTTGCGGATATGGGTGGACTGGAAGCCGTCGTCGAGCAGGGCGAAGCGGTTGCCGCGGGCCTCGGCCTGCCGCAGCGAGCGCAGGCGGTCGCGGCCGACGAACACGTCCTGGCCCGGAAAGCGTTGCTTGATCATCAGCGGCTCGTCGCCTGCGGCGGCGCTGTCATGGCCGGCCTGCACCAGCAGCCCCTCTTTTTCGCCGCGCGAGCGGTAGCCGCGGCTGACGACGGCGAAGCGGCGGCCGCGCGCCTCCAGGGCGGCGCCGATGGCCATGACCAGGGGGGTCTTGCCCGAGCCGCCGAACGAGAGGCCGTCCACGGAAATGACGAACAGGCCGGGGAAAGAGCGCGGGCGCAGCCCCCGGCCGAGGAGGGCCAGCGCGGCGCCGGACTTGTACAGCAGCGAGAGCGGGTCGAGCAGCAGCCGGCTCAGGCGAGGAGGCTCTCGATGTGCTTCAGCGTGCATGCCAGGGAACCCTTGCGCGCGGCCACCGCCGCGCGGGCGGCGGCGGCGATCCTCCCGCGGTCGAGGCCGGAAAACCCCCCCAGGAAGGCGGCCCATTCGCGGCTGTCGCGCACCTGGCGGTAGGCGCCGCGCTCGCGCAACTCGCGGCCGATGTCGGGGAAGTTTTCGGTGTGCGGGCCGCCCACGATCACCTTGCCCAGCGCCGCCGGCTCGTAGAGGTTGTGGCCGCCGGTTTCGGCGGCGAAGGTGCCGCCCATGAACACGACGTCGGCGGCGCTCATGAGCGGGAACAGGAAGCCCATGCGGTCGTAGACCAGGACGGCGCCGGGGGCTCCGCCCATGCCGCGGCGGCTGAAGAGCTCATGGGCCAGCCCCTCGCGCTCGAGGCGGGCGCAGATGGCAACGGCGCGCTCGACGTGGCGCGGGACGATGACGAAGCGGAATTCGCCGGCGCGCGCCGGGATGGCGGGGATGAAGACCTCCTCGTCCTCGGGGTGGCTGCTGGCCAGGACCGCCAGCGGCGATGCGGTTTCGATCCCCAGCTGCCGGCGCACCTCGCCGGGGGGCGGCAGGGCCGCCAGGCCGGCCTCGGCCTCGTCGGCCTTGATGTTGCCGCAGACGGCAATGCGTCCGGCCATGATGCCCAGGCCCAGGAAGCGCCGGCGGTACAGGTCGTTCTGCACCAGGATGCGGTCGATGCTGCGGAAGAACGGCCGCAGGATGAACGAAAAGAGGCGGTAGCGGCGGAAGGCCGCTGGCGAGACGCGGCCGTTGATCAGCAGCATGGGGACGCGGTTCTTGCGCAGCAGCGCGATCCAGTTGGGCCAGAGCTCGAGCTCGTTGAACACCATCAGCCGCGGTCGCAGGCGGCCGATGAAGCGCCGCACCACGAAGGAGAGGTCGAGCGGCGCCAGGAACACCTGCAGGTCGGGGAAGACGCCGCGGGCGAAGGCGTAGCCGGCCGGGGTGGTGACCGAGAGGACGACGCGGCGCCCCGCCGCCTGCAGGGCCGCTACCAGAGACTTCAGGCTGCGCACCTCGCCCACCGAGACGGCGTGGATCCAGACCGGGGGGGGGCCGTCCAGCTCCGGGCCGGGGCGCAGCCGCTCCTTCAGCAACGGCCGGTAGGAGGGCTTCAGCAGGTACTTGAGCCAGAAGGGCCAGGCGACCAGCAGCAGCAGGAAGTAGAGCAGGTCGAGCGCGAGCATGGCCCATTATAGCACAGCCCGGACGCTGGGGTCTCGGCCCGTCCCACCCGCGTTGACTTGGGGCCGGGGAACCCGTAGAATGCGGCCATGGCTGACTCGATCAAGGCCGTGGTCCTGGCCGCCGGCAAGTCGACGCGCATGCGCTCCGCCCTCTCCAAGGTGCTGCACCCCATTCTGGGCCGCGAGCTGATCCGCTACCTGCTCGACGCCCTGGGCGAATGCGGGCTGGCCGCAAGCGACATCGTCATCGTCGCGGGCGACAACCGCGCCCAGCTCGAGCAAGCGCTGGGCAGGGGCTTCGCTTACGCCAGCCAGGACCCGCCGCTGGGCACGGCCCACGCCCTGCTCAGCGCCGCAGGCCGGGTCGCCGGCCACGACGGCTTGCTGCTGGTTTTGGTGGGCGACAACCCCTATGTCACCGCCGCCGAGCTGCAACGGCTCATCGACCGCCACCGCCAGCTGCGTCCGGCCTGCACCCTGCTCAGCGCCGTCTTCCCCGGCGACATCCCCCCCTTCGGCCGCATCGTCCGCGACGCCCGGGGGCGGGTCGAGCGCATCGTGGAGGAGAAGGACGCCACGGACGGGGAGCGGGCCATCCGCGAGGTGAACGCCTCGATCTACCTGTTCGACTGGCCGCGCGTCCTGCCCCTGCTCTCCGAGATCGGCTGCGACAACGCCAAGCGTGAGTACTACCTGACCGACATCGTCGCCATCCTGCGCCGCCACGGCCTGGAGGCGGAGGCGCTGGCCGCCGACGACTTCCGCGTGGCCATCGGCATCAACGACCGCCGCGACCTGCAGCGGGCCCAGGCGGAGTTCAACCGCCGCATCCAGGAACGCCTGATGCTGGAGGGCGGCGTGACCATCCTGGGTCCGGAGACGGTGACCATCGAGCACGGCGTGGAGATCGGCCCCGACACGGTGATCGGCCCCCACGCCTACCTGGCCGCCGGCACCCGCGTCGGCCGCGGCTGCGTCATCGGCCCCTTCGTCTTCCTGAAGAACGCACGCGTCCCCGACGGCGGGACGCGTGAGTTCGTCCGCGAGCAGGGCTGAGCGCGCGGGGTTTGACATTTCCCGCCGTTGAATTATAATGGCTTCAACCCTGGGCCGAGGAGCACCGATGATCAGAAAATTGATCAAGCCGAATTTCAAGGAAATAAAGCAGAAGTCCAGCCAGGACCAGAAGCGCAAGCCGCCGCCGCCCTACAAGACCCATGCCGAGAACTACTACTACATCAAGCAGATGAACAACCGCACCCAGCTGGTGTTCGAGCTGCTGAGCGGCGACGTGCTCAAGGGCATCCTCGACTGGTACGACGAGAAGTGCCTGAAGGTCAAGAAGGCCGACGGCAGCGCCCTGATCGTTTTCAAGTCGCAGATCAAGTACATCTACAAGAACCCCGACTTTGCCGAACCCAAGCGCGAAGAGCCCGCCGCCGGCCGATAAGGTCATCGCCGTCACCCTCGGCGACCCGCTGGGGATCGGCCCCGAGGTCGTCGCCAAGAGCCTCGACGCCTGCTCCGGGGAGGTTTCGCTGCTGGTCGTCGGCGACCGCCGCCATTTCCCGGCCCCCGGCCTGCGCATCCTCCGCGACGCGGGCGAGATCGGCCGCGGCGAGCGGGCGCTGCTGGAGGTGGAGGGCGACGGCGACCCCTCGTTCCTCTGGGTGCGTACGGCCGCCGAGCTGGCGCGCGCGGGCCGGGCGCAGGCCCTGGTCACGGGCCCGGTCAGCAAGGAGCGCTGGCTGGCCGCCGGCGCCCCCTATCGCGGCCACACCGATTTCTTCGCCGCCGGCGCCGCCGAGCCGCCGATCATGTTCTTCTGGTCGCCCGGCCTGAAGGTGGCCCTGTTCACCCACCACCTCCCCCTGCGCGAGATGTTCCCCTGCCTGGAGCGCGGCGCCATCGTTGCCTTCGTGCGCCGCCTCGACCGCGAGCTGCGCCGGCTGTTCGGCCGCGAGTTCACCTACCTGTTCAGCGGCCTAAACCCCCACGCCGGCGAAAGCGGCCGCCTGGGGAGCGAGGAGCTGGAGACGATCCTGCCCGCCGTGGGCGACCTGCGCAACGAGGTGCAGGTGGCCGGCCTCTTTCCCCCGGACGTCGTCTTCGCCAAGGCCCGGTCGCTGAAGGGGGCGGTGGTCGTCGCCTGGAGCCACGACCAGGGGCTGATCCCCTTCAAGCTGCTCCACGCCGGCGACGGCGTCCAGCTCACCCTGGGGCTGCCCTTCGTCCGCACCTCGCCGGTGCACGGCACGGCCTTCGACATCGCCGGCAAGGGGATCGCCGAGCCGGGCAGCATGCGCGCCTCCCTGCGCCTGGCCGAGTCGCTGCTCCGCTAGCCCAGCCCGCGACCAAAACGATCTCTCTGTGATAGTGTCCGCAGGAGCACCCCGGGACTTTCTTTCACTGACATAAAAAAGGCAAAAGGAGAAAGTGAAAAGAGAGGCTTCCACGTGTTCGCTGCGATCACCATAACTTGAAGCTCTTTCGATTCATCTTCCGGGCTTTGCTGACACGGACACGGTCGCCGACACGAAGAGTTCGTTTGCTTACTCGCCCTTCTTCTCCTCGGCCTTGATCATCTCCTCGAGGCGGCGCAGCTCCTCCTGAACCTGCTTCAGCTTCAGGGAATACTCCTTTTGCGCCGGGTCGGCGAGCTTCTCCTTCTCGGCCCGCAGCCTCTCGAGCTCGCGGGTCAGCTTCAGGTTCTGCTCGCGGGCCTTCCTCAGGGCGAGCAGCTTCCGCTCCCGCTCCTCGGCATGCTCCCGGCCCTCGGCCTGCTTCAGCTTGCGGATCTCCTCCTCGAGCAGGATCTTGGCCTCGTAGCCGAGGTTGTCCTGCATGGACTCCATCTTCTGCAGGTAGGAGCGGATGTCCAGCGTCCGCTTTTCGCCCTTGTCGGGGACGATGGAGAACTTGCGCCGCCGGCCGTCGCGGTAGAGGGCGAGGAGCACCGCCTGCTTGTCCTTCAGGGAGTCGAGGGCGCGGCGCAGGTCGGCCACGTTGCGCAGCGGCTTGCCGTCCGCGCTGACCAGGACGTCGCCGGCGCCCAAGCCCGCCTTGGCGGCGGCCGAGCCCTGGAAGACCTTGGAAACCAGCAGCCCGTAGCCCTCCTGGACCGAGAACTTGCGGCCCAGGTCGGGGGTGATCTCCATCACGTCGACCCCCAGCACGCGGCTGCCGGCGTACTCGATCACATAGTGGCGCTGCCGCGGCAGGGCCGGGTCGAGCTCGGTCAGGTCGGACAGTTCGGCGATGCGCCTGGCCAGCTCGGGGATGTCGGCGATCTCGGGGGCCGCGGGGGGCTTGGGCGGTTCGGGGGGCGCCATGAGGGCGCGGTCGCCCAGGACCACCTGCAGCCCCAGGTTCTTGCCGTTGCGCTCGACCAGGACGTCGACCTTGTCGCCGGCGAAATGGGAGGCCAGGGCGGAGACGATGTCTTTCCAGTCGGCGACGTCCCGGCCGGCGAGCCTGACGATGCGGTCGTTGCCGGTGATCCCGGCCTTGGCCGCCGGCGAGCCCTCGTAGGTGCCCTGCACGACATTGGTGCTCTCGACGAAAATGACCCCCATCCAGGCCGGGGCGATCTTGCCCGCGGCCTTCAGTTTCTTGGCGGTGAGCAGCACCCGCCCGGCGGGGATGGCGTAGCACAGGCTCTGGCCCTGGCTGCGGCTGCCCTTGACCACGATCGATGCCGACTGGTCCTTGAAGGTCAGGTCGGGGGAGAACGAGAAGCCGACGCTGCCGCGGATGACCCCCAGCAGCTCGCCCTTCTTGTTGACCACCGCCCCGCCGGCCGAGCCGGGCGCCACCGGGGCGTTCAGGATCAGCTCGTTCTCGTTGCTGCTGGAGACGATGCCCTGGGTGACGGCCGGGAAGGTCTCGTAAAAGAGGCCGACCAGCGCCACCCAGGAGCCGACATCGGCCGCGGCGGCAGGGGGCAGGGTCGGCAGGTCCCCCTTTTTCAGGCGCAGCAGGGTCAGCCCCAGGCGCTCGTCCTGGCCGGCGACCATGGCCGCGATCGTCTCGCCCCTGGTGGTCTCCACCGCCAGCTTGGCGAACGGCATCCGGACGACCTGGGCCGACGTGACCACCAGCCCGTTGCCCAGGGCGACCCCGGAGGCCACGTACTTGCGGCCGTTCTCGGCGACCACCTTCACCAGCGAGGGCGAGACGCGCTCGAGCACGGCGCGGACGCCCCCCTCGTCGCTTTCGCCGCGGGCGGGCATGGAAAAGACCAGCACCAGCAGCAGGAGAATGAACAACGCTTTTTTCATCGTCGTCTCCCTAGATCTGGTTCACAACGGCCTGCGGCGCGACCCCGTCCTGGAACGCCACCGGCTGCAGCGTGTAGCGGGTGCGGCTGTCGGAGGTGGAGAAATAGAGGTGCTCGCTCACCGGCACCTCGACTTTGCCGGCGGTCAGCGCGCCGCCCCCGGCCCTTGGCCCGAAGGGCTGGAACAGGGCCAGCAGCGCCACGGCGACGGTGCCCAGGGTGGCCGCCGCGGCCAGCCCGGCCTTGCGCTGCAGCTTTTTCCTGCGGATCTTGGCGAAGACCCGCGACTCGAAATCGTCCCCGGGACCGGCGTCGGCGCCGGTCGCCGTCAAAATATCCTGCCAATCACGCATGGGATGCTCCTTCGGCGTCGAGAAACTGCTTCTTCAAGTGGTCCTTGCCGCGAAAAACCATCGACTTGACCGTGCCGATGGGCTTGTTCAGCATGCGGGCGATCTCCTCGAAGGAGAAGTTGTCCATCTCCTTCATGACCAGGGGCACGCGCCACTTGTCGGGCACCTGGGCCAGCAGCTGCTCGGCCAGCAGCTTGCTCTCGATGTCGGGGTTGTAGGACGCCTGTCCCTCGCCCAGGTCCGAGAGGGAAAAGACCCGGCGCAGCCTCCGCTTGCGGAACTCGCTGCGCGCCAGGTTGGTGGCGATGGTGTAGATCCAGGACCTTGCGGCGCGGGCGTCGTCGCATTGCAGGGTGCGGGCCTTGAAATAGACCTTGACGAAGGTGTCCTGGGTCAGTTCCTCGGCCAGTTGGCGGTTGCCGGTCAGCATGCTCAGGTAATTGAATATCGGCTTCTTGTACATGGCCATCACTTGCTTGAAAGCGGCTTCGTCACCTTCCTTGAGCTTGGCGATCACATCGTCCATGTCTGCCCTTTAAGATGCCTGTTTGCGGCCATAAGTTGCATTTTTGCTCGCAACGTCGGTGTTCGTGCCAGGAACAGCAAAATAAATCATATCTGAACAACAAGCAAGGCGCTCTTCACTTTTCCCTTGAAACATTAGAGATTATTTGCCAGAAACCGGCAACAATCATGCATTTTTTATTTCTTCAAATAGAAATCGGCCTATTGCGTTTCCTAACACCACCACTGGCACTGGCCCTTCCGCCGCGCCGGAACCTATTTTTTGGCTTCGGCGGCCGTCGGGGCAGCGGCAGGGGCAAGGAGATCCTCGATCCGGCGCGGCAGCTTGTCCAGGATGGCGCTGGCCACGGAGAACCCGTAGGGCAGGGCCGGATCGCGGGCCACAACAGCGCCATGGGCGTCGGCGGCGATCTCCAGGATGTATTTTTGCCGCTTCTGCGGATCGGCCGCGTCCTCGGCCTCGATCTCGAGGCGGGCGGCGTCAACGGGCAGGGGTTGGGGCTGATCGAGGAAGCCCGCGGCCTCCAGCTCGGCGAGGGCGTTCAGCAGGGCCTCGACCTTGCCGCGGTCGGGCTTTTTCCCGGCCAACGGGGGCTGGAAGGCCCATTCGCCCTCCCCGTCCCGGCGCACGGTGAAGCGGAGACCGCCCTTTTCGTAGCGGAGCTCGCGGACGTCATAGGCGAAGAAGCGGGCCACCCGCTTCTCGCGCCAGGCGGCGGGATCGGCGTCGAACTTGCCGGCGAAATCGGCGTTGATGCCGCAGGCCTCGTCCGAGTCGCCGGCCTGGGCGAAATAGGCGTCGCCGCGGCGCCCAATGGAGAGCTTCAGGGCCTGCGGGCCCTGGCGGAACTCGGCCGCCAGCAGCGGCTTGTCCAGGCCGAAGGCGGAGCGCTCGGCTTCGCCGGCCGCCGGGGCGAAGGACGTGGCCTCCAGCAGCGAGGCGGCCGAGAGCAGGTCGCTCACCTGGGTGCCGCTGGCCAGGGAGTAGAGGGGCTTTTCCAGGACCCAGTCGCCTTCCTTCTTGGCCAGGGCGATCGTCGCGCCGTCGCGGCGGAACTCCAGGGCGGTGACCGCGGCGGGATCGACGGCGAGGAATTTCTTGTCGCGGAAGGCGAAGACCCCCTTGTCCAGGCCGTCGCGCTTGTAGCCGGCCACGGCCACCACCCGCGCGTCGTTGGCCAGCTTGGCGTAGGAGGACTCGTCCATGGTGTTGCGGATGCCCAGCAGCACCGTGGCCAGGGGCTTGCCCCCGCCAAGGAGCTTCAGTTCAACGGCCGGCCTGTCCAGCCCGAAGGTCTTCAGATCGGCACCCGCCTCGGCCACCAGGCGGTCGTAGCGCAGGCGGGTGAAATTGTCCAGGATGCCCTCCAGCGCCGCCTTGTCGGCCTTGACCGCCAGCGGCTTCTCCATGCGCCACTGCGTGTCGCGGCGCACGAAGGCGAATTCGCCCTCGGCGTTGCGCAGCTCGATGCGGTCGACGGCGCCGGCGGCCAGGTCGAGCAGGGTCCCCTCGCCCTCCTTTTCGCCCGTGCCGCTTCGTTCGACCAGGAAAATAAGCGCAGAGAGGGCGGCGAGCACCAGCGCCAGCAGAAGGATCTTTTTCCAGTTCACAGCTTCCTCCGGTAGAGCCACACGCCGATGCCGGCGACGAACACCAGCAGCGGCAGGACGATCAGCGAATAGAAAAAGGCCAGGCGGCCGGCGCTGCGCGTCAGGCTGACGGTGCGCGGCGCGGTGACCTTGGGGGCGATGGCCACCAGGTCCTTCTCCTCGGCCAGCCAGGAGACGGCGTTGTTGAACAGGTTGCCGTTGGCCTGGAAATAATAATACTTGTTCGAGGCGAAATCGGAGTCGCCGACCAGGACCAGGCGCGACTTCTTCTCGTTGTCGGGGATCTCGCCGCAGGCGGCGATGGTGATCGGGCCGGGCTTGTCCTCGGGGTTGCGGGTGATCTCCTCGCTTTTGGACTCGGCCTCGTAGTTGGTCTCGCCCCAGGAGTTGGGGCTGGTGACGGCCAGGGTGTCGACGCGCACCCCTTCGGGTGCGGGCTCGACGCGGGTCAGGCCGCGGACCAGGGGGAACATGGTGGCGTAGCCGAAGCCCTTGGTGATGGCGTGCTCGGAGTACTTGGCCACCACCGGCATGAAATAGTTGCCGCCCATGAACTGGGACAGGGGGTCGGCGTCAACCACGACATGGTCCTCGAGGGCCAGGCCGTAGCGGGCCAGGATGGCCTTGAGCTCGGCGCCCTGGCCCGGGTCGAGGAGCAGGAAGAGCCGCCCCTGCTCCTTTTCCAGGTAGCGCTGCAGGAGGAGCAGCTCCTTCTCGAACAGCGGCTTGTGCGGGCCGGCGACGACCACGGCCGCCGCGTCCTTGGGCACGGCGTCGGCCTGGAACAGTACCAGATCCTTCACCTTGAACGAGAGCTTCTCCAGGTTGGCCTTGGCCTCGGAATAGCCGGTCTCGCCGCTCTCGCCGATGGCCGGCTCGCCGTGGCCCTGCACGAAATAGACCGTCTTCTCGCCCTGGCGCGTCACCTTGACGATGGCGTTGGTGATGGCCTCCTCGGAGACCTCCTCGATGCGCGTGCTCTTGCCGTCGTAGGCGAACACCATCGTGCCGTCGGCCTTGATCTCGTACTGCTTGACCAGCTCGGGCTTCAGGTAGGGGTCGATGAAGTCGGCCTTCACGCGGGCGCTGTGGAAGCGGTAGATCTCGAGCAGGGAGCGCAGGCGCTCCTGGTTGCGGTTGCCCTTGCTGAAAAAGGCCTTGATCTCCAGGTCCTTGTCCAGGCCGCGCACCACCTGCCGCGACTGGTCGGAGAGCGAATGGATCTTGCCGGCGGAGAAGTCGAGGCGGGCGTGCACCTTGACGCCCAGGTAGTTGACCGCCGCCACGATGGCCACGATCAGCAGCACCACCACCGCCAGGTTGGAGGCGAAAAGGAAATTCAGGCGGGCGTTGCGCGTCTTGAAGCGGGAGAAATGGACGGCGATGTAGGCGGTCAGCCCCGCCACGCCCAGCAGCAGCAGGCCCAGGCCGGCCTGGCCGGCGAAGGCGGCGAGCCCGTAGGCCAGCCAGAGGCCGGCGCCGGCCAGGATCAGCAGCAGGGAGACGTAATTGCCGTAGCGCAGGATCCGTTTCATGGTCACCTCCATTTCCGGAATTCGAACACCGCCCGCGTCAGGTAGAGGCCCAGGAAGGCGAACGACAGGAAGTAGACGAGGTCCTGGGTGTCGATGACGCCGGAGACCATGTTCTTGAAATGGGAGAAGAACGACAGGTAGCCCAGGACCGGCCGCCAGGCCCCGGGGCCGCTCTCGCCGATCCAGGACAGGACCCAGATCAGCAGGATGGCCGAGAAGGAGATGGCGGCGGCGATGACCTGGTTCTCGGTCAGCGCCGAGGCGAACAGGCCGATGGCGATGAAGACGGCGCCCAGCAGGAACAGGCCGAGGTAGGCGGTGAGCAGCGGCGCCAGCTCGGGGTTGCCGTTCAGGAACACGAAGACGGCCAGGGTGGCGGTCAGCAGCAGGATGCCGGCGTAGACGAGCAGCGCCGCCAGGAACTTGCCGAAGATGATCGCCGACAGGCGCACCGGCGAGGTCAGCAGCAGCTCCTCGGTGCGCATCTTCTTCTCGTCGGCGAACAGGCGCATGGTCAGCAGCGGCAGCAGGAACATCAGCACCACGACCAGGTTGCTGAAGAAGGGCTGGAAAAGCATCTGGTTGATGTTGACGTACTCGGCCGGGTAGCCCTGCTGCATCATGCGCAGGGTCTGCTCGTTGGCCCAGGCCAGGATGTTGTAGAAGAAGAAGCCGCTCACCAGCAGGAAGAAGGCGGTCAGGATGTAGGCGATGGGTGAATAGAGGTAGGACTTCAGCTCCTTCTTGGCGATGACCCAGACGCTTCTCATGAGGCCCTCCTTTCCTCGGCCAGGATGGCCTTCATGTACAGGGCCTCCAGCCCGGCCTTGATCTCGCGGATCTTGACGTCGCGGCCCACCAGCCAGGAGAGGATCGGGTTGAGGTCGGCCGGCGGCGCCAGGAACTCCAGCTTCAGCGAGGGGCCGTCGGCGCGCGCCTCGCTGACGTCGGGGAAGGCCTGGGCCAGGGCGGCGGCCGTCCCGGCGCCGGGGTCGCCGGCGACGACGATCTCCAGGCTCTTGCCCCACTCCTCGCGGGTGAGGGTGGACATCAGCCGCCCCTCCTTGATGATCACCGCCCCGTCGCAAACCTGGGTGATCTCGGCCAGGATGTGCGAGGAGAGGATGACGGTGGCGCTCTCGCGGAAGCCGCGGATCATCTCGCGGATCTCGATGATCTGCGCCGGGTCCAGGCCGATGGTCGGCTCGTCCAGGATGAGCACCTCGGGATCGTGGAGGATGGCCTGGGCGATGCCCAGCCGCTGGCGGAAGCCGCGGGAGATGTTGCGCGCCAGGCGCCCGTACACGGGCTGCAGGCAGGTGCGCTCGACGGCGCGCTCGACGGCGGCGGCCGTCCTCCTGCGCTCCAGCCCGTTCAGCTCGGCCACGAAATGCAGGTATTCCTTGACGGTCAGCTCGCCGTAGACCGGGACGGTCTCGGGCAGGTAGCCGACCCGGCGCTGGATCGCCCGCGGGTTCTCGGCCACGTCCATGCCGCCGATCAGGGCCCGCCCCTCGTTGGGCGGCAGGTAGCCGGTCAGGACGCGCATGGTCGTGGTCTTGCCGGCGCCGTTGGGGCCCAGGAAGCCCCAAATCTTCCCCTTCTCCACGGTGAAGGAGATGTCGTCCACCGCCAGGGTGGCGGCGAACTTCTTCGTCAGGTGTTCGACTTGGATCATCGGACCTCCTTACATTCGCTCGGGTATTTCGATCCCCAGAAGGGAGAGGATGGTTTCGATCCGCTCCTTGAACAGCAGCGCCAGCGCCAGGCGCAGGGCGCGGCGGGCGCCGTCGGGCTCGGAGAGCACCGGGAACAGGTGGTAGTAGTGGTTGAACTTCTGGCACAGCCCGTAGGCAAAGGCCGCCAGCGAGGCCAGGTCGTGGTTCTGCAGGGCGAATTCCACCTGCGCCTCGAGCAGGGAGAGGTGCAGGAGCAGCTCCCAGTAGGGCGCCCGCTCCTCCCCGGCCAGCGGCTCCAGGCTGTCGGCCTCGGCGGCTGCGGCCAGGTCGGCGGCGGCCGCCTTCCTGAGGATGCTGTTCAGGCGCACGGCGGCGTACTGCAGGTAGGGGCCGCTGTCGCCCTCGAAGCTCAGCGCCTCCTTGAAGTCGAAGGCGATCACGGTGTTCAGGTTGAACTTGACCATGAAATAGCGCAGGGCGGCCACGGCGATGAGCCGGGCCAGGCGCCCGGCCTCGGCCTCGGAGAGCCCGGCGTTGCGCGCGCGCACCTCGCGCAGCGACTTCTCCTGCAGCCGGTCGATCAGGTCGTCGGCCTTCACCGCCCTGCCCTTGCGCCCCGAGACCTCCACGTAGGGCTTGCCCTCCTCGCCGGCCTCGAGCGCCAGCCCCATCTCGCGGACGCAGGCCGGCGTCAGGGCCACCATCTCGTAGGAGAAGTGGACGAAGTTGGCCGCGGCCGCATCGTGGCCCATCTGTCCGAGAACCTGGCCGATGAGGTTCTGCAGGTAGGACTGGCGCACGTCGATGACATTGTACGCCCGCTGGCCGCGGCCGAAGCGGCCCGCGGCCGGGAGAGCGGCGCCGGCCGCCGCGGCCGTGACGGCGATGGGGCGGCCGTCGGCATAGGCGTGGAAGGGTCGGTAATGGAAATCGCGCCCCAGCAGGTCGAATTTCCACAGGTTGTAGGCGATGTCCTTGCCCACGTAGGTGATGGTGCCGTTGGAGCGGACGATGATCTTCTCGATCTTCTCGCGCTCGTACTGGATGACCAGGCAGCCCTGTTTCTCAGGGTCGCGGGAGGGGGCCATCACGCCGCGGGCCGACAGCTCGGCGGCGGCGGCCTTGAAAAAGTCGAGGGCGATGACGTCGCTTTCCCGGGCCAGCAAGTCGTAGCGGATGCCCAGCCGCTCCATGGTGCGGATGTGGTCGAGCAGGACCTGTTCGGCCACGTGCTGGCAGGCCCCGTACTCGGGCTCGGCCTTGTCCTCGATCCTCTTGTGCACCTCGCGGCGCTGGGCGGCCAGTTCCTCGTTTTCGGCGAACAGCCGGTTGACCTCGGCGTAGAGGTCCCACAGATAGGCGGCCAGGTCGGGGATGCGGCGGATCGCCTCCAGGTCGAGGCGGCGGTGGCGGAGCAGCCCCCAGACCACGTCGGCCACCTGCACGCCGGTGTCGTCGACATAGTTCTGCACCTCGACCTCGTAGCCCAGGAAGCGGCAGCAGCGGGCCAGGGTGTCGCCCAGGCAGGCATTGCGCAGGTGGCCGATGTGGGCCGACTTGTTCGGGTTGATGCTGGTGTGCTCGACGATGACCTTCTGCCCGCGCGCAGGCGGCGCCGGGGCGGCGCGCAGCGCCCGGAAGAACTCGTCGCGGCGCAGGAAGAAGTTGAGGAAGCCGCCGCCGGCGACGCGCACCTCCTCGACCGCCGGCAGGCGGCCCTGCAGGCGGGCGGCGATGTCGTTGGCCGCTTGGAAGGGCCTGTTGCCGGCCTTCTTGGCCAGTATGAAGGCCAGGTTGGTCGACAGGTCGCCGAACTTGCGCTCCGCGGGAAGAGTGAAGGCGGGCTCCACCCCGGACAGATCATAGGCCCCGGACAGCAGGGCGACGATGCCGCGGCCGAGTTCCTGCTGCAGGCGCTTCATGGGCCGGGATCCAGATGGGAGGTGCTGTTCCAGAAATCGAGCGCCGCGCGGCGCCGGCCGTTGCCCGCGTAGAGGACCAGTTGGGAAAGGGAGGCGTTGCCGCTGCGGAAGGGGCGGGCCTGGGCGGGGGCCAGGCCCAGCAGCCCGGCCAGGATGGCGCGGTTGACCGACGCGTGCCCGGCGATGAGGATGGCGGCGTGGCCGTCGGCCAGCGCCCGTTCCAGCCCGGGCCGGACCCGCTCGCACACGGCGGTGAAACTCTCGCCGCCTGGGACCGGGGTGCCGGGGTCGTCGAGCCAGCGCCGGTGCGCCTCGGCATGGAGTTCCTTGACCCGTTCGTAGCTCAGCCCCTCCCATTCGCCCAGGTCGATCTCGCTGAATTCGGGGACCTGCACGATCTCGCGCCCGTGGAAGCGGTTGATGATCTCGGCCGTCTCGAGGGCCCGCCGCAGCGGCGAGGAGAACACGGCGTCGATCGCCTCGCCGCGCAGCCGCCCGGCCAGCCGCCCGGCCTCGGCCCGTCCCCGCGGGCTCAGCGGGTTGTCGATGCGCCCCTGCAGCAGGTCGGCCTCGTTGTAGGCGGTGGCGCCGTGGCGGACCAGCAGGATCTTTTTGGCGAGCGGTTCCATGATCTGCCCGATTATAGTACACCCCTGGGCGGCAGTCAACCGGAAAACGCCCGGCGCAGCGGCTGTTTGCGGGCTCAGGCCAGGATGGCCTTCTCCCGTTCCAGGAGCAGCGCCAGGGCCTCGGCGCCGTCGCCGGCCGGGCGCAGGACGGCGGCGAGGTCGCAGCTCGAGGCCAGGCGGGCCAGGTGGGCCAGGGTCTTCAGGTGCAGGCCGATGTCGCGGTCGTCGCTCATGATCAGGAAGACCACGTGGACGGCCTTGCCGTCCGGGGCCAGGAAGTCGATCCCCCGCCGCACCAGGGCCAGGGCCAGGATGAACTCGGAAAACTCGTCGGAAAAGATGTGCGGCGTGGCCACGCCGCGGCCGATCCCCGTCGACTGGACGCTTTCGCGCTTGACGAACAGGCGCTTCACCTTGCGGGCGTCCTGGATGATCCCCCGTTCCTTGAGGAAGTGGGCGAAATCGCCGTAGAGATGGCCGGTGTCCTTGCACGTGTCGCAGACGAATATGTTTTCCTTTTTCAGGTAGGCGGCCAGTTTCATCATAGGCTCCTTCGAATGTCGTCGGCGCTGGCGAAGGCGCGGTCGGGGCCGGCGCTGACGAGGACGGCGCCCGCCGCTCCGCCGGTCTCCAGACGCAGCCGCGTCCCCCAGGGGTCGACCAGCAGGTCAACGGCGGCCAGGTGGAAGGGAACGAGGTCGGCCAGGTCATCGGGAAAGGCGCCGCGGTCGCCGGCAAAGGCCTCGAGGGCCGCCGCCACCTGTCGCAGCTGCGGCTGCAGGGCGGCCGCCTTGGCCTTGTCCAGCGCCGGGCCCGCCTCCGCAGCCGCCCGGGCCGGTCCCTTGCCGTGGTGCAGCAGCAGCACGACGACGAGGGCGACCAGGATCAGCGGCAGGGCATAGCGCATGGACCCATTCTATGCAAGTGAAAATAAAAATACAAGCGCAAGAAGGCGGGCCGGCCGACCCGGCTTCAGCCGCCGTCGGGGCGGAAGGCGCCGCGCCGGCGGTCGACCTCCTGAACCAGGAATCCCGGCTCGCCGGCGCGGGCGCGGCGGACGAGCGGGCGCAGCGCGCCACGGCCGCCGCGGCCGACGACCAGTCGCAGGCGGGTGGCGGCGAAGGCGGTGAGCATCTCGAAGTCGTTGCCGCTGTCGCCGGCGACCAGCGCCGGCTCGATGCCCAGGCGGCGGAGATTGGCCGTCTTGCCGGCGCCGAGGTTGGGCAGCAGACCCTGCTTCAGCTCCGCCGCGAAGCGCCCGCCGCGGACCTCCAGATCCATGCCGATGATCTCTTGGCAGGGGAAACCGAGCCGCTCGGCCGCCGCCTGCACCAGCCGGCGGTTGCTGGCGCTGGAGACCACGACGCGGCCGCCGCGCTCCCGCCAGCAGGCGGCCAGGTCGCGCATCTCGGCAAAGAGGCGGACGCCGTCCAGCCAGTCGTAGCGCCAACGCCGGCCGGGATCGAGGACGGCGCGGCGGCGCAGGGGGGCGCGCGCCTCGCGGTCGACGACCTGGCGGGAGAACGCGTCCAGCTCGGCCGGAGAGAATCCCTGCAGAAGGAAATTGACCCAGGGGTAGGCGAAGTCGCAGCCGATGCCCGGGGTCTGCTCCAGGGCGCGGTTGAGGGCCAGCAGCCCCGAGGTGAACGTCCGGTAATCGTTGTCCAGCCGGCCCTGCCGCTGCCGCAGCCGCTCCCAGGCCGACAGGATCTCCCCCTTGACGCGGGGCAGCGGCTTGGGGCGCCCGTTCAGCAGCACCGCGCCCGTGCAGCCGATGCGGTCGGGCAGGGAGGCCTCCCAGGCGGCGCGGTCCATGCGGAACTCCAGGCCGAAGGCCAGGCGCCGCAGCAGCGCCTCGCCGACGTCGTTGAAGGCGCAGGTGTTGTCCCAGTCGAAGACGGCGACCTCGCCCGGCCGCACGCCGGCCAGCAGCTGTTTCAGCTCCCGGTGGTTCCGTTCGCTCCAATTCCGCCGCTTCAGTTCCATGGCCATTCCTATAATCGAAGCAAGGAAAGAATGCAAGGAAATGACGAACTAGAGACGTCAGACGTTAGGCGTTAGTGGTTAGCAAGAGGAAACCCATGCGAAAAAACCCGCGGCAAACCGGAATGTCTGGGAATCGGACGCCAGTCATCCATCAGGGAAAACGACGATTTCGATATCCTTGAAAGGTCGATGCTTGACTGGCTGATTCCCCTCGTTTCAAATCTCCAGCCCGTTAATGGCTTGGCTACCATTTAGCGTTCGAAGGCCCTTTCTGGTCATTGGCTTTGCTAACGTCCAACGTCTAGCGTCTAACGTCTCCAGATCGTTCCCATTCTTTTCATTTTTCCACCGATTGCGTATAATCCCGACAATCCTGGTGCCTAGGAGGTTCCATGCGTTCCATCGATCGTTCGCCGCAGCGCGCGGCCGCGGGCTGACTTGCCTACGTTCAAGGTCAGGGTCAGCCGCAGGATCTTCGTCTCCCAGGAGTCGGGCTTCGGGGTCTTCCTGGTAAGGGTGGAGGGGCAGCGCGAGAGCCGGGTCATCGTCGGCAGCCTGCACGCGCTGAGCGTGGGCGACACGCTGGAGATCGAGGGCGAGGAGACCGACCACCCGCGCTTCGGCCGGCAGATCAAGGTCAGCCGCTTCGAGTTCGTACGCCCCGGTGACAACGAGGGCATCGCCCGCTACCTGGCCTCCGGGCGCTTCAAGGGCATCGGCCCCAAGACGGCGCAGCGGATCGTCGACCATTTCGGCCAGGCCACCTTCGACGTGCTGGACAACGACCCCGAGCGCCTGCGCGAGGTGCCGGGGTTGAAGAAATCGGCGCTGGCCGCCGTCCAGGAGAGCGTCCGCGGCAGCCGCGCCCTGCGCGACCTGACCGTGCGCCTGACCCCCTTCGGGGTCGGCCAGGAGATCGTCTACCGCATCTTCCGCGAGTTCGGCGACCTGGCCCCGGCCATGGTCGAGGGCGACCCGTACCTGCTGATCGAGCGCGTGCGCGGCGTGGGCTTCAAGGTGGCCGACGCCATCGCCCGCGCCCTGGGCGTGGCCCGGACCGACCCGCAGCGGCTGCGGGCCGGCATCCTGTTCATTCTGCAGCAGGCCGAGTTCCAGCGCGGCGACCTCTATGTCCCCCGCGACGAGCTGCTGCAGGAGTGCGCCCGGCTCCTGGACGTCGACGACGCCGACGTCCACGCCGCGCTGGAGCGGCTGCTCGAGCGCGGCGAGCTGCGCCGGGTCGAGCGGCCCGAGCCCGGCCTGCTCACGCCGCAGAACGAGATGCTCGAGAACGCCGCCGCCCGCCGCCTGCTGCGCCTCTCCGGCGACGCGGCGCCGCAGGCGCCGGCGGTCGACTTCGCCTCCGTGTTCGCCAAGCTCGCCCTGGAGCTCAGCGAGGAGCAGAAGCGGGCGGTGCTGGCCGCGGTGGGCGGCCGCCTGACCATCATCACCGGCGGCCCGGGCACGGGCAAGACGACCATCATCCGAGCCCTCATCGAGATCCTGCGCGCCAACCGGCGCCCGATCCTGGTCGCCGCCCCCACCGGCCGCGCGGCCAAGCGCGTCGAGGAGAGCACGGGCTGCCAGGCCTCGACCATCCACCGCCTGCTGAAGTTCAACCCCGAGACGGCGCAGTTCGTGCACAACGCCCAGAACCCGCTGCCGTCGGGAACGGTCATCGTCGACGAATTCTCGATGGTCGACTCGTTCGTCCTGTTCTCGCTGCTGCAGGCCCTGACCGACGACACGCAGCTGATCGTCATCGGCGACAAGGACCAGCTGCCCTCGGTCGGGCCGGGCAACGTGCTGCGCGACATGATCGCCAGCGGGCTGTTCCCCACGATCTACCTGCAGCGCAACTACCGCCAGGACCAGGGCAGCCTGATCGTGGAGAACGCCTGCCGCGTCAACGCCGGCGAGCCGCTGCTGCTGCCCAGGCCCGATCCCGGGTCCGAGTTCGTCTTCCTGCGCGTCGGCGAGGAGGCGCAGGCCCTGGAGCGGGTCGAGCGCATCCTGCGCCGCCTGCAGGACGAATTCCCCTTCAACGCCGCCGGCCTGCAGGTGCTGGCCCCCATGTACCGCGGCGAGGCCGGCATCGACCGCATCAACGCCATGGTCCAGGAGCGCTTCAACCCCGAGCCGTTCCTGCTGCGCCGCGAAAAGACGGCCTTCAAGCGGCTGGACAAGGTGATGCAGACCCGCAACGACTACGACAAGGGGGTGTTCAACGGCGACCTGGGCGTCGTCGTCGACTACCGCGAGAAGGAGCGGACGCTCGCGGTCGACTTCGACGGCTGGATCGTCGAGTACGCCGCCGACGAGCTGGACGAGCTCGCCCTGGCCTACGCCGTCTCGGTCCACAAGTCGCAGGGGTCGGAATACGACGTCGTGGTGCTGTGTCTGCTGCCCTCGCACGCGCGCATGCTCAGCCGCGAGCTGTTCTACACCGCCGTCACCCGGGCGCGGCGTAGGCTGTTCCTGCTCTCGGACGAGGCCACCATCGCCCGGGCCGTGGCCAACGCCCAGCCGGTGCGCCGCCGCACCCTGCTGCCGCTGCGCCTGAGCCAGGCAGCCGCAGAAAGCGACAAGTAATTTGGTGATCCTTGCCGTCACGGGAACTTCATAAGGTAAAAGGAACAAGGACAGAAGCAGTTTGAAGGCAGCCACCATTCGCTCGAAAAAACGAGCTCGCAAGGCAAAAGGCACAAGTGCGAAACATCCAAATTCCAATGGTCCAATGACATAAACGAAGGTGTGTTTT
This sequence comes from uncultured Clostridia bacterium, assembly GCA_964628035.1. Lineage (GTDB taxonomy): Bacteria > Acidobacteriota > Aminicenantia > UBA2199 > UBA2199 > UBA2199. Next base: position 345,274 of record CAZVPI010000001.1, on the reverse strand, counting down.
TCCCGATCCTTTATTTACGAATCACGAATCACGACAGCTCGCATCTGCACCGATACCGCCAATGCCACTCTTGGTTCGGCCGTACGGTTTGCTGGTTTTGTTTCTTGCTAACACTAACACCAGCACGAAGAGCTCTCATTTTGCTTGTCCTTTTTAAAGACCCAGGCGCTGAACCGGGCGCTGCGGCCTGTGGTATAATTTGCCCATGGAAGACCGCGCCCCGACGCCGCTGCTGCGCCAGTACCAGGAGATCAAGAAAAGCTATCCCGACGCCATCCTGTTCTTCCGCCTGGGCGACTTCTACGAGATGTTCTTCGACGACGCCCGCATCGCCGCCCCCATCCTGGAGGTGGTGCTGACCTCGCGCAACAAGAAGCAGGAGGACCCGGTGCCCCTCTGCGGCGTCCCGCACCACGCCTGGGAGAACTACGCCGCCAAGCTGCTGCGCAAGGGCTACAAGGTGGCCATCTGCGAGCAGATGGAGGACCCGGCCCTGGCCAAGGGCATCGTGCGCCGCGAGGTCACCCACATCCTGACTCCCGCCACCGCCCTGGAGGTGGAGGCGCTCGACACCGGGCTGAACAGCTATGTGGCCGCCGTCGGCCGCGACGGTCCGGCCCTGGCCCTGGCCGCCCTCGATCTGGCCGTCGGCGAGTTCGAGGTCAAGTCCTTCCCTGCCGGCGCCGACGAGGCCCTGTTCAACGAGCTCGCCCGCCTCGCGCCCAAGGAGATCCTGATCGCCCGCGGCCAGGAGCCGGAGCACGCCCGCTTTCTCAAGCGCTTCCCCGAGTTCGCCGGCATCCTGGTCACCGTGCAGGACGACGCCGAGTTCGACCCGGTCGGCTGCGGCGAGGCGCTGATGCGCCAATTCGGCCTGCGCAGCCTCGAGGGGCTGGGCCTGGACGGCCAGCCGGCCGCCGTCTCCGCCGCCGGCGCCCTGCTCAAGTACGTGCGCTCCATCCGCCCCGGCTCGCTGGCCCATCTGCCGGCCCCGCGCTTCAGCGCCCGCGAGGAGCACCTGGTCCTCGACGCCGTCTCCTTCCGCAACCTGGAGATCGCGGCCAACCTCCGCAACGGCTCGGTTGCGGGCTCGCTGCTGGCCGCCGTCGACATGACCGTCACCCCCATGGGCAGGCGGCTGCTCAGGAAATGGCTCACGGCGCCGCTGCTCGATTGCCGCCAGATCGAGCGCCGCCTTGACGGCGTCGAGGAGTTCGCCCGCAACCTGATCGGCCGCGGCGAGGCGCGCAAGAAGCTGAAGCTCTTCGCCGACCTGGCGCGCCTGAACTCGCGCGTGGCCCTGCAGGTCGCCCAGCCCCAGCACCTGCTCAGCCTGCGCGACACGCTGGCGCGCGTGCCCGAGGCGCAGGCCGCCGTCCAGGACATGGGCGCGGAGATCATCCGCCAGGCGGCCGATTCCCTCGCCCCCCTGCCCGAGCTCGTGGGGCTGCTCGAACGGGCCCTCGCAGACGAGCCGGCCGCCGTCGTCGGCGAGGGGCAGGTCATCCGCGCCGGCTATCACCGCGAGCTGGACGAGCTGCGCGCCGTCAGCCGCGACGCCAAGGAGATCGTGGCCGCCATGGAGAGCCGCGAGCGGGCCGCCACCGGCATCCCCTCGCTCAAGATCAGGTACAACAAGGTCTTCGGCTACTTCATCGAGGTGACCAAGCCCCACCTGCACCTGGTCCCTGAGCGCTTCCAGCGCAAGCAGACGCTTGTCGGCGCCGAACGCTTCCTGACCGCCGAGCTCAAGGAGCTGGAGGAAAAGATCCTCAAGTCGGAGGAGCGCATCGCGGCGCTCGAAAAGAGGCTGTACGCCGACCTGCTGGCCGAGATCCAGCGCTTCGCGCCGCAGCTCAACCGCAACGCCGACCAGGTCGCCCTGCTCGATGTGCTGGCCGCCGGCGGCGAGCTGGCCCAGCGCCGCGGCTACGTGCGCCCCGAGGTGAACGACGGCGCCGCCCTGCGCATCCAGGAAGGGCGCCACCCGGTGATCGAGGCCGCCTCGGGGCGCGGCTTCATCCCCAACGACCTGCTCCTCTCGGCCGACAGCGAGCAGGTGCTGCTCATCACCGGCCCCAACATGGGGGGCAAGTCCACCTACCTGCGCCAGAACGCCCTGATCGTCATCCTGGCCCAGGCCGGCCTCTTCGTGCCGGCGGCGAAGGCGCAGATCGGCCTGTGCGACCGCATCTTCACGCGCATCGGCGCCTCCGACTCGCTGCTGGAGGGCAAGTCGACGTTCCTGGTGGAAATGATCGAAACGGCGATCATCCTGAACAGCGCCGGGCCGCGGGCGCTGGTCCTGCTGGACGAGATCGGACGCGGCACCTCCACCTTCGACGGCCTCTCCATCGCCTGGGCCGTGATCGAGTTCCTGCACGCGCTGAAGGCCCGGCCGCGCGTGCTGTTCGCCACCCATTACCACGAGCTCACCGAGCTGGCCTCCATCCTGGAGCGGGTGCGCAACGTGCACATCGCGGTCAAGGAGTGGCAGGACAACGTCATCTTCCTGCACAAGATCCTGCCCGGCCCCACCGACCAGAGCTTCGGCATCCACGTGGCCAAGATCGCCGGCCTGCCGCGGCCGGTGATCGAGCGCGCCAAGGAGATCCTGCTCAACCTGGAGAAGAAGGAGCTGAACCGCCTGGTCAAGGAGCGCCTGAGCGGCCGCATCGCCAAGGCGCCGCCGGCCACGGCCCCCCTCTTTCCCGAGGACATGGAGCTGAAGGTCTGGGACGAGATCCGCGAGAAGCTGAAGGAGATCGACATCGAGCGCCTGACGCCGCTGGAGGCGCTGAACCTCCTGCAGTCGCTCAAGTCCAGGAGCGACAAGCTGCGCTAGCCCCCGCCCGCCGGAACAGGGCCGCTAAGGGCTGAGGCGGCCGCGCGCTTTTTTTTTCACAACGGATGTACTATAATGGGTCGGGCAAGGGCAGGGAAAGCCGTGCCATCGGCCGTTTCGGTCCGACCGCCGCCTGCCGCCGCCAGAGGAGAACCGCTTCATGCCGCCAGCCGCCGCTTCCGAGCCGACCGCCGAGCCCGTTGTCCTGGTCACCGGCATCGCCGGCTTCATCGGCTTCCATTTCGCCAGGCGGCTTCGGGAAGAGGGGATCCCGGTCGTTGGCCTTGACAATCTCAACGACTACTACGACGCGAACCTGAAACGGGCCCGCCTGCGCGAGCTCGGCTTCGTTGCCGCGGAGCTGGAGGGACTGGAGCGCCGCGACAACGCCCGGCTCGAGGCCCCGGGAATCGTCTTCTACAAGACCGATCTGCAGGACCGCCAGGCCGTCGCCGCCCTCTTCGACCGCGAGCGCCCGGGACGGGTGGTCCACCTGGCCGCCCAGGCCGGGGTGCGCTACTCGCTGCAGAACCCCTGGGCCTACGTCGACAGCAACCTGGTCGGCTTCCTGAACATCCTGGAGAACTGCCGCCGCCACGCGGTGCGCCACCTGGTCTTCGCCTCCTCCTCGTCGGTCTACGGCGGCAACGCCGAGCAGCCGTTCTCGACCCGCCACAACGTCGACCATCCCCTCTCGCTGTACGCGGCCAGCAAGAAGGCCAACGAGCTGATGGCCCACAGCTACGCCCACCTGTTCGCCATCCCGGCCACCGGCCTGCGCTTCTTCACCGTCTACGGCCCCTGGGGCCGCCCCGACATGGCGCTGTTCATCTTCACGCGCAGGATCCTCGCCGGCCAGCCCATCGAGGTCTACAATCACGGCGACATGAAGCGCGACTTCACCTACATCGACGACATCGTCGAGGGCATGCGCCGCGTTCTGGAGCGGCCGCCGCGCCCCGACCCGGACTGGGACGCCCGCCGCCCCGACCCCTCGCGCTCGTCGGCCCCCTACCGCGTCTTCAACATCGGCAACAACCGGCCGGTCGGCCTGCTGCGCTTCGTCGAGCTGATCGAGGAGAGCCTGGGCCGCAGGGCCGAGCGGCTGCTGCTGCCCCTGCAGCCGGGCGACGTCCCCGAGACCAGCGCCGACATCGACGACCTGGCCCGCGAGGCGGGCTTCGCCCCGGCCACGCCGGTCGAGGAGGGGGTGGCGCGCTTCGTCTCCTGGTACAAGGAATTTTATGGCGCGGAATAACGCGATCGCCTCCGAGGTGCGGACATGACATTCAAGAAGAACATCCTGTGCATCGGCGCCGGCTACGTGGGCGGGCCGACCATGGCGGTCATCGCCGCCAAGTGCCCCGACCTGAAGGTCACCGTGGTCGACGTCAGCGCCGAGCGCATCCGGGCTTGGAACGGCGAGCGGCTGCCCATCTTCGAGCCGGGCCTGCTTGAGGTGGTGCGCCAGGCGCGCGGGCGCAACCTGTTCTTCTCCACCGACATCGCCGCCGGCATCCGCGAGGCCGACATCATCTTCGTCTCGGTCAACACGCCGACCAAGACTTTCGGCCACGGCGCCGGCATGGCCTCCGACCTGCAGCACTGGGAAAAGACCGCCCACGAGATCGTGGCCCACTCGGCCCCTCCCGCCTGCAACAGCTCCCAGGCGACCAAGATCATCGTGGAAAAGAGCACGCTGCCCGTGCGCACCGCCGAGGCCATGGAGCGCATCCTGCAGGAGAACGCCCGCGGGCTGCGCTTCGAGGTCGTCTCCAATCCCGAGTTCCTGGCCGAGGGGACGGCCGTGCGCGACCTGCTGGAGCCCGACCGGGTGCTGGTCGGCTCGCGGTCGAGCGAGAGCGGCCGCTGGGCCGCCGAAGAAGTCGCCGCCATCTTCGCCCGCTGGGTGCCGCGCGACCGGATCATCACCACCAACCTGTGGTCGGCCGAGCTGTCCAAGCTGGTGGCCAACGCCTTCCTGGCCCAGCGCATCTCCTCGATCAACTCGATCTCGGCCCTGTGCGAGAAGACCGGCGCCGACGTCGGCGAGATCGCCTACGCCGTGGGCAGCGACCGCCGCATCGGCCCGCGCTTTCTCAGCGCCAGCGTTGGCTTCGGCGGCTCCTGCTTCAAGAAGGACATCCTGAACCTGGTCTACATCGCCCGCAGCTACGGGCTGAACGAGGTGGCCGACTACTGGCAGGCGGTCGTGGCCATGAACGAGTACCAGCAGGAGCGCTTCGTGCACACGATCATCCGCGAGATGTTCCATACCGTGGTGGGCAAGAGGATCGCCCTGCTGGGCTTCGCCTTCAAGGCCGACACCGGCGACACCCGCGAGTCGCCGGGCATCGCCGTCGCCCGCAGGCTGCTCGAGGAGCGGGCGCAGCTGGCCATCACCGACCCGCAGGCGCTGGACAACGCCCGCCGCGACCTGGCCGGCCTCGACGGCGACGTGACCTTCGAGCCCGACCCCTACCGCGCCGCCGCGGGGGCCCAGGCCCTGGCGGTGATCACCGAGTGGCGGGAGTTCCGCGAGCTCGATTACGGGAGGATCTTCGCCTCCATGCGCCGGCCGGCCTTCGTCTTCGACGGCCGCAACATCCTCGACCACCGGCGGCTGCACGCCATCGGCTTCAACGTCTACCCCCTGGGCAAGCCGAGCCTGACCCATTTCGCCTGAGGGGCAAGGAGGGACCATGTGCGGCATCATCGGCTACTGCGGCCCGCGGGCGGCCAAACCGGTCCTGCTCGACGGCCTGAAGCGCCTGGAATACCGCGGCTACGATTCGGCCGGCCTGGCGGTGAGCGAGAACGGGCGGCTGAACGTCATCCGCGCCGTGGGCAAGGTGTCCGACCTGGAGAAGAAGGGGCTGGAGCGCCCCCTGCCCGGCCGCTGCGGCATCGCCCACACCCGCTGGGCCACCCACGGCCGCCCTTCCGAGCAGAACGCCCATCCCCACAGCGACTGCGGCAACAAGCTGGCGGTCGTGCACAACGGCATCATCGAGAACTACCTGGAGCTGAAGGAGGAGCTGGCGGCTCGCAAGCACGAGTTCCGCTCCGAGACCGACACCGAGGTGATCGCCCATCTGGTCGAGGAGTACTTCGAGGGCGACCTGGAGATGGCGGTGCGCCGGGCGGTGCTGCGCCTGGAGGGGACCTTCGGCCTGGCCGTGATGCACGCCGAGGCGCCCGAGCAGATCGTCGTCGCCCGCCGCGGCAGCCCGATCATCGTCGGCGTCGGCGAGGGCGAGTACTTCGCCGCCTCCGACGCCAACGCCCTGCTGCCCTACACGCAGAAGATCATCCTGCTCAACGACGACGAGATGGCCGTGCTCAGCCCGGCCGGCTACCACATCAAGAACCTGAACAACGAGCTGCTGCAGAAGGAGATCGAGATCCGCCAGGAGCGCGACGAGGGCGCCGACAAGAAGGGTTTCGAGCACTTCATGCTCAAGGAGATCTTCGAGCAGCCCGAGGCCATCGAAAACGCCTTCCGCGGCCGCCTGGTGGAGTCGGAGGGGGTGTCCAAGCTCGGAGGCCTGGAGCCGGTGCTGGAGCGGCTGAAGAACGTGCGCAAGCTGGTCATCGTCTCCTGCGGCACCAGCTACTACGCCGGCCTGTGCGGGCGCTACATCTTCGAGAGCCTCTCCGACCTGCACGTCGAGGTCGACGTGGCCTCGGAATTCCGCTACCGCCGGCTGAAGATGGACGGCAACACGGCGGTGCTGGCCCTGTCGCAGTCGGGCGAGACGGCCGACACGCTGGCCGCCATCCGCGAGGCCAAGCGCAAGGGGGCGCTGATCCTGGGCGTGGTCAACGTCGTGGGCTCGGCCATCGCCCAGGTCACCGACGCCGGCGTCTACAACCACGCCGGGCCGGAGTACGGCGTGGCCTCCACCAAGATCTACACCTCGCAGCTGGTGGTGCTGACGCTGATGGCCCTGCTCATCGGCCGCTACCAGGGGCTCTCCTTCACGGAAGGGAGCGCCGTCATCCAGGCCGTCAAGAAGCTGCCGCGCCAGGTCAAGAAGATCCTCACCGACATCGAGCACATCAAGAAGCTGGCCCAGGAATATTCCGGCTACAAGGACTTCCTGTTCATCGGCCGCCAGCACAACTACCCCACGGCCATGGAGGGGGCGCTGAAGCTGAAGGAGATCTCCTACATCCACGCCGAGGGCTACGCCGCCGGCGAGATGAAGCACGGGCCCATCTCGCTGATCGACGAGAGCTTCCCCACCGTGGCCATCGTCACCCAGGACGCCACGGCCGACAAGATGCTCAGCAACATCCAGGAGATCAAGGCGCGCAACGGCCGCGTGCTGGCCATCGCCGGCGAGAACAGCGGCCGCGTCGCCGAGGTCTGCGACGACGTCATCCGCGTGCCCGAGACGCTGCCCATCCTGCAGCCGGTGCTGAACATCGTGCCGCTGCAGCTCTTCGCCTATTTCATCGCCCGCAGCAAGGGCCGCGACATCGACAAGCCGCGCAACCTGGCCAAGTCGGTGACAGTGGAATGAGCGGCCGCGGCGGCCCGGGAGGGATCGGACCATGAAAGGCATCGTCCTGGCCGGCGGAGCCGGAACCCGGCTCCATCCCGTCACCCAGGTGACCTGCAAGCAGCTGCTGCCGGTTTACGACAAGCCGATGGTCTATTACCCGCTGTCGACGCTGATGCTGGCCGGCATCCGCGACGTCCTGGTCATCTCCACTCCCGGCGACCTGCCGCGCTTCCGGGCGCTGCTGGGCGACGGTGCGCAGCTGGGGATGCGCTTCGCCTACCGCGTGCAGGAGGAGCCGCGCGGCCTGGCCGACGCCTTCCTCGTCGGCGAGGAATTCATCGCCGGCGGCCCCGTCTGCCTGGTGCTGGGCGACAACCTCTTCTACGGCCAGGGGCTGACCGCCCGCCTGCGCCAGGCGGCGGCGGCCGCCGCCGCCGGCGGGGCGACCGTCTTCGGCTACGTGGTCAAGGACCCCGAACGCTATGGGGTGGTGGAGATCGGCGCCGACGGCCGGGCCCTGGCCATCGAGGAGAAGCCGGCGCAGCCGCGCTCCAGCCTGGCCGTGGTCGGCCTCTATTTCTACGACCGAAAGGTCACAGCCATCGCCCGCGGCCTGAAGCCCTCGGCCCGCGGCGAGCTGGAGATCACCGACGTCAACCGCGCCTACCTGGAGCGGGGGGAGCTGCGCGTCGAGGTGCTGGGCCGGGGCTTCGCCTGGCTCGACACCGGCACCCACGAATCGCTGCTCAACGCCACCCTGTTCATCCGCACCATCGAGGAGCGGCAGGACCTCAAGATCGCCTGCCTGGAGGAGATCGCCTACCTGAACGGCTGGATCGACCGCGACCAGCTGCGCAAGCTGGCGGAGCCGCTGCGCAGGAGCGGCTACGGCGACTACCTGCTGCGCGTGGCCGACGAGCCGCGCGAACGCCGCTGACGCCGGCCGGACGCGTGGCAGCGGAAGCGGGGATCTGGCTCGTCGGCGCCGCCGGCATGCTGGGCCGGCAGCTGGCCGGCGAGTTCCTCGCCCGCGGCCTGGCCTTCGTGGCCAGCGACCGCGAGGTGGACATCCGCGACCGCGACGCCCTGGCGGGCTTCGCCGGCAACCGCCGTTTCGCCTGGATCGTCAACTGCGCCGCCTACACGGCGGTCGACCGCGCCGAGGAGGAGCCCGAGGAGGCCTTCGCCGTGAACGCCGGCGGCGTGGAGAACCTGGCCCGCCTGGCCGCCGGGATGGGGGCGGTGCTGGTCCACTTCTCGACCGACTATGTCTTCGCCGGCGACCGCGCCGGGCCCTACCGCGAGGCCGACGAGCCGCGCCCGCTCTCGGCCTACGGCCGCAGCAAGCTGGAGGGGGAGCGGCGTCTGGCGGCCTGCCTCGAGCGCCATTTCCTGCTGCGCGTCTCCTGGCTCTACGGCGTTCACGGCGCCAATTTTGCAACCGCCATGATGCGCCGCTTCGCCGAGGGCAGGGAGGCGCGCGTGGTCTGCGACCAGTTCGGCTCGCCGACCTACGCCGGCCTGCTGGCGGCCAACGTGGCCGGCCTGGTCGCCGGGCAGAACCAATCCTACGGCACCTTCCATTACTGCGACGAGGGGGTGATCTCGTGGTTCGACTTCGCGACGGCCATCCAGGAGGAGGGGCTGGCCGCCGGGCTGCTCGCCCGCCCGGCCGCCATCGCCGCCATCCCCACGACCGAGTACCCGGCGCGGGCACAACGGCCGCAACGGGCGGCGCTCGACACGACCCGGGCGCAACGCGAGCTCGGCCTGCGCGTCCGCCCCTGGCGCGAGAACCTGAAGGACTACTTCGCCGAGCTCAAGCGGCCCGCGGAGGGAAGGCCGTGAGGCGCCCGGCCCTCCTGCTCCTGGCCCTGCTGCTGCCGCAGGCCGCCCTTGCCGCCGCCGGGGTCGAGATCGGCTGCGCGCCGGCGGCCGTGACCGCGCGCCAGGGCGAGAAGGTCGTGCTGCGCTTCACCGTGCACAACCGCTCCCCCCTGCGCCTGGAGACGGCCGCGGGTTTCTTCCTTTCCTACCACGTGCGCGACGCGGCCGGCCGCGACGTCATCTTCGACAACCGGCGCTTCGCGCTGCCGGCGCCGGTGCGCCCGGGCACCACGGCCGCCTTCGACCTGCCGGTCTTTTTCAGCCACGCTCCAGGCCGCTATCTCCTGGAATGGGACCTGGTGCGCGAAGGGCGGTTCTGGGGACGGGACAAGGGCTGGAGCCCGGCCGCCGTCTCCCTGCTCCTGCTGCCGCTGGTTTCCCAGGCCTTTCAAAAGAGCTGGCTGCCGACCTTCTGGGAGAGCGGCAGCGCCGTGCTCGACCGCGGGCAGTACCTGCTGCGCCAGACCCTGCGCAACAATGAAATCCGCCTGGGAGGGAGGCTTTTCGGCTTCGCCGCCGGCAGCGACTACCCGCAGCTCTGGATCCGCGACACGGCCACCATCCTGCCCTATGCCCGCTTTTTCTACCCGGCGGACGACCTGCAGGCGATCCTCGACCGCTTTTTCGCGGTCCAGGGACGGGACGGCGAGGTGCGGGACTGGGTCGACAGCGCCGGGCGCTGCGACAAGAACACGGTGGAGAGCGACCAGGAGAGCTCGCTGGTCATCGCCGCCTGGCACCTGGCCCTGGACGATCCCGCCTGGCTGGCGGGGCAGGCGGCGGGCGTCGCCAGGCTGAAGCGGCTGGACATGGCCCTGGAGTGGCTGTGGCGGAACCGCCGCGACCCCGGTCGCGGGCTGCTCTGGAGCGGCTTCACCGCCGACTGGGGCGACGTCGAGCGATCCCACCCCGACCAGCGCGCGATCAAGCTCTCCGACCGCTCGCGGCGCACCTATTCGACCTACGCCCAGGCCCTGTTCGTGCGGGCGGCGCAAAGGCTGGCCCTCATGGCCGAACGGCTCGGGGACCCGGGCATGGCCGCCCGCTGGCGGCAGCGGCGGCAGGCGGTCGTTGATGCAAGCCGCAGGCAGCTTTATCTTCCCGACCGCGGCTACTTCATCGTCCACCGCGTCGAAGGCGGCGGCAAGGCGCTGGCATGGGAGCGCAACATCCTGGCCGTGGGCGGCAACGCCGAGGCCCTGCGCGCCGGGCTGATGCCGGGCAAGGAGATCGCCCGCTTCCTGCGCGCGCTGGAGGAGCGCCGCGGCCGTTACGGGCTGCGCAGCGTCTCCTTCACCCTGCTGCCGCCCTTCCCGGAGAACTTCTTCCCCCACCCGCTGCTGCGCGTCCCCTGGAGCTACCAGAACGGCGGCGAATGGGACTGGATCGGCGGCCGCTTGGTCAGCGCCCTGTACGAGAACGGCTTCCGCGAGGAAGCCGACCGCTATCTGGAAGAAATCGTCGCCAAGAACCTGGCCGACATGAACCTCTTCGAGTGGTCGGACCGCAACGGCAACGGCCGCGGGGCGCTGTTCTACGCCGGCGCCGCCGGCGTCCTGGGCGAGGCGATCCTTTTCGGCCGCCTGGGCCTGCGCGAGGAGTTCGACCGCTACTCGTTGCCCGTCGCAAGCGACCGCTATAAATTGACCGTTTCCAAGTCCGGCGACCGCTTCACGGCGGAGATTTCCGGCAAGGCGATCATCGACATTGCCAGCCTGGCAAAAAAGGAGATCTGCGTAGTGCCGGCTTCGGGCAAGAAGACCTGCGTCAGCAAGAAGGGCAGGAGCGAGATCGCGAACCAACAGAACTATCAGCGGTAGTGATGGTGGTAGTGGTAGTAGCGAGCCATAAGCCGGCTTTCGTGACGAGCGTTCAGGGACGAGAAAATTCCAGGGATTTTCACTTTCACCTTTTTCCTTTTGCCTTGTGAGTGGGGACCGTATGGGTCATAGGGAGATCAGAAAGCGGAGCTTGTTTTGGAATTTTGTGCTTGGGATATTTCTTGCTCTTGCCTAGCGCGCGAAGCGCGACTCGTCACTTGTCACTCGTCACTTGTCACTCGAATTTCTTCCTTCACCGTTGCCGTCCGGGTGCAGCGTACGCCAAGTTCTATCTGGGAAGCTTCAGCGATTCCTTTATGAATGCCAGGATGTCGCCGTCGAGGACGCGCTGGACGTCGCCGCGCTCGAGGCCGGTGCGGTGGTCCTTGATGCTCTGGTAGGGCTGCATGACGTAGGAGCGGATCTGGTTGCCCCAGGCGATGCCGCCCTTGCCGTCCTCGATCTGATCCTTGATTTTCTGCTGCTTCTTCCTCTCCAGGTCGTACAGCCTGGAGCGCAGCATCTTCATGGCCCGGTCCTTGTTCTGGTGCTGCGAACGCTCGCTCTGGCACTGCACCACCGTGTTGGTCGGCAAGTGGGTGATGCGCACCGCCGAATCGGTGCGGTTGACGTGCTGGCCGCCCTTGCCCGAGGAGCGGTAGGTGTCGATGCGCAGGTCCTTGGCGTCGATGTCGATGGAGATGGCGTCGTCGACCTCGGGGATGACGAAGACGGCGGCGAACGAGGTGTGGCGGCGCTTGTTGGCGTCGAAGGGCGAGATGCGCACCAGGCGGTGGACGCCGATCTCCTCCTTCAGGTAACCGAAGGCGTACTCGCCCTCGACGCGCACGCTGACGCTCTTGACCCCCGCCTCCTCGCCGGCCAGGATGTCGGTGATCTCGGCCTTGTAGCCCAGGCGCTCCGAGAAGCGCAGGTACATGCGCAGCAGGATCTCGGCCCAGTCCTGGCTCTCGGTGCCGCCGGCGCCGGGGTGGATGCTCAGGAAGGCGTTGCTGGCGTCGTTTTCGCCGTCGAGATAGTGCTTGATCTCGGTCTCCTCCACGTATTCCCGGAAGCGGCCGATCTTCTCCTCCAGCTCGGGGAGGAGGGAGGGGTCCTCGTCGATCAGCTGGAAATAGGTCTCCAGCTCCTCGACGGTGAAGCCCAGCTTGGAGTCGATGAGCAGGAAGCCGTTGAGCAGCTTCTTCTCCTTCTGCAGGCGGGCCGCCTCCTGGGGCTTGCCCCACAGGGCGGGGTCGCTCAGTCTGGCGTCGATCTCCTTGATGCGCTCGGTCTTTCCGGCTATTTCAAAGAAACCCCCGTAGGTCGGAGGCTTTCTGCTTCAGTTCGGCGAACAGCGACTTGAGTTGAACAAGTTCCATGGGGCGATTGTAGCGGCTTTGGGCGTGAACGTCAAGGTTCTGGGCATGCTGCATCCGGCGTACGGCTTAAGCAACAGCCAAGAAGCGGACTCCGTTGACGAGTGAACAGTGGCGGGTTGCGGCGCCCGATCATTGACATAATAGAATGCAACACACAATACAAGGGGAGGATATCAGGGGCAGGAAGAATATTACCGGAACATTCCACTTAAGAAGGCCTTCTCAGTTTCGCCTATTGTGAGCAATCCATTTTGCACCACCCAGGTGATTCTTCGCGTCACGCGTCACGAAGGTTCGGTCGCTTTTTCCCACCGTTCGCCGTGCGCCGAGATCTATTCCAGTATCTGCGATACGAAGACGATCTCCACCTTCTGCTGCCTGAGCCAGGGGACGGAATCGGCCAGGGCCGCCAGGGTGCTGGGGAAGGGATGGCCGATGGCCAGGGCCCGCCCCTTCGCGCGCGCCACCTCGACCAACCGGCGCAGCTGTCCGGCGCTGTGCTCGTAGGTCTGCACGTCGTCGAGGAAGACGTCGCGCAATACGGTGGGGATGCCCAGCTCGCGGGCGATGGCGTGGGCCACGGTCGAGGGCGCCGTCTTGGAGTCGACGAAAAACAGCCCGCGCGCCTTGACCTGCTCGAGCAGGCGCCGGGCCGCCGCCGGCTCGGAGGTGAGCCGCGAGCCCATGTGGTTGTTCAGCCCCTTGGCGTAGGGGACGGCGCGCAACGCCTCGTCGAGCAGGGCCGTGATCTCGGCGTCGCTCGAGTCGACCAGGACGAACTGGCCGCGCGGGTGGTGGTTGGCCGGATCCCTGGGCTGCATGGGCAGGTGGATGATCTCCTCCAGCCCGAAGACGCGCAGCCGCTGGGCCTCGCTGCGGGCGTAGGGGGCGGAGGGGATGACGGCGCCGGTGACGGGGATGCCCAGCTCGTGCAGGCGGTCGGACACCAGGTCGGCGTAGCCGATGTCGTCGATGACGATGGCCAGGCGCGGCGGCCTGCCGCGGTCGGCGCGCGCCCCGGCCGGCGGCTGGGCCGCGGGCCGTTCCCGCGCCGGCGTTGCCCCGCGCCCGAGCCTGGCGCTGGCCAGGATGACATGGGTCAGCTCGCGGCCGAAGCGGACCTGGTAGAGGCGCACGGTGCGCTCGCCGTCGCCCTGGACCTCGCTCAGCCGCAACAGCCCGCCGTGGCGCTCGACCAGGCGGCCCAGGTCGCGGGCGAAGCCGGCGAAGCCGGACCGTCCCAGGTCGACCTTCACGTGGGCCACACCGTCGCGGTCGCGGACGAAATCGTAGGCCGTCCCCTGCGCCATGAGCCGCGTTGCCAGGTCGCCCTGGAAGCGCTCCGCGCCGGGCCGCCTCCTGTCCAGCCGCAGCACGTGCTCGAAGAGGAAGGAGGGCCTGCCCTCCCGGAAGTCGATCCACTCCAGGGCGGCCACGATCGCCAGGGCGACGAGGCTGAAGGCGGCGAAGGAGAGGGCGGCGGCCCGGCGGGCGGGCGGAGCGGGGCGGCGCGGCTGCGGTCTTGGCCTGTTCATAGCGGGAAGGGCGATTCTATCACTTCTTCCCCAGCCACAGCAAGGGATCGAGCGGCTTCAGGTTCTGGCGGATCTCGAAATAGAGCGACTTGCCGTAGAGCGAACCGGAGGAACCCGCCAGGGCGATGACCTCGCCGGCGGCCACCCGCTGCCCCGGCTTCTTGAGGAAGCTCTCGCAATGGCCGTACAGGGTGTGGAAGTTGTTGGCGTGCTGCAGGATGAGCAGGTTGCCGTAGCCCTTGAAGTAATCGCCGAAGATGACCTCGCCGCCGCCCACGGCGCGGACCTCGTCGCCCGCCTCCGGCTTGATCTCGATGCCGTTGTTCATGGTGTAGGTGTTGAACGTGGCGCTTTTCTTCCTGCCGAAGCTGGAAATGACCGTTCCCCGCAGCGGCCAGTCCAGGCGGCCGCGCTGCGGCTGCAGGTCGGTGGCGTCCGGGGCCGAGGCCACGGCCTTCTGGTCCAGGAAGCGGGTCAGGTTCTCGCTCTCCGTGCGCAGCTCGTCGAGGAGGCGGGCATTGAGGTCGCGCTCGCGGTTGATGCGGGCGATCATGTCCAGTTTGTCCCGCTTCAGCCCCTGCAGGCGCACCAGCCGCCCGGCCTTCTCGGCCCTGAGCCCGGCCAGGCGCCGCACCTCGGCGTTCAGCTCGGCCTGCAGCTTCTGCAGGCGGAGGATGTCCTGGCGGATCTGGCGCACCTGGTGGATGCGCTCGTCCATCAGGGCGACGATCAGCCGGTAGTTGCGGAAGAGCTGGTCGACGCTGTTGATGTTGAGGAACAGCTTGACGTAGCCCAGGTCGCCCATCTTGTAGAGGACGCGCAGGATGCGCCGCACCTGGTCCAGCGAGCCCTGGACGCGGGTGCGCAACGCCTCCTCCTCCCGGCGCTTGCGCGCCATCTGCTCCTGGGCGTCGGCCAGCAGCAGGTTGGCCTTGTTCACCTCGATGAGGGCGGCCTCGGCCTGGAGCTCCAGGGCATAGATGTCGTTCAGCAGCGAGGACTTGTCGCGCTTGCTTTCGGCCAGCTTGGCCTGCACCGCCTCGATGCGCAACTGGATCTCGCGCAGCTTGTCCTGGCTGGAGGAGGCCAGCAGCAGCAGGGCGGCGGCCAGGGGCAGGATGCGCTTGGGGAAGCTCATCGGCCGCGGAGGATGTAGATCACGCCGCCGATGATCCCGAGCACGACGTTGAAGCCCAGGTCGATCAGGGAAAAGGCGATGGCGAATTCGGCGGCGTAGCCGTAAGGGACGAACAGCCGCACCAAAAACAGGTCGCGGACCCCAAGGCCGTTGATCGAGATCGGGAAGGAGAGCACGAACAGCATCATGGGGATGGAGAAGAAATAATCGATCAGCGGGATGCGCGCCAGGCCCAGCGCCTGGCCGATGAGGAAGTAATGCAGCACCACGTTGCACTGCAGCAGCAGGGCCCAGAGGAAGACCCGCCGCGAGAGCCGGGGCTGCCCGAGGAAGTCGAGGATGATGCCGTGAAAGGCGTCGAGCCGGGCGAGAAGTCGGCCGATCCAGGGCAGGCGGCAGGTGCGGCCGGCCAGCCAGCCGCGCGGCAGCCTGCGCCAAGCCAGCCAGAGCAGCGTCACCCCGGCCAGGCTGACCGCCAGCGAGACGGCGAGGATGGGCATCTGGAGCAGGAAACCGACCTTCAGCAGCGACGCCAGGAGGGCGAACAGGAGCAGGGCTACGATGCCGCTCATGCGCTCGAAGGCCACCACCGCCAGCGAACCGGTCACGCCGCTGCCGGTGCGCCGCGTGTCGCTGACGCGGACGACGTCACCGCCGAAGCGCGTGGGCAGGAACAGGTTGAAGAAGGAGCCGACCAGCAGCGACCGCGCCAGCTCGGAGAGGCCGAATCCCCCGCCCTGGCGGTCGAGGATGAGCTTCCAGCGCTTGGCCGAAATGAGAAAGCCCAAGGCGTGCAGGGCGAAGGCCAGCAGCAGCAGCGGCCACGAGGCGGAGGCGATCACGGCCGCGATCTCGCGCGGCCGGGCGATGACCAGCCCCAGGTAGAGGAGAAGCCCCACCCCGACCACGAGCTTGGCCAGGAACCACAGGGTTTTCCTGCTCATGTGCCGCCTCCGTCGCGGGGATGGAAGCGGCGGTAGGCGCGCATCAGGTCTCCCAGGTCGAGGGTGGTGTATTTCTGGGTCGTGGCCAGGCTGGAGTGGCCCAGGAGCTCCTGGATGGCGCGCAGGTTGGCCCCGCGCCGCAGCAGGTGGGTGGCGAACGAGTGGCGCAGCAGGTGGGGATGGATGTCGGCCTGCGAGCGCGAGAGGAGGCGGAAGGCCGACTTCAGGATGCGCTCGACCGAGCGCGGCGTGAGCGGGCCGCCGCTGCGGTTGACGAAGACGCAATCGCCGGCGCCGGGGAATTCGGCGCGCAGCCGTTGCAGGTAACGGCCCAGGACGGCCGCGGCCTGCTCATGGAAGGGGACGATGCGCTCCTTGCGCCCCTTGCCCAGGACGCGCACCAGCCGGTCGCCCAGGCGCAGGTCGCCGGCGCGGAGGCCGGTCAGCTCGGAAACACGCAGGCCGGTGGCGTAGAGGAACTCGAACAGCGCTTTGTTGCGCAGCTCCAGGAAGCCGGCCTCGGGCAGCGCGTCGAGAAACGAGGCCAGTTCCTCCTCGGTCAGCACGCGCGGCAGGCGCCGCTCCTCTTTGGGGGCGCTCAGCCCGTCGAGGGGATTGCGCGCGATCGTCCCGCGGCGCAGGCGGTAGGCGTAGAACGAGCGCACGGCGTAGATCTTGCGCGCCGCCGTGGCCTTGTTGCGGCTGCGGCCGAAGACCCAGGCGACAAAGGCGCGGGCGCTGGCCTTGTCGGCCGCGAGGCGGTTGCCGGCCAGGTAGTCCAGGAACTGGCGGATGTCGCCGCCGTAGGCGCGGACGGTGTGCGGCGAAAATTTCTTGATGTCGCGCAAAAAGACGAGGTAGGCCTCTAGATCCCGTTTTTCCTGATCCATTGTTCCAGCGCCTCGCCGGCCCGCTCGGCCTTGCGCTCCTTGTTCCGCTTCTTGTCGCCGCCGCCGTTGTCGCCGGCAAGCAGCCCGAACGTGAACTTGCTGGGCCGGAAGTCGCGCCAGGGGGCGCCGGCGATGTGCGCCAGCAGCGCGCCGACGGCCGTCTGCGGCGGCAGCTCCGGGAGCTCGCGGCCCAGGGCGTCGAAGGCGGCGAACAGCCCGCAGGCCAGCCCCGAGGCCACCGACTCGACGTAGCCCTCCACCCCCGACAACTGGCCGGCAAAATACACGCGCCGGTCGCGCTTGCTGCGCGAGAAACGGTCGAGGATGAGCGGCGCATTGATGTAGGTGTTGCGGTGCATGCGGCCGTAGCGCTCGAACTCGGCGCGCTCCAGCCCCGGCAGGCGGCGGAAGATGCGCCGCTGCTCGCCGTGCTTGAGCCGCGTCTGGAAGCCGACCATCTGGTAGAAGTCCCGCTTCAGGTCCTCCTGGCGCAGCTGCACGACGGCGTAGGGGCGGACGCCGCTGCGCGGATCGACCAGTCCGACCGGCTTCAGAGGGCCGAAGGCCAGCGAGCGCGGGCCGCTGCGGGCGATCTCTTCGACGGGCTGGCAGGCGTCGAAGAAGACCCGCTTCTCGAATTCGTGGACCTCGGCGGTCTCGCCGGCCGCGAGGTCGGCGACGAAGGAGTCGTACTGCTCCCGCTCGAGGGGAATGTTCCAGAAATCGGCCCCGCCCTTCTCGTAGCGCGAGGCGGCGAAAAGCCTGGAGAAGTCGATGCTGCCGGCGCGCAGCAGCGGCGAGGTGGCGTCGAAGAAATAGAGGTGGCGGCGCAGGGTCAGGGCGGTGAGGGCCTGGGCCAGGGCCGGGCTGGTCAGCGGGCCGCTGGCGATGATCAGCGGCCCCTGCCCGGCCGGCACCTCCCGCACCTCACCTGTCACCAGCCGGATCCCGGGCACGGCCCGCAGCTCGGCGGTCAGGTCGGCGGCCAGGCGCAGGCGGTCGACCGCCAGGCTGCCACCGGCCGGCACCCGCGCCCCCTCGGCGCAGCGCAGGAAGAGGGAGCCGAGGCGGCGCAGCTCGCGCTTGAGCAGCCCCGAGGCCGAGGTCGCCTCCTCCGCTCCCAGCGAGTTGGAACAGACCATCTCGGCCAGCAGCCCGCTTTGGTGGGCCTCGGTCATCACCTGCGGCCGCATCTCGTGAAGTTCGACCTCGACGCCGCAGCGCGCCGCCTGCCAGGCGGCCTCGGCCCCGGCCAAGCCGCCGCCGATGATCGTCACCCGGGGCTTCACCCTTTGCGCACGAAGGTGCAGGCGGGATAGCCGCTGCAGCCGACGAAGTAGCGCCGCGTCTTGCGCGAGAACCTCTTGGTCAGCGGCCGGCCGCACTGCGGGCAGGCGCCGAGGTCTTCGTTGCCGGCCTCGATGTGGGTGCAGGCGGGGTAGCCGGTGCAGCCGACGAAGGTCTGCCGCATCTTGGGCGAGTAGCGCTTGACCAGCGGCTTGCCGCACTTGGGGCACGCTTTTTCCATGACTTCGTCCCGGGTTGTTTGGCCGTTGCCGGCCGCCGCCCGCTCGGTGTAGGTGCAAGCCGGGTAGTTGGCGCAGCCGACGAACCAGCCGCGGGTGCGCAGGGAGTATTTTTTCACCAGGCCGCCGCCGCAGCGCGGGCAGGTGCCGCCGGTGAGCATCTCCACCTTCTTGCCGTCCTTCACCTTCTCCAGGTCAAGGGCCAGCTTCCTGTAGAAACGGTCGATGCCGGCCACCCAGTCCAGCTTGCCCTCGGCCACCTGGTCGAGCTCCTTCTCGAGCTCGGCGGTGAAGTTGTAGTTCATGATGTCGCGGAAGTTCTCCTCCAGGTAGCCGACCACGCGCTCGCCCAGGTCGGTGGGCACGAACTTCTTGTCCTCGCTGAAGACGTACTCGCGCTTGTTGAGCGTCTCGATGATCTTGGCATAGGTCGACGGCCGGCCGATTCCCTTCTCCTCCAGCACCTTGACCAGCGAGGCCTCGCTGTAGCGCGGGGGCGGCTTGGTGAAGTTCTGCTTGTCGTCGACGCGCAGCGGCTGCAGCACCTCCTTTTCGCCGAGCGGCGGCAGCTGCGTCTGCTCGCCCTCGCCCTTGAGCACGGCCAGGAAGCCCTTGAACTTGACCACCTCGCCCTTGCTGAACAGGAGGTAGTCGCCGTTGGCCACGTCGAACTGCGTCTCCTCGATCTCGGCATCGGCCATCTGCGAAGCGAAGAAGCGCTCCCAGATGAGCCCGTAAACCTTGGACTGCCCGGGGTTCAGGTCGGCCTTGAGCTCCTCGGGGGGGTGGAAGGGAAAGGTGGGGCGGATGCACTCGTGGGCGTCCTGGATCTTCGACTTGCGCTTGAAGACGTTGGGCGCCGTCGGCAGATACTCCCGGCCCAGCGCGGCGGCGATGTGCTCGCGGGCCGCGTCGCGGGCCGCGTCGGAGACGCGGAAGGAGTCGGTGCGCATGTAGGTGATCAGGCCGGTGGGCTCGCCGCCGCCGAGGGTCAGCCCCTCGTAGAGCTGCTGCGCCAGCTGCATGGTCTTCTTGACCGGGAACTTGAAACGGCGGAACGCCTCCTGCTGCAGGGTGGAGGTGATCAACGGCGGCGGCGCCTTGCGCCGGCGTGACTTCCTGCGCACGCGCTCCAGGACGTACTCGTTCTGACTCAGCTCGGCGAGGACGGCGGCGCAGCGCTCGCGGTCAGGGATGGACAGCGTCTTGCCGCGGTGTTTTTCCAGCTTGGCGGTGAACGTCGGCTTGTGCGAACCCAGCAGCTCAACGGCCACGGTCCAGAATTCCTCGGAGACGAAGGCGCGGATCTCCTTCTCGCGCTCGACGATCAGCTTCAGGGCGATCGACTGCACGCGCCCGGCCGAGAGGGGCCCGCCGATCTTCCGCTGCAGCACCGGGCTGATCTTGTAGCCGGCCAAGCGGTCGAGCAGGCGGCGCATCTGCTGCGAGTCGACCTTGTGGGAGTCGATGGCCTGCGGGTGCTCGACCGCCTCCAGCACCGAGGCGCGGGTGATTTCGTGAAAGAGGATGCGCAAGATGCGCGGGTTGTCCTCCTGCAGGATCTGCTGCAGGTGGAAGGCGATGGCCTCGCCCTCGCGGTCGGGATCGGAAGCCAGCAGCACGCGGTCGGCGCCGCGCGCCTGGCGGCGCAGCTCCTTGATCAGCTGCGCCTTGCCCGGCAGGTTCTCGTAGAAGGGGCGGTACTGGTTCTTCAGGTCGATGCCCAGCACGGCCGCCGGCAGGTCGCGCACATGTCCCATCGAGGAGCTGATCACGAAATCGCCGCCGAGGTAGCGGGAGATCGTGTGCGACTTGGCAGGCGATTCGACGATGATCAACGTCTTTTTAGCCATGATCGGTCCTGCGGTAGCCTCCCGCCTCGGCGACGACCAGGTTCTTCAGCACCAGGCCCATGAGCAGGGAAAGGGTCTCGGCGGGAGGCAGCTCGAGTTTTTCCACCAGGAAATCGATCTCTTTTACCTCATTTTGCCCGCACAAGTCAAGCAGCCGCTTCTCCTTGGGGCTCAGATCGGCCAGGGCCCGCTCGGACGCCGGCGCCTCCAGCCCGAACTCCTCCAGGATGTCGCAGGCGGCGAGGGCCGGCTTGGCCCCCTGCTGCAGCAGCCAGTTCGTCCCCTGGCTGAGAGGCGAGTCGATGTTACCCGGCACGGCCAGCACCTCGCGGTCCTGGTCCAAGGCCAGGCGGGCGGTGATGAGCGAGCCGCTGCGCCGGGCCGCCTCCACCACCAGCACCGCCCGCGAGATACCGGAGATGATGCGGTTGCGCACGGAAAACAGGAAGGGTCGCGGGACGACGTCGAGGGGGAACTCGCTGATCACGGCGCCGCGCTCGACGATGCGCCGGATCAAGGCCGAGTTGCCCGGAGGGCTCAGGTGCAGCAGGCCGCCGGGATTGACGCCGAGGGTGGCGCCGCCCTCGCGCAGGGCCAGGCGGTGGGCCATGGAATCGATGCCGTAGGCCATTCCCGAGACAATCGCCAGCCCCGCCCGGCAGCAGGGGGGCAGCAGGCGGTTGAGCGCCGATTGGCCGTAGGCGCCGCCGCGGCGCGAGCCGACCACGGCCAGCATGTCGCGGCTCAGCAGCGAGCGGTCGCCGAGGACGTAGAGCAGGTCGGGCGGATCGTAGATTTCCCCCAAGCGAGCCGGGTAATCGGGATCGCCGCGGAAGACGATATCGATGCCGTTCCTGCCCAGTCGCGAGATCTCGCGCTCGGCCTCGGCCCAGTCGCGCTCGCGCACGGCCCGGATCTCCTCGGGAAACAAGCCGTTTTCCTCGAGCTGGCGAGGCTCCAGGAGGAAGAAGTCGGAAACCTTGACCCGGTTGCGCAGGATGTGCCGCCGCGCCCTGGGGTTGCGAAACGTCAGAAGGTGAAGCGAGATCCTCTTGAGCTGCTCCTCACCGAAGTCAGCCATTTCCCTCGAATTTCTTCTTCAGGCTCTCGGAGGGAATGAACTTCACGATCTTGGCGGGCGGAATGATCATCGGCTCGCGGTTGATGGGGTTGATGACACGCTTCTTGTTCTTTTTCTTGATGATCAGGGTGCCGAATTTGGACAGGACGAGCTTGCGCCCCTTGCCGAGGTTGTCCAACGCCACTTCGATGAACAGGTCGATGAAGTTGTAGGCTTCATATTTCTTTATGGAGATCCGTTTGGCGATGTCTTCGGCCAGGTACTTTTTGTTCATGCTGACCTCCTGCTAGATTGAATCTGTATCATGTGGAAAATAAAAAGTCAAGAATTATGGAGCATCTTAATCGTTTTTCCCGCCGCCGCCGCCGTTGCCGTTGACATTTCGCCCGCCAATGGTAGCATTCTGGCTGGCGACGGCCGGCGTTACGGCGGCGCTGCCGGGATTGTTTTTTGAAATTCCCTATAATGCAATGTTTTTTGGCGCGTTCGCGCCGAAGCGGAGGCTTCATGAAGGAGAAAGTCCTGTTCATGCCGGTGAAGGACAACGAGCCCGACGAGGAGGTCGCTTCCCGGCTCGAGGCGCTGCTCGCGGGCCGCGGCCTCTTTTCCTTCATCAACGACCGTGACCTGGTGGCCTTCAAGACCCATTTCGGGGAAAAGGGCGGCAAGGGCTATGTCCGCCCCCTGTACTTCACGATGATGGGCCGCCTGGCCCGGGAGCGGGGCGGCCTGCCCTTCCTGACCGACACGGCCACCTTGTACAGCGGCATGCGCAACCAGGCCGTGACCCATATCGAACTGGCCCAGAAGCACGGCTTCGGCTTCGAGAACACCGGCCTGCCCATCATCATGGCCGACGGCCTGACCGGCGACGAGGAGATCGAAGTGGCCGTCCAGGGCCGGATCTACGCCAAGGTGAAGATCGCCTCGCAGATCGTCAAGTCCCAGGCCCTGGTGCTGGTCTCCCATTTCACCGGCCACCTGGCTTCTGGGTTCGGCGCGGCGCTTAAGAACATGGGCATGGGCTGCGCCAGCCGCCGCGGCAAGCTGGAGCAGCACTCGACCGCCACCCCCTCGGTGAAACGGAAGCAGTGCACCGGCTGCAACGCCTGCGTCCGCTGGTGCCCGGCTCAGGCCATCGCCCTCAAGGGCGGCATCGCCGTCATCGACAAGTCCCGCTGCATCGGCTGCGCCCAGTGCCTGACCGTCTGCCGCTTCGACGCCATCGGCTACAACTGGTCGGCGACCTACGAGGACCTGCAGCGCAAGATCGTCGAGCACGCCCTGGGCGTGGCCACGGCCAAGGGGAAAAAGGCGCTCTACATCAACTTTCTGACCCGCGTCAGCAAGGACTGCGACTGCATGTCGGGCTACAGGAAGATCGTGCCCGACATCGGCGTCCTCGTCGCCTCCGATCCCGTGGCCCTCGATGCCGCCTCGCTCGACCTGGTGGAAAGAGCGGCAGGGCGTCCCCTGTCCCAGCTGGCCCACGACATCCCCTGCCGGGTGCAGCTCGAGCACGCCCGCGAGATCGGCTTCGGCAACCCCGACTACGAGCTGGCGGACTGCGGCTGATTTTGAAGGCGAAACCGAAAATGGTTGAATTTTCTCCCGGCCTATGATATAGAGTGTTTTTAAGGTCGCAAGAAGGAGACAAACATGAAGATCGAAAAGAGAAAGAACGGCAATGTTACCATCCTCGACCTCAAGGGCAAAATCCTCTTTGGCGAAGGCATCGAAGAGCTCCGGCAGTCGATCAACGGCGCGATCAAGGACAAAGAGAGGCAGCTGGTCCTGAATTTCGCCGAAGTGCCCTACTTGGATTCGACGGGCCTGGGCGAAGTCGTCCGCTCCTACACCACCCTGAAAAAGGAGGGCGGCACGGTCAAGATCGCCAACTTGACCAACAAGGTCAAGGACCTGATGATGGTGACCAAGCTGATCACGGTCTTCGAGACTTTCGAAAACGAGAACGAGGCGGTCAAGAGCTTCAAGTAGGACCCGCCTCCGTTTGAGCCACCACCCGATCCGCAGCTGGCGGACCGCCGCCGCAGGCGGTGCCGAGGGGCGGCCGCCGCTGAAGGCCGCCCGGGCGGGCGGCTCCCTTTAAATTCGGATCATGTGCGGCATCTGCGGCTTTTTCCAGCTCGCGAACGAGGCCGATGACGCCACCCTGAAGCGCATGAACGACCGCATCGTTCACCGCGGCCCCGATGACGAGGGTTTTTTCATGGAAGCGGGCGTCGGCCTCGCCGCCCGCCGCCTGAGCATCATCGACCTGGACACCGGCCACCAGCCGCTCGCCTCCAGCAGCGGCCGCTGCTGGATCGCCTACAACGGCGAGGTCTACAACTTCGCCGAGCTGCGCCGCGAGCTGGAGGGGCGCGGGCGGTCGTTCCGCACCCGCAGCGACACCGAGGTCGTGGTCAACCTCTACGAGGAATACGGCCTGGACTTTGTCGGCAGGCTGCGCGGCATGTTCGCCGTCGCCATTTATGACCGGTTCCGGCGCCGCCTGGTCCTGGCCCGCGACCCGCTGGGCAAGAAGCCGCTGTACTACAGCCTTGACCCGCGCCGCGGGCTGGTATTCGCCTCGGAGATCAAGTCGATCCTGGAGTATCCCGGCATCCCCCGCGACATCGATCCCGAGGCCCTCGACTTCTTCCTGACCCTCGAGTACATCCCCGCCCCCTTTTCCATTTTCCGCGCCGTGCGCAAGCTGCCGGCCGGCCACATCCTGGCCTTCGAGGACGGCCGGGCCGAGATCCGCGAATACTGGGACGTGCGGCCCGGCGCGGGGCCCCGCTCCTTCGGCCGCGCCCGCGACGAGTTCCTGGGCCTGCTGGAGGAGTCGGTGCGCCTGCGCATGATCTCCGACGTGCCCCTGGGGGCCTTCCTTTCGGGCGGCATCGACTCCAGCGCCGTCGTGGCCTTCATGGCCCGCGTCTCCTCGCAGCCGGTGCAGACCTTTTCCATCGGCTTCGAGGAGAAGTCGTACAGCGAGCTCCCGCATTCGCGGCGCGTGGCCGCGCGCTTCGGGACCGACCACCACCAGCGGGTGCTGCAGGCCGACATCCGGGAGCTGGTCGGGAAGCTTGCCGGCATCCTGGACGAGCCGCTCGGCGACTTCTCCAACTTTCCCACCTACCTGGTCTCGAAAACAGCGCGGGAGAACGTGACCGTGGCCCTCTCGGGCGACGGCGGCGACGAGATCTTCGGCGGCTACGAGCACTACCTTGCCCAGAAGCTGGCCCGCTTCGTGGACGCGGCGCCGCTGCGGCCCCTGCGCGCCCTGGCCTCGCGCGCCCTGCGCGTTGTCCCGCCCTCGAGCCTGAAAAAGGGGACGGTCAACCGCCTCAAGCGCTTCAGCGAGGGGCTGGCCCATCCCGCAGCCGACCGTCATTTCCGTTGGATGCTCTTCCTGGGAGCGCGGCAGAAGGCCGGCTTCTATTCGCCCGACTTCCTGCGCCCGGAGTTCCTGCGCCCCCTGAACGAGCGCGAGCCGTTTCGCTCCTTTTTCGAGCGCGGCCGCCGCTTCCCGGGGATCAACCAGGACCTCTACCTGGACCTGAAAACCTACCTGGCCGACGACATCATGGTCAAGGTCGACCGCATGAGCATGGCCGCCTCGCTGGAGACCCGCGCGCCGCTCCTCGACCACAGGCTGGTCGAGTTCGCCTTCTCCCTCCCCCCCGAATGGAAGGTGCGGGGCCAGACCGGCAAATGGTTCTTCAAGAAGGCAATGGCGGGGATCCTCGACGACGAGACCCTTCACCGCCAGAAGGAGGGGTTCTCCATCCCCATCAAGAACTGGCTCAAGGCCGAGCTGAAGGAGATGATGCTGGATACCCTCTCGGAAAGGAAGATCCGCGCCATGGGCTATTTCTCCGCCCCGACCGTCTCGCGCTGGGTCGGCGAGCACCTGGCCAACCGCGAGAACCACGCCCACCGCCTTTGGGCCCTGATGCAGTTCCACCTCTGGCACGATCGCTTCGCCCGCGATTGAGCCGTCCATGGACCTCACCCTGCAGGCCTTCCTGATCGTCCTGCCGGCCGTCTTCCTGGCCGGGATGGTCGACTCGATCGCCGGCGGCGGCGGCCTGCTTTCGGTCCCCGCCTATCTGGCGGCCGGCCTGCCGCCCCACTTCGCCCTGGGCAACAACAAGTTCTCCTCCTGCTTCGGCACCCTGTTCGCCACACTGCGCTACCATCAGCATGGGATGATCGACGGTCGCGTGGCCGTGCTCAGCGCCCTCTTCGCCCTGGCCGGGTCGCACTTGGGCACGCGCGCCGTCCTGCTGCTGCGCCCCTCCTTCCTGCGCTGGCTGCTGATCGTGCTGCTGCCTCTGGTGGCCGCCTTCACCCTGGCCCATCGCGGCCTGGGCCGCGAGAACCGATCGCATCGCCATGCCCCGGCCAAGAAGGTCCTGCTGGCCTCGCTGGCGGCGCTGGCGATCGGCTTCTACGACGGTTTTTTCGGTCCGGGCACCGGCACGTTCCTCATCTTTTTCTACACGCTGGCCCTGCAGTACGATTTCGTGACGGCCAACGCCAACACCAAGGTGGTGAACCTGGCGTCCAATATCGCGGCCATGGCCACATTCATCGTCCACGGCAAGGTCCTTTTCGCGCTGGGCGTCCCGGCGGCGGCGGCCGGCATCGCCGGCAACCTGCTGGGGGCCAAGCTGGTCATCCGCCGCGGCGGCGCGCTGATCCGCCCCGTCTTCCTCTTCACCCTGCTGCTGCTGTTCGCCAAGGTCCTGTTCGACCTTTTGGCCGCCGGCTGATCCCGGCGCCGCTCTCCTTTACGAGCGGACGGCGGCGCGGAGGTCGTCGCGCAGGACAGGCCCGCTGTGCCGGGGAAGCCGAGGGCGCTTCCATCCAGCAAGGTTGAGGTGCAGGTAGGTGACGGCACAGAGGCGGCCGCCCAAGGCGGCCAGGGCGGCCGCGGTCACGCCGACCAGGCTGGTAGCCGAGACGGCCAGCCACAGCGCCGCGGCGATCACGGCGACCTCCAGCCCCGTGGCCACCGTGATCGAGCGGGTCCTGCGGCCGACGACGAGCCGGGCGCGCTGGAAGGCCAGCAGCACTTCCAGCGCCGGGATGAGGGTAAAGATGCGGATGGGAGCGACCGCCAGGCGCGAGAGTTCGGGCGTCAGGGCGGAGACGCCGCGAAACCACAGGTCGACGGCCGGGGAGAAGGCCAGGGCCACGAGGAGCCCCGAGCTCGAAGCGCCCAGAAGCCAGGCAAAAGAGCGTAGCCGGGGGCGGCTTTCGTCGCCCTGGCGCAACAGGGCGATGGCCACCTCCTGGAACGAGAGGCCGGCACTGCGGAAGACGAACGCCAGCGAATTCACCACCGGCAGCACGGCCAGCGATTCGATAGGCAGCCGCGCCTTGCCCAGGAAGAAGGACATCAGGGGGTGGACCGCCAGGCTGAGGGTCGAGGTCATGGCCAGGGGAAAATAAAAGGCCGCCAGCCCTCTCCTGTCCAGGGGCTTCTCTCCAGGCGCGCCGGGAGTGTCAAGCAGCCTGCACACCAGGGCAACGGCCATGGCGCGGCTGGCCAGCGCCTCCATGACCACCCCCGCCGACAGGGCGGCGGCGCCCACGCTGGACCCGGGCAGGGAGGAAAAGCGGTAGAGGAGCAGGGCCGTGGCCGCCATGGAGGCGAGGCGCACCAAGGTGCCGTAGGCCACCCGACGCGGCAGGCCGTTGCCGATGAGCAGCCCCTGGTAAAAGCGGCGGAAGCCGATGGCAGCCGGCCAGGGAAGGAGAAACAGGGTGGCCTGGCGGCAGAGAGCGGCCACCGGGGCCGGCATGCCGATCACCCCCTCGGTCAGCCAGCGGAACACGGGCGGCAGCAATACCCCCAACATGGCCAGGGTGATCAAGGCGTTCAGCAGGAGGTTGAAGCGCCTGAGCTTCAGGTAGCTGCGCCGGTCCTTGACCAGCACGTTGGCCGCGCTCAGCATCATGATGATCGGTGACTCGAAGAACATGCCCAGCGAAAAGGCGACGCCGTAGGCGGCCAGGTTGAACTTGGCGTCAGCGAGGCGGGCGATGACGGCGGCTAAGAACGGCCCCTCCACGCCCATCATCAGCCAGGTGGAGAACAGGGGGAGCCAGAACAGGGCGATCTTGCGGCGGGGGAGTTCGCGATGCGGGGAATTCAAGGCTTAGAATACCATGATTTCACCCGGCGGGCAAGAAGCGCCGGAGCGGGGCCAGGGGAAAGGTTGACGGCAACCGCGGCCCGGGATAGAATGATTCCGGATCTGGCCGCAGGAAACCATGAACACCGCATCCAAGCTCCTGGGCCGCGCCTTGCTGGCCCCTATCTCGTGGATCCCGCTCAGCCGCCTTTACGGCCGGCTCGTGCGGCTGCAGCAGCCCCGCTGGCTGGCGCAGCGGATGATCCGGGGATTTCTCCGGCGTTACCGGATCGACATGGAGGAATTCCAGGGGCAGGCGCAGGACTACCGCTCCCTGTCCGAGTTCTTCCTGCGACCGCTCCATCCGCGGACGCGGCCGCTGCGCCCCGACGCGGGCGCCGTTCTCTCGCCGGCCGACGGCAGGCTGAGCGGGCTGGAGCTGGTCGAAGGCGATGCCGCAACCCAGGTCAAGGGCTGGACCTATCCCCTCAGCCGACTCCTGGCCATCCCCGTCGCTGCCGCGGATCGTTGGCACGTGGCCACGATCTATCTTTCCCCAGCCGACTACCACCGCTTCCACTATCCTGTCGCGGGCCGCATCACCGGCTGCTTTCACGGCGGCACCCGCCTTTTCCCGGTCAATGACTTCTCCGCGAAGCGGGTGAAGCGCCTTTACATCCGCAACGAGCGGGCGGTGACCCGCTTCGCTTTCGGCGACTGCCCGCTCTATATGATTGCCGTCGGCGCCACCTTCGTCGGCAGCATCGGGTTGCGCTTTCTCGAGCACGGCCTGCCGCAAAGCGGCGCGTGGTCCTCCTGTGACATCCCGGTGAGGCAGCTGGAGGAGATGGGGCATTTCGCCATGGGTTCGACGATCATCCTGGCCGTGCCCGCCGCACTGGTGAAATCCGTTCTGGTCGAAAAGGGGAAGCGGGTGCGCGTCGGACAGCCCCTGTTCCGGCTTCAGGGCAAGACCGAGTAGACCCGAAGCCAAAGGCAAAAGGAAAAAGGTAAAAGGTAAAAGTAGAAACCCTTTTCCCGAATTCTCAGCTGGGCATCGAAGACAAAGAAGAATTAGGAAAGCAGTGGGAAAAAGACCGGTACAGGCTTTTCCTGCTCTCTCTTCCCTTTTATCTTCACTCTGTCTTCCCTGCGTCCTCCCTGAGATCGCCTACTTCACCACTCACATGAAAGTTCGTCCCAGCGTTTTTCCCGTGCGCCGTCAGCCGTGCGCCGTCTGCCAAGTATCCTTCTTCAATCTTGAAGCTCTTCCTTGTCGTTCTCGACCGGCGGCGGCATCAGCAGCAGGAGCAGGGCGTCCGGAGAGGAATAGGTCACGGCGTGCCCTTCGCCGGGCTCGACCACGACCAGGTCCCCCGGCTTTACCTCGAACTCCAGTTCCTCCACCCGCAGCCGCAGCTCGCCGCGAAGCAGGAGGAAGTACTCGGTCATTGTACGGTGGCGGTGGCCGGCGCTGAAAGGGGAATCTCCCCGTTTCACTCCCACCTGGACGGGGAACCCCTGCCGCAGGTGCCAGCCCTCGCGCTCCGTAAGTTGGGTGATGATCTTCATCGGCTTGTCCAGGCCTCCGCATCACGTTCTCGGCAGCGGCCTCGCCAGGGCCAGGGCGACGATGCCGGCCACGGCCGTGAGCATGCCCGCCAGCTTCAGCCAGGGCAGCCAGTGGCCCAGCAGCGCCAGGTCGAGCAGGCTGACCAGGACGGCGTTGGAGCCCGACACGGCCGAGGCCGGACCGGCCGGGCCCAGGGTGACCGCCTTCTTGATGGCCAGCATGCCCAGGGCCAGCGTGCCCCCGGCCAGAAAGGCCAGGAGGGTCAGGAAAGGGCTGGCCAGCAGCGGCGTGCGGCCAACAAGGAGCCAGCGGCCGCCGACGGCCAGCACGCCGCAGGCGCCGACGGCCAGCCACAGGACGACTGCGGCCGTGATCGAATCGCACCCCCTGCTACCGGCAAGCTTCAGCAGGAAATTCGTGATCCCGAAGAGGAGCATGGCGGCCGCGGCCAGGCCGACGGCGCCCGGACGGGCGCGCCCGCCGCCGCTCAGGCTGACCGCCGCGATGCCGGCGACGATGACGACGAATCCGCCCCACTGCCCGCCGGAGAGGCGCTCACGGATGAAGACCCAGGCCAGCAGGGCGACGACAAGCGAGTTGCTCGAGGCGACGGCGACCAGGGGGCCCTTGGCCAGCGGGTCGGCGGCCAGGCTGCCCTTGAGCATCAGCATGCCCAGGGCCAGGGCGGCTCCGGCCATGACCGGCAGCCAAAGCGATCGCCGGCCGGGCATCCCGGAAAAGCCTCGCCCTGCGGCCTTGAAGAAAGCGGCTCCGGCCAGGCCGAGAACGCCGCAGCCGAGCCAGAGGACCATGGCCGCCTTGACGCTGGCCTCCGCGTCGCCGCCGCCGCGCTCGGCCACATGGCCCAGGGCGAAATTGGTCAGGCCAAAAAAAGCCATCGCGGCCAGGGCCCAGGCCAGCCAAAAGCGGCTCCCCTGCCTGCGATCGTCCATCGGCGCCAGGCGGGATCAGCGGCCGGGGCCGCGCAGGACCCTGGCCGGCAGGTTCAGGAGCGCGCGCAGGAGCTCGAAGACGGCGCTGACCGTGATGCCCAGCAGGCGGAAGGGGATGGCCAGCAGCCAGACCAGGGGATAGAGGGCCAGGGCCAGGATGGCCAGAGGCCAACTGATCACCAGCAGGATGAGCCATAGCAGAAATTTCGTCATGGGCGGCTCCTCAAGCCGCGGCAACCGGCTTCGCGGCCGCGGCGCAGATTTTTTTACCACAGTGTGCTAGAATTTTCAAACCGTCATGGCCGACCTGCAGGGGCTGCAAAACCGCCTGGCCGGCAAGCTCAGCGCCGGCGTCATCGTCCAGCGCGGCGTCGCGCCGCGCCCGGGCGCTTCTCTCGCCGAGGCCGTGGCTCGGGAGACGCAGGCGCTGCGCCAGGTCAAGGCCCCCCCGGAGGGCTTCGCCGCCTCCCGGCGCCTTTACCGCTCGTTCGCCATCGATCCCACCCGGCATCGCCCCTCCTCGGAGGCCCTTTGGCGCCGCCTGCGCGACCGGGGCGATTTTCCAGCCGTTCATCCGCTCGTGGACCTGACCAACCTGCTGTCGCTCCGATTCCAGGTTCCCTACGGCCTGTACGACCTGGAGCGCATCCAGGGGGCGGTCGAGATCGACCTGGGCCGGGTGGACGACCGCTACCAGGGTATCCGCAAGGAGATGCTCGGCTTCGCGGGCAAGATCGTGCTGCGCGACGAACAGGGGGCGTTCGGCAACCCCTCGTCCGATTCGCTGCGCGCCTGCGTGGGCGAGGCCAGCCGCGACATCCTGCAGGTGCTGTTCTTTCTTCCCGGCGACCCGCGCCTCCCGGACATCGTCTCGGCGACAGGCTCGGCTTTCGACGAGTTTTTCACCGTGAGCGAGCGCCGGTCATTCCTCGCCTGAGATGAGCCAGCGTCCAGATACATTGCCGACAGGAGAAACCATGGAGAACAAGAGAGTCAGCGAGAGCTTCACCGACCCCGACGGCAAATCGCTTCTGCTGGGCCGCACGCGCGTCACCGGCTCCCTGTCCGGGCCGGGCGACGTGCTGCTCGCGGGCGAGCTGGAGGGAGATATCGCGATCACCGGCCTGCTGTTCATCGAGGAGTCGGGCACGGTGCGGGGCCAGGTCTCCGCGGGCAATCTGGTGCTGTGCGGAAGGATCCAGGGGCGGGTCAAGGTCGCCGGCCGCGTCGAGGTCCGCGCCAGTGGCCGTTTGGAAGGGGACATCGTCTGCCAGAAGATCGCCATCGCCGAGGGGGCCTTCATGGACGGCGAGGTCCACACCCACAAGGGGCAGGCGCTGACCCCCGACGTCTTCACCGAGAAGCGCAAGGGCAGGATCACGGGAAACGGCCAGAGCTAACCTGTTTCCGCCCCGAGGGGGGCGCAGCGGCGGCGGCCGCCCCCTTGACACGGAGGCCGTTCCGCAATACAATAGGGTGTCCAATCTTGGACGGCCAAATCAATCACTGAGATCAGGCAGGGAATAGTCCATGAAGGAAAACCAGGTCGCCACGCCATCACCGCTGGGCGAAGAAAGCTTCGCCGACATGCTGAACGCATCCTTCCGTCCCGCCACCCGCGTGCGGGTCGGCGAAGTCGCCACGGGCAAGGTCATCTCCATCGGCCGGGACACGGTGTTCCTCGACCTCGGCGTCCGCGCCGAGGGGATGATCGACCGCGAGGAGTGCGAGCGCCGCGGCGAACTGACCGTCCAGCCCGGCGACCCGCTGCAGGTCCTGGTGACCTCCTTCCGCGACGGCATCTTCCATTGCACAGCTCGCCTGCGCCAGGGAGGCCGCGGCGAAGCCCGCGCCGCCAAGGATTCGCCGTCGCTGGCCATGCTGCGCGAGGCCCATGCCGCCCGCCTGCCGGTCGAAGGCAAGGTCAAGGCGGTGAACAAGGGGGGCTTCGATGTCCAGGTCTTGGGCCAGAAGGCCTTTTGCCCCATTTCGCAGATCGAGCGCAGCTATTGCCAGAATGCCGAGGCGCACCTGGAGCAGGCCTATTCCTTCCTGATCACGCAGTTCGAGGAAGACGGACGCAACATCGTGCTCAGCCGCAAGGAGCTGCTGCAGGCCGAGGAGCGTGACCGCGCCCGGCGCCTATGGAGCGAGCTGGAGACCGGCCAGGTGCGCGAAGGCCGGGTCACGTCGGTGCACGACTTCGGGGCCTTCGTCGACATCGGCGGCGCCGAGGGGCTGCTGCACGTGTCGGAGATTTCCTACCAGAAAGTGGCCAGCGCCAAGGATGCCCTGAAACCGGGCCAGGAGCTCAAGGTGTCGGTGTTGCGCCTCGACCGCGACGCCGGCAAGATCTCGCTGAGCCTCAAGGCGCTGCTTCCCGACCCCTGGACCGCCGCCGGCGACCGCCTGGCGGTCGGCTCCGAGCTCACCGGACGCGTCGTGCACATGAAGCCTTTCGGAGCCTTCGTCGAGCTGCTGCCTGGCGTGACCGGCCTGCTGCACGTCTCGCGGCTGGGGACCGGCCGCCGCATCCAGCATCCCAAGGAGATCCTCACCGTCGGCGACGAGGTGCAGGTGCGCATCCTGGCCGTCGATCCCGAGCGCAAGACCCTCTCCCTGAGCATGGAGGAGCCCGAGGAGGACTTCAGCCGCGAGCTGCGGCACATGAACGAGGAGGAGGCGCGCCGGGAGAAGCGCAGCGCCTTGGCCGGGCTTCTCGACGCCGCCCTGCCCGGAGACCGCGACTAGGCCTTATTTCCCCGCACTCTGCTCAAGAAATTTTTCAAGTCCCGACATAATAAGCGTGGCTTCTGGCAAGACGAAAGCACCCAGTTCCAAGCAAACACCAAGAACCAAGGAACCATTCCCCCTGGCGGGGATGACATGACCCAAACCAGGGCGCTTGAAAGGCAAAAGGTAAAAGTGAAGGCCGAAACACTGGAGTGGCCCGCCACCACCGCTGCCACTATCTCGATCGCTCCTTGGCTTGGTTTTGGGCACAGCGCCCCAGCCAGGAGATTGGAATTTGCAGCTTGGGCTTTGTTTCGAAATCGGTTCTTGTGATGAGGAATCCCTTCAATAGGGGACGTTCCCCTTCTTGATCCCCGAGCGGGCGTAGATCAGCCGCATCACCTCGGTGGCCGTTTCCTCGATCGACTTGTAGGTCGCGTCCAGGATGGGCCACTGCCGGCTCTCGTACAGGCGCAGGGCAAAGAGCGACTCGCGGCGGATCGCCTCCGGATCGACGTAGTCCGAGCTCCCCGCCCCGTGGATCCTGATCTGCCGCTCGCGGCGGATCGCCTCCAGGCGCTTGGGCTGGATGGTCAGGGCGACGATGCGCCGCTGGTCGATGGCGTCTAGCTCGGCCGGCGGCTCCTCGTTGGCCAGGATCGGCACGTTGGCCACCTTCCAGCCCCGGTAGGAAAGGTATATGCTGACCGGCGTCTTGGAGGCCCGCGAAACGCCCAGCAGGACGATCTCGGCATTGGCGATCGTCTCCAGCCGCCGGCCGTCGTCGTGCTTGATGGTGAAGTCGACCGCCTCGATTCGCTGGAAATAATCCTGGTCCAGTTGGTGGAACAGGCCGGGCCTGGCCAGGGGCGATATCTCCAGCAGATCGGAAAGGCGGGTGAGCACCGGGCCCAGGATGTCGACGGTGGGCACGCCGTTCAGCCTCCCCAGCTCGGTGATCTCGTGGCGCAGCTCGGGAGAGGCCATGGTATAGATGATCACGCCGTTGACCGACGCCGCCCGCGCGCAGACGTCGCGCACCTGCTCCAGGGTGCGGACATTGGAGAGCGTCTCCAGCTCGATCTGCGTGGTCTTGAACTGGCTGAGCGCCGCCAGCACCACAGTCTCGCAGGTCTTGCCCGTGGCGTCGGAGACGGCGAACACGAAGCGCTTGAACTCCTTGCGGCGGCCGGCCATGGCTTCAGGATAGCGCCGCGCCGGCGGCTTGTCAACGGCGGCCCGCAGCGGCGGTGGGGATTGGTTGCGAAACGGTCGGTGCTCCGGTATAATGACGGCACCATGTTCAAGTTCATCGTCCGCAAGATCTTCGGCACCCAGAACGAAAGGGACCTCAAGCGCCTGCAGCCGCTCGTGCAGCGCATCAACGGCCTCGAGCCCGCGCTGCGGCCGCTGAGCGACGACGAGCTGCGCGCCAAGACCGGCGCGTTCCGTTCGCGGGCCCTGGCCGGGGAAGCGCTCGACGACCTCCTGCCCGAGACGTTCGCCCTCGTGCGCGAGGCTGCCCGGCGCACGCTGAACATGCGCCACTTCGACGTGCAGCTCCTCGGCGGCATGGTCCTGCACCAGGGCCGGATCGCCGAGATGAAGACCGGCGAGGGCAAGACCCTGGTGGCCACGCTCCCCGCCTTCCTGAACGCCCTGACCGGCAGGGGCGTGCACGTGGTGACGGTCAACGACTACCTGGCCAAGCGCGACGCCGAGTGGATGGGACGCATCTACCGCTTCCTGGGCCTCTCCGTCGGCGTCATCCAGCACGAGATGGATGACCGCCAGCGCCAGCAGGCCTACGCCTGCGACGTGACCTACGGCACCAACAACGAGTTCGGCTTCGACTACCTGCGTGACAACATGAAGTTCGACGTGCAGAGCCTCAGCCAGCGCGAATTCCACTATGCCATCGTCGACGAGGTCGACTCCATCCTGATCGACGAGGCGCGCACGCCGCTGATCATCTCCGGTCCCACCGAGGAATCCACCTCCTTCTTCTACCGCGTCAACGAGTTCGTCGCCCGCATCCGGCGCAGCCCGGAGCATTACAGCCACGACGAGAAGACCAAGACCGTCGTGCTGACCGAAAGCGGCATCAACGAGGCGGAAAAGTTCTTCCATGTCGACAACCTCTACGACCTGCCGAACATGGCCCTGCTGCAGCAGATCAACCAGTCGCTCAAGGCCCACCTGATCTTCCGCCGCGACGTCGATTACCTGGTCCAGGACGAGAAGGTGCTCATCGTCGACGAGTTCACCGGCCGCATCATGCCCGGGCGCCGCTACTCCGACGGCCTGCACCAGGCCCTGGAGGCCAAGGAGAACGTGCGCATCGAGCAGGAGTACCAGACCCTGGCCTCCATCACCTTTCAGAACTATTTCCGCATGTACGAGAAGCTGGCCGGCATGACCGGCACGGCCCTGACCGAAGCGGCCGAGTTCGCCCACATCTACAAGCTCGACGTCACCGAGATCCCCACCAACCGCCCGCTGATCCGCAACGAGCATCCCGACGTCATCTACGGCAGCAAGGAGGAGAAGTGGAGCGCCGTGGTCAACGAGATCAAGGAGCTGAACGCCAAGGGCCAGCCGGTCCTCGTCGGCACCATCTCCATCGAGAACTCCGAGCTGCTCAGCCGCCGTCTGCACCGCGAGAAGGTGCGCCACGTGGTTTTGAACGCCAAGTACCACGAGTCGGAGGCCGAGATCGTCGCCCAGGCCGGGCGCCTCGGCGCGGTGACCATCGCCACCAACATGGCCGGCCGCGGCACCGACATCCTGCTGGGCGGCAATCCCGAATTCCTGCTGCGCGAGGAGCTCAAGAAGCAGGGCTTCACCGTGGACACCGCTCCGCCGGTCGTGCTGGAGAAGGCCCGCGCCGCCATCGCCGCCCAGGTGGGCCGCGAGCACGACGAGGTGATCGCCCGCGGCGGCCTGCACATTCTGGGCACCGAGCGCCACGAGGCGCGGCGCATCGACAACCAGCTGCGCGGACGCTCCGGCCGCCAAGGCGATCCCGGATCGTCGCGCTTCTACATCTCCCTCGAGGACGACCTGATGAAGATCCTGGGATCGGACCGCGTGCGCGGCATGCTGGTGCGCGCCGGCATGAGCAACGGCGTGCCCCTGGAGAACCGTTTGGTTTCGCGCGCCATCGAGAACGCCCAGAAGCAGATCGAGGGGCAGAATTTCTCCATCCGCAAGCACCTGCTCGAGTACGACGACGTGATGAACAAGCAGCGCCGCCATATCTACCAGCTGCGCCGCGACATCCTGTTCGGCAAGGACTTCAGCCAGCACATCCGGAAGTTGATCGAGGAGCTGTACGAGGAGATCTTCACCGCCTACATCGACGAGAACAAGGAGGGGGAGGAGTGGGACCTCGAGTCCTTCCGCCGCGAGATCATGGCCCAGTTCGGCCTCGATCTGCCGGCGCAGGATGCGGCCGCCCTGCGCGAGACCCCGGTGCTGGAGCTGAAGCGCGTCGTGCTCGAGCGCATCGTCGCACGGTACCGCGAAAAGGAGGCCCTGGTCGGCGAGGCGCAGATGCGCGAGCTGGAGCGCATGATCCTGCTGCAGGTGATCGACACCCAGTGGAAGGACCATCTGCTCAGCATCGACCACCTGAAGGAGGGGATCGGCCTGCGCGGTTACGCCCAGCGCGACCCGCTCATCGAGTACAAAAAAGAGAGCTACGAGCTCTACCAGGGCCTGCTCGACCGCATCGACGAGGAGGTTCTGCGCTTTCTGTTCCTGTTCCGCCCGGTCAGCAACGAGGAGGTCGAGGAATGGCAGCGGAAGAAAAAGCCCCGGCTGGCGGCGCCGGCCTTCAAAATGCCCGGCGGCAAGCACAAAAAGAAAAAATGAAAGAAAGCGACAAGATCCTGCCCCAGCCCGGGCTGACCTTCGACGACGTCCTGCTGGTTCCCGGCTACTCCGAGGTTCTGCCCAGCCAGGCCGACACCTCGTCCCAGTTCTCGCGCCGCATCCGCCTGAGCGTGCCGCTGGCCGCGGCCGCCATGGACACCGTCTCCGAGTCGCGCATGGCCATCGCCATGGCCCAGCTGGGGGGCATCGCCATCATCCACAAGAACCTGAGCATCGCCGACCAGGCCGCCGAGGTCCTGAAGGTCAAGCGTTCCGAATCGGGCATGATCGTCAACCCCATCACCCTGCGCCCCGAAAACACCGTACAGGAGGCGCTGCAGCTGGTGCGCGAGAAGGGCATCTCGGGGCTGCCCATCGTCGACGGCCAGGGCCGGCTGGTGGGCATCCTGACCAACCGCGATCTGCGCTTCGCCGGCAACACCGGCGAGCGCATCTCGACCCTCATGCGCTCCAGCGGCCTGGTCACGGCCGCCGAGAACATCACCATGGCCGAGGCCAAGAAGCTGCTGCACAGCAACCGCATCGAGAAGCTGCCGGTCGTCGACAAGGACAACCGCCTCAAGGGGCTGATCACCTTCAAGGACATCGTCAAGACCGAGAGGTTTCCCGCCGCCTCCAAGGACGCCCAGGGGCAGCTGCGCGTGGGCGCCGCCGTGGGCACCGCCGCCGATACGCGCGAAAGGGTGCAGGCGCTGCTGGCGGCCAAGGTCGACGCCATCGTCGTCGACACCTCGCACGGCCATTCGCGCAAGGTGTTGCAGACGGTCGAGGCCATCCGCGCCGTGGCCGCGGACATCGACCTGCTGGCCGGCAACGTGGCCACCGCCGCCGCCGCCCGCGACCTGCTGGCTTTGGGCGTCGATGGCATCAAGGTCGGGATCGGCCCGGGCTCGATCTGCACCACGCGGGTGGTCACCGGCGCCGGCGTGCCCCAGATCACCGCCATCATGGAGGTCGCCCGCGAGGTCGCCGGCCGGGTCCCGGTCATCGCCGACGGCGGCATCAAGTTCTCCGGCGACATCACCAAAGCGTTGGCCGCCGGCGCCGACTCGGTCATGATCGGCTCCATCCTGGCCGGGACCGACGAGAGCCCTGGCGAAATGGTGATCTACCAGGGCCGCTCCTACAAGCGCTACCGCGGCATGGGCTCGATCGGCGCCATGAAGTCCGGCAGCCGCGACCGTTACTTCCAGGAAGACGAGTACTCCGAATCCAAGCTCGTTCCCGAAGGCATCGAGGGACGCGTTCCCTATCGCGGCTCGGTCATGAACCTGGTGCCGCTGCTCATCGGCGGCGTCCGCGCCGGCATGGGGCTGACCGGCTGCCGCAGCATCGACGAGCTGCACCGCCAGGCCCGCTTCGTGCGCATCACCTTCGCCGGCATGAAGGAGAGCCACGTCCACGACGTGATCATCACCGAGGAATCCCCCAACTACCGGATGGATTAAAGGAGGCCCATGAAAGCGCGCACAATGTGCATCCTGTTCCTGGCCCTGGCCGCCGTTCTTCCCGCCGCCGTCCAGGTGAGCCGTTTCGGCACCGGCGCCCGCATCAGCGCCTTCGGCATTCCCAACGCCTTGCTCGACCTGGCCCTCTTCGAGCACCCGCGGCTATCCGGCTCGGCCTTCTCCTTCGAGATCCATTCCTACGGCGAAAAGGGCCCGCGCTCGGTGTTCAGCGGCGTGTACTCCCTCGAGTACAGCCGCATCAGCGGCGAAGGCTACTACCGGGTGGAGAGTTACAACAACCGCTTTTTCGGCTCGGGCGAGATCACCCAGCTCAACCTCACCGCCACCATCCTGATGCACGCCTTTCCCAGCTCGCCCATCCACCCCTACACCGGCGGCGGCATCGGCATCGGCAGCATGTCCATCTGGGCCGAAGGGTCCTACCAGGACGAGCTGGGCACCACCATCCGCGATTCGCTGAACAAGAAGCTCTTCGTCCCCGTCGGCCACATCCCCATCGGCGTCATGGTCAACATCCGGGACAAGTTTTTCCTGCGCGCCGAGGCCGGCTTCAAGAACGGCTTCTATTTCGGCGGCAGCGCCGTGGTCAACTTCTAGCCCCGCTGTCCTCGCTCCCCTTTGCTTGCCCCTGGAAATCGGATATAATAGCCGATGGGCGAGCGAGGAGACATGGCCGATTTCAAGATTCCCGACAAGTTGACCTTCAAGCGCAAGGAGGTCATGCAGCTGGCCAAGCTGGACGGCCGTGTCCTGGACTACTGGGAAAGCGAATTCCGCGCCTTCGCCCCGGTGGTCAACCAGAGCGGCGAAAAGTTCTACAGCCGCCGCGACGTCGAGGTCATCTTCGCCGTCAAGCAGTGGCTCATCCAGGAAAAGCGCGACAAGGGGCAGGTCCCCGGGCTGCTGCTGCGTCACTTCGGCGACCTGGCCGCTGCGGACGCGGACAAGGCCGGGGCGCAGTCCCGGCCCGTTGCCGCCACCTCGACCCTGCGCAAGATCCGCAAGGAGTTGAACGATATCTTGACTTTGCTGGCCAAAGATGATAAAAACTGAACGAGCCGGGGCGTAGCGCAGCCTGGTTAGCGTACACGCTTGGGGTGCGTGTGGTCGGTGGTTCGAATCCACTCGCCCCGACTTTTCCTTTTTCCCGGGAACCATGAAAACCATACTGCTCACCAACGACGACGGCTTCTATTCCCCTGGCCTCTCCGCCCTGAAGGCCGAACTGCAGAAGACCCACTCCGTTTTCGCGGTGGCGCCCGACCGCGAAATGAGCGCCGTCAGCATGGCCCTGACGCTCAACCGCCCGCTGCGCGTCAAGCGCATCGAGGAGGGCGTTTTCGCCGTCAACGGCACGACCTCCGACTGCGTGAACATCGCCTTGCAGAAGATCCTGCCCGGCAAGCCCGATTTCGTGGTATCCGGCATGAACCTGGGGGAAAACCTCTCCGAGGACGTCTTCTTTTCCGGCACGGTCGGCGGCGCCTTCTCGGGCCACCTCTACGGGATCCCGGCGCTGGCCGTCTCGCTTCTCGCCGAGCCCCAGCCGCAGGGGGAGCCGCGATTCGCATGCGAGGAGGGGGCGCGCGTCACCGCCCGCATCCTGGACCGGCTGCTGCTCCATCCCTTGGGCCAGGTGGTCTGCAACCTGAACATCCCCTACCGCCACGGCGGCCGGGTCGCCGTCACCTGCCTGGGCAGCAAGCGCTACAAGCCCGATATCATCGAGCGCACCGACCCCCGAGGCCGCGCGTACTATTGGATCGGTGCCGGCTCGCCCAGCTACAACGGCAGCGAGGGCAGCGACGTCTGGGCGGTACGCAAAGGCTACATCTCGTTGAGCGTCATCAAGTACGACCTGAACGCCGTTGAGGAACTGCAAAGCCTGGCCGGCGTCTTCCGCAACTTCTCCCTTTAAGCGTCGCCGGGAGCGGGGTCGTCGGGCTTGGCGGCCAGCGCCTGTTTCGCCTCCGCCAGCAGTTCGCGCGGGACCATGATCTTCACCTTGCCCAGGCCGTCCATGGTGATGCCGAAGATGCGGCCGGCCGCCTCGTAACGCAACAGGACCGGGATGGCGAAGCTCTCCAGCTTGGACTTGACGATGTCGGCCTCCAGGCCGCCTTCCACGGTCAGCAGCTCGGCCAGGTCGGTATCCGCCATGGTGCGCGGCCGCGCTATTTCAGCTTCTCGCGGAAATACAGGAAAAAGATCTGGGCTCCCAGCTCGCGGTTGTCGCTGCTTCCGGGAATCACCTTGTCGGGCGAAAAGACCTTGTCGCAGAGGAATTCCAGCGGGAACTCGTCGGCCGCGCCCAGCATCTCCGGGGTCACCGTGTATTCGCGGGTGAAATAGGTGCCCTCGGGAATGAACTCGTCGAGGACGGCCCCATTGAGCTTGAGGGTGAGCTTCTGGTCGGGCAGGATGTCCTTGTTGACCCCGCCTTTGACGATCAGGGTGTACTCCTTTTTGGGGTTCTCGATGATGCACACCGAGCGGGCCGTGGTCCAGCGCCAGCTCTTGGTGAAAGGTTCCTTGGCGTTGACATCGGTCTCGATCTCGTTCCAGCCCTCGTCATAGACGATCTCCGGGGCGTTGATCGAGGCCGGCTGCACGTTGAGCCGCTTCTCGAACAGAACGATCTTGTTCTCGGGCGCCTTCGGGTCGTAAAGTCCCACCGACAGCTTGACCTCCTCGAAGCCCTCGAAGTCGACGTCGAACTCGTTCAGGAACTGGGGGATGAACACGGTGCGTGAATAACGGATGCGGTCGTTGGCCTTCCAGGCGCTGGCGGCCTTCGGCGGCTGGTGGTCGTCCTGCAACAGCATCTCCTTGCTGTTCACCTGCCAGAAATGGACGAAGACGGCGTAATCGCCGGCCAGGGGCTTGAAATCGGCGGCGGTGCGGAAGTCAAAGTCCATCTTGAAGTAGAGCGAATCGGTGACTGTTTCCGGCGCCAGGGTCATGGCCAGGTCGATCCCGCGGCGATCGGCCTTGCCGCCGCAGAAGGGGGCGGCCAGGATTATCGACAAGATGATCAAAACGATTTTTGCTTTCATGGCTCCTCCTGTCAGGGAAGAACCAATGTATCACAACCCGGCGCGCTTTGCAAACACGAGCGAAAAAGGCCGGCGGCGGCGCCAACGTCGCCGCCGGCCCGGGGAGGGATGACAGATGGGCTTACTTCTTATTCTTGCCCACGTCCTCGAACTCGGCGTCGATGACCTCGCCCTCGCTGGCCGGCCCCTCGCCTCCGGCCTGGGAGCCGCCGGGAGCGCCCGGCCCGCCTCCGGCCTGGGGCCCTTTCTGGGCGTTCGCCGTTTTGTACATCTCGGTCGAGAGCCTGCTGGACAGCTTGTTGATGCTCTCGATCTCGTCGAGGATCCTCTGGTTGTCACCTTTCTCCACCGCCTCCTTGGCGCGCTTGACCGCGGTTTCCACCTCGGCGGCCATGTCGGCGGGGATCTTCTCCTTGTTCTCCTTCACCACCTTCTCCAGCGCATAGGACAGCTGGTCCAGCTTGTTGCGGTTCTCGATGGCCTCCTTGTTGCGCTTGTCCTCTTCCTGGAACTTCTCGGCATCCTTGACCATCTTCTCGATCTCCTTCTCGTTCAGGCCGCTGGACGAGGTGATGGTGATCGCCTGCTGCTTGTTGGTCGCCAGGTCCTTGGCCGACACGTTCAGGATGCCGTTGGCGTCGATGTCGAAGGTGACCTCGACCTGGGGCACGCCGCGGGGCGCCGGTGGCAGGCCGGTGAGGTGGAACTTGCCCAAGGTGCGGTTGTCGCGGGCCATCTCGCGCTCGCCCTGGAGCACGTGGATCTCGACCGTGGACTGGTTGTCCTCGGCGGTGGTGAAGATGTCGGTCTTCTTCGTCGGGATGGTGGTGTTGCGCTCGATCAGCTTGTGGGTGATCCCGCCCAGCGTCTCGATGCCCAGCGACAGGGGGGTGACGTCGAGCAGCAGGATGTCCTTGGCCTCGCCTCCCAGGACGCCGCCCTGCACGGCGGCGCCGGCGGCCACCACCTCGTCGGGATTGACGCTCTTGTTGCCCTCGCGGCCGAAGAACTTCTTGACCAGCTCCTGGATGTAGGGCATGCGGGTCATGCCGCCGACCAGGATGACCTCCTTGATGTCGGAGACGGCGATGCCCGCGTCCTTGACCGCCTGCTTGCAGGGGGCGATGGAGCGGTCGATGATGTCGCCGACCAGCTGTTCCAGCTTGGAGCGGGTCAGCTTCATGACCAGGTGCTTGGGCCCCGAGGCGTCGGCGGTGACGAAGGGCAGGTTGATCTCGGTCTCCTGGGTGGTGGAAAGCTCGATCTTGGCCTTCTCGGCCGCCTCCTTGAGTCGCTGCAGGGCCATGCGGTCCTTGGTCAGGTCGATCCCCTGGTCCTTCTTGAACTCCTCGGCGATCCAGTCGATGAGCCGCTGGTCGATGTTGTCGCCGCCCAGGTGGGTGTCGCCGTTGGTGGACTTGACCTCGACGATGTTCTCGCCGATCTCCAGGATCGAGATGTCGAAGGTGCCGCCGCCGAAATCGTAGACGGCGATCAGCTCGTCCTTTTTCTTGTCCATGCCGTAGGCCAGGGCCGCGGCGGTCGGTTCGTTGATGATGCGCTTGACATCGAGGCCGGCGATCTTGCCGGCATCCTTGGTGGCCTGGCGCTGGGCGTCGTTGAAATAGGCCGGGACGGTGATGACCGCCTCGGTCACTTTCTCGCCCAGGTAATCCTCGGCCGCCTCCTTCAGCTTCTGCAGGATGAGGGCCGAGATTTCGGGGGGCGAATACTGCTTGCCCATGACGCTGACGCGCGCGTCGTCATTGGGCCCGCTGACCACCTTGAAGGGCACCATGGCGATCTCGTCCTTCACCTCCGAAATGCGGCGCCCCATGAAGCGCTTGATCGAGTAGACGGTGTTCTCGGGGTTGGTGATCGCCTGGCGCTTGGCTACCTGCCCGACAAGCCGGCCGCCGTCCTTGGCGAATCCGACGACCGAGGGGGTGGTGCGTCCGCCTTCGGAATTGGTGATGATCTTGATGTCTCCCTTTTCCATGATGGCAACGGCCGAGTTGGTCGTTCCCAAGTCAATGCCTATGATTTTTCCCATTTTTTCTCCTTACGACATGTATTCATGTTCCCCTAAAATATATTGCAAATGGGATTTCATGTCAACTATATTATAATGATTTTATAAAAAAAATCTTAGCGTATTATTATCAACCTAAAAGAATATTTATTACGCCCTCGTTTGTTCACAACTAACAAATGGCCGAAGCCCTATTTATTCTCCACTGAGAAAATGAAGGTTTTCGCCGCGATATTCTTCAAGGGCTCGCCGGAGATCCCCCTGGGAAGCAGCCAGCATATCGCGTGCCTGCCCTTGAAGTACTTCATTGTCTTCTGGATCGCCCCCTTCAGGTCAAAGGGCTTGTCGCTGACGATGTTGACCACGATCATGAGCCAGTTGGCCGCGTAGTGGCTGATGTTCGATCCCCCCTTGAAGAGCTGCACGACCGACGGGCCGGCCGTCTTCTTCTTGGCGTGGCCGAAATCGGGGGCATCGACCTTACCCACGGTCTTCAGGCCGGTGATCCTGGGGAACATGTCGCCCGCCCAGTGGGCCACGGCGGCCGGCGAGGCAATCCTTTCATAATCGCAGTCGAAGATGTCCATGATCAGCTCGAACTGCGGGGCGCCGCAGGAACGGAACAGTTCGCCGTCGCGGCGGAAAAGGTCGGCGCTGTCGATGAGGCGCGGCCGCAGGGCCTTGGCCGGCCCGGTCAGGCCCTGCCCGTACTCGAAGATCCGCGTGTTGTTCCGGGCCGCCCGCACCCCGGCGAACGAGCCGCGGGGAAGATGCCAGCACAGCGCCCTGGGAGCGTTGAAGAACTTCAGGGAGAAGCGGATGGCCTCCTCCATGGGCAGGGCGGCGCAGGTGAAGCAGTTGAGGGCGGCCAGCCGGCCGTAGCGCCGGTAGCTGATGGCGCTGGTCTCCACGTACTGCACCAGCGTCTGGCCCTCGCCCAAGTCCCGGCCGGCGACGATGGGATCGCCGAACGACTTCATGTGGATGGCGTCGCAGGTCCGCAGCGCCCAGCGGCCGACCTTTTCGGC
Source organism: uncultured Clostridia bacterium (assembly GCA_964628035.1). GTDB lineage: Bacteria > Acidobacteriota > Aminicenantia > UBA2199 > UBA2199 > UBA2199. The sequence continues at coordinate 300,966 of CAZVPI010000001.1, read as the reverse complement.
ATCGGGGACGGCGCGGCCGGGAAGCTCCACGTCCATGACGACTTCTTCGCCGTACTTGTCGGTCTCCAGCCGCCTCTGGAACTCGGGATAGGGCAGGGCGGGGATGCGCGGGGAATACCAGGAGGTCTTGAAGCCGGCCCTGGCGTAGGCCTTCAGGGCGTTGCGGGCGGCATTGCGGAAGACGCCCCTGCCCTTGGAGCCTGCGGTCAGGCTGAACGGGCCGCCCATGTAGCTGATGTTGGCGAACTGCACCACGCGCACGTCGTCGAAGGAGCGCTCGATCTGCCGCCAGCTGCCCGGGGCCTCGAAGGGCTGCAGGATCAGCGCCCCGGTTTGATGGATGGTGATGCCGCCCTCGCGCAGGGCGTCGTAGACGGCCTGGTAGAAATCGGTGCTGAACAGGCTCTGGGCCGGGCCGATGGGATCGGTCGAGTCGATGATGATCACGTCGCACTGCCCCCTGAGGCGGCGGATGACCTCGGCGCCGTCGCCGATGATCAGCTTGAAGCGCGGGTCGTCGTAGACCCCCTCGCTCACCGAGGGCATGTGCTCGCGGCAGAGGTCGCACACCATACGGTCGATCTCGACCATGGTCACCCTCTCGACCGAGCGGTGGCGCAGCACCTCGCGGGCCACGCCGCAATCGCCGCCGCCGATGATCAGCACGTGGCGGGCGGGGCGGCGCAAAGCGAACAGCGGCCAATGGGCGATCCATTCGTGGTAGATTCCCTCGTCCTCCTCGGTCAGCTGCACGATGCCGTCCAGGACCAGGACGCGGCCGAAACGGTCGCTTTCCAGGATCATCAGCTTCTGGAAGCCGGTGTCGGTCTCGGGCACGACCACCCGCGAAACCTTGAAGCCGTAGGTCGTGTCGCTGTAGAGTTCCTCGAAGAACCAAAGATCCTTGCCCTTTTTCACCAGTGCCATTGGCCTTTCTCCTCGTCGCAAACTTTCAAAAGCGTATTGTAGGGCAAAACGGGACGCGGTTCAAGGACTTCGCCCAGGCCATGGGCCAGAGGCCTGAGGCAAGAGAAAGAGACTCCAAAGGCAAAAGTAAAGAGAGAGCGCTCATGGCCCGCCACTGCCACCGTCATGGAGCAGACGGCACAGTTTCTTGCTTCCACTGTCACTATTGGATCATCAAGTCTCTTGCTAACACTAACACTACCATGGAGATCGTTTGTTAGTGTTTATTTCTTCGGATAGCTCTTCTCGACCAACCGGCCGACCAGGGCATCGTCGGCCAGGTGGGGCAGGGTGATGTGCCCGCGCCCGGGGTGGGCGGCGTTCCAGGCAGCGGCCGTCTCCAGGGCGTTCGCGTTGCGCGCCCAGGCGCGGCGGGCGATGCCGTTCATCACGTCCCACTCCAAGGCCGAGGCGATGATGCGGTCCTTGGCCTGGCTGCCGTCGAGCACCAGGCCGAAGCCGCCGTTGAACGCCTTGCCCACGCCCACGCCGCCGCCGTTGGAGAGCACCACCATCGACATGCCGCGGGCGGCGTCGCCGGCGAAGTTGTGCACCGCCATATCGGCGGTGACATTGCTGCCGTCGCGGATGTTGGCCGTTTCGCGGAAAGGCGAGTCGGTCCCCGAAACGTCGTGGTGGTCGCGGCCGAGCATGACCGGGCCGATGGCTCCCCGGCGCACCAGGTCGTTGAACGCCAGGGCGATCTTCACCCGGCCCTCGGCATCGGCGTAGAGGATGCGCGCCTGGGTGCCGACGACCAGCTTGTTGCGGCCGGCGTTGCGGATCCACTCGTAGTTGTCGCGGTCCATGGCCCGGCGGCCGGGATCGAGGCACTCCATGGCGGCGCGGTCGGTCTTTTCCAGGTCCTCGGGCCGGCCGCTCAGGCACACCCAGCGGAAGGGGCCGTAGCCGAAGTCGAAGCAGAGGGGGCCCATGATGTGCTCGACGTAGCTGGGGAAGACGAAGCCGTCGCTCTCGTCGCGGCCGTTGGCTGCGATGTCGGCGGCGCCGGCGTCGAAGACCGCCTTCAGGAAGGAGTTGCCGTAGTCCCAGAAACGGGTGCCGCGGTCGGCCATCTTCTGGATCAGGCGGAACTGGCGGACCAGCGACTCGTCGACCCGGCGGCGGAAAAGAGAGGGGTCTTCGCGCAGCAGGCGCCGCCCCTCGTCGAAGCCGACGCCGGCCGGGGTGTAGCCGCCGCCGTAGACGTCGTGGCACGAAGTCTGGTCCGAGGCCAGCTCGACGGCGATGCCGCGGTCGACCACGTATTGCCAGAGGTCGACGACATTGCCGTGGTAGGCGATGGAGACCGGTCGTTTCGACTTGCGGAACTCCTGGATCCAGCGGGCGATCTCGTCGAGATCGGACGACACGCGGGAGACCCATCCCTGGCCGTGGCGGGTCTCGATGCGCGAGCGGTCGACCTCGGCGATCACGCCGATGCCGCCGGCGATCTCCACCGCCTTGGCCTGGGCGCCGCTCATGCCGCCCAGTCCCGAGCTCAGGTAGACGACGCCGGCCAGGTCGGAGCGGGGGGGGATGCCCAGGTACATGCGGCCGGCATTGAGCAGGGTCAGGTAGGTGCCGTGGACGATCCCCTGGGGCCCGATGTACATCCAGCCGCCGGCGGTCATCTGCCCGTAGTTGGAGACGCCCAGCGCCGCGGCCTGGGCGAAGCCGGCCGGGTTGTCGTACATGCCGACCAGCATGCCGTTGGTGGAGATGACGCGCGGCGCATCGGGATGGGACTCGAAAAGGCCCAGCGGGTGGCCGGAGTAGACCACCAAAGTCTGGCGGTCCGTCATCTCCCGCAGGTAGAGCTTGACCAGGCTGTATTGCATCCAGTTCTGGAACACCTGGCCGCTCTCGCCGTAGGTCACCAGCTCGTACGGGTACAGGGCGACGTCGAAGTCGAGGTTGTTGTCGATCATCACCTGGAAGGCCTTCGCCTCCAGGATGCGGCCCGGGTACTCGCCGACCGGCCTGGCCTTGAGGCTCCCCTCGGGGCGGTAGCGGTAGCCGTAGATGCGGCCGCGGGTGTACAGTTCGTCGAGGAACTCGGGGGCCAGCGTCTCGTGCAGGGCGGCGGGCACGTAGCGCAGGGCGTTCTTCAACGCCGTCTTGGCCTGCTCCGGGCTCAGGTGAAAGCCGCGGTCCGGGGCGCGGCGGATGCCGCGGACGAACTCCTTGCGCGGCGGCAGCTCGGCGGGCAGGGAGATGCGCCTGGCGGCGTCGGGATTCAGCGTCATGGGGGGTACCTCCTCCGGGTTTATAAGTCATCCCCGCAGGGTTGTCAAGCCGCCGCGGCGACGGATGCGCTTGAGAAAAACCGCGCTTCCGGCCATCGCCGCGGTTGACAAAATGCCCGCAATCCTGTATAGTTTGCCTTTATTCCATGAAAATATCAGTCGCTGAGCAGGCGGGATTCTGCTTTGGAGTCAAAAGGGCCTTGAAACTGATCGACGAATACCATCGCCGCGGCAAAAGGATCCAGACTTACGGCCCCCTCATCCACAACCTGCCGGTCCTCAAGGACCTGGCGGCGAAGGGGATCACCCAGGCCGGATCGCTGGCGGAGATCGAGAAGGGCCGCACCCTGTGCATCCGCACCCATGGCGTGCCGCGCGACGTCGAGCGCAGGCTGAAGCGCCGGGGCGTGCCCTGCCTCGACGCCACCTGCCCGTTGGTCAAGAAGGGGCAAAAGATCATCGAGCGCCTCGGCCGCTGCGGCGCCCCGGTGCTGCTGGTGGGCGACAAGGACCATCCCGAGATCGTCGCCGCCCGCAGCTACGCCCGCCGGGTGACGATCATCAACTCGCTGGCCGAGGCCCGCTCCCTGCCGAGGAGCCGCGAGATCCATGTCGTGGCCCAGACCACCCTGGACACTTCGTTTTTCAAGGAGGTCGTCGCCGTGCTGCTGGACAAGGCGGAGCGGCTCCATGTCCACAACACCATCTGCCTGGCCACCCAGGAGCGCCAGGAGGCGGTGCGCCGCCTGGCTCCCAAGGTGGACGCCGTCATCGTCGTGGGCAGCCGCATCTCCTCCAACACCAAGAAGCTCCACCAGATCGCCCGCGCCAGCAACCGCAACGCCCTGCGCATCGAGACCTGCGACGACCTGCGACGCCCCCGGGTGGCGGCCAGGCTGAGGACGTTCCGCTCCATCGGCCTCAGCGCCGGGGCCTCGACCTCGCCGCAGGAGCTGGACAACGTAAAAAAATACTTGCACAAGCTATAAACGCTAAGGAGACGCAACATGGCAGACAGCAACGACACCATCGAGAAGAACACGGAGGACTTCTCCGAGCTGGTGAAAGAGTATGATCTCAAGTCGGTCGGTTCCAATGCCCCGCTGGAGGGGCGCATCGTCGACATCATCGAGAACCGGGTGATCGTCGACATCGGCCAGAAGACCGAGGGCCTCCTGGACCGCGAGGAGCTGCTCGACTGGGAAGGCAACATGCCGTACAAGGTGGGCGACACCATCCAGGTGCTGTCCAAGAACGTGAACTTTAAGGAAGGCTACATCATCGTCTCCAAGAAGCAATTGGACGCCCAGCAGGGCTGGGAAAACGTCCTTCAGGCATACAAGAAGAACACGCCGCTGCCCGGGCGCATCGTGCGCCTGACCCCCGACGAGAAGGGCTACGTCGTCGACATGGGCATCGAGATGTTCCTGCCCATGAGCCAGGTCGACATCCAGAAGGTCAAGGCGCCCAAGAAGATGCTGGGCCGGGAGCTCCAGTTCAAGGTCGTCAAGCTGAACAAGAAGGAGAAGAGCGGCACCGTCTCGCGCCGCGTCCTGCTCGAGGACGAGAAGCAGGAAAAGCAGAAGCTGCTGCTGGAGTCGCTGCAGTCCGGGCAAACGGTCAAGGGCGTGGTCACCTCCATCGTCGACTACGGCGCCTTCGTCGACCTGGGCGGCATGGAAGGGCTGGTGCACAAGGACAACATCTCCTACGGCCGCATCAACCATCCCCGCGAGAAGCTGCGCAAGGGCGACGAGATCGAGGTCAAGGTGTTGGAGATCGACCGCGAGCGGGGCAAGATCTCCCTGGGCATCAAGCAGCGCTTCAACGACCCCTGGCAGGACATCGAGAGCAAGTACCCCCTGGGCAAGCGCCTGGTGGCCAAGGTGGTCAAGATCGTCAGCTTCGGCGCCTTCATCGAGCTGGAGGAGGGGGTCGAGGGGCTGCTGCACATCTCCGACCTCACCTGGGAGGGCCGTCCGGCCACGGTGGAGGAGTACGTGGCCGTGGGCGACAAGCTGTGGGTGCAGGTGATTGAGGTCAACAAGGACGAGCGCAGGATCAAGCTGGGGCTGAAGCAGCTGGAGACGCGGCCCGAGGAAAAGTACCTGGAGAAGCACAAGCGCGGCGAGATCGTCCGCGCCAAGGTCAAGAAAATCCTCAAGTCGCGGGTCTTCATGGGTCTGGAGGCCGGCGTCGAGGGGGTGGTGAAGATCTCCGACATCAGCTACCACCACATCGAGTCGCCCGAGGAGTTCATGAAGGAGGGCGAGGAGATCGACGCCATGATCCTCAGCGACGAGCTGGACCGCAACTACAAGGTGCAGCTGGGCATCAAGCACCTGGCCGATGGCGAATGGCGGTCGTTCTTCGCCAAGCACAAGCCGGGGACGGCCGTCGAGGTGACGGTGCGCAAGGTCAACGAGGCCGGCCTGGCCGTCGAGCTCACGCGCAGCATCGAGGGCTTCATCCGCATCGGCGACGTCGACGAGGAGAAGATCAGCGCCCAGGAGCTGGAGCAGCGCTTCAAGCCCGGCGACAAGATCGAGGCGCTGATCTCGCGCGTCGAGGTCGAGCGCAAGAAGGCCTACCTCAGCCTGCGGGCGCTGGCCAAGGCCCGCGAGCGCGAGGAGCTGCAGAAATACATGAAGTCCGAGGACGATTCGGTCACGACCTTCGGCGACCTGCTGCAGAACGAGTTGGACAAGAACAAATGACAACGCGGTCGGGCCGGGGCTCAGGGCACGCATGAAATTCCTGGCGGCGCCCTGGCGCTGGAAATTCATCTCCGGCCAGGCCGGCGGCAAGGGCGGCTGCATTTTCTGTCAGGCGCTGGCCAACGACGACGACGAGGCCTCGCTGGTCTGCCACCGCGGCCGCAGTTTCTTCGTCCTGCTGAACCGCTACCCCTACAACTCGGGCCACCTGATGGTCGCCCCCTGCGCCCACCTGGCCTCGCCCGAGGAGATGGCCGCCTCCGACCTGGGGGAGATGTGGGAGTTGGCCCAGCGCTCGCTGGCCGTCCTGCGGCAGTGCTTCGGCCCGGAGGGCTTCAATATCGGCATGAACCTGGGCCGGGCGGCCGGGGCCGGCATCCGCGACCATTTCCACCTGCACGTGGTGCCGCGCTGGCAGGGCGACGCCAACTTCATGGCCGTCAGCGGCGGCACGCGGGTGCTGTCCTACGATTTGGCCGCCGTCCACGGCGCCGTGCGCGACGCCTTCCGCCGATGAGAAAGCGCCTGCCCTGGCTCCTGCTGCTCCCGGCGCTGGCCGGCGCCTGGCTCCTGCTGCCGCGCCGCGACGCCCCCCGGCACCTTTTCCTGATCACATTGGACACGACCCGCGCCGACGCCATCGACTACGCCCCCGGCGGGGCGACGCCGAACCTGGCCGCCCTGGCCGCCGCCGGCGTGCGCTTCGACAACGCCTACAGCGTCATCCCCATCACCACCCCCAGCCATGCCGCGATGTTCTATTCGCTGCCGCCCCACGTGCTGAAGCTCTACAACAACGGGCAGGTGCGCCCGCAGCCCCATCCTGCCCTGGCCGAAGTGCTCAAGCGCGCCGGTTACGCCACAGGCGCCGCCGTCTCCCTGGCCGTGCTGCGGCGCGAGTTCGGCCTGGACAAGGGCTTCGACCACTACCTGGAGAATTTCGCCCCCCACCTGTGGTACCGCAGCGCCGAGGAGGTCAACCGCGACGCCATGGCGCTGGCCGACCGTCTGCGCGGGGGGCGCTCGTTCGTCTGGATCCACTATTCCGATCCCCATGAGCCCTATTTCCCTCCAGGCGGCGCCGAGCGCTTCACCGTTTCCCGGGACGGCGAAGTCCTGTACCGCGGTTCCAGCCGCCAGCAGCCGGTCCTGCGCCTGACCTTCGACCTGGCGCCGGGGACGACCGAGATCGCCCTGGAGACGGAGCCGCCGGCGATGCTGGGCGCCCACGGCTTCACCGGCGTCGCTTTCTCCGACCTGGAAGTCAGGGCAACGGATGCGGGCGCGGGGATCGACCTGGAGCCCTCCGCCGACCTCGTGCGCCGCGATGAGCGCTTCGGGCGGGTCACGCTGCAGACGGCCGCCACCCGCTCCAGCCTGCGGCTGACACCCCGCGGCGGCCGCCCCTGCCGCGCCGAGCTGACGTTCAAATACCAGGTCAAGACCAGCGACGAGGCCAAGCGCCGGGGCTACCGGGAGGAAGTGCGCTACCTGGACGCCGAGCTGGGACGCTTCCTCGACCATCTGCGGCGGACAGGCATCTACGAGCGCTCGCTGTTCCTGGTCATGGGCGACCACGGCGAGGGGCTGGGCGAATACAACGGCCATTTCGGCCACATCCACTACCTGAACAAGGTCTACACCCACGTCCCCTTCATCCTCAGCGGCGTCGGCGTCAGGCCGCGGGGGGTGCGCCCCGCCCTGGTCTCCAACCTCAGCGTCGCCCCCACCCTGCTGTCGCGGGCCGGCCTGCGCCGGCCCGGGCACATGGCCGGCCGCGACGCGCTGGCCGAGGCCGACCCGAGGCTTTTCCTGGAGACCTATTCGCCCGAGGCCTACTTCGACTCCTTCGCCACGGTGCACTTCCCCTGGCAGGTCATTTTCCAGCCCGGCCGCAGCGAGCGCCAGTTGGAGTTCTATGACTTGCGGAGCGACCGCCACGGCACCGTCGACCTGCAGGCCCAACCCGATCCCTCGGGGCGGCGGCCGGAGCTGGTCAACTCGGTGCTGCGCGTCTCGCGCATCATCACCGCCAGCAAGCGCCGGCAGGGGAGGTTCGACCGCAAGACGATGGATACGCTGAAATCATTGGGGTACCTATGAGCGCCATTCACGCACCGAAAGGAACGCGCGACATCTTCGCGCCCGAGATCCATGCCTGGCAGCACCTGGAAGGGGCCATCCGCGATTACTACGGCCGTTTTCTCTACCAGGAGATCCGCACGCCGATCTTCGAGCACAGCGAGCTCTTCAGCCGCGGCATCGGCGACCAGACCGAGGTGGTGCAGAAGGAGATGTACACCTTCCGCGACAAGTCCGACCGCAGCCTGACCCTGCGGCCGGAGAACACCGCCTCGGTGGCGCGGGCGGCCATCGAGAACAACCTGCTCGAGACTCTGGCGCCCCTGCGCTTCTTCTACATCGGCCCCATGTTCCGCTACGACAAGCCGCAGAAGGGGCGCTACCGCCAGTTCCACCAGTTCGGCGTCGAGGTGTTCGCCGAGGACTCGCCGCAGGTGGACGCCGAGGTGATCTTCTCGGCCGTCGACTTCCTGGGCCGCCTGGGCATCGCCCAGGTGCAGCTGGAGCTGAACTCGGTGGGCTGCCCCCGATGCCGGCCGGCCTACCTGGAAATGCTGCGCCAGGCGGCGCAGGCCCGCTCCACAGACCTGTGCGACGACTGCCGGCGCAAGATCGACGGCAACGCGCTGCGCATCTTCGACTGCAAGCAGCACGCCTGCGCGGGGATCGCCGCCTCCTTTCCGGTGATCGGCGACCACCTGTGCCCCGAGTGCCGCGAGCACTTCGCCGCCGTGCGCGAGGCGCTGAGCTGGATGAACGTCCCGTTCCTCCTCAATCCGCGCCTGGTGCGCGGCCTGGACTATTACACCAAGACCGCCTTCGAGGTCACCTCGGGGCAGCTCGGCGCCCAGAACGCCCTGCTGGGCGGCGGCCGCTACAACGACCTCATCCGCGAGCTCGGCGGGCCCGACATGGCCGGCATCGGCTTCGCCGCCGGCATGGAGCGCCTGGTCCTGCACCTGGAGCGCCTGCCGGGGCCGGCGGCGCCGCCGCGGCCGCTGTTCGTGGCCTTCGGCGACCCGCGCTGGCTGGCGCACGCCGCGCAGCTGGCGCAGGTCCTGCGCGCGGAGGGCCACCCGGTGTACGTCGACTACCAGGGACGGAACCTCAAGAAGCAGTTCAAGAAGGCTGACCGCATCGGCGCCGCCTTCACCCTGGTGCTGGCCGAGGACGAGGTCCGCGACGAGGCGGTCTCGGTCAAGAACATGGCCACCCAGGAGCAAGTCAAAATCCCCCTCAAGGACCTGCATGCATGGCTGAAGCAAAACCCCTGAAGCGCGAGATATACTGCGGCGAACTCCGCCAGGAGCACGCCGGCTCCTCCGTCACCGTGTACGGCTGGGTGAACAACCTGCGCCAGCTGGGCGGGCTGACCTTCCTTGACCTGCGCGACCGCGAGGGGCTGCTGCAGGTGGTGGTCAACGAGACCTTTCCCGATCCGGGGCTGCTCAAGCGCATCGGCCGCGAGACGGTGCTGGCCGTGAGCGGCCGGGTGGTGCCGCGCGCCAAGCCCAATCCCGAACTGGCCAGCGGCCAGGTCGAGCTCGTGGCCGAGCGCATCGACGTCCTGGCCGTTTCCGAGGTCCCGCCCTTCGTCCCCGAGGGGCGGGCGAACGTCTCCGAGGAGCTGCGCTTCAAGCACCGCTACATCGACCTGCGCAATCCCGCCCTGCAGCGCAACTTCCGGCTGCGCTCCAAGGCCAGCCTGCTGGCCCGCAACTTCCTCGACCGCGAGGGCTTCCTGGACATCGAGACGCCGATGCTGAGCAACGCCACCCCCGAGGGGGCCCGCGACTACCTCGTCCCTTCACGGATCTACAAGGGGAGATTCTTCGCCCTGCCCCAGTCGCCGCAGCAGTTCAAGCAGCTGCTGATGGTTTCGGGCTTCGAGCGCTATTACCAGATCGTGCGCTGCTTCCGCGACGAGGACCTGCGCGCCGACCGCCAGCCCGAGTTCACCCAGATCGACGTGGAGATGAGCTTCGCCGAGCCCGACGAGCTGTTCGCCGTCGTCGAGCGGCTCATGCGCGAGCTGTTCTCCCTGCGCGGCTTCGATGTCGCCCTGCCTTTCCGTCGCCTGCCCTATGCCGAGGCCATGGCCCGATACGGCTCCGACAAGCCCGACCTGCGCATCCCCTTCGTGATCGAGGACTTCAGCGCCGAGGCCGCCTCCTGGGACAGCGAACTGGTCCGCGCCGCCCTGGCCGCGGGAGCCAAGGTCAAGGGCCTGGCCATCCCCGACGGCGGCTCCTTTTCGCGCAAGCAGCTCGACGAGATCAACGATACGGCGAGGAAGCTCGGCGGCAAGGGCGTCATCTGGATGCGCCGGACCCCCGAGGGCTTCAAGTCCTCGCTGAAGGTCGCGCCCGAGGCTATCGCCGCGCTCTTCGCCGCGCGCGGGATCGATCCCGGCGCCCTGCTGCTGCTGCTGGCCGACGCCGAGCCGCAGGCCCTGGCCGTGGCCGGCCGGCTGCGCGAGCACCTCGGCCGCGCCTTCCAGGACAAGAACCGCCTGGAGTTCCTTTGGGTGACCGATTTTCCCCTCTTCTTTTACAACGAGGAGGAGAAGCGCCTCGACTCCAACCACCACCCCTTCACCTCGCCTTGTCCCGCGGATGTGGCGCTGCTGGAGAGCGAGCCGCTGGCGGCGAAGGCCATCGCCTACGACCTGGTGCTCAACGGCGTGGAGCTGGGCGGCGGCAGCAAGAGGATCCACGACATCGCGCTGCAGCGCCGGGTGTTCCAGCTGCTCGCCCTTCCCGAAAGGGAAATCGAGGAGCGCTTCGGCTTCTTCCTCAAGGCCTTGGCCTTCGGCGCCCCGCCCCACCTGGGCATCGCCCTGGGCTTCGACCGCCTGATGATGCTGCTGCTGGGCGAGGATTCGATCCGCGAGATCATCGCCTTCCCCAAGACCACCTCTTCCCTGTGCCTGCTCACCGGCTCGCCATCGTCGGTCTCTCCGCGCCAGCTCGACGAGCTCGGCATCGCCGTGAAAAAATAACCGGAGGCCCCCATGAGTTCGCCCCCGACTCGGCCCGCCCCCTTCCCGGCTACGTTCTGGACGGCCAACGTCATCGAGCTGTTCGAACGCGGCGCCTACTACGCCATGGCCTCGTTCGTGGTCATCTACCTGACCGAGATCCTGGGCATGAGCCCGACCTTCGCCACCTTCATCAACGGCTCCCTGCTCTGGGGGCTGATCTATTTCCTGCCGATCCTGAGCGGCACGCTGGCCGACAAGTACGGCTTCAAACGCTCCCTGGTCGTGGCCTTCGTCATGCTCACGCTGGGCTACCTGGTCATGGGCAACATCCAGGGCTTGTGGCCGCAGGCCGGCGGCTACGCCGTGCCGGTGCTGCTGGGGGTGGCGCTCATCGGCCTGGGCGGCTCGATCGTCAAGCCCTGCATCGCCGGCACGGTGCAGAAGACCTCGGGGCTGCGCGCCACCCTCGGCTTCGCCATCTTCTACATGGTGATCAACATCGGCTCGATCAGCGGCCGCGGCGTCTCCTATTTCGCCCGCCGCCACCTGGGCATTCCAGCCATCTTCTTCCCGGTGGCCTTCGCCTTCGCCCTGGCCGGCCTGCTGGCCGTCCTATTCGCCTACCGCGAGCCGCAGTACGTCGCCGACGGCAAAAAGGACGGCCAGGCCGTGCAGAAACGGACGCTGGCCCAGGCCCTGGTCGGGATCGTCACCGTGCTGAGGAACTGGAAGTTCGCTTTTTTCCTGGTGGTCATCGGCCTGTTCTGGATCCTCTACGTTCAGCTCTACAATCTCATGCCGCTGTTCCTGCGCTGGGTCGACCCCCTAGCGCCGGTCGAGCTCTACACCCTGGTCAATCCCATCATGATCGTCACCCTGCAGCTGCTCATCACCCGGCTGGCCAGGCGCTGGACGCCGGTACGCTCCATCCTCATCGGCGTGCTGGTCACCACCCTGGGCATGCTGGTGAACATCCTGGCCCCGTTGCTGTTCGCCGACATCTCGCTCAAGGTCTCGCTGCTGCGCATCGGCGGCTTCCATGCGCTGCTGCCCGTCGCCGGCCTCTTCATCGTCCTGTCGATCGCCTCCATGGCCCTGGGCGAGATGTTCGCCTCTCCGCGCATCTACGAGTACATCGGCGCCATCGCCCCCAAGGGGCAGGAGGGTCTCTACCTGGGGTACGCCAACCTGCCGGTGGCCATGGGCTCGATCGTCGGCGCGCCGCTGGGCGGCCGACTGTTCGAGACCTTCATATCCAACCCGGTGGCCAAAGGCCAGCCGGCAAATCCCACGGCCATCTGGCTGATCGTCGCCGGCATGGGCGTCCTCTCCATGGTCGGCCTGGCGCTCTACGACCGGTTCCTGGTACACAGGAAACAGGATTAGCGGGGGCAAGGCCCGGTCTTGTCCACCATCCGGCAGAAGGGTATAATGATACGCCCCAGAGGAGCCGTCATGAAAAGGAAAAGTTTTTTGAAAGGCGCGCTGGGAATGGCGGCGGCGGGAACCATGCTGGGAGGCAACACAGGCAAGGCACAGGAAACGCCCGCTCCCGGCTGCGAAAAGAAGCTGGCCGGCAAGAACAGGTTCATCCACGGCTGGGTGACCTCCTGGCTGGGCAACATGAAAAAGCAAATGCCCGAGGCGGAAATGGTCAAGCTGATCGAGGAGAACGGCCGCTCCTGCGCCGCGAACCACGGACTGCTGGCCTGGGCCAAATCGTTCCAGGGCGACGTCGAAAAATTCATCGCGGCCATGCGCCCGCACCTCGGGGAGAACAACATCCGCCGCGACGGCGACAAGGTCATCATGATCTATGACAAATGCCTTTGTACCCTCGTCGGCGACATCGAGGGAACGCTTCCCGGCGAGTACTGCCTCTGCACCGTCGGCTGGACCAAGGCGGTCTACGGCGAGATCACCGGCAGGGACGTGAAGGTTGATCTCAAAAGCTCGATCAAGCGCGGTGATTCCCGCTGCCTGGTCGAGATCGACCTCGCCTGACCGGGAAGCGTTCATGGCGGCAAAAACGATCCTTCTGCTCGGCAATCCCCTCTTGTGGAAGCCGGCCGCTCCGGTCAGGGAGGCCGCAATCCCTGCAGCCAGGCGGACCGTCCGGGATTTGCGCGACACGCTAACCGATTTCCGCAAGCGGAACGGCTTCGGCCGCGGGATTGCCGCCCCGCAGATCGGGATATTGAAAAGGATCATCTACGTCCTTTTCCCCGAGGAAGGGATCGACGGCGCGTTCATCAACCCCCGGATCGTGAAGAAAAGCAGGCAAAAGTTCAGGATTTGGGACGACTGCTTCAGCTTCCCCAACCTGCTGGTGCGGGTCGAGCGGGCGAAAACGGTCGAGGTCGAGTACATGGCCGGGACAGGAGAGAAGCGCCGGATCATGGCCAAGGACGATCTCTCTGAATTATTGCAGCACGAGATCGACCACCTCGACGGTATCCTGGCCGTCGAGCGGGCGATCGACGGCCGCTCGTTCGCCCTGCGCGGCGAGTGGAAAAAACATCCGAAATACTGATACAATAGCAGTGGGCCCATCCCGGCAATTGGACTTCCAAGGGACCTGCACAATGATGAACATGTTTTATGTTCTCGCCATCATTGCCATCTGCGCCGCAGTCTGGGGGACGGTCGCCGCGGTGCTGATGGCGAAGTTCCTGGACAAGCGGGGGGTCAAGACCCCCTTCGTCCTGTTCCGGATCTATATCTTCCGCAACATCAGCCGCTACCGGAAGATCACCTTGGAGGAGAACGGCAGGCCGGGTGAACTTTACTACCATTGCGTTTATGCGTTCAACGCCGCCCTGGTCCTGGCCCTGGCGGCGCTGGCGAGCCGCCTCATCTTCGGCTGATCCGCCTGCCCGGCGGCCAATGAAGATTCCACGGCGGATCAACTGGCGGGCTGTCTCCCTGCTCGCCATTGCCGGTGCGGTCATCTGGACCTGGATGTGGCTGAATCCCAGTCACCCCGAGCGCGTATATGTCCGCTCCAAGGTGCTGGGAGAAAAGCGCTTCCTATTGGTCCATCTCCCGCCCGGATACGAAACTGGGGAGGAATCCTATCCTTTGCTCGTACTGCTCGACGGCGGTGACCAGAAGCAGTTTTCCCGCGACCGGACCCTGTATTCGCGCTCCCGGGAGGTGCTGTCCCGGCTTGAGGCAGAAGGTCTGCCGAGGCTGATCATGGTGGGCATCGGCAACCGCGACCGGGTGCGCGACCTGACACCCGTCCGCCGCCCCGACATCGATGCCGGCGGCGGCGGCTCCGGGGCATTCGGGGAGTTCATTGAGACGGAGGTCGTGCCGTTCGTGCAGGCGCGCTGGCGGATCGGGTCCAGGCGGATCCTCTACGGAGAATCCTACGGGGGTCTCTTTGTCCTCGACGTCTTGGCCAGAGGCCGCCGGGTTTTTACCGACTGCATCGCCGTCAGCCCGGCGATCGGCGTCTGGCCCGAGGGTCTGAACGCCGCGTTTCGACGCCATTGCGGCACCATGTCTGAAATCCACAGCCTCTACATCGTCCAGGGCGAAAAGGACGCCCCGCTGGTGAAAGAATACACGCTCCCGTTCTTCCGGAGCATCGATGTTGTCCTGCCCGGAACGCTGCGCCGGCGGCTGACCATCCTGCCCGGAGAGGGGCACAATCCAGCCAGCAGCCTGGAGCTCGGCGCGGCCGGAAAAAGTGAGCGCTCCCTTCCAGGGAGCGCACAAGGGGAAGCGGGCGCTGCTGGCGGGCATCGGCGTCGGCGTCACCCTGCACGTGCTGTCCCTGGGCACGCTGCGCTGGGTCGAAGCCGGCGGGCTGCTTTTTCCCCCGTTTCCTGCGATAATGGGGCCAGGGAAGCAACATGAAACGGCGGATCGTGGTGCGCGACAAGATGCAGCAGGGATACGTCTATGAACTGACCGAGCCGGCCGGCCGGAACTTCCACCCCGGCTTCACCCCCGAGCTGACGCCCAGGCAGATGCTCGCGCTGGGCGTCTTCGGCGGCTGCTACCTGACCGACTGCAGGCGCGAGTTCCCCCGCTCCTGGTTCGCCAGGGCCAAACTGTCTCCGGGCTTCCACGACCCGGCGAAAAACTTTTTCGGCGTCAATGCCTCGCAGCCCCTTGCGCTATGGCGGGCCAAGGGCTGGATCCATGCCGACGACCCCCGCGGCTGGTTCCAGTGGTATTGCCGCTATTATATGGGTCGGCGCCATGACGACGACGATCGCCAGATCGCGCGCTGGCGGGCCATCCGCCGTCACGCGGCCCAGGTCAGGAAGCACTGCCGGCCGGGCGACCTCTCCTGCCGTCGCCGCCAGCGCCAGGCCCTGCTCAACTGGGCCTACGACAGCCGCAGAATCTGACCTCCGCAGCGCTTCTCCGGCCGGCGCTTGCAGAAGTCCCGAATTGACAATTCGCCGCCGCGCTCCTACAATGGCCGCGCATTGCCTGTGAATCCCGGAGAAACGAAGCTTCTGAACGCCCTGCTGCTGGCCCTGGGATCCGTGCTGGCTTTCAGCGGCTGGCGGACCATCGTCAAGCGCCGCACCAGGACCCAATACGGGGAACACGAGGGTCCGGGAGCGGCCCGGCTCGGCTGGTTTTGGCTGCTCCTCGGCCTTCTGCTCCTGGTGGCGGCCCTGGCCAACATCCCCATGCTGAAGGCCTTCGGGCGGCTGATCCTGCAATCGGACGCATGAGCGCCGCCGGACCCGCTCCGCTTGCCGACCGCACAAAAATGGCCCCGCGGCTGGCGCTGGCGATCGGCATCGCCGCCGTTTCGTCAGGATCGATCTTCGTCCGCTTCGCCCAGGCCGACGCGCCATCGCTGGCCATCTCCGCCTACCGGCTGGGATTGGCGACCCTGGCCCTGCTTCCCCTGGCCTGGCTTCAGCATCGTGGCGAATTGCGGAGGCTGTCCATGGCTGGCTGGGGCCGGCTGGCGGCTTCCGGCCTCTTCCTGGCCATCCACTTCGCAACCTGGATCACCTCGCTGGAATACACATCGGTCGCCAGTTCGGTGGCCCTGGTTTCCACGTCTCCCCTGTGGGTGGCCCTGTTCGCCTGGGCGGCCTGGCGCGAACCGATGACCCCCAGGCTGCTGTCGGGCTTAGGGCTGGCCCTGGCCGGCAGCGTCCTGATCAGCATCGCCGAGTCGCGCACGGCGATTTCCTCCCGCCCCCTCCTGGGCAACGCCCTGGCCTTGGCCGGCGCGCTGGCGGTCAGCGGATACTGGCTGATCGGCCGCCGCATGCGCCCGACCCTGTCCCTTGTCCCCTACGTGACCGTGGTCTATGGGAGCGCGGCCCTGCTCCTGCTGGCCGCAGCAATTTTCCTCGGCCTGCCCCTGTCCGGCTTCCAGCCCGCCACCTACGGCTGGTTCCTGCTCCTGGCCCTTCTGCCCCAGCTCCTGGGCCACTCCTCCTTCAACTGGGCCCTGGCCCACCTGCCCGCCTCTTATGTGGCCATCGCCACCCTGGGCGAGCCGATCGGGGCCGCCGTCCTGGCCCTCGCCTTCCTGGGAGAAGTCCCCTCGGTCATCAAGGTGGCGGCCGCGGCCACGGTCTTGGCCGGCATCCACCTGGCCCTCGGGAGGAAGAGGTAGGCGGCCTGGACTTCAAAAGGGCCTTCCGCTACAATGTGCCCCTGGCAAGGAGGAGACATGAACATCCTGGTCGCCTATCACTCCGAGACAGGGAACACGCGCAAGGTGGCCGAGGCGATCTTCGCCGGGCTGCGCCATGCGCGCAAGCAATTGCTGCCCATCGACCAGGCCGGCGACCTGGAAGCCTATGACCTCCTCTTCTGCGGCTTCCCGGTGCACCACCATTCCATCCCGGCCAGCATGGTCCATTTCCTGAAACGCATCCCCCAGGGCAAGCGCATCGCCCTGTTCGCCAGCCACGGATCGCTGCGCGGAGGCGAAAAGGCCCTGAGCGCCTTTTTCGCCGCCATCAGCCTGCTGACCGGGCAGACCGTCATCGGCACCTTCGGCTGCCGCGGCCAGGTCAAGCCGCAGCTGATCGATGAATGGATGGATTCGCCCCAGCATCAAGCCTGGGCCCGCGAGGCGCAGAGCGCCAACGGCCACCCCGACGCCACCGATCTGCACGACGCCCGGGAATTCGCCGAGACCATGCTGTATGCCGCCGAGCACATCCACGCCACCGGCAACCCGTCCGCCTGACATGGCCGCTTCCGAGCCGGGCCCGGCTGCCGACCCCGGAACCGGGGATAGGCCTGGCGCCTTTTCCTGCCTGCGCGCGCTCCGCTCGTCGGCGCTGGCCCTGGTCGCGGCCAACCTGGTCCCGGTGTACGGCGTGCTGGCACTTGGCTGGAACGTGGCGCCGATCATGGTCTTCTACTGGGCCGAGAACCTGGTGGTCGGGGCGTTCAACCTCCTGAAGATGGCGCGGGCCCAGGGCTCGCTGGACGGTTCGAAAACGACGCTCAACGGCAGGCCGGTGACCCAGGAGTCGCGCCGGGCCATGATCCTTTTTTTCGCGCTGCATTACGGCGGCTTCACCCTGGCACATGGCCTCTTCGTCCAGGTCATGTTCGTTTCCGGGCAGCAGGGTTCGCTGCGCGAGCTTGCGCTGGCGCTGCTCTTTCTTTCGCTCAGCCACGGCATCTCCTACCGGCGCAACTTCATCGGCCGCGGCGAATACCTGCGGGTCTCCTTCGTCACGCTGTTCTGGCAGCCCTACGCCCGGGTCGTCGTCATGCACCTGGTCATCTTGGCCGGGGGCGCCCTGGCCGCGGCCGCCGGCTCGCCACTGCCCGCCCTGCTGCTGCTGGTCGGGCTCAAGACGCTGATCGACCTCGGCTCTCACTGGCTGGAGAGGAGGAAATTCTCGGCCCGTTCCGGAGGCGGCCCATGCGGGACTGTCGCTTCACGCTCGACCTGAAGGTCCGCGACTACGAGCTCGACGCCCAGGGGGTGGTGAACCACGCCGTGTACCTGAACTACCTGGAGCACTGCCGCCACGAGTTCCTGCTGGCGCAGGGGATCGATTTCATCCGCCTGGCGCGCGAGAAGGTCTTCCTGGTCGTCGTTCGCGCGGAGATCGACTACAAGGCTTCCCTGCGCGGGGGGGACGAGTTCCGGGTCGGTCTGGACCTGGAGCGCCTCTCGCCCCTGCGCTTCGCCTTTATCCAGGAGATCCGCTGCCGCGACGGGCGACTGATCCTGACCGCACGCGTCATCGGTACGGCCGTGGACGAAAAGGGGCGTCCGTTCCTGCCGCCTGCCCTGGCGGCTCTGCTGCCGCGGGGCGAGAGACCCGCCGGCGGGGCTTGACAAAAAGGCGGTTATCGATTATTCTTTGCCGCGAGAGCGGGAATAGCTCAGCGGTAGAGCGCCACCTTGCCAAGGTGGATGTCGCGGGTTCAAATCCCGTTTCCCGCTCCAGGTTTTCCTTCCCCCTACCGGCGGCGTAGCCAAGTGGTAAGGCAGCGCTCTGCAAAAGCGCTATTCATCGGTTCAAATCCGGTCGCCGCCTTGTTTCATTCGATCGACAATTCGATCGCTTCCGTCTTGAGGAATTTCAGGCTGTTCAGGACCTGGTTCGCGCTTCCCACGATCACCACGATCCCCTTTTCCCGCGCCCCGGGTCTCTGCCGCGAGCCCATCTGCTCGTCCAGCGCCTGCAGCACCCGGTTGAAACTCACTTCCTGGAACATCTCGGCCGCGGGGCGCGGGACCTGCCCCGTCTCGCCCGGGTCGTGGAAGCGGTCGATTTCCGCCTGCAGGTCGTGGTTGAAGCGGCTCGTGGCCACCTGGGCCTGGCCCAGGGTATGGTTCAGTGCGTCCAGGTATTCCTTGCGCTCGATGGGCCTGGCGGCGAAACGCTTCCGCTCCTGCTCCACCAGCAGCAGGAAATTTTCCAGGTCGGCATAGTTCAGGCGCAGGTAGTTGCAGAAAAGCGTGAAGTGCTTCAGGTGAATGGTCTCGGTGTCGACCTTGTAGCCCTCGGTGAGGAGCCGGTTCCGCTCCGAGTGATAGATGCGGCCGGCGGGGAACCCGAAGAGGAAGAAATTGCCGACGGCATAGGGGAGGAAGGCGGGATCGGCGGCCGGAGGGGCCGCGTCGAACCAGAACACCATCGGCGGCTCGGGTTGCTCGACGTTCAGGATGAAGATCCGGCGGGCGGAGTTGAGGGGCGGCGCCGCGGGCTTGGGCTTCAAGCCGCGCTTCTCGGGCTGAGGCAGGTCCTTCTCGATCATGCCCAGCACGAAATAGGGGTTGACTTTCCCTTTCAGCACCAGCAGGGCGTTGTCAGGGCGGAAGGTGCGCAGCAGGAAGGAGCGCACCTGCGCCATGTTGACGCCGTCGATCACCTCGCGCGGAAGGAAGCGGTTGGAAAAATAGAAATTTCCCATCAGCTGCTGGTAGCACAGGGCCAGGGCGATCTCCTTTTTCCAGTCGCGCCCCTTCATGAACAGCGGCCAGAACCGTTCCTTGCTGGCGTTGAACTTGCTGAGATGAAAGGATTGATACGTGAAAATTTCCTTCAGCAGCCTGGAAAACGACGAGAGGCGATCGGGGAGGAAATTCAGGCTGATCTTGACGAACTCGGGGTTCTGCTCGACGAGAAAATCTCCGCCCTGGCGGTGCAGCATCTCCATCAGGTTGGAGGGCGGCGAATTCAGCGAGCGCTCGAACATGTTGATCAGCGCCAATTGCACGATGGCCTGGGAAAGATGGGTCTGCGGCGAGCCGTTGAGGTAGACCAGAAGCTGGGCGTGGATGAAGGGCAGGTCGTTGTCCTGCAGGATCTTGACAGCCAGCCCCTTGGAGGTGGCGAAGGAGAACAGCCTGGGTTCGGCGGCCGAGGCGCGGCCCGAAGACAGCAGCAGCAGCAGGCCCGCGGCCAGGCAGCCGGCGCGGCGCCGGCGGAAACGCTCAATCGCCGTAGACATTGAGCACGACCTGGTTTTCCTTGGCCAGGTATTTCCTTGCGCTTTCCATGACATCGTAGGAGGTGATGCGGCGCAGGCGCCGCAACTGGACGTCGGAAACATTCAGCTCGCCGAACATGTGAAAAAACTCGCCGATGCGCTGGCAGCGCTCCTCCAGCGAAACCATGCTTTTCAGGAAATCGACCTCCATCAGCGAGCGCACGGCCCGCAAGTCGTTGTTGCTGATGGGGTTTCCCGCCAGGGCCTGGAACTCCTTCTCCAGGATGTACTTGGCCTTCTCGAGGTTGAAGCGCCTGGAGCTGGCAACCTGGATCGTCAGCGCATTGGCCTCGATGTAGTCGGTGTAGCCGCTTTCGATCTCGACGTCAAGCCGGTTGACGGCGTTGAGGATGTGCTCCAGACGCGCCAGGCGCGGATCGGCCAGGTAATAGCGGAGGAAATCGAAGTAAAGGTAATTGTAGCCGATCTTGGCCGGGGCCTTGATGCCATACACGACAAAGTGCTTTTTCAGACCCGGCTGCACCCAATTCTTGTTCACATGGGCCTGGCGCGGGTTCTGGGCGTTGAAGACCGGTTTGACCGCCCGCCGGCCCGGCGGCAGGTCCTGAAAAAAGCGGTTGATCCCGGCCCGCAACTCCTGGAGGTCGAACCGGCCGGCGACGATCAGCAGCACGTTGGCCAGGTTCTGGAAATTCTGGTAATAATCGCGCACGCGGTCATTGTTCAGGGAGCGGAGCCGGTTCAAGTCGCCGTACAGGGGCACCTCGTAGGCCGATCCCTCGAGGACCTTGGAATTCACCCAGGCCTGGGCCCGGAATCCCGGATTGGAATCGAGAAGGCGGTTGATGCGGGTGACGATCTGGTTTTTCTGGTAATCGATGTTGGCGTTGTTCAGGCGCAGGCTCTTCAGGCGCTCGCTCTCGAGCCACAGGGCGACGTTGATCTCCTGGGCCGGCAGGACGTCGTAGAAAACGGCGTTGTCGTAATTGACCCGGCCGCTGACGATGCCCCCCATCTTGTTGATGAACAGCACGTGGTCGAAAGGCTCCAGGTTCTCGTTGCCGTCGAACATCAGGTACTGGAACAGGTAGGAGATCCCACGGGCGTCGGCCGGCTCCTGGCGGGCGCCGCGCATATGGTAGACGCAAACGGCGGCCGACTGCACGCCGTCACTGGGGGCGAGGATGACCTTCAGGCCGTTGGGAAGATCGAAGGAGCTGACGGCCGGGATTTGGGCGGCAAGGGGCAGGACGGGCGCCAGGAGCAGCCAGAAGAGTATCCTTGCCTTGATCACTGGCTGATTGTACCGGGGAAAGGGATTTTAGTCAAATGGGGAAAAAACAGCACCGGCGCCGTCATCTTGACATTGGTGAAGTCATTTCATTATAATGATTTCTTGAGTCCAAACATGCGGAGGAACTCAGCCATGAAAAAAGCCGCCTATTTCATTATCGCGACGATCGCTCTCGGGCTGTCGCTGGCCGCCGCCATCGACAAAGAGCAGGTGGACACATGGACCGCCCTCGTGGGCGAGAAGGACCTGCAGGTCAAGATGCAGAAACTCGAGGCTTATTACAATAAATACGGGGCCAAAGAAGACCGCTATTCCATGTACATGTACGTGTACCTGGCCCAGACCTCCTATTTGCTGCAGCAATACGACAAGACCATCCAGTTTGGCGAAAAAGCGCTGGCCTACAAGGACCTCGACGCCAGCAACAAGCTCCCCCTCTACCTTTACCTGGCCAACGCCTACAATCTGACGAAAAAAGACGTCGACAAGTCCTACGACTACGCCGAGCAGATCGTCACCCTGGCCAACACCCTGCGAGGCGGCGGCGGCAACCAGTCGGCCATCGACCTCAACTATGCCGCCCCGGCGCTGCGCATCCAGGTGCAGCTGCTGGCGGCCAAAGCCCAGGACAACCCCGGCAAGGCCGTCCAGGCCCTGAACAAGGCCATCGAAGCCTATCGCCTCGACAAGTCCGACAAGTCGATGCAGTTCGTCAAGCACCTGAGCGACCACCTGAGCAAGGTCGACCGCGTCGAAGACGCCATTCGCGGCTTCGAGGCCATCAACCAGGACAATCCCAACGCCGATTACTACAAGCTCCTGGGAAACTGGTACGCCCGCATCAAGAACAACCCCAAGGCCATCGAGAACTTCAAGGCTTCCTACGCCCTGAAGCGCAACGCCCAGGTGGCCTACAACCTGGGCATCCTGCTCAATCAGAATCAGGAGCTTGACGCAGCCATCGAATACCTGGCCGAGGCCCACCTGCTGAACGAGGAGAAATATTCCGCCGAGGCGCTCAAGCTGTTCGACCACCTGGTCTTCTTCGAAAAAACCAAGGGCCAGCCGCAGCAGGAACAGATCAAGCTGTACAATGAGATCCTGGACGCGGCCAAGGCCCGCCTGGGCATCGAGGCGGCCCCGCGGCCCTGATCAGGCTCCGAGCAGGATCTTTCTCCGGTTGCCCACCCGCTGGGTCACTCCCTGCCGGTCCCAATTCTCGAACAGGACAATGAGGTATTTGCGGCTGTAGCCGGTGATCTCGCGCAGGTCCTCGAAGGTCAGGACGTCCCCCTGGTTGCGCTTGAATTTCTTCAGCCGGTTGATGATCTTGGCGTGTTCTTCGCTGAAGATGAAGTGGCGCTCGTCCAGCTGCAGGATCTTTCCCTCGTTGAGCAGCGTCCACAGCGCATCGTTGATCTGCTTGAGCGAGTAGGCCGTGTTCCGGCTCACGTTCTCGAACGTGAACAGCGGCAGCCGGTTCGCACGCAGCACCTTCTCCACGTCGGACATGCGGGCCTTCTCCTCGTCGCTCAGCGGCAGCTGGGAAAAGACCAGGGCCTGGGAGAGGATGCGGCAGGGAAACTCCAGGCTGCACTTGCGCAGCAGGTAGCGGAAGAAGACCGACTCCTGGGGGACGCGGACCGCCTTCTCCAGCCGCGAAAACTTCACGGTGCGCTCGCGCGCCTCGTAGGCCTGGCGCAGCACCGCCTCCATGGAAGCCAGGCTCTCGCGGAAGTGCTCCCAGGAAGTGACAAAGAGGTAATTGAGGTTGATCACCTTGGCCGTCCGCGCCAGCTCCATCTCGGTCAGCGCCGCCACCGCCTGCTGGCGCTCCAGGGCAAAGAAATAGAGCAGCCCCTCCAGCTCCAGAAAGTTCTCCACCGTCAGCAGGGCGGCGACCAGGCGGGGGAAATCCATCGCCTCGATGCCGGCCAGGATCTCGCTGAGGCGCCGCAGCTTCCTCTGGTTGTACTGCGCAAGGACGGGCAGCAGCACGGTGAAGCCGGCGCGGGAGTTCTTGAATTCGACCGTCTGGCGGAAGGCAAGCTCGAGCTGTCCCTTGAAGTGAACGGTGAAAAGGCCGGCGCCGACGCGGCGGAAGCTGGCCGGCAGGGTCTGACCGGCCAGCTGCACGTTCCCCTGAAAGGCGTCCTGGGGATGGTCCAGGCGGACGAAATAGGCGCTGAACCTCATGCGCCCCCCGGAACCGGCGGGCGGCGGCGGGCGGCGCAGGGATCGGGCACGGGAGGCCTTAGGGTCAGCCGGCGACGCTGACGCTGGCTTTCTTGACCAGCAGCTTGTGCCTGAAGATCGTCGACAGCGACAGGAAGGAGATGTACAGATATCCGTACTGGAACATCATCAGGAACGGCAGGGTGAGCCAGATCCCTTCGCTGATGCAGGTGAACACGGCGTAGGTGAAATAGAAGCCCAGGGTCAGCTCGACCAAGGTGATCATCAAGTTCTTGTTCCCCTTGTATTTCTTGGTCGCCCAGCTGTCGTCCTTTTTCTCGATGCCGAACTTGGGGGTGCGCACGAACTCCGATTCCTTGTTCAGCAGCGCCTCAACGACGGCGAACGAATTGTTCACCGACAGGCCGATGCCCAGCCCCATGAGCAGGGGCAGGTACTTGAAGGTGGCGGTCCAGTTGGAATACAGCTCCTTCTGCGAGACGATGTAGAACGCCGTGACCGAGGCGGTGGCCATCAGGAACAACGGCACGTCATAGAGGAACATCTGCCCCCAGTCCATGTCGCGGCGCATCAGGACAACCGGCAGGATGGAGACCGACAGCGGCACCATCAGCAAGTAGGCCATGTTCGCCGCCAGGTGGAAAAAGGCCTCGACCTTGACCCGCAGCGGCAGCCGGGAGCGGAAGATCGTGGGCAGCAGCTTCTTGGCGGTCTGGATGGATCCCTTGGCCCAGCGGTGCTGCTGGGCCTTGAAGGCCACGACGTCGACAGGAAGCTCGGCGGGCACCGAATGCTCGGGGAGGTAGATGAACCGCCAGCCCTTCATCTGCGCCCGGTAGCTGAGATCGAGGTCTTCGGTCAGGGTGTCGTGCTGCCAGCCGCCACCGTCCTGGATGGCGGCCCGGCGCCAGATGCCGGCCGTGCCGTTGAAGTTGAAGAAACGGCCGGAGCGGTTGCGGGCGGTGTGCTCGATGACGAAGTGGCCGTCGAGGAAGATCGACTGCAGGTTGGTGATCAGGGAGAAGCCGCGGTTGAGATGGCTCCAGCGCATCTGCACCATGCCGACCTCGGGGGCGGTGAAATAATGGATGGTGTTCATCAGGAATTGCTTGTGGGGGACGAAATCGGCGTCGAACACGGCGATGAACTCCCCCTTGGCGACATTCATCCCCGCCTCAAGGGCGCCGGCCTTGAAGCCCTTGCGGTTGCTGCGGTGCAGGTAGGAGATGTCCACTCCCTGCCGGCGGTAGTGCTCGACCCGCCGCGAGGCGATGGCCGTCGTCTCGTCGGTGGAGTCGTCCAGCACCTGGATCTCCAGCAGCTCGCCCGGGTAATCCATCTTCACCACGGCGTCGATCAGGCGCTCGGCCACGTACATCTCGTTGTACATGGGCAGCTGGATGGTGACGCGCGGAAGCTCCTGGAACAGCCGCTCGGGCTTGGGGGCGGCCTTCTTGTTCTTGTAGTACAGATAGACCATGACGTAGCGATGCGCGCCGAAAACAGCCAGGATCGAGAGCACCACGAAGTAAAGCACGACGATCAGTTCATTCAGGTTTTCCATTTAGTTCCCCACGGGTCACAACTGAAGGAGAAATTATACTGCAAACGAAAGGGCAAATCAAGCGGCGGGGGGAAGAGGAAGGCAATCGGGGTGAGAGGATTTGAACCTCCGGCCTTTCCGACCCGAACGGAACGCGCTAGCCAGTCTGCGCTACACCCCGTGCCCGTCAAGGGTGGATTGTACCACAAAACAACGGTTTGGGGAACCATGGGGACGGTTTTGCGTCACGGCCCGTGACACGCTATAATAGAGTTACCCAGGAGGGTATCCCATGAAGCGGGCATTGATCAGCGTCTTCCGCAAGGAGAAGATCGACGGCATCGCCGTTGTCCTGCACCAGGCCGGCTGGAAGATCGTGTCGACCGGCGGCACGGCCGCCTTCCTCAGGGGCAAGGGCGTCCCGGTGGAAGAGGTGTCGGCCGTCACCGGATTCCCCGAGATCCTCGACGGCCGGGTCAAGACCCTGCATCCGCTGATCTTCGGCCCGGTGCTGGCGCGCCGGACCGCCGAGCACCAGCGGCAGCTCGACGAGTTCCACGCCGGAAAGATCGACCTGGTGATCGTCAACTTCTATCCCTTCGAGGAGGCCCTGGAGGCCGGGACCGGGGATCTCGACGCCATGCTGGAAAGGATCGACATCGGCGGCCCGGCCCTGGTGCGCGCCGCCGCCAAGAACTTCAAAGACACCTTGGTCTTGGTCGACGACCGGGACTACGAACGGGTCGTTGCCGCCGTCCAGTCCGGGGCCGACATCCCGATCGAGGAGCGCCGGCGCCTGGCCCAGAAGGCCTTCGCCTATGTCTCATTCTACGACTCGCTCATCGCCGGCTTCCTCGCCGCCGGCCTGCCGGAGCCTCCCGAGTTCCTGTCCCTCTCCGGCCGCAGGGTGCGCACCCTGCGCTACGGAGAAAACCCTCACCAGAGCGCTTTTCTGGCCGTCCGCGACCGCCGCTCCCCCTTCCAGGCCATCGACCAGCTCCATGGCAAAGAGCTGTCGTTCAACAACATCCTCGACCTGGCCATGGCCTACGAGCTGCTGAACGAGTTCCAGGGCAAAAAGCACTTCGCGGCGGTGGTGAAGCACCAGAACCCATGCGGCGCCGCCCTGGCCGCCGCGCAGCCCGCCGCCTTCCAGGCGGCATTCGCCGGCGACCCGCGCTCGGCCTATGGCGGCATCGTCGGCTTCAACCACCGACTCGAGGGGGAGACCGCCGCCGCCCTGGCCGAGGTTTTCTTCGAGGTCATCCTGGCCCCTGAATTCTCCGACGAAGCGCTGAAGATCCTGCGCCGGAAAAAGAACCTGCGCCTCATCCGCATGGCGGCCGGCTATATCGAAACGTCGGACGTCAAGACCGTCCCCGGCGGCTTCGTCTGCCAGAGCCGCGACCTCCTGCCTTTCGACGTGGAGGCCTTCGAACTCAAGGCCGGCAGGCCGCTGGGCAAGAAAGAGAAGGCGGATGTCGAATTCGGCTGGAAGCTGGTCAAGTACGTGAAGTCGAACGGTATCGTCGTCGTCAAGAACCTCCAGCTGCTCGGGGTGGGGGCCGGCCAGGCCAGCCGCATCGACTCGGTGGAGCTGGCCATCGGCAAGAGCCAGTCGCCGGTGTCGGGCGCCGTCCTGCTCTCCGACGCCTTTTTCCCCTTCCCCGACTCGATCGAGATCGCCGCCCGGCACAAGATCGCCGTCGTGGTCGAGACCGGCGGTTCGGTCCGCGACACCGACGTGATTCTGACGGCGCAAAAGCTGAACGTCTCCCTCCTTTTCACCGGCATCCGCCATTTCCGTCATTGAGGCCGGGCGCAGACGCATGAAGATATCGGCCGTCATCATCACCCTGGACGAAGAGGACCGCCTCCCCGACGCTTTGGCCAGCCTGGCCGGGGTGGTGGACGAGGTGGTGGTGGTCGATTCCTATTCCCGCGACGGGACCGCCGCCGTCGCCGAAAAGGCCGGGGCCCGCGTGGTCCAAAACCGTTTCGAGGACTATGGCCAGCAGAAAAACTTCGCCCTGGCCCAGGCCGCCCACGAATGGGTCCTGAACATCGATGCCGACGAACGCCTCTCCCCCGAGCTGCGGCAGGCCATCGTTGGCCTGAAGGAGAAGGGGGCGGCGCCGGGAACCAGCGCCTTTGCCATCCAGCGGCGGACATGGTACCTGGGCCGCTGGATCCGCCATTCGGGCTGGACCCCCGACCGCAAGATCAGGCTTTTCAGGAAAAGCGCCTCCTCCTGGCAGGGGCGGGTCCATGAGCGGCTGAATGTCGACGGCGCCGTGGCCTCCCTGCCGGGCGCACTCCTGCACTTCACCTATCGCGACATCGGCGACCACCTGCGGCGCATCGATCGTTATTCGACCCTCCAGGCCGTCCAGATCGCAGCCCAGGGGCAACGGGCCCTGCTGGCCCGCGCCCTGTTCCTTCCCCCGTTCACCTTCGCCCGCCACTATCTTGCCAAGCTGGGCTTCCTCGACGGCTTTCCCGGCCTTGTGATCTCCCTCCTCTCTTCCTGGGCCACGGCGCTGAAGTACCTCAAGGCCCGCGAGACGAACCGGTCCCGCGATGAGAATCCTCCATCTCGACTCGGGTAGGGAGTGGCGTGGCGGCCAGCAGCAACTGCTCCTGCTGCTCACCTTTTTAAGGGAAAAAGGCCATGAGGTCGCGGCCGCCTGCCGCGCCGGAAGCCCCCTGCACGACCGGCTGCGCGCCGCTTCGATCGCCTGCCTGCCCTGGCCCGTTCCCGGCCCCGGGGGCTTCCTGCGCCGGCTCGATCAGGACGTCCGCGAGTTCCGCCCCGACATCATCCACTCTCACGACGCCCGCTCCATCCTGCCGGCGCTGTGGGCCGGAAAGCCGCGGAGGATCCAAGTGGTCGCCCACCGCCGCGTCGACTTCCCGATCGGGCGCCTGGCGGCATTGGTCAAGTACCGGCCCCTGGCGGCGGTCATCGCTGTATCGGCCAAGATCAAGGAGATCCTCGCGGGCCGCGGGGTGCACGGATCGAGGATCCTGGTCGTTCCTGACGGCATCGACCTGGAGCGCTTCGCCCGCGCCCAGACTCCCCCCGGGCCAGACCTGCATGTCGGCAGCGCAGGCAGCCTGGTCGACCACAAGGGACACATCCACCTGGTCGAGGCCGCCCCCCGTCTGCTGGCCGATCATCCCAACCTCCATTTCTCCATCGCCGGCGAGGGACCGCTGCGGCCCCTGCTGGAGCAGCGCATCAGCGAATTGGGGATCAACGACCGCTTCCGGCTCCGCGGATTCGTCGCCGACATGCCCTCATTTTATCGTTCGCTGGACATCTATGCCCACCCTTCGAACCTGGAGGGGATGGGCTCGGCCATCATCGAGGCCATGGCCTCGGGCCTGCCGGTGGTCGCTGCAGCCAGCGGCGGCATTCCCGAGGTCGTGGGCGGCCACGGCGTCCTGGTCGCCCCGGCCGATCCCGGCGCCCTGGCCGCAGGGCTCAAAGCGCTCCTCGAATCGCCCCAGGAGAGAGCCCGGCTGGCCGCCCGTTCTCTGGCCCGCTCCAGGCAGTTCGACTTCCGCCTGACCAACGCCCCGCTGATCGGCCTCTATCAGCGCCTGGCCGCCGGCGGCAAAGGCTTCCGGGCTTGATTCTGAGACTGATTTGGTATAGGATCTTCACATGGCAAGAAACACTCGATGCAACGCCAACCCGGTCGCCAAGTGGATCCGGGTGGCCGTCTCGCTGGCGATCATCGGCGCTGGGATTTACTATAAAAACTGGGCGGGGCTTCTGGGCATCGTCACCCTGATCAGCGCCTTCACCGGCTCCTGCCCCCTATCGATCCATTTCCATTCCCCGGAAAGAACCCAGGAAAGCTGGCTGAGGAGCATCCGCATCCGCCGCAGCGACATCGAGGAGTAAGCCGGGCCGGGGCTTGACCCCTGGACCGTTCCGTGCTATAATTCAGACACTCCATCCCAAGGAAAACGATGAATCTCCCAAAAAACTTTCGCGGAATTGTAGCGTTTTTCGCCGGCATGGCCGGGATCTTCCTGGCCGGCGCCGTCGTCCTGTCGGCCCGCCAGGCCGAAAGCCGGGAAACCATCCGCTCCCTGCAGGCTGTCGTCGCCGACCTCAACGGCCAGCTCCAAGCCCAGCAGGAGGCCATTGCCAAGGCCGAATTCTACCGCTTCCAGGAGAACGTCCACCGCCTCCATTCGCCCGAGTTTTCGCGCATCGCCCGCTCGGTCTTCTCTCTGAGCCGCAAGCACGGCTTCAATCCCTACCTGACCATGGCCGTCATCTACATCGAAAGCCGCTTCGACCGCCGCGCCGTGTCCAAGGCCGGAGCCTGCGGGCTGATGCAGGTGAACTACGCGGTCTGGAAGGACGAGCTCAACATCGACCGCAGGAAACTCTTTGAAATCGACTATAACATCGAGCTGGGGCTGACGATCCTGAAGCGCTACCTGATGGAAACCGGCGGCGACCTGGTTCGCGCCCTGATCCTGTACAACAACGGCTATCATCACACCGGCAACGATTACCACGAGAAGGTCCTCGCCTGCCGCTACGCCCGCCATCTCGAGATCAGCTGATTCCCGTCCAGGATTGTAAATCCCCCGCCTTTCCCTCATAATCGGTCCCGGAAAAATTTCCGTGGCAATTCTCGTGAGCCGGCCGTCTGATCCGGCTGAACGGCACGAGCGAAGGAGGCGGACATGAAAATCCATTCCATCTTTCTGGCGGCCATGCTTTCGGTTTTCCTGTCGGCCGGCCCGGCCTCCGATCCGGCGGGGGAGGAGCTGCAAGCGGTCGCCAACCTTTCAGGGGCATTGCAGAGCCTGGAAGGCAAGGAGCTCGTTGTCACCTTCTCCGACGACATGCTGCCCCTGGGCGGGAAACGGGACGGCGCCGCTCTGGTCAGGATCACGCCTACGGTCCAGGGCGAGTTCAGCTGGCGCGGCAACCGCACCCTTGCGTTCAAGCCGAAGTCCCGCTTCCGCTACTCCACCACCTACACGGCCACCATCCCCGCCGGGACCCAATCTCTCTCAGGAAAGATCCTGGCCAGGGGGATGCGCCTGCAGTGGAGCACCCCCCAGGCCTATCCCGTTGAGATCAGGCCTTCCACGCAGGCGTACTTCATGGACCTCGGCCCAGGCGCCGATCTGGGCTTCCAGGTCTGGGTGAAGGACGCGATCATCCTGCGCTTCAACCAGCCGGTATCCGCAGACGCCGCCCGCGAGTTTGTATCCATGAAGGAGACGAAGAGCGGTTCGCGAACTGGCCTGCAACTGGCGCAGAAAGGCGATGACGCCATCGAGATCAGGCCCACCCAGCCCCTGAAGCGGGGAACCCGTTACGGCTTCACGGTCAAAAAGGGCTTTCACGGCAGGGAAGGGAGCACCGGCACGGCCAAGGAATTTTCCTTCACCTTCGCCACGGTGCCTCCCTTCCGCTACTCTGGGCAGGAGCCGCTGACCCTTTTCCCCGATTCAGCCAGGTGCCGGCTTCCCTTCTCCAACCCCCTGGCCGAGGAATCCGGCCAGGACAAGGTGCGCGTGTTCCGGGTTTCGGGCGAAGCGAGGACGCTCTTGAAAACGGAGATCGCGGAGCGCTACTACGGGCCGGACGCTCTCTGGCTGGTCGTCCACGACCTCCTGGCGTCAGGGGACAAACTGCTCGTCGTGGTCGACGGCAGCCTGGCCAATGCCTACGGGGAGCGGCTCGGCGAGGACCTGGGGATCGAGGCCCGGGTCTGCTCCAGCCGTTCCCCGCGCCTAGCCTTCTTCCTGCGGGACGGCAAGCCGGTCCTGCATGCCAAGAGCATGAAAAAGGCCGATGTCCGGCTGTTCAGGTTCAAGCCGAACTTCCGCGCCCTGCTGCGGGACCGCGGCCTCGGCGTCCTGCAACGCCGGGAATTCCAGTCCGAGCTCCTGGAGAGGGAGCTGCTGCAGAGTTTCTCAGGCCTGCCCGAGGCGGCAACCACTTATGCCCTGCGCGATGGCGAGCTGGGCCCGCCGCTGGGGTTCTTCGCCTTCCTGACCCAGCGCTACGAGCCGTACAACGCCTGCAACGACGCCGGCCTGCTGCGCTTGCCGGCCGTTGATCCGCCGGCCCTGGAGGTGTTCCATCGCCGCCACATGGACATGGTGATCAAGGCCGGACAGCGGCAAACCCTCTTCTGGCTCTACGACAACCGCAGCGGCCGCCCGCTCGCAGGCCGGCCGTTCTTCCTGGAACGCCGTGACGGGAGCACGCTGCCTCTCGGCCGGGCATCGGCCTGCGGCGTGCTGGTCGCCGACCAGGCGCTGGGCCCCTCCGACCTGGTGGTGGCCAGGGACAGCGCCCAGGGGGACATGGCCCTGGCCCGCCTCGACCGCGAGCCGGCACAGAACCGCGAGCTGCGCGTCGCCGTGTTCAGCGACCGCGACTTCTATCTGCCGGGCGACACGGTGCATGTCGCCGGCATTCTCAAGGAGCACGAGGCGGGGAGGATATCCTCGCCCAAGGCCAGGGCGGCCGTCATCGAGATCCTGGGCCCAGACTGGCAGAAGGTGAAGAGCGACCGCCTGGAAATCGACGCCCTGGGCGGATTCCATTATCCTTACCGCTCCGACGCGAACGGCAAGAAGGGAAGCTACCGCATCCAGGTCAGGGCCGAAGACGGCGGACGCTGGCAGGGGCAGCACCAGGTCACGATCGATTCTTTCCAGCCCAACACCTTCGAGGTGACGATCGCCAACGTCGGCGAACGCTACCATTTTTCCGATTCCTTCAGGGCCGCGATCAGCGGCTCCTACCTGGCCGGCAATCCCATGGCCGGCGACGCCTGTTCCCACGAACTGTCGCTGGCGCCGGCGGCCGCCCGGTCGTTCGCCGCCGGCAGTCTGGAACGCCACGCCTTCGGACTCGACCGCGACCTGATGCAGGCCGACCCGGCCGCTTTGGGCGCAATCACGCTCGACGCCGAGGGCAGGGCGGAACTCGATATCCCGCTAAGCCGCTTTGCCAGGACCAATTACCTGGCCGAGCTGCGGTTCACCGCGACCGCCAGGTCGGCCGAGGGGAAGGAATTCACCGCCCGCGCTCGCTCGCTCTTTTTCCCGGGCAGGCTGGCGGCGGGCATCCTGCTCGGCTATTACCAAAATTCCAAGGAGCCCGTTCGAGCGGAGCTGGCCCTGGTGGACAGCCTGGGCCGGCCGGCGAGCGGCGAGGTCCGCGTCACCCTCTACCGGGACGATTACGAAAACCACCGGCGCAGGCTGGCGCAAGTCGCTGGCCCGGACGACGTCTTTGTCGAGCAGAAGATGACCCATGTCTTCCGCGTGCCCAAAGCAGGCCACTACGTCCTGCGCGTCGACGCCGCCGACTCCTCGGGCCGGGTCGTCTCGACCTCGGACGGGTTCTTCGCTTGGGACAGCGGCTATGCCGTCCAGGACGAACGGCTGCTCATCGAATCGCAGGAAGAGACGCTGGAAAGCGGCGGCATGTTGAAGGGCTTCATCCGCTCGCCACGGGAGGGGCAGGCGCTGGTTACCGTCGAGCGCGGCGAGGTGCTCGACTCCTGGGTCATGCCGTTGAAAAAGATGACGCCACTGGAGATCCCGGTAAAAAAGGAGTACTTCCCGGGCATCCGCGTCGGCGTCGTGGCCATGTACGAAGACAACGTCTCCGAGGAGGCATCCAGGGATTTCCAGGTTCGGGACGACCACAAGGCCCTGCGCATCGGCTTGGACTGCCCGGAAGAGATGAAGCCGGCCAGCCAGGCGAAAGTCCGGGTCCGGGTCCGCGATGCGCAGGGCCGGGGAGCCAGGGCGAAACTGTTCGTCTACGCCGTGGACGAGGGCAACCTCTCGCTGCAGGGTTACCGCACCCCCGACCCCCTGCAGCGCTTCTACTACGATTCGCCGCTGGGCCGCGGCGGGATCCAAACCTATTACTCGAAGCACTTCAACCGCTGGACCTTCGCGCATCCCCAGTTGGACATCGACCTGGCGGCAGGGCCCGTCCTGTTCGGCCGCGTGAGCCGCCCCGACGCCTTGCCGCTGGCCGGCGCCACCGTGACCCTGGAGGACGGGACGTTCCGCAGGCTGCGCTCCGCGGTCACAAGCCGCCAGGGCTATTTCGCCTTCCACGGCCTCGCCTCAGGCCGCTATGCCCTCAGGGCCGAGGCCGAGGGGTTTCATGCCTCCCTGCAGGCCGGCATCTTCGTCGACGGCAAGAGCCGACAGCAGGCCAACATCGCGCTGATCCCCACTTCGGCCGCCCCCTTTTGGGAAGATGGCGACCGGCTTGAAATGGGTGAGGGGGCCCTGGGCGGCAAGCTCGGGGAAGTCGCCCCGGCACCCATGGCCCAGGAGATGAAGAGCAGGGCGCGGATGAAGGACGAGAAGGAAGCAGCCGATGCGATGAGCGGCGGCGAGGACGCCGGCATCCGCGTACGCCGTGATTTCCGCCCGGTCCTCTTCTTCAAGACCGCCGAGAGCGACGACTCCGGCAACGCCCTCATCGAGTTCGCAAGCTCCGACCAGCTGTCAACCTACCGCATCATGGCCGTGGCCTACGGCGGGGAGCGCTTCGGAGCGGCCGAAAGGAAGCTCGTCGTCAGCAAGGACCTGCTGATCAGCGAAGCCATGCCCGAATTCGCCCGACAGGGCGACGAGTTCAGCGCCGGAGCCCAGCTCAGCAACCGCACGGCGAAGGAACTCCAGGTCCGTCTTCTGGCCAGGCCCGAGGGAATCGCCATCAGCGGCCCCGCCCAAATCCAGCGGGCCCTGGGCGCCCGCACCAACGACCTGTTCCGCTTTCCTTTCCTGGCCGACCGCGTCGGCGAGGCCAAGATCGATTTCTTCGCGGTCAGCGCCGCCGACAGGGACGGGCTGGGAAAAAAGCTTGCCGTGACCGACCGCCTGGTCAGCGAGACGTTGCTCGACTTCGCCAGCGGCAGGAGCGTGAAAAAAATGATCGCGCCCCAGGCGGAAGGCGAGCAGCTGTCCCTTTCCATCAAGGCCGCCCCGTCCATCCTGCGGCCGGCGGTCAACATAGCGAGGAAGCTTGTTTTCTATCCCTATGAGTGCCTCGAGCAGCGCACCTCGAAGGTAATGCCCTTCCTGGCCCTCAGCCCGCTGCTCGCCGGGCGTTTGGAGCTGGGGTTGGACCAGGCGCAGGTCCGCGGCGAGATCGAGGGCTACCTGAAGGTCATCCCCGAGTTCATGAACAGCGACGGCGCCCTCTCCTACTACCGCGGCGGGCGATACTCCTCGGATTACCTGACCGCCTACGTGCTGTGGGCGCTGCACCTGGCCCGGGAGCACGGCTTCAAGGTCGACCCGCAGCTGGTGCAGAAGCTGTCCGGCTACCTGCAAAGGGCCGATCTGGACAAGGCCTGCGAGAGCTTCTACCAGTTCGTGCTGAGCCTGCAAAAAAAGGCCGACGGCAAAAAACTGAAGAAGCTGGCCGCCGAGCGCGACACTCTGCCCATCCAGGGGCGGGCCTTCCTGTACCGCGCCCTGAACAACCAGCAGGTCGGGCCCGACCTGCGCCAGTCCATGCTATCCGAATTCAACAGCAGCCTGCAGGTCGAGGCCGATTTCGCCTATTTCGACGCAGGCGAATTCAGGTACCACCGCGACTACCCCTTCTACTCCTCGCGCTTCGTTACCGCCCTGCTGCTGCAGGCCGTCCTCGAGGTGGAGCGCGGGCACGTCCTGGCCGAGCGCATCGTCAACTGGCTCCTCGAGGCCGAGCCCCACGACTGGAACACCACCCAGACCAACTTCTGGATCCTCAGCGCCATGGACGAATACCTGAAGCAGGTGGAAAAGACGACGGCCCGCAGGGCCGAGATAGGCCTGCTGGGGGAGAAGGCGGCCAAGGAGTTCGCCGGCAGCCGGGACGCCCTCGTCGTCCAGAAAAAACTGGGGGGGCGGAAGGAGCCGTTCGAGGTCCTGGTCCGGGCCGACGAACCGGTCTATGTCAGCAGCGAACTGACCTGGAAGCTGGCCAGTGCCGGCAGCAAGAGCCGCGGCATCGAAATCCGGCGCAACGTCTACGACGAGAAGGGGCAGGCGGTCGATGGCTTCCAGCTCGGCCATGTCTACATGGTGGAACTGCTGCTCAGGTCCGACAAGGAGGTCCCCTACGGGGTGATCGACGAGCCGTTGGCCGCCGGTTTCGAGCTGCTGCGCCAGGACATCGCCACCACCCGCAACCTGAAGGAATTCAACACCCGGCACAGAAGCGCCTACCGTGAACCGTGGGCGAGGCAGGAGAACGCCGACGACCGCCTTGTCTTCTACACCTACTCCATGCAGGGGCCGATGCGCCTGGTCTAC
Organism: uncultured Clostridia bacterium; assembly: GCA_964628035.1. GTDB lineage: Bacteria > Acidobacteriota > Aminicenantia > UBA2199 > UBA2199 > UBA2199. The sequence continues at coordinate 265,679 of CAZVPI010000001.1, read as the reverse complement.
TTCATCAAGGCCATGTACGCGGGCCGCTTCACCTGGATGCCGGCCGTCGCCCAGGGCATGTACCACCCGCAATACTTCGGCCGCACCGCCATCCAGGCGGTCGAGGTCAGGGAGTAAGCAGGAGAGCGATCCTCTGACTTAGTTCGACGTCGGGCTCCTGGCCGCGGGTTTCCTCCAGCAGGCAGGCGCTGACCCCGGCCAGGGCCAGGGGCGCGAAGAAGGCCCGGTGCAGCGGCCAGGCCACGACGACGGCCAAGGCGACGCCGATCGCCTGCGGCGCGCCGGCCTGGCTGAAGATCAGCACATTGGCCAGGGCGAGCACGGCGAACAGCAGCGCCTGGGCCGAGGCGGAGAAGCGCAGCCAACGGACCGCCATCTTCCGGGTCTCAACGCCCTGTCGCCAGTACAGGGCCAGCGCCTCGGCCGCTCCGCTTGTGCGCTCGGCTTTCCCCCGAGAAATGGCCAGCACCAGGATGGCGCGGCAGAACGCCGCCTCGGCGAGCCGCGCGGAAGCCCAGGCCCGTGAGGCAGGGGACTCGCTGTCGCGGCGCAAGGCGACCAGCGCCCGGCGCAGCCGGCGGCCTGCCCGCGCCCAGCTGGCTCCGTCGGGGAACATCTCCCTGGGACCGGCGCCGGACCGGCCCGCGCCCCGGCCGGCAAAGGCGAAAAGCATGGCCGCCCGGCTGCGGAAGAAAAAGCGCTCCCAGGCGGCGAGGGTCAGCCCCCCGGCCAGCACGACAAGGGCCGCCAGCAGGGGAGCGGCGATAGGGCCGTGGAGGCCGGCTGCGCGCAAGGCGACCAGCAGCGCCGCGAATTCGGCGAGCGCAACCAAGCCGCAGGCCACGAAGGACCCGACGTGCAGCAGGAAATCGGCGAAGGCCCTGGCGACCGAGGCCAGCGCGTCCCTGACGTTAAGGCCCAACCGGCTCAGGCCTTGCCCTTGGCCTCGAGAACCAGCTTGCGGGCGAAGGGGATCAGGCCCCCGGCGTCGATGATCGCCTGCCGGGCCGCGGGCATGGGGACGATGTCGAAGCTCCTGCCGCTGGTCCGGTTGACCACCTTGCCGCCCTCGATCTCCAGCTCATCGCCCTCCCCGGCCTCTATGCCCGGGCAGATCACCATGTTCAGACCGACATTGATCGAGTTCTGCATGAAGATGCGGGCGAAGTTCTTGGCGATGACCTTCAGGCCCCAGCCGGTCAGGCAGGACGCGGCCTGCTCGCGCGAGGAGCCGCAGCCGAAGTTCTTGTCGGCCACGATGAAGCTGCCCGGCTCGATCTCCCTGGCCTTGAGCTTCTTGTTGAAATCCATGTCGGCGAAGGCGAATTGCGGCGTCTCGCTGGGGAGCACGGTGGCCATGAAGCGGCCGGGATAGATGATATCAGTCGAAATGTCGGCGCCCAGTTTCAAAACGACTTTTGCCATGGTTATTTCCTCCCTCTCTTGGCCGGCTTGCGGGCAGACTTGGCTTTCGCCTTTTTGGCAACGGTCTTGCGCTTCAGGGCCTTGGGCTTGGCTTTCTTCACGATCGGCTTGGTTTTCGCGGGCTTCGCCTTCCTGGCGGCCGCCCTGGGCTTGGCGGCCGTCACCGTGCGCGGGTCGGTGATCTCGCCGGTCAGGGCCGAGGCGGCGGCGGTGGCAGCGGAGCTGAGATAGACTTCGGCGTTGGGATTGCCCATGCGCCCCTTGAAATTGCGGTTGGTGGTGGCCAGGGCCTTGTCGCCGTCGGCCAGCGCCCCCTGGTGCACGCCCAGACAGGGGCCGCAGCCCGAGTTCATCACCACGGCACCGGCCTTCATGAAGGTCTCCACATACCCTTTTTTCAGGGCCTGCTGGTAGATGCGGCTGGAGGCAGGGAAGACCAGCATGCGCACGCCCCGGGCCACTTTCTTGCCCTTCAGGATGGCGGCGGCGCTGGCCAGGTCGTCGAGGCGTCCGTTGGTGCACGAGCCGATCACGATCTGCTGGACCTTGATGCCCTTGGCCTCGCCGATGGGCTTGACGTTGTCCACGGTGTGCGGAAAGGCGATCTGCGGCTCGAGCTTCGAGGCGTCGATCTCGATCACCTGGTCATAGACGGCGTCGGCATCAGGCCCGAACAGCGGCGGGATGTTCTTCACCCCGGCCTCGCCCCTGAGGTAATGGACCGTTTCGGCGTCAGGCGGCACGATGCCCGAGGTGGCGCCGGCCTCCACCGTCATGTTGCAGAGGACGAGGCGGCCCGAGGTGGACATGTTGCGGATGGTCGAGCCGTGGAACTCGATGACCTTGAAGTTGGCCCCCTCGGCGGTCAGCCTGCCCACCAGGTGCAGGATGATGTCCTTGGGCTCGACGCCGCGCGGCAGCGCTCCCTCGACCTTCACCTTGATGGTGCCGGGGACCTCGACGTTCAGGATCTTGCCCAGCGCCCAGACCGCCGCCATCTCGGTGGCGCCGATGCCGAAGGAGAACGCCCCGAGCGCGCCGTGGCTGGTGGTGTGGCTGTCGGTGCCGACCACCACCTGCCCAGGCAGCACGTAGCCGTTTTCGGGGAGGATCTGGTGGCAGATGCCGCCCTCGTCGCCGCGGATGTCGTGGAACTTGGTGATCCCCTGCCGGGCCACGAAGTCGCGGATCTTCTTCTGGTTGGTCGCCGTCTTCGAGCTTTCCGCCGGCACGCGGTGGTCGAAGATGATGGCGATCTTCGCGGGATCCCACACCCTGGCCTCGAGGCCGGTGTCCTTGAAGATCTCGTTGAACTGGTTGATGACCAGCGCCCCGTTCTCGTGCGACATGGCCAGGTCGACCTTGGGCTCCAGCACGTCGCCGGCCTTGACCGCCGCCTGCCCGCTGGCCCGGGCCAGGATTTTCTCTACCATCGTCATTGCCATGGATTGCCTCCTTCTATCGATGCGGGCGCTCAGATGGCGCCCTTTTCCTTGAACGCGCGGATATCGTCCTCCCCGTAACCCAGCTCCTTCAGGATAGCCGTGGTGTGCGCCGAAAGGCGCGGGGGCGGGGCATCGATCTGGGCCGGGGTCTTGGAGAACTTGGCGGTGAGGTTGAACAGCTTGATGTCGCCGATGCCCGGCTCGTTGACCGTGGCGATCACCTGGCGGTGCTGGCTCTGGGGCTGCAGCAGCGCCTTTTCCAGGCCGTAGATGTCGCCGGTGGGGATGCCCCTCTCGTTCAGCACTTCCACCCAGTGTTCGGTGGGCTTCTGGGCCAGCTTCTCCTCCAGCAGCGGCGTGAGCTGCTTGCGGTTGCTTTTCCGCGTGTCGCGCTCCTGGAAGCGCGGATCGGTCTTGAGCTCCGGCACGCCCAGGGCGTCGGCCAGGTCCTCCCACTGCTTCTGCTGGTTGGCGGCGATGTTGACGTAGCCGTCCTGGGTGCGGAAGGTCCCCGAGGGGGCGGCGGTGAAATTGTCGTTGCCCATCAGCACCGGCTGCTGGCCGCCGATCAGCAGGTTGGCCGCCACCCAGCCCATGAGCGGCATGATCGAGTCGAGCATGGCGATGTCGATGAACTGCCCTTCGCCGCTGCGCTCGCGGTGGAAGAGGGCGGCCATGATGGCGAACGCCGCGTTCAGCCCGCCGACGGTGTCGCAGACAGGGAAGCCGGCTCGCAGGGGGTTGAGCCGCTCGTCGCCGTTGACGGCCATCACGCCCGAGAGGCCCTGGATGATCTGGTCGTAGGCCGGTTTGAAGGCGTCGGGCCCGCTCTGGCCGAAGCCGGAGATGGCGCAGTAGACCAGGCGCGGGTTGATCTTGGCGAGCTCCTCGTAGGAGAATCCCAGGCGGGCCATGACCCCGGGGCGGAAGTTCTCGACCACCACGTCGGCGGTCTTGGCCAACTTGCGGAAGACCTCCTTGGCCTCGGGGAACTTGAGGTTCAGGGTCAGCGACTTCTTGTTGGCGTTCTGCGCCAGGAAGCTGGTGCCCATCAGTTGCTTGTTCAGGCCGTTGACATTGCCCAGCTTGCGCGCCAGGTCGCCGCCATCGGGGTTCTCGATTTTGATCACCTCGGCCCCCAGCAGGGCCAAGTGCATGGTGCAGAACGGCCCGGAAAGAACGTTGGTGAGGTCGAGGACCCTGACCTTTTCCAGCAGTTTCATGGCATTCCCTCCTTCATTGCCCTTTCTTGAAGTTCACGATCGATCCTGCCTTGAGGATGAAGCCGGGCAGCTCGCGGCCGAAGTAGGCCGACAGGTCGCGCGCGGCGGCCAGGAGCTTCTCCAGGTCGATCCCGGCCGCCAGGCCCTGGCGCTGAAGCGAGTGGACCAGGTCCTCGGTGCAGACATTGCCCGCCGCCACCTTGGTGAAGGGGCAGCCGCCCAGGCCGCCGAGCGCCGACTCGAAGTACCTCACGCCGGCGCGCAGGGCGGCGTAGCAGTTGGCCAACCCCAGGCCGTAGGTGTTGTGGAAATGGCAGGCCAGCTCGACGCCGGCGTCGCGCTTGCGGATTTCGCCGTACAGCGCCTCGACCTGCGGCGGGTAGGCGTGGCCCGCTGTGTCGGCCAGGCTGATGTTGCGGATGCCGGCCTCCAGGTAGCGGTCGACGATGGCCAGCACCCGCTCGGCGGGAATGGGGCCCTCGAAGCCGCAGCCGAACGCCGACTGGATCGAGGCCTGGACGGCCTTGCCGGCCTTCAGGGCCGAGGCGGCCATGGCCACGATCTGCCCGGCCGCCTCCTCGGTCCCCTTGCCGGTGTTCTTGCGGCTGTGGGTGTCGCTGGCCGAAACCCCCATGCAGAACAGGTCGACGCCGCAGGCCAGGCCGCGTTCCAGGCCCCGCTCGTTCAGCACCAGGCCGGAGAAGACGGTGCCGGCGGGCCTCCTTCCGGGCCCGGCGAAACGGGTGAAAAGTTTGTCGCTGTCGGCCATCTGCGGCACCTTCTCCGGGTTGACGAAGGAGCCCAGCTGGACGATGCCGATGCCGGCGGCGAGAAGGGCCTCGACCCACTCCGCCTTCTTCTCCAGCGGCACCGTCTGCTTCTCGATCTGCAGCCCGTCGCGCAGGCCGACCTCGTGGATCCTGATCTCGTTCATCGGGCGTTCTCCCTGTTCATGCGGCTGTCGTTGTCTTTCGTTCCCGGCTTACAGCTTGGCGGCGATCGCCTCGGCCATCTCCAGGGTCTTGTTGCTGCCGCCCATGTCGTACGTGCGCACCCGGCCTTCGGCGATGACCCCGGCCACGGCCTTTTCGATGCGGGCGCCCATCTCCCTCTCTCCCAGCCAATCGAGCATCATCTTGGCGGCCAGGATGGTGGCGATGGGGTTGGCCTTGTACTGGCCGGCGTACTTGGGCGCCGAGCCGTGGGTGGGCTCAAAGACCGCCAACTTGTCGCCGATGTTGCCCGAGCAGCCGAACCCCAGCCCGCCCACCATCTGCGCGCAAAGGTCGGAAACGATGTCGCCGAACATGTTGGTGGCCACGAGCACCGAGTAGTTCTTGGGGTTCTTCAGCAGCCACATGCAGATGGCGTCGATGTTGGCGTCGTCCATCTGGATCCCCGGGTAGTCCTTGGCCACTTCCTTGCCGATCTCCAGGAAAAGCCCCTCGGTGGCGCGTACCACGTTGGCCTTGTGGATGACGGTGACCTTGGGGTAGCCGTGCTTCTTGGCGTACTCGAAAGCGGCGCGGATGATCCGTTCCGAACCCTTGCGGGTGTTGATCTTGCAGGTGATGGCGTATTGGTCCAGGGCGACATCCTTGAAGGCGGCGAAGCCCTTGGCGCTCTTCAGCAGCACATCCTTGACCTCCTGCGGCACCGGGCTGAACTCGACGCCCGCGTAGAGGTCCTCGGTGTTCTCGCGGAAAACCACCAGATCGATTCCTTCCTTGTAATTGAGGGGGTTGCCGGGATAGGCCTTGCAGGGGCGCAGGCAGGTCCAGAGATCGAAGAGCTGGCGCATGCGCACGATGGGCGAGCGGTAGACCAGGCCTTTTCCCTTCAGCCCGGTGGCCAGCTCGGCCTCGGCCGCCTTGACCGGCTTGGAGGTGATGGCGCCGAACATGGCGGCATCGACGCTTTTGAGCAGGTCGATGGTGCGCTGCGGGAAGGCGTCGCCCTCCTGGCACCAGAATTCCCAGCCGATGTCGCCGGGAATGTACTCGGCGTTGAAACGCAGTTTGTCCAGCACGATCTTCGCCGCCTCCATCACGTCCCTGCCGATGCCGTCGCCGGGCAGCCAGGCGATCTTGTATTTCCTGCCGCCTGATTTACGATCCGATGCGCTCATCATTTCCTCCTTTTTCTATTTCGACAGTAATACACAGCTGATATAGCATAGAAGATTTGAGCAGTCAATCGGGGCCGATTTCCCAGGCTGGCGCGTCATTTGCCATTGGCGCGTGGGTTTGCTACAATGGGACGGCGAACGGAGAAAGGCCATTCCCCATGAAAGAAAAGCGCAACGCAGCCCCTACCCGCGCGGCCTTCGTCAGTCTGGGCTGCTTCAAGAACACCGTCGACAGCGAGGTGCTGGCCGGCATGCTCCAGCAGCGCGGCCTGGCGGTCGTCTCCGAGTACGAATCCCCAGACTGGCTGATCATCAATACCTGCGGCTTCATCCGCGACGCCAAGGAGGAGAGCATCGGCGAGATCCTGTCGGCGCTGGAGCGCAAAGAAAAAGGGGAGATCCGGCGCCTGGCCGTCTTCGGCTGCCTGATCCAGCGCTATCACCGCGACCTGCGGGAGACCTTCGCCGCCGCCGACATCCTCTGGGGCGTCAACGACATGGAGGCGCTGGCGGACGCCATCGCCGGCGAGCGGCCGATCCCGTACCCCGACCGCGCTCCGTTCCTCTACGACGACCGCCACCTCCGTTTGGCGTTCACCCCGGCCCGGACCTCGTTCATCAAGATCTCCGAGGGCTGCGATATGGCCTGCAGCTTCTGCGCCATCCCGGCCATCCGCGGTCGGTTTCGTTCGCGTCCCGTCGCCTCCGTCCTGCGCGAAGCCGAGGCGCTGAAACGGCGCGGCGTGGAGGAACTGAACCTTATCTCACAGAATTCGACTTATTTCGGCCGCGACCGGGGCAAGGCGCCGCAGCTGCCGCTATTGCTCAAGGAGCTTTCGGCGCTCGCCTTCCGCTGGCTGCGCGTCCTCTACCTGATGCCCGAGGAGGTGACCCCGGATATCCTCGACGGCTTCGCGCAACCGACGGTGCTGCCGTACTTCGACCTGCCCTTTCAGCACGTTTCGCCGCGGATCCTGAAGAAAATGAACCGCGGCGGCGGCCCTGAGCGCAACCTGCGCCTGGTGCGCGACATCCGCCGGCGCTTCCCGGGCGCCGTCCTGCGCAGCACCTTCATCGTCGGCTTTCCCGGCGAGAGCGAGGACGATTTCCGCAGGCTGCTCGACTTCGCCGCCGAGGCGGCCCTGGAGCGCATCGGCGCCTTCGCCTTTTCCCCAGAGGAAAACACCGCCAGTTTTGCCTTCCCCGGCCGCAGGAGCGCGGGCACGATTGCCGAGCGCAGGCGCAGCCTGCTCGAAGTCTCCGACCGCAACCTGCGCCGCTTCAACCGCCGGCTGGCCGGGCGAACCCTCGACTTCCTCCCCCTAGGCCCCTGGACCCACGACTCCACCATCGGCCGTGTCTGGGCGCAGGCCCCGGAAGTCGACGGCCATTGCCGGGTGCCCGGCCGTTTTCGCGAGGGAGCAAAAATGTTCCCGGTGCGCATCTCCGGCTTCGAGAAAGAAATGCTGCGTGGAGTGAAACCATGAAAAAAATCGGCCTTGCCTTCGCCTCCTTTTTCGGCGCCGGCTTCCTGCCCGTCGCTCCGGGAACCTGGGCTTCGGCGATCACGGCCCTGCTGGTCTATTTCACCCCCCTCTCACGGGCCCCTTTCCTTGTCCTGGCGGCCGCCACGGCAGTCGTCTACGCCCTTGGCGTTCCCGCCGCCTCGATCTCGGAACGCCATTACGCGGAAAAGGATCCTCGCCCCTGCGTCATCGACGAGGTGGCCGGACAGATGGTCAGCCTGTGGCTCGTGCCGCGCCATCCCGGCTATTATATCGCCTCCTTCTTCCTGTTCCGCATCCTGGACATCGTCAAGCCGTTCCCGGTGAGCCGGAGCGAAGCGCTCCCGCGCGGCATCGGCATCATGACCGACGACGTTCTGGCCGGGGCTTATGTCATGCTGGCCCTGCTCCTGGCGCGGACCGTCATTCTGGGCTGAGACGGGCGACAGGGTCCCGTAGGCTATTCAACCCCCGATAGCGGGGCAAGAAGCCCCGCTGATCGGGGTGGCGGGATTGATTTTTTCGGGTGAACAGTGTAAAATGAGATGTCTTTTCGAAAAGGAGGCCTTCTCATGGCAAAGGAATGCGATATATGCGGGAAAAAGCCGGCCTACGGCCATAACGTCAGCCATTCCCATAAATTGACCAACCGGCGCTGGGAACCGAACCTGCAAAAGGTCAAGACCGTGGTCGACGGCAAGGTGAAATCGCTGCGTGTCTGCACTGCCTGCATCCGCTCCGGCAAGGTCAAGAAGGCCGTCTGAAGCCATTCCCGGCTTGAACTCCCAAACTGCCGCCGAGTCCCCCGCTGCCAAGAGGATCGGACTGATCGGCGGCAGCGCTCCAGAGCCTCGGCACCTGCGCCTGGCCGAGACCATGGGCCGTCTCGTCGCCGAGAACGGCTTCGTGCTGGTCAACGGCGGCATGAAAGGGGTGATGGAGGCCTCGGCCCGCGGGGCCAAGTCGGCGGGCGGACGGGTCATCGGCATCCTGCCGGGCCGGTCGGCCCTGGAAGCGAACCCCTTCACCGACGTGGCCATCGCCACCGGCCTGGGTTACCTGCGCAATGCCCTGGTGGTGCTGAATTCCGACGCGCTGGTGGCGATCGCCGGATCCTACGGCACCCTTTCCGAGATCGCCTATACCCAGATTTACGGCAGGAAAGTGTTCGGCATCGAGACCTGGGACATCCCGGGGGTCATTGCCGTGGCCGGACCCGAAGAGGCCCTTGCGGGCATCCTCGCCCTGTTCCGCGGCCGGGAATAGCGGACGGAAGCCGATCATGGTCCACAACTACCGCGTGGTCGTACATTTCGACGGCACAGAATACTACGGCTGGCAGTTCCAGACCCCTGAATACCCCACGGTGCAGGCCGAGCTGATCCGGGTGCTGAAGGTCATCGCCAAGAAGCAGGTGCTGGTGACCGGCAGCTCGCGCACCGACGCCGGCGTCCATTCCAGCGGGCTGACCGCCAATTTCCACCTGCCGGTCGCCATCGCCCCCGAGTCGCTCATGCGCGCCATGAACTCGCTGCTGCCTCACGACATCCGCATCATGGAGTGCGAGCTGATGGACAAGTCCTTCAACGCCCGCTTCGGCGCCGTCCGCAAGACCTACGTCTACCGCATCTTCACCGGTCCGGTGCAGTCGCCCTTCAACCAGCGCTTCGCCCTGCACCTGCCCTACCCCCTCGACCTGAAGGCCATGCGCCGGGCGGCGCGGCACTTCGTCGGGGCCAGGGATTTCACCTCCTTCTCCTCCGACGAGCCGGGGAAGAAGAAGGTTCGCGAGATCGATGAATTCTCCATGCGCGTCCGCGGCGAGGAGATCACCTTCACCGTGCGCGGCAAGAGCTTCCTGCGCTACATGGTGCGCAACATGGTCGGGACGCTCATCGACGTAGGCCGCGGCAAGATCGCCCCCGCCGACATACCCGCCATCTTTGCCGCCAAGGACAGGCGCCGGGCCGGGCAAACGGCTCCGGCCAAGGGGCTGACCCTGCTCAAGGTCGAGTACGGGCCGGTTGCCCCCCGGGGCGCAGGCAGCGCCGGCGAACCCGGCGACGAATAGCCGCCGCGCCTAACGGGCCGCAGGCCCGTCCTGCAGCCGGCGGTGCAGCGACTCGGCGGCCCTCTTGCCGTCGCCCATGGCCAGGATCACGGTGGCCCCGCCGCGGACGATGTCGCCGCCGGCGTAGATCCCCGGCAGCGCCGTCTGCATCGTCTCCTCGTCCACCACGATCGTCCCCCACTTGCTGACCTCCAGGCCCGGGACCGAGCGCGGGATCAGCGGATTGGGGTCGGTGCCCACGCCGACCACCACCGTGTCCACGTCGATCAGGTACTCCGAGCCGGCGAGTGCCACCGGCCGCCGCCGCCCCGAGTCGTCGGCCGCGCCCAGTCCCATCTTCTGCACGCGCATCTGCTTCACGCGGCCCGATTCGTCGCTCAGGTATTCGACGGGATTGGTCAGGGTCAGGAATTCGACCCCCTCCTCCTTGGCGTGGTGCACTTCCTCGATGCGCGCCGGCATCTCCTGTTCCGACCGGCGGTAGACGATCATGGCTTTCTCGGCGCCGAGGCGCACGGCCGTGCGCACCGAGTCCATGGCCGTGTTGCCCCCGCCGATGACGGCCACCCTCCGTCCCCGCGCGATCGGCGTATCGAATTCCGGGAACTGGTAGGCCTTCATGAGGTTGACGCGCGTGAGATACTCGTTGGAGGAGTAGACGCCGATGGCGTTTTCGCCGGGAATATGCATGAACTTCGGCAGCCCGGCGCCGCTGCCGATGAAGAAGCCCTGGAATCCCCGGGCCTGCAACTCCTCGATGGTGAGCGTCTTGCCGACGACGACGTTGCGGGAGAACTCGACGCCGATCGCTTGCAGGTAGGCGATCTCGGAACGCACGATGCTCTTGGGCAGGCGGAACTCGGGGATGCCGTAGCTGAGCACGCCGGCGAGCTCGTGCAGGGCCTCAAAAACGGTCACCCGGTAGCCCAGCCTGGCCATCGCCCCGGCGAACGTAAGACTGGCCGGGCCCGAGCCGATGGCGGCGACGCGGACACCCGCGTTGCCGCCGGGTACCGGCGCCGGGACCGCTCCGGCCTGCCGCTCGCAATCGGAGGCGAAGCGCTCCAGGTAGCCGATGGCCACGGGCGCCTTTTTCATCTTGTGGTAGACGCAGTGGGCCTCGCACTGGATCTCCTGCGGGCAGACCCGGCCGCAGACGGCGGGCAGGGCGTTGGTCTCCTTCAGCTTCCTTGCCGCGCCCAGGAAATCGCCGGCCTCGATGCGCTTGATGAAGCCGGGGATGTTGATGTTCACCGGGCAGCCCGACACGCAGGAAGGGGTGGCGCAGTCGAGGCAGCGCTTCGCCTCCTGCACCGCCATTTCCGGGCTCAGGCCGCTGTTGACCTCGCGAAAGCCGCGGATCCTGGCGGCGGCTTCCAGTTCGGGCATCTTGACCCGCGGCAGGGCGCTGCGCTCCTTGGCGCTCAGCCCCGCGCGCAGGCTCTCGCGCCATTCCTGTTTACGGTCCGCGCTCATTTCCTGGATATCGGCCGGCATGGGGACTCTCCTTCAGGACAGCGTCTTGAGGTACGCGTCATACGATCGCTTTTCATCGTCCCGGTACGTGTTCAGGCGCTGGATCATCTCGTCGTAATCGATCTCATGGGCGTCGAACTCGGGGCCGTCGACGCAGACGAAGCGGGTCTTGCCCCCCACCGAGACGCGGCAGGCGCCGCACATGCCGGTGCCGTCCACCATGATGGTGTTCAGGCTGGCGAGGGTCGGGACGTTGTGCTTTTTGGTCAGCAGGGCGACGAACTTCATCATCACCGCCGGACCGATGGCCACAACCAGATGGACGGGCTCGCGCTCCAGCACCTCGCCGATGCCGAGGGTGATGACGCCCTTTTTGCCGTAGGAGCCGTCATCGGTCAGGACGAGGGTCTCGTCGGCGAAGTCTCGCATCTCCTTTTCCAGGATCAGCAGTTCCCGCGTCCTGGCCCCCAGGACGGCGATCAGCCTGTTGCCGGCGGCCTTGAACGCCCGGGCGATGGGATAAAGCGGGGCGATGCCCACCCCGCCGCCGCAGGCGATCACCGTGCCCTTCCTTTCAACATGGGTCGGCCGGCCGAGCGGCCCCGAGACGTCGAGCAACCCGTCCCCGACGTTGAGGAGGGAGATCTTGTGCGAGGAGGTGCCGACCCGCTGCACGATCAGGGTGATGGTACCGCGCTCCCGGTCGGCGTCGGCAATGGTCAACGGGATACGTTCTCCCTTTTCGTCGGTGCGCACGATCACGAATTGTCCCGGGCTTTGTTTCTCTGCGATCAGCGGCGCCTCGACGACCAGTCTGACCACATTCTCCGACAGAAACGCCTTTTCAACGATTTTGTACATCGGGGCCACCTCCCGGAAGGCTAACAGTAGCAAAACTGCCTGGCAAACTCAATCCGCATTTTCCCTTCATTACCTTGCCGGTTGAAGCCGGGAAAGAAGATTTTATTATATTGGATATAAAAAAAGCAAATAGAAATATTTTATACAGCACGATCCCCTTTGTTTTCACGGGAAAGGAGGCATGCGAAAAGCGCTCATTTTGTTTACAAACACGAAGAACCCCTTCAGCAAAAGATTTTTCTGGATTGTCGTAAACTTTTCATACAGAATAACTTGCCGGCGACAGGCAGGTCGGTTGAAAAAGCCCTGTTTCCCTCTTATTTTATACTTGGCATTCCTATTGCTTACACTTGATCAGGCCTGCTTCGAGCGGCCGAAAAACGTTTTTTTTAAGGAGAATAAAATGAATGAGAAAAGAGTCCTGGTGATCGACGATGAAGCCTCCCTGCAGCGCAGCCTGGCCATCGGCTTGATGCAGAAGGGATACGAGACCGAATCGTGCGCGAGCGGCATGTGCGGCCTGAAGGCCTTGGAATCGTTCAGGAAGAACAAGACCCCCCTGCATTACGTCATCGTGGATGTCCGCCTTCCCGACATCGACGGCATCAAGCTGCTCAAGGTGATCAAGTTCAACTATCCCGAGCTCCCCGTGGTCGTCATCACCGGTTTCGGCAATGACGCCACCGAGGCGGGAGCCAAGACCGAGCGCGCCGACGCCTATTTGGAAAAGCCCTTCACGGTCGACGAGCTGACCCAGATCCTCGCCGGGCTTCCCGACCCTGTCGGCGCCCCGGCGGCCGCCGCCGAGGCGGGCGTCGAGCCCGCGGGCGAGAAGGCGGTCAGCGCCTACGCGTTGCTGAACTTCGACGCTTCCGCCGACCTGGCCGCGGCCTATCAGGAACTGTACTTCATGGACAACGTGCTCTATTGCGACGCCCTCAAGGGCGACTATGACCTGGCCCTGCTTCTGCAGGCCGGGAGCCTCTCCGAGATCCAGTCCCTGGTCAACGACCGGATCAGGAAAGTCGCCGGCGTCAAGGAGGTCGCCCTCCTGCCCGTCGAGCTGCCGCGTCTTTCGAGCAGCGCCGCCGACATCATCGGCACCTTCGACAAGGCCATGGGCCGCGACAAACAGGGGGCGGAGGCCGCCGGCAACGCCAACTTCGCCATGAGCGCCTCTTCCTACGTCTTCCTGGAGATCGAGAAGGACAAGCTGGAGAGCGTCTACCCCACGCTGTACATCAACGAGCAGGTCGTTTCCTGCGACTGCCTCGAGGGCCAGTTCGACTTGGTGCTGCTGATGCAGGGCGCCAGCTTCGCCGAGATCGACCGCAACATCGCCGCCAAGATCAAGCCCCTCGACGGCGTGCTGCGCATCAAGGAGATGCCCATCATCAAGCTATTTGAAATGTAAGGCGAAATATACGATAATGGGTGCATGGCACCCAACCACAACCAGAAAGCGCTGCAGAAACAGAACGGGCTCGCGGGTTTCAAGGTCGACTTGTGGAATTATGAGGGGGAAAAGGGCGCCCTGATCCCCCTGCTGCAGGCGGCCCAGGACAGCTACGGCTACATTCCGGCCTCGGCCATCGACCAGATCAGCGAGATCGTGGGCATTCCCGCCGCCGAGATTTACGGCGTGATCACGTTCTATTCCCAGTTCCGCCTCAAACCGCTGGGCAAGTACCTGATCAAGGTCTGCGACGGCACCGCCTGCCACGTCAACGGCTCGGAGCGCATCGCCGGCATCATCGAGGACGAGCTGCAGCTCGGCGGCAACGACACGACCGAGGACGGCCTGTTCACGGTTCAGAAGGTGGCCTGCCTCGGCTGCTGCTCGCTCTCGCCGGTGATCATGATCAACGAAGAGACCTACGGGCGGCTGACCGCGAAAAAGGTCCAGCAACTGCTGAAAGAATACAAGGCCAAGGCCCTGCAAACTCCCGCCGCGGGGGACCAGGGCGCGCCGTCCCTCTGACGCCTCCAAGGAGGAAAGCATGAAGACCATCAAAGTCGGCCTAGGCACCTGTGGAGTTTCGGCGGGCGGCGACAAGGTCTACGCCGCCTTGAAAGAGGAGGTCGCCAAGGAGAACATCGGCGTCCACCTGGTGGAAACCGGCTGCATGGGCAACTGCTACCAGGAGGTGCTGCTCGAGATCATCGATGACGACGGGCAGAGCCGCATGTACGGCAACGTCACCCCCGAGCGGGTGCGCAGGATCCTTGCCGAGCAGGTCGTACAAGGCCGGCCCATCCCCGAGTGGATCGTCAAGGGCCGCGACGCCCAGGCCGAGGACACGTTCTTCGCCAAGCAGAAGCGCATCGTGCTGCGCAACTGCGGCATCATCAACCCCGACTCCATCGAGGAATACATCGCCAGCGGCGGTTATCAGGCCATCCAGAAGGCGCTGCGCGAGTACACGCCCGAACAGGTCATTGAGATCGTGCTGAACTCGGGTCTGCGCGGCCGCGGCGGCGCCGGCTTCCTGACCGGCATGAAGTGGCGCTTCTGCCGCCAGGCCGAGGGCGACAAGAAATACATCATCTGCAACGCCGACGAGGGTGACCCCGGAGCCTTCATGGACCGCAGCACCCTGGAAGGCGATCCCCACTCGGTCCTGGAGGGAATGATGATCGGCGCCTATGCCTGCGGCGCCGACGAAGCCTACATCTACGTGCGCGCCGAGTACCCCATGGCCGTCCGCCGCCTGCGCCACTCCATACAGGCCGCCCGGGAGAAGGGATACCTGGGAAGGAACATCTTCGGCTCGAACATGAACCTGGAGATCAAGATCAAGGAAGGGGCCGGCGCCTTCGTCTGCGGCGAGGAGACGGCCCTGATCGCCTCCATCGAGGGCAAGCGCGGCATGCCCCGCTTCCGCCCCCCGTTTCCGGCGCAGAAGGGGCTGTGGGGCAAGCCGACCAACATCAACAATGTCGAGACCTACGCCAACGTCGCCTGGATCCTCGAGCACGGCGCCGAGGCCTTCGCCGCCATGGGCACCGAGAACAGCAAGGGGACGAAGGTCTTCGCCCTGGCCGGCAAGATCGCCCGCGGCGGCCTGGTCGAGGTGCCGATGGGCATCACCATCAACGAGATCATCTACGACATTGGCGGCGGCATCCGCGACGGCAAGAAATTCAAGGCCGTGCAGATGGGCGGCCCCTCGGGGGGCTGCATCCCGGCCTCGATGGGCGAGCTGCAGATCGACTACCAGCAGATCAACAAGACCGGCGCCATCATGGGCTCGGGCGGCATGGTGGTCATGGACGAGACGACCTGCATGGTCGAGATGGCCAAGTTCTTCCTGCGCTTCACCCAGGACGAGAGCTGCGGCAAGTGCACCTTCTGCCGCATCGGCACCAAGCGCATGCTGGAGACCCTGGAACGCATCACCGACGGCCGCGGCCGCGAAGGGGACATCGAGCTCCTCGAGGACCTGGCCGAAAAGATCCGCAACAACACCATCTGCGGCCTGGGGCAGACGGCTCCCAACCCGGTGCTGACCACGCTGAAGTATTTCCGCGACGAGTACGAGGCCCACATCCGCGACAAGAAGTGCCCGGCCCACAGTTGCGCGCCGCTGCTGACCTTCACCATCCTGCCCGAGGCCTGCACGGGCTGCACCCTGTGCGCCCGCGTCTGCCCGGTCGCCGCCATCCAGGGCGAAAAGAAGCAGGCGCACCGCATCGACCCGGCGCTGTGCATCAAGTGCGGCAAATGCTTTGACACCTGCAACTTCAAGGCCATCGTCAAGGACTAAGGGGAACGCCACATGAACGAAATCAAGCTCACCATCGACGGCAAGGAAGTCACCGCCCGCCAGGGCCAGACCCTGCTGGAGGTCATCCAGGAGCACCGCCTGGCCGAGATTCCGACCCTGTGCCACGAACCCAAACTGCCCCCCTACGGCTCGTGCTACCTGTGCGTGGTCGAGGTCGAGGGGACGGCCAAATTGATCCCCTCGTGCTCCAGCCCGGCCGCCGCCAAGATGGTCGTGCACACCGACAACCCGCGCATCCGCGCCGCCCGCAGGACCGCCCTCGAGCTTCTGCTCTCCAACCATTACGCCGACTGCCTCGCCCCCTGCCAGCAGACCTGCCCGGCCGGCGTCGACGTCCAGGGCTACATCGCCCTGATCGCCATGGGCAAGCCGCGCGAGGCCGTGCGCCTGATCAAGGAGACCAACCCGCTGCCTCTGGTCTGCGGCCGAGTCTGCGTGCGCGAATGCGAGGTGGCCTGCCGCCGCAACCGCGTCGACGACCGCGTCGGCATCGACTACCTGAAGCGCTTCGCCACCGACATCGACATCGAAGACCCCTGGACCCCCGCCGTCCCTGCCGCCAACGGCCGAAAGGTCGCCATCGTTGGCGGCGGACCGGCGGGATTGACCTGCGCCTACTACCTGGTCCTCAAAGGCTACGGCGTGACCCTCTTCGAGAAATCGCCCCACCTGGGCGGCATGCTGCGCTACGGCATCCCCGAGTACCGCCTGCCCAAGGCGCTGCTGAACAGGGAGATCGGCTGGATCACCGGCCTGGGGGTGACGGTCAGGACCCGCGCCGAGATGGGCAAGGACTTCTCCATAGCCGACCTGAAGCAGCAGGGCTTCGACGCCGTCTACCTGGCCTTTGGCGCCCAGAAGGCCAAGGGCATGCGCCTGCCGGGCGAGGAGGAGACCGAGGGCGTCCTGGCGGGGATCGATTTCCTGTGGCGGCTGCAGGGCGATGACAAGCCGAAGATCCACGGAGACGTGGTGGTGGTCGGCGGCGGCAACACCGCCATCGACGCGGCGCGCACGGCCCGGCGCCTGGGCGCGGCCAAGGTGACCCTGCTCTACCGTCGCACGCGCAACGAGATGCCGGCCCACCCCATGGAGATCGAGGCCGCCCTCGAAGAGGGGGTGGAATTGGTGCAGCTGGCGGCCCCCACCGAACTGCTGCGCGAAGGCAAGCGCCTGAAGGGCCTGACCTGCATCCGCATGGAACTGGGCGAGCCCGACGCCAGCGGCCGCCGCAGCCCGGTGCCGCTGGCCGGTTCCGAATACCGCCTGCCGTGCGATTTCGTCATCTCGGCCATCGGCCAGGACGTCGACCTGTGCGGCCTGCAGAAGGACCCCCTGCTGAAGTCGACGCGCCACGGCACCCTGGTTTTCGACGAGGGCACCTTCCAGACCACGCTGCCCGGCGTCTTCACCGGCGGCGACATGGCCACCGGCCCGGCCGTGGCCATCGACGCCATCGCCCATGGCAAGATCGCGGCCCGGGCCATCGATCAGTACGTCCAAACCGGCAAGGCCGAAGTCCTGCCCAAAGAATTCATCAGCCGCAAGGAAGCCTTTGGCGACATCCCGGAGAGCGACTTCGCCGACTATCCCCGCCTGGCAAAGGAAAAAATGCCCGAGCTTCCCGCCGCCACGAGGGTGAAGAACTTTCAGGAGGTCGAGCTGGGCTTCAGCCCGGAGCAGGCCGAGAACGAGACGAAGCGCTGCCTTGAGTGCGGCTGCTCGGCGTATTTCGATTGCGACCTGCGCCGCTATGCCGTCGAGTTCGGCGTCGACATCTCCAAGTTCGTCGGCGAGGTGCGCAAGTACAAGGTGGACAAGGCCCACCCCTTCATCGCCCTCGATCCCAACAAGTGCATCGCCTGCGGCCGCTGCGTGCGCACCTGCTCGGAGATCCTGCAGGTGTCGGCGCTGGGGTTCGTCTACCGCGGCTTCAAGTCGGTGGTTCGCCCCTCGATGGAGAGGCGGCTGCTGGAAACCAACTGCATCTCCTGCGGCAACTGCATCGCCGCCTGCCCCACCGGGGCCATCGCCGAGAAGCTGCCCTTCGCCAAGCCCGGCCCCTGGGCCGCGGAAAAGCGAGAGACCATCTGCCATTTCTGCTCGGTCGGCTGCGCGCTGCATTACAAAATATTCGCCCCCGACGCGTTCGCCGTGGTGGGCAGCGCCGATGCCGCGCACAACAAGGGCTACCTGTGCCACAAGGGCCGTTTCGGCTATCGCTACATGCTGGACGAGAAGAGACTGCTCAAGCCGCTGGTCCGGGAAGGGCGGGCCCTGGCCGAGAGCGGCTGGGAACAGGCACTGGAAAGGGCGGCGCGCGGCATCGCCGCCGCCATGGAAAAGCACGGCCCCGAATCGGTCGCCGTCCTGGCTTCGCCGCGCCTGGCCAACGAGGAGCTGTATCAGTTGCAGAAGTGGGCGCGCGCCGGGTTGGGCACGAACTGGGTCGGCAGCCTGAGCCCGCTGCTCAACGGCCGCGGCCCGGGCGCCCTGGACGGCATGCTGGGCTTCACCGCTTCGACCGCCACCCTGGACGACCTGCGCCGCGCCGACCTCATCGTGGTGGTCAACGCCGAGCTGACCGCGGAAAACCTGGTCGCCGAGCTGAAGATCAAGGAGGCGATGAAGGCGGGAGCCCGCCTGGTCACGGTGGCCTCCTCGGAAAACGCCCTGAGCCGCATCGCCGACCTGTGGCTGGACCCCAAGCGCGGCACCAACACGGCGCTGGTCGCCGGCATGGCCCATGCCCTGATCGAGTCCGGCCGCATCGACCGGGAGTTCATCGAGTCCAGGACCGAGGGCTTCGCCGCCTACCGCGAGTCGATCGCCGGCATGGACGCGAAGCGGGTGGCGGCGCTCACCGGCGTCAAGGAAGAGAGTTTCGCCCGGGCCCTGCGCCTCCTGGGCGAGGCCGCCAACCTCATGGTCGTCTACGGCATGGACCAATGCCTGGAAAGGTCGCGCGACGATGTCCAGGCCCTGGCCGACCTGCTGTTGCAGGCCGGGGGGCTGGGACGGCCCGGCAACGGCCTGGTGCTGGTCCATGATTTCGCCAATTCCCAGGGACTGCTCGATATGGGGATGGACAACCGCATCCTGCCAGGGTTCGTCCACCCCGGCGACAAGAAGGACGTGACGCGCCTGGGCAAGCTGTGGCGCGCCCCCCTGGCCAAGGCGTTCAAGCCCGGAGACCTCCTGCGCAGGCTGGAGGGGGGAAAGATCAAGGCGCTGGTGGTCTTCGGTGAAGACCCGCTGGCCGTGGCCGCCGGAGAAAAGCTGCTGGCCGGCGTTGAGTTCAAGGTGGTCGGCGACTTTTTCCTTACCGCCAGCGCCGAGACGGCCGACGTGGTGCTGCCGCTTTCGACCCCCCTGGAAAGCAACGGCACCTATACCGCCGGCGACCGCCGCGTCCAGCGCAGCGCCGCCATCCTGCCGCCGCGTACGGGTTGGACCAACCTGGAGATCATCTCCCGCCTGGCCGCGGGCCTGGGAACGAAACTCGCTCCCGACGGCCCCGAGGAGATCTTCCGCGAGATCGCAAAGGCCAACCCCTACTATCAGGGGGTCGAGCCGGGCGACTTCTGGGGCCGCGACCTCGCCAGCGGGCCCTGGCGCACGGCTTCGGGGAAGGCCCGCTTCCTGCCGCTGACCATCGATCCGGCCCCCTGCCGCCAGGAGAAGCTGTACCCCCTGGCCACGGAAAACTACCTGCGCTTCAGAATCAAAAGCAAATTGGTGCTATAATCCCCCTGAACGCCGGAGGGGTTGCCAGGTGAAGAGCACAGCCCAGCGCAAAGAGTGCATTGAGTGCGCCCGCAAGCTCGAGCACGACCTCAAGGAAAGGATCAAGGAGCTGGAATGCCTGTATTTCATCTCCTCCCAGATCGAATCAGGGGAAACCCTGGCCCGGGTGCTGAAAATATCGGCCGCCAATCTGGCCAAGGGGTTCCAGTTCCCGGAAAAGGCCGTCGCCTCCATCGTGCTGGACAAGACCCGCTATCCGGCCCAGGCCGCGGCCACGAGCGGCGCCGGGGCCTCCATCCGCGCCCCGCTGGTGGTCAACGGCAAAACCCGCGGCGAAGTTCGGATCTGCTATGAGGACGGCAGCGAATTCCTGGAAGAGGAGAGGAAGCTGATCAAGGAGATCGGCCTGATGATCTCCAAGGCCGTCGAAAAGCACGAGCTGCAGCAGGAGTTGGACCAGTACGTCGGCAACCTGAAGGGCCTGGTCGCGGCCAAGACGCGCGAGCTGGAGAAGTCGACGAAACGCTTCGAGGACCTTTTCGAGAACGCGCCCGACGGCATCGTCATCTCCTCGATGAACGGCGACATCCTAAAGGCCAACCGCGCCTTCTACCGCATGCTGCATTATCCCGAAGACGGCTCGGTGAAACTCAATTTCGTCCGCGACAAGTTGTACGCCAATATTCCACGCATCCGCCCGATCATCTTCAAGAAGCTGAAGGAAAAAGGGTTTTTCGGCGGCATGGAGATGAGCCTCATCGACTCCCGCGGCCAGCAGTGCCCGGTCATCGGCTCGTTCATCCTGGTCGACTTCGACGGCCGACGCTGCATCGAGGAGGTCTACAAGGACATCCGCCTGCGCAAGGAGCTCGAGCACAAACTTATCGAGCACAACGAGAACCTGGAGCAGACGATCCGCACGCGCACGGCCGCCCTGGAGAGACAGAAGGACCTGCTGCAGGAGAAGAACGCCGAACTGCTGTCGCTCACCGAGAAGCTGAACGAGAGCAAGAACAAGCTGCAGACGCTGTTCAACGCCATCACCGACCAGGTGGTCATGATCGACCGCGAGTTCAACGTCAAGATGGCCAACCGCAGCGACGGCGCGGCGGGCGGCAAGTGCCACGCCGTCGTGTTCCAGCGCCAGGCCCCCTGCGAGGAGTGCCCCGGGGCCATGGTTTTCGCGCAGCGGCGGTCGATCACCTGCGAAGAGAAGTTCGGCGACGATTATTACCTCATCCAGGCCTATCCCATCTTCGATGAACAGGGGCAGGTCGAGGGCGTCCTCGAGTTCTCCCGCTGCATCACCCAGCAGAAGAACATGGAGCTGCAGCTCATCCAGACCGACAAGCTGGCCTCCCTGGGCCAGCTCGTCTCGGGCATCGCCCACGAGATCAACAACCCCAACACCTTCATCCGCGGCAACGTGTCGATCATCCAGGAGGCCATGCGCGACATCCTGCCTGTGCTCGACGACTGCTTCCGCGCGGGCAAGATCGGCCAGATCGCCCGGCTGGACTACGATGTCTTCCGCAAGAACATCCCGGTCCTGCTGGAGGACATGGCCCAGGGGGCCAACCGCATCAAGGCCATCGTCGACGGCCTGCGCAAGTTCGCCAAGCGCGACGACGGCGTGCTGAACGACGAAGTGGACCTCAACGAGATCGTGCAGAGCTGCCTGCGCCTGGCGGCCAACCAGATCGGCCGCCGGGCCAAGGTCACGCTGCAGCTGGACATGACCCTGCCCCGGGTGCGCGGCAACTTCCAGCGCCTGGAGCAGGTCCTGGTCAACATGCTGATCAACGCCTCGCAGGCCATCGACAGGAAGGCCGGCGAGATCACGGTGCGCACCGCCTGCCTGGAAAAGGAGGGGATGAACGTGCTGCAGGTAAGCGACAACGGCAGCGGCATCGACGAAAAGACGCAGGAGCGCATCTTCGACCCCTTCTTCACCACCAAGCGCAACCAGGGCGGCACCGGCCTCGGCCTTTCCATCGCCTACGGCATCATCAAGGAGCACAAGGGGCGCATCGACGTGGAGAGCCGGCCGGGCGCCGGCACGACCTTTTCCGTCCGCATCCCCATCGCCCGCAAGGAACCCTCATGAAAAAAATCCTGGTCATCGACGACGATCAGGCGGTCCTGAACTACCTGAACATCATGCTGCTGCAGACCGGCGCCTACAAGGTCACCCCTTTGGCCAACAGCTCCCGGGCCTTCCAGGAGTTGAAGCAAAACGACTACGACCTGCTGCTGCTGGACATGGACATGCCCGAGGTGAGCGGGCTGGACATCCTGCGCCATATCCGCGAGAAGGGCGTCGACATCGAGACCATCGTGCTGACCGGCGTGGAGGACGTCGAGCTGGCCGTGGCGGCGATGAAGCTCGGCGCCTTCGATTACCTGACCAAGCCCGTGGACAACGACCAGCTGCTGAAGATCATCACCGCCGTCCTGGAAGGCAAGCGCGACCGGGCCGGGGAGGCGGCGGCGCCCGCGCCTGCGCGCGACGCTTTGGCCTTCCCCGAGGCCTTCCAGGAGATCCTCACCCAGGACGCGGAGATGCTGCGCATCTTCCAGATGGTCGAGAAGATGGCCCAGCCCGACAACAGCATCCTGATCTGGGGCGAGAGCGGCACGGGCAAGGAGTTGATCGCCAAGGCCATCCACCGCATCAGCCGTCGCCGCGACCAGCACTTCGTCGCCGTCAACGCGGGCGTCTTCGCCAACGAGCTCTTCGCCTCCGAGTTCTTCGGCCACGACAAGGGCGCCTTCACCGGGGCCAGCGCCGCCAAAAAGGGATTCCTGGAGGAGGCCGACAAGGGGACGCTGTTTCTCGACGAGATCGGCGAACTGGCGCTGCCCATCCAGGTCAAGCTGCTGCGGGTGCTGCAGGAGGGGGAGTTCTTCCGGCTGGGATCGACCAAGAACCAAAAGGTCGACGTGCGCATCATCGCCGCGACCAACAAGGACCTGTTGAGCGAGATGAAGAAAGGCAACTTCCGCAAGGACCTGTTCTACCGCCTGAACATGAGCTCGGTGTACCTGCCGCCGCTGCGCGAGCGCAAGGGCGACATCCCCCTGCTGTGCCAGCACTTCCTGTCCCGATACAGCGAGCAGAACGAAAAGAAGATCGCCAGGATATCCGACCCGGCCATGCGCCTGCTGAACCAGTACGACTATCCGGGCAACGTGCGCGAGCTGATGAACATCATCAACAGCGCCGTCATCATCGAGAGCGGCGGCGAACTGCACAAGAAGTCGCTTCCCCACTATTTCCTGGAGAGCGCGCATGCCGCCGAGGCCGCGCCGGCGGGCGGCACGCTGCAATCGCTCAACGAGATGGAAAGGGAGCAGATCCGGCGGGTGCTGGCCGGAACCAAGGGCAACAAGAGCCAGGCGGCGAAAATCCTGGGCATTTCCCGCGTCAGCCTGCTGTCCAAGATCAAGAAGTACGAGCTGCTGCCGTAAGGCGCGGGCTTAGCCCCCCGCCCCCAGGGAAGAGAGCAGACGCAGGTACTTGGCCTCGATGATCTCCCAGGAGTAATTCGCCCGGAAGAATCCCTTGCCGTTGGCTCCCAGACTGGCGCGCAGAGGCGCATCGCGCTCCAGCGCCAGGAACGCCGCGCGGAATTCATCGTAATTCTCATACCACAGGCCGGCGTTGCTGCGCCGGCACTGTCCGCGCAGCACCTCGGTGCGGCCGTTGGCCAGCACCGGCTTTCCGACGGCCCAGGCCTCCAGCGCCACCATGGAGAGCGACTCGTACTGCGAAGGCATGACCAGGAACTCGGCTCCGGCCAGCAGGCCGAATTTCTCCCGGTCCTTCTGGAAGCCGACATGGACGATCGCCGGGTCGTCGGGGACGGTCACATAGGCCCTGCCCACCAGAACCAGCTTCAGCCCGCACCCTCCCTCGCCGCGCAGGCGCAGGAAAAAGCGGAACAGCTCGGGCACGCCCTTGTTCTCGTCGAGGCGGCCGATGTAGACGGCGTAGGGTCCCTCGATCCCCAGCCGCGAGCACGCCTCGCCGGCGTCGAATTCCGCCGGGATCTCCGAGCCGACGCCGACCACGTCCCCGGGAACCGCCTCGTTCCCCGCCAGGCGCCCGATCAGTTCCCGCTCCTCGTGGGAGTTGTAGACGATCGCCCGCGGCAGCGAGAACATGTCGCGGAACAGCGGCAGGTAGATGACCGGGTCGTGCTCGGCGGTGGGCACCAGCACGGCCTGGTCGGCGAAGCGCCGCACCCCGTGAAACGAATGATAATAGCGGTAGGAAAAGAACAGGATGGGGCCGAACTCCCGCCGCCGCCGCTCCAGTTCGTCGAGCAGGCCGGGCACGAGCGGGCCTTCCTCCTCCAGCCAGCGCTCCTCGTCGGCCAGCGAGTGTTCCTCTTCAAAAATGAATTTCTGGATGCGCCCGAAGACCTCGGGATCGCGCGGCCGGCTCACCCGGAAGCGATGGACCGGGACGCCGTTCAGCTCCCCGGCCCCTTCGGGATAATGGTGGGCCCAGGTGACATAATCGGCGGCCGTGGTGGTGAAGACCTCGACGGGGAAATGGCGGCTGAGCTTTTCCGCGATCAGGCGGGCGTGGTACTCGGCGCCGCCGTTGATCTCCAAGCCGTAGCGCTGCACGACGACGGCGATCTTGCTGGCCATGGCGCCATTATAGCCGAACGGCGCCGCATTTCAACCGCCGCGGCCGACGCCGGCCAGGGCGGCGGCCAGCGAGATGATGATGTCGTGCTCGCGGATGGCCGCTTCCAGTTCGCGCGAGCGCTCGGCAATCGAGGCGGTGACATGCTCGATGCACTCGTCGCGGGTGAAGAGGTAGGAGCTAAGGGAGATCCGTCCCGCCCCCATGGCCTTGCGCAGCAGGTGGATGGCGTTCTTCAGCAGGGGCAGGTCCTGCGGCACCAGGCGGGTGGAGGGGGCGATCAGGAAGACGCTTTCCCCCGACGGTTCAGCGAACATGGGCCGTGGGCCTCGTTTTTCCGTTCGTTTGCCAATCGCCATTGTAGGCGCGAGCCCACGGCGAGTCAAGAATGGCAAAAGGGCCGCATTGATGTTTTGCCATGGATCTGCTACCTTGGGGGAGGAGCCGCGATGACCCACGAATACAGTGAGCTAGTGCAAGCCGGCCTGGACGCCGCCTGCTCGGCCGGAGAGGTCATCGCCGCCCATTTCCGCAAACTGCCCGCTTCCGCCGTGCGCCGCAAGGGGGTGAATGATTTCGTCACCCGCGTCGACCTGGAGGCCGAGACGGCCATCCAGCGGATTCTCGCCGAGCGCTGCCCCGGCCACGGCATCCTGGCCGAAGAAAGCGGCGGCGATGCGGGAGCCGACTGGCTCTGGGTCATCGATCCCCTGGACGGCACGACCAACTTCATCCACGGCATCCCTCATTTCGCCGTCTCGCTGGCGCTTCTTCACGGCGGCCGCCCGCAGATCGGGATCATCTATGACCCCCTGTCACGAGAGCGCTTTCATGCGCTGGCCGGGCGCGGAGCCTTCCTCAACGACCGGCCCATCGCCGTGAGCGCCACGAGCGACCTGGCGGCCGCCCTGGGCGCGACCGGCTTCCCCTTCAAGGCCCCGGAACTGCGCCGGGCCTATGCCGGGGCGTTCGCCTCGATGATGGGGCGCTGCAAGGACATGCGCCGCTGCGGGGCGGCGGCCCTGGACCTGGCCCATGTCGCCTGCGGCCGCTACGATTTCTTTTGGGAAGCCCACCTGCTCCCCTGGGATTTCCTAGCCGGCAGGCTGCTCGTCGAGGAGGCGGGCGGACGGAGCAGCGATTTTGCGGGAAAGGCGCTGGGATTGCGCGCCGGCTCGGTCCTGGCCGCCAACCCGGCCCTCTTTCCGGCGCTGCTGAGAGAGATCGACGGCTGGTTCAGCTAACCGGGACTACTCATCGCGGTGGGCGAGGGCAGTCGCAAAGGCGGGCAGGCAGACGGCGATGTACTCGGCCCCCTCGGGCCTGGGGGTGCTGTAGCGCACCCACTGCCCCCTGGGGACCAGGATGGCCTCGCCGGGGCGCACGTCGAACATGCCGTGGTGGCTGAGGACGTGCAGCGTCCCTTTCAGCACAACGGTGTACTCGTCGAATTCGGGCATCTGCCCTGGCTCCGACCAGCCCGACGGGCTGCGCATCAGGGCGATGCTGATCCCCGCCTCCCCTGAGGTCACGCGCCCGAAGAACTCCTGGATCAGCTTGCCCCCGCTGCCGGCCGCCTCGATCAACGTCGGCTTATCTATTTTCTTGATCATCGCTCCTCCTGAACGCCGCGGGCCGCGCACACCCTACCACGCCAGGGGAGAAAACACAACCTCAACGCCGTTTGTCTTGCGCCTCCGGGTATGGTAGGGTAGGGTCATGAAACCGAATTCCTTCGCCTTGATCATGGCCGGCGGCCAGGGGACGCGCTTCTGGCCCTGGAGCACGGCGGAAAAGCCCAAGCAGTTTCTGCCGGTGGTAGGCAACCGGCCGCTGATCACCCAGACCTACCGCCGCTTGAGGCGCTTTCTCCCCGCCGGCAACGTCTTCGTCATCGCCGACAGGAAATACCTGCCGGCGGTCCGCGCCTGCCTCCCCGGCCTGCCGGCGCGCAACTTCATCGCCGAGCCCGCCCCGCGCAACACGGCGCCGGCCCTGATCCAGGCCAACATCGCCCTGTCGCGGATCGATCCCCAGGCCCGCCTGCTCGTGGTCCCGGCCGACCATTACATCGCCGACGAGGCGACGTTCGCCCGCCAGCTGCAGGCGGCCCTGGACCGCGCCGGCCAGCGCTGCGTTGTCACCGCCGGCATCAAGCCCAGCGAGCCCCACACCGGCTACGGCTACATCCATTTCGCCGAGGGCAAGCACCACGAAGAGTTTTACCCGGTGAAGCAGTTCAAGGAAAAACCCGACCACAAGACCGCCAGCGAATACCTGGAAAAGGGGAATTATTATTGGAACTCAGGCATGTTCGTCTACACGCTGTCCCATTTCCGGGAGTTCATCAAGGAATACGCCCCGTATTATAGCCGGCAATACGCCAGACTGGAAAAGGCCTGGAACCGTCCCGCCGAGTTCGCCCGCATCTACAAGGCGACGGCCCCCGAGTCGATCGACTACGCCCTGATGGAAAAGATGAAGGACGTGGTGATGTTCAAGGCCGGGTTCGCCTGGAACGACGTTGGTTCATGGTCATCAGTCTACGAGATGAACGAAAGGGACGCCCAGGGCAACGTCAGCCGCGGTTGGACCATCGCCGTCGACTCCAGGAACTCCCTCCTGTTCTCCAGCGGCCGCAAGCCCCTGGCCCTGGTCGGCATGGAGAGGGTGGCGGTGATCGACACGGCCAACGGCATCCTGGTCGCGCCCATCGACAAACTGCAGCAGGTCAAGCGGGTCATCGACATCCTGAAGCAGGAGAAGGGGCGTCCCCGGCCGCTCAAAAAAAGAGGCAAGGCGGAAGCAGGATAAAGAAGAGCACGACCCAGCCGCCATAGGCAGGCGGCTGCGAACACCGCCAGCGCAGCAGCCCGCGGCAGGCCAGCATCGTCAGCAGCAGCACCGCGGCCGCGGCCAGCCCCCGCGTCCAGGGAGCGGCGGGTTCCAGATGCCATGCCCGCAGGAGCCAACCCAGGGGCTGGGAAAAGAACAGCCTCTCGAAATCGAAGAAAAAGAACATGCCGGAGCAATAAAACAGGGCTGTCGCCATCCAGCCCCGCGCCCGAAAGGCCATGGAGGCGACCAGGGCCAGCGCCAGGGCGAAGTAGATCCAATAGGGGATGCTCAGGGAGGGGGACCGTTCCCACGACTTGACGACGAACGATCCATTCAGGCCGTTGGCCGGCTTGCCCGCCAGGAAAGAACCCGCGATCGAGCCGCCGAAGCTGCGCCGCGCCTCCTTGCCTCCGTGCTCGATGCGCAGCACCCCCCCCGCACGGAACGAGACGCGGCTGGCTCCGGCCGGAAGCGAAACCAGAACAGGCCCCAGATCGAAGAATTCGCCGGAACCGGCATTGTTCCAGACCAGGAAGACGGCCGGGTGCAGGAAATCGAAATAAGCATAGACGCGGCCCGCGGGGGCGGCGTTGGGAAGCCGGCGGGCGGCCGCGATCTCTCGGCCGTGCAACGGGGCGAAGCCGATGAACGTGTATTCGGGCGACCGGAACGCCGGCTTGGCGGCCAGTTCGCCGCGGATCAACGTCCAGTGCAGGAACAGGTTCAGCCAATGGGCGGCCAGCAGGGAGGCCAGGAGCAGAAGCGGCCGCGCCAACCAGCCGGCGCCGCGGTCACGTCCCTGCGCCCGGCCGTCGTACAGGGAGCCTTTCCCCTCGTTCCCGGCCAGGACGGTCATGACCGCCGCCGCGGAGGGATTACTGCCCCAGCAGTCCGGCCTTGAACTTCTCGCCCGGGCCCGGCTTGGGGCCGATCCAGCAGGCGAAGAGGGCGTCGGCGAACTCCTTGCCGGCCAGCGTCCCTTTCACCTTGCCCTTGACCTTGACCTCGGTCCCGGCGCCAGGCAAGTAGGTGAAGACCAGCCGGTCGCCGCTCTTCAGTGCCTCCATCAGGGCAGCCAGCTCGTCAAACTGCTTTTTCAATGCAGGCGAATGGTTGGGCGTGTTGGCTTCCAGCCCTTCGAACCACGCCTCGTTGACCTGGTTGGCGCTGACACTGCGCAGAAAGTGCATGACCGTGCAGCGCGGCGCGTCGACGGCCAGCACCTTGGCCCCGTCCTTCTCCCTCGCCGGCAGGTAGAGGCCGGCCACGTAAACCTTGAAAACTACCTTTTTTCGCAGGGCCATGCCGTTGAGCAGCAGTTTCTGCCCGCCTGCGTCCAGGGTGTCGGCAAGGTCGACCCCCGACAGGCTGCCGGCGGCCAGGGGAACGGCAAACAGGCCCAGCAGGAACAGGGAAAGCATCGTGCGTCGCGTCATGATTCCTCCTCTGGATCGAGGCCTCCATGGTATAACGTTAAAAAAAAATTGTCAAAGGAATGGGCGGGCTAAAAATTTATACTATAATAATATTCCTCGATCCAGGGAGAACCACGATGAACGGAGAACAATTCACGCTGAAAGCCAACCAGGCGGTCCAGGACAGCCTGCGCCTCGCAGCCGAGCACGGACACCAGGAGATCGCTCCACTGCACCTGCTCCTGGCCGTCCTGGCCGTGCCGGAAAACATCGTCTCCGAGACCTTGAAAAAGATAGGCGTCGACGGCGCCCAGCTGCAGGCGGCCCTCGATCGCGAGCTGGAGTCCCTGCCCAAGGTGCAGGGCGCCGAGCCCTACCTGGGTGGCGCGCTGAAGAAGGCCCTGGCGCAGGCCGGCACCATCGCCGGACAGTTCAGGGACGAGTACGTCTCCAGCGAGCACCTGCTCCTGGCCATCCTCGACCTCAACGAGGCGGCGGCCAGGGCGCTGAAGCGCTTCGGCGTCACCCGCGACATCTTCCTGAAGGCGCTGATGGAGATCCGCGGCAGCCGGACCATCACCGATCCCAATCCCGAGGAGAAGCTCCAGGCATTGAAGCGCTATGGCCGCGACCTGGTGCAGCTGGCCAAGGAGGGCAGGCTCGACCCGGTCATCGGCCGCGACGAGGAGATCCGCCGCGTAATGCAGGTGCTGGTGCGGCGCACCAAGAACAACCCGGTGCTGATCGGCGAGGCCGGAGTGGGCAAGACCGCCATCGCCGAGGGGCTGGCGCTGCGCATCGTGCAGGGCGACGTCCCCGAGCTGCTCAAGGACAAGCACGTGGTCACGCTCGACATCGGCAGCCTGCTGGCCGGGGCCAAGTACCGCGGCGAATTCGAGGACCGGCTGAAGGCCGTCATCAAGGAGGTGAGCGAATCCCAGGGGCGGGTCATCCTTTTCATTGACGAACTGCACACCATCGTCGGCGCCGGCGCCGCCGAGGGGGCAGTCGACGCCTCGAACATGCTCAAGCCGGCGCTGGCCCGCGGCGAGCTGCGCGCCATCGGCGCCACCACGCTGAACGAGTACAAGAAATACATCGAGAAGGACCCGGCCCTGGAGCGGCGCTTCCAGCCGGTGCTGGTCAAGGAGCCGACCGTCGAGGAGACCATCTCCATCCTGCGCGGGCTGAAGGAGAAGTACGAGATCCACCACGGGGTCAAGATCACCGACGCTGCCCTGATCGCGGCGGCAACCCTCGCCAACCGCTACATCACCGACCGCTTCCTCCCCGACAAGGCCATCGACCTGGTCGACGAGTCGGCCTCGCGCCTGCGCATCGAGATGGATTCGTTGCCCGAAGAGCTCGACGAACTGGAGCGGCGCATCACCCAGCTGGAGATCGAGCGCCAGGCGCTGAAGAAGGAAGACAGCGCCGACGCCAAGGCCAAGCTGAGGACGCTGCTGGACGAGCTGGAGGAACTCAAGGTCCAGCGCGACGGGATCCGCGGCCACTGGCAGAGGGAAAAGGAGCTGATCCGTCGCCTGCGCGACCTCAAGGAGGAGGCGGACCGGCTCAGGCTGCAACAGCAGGAGGCCGAGCGGCGCAACGACTACGCCCTGGCCTCGCAGGTGCAGTACGGCAAGCTCCCCGAGAACCAGAAGGAGAGCGTCCGCGTCGAAGAGCAGCTGTCGCGGCTGCAGGCGGAGAAGAAGATCCTGACCGAGGAGATCACCGCCGAGGACGTCGCCGAGGTGGTGTCACGCTGGACCGGCATCCCGGTCAGCAAGCTGCTGGGCGGTGAGCGGGAGAAGCTCCTGCGCATGGAGGAGACCCTGAAGGGGCGGGTCGTGGGCCAGGACGAGGCCGTGGAGGCCGTTTCGCGCGTGGTGCGCCGCTCGCGCGCCGGGCTGCAGGACCCGCACCGGCCACTGGGCTCCTTCCTCTTCCTGGGACCGACCGGCGTGGGCAAGACCGAACTGGCCAGAGCGCTGAGCGAGTTCCTCTTCAACAGCGAGCGGGCCATGGTGCGCATCGACATGTCGGAGTACATGGAAAAGCACTCCGTGGCCCGGCTGATCGGCGCCCCCCCGGGCTATGTCGGCTACGAGGAGGGGGGGCAGCTGACCGAGGCGGTCAAGCGCAAGCCCTATTCGCTGATCCTGCTCGACGAGATCGAGAAAGCTCATCCCGACGTGTTCCACGTGCTGCTGCAGATTTTGGAAGACGGCCGCCTCACCGACGGCAAGGGCAAGACGGTCCATTTCGCCAACGCCCTGGTCATCATGACCTCCAACCTCGGCTCGGAGATCATCCAGGAGGAACGCGACTATGCCGCGATCAAGCGCAAGCTGCACGAGCTGCTGTTCGGGCATTTCAAGCCCGAATTCCTCAACCGCATCGACGACATCATCACCTTCAGGCCGCTGACGCCGGAAAACATCCGCCGCATCGCCGAACTGCAGATCGGCCAACTGCAGCGGCTTCTGGCCGGCCAGAAGATCTCGCTGACGGTCTCGCCAGCGGCCCTCGCCCGCCTGGCCGAGGCCGGCTTCGACCCGCAGCTGGGGGCCCGGCCCCTGCGCCGCGTCATCCAGACAGAGATCCAGGACCGGCTCTCGACGCTGATCCTGGAGGGCCGGCTGGCGCCCGGCGCCGAGGCCCGCGTCGACTTCCGGCGCGGGGAGTTCGTTTTCGCCTGACCCCGGGGTTCCCGCCAATCGTTAACGGATAAACTATTTACAAAAGCGGGGTGGACATGGTAAAATAGGGGTAGCCAAATATCACCCAAGGAGGTACCCCACATGGCTGATAAATCCTTCAACGCGTTCAAGATGGCCCAGCAGCAGTTCGACCACGTCGCCGACAAGCTGGAGCTGGACCAGGCGACCAAGGACCTGCTGCGCAATCCCCTGCGCGAGTACCACTTCGCCATCCCGGTCAAGATGGACGACGGCAGCGTCAAGGTGTTCCAGGGCTTCCGTGTGCAGCACAACGACAGCCGCGGCCCCTGCAAGGGCGGCATCCGCTTCCACCCCCAGGAGACCATCGACACGGTCAAGGCCCTGGCCACCTGGATGACCTGGAAGTGCGCGGTCGTCGACATCCCGCTCGGCGGCGGCAAGGGCGGCGTCATCTGCGATCCCCACAACCTTTCGCAGCGCGAACAGGAGCAGATCTGCCGCGGCTGGGTGCGCCAGGTCGTGCGCAACGTCGGCCCGCTGCAGGACGTACCCGCTCCCGACGTCATGACCAACGCCCAGCATATGATCTGGATGATGGACGAGTACGAGAAGCTGACCGGCGCCAAGTACCCCGGCTTCATCACCGGCAAGCCGGTGGGCATGGGCGGGTCGCTGGGCCGCACCGAGGCCACCGGCTTCGGCGTCGTCTACACCCTGCGCGAGGCGCTGCGCGAGCTGGGCATCGACATCAAGAACACCACCGCCGCCTTCCAGGGCTTCGGCAACGTCTCCCAGTACGCCGTGCGCCTCTATCAGGAGTACGGCGGCAAGGCCGTCTGCGTCTCCTGCTGGGACCAGAAGGACAGCAAGTCCTACACCTTCATCAAGAAGAGCGGCATCGACCTGGATCAGCTGCTCTCCATCACCGACAAGTTCGGCGGCATCGACAAGGCCAAGGCCAAGGATCTGGGCTACGAGGTGGCCGACGCCGAGGCCTGGATCGCACAGGACGTTGACATCCTGGTGCCGGCCGCCCTGGAGAATCAGATCAACGCCGAGACCGTCAAGAAGATGTCCGCCAAGGTGAAGGTCGTCGCCGAGGGCGCCAATGGCCCCACCACCCCCGAGGCCGACGAGGTGTTCAAGAAGAGGAACATCTTCGTCATCCCCGACTTCCTGGCCAATGCCGGCGGGGTCACCTGCAGCTACTTCGAGCAGGTCCAGTGCAACATGAACTATTTCTGGACCAAGGAAGAGGTCCTGAGCAAGCTGGACAACGTCATGACCTCGGCCTTCCACGCCGTCTACGGTCTGGCCAAGCAGAAGAAGGTCTACATGCGCGACGCCGCCTACATGATCGCCGTCAACCGCGTCGCCCAGGCCTGCAAGCTGCGCGGCTGGGTGTGATGCTCCGCGATCGTTGAACACGGGGGCGCCTGCCGGCGCCCCTTTTTTTTGGGGAGGGAACGATGGACGAGCAGCAGAACTCGATCGACCGTCTGCTCCACGACATGCGCGAGCGGGCCAAGGAGTTGAACTGCCTCTACCAAGTCGAGGAGCTCCTGACCCGCACCGGGCCCTCGCTGGCCGAGACCTTCACCCAGCTCATCCAGGTCATCCCCTCGGGCTACCAGTTCCCCGACATCTGCCAGGTGAAGATCGTCCACGAGGACAGGACCTACTTGACCCCGGGCTTCCAGCCCTCGTCCTGCGTCCAAAGCACCGAGATCCGTGTCGAGGACCGGGTCGTCGGCCTCATCGAGGTCTCCTACACCCGCGAGGTGCCGCAGACCGAGGGCAGCTATTTCCTGAAGGACGAGCACAAGCTGCTGCAGACCATCGCCGAGCGCATCGGCCGTACCATCCTGCACCAGAAGCTCGAGCAGGTCTCGCGCGAGTGGGAGACCGCCCAGAGGGCGCTCAGCGACAAGAACAAGAAGGAATGGATGGTGATCGTCGACCTGCTGCGGCGCACCGACCAGAGCCTCTACATCCACCTCGGCCGCAAGATGGTCTACCACCTTTTCTGGAACGGCGTGTCCGAGGCCAGGGAGCTTCTGAAGTCGTTGAGCAAGGACCGCGACGCCGCCAGCGGCGAAATGAGCGACGACCTCAACCGCCCCAGCCAGAGGCGCTCGCAGATGGAACTCCTGGAGCTGAGCGACAAGACGTTCCACATCGCCGCCCGCTACCTGACCGACCAGGAGATCCTGAACAGCATCCAGAAGTGGATCCAGGAGGACAAGGCCGGCTTCCTGAGCAAGGCCATCAACAACATCGACATGCCGCTGGTGGAGATCATCAACGCCATCACCCATTACCATTACATCTCCGGGGGCAAGTACGAGCTCTCGCCGCCGATGGAAAAGGGACTGCGTGTCTCGCTGATCCGCCGCTTCTTCTCCGACCACCTCGACTTCATCAACATCGCCAAGAACCACGTCGAGGTGCGCCACTTCTACGACCTGGTGCAGCGCATCATCTACCCGGCCAACGGCTATGGCCGCCTGGGCGGCAAGAGCGCCGGCCTGTTCCTGGCCCAAAAGATCCTTTCCCTGCCCGGAGGCCACTCCGAGGTCCTCGGCGACCTGAAATACCCCAAGACCTGGTACATCACCACCGACGCCATCATGAGTTTCCTCAGCTACAACAACCTGGAGGAGGTGAACGAGCAGAAGTACAAGGAGATCGACCAGATCCGCCTGGAATACCACAACCTGATCCAGCTCATGAAGAACTCGCATTTCCCGGTCGAGATCATCAAGGGGCTGTCGATGGCCCTGGACGACCTGGGGGACAAGCCGCTGATCGTGCGCAGCTCAAGCCTGCTGGAGGACCGCATGGGCACGGCCTTCTCCGGCAAGTACAAGAGCCTGTTTCTGGCCAACACCGGCAGCAAGCAGGAGCGGCTCGACGCCCTCACCGACGCCATCGCCGAAGTGTACGCCTCCATCTTCGGCCCCGATCCCATCGAGTACCGCGCCGAGCGCGGCCTGCTCGACTTCCACGAGGAGATGGGCATCATGATCCAGGAGGTCGTCGGCCGCCGCGTGGGCGATTACTATTTCCCCGCTTTCGCGGGGGTCGCCTTCAGCCACAACGAGTTCCGCTGGTCGGCGCGCATCAAGCGCGAGGACGGGCTGGCCCGGCTGGTCCCCGGCCTGGGAACCCGCGCCGTCGACCGCGTCAGCGACGACTACCCGATCCTGATCTCCCCCGGCGTCCCCAACCTGCGCGTCAACGTCACCGCCGAGGAAACCATGCGCTACTCGCCGCGCTGCATCGACGTCATCAACCTGAAGACCGGCACCTTCGAGACGAAGGAAATCCCGGCCCTGCTCAGGGAGTGCGGGCCGGACTACCCGATGGTGGAAAAAATCGTGTCCATCTACGAGGACGACCACATCTATGCGCCGTCGGCCTTCAACCTGAATTTCGAGAAGGACTGCCTGTTCGTCACCTTTGAAGGGTTGATCTCGCGCACGCCGTTCGTGGCCCAGTTGCAGACGATCCTGAAGACGCTCCAGGATAAGATGAACACCCCGGTGGACATCGAGTTCGCCCACGACGGCCGCAGCCTGTACCTGCTGCAGTGCCGGCCGCAGGCCTCCACCGCCGACAACGTGGCCAGCGCCATCCCCAAGGACATCGCCGAGGAGCGTATCGTCTTCACCGCCAACCGCTACATCTCCAACGGCCGCCTGCCCGACATCACCCATATCGTCTATGTCGACCCGGAGCAGTACAGCCAGCTGGAAAGCAGCGAGGACATGCTGGAAGTGGGAAGGCTGGTCGGCAAGTTGAACAGTCTCCTGCCCAAGCGCCAGTTCATCCTGATGGGGCCGGGCCGCTGGGGGAGCCGCGGCGACATCAAGCTTGGCGTGCCGGTCACTTATTCCGATTTCAACAACACGGCGGCACTCATCGAGATCGCGCGAAAAAAGGGGAATTACGTCCCCGAGCTCTCCTTCGGCACCCACTTTTTCCAGGACCTGGTCGAGTCCTCGATCCGTTACCTCCCCCTCTATCCCGATGACCCGGGCATCCAGTTCAACGAGAAGTTTCTGCTGGAATCGCCCAACATCCTGCCGCAGATCCTTCCCGATGCCGCCGCCCTGGCCAACACCGTGCACGTGATCGACGTGCCGCGCGTGACCGGGGGCAAGGTGCTGCGGGTGGCGATGAACGCCGACCTGGGAGAGGCGCTGGGCTACATCGCCACCCCCGAATCGACGCCCGCCCCCAGCCTGACGGAAAAGAGTTCTTCGGTCGAGGCCGCCAGCGAGGACCACTGGCACTGGCGCCTGCGCATGGCCGAGCGCATGGCCGCCCAGCTCGACGGCCGGCGCTTCGGTGTCAAGGCCCTCTACCTGTTCGGCTCGACGAAGAACGCCACCGCCGGGCCGGGCAGCGACATCGACCTGCTGATCCACTTCCAGGGCAGCGAGGAGCAGAAGCGCGAACTTGCGCTGTGGCTGGAGGGCTGGAGCCTCTCGCTGGCCGAGATCAACTATTCGCGAACCGGCACCCGCTCCCAGGGGCTGATCGACTACCACCTGGTCACCGACGAGGACATCGCCAACAAAACCAGCTACGCAGTGAAGATCGGGGCGGTAACCGACGCAGCCCGGCCGCTGACGCTCAAGAATGACTAGCGGCCGCCGGTTTCGGTCCAGAGGCGCAAGATCAAGTCGCGCGTCATCAGGCAGCCGCGAAGATCGTCCCCCTCTCCCTCGTATTCGACCGTGACCGGGCCGGCGTATCCCTGCCGCTGGAAAATGGGCAGGAGCCGGGGGTAATCGATCCGTTGCTCGCGCCCGTAGGCGTCGAACCCGTAGCTCTTGGCGTGGACGATGACTGCCGACGGGGCCAGCAGGCGCAGCCCGGCCTCTGGATCGGCGCCGCGGGGAAAATTGCCCAGGTCGGGGCAGGAGCCGACCCAGGGGGAGGCGACGGCGGCGATCAGGCCGGCGAGATGAGCCGCGTCGCCGCTGATCCCCCAATGGTTTTCGACTCCCAGGGGCAGCCCGGCGGCGCCGGCGTCCTCGGCCAGACCGCGCAGGGCCGCCGCAGCCCGCTCCGTCTTGCGCTGCAGGCCTTTGACCCGGGCCGGAAGGCTGGCACGCACGGCATGCGCCAGCCGCGCCAGCCTATGCGCCGCCCAGAGGCCCGGGCCGGGCAAGGCGGGGACCGCATCCAGGGGGGCCGGCGTCCGTGCCCGGCGCCGACGCCGGTGGCAGAGGCGCTGCAGCGACAGCGCCTGGCCGCCGACGCAGAGGCGCAGCCGTTCTGCGCCGAGAAGCCTCGCCGCTGCGACCATCGCCCGCGCATGGCTGATCTCGGCCCGGCCTTCGGCGCCGCCGACGGTCAGGTCGGCGTTGATGTCGAACAGGAGCCTGCAACCCGCTTCGGCGCAGGCGCCGGCGAAGCGCCGCAGTTCCCCCGCGCCGCGCCCGCAAAACTGGCGATCGGAGACCTCCAGGCCGGCGAACCCCTGCGCGACCGCGAAAGCGGGAAGCGCCAGCAGCGGCAGGCCGCGCCGGGCCCGCGTCCTCGTCAGGCTCTGGGCCAGTACAAAGATTCTCCCCGGGGCCTGGCTCATGTCCGCCTCCGCTGCAACCCGACTCCGGCCCCAGGGTTCATCAGAGCAGCCGCCGGTCGGCATCCTGCGGCCGCGAGGGATCGAAGCGGACCAGCGCCAGCTCGGGGCCGTCGTGGGCTGCGGAAAAGCAATGGCTGCGGCCGATCGTTTCACGCCAGGAACCGGTCAGCCGCGCCGATTCGTGAACATGCCCGTGCAGGGTGACCAGCGGCTGCCGCGCCTCGATGAAGCGGCGCACGGCGATGCTGCCCACGTGAACGTCAAGCGGCACACCCTCGACGGTCCGGCCGTCCAGGTCGGCCCGGTCGAGGGCCGTGCGGTAGGGCGGCGCGTGAAAGAGAAAGACGGCTTGCCGCAGGTCGTCGGCGCCGGCAAGCCGGTCCAATTCCTCGCTCATGGTGGACCGTCCGCTCTCTTCCCCGCCGGCGGCCGTGGTGCATCGCCCCTCCTCGGGGGCGGTGCAGCCCGGGTCGACGAAGCGGGAGACATCGTAACGCTCCCAGTCTTTCAGGGCAAAGGGCGTGGGCGGCACGCAGGCATAGCCATAGATGGTATAGGACCCGCACGCCGCCCGGCGGCCGTGGACGTATTCCCACAAGCCCCGCTCTTGCCCCTCCTGGAGCGCCGGCTCATGGCAGCGGGCATCATCGTTGCCCAGGATCAGGAACCAGCGCGGGAATGCGGAACCGGCCCCGCGCCGCAGCTCCTCCACGGCGGGAAGAAAAAACTCCCCGATAAAATCCTGCGGGCCGCCGCCGCTCTGGCCGATCCGCAGGGCTCCCGATGGCAACAGGTCCCCGCCCAGCAGGACCGCCGCAGGTTTCTCGTCGCGCACGAGGGCAAAAAGCTTCCGGTAGCGGTCCTGGCGGCCGTGCAGGTCGCTGGCGAAAAAGAAGAGCCCTGAGCAGGCGCTTCCGCCTCCGGCCTGCGGCTCAGCCATTCTTGCCGCGATCATCGGCGCCCGGCTTGAGGATGACCCCGCGGCTCGTGCGGCCGTCGATGATCACGGTCAGCGGCTCGTCGAGGCGGACATGGCGCACGTGCTCGCTCTCGAAAGCGGCGGGGAACGACTCCAGCCAGGCCCAGTCGATGAAGCCGTGCTCCCGCTCCAGGGGAACGGTGAAGTAGCCGATGCGCAGCGAGGTCATGTTCTGGAAGAAATGCGACCCCTGCGACGGGTCGACGTTCATGCTGGGCAAAGCGGCCTCGACCACGACCCGGACGCCGCTGATCTGGCTCCATTTGACCGGGATGCCCAGCCAGGGGTCGGTGCTGCCCCAACGGCCGGGACCGATGAGCGCGTAGGGGGCGTTCTCGCCGCGCAGCCGGGCGTTGAGGCGGTCGACCTCGCCCGCGATCTGCGGGCTGCGGGCGGCGGCGAAGGAACCCGGCTTGACAAAAACAAGATCGCGTATGCCGCGGCTGACGCCGTTGCCCAGCACCCGGTCGCTGAAGCAAAGCGCCGAGTCCTTCAGCCCCTCGTCCCATTCCACCTCGACCAGCTCGTCCTGCACGACCAGCGGGCGCACCTGCAGCAGGCTGAAGCGGGCGGGAAAGACCTCGGGCCCGTCGAAGGCGACGGCGAACTCGGCCTCCACCGCGCAGTTCATCGCCTCCCGGCTCAACCGCAGCAGGTCCTCCACGATGGCCGCCAGGGGAAAGGCGCCGTTCTTGAGAACGTGGGCGAAGTTGACGATGCGCGGCCCCGCGAAGGAAACGCCGTCATAGAGAGCATCGTTCTCCCGGGAATAGGTCGAGGCCAGGTAATCCAAGGTGCCGTCCTTCTCCGCCTTGTCCAATCCGTAGCGCACCAGGTACTGGTCCTCGTCCAGGAAGGCGACCGATGCGGCGCGGCGCATGGCCACGGCGTAGAACTCCTTCTGCGAGAACTGGAACGCCTCCTTGATCGAGGTGAACTGCGGCAGGATGCCGGGAAAGGCGGGAGTGAAGCGCAGCGACACGCCGCCATCGACCACGGTCTTGCCCAGCCCCAGGGCGACATTGACCACGCCGTCCTCGGGCCGCGCCTGTCCCACCGGGTAATAGTTGTACGAGCGAGCCACCCCAGAAAAATGGGGATAGAAGCATTCGGCAAAGGGGCGGCCGACCACCGGCTGGATGATGACGGCCATTTTTTCGTCCTCGACGCGATGGGGTGTGCTGGAGATGTAGGCCTTGGCCTGTCGGAAGAAGGTCGAGGCGTAGACGAACTTGATGGCGTTGACCAGGTTGAGGAAGCGGATGTCCTCGCTGGTCTGGTCGTTGGGCAGCATCTTGGTGGCATAGATGCCGGCGAACGGCTGGTAGAGCGAATCTTCCAGCAGGCTTGAGGAGCGGACGGCCAGCGGTACCTTGACCTGGCGGATGAAGTCGCGCAGGTCGCCGACGAAGCGGCCGGGCAGGCTGGCCTTGATGAACAGGCTGGCCAGGTGGGCGTCGGAATGGTCAAGGACCGCCTGGGAGAGCAGGTCGTTCTCGCGCAGGAAGTCGTCGAACACGTCGGAGCCCAGCACCAGGGTGCGCGGGATGGCCACTGTCACCCCGGGATACTTGCCGGGATCGAAGTAGCGGGCCAGAACCCGGTCCATGAAGGCCAGGCCGCGGGCCTTGCCGCCGATCGAGCCGCTGCCGAGCAGGCTGAACTGCGCATGCTCATCATGGAAGGAGCGTGAATAGGAGACGATGGCTCCGCGGCGGCTGGCTGCGCGCGCGGCGGCGATCCGCTGCCGCAGACGCGGCCCGGGCTCGGGCGGGCCGTCGCCGGAAAACTCCCGCCGCAGGTCGTCGGCCAGGGCGAATTCGGTGCGGGCGCGCAGCCAGCGGTCCAGAGTGCCCCGGGCGACCGCTTCGCGAAGCGGCTGCGCCGGCAGTTCGCCGCTGGCCGAATAGAGCTGGTCCAGGTTGGCGAAACGGACCTCGCTGCCGGACCCGGAGTCGGCCAGCACCAGGTCGCCGAAGCCGCAGCGCTCGGCGAGGAAGCGTTCCAGATCGCGCTTCAGCGTAGGCGAATTCTTGGAAACGAAGGGGATGCCGCTGGCGCGGGCCATGGCGTCGGCGCCGGGATCGCTGGATTGGAGCAGGACCGGCAGTCCGGGCTTCTGCGCCAGCACGGCGCGGGCGAACTCAATCCCCGCCCGCGGGTCGGCATCGTCGCCGGAGCCGCGGCGGCGGGGGAAACTGGCGTCGGTGATGATGCCCAGCAGATGGTCGCCGATGGCGGCGAAGCGCGCCTCGGCCTCCTCGCGGCTGGTGGCCAGGTGCACCCGCGGCCGTGCGCGCTGGCGCAGCAGCCGCTGGGAGTAGGTGAGGTCCTCCTTGAGCAGCGACTGGGTGAGGCGCCGCAGCAGGGAAAAAATGAGGGGCAGGTACGAGGAATAGAAGCCGATCGAATCCTCGATCAGCAGGATGTTCTGCACCCCGGCCAGGCGCGTGTCCGCGGCGGCATTGCGCAGGTCCTCGACGAGCTGGATGATCCCCAGCAGCACCTGCCCGTCCCCCTGCCAGACGAAGATCCGTTCCAGGGCGCTGCCGTCGTCAAGCTGCAGCAGACGGGCCAGTTCCGGGGTGTTGTAGGCCAGCCCGACGACGGGAAGCTGCGGGGAGATCCCACGCACCTGGCGGGCGAAGGTGAAGGGATCCATGTCGCCCAGGCGCATCACCGCCACCACGAGGTCGAAGGGCTCGCGGCGGATGCGCTGCAGCGCGTTCTCGCCGCCGCTGACGCGGACCAGCTGCGGCACATAACCCCGGTTCCACTGCAGGTAGGTCTGCAGCAGCAGGTCGCGCAGCCGCCCGTCCTCCTCCAGCATGAAGAAATCGTAGAGGCTGGCCACCAGGAGCAACTTCTTGACCTGGAAGGGAGCGAGGCCGGCCGACCACTCCTCGGACAGGTCGCCGTTCAGGTCGTTGGACGTGCCTGCGGGTTCAGGATTCGGCATATTTGTCCTTGATGGCGCGGATCACGTCCCGCAGGGAGAGAAAGACGTCGACCAGCGCGGGATCGAACTGCCGGCCGCGCTGGCTGCGGATATACCCCAGGGCCCGCTCCTCGTCCCAGCTCTCCTTGTAGGCGCGGGCCGAGGTCAGGGCGTCGTAGACGTCGGCGAGGGCGACAATGCGCGCGGAGAGCGGGATCTCCTCCCCCCTCAGCCCCGGGCCCGGCTGCCAGATGTCGGCGTTCAGGTCGGCGACCGTGCCCGGGTAGCCGCTGCCGTCCCAGTGCTCGTGATGGCGCAGGGCAATCTCGGCGGCCATGTCGTCCCAGTCGGACGTGGAGTTCTGGAACAGCCTGGCGCCGTGCAGCACGTGGCGCTGCATCTGCCCGTACTCGTCCGGGGCCAGCGGCCCTTGCTTTTTGAGCAGCGTGTCGGATATGGCCACCTTGCCCACGTCGTGCAGCATGGCGGCAATGCGCAGGATGTCACGCACGCGCCGGATTTCTCCCTCCGGCACACCCTGGCCCGCCGCCCACTTGGAATAGATCTCGATCGAATAGGCGCCGACGCGGTTGACGTGGGCCCCCGTCTCCTGGGGGTCGCGCATTTCGGCGATGCCGATCATGCGCAGGATGATCTCACGGGTCATCTTCGCCTTCTCGATGCCGCCGGCGGCGTGGTTGGCGAAGTAGGCGGTCACCAGCTCGTCCTCCAGGCGGAAGGGGACCGCCTGGCCCTCTTCATCCAGCGAATTGATGATCTGCATCACCCCGATCAGCCGGTTCTGGCTGGCCATCAGCGGCACGGTCAGCACCGACCGCGTTCGATAGCGCGCCATCTCGTCGAAGCTGCGGTTGAAGCCGTAAGGGACGCTTGCGTCCAGGGCATAGGCGTCGGCGATGATCAGGGGCTTGCGGGTCATGGCCACGTAGCCGGCCATCGACTTGTCGTCCAGCGGAATCTCGTGGTTCTGGTACAGGAACTTCTTGCCGCTTTCCTGGCGCATCAGGGTGTCGTTCTGCACGTAGTTGATGCGCAGTTTTTGGTTCTCCAGCAGGTAGATGGAACCGGCGTCGGCGCGCGAGAAGCGCCGCGCCTCCAGCAACACACGGTCAAGCAGCGAGTCGATGTCCTTGACGCGGTTGAGATCCTCGGTGATCTTCAGGATCGCCGCCACCTTGTTCTGGTTCAGTCCGCTGACCATGTGCACTCCAGCCGCATTATACGTTCGCACCCCGGCGCCGTCAATCGCTCCCACCGGTGATGCCTTGGCCCCGATCCGTGGAGAAATTTCCCCCGCGGCCGGGGATGGAATGGCCTCCGGGGCTTCCTTGTCGGCGCTGTTGAGCCGCCCCCGTTTGCGGTACAATGGGGGCATGCCAAACGTGGGCTTCATCGACTTCCACTGCCACCTCGACGACCCCTGCTTCGACACCCAGCGCTGGGAACTGATCGACCGCTGTTTCGCCTCGGATTTCAGCCTGCTGGTCACCGTGGCCGATGCGTACGACGAGCGCTCGCTGGCCGTGACCGGGGAGATGCTGGACTATCACGGCGCCATCGCCGCCGTCGCCGGCGCCCATCCGCATGGTGCCGACACCTACACTCCCGAGGTCGAGCGCCGGCTGCTCCGTTTTCTCGACGGACGGCGCGTGCTGGCCCTGGGCGAGGTCGGGCTCGATTTTCACTACGATTTCTCGCATCGCGACACCCAGGAGCGGGTATTCCGCCGCCAGGCAGCCATCGCCGCCGAACGCCGCCTGCCCCTGGTCATCCATTCGCGACAGGCTGAGGCTCGGGTGCTGCGCCTGCTTGAGGAAGAACGCTTTGGCCCGCCGTTCGTGTTCCACTGCTACACCGGCGACGCCGTTACGGCGGCCGAGATCGTCGCTCGCGGCGGCAGCCTGTCCTTCTCGGGGATCGTCACGTTCCGCAAGGCCGACGCCCTGCGCCAGGTTGTGGCCGCCACCCCATTGGAAAACCTGCTGAGCGAAACCGACTCACCCTACCTGGCGCCCGAGCCCGAGCGCGGCAAGGTCAACACGCCGCTGGCGGTGCGGCTCGTGATGGAAAAGATGGCCGAGATCAAGAAGATCCACACGGGAGAGCTGCAGGAGCGGGTGGCGCTCAACGTCCAGCGTTTGCGGCGCTGACCTTCACTCGTCCTGCTTCACTTTCTCGATGGCCACCACCCGGTCGCCGGGCTTCAGGTTGACCAGGCGCACCCCCTGGGTGGCCCGCCCCTTGGCGCGCAGCTCGGCCGTGTCCTGCTTGTTCAGGATCCCCTTCTCCGAGCACAGGATGATCTCGCTGTCCTCGTCGCTGAGCGTGGCCAGGCCGACCACCTTGCCCAGCTTTTCGGTGATCTTGATGTTGATCAGCCCCTTGCCGCCGCGGTTCTGCAGGCGGTACAGGGAGAGATCGGACTTCTTGCCGATGCCGTTCTCGGTGACGGTCAGGATGTACTTGTCGCTTTCGCTGATGACGTCGGCGCCGACCACGCAGTCGCCTTTGCCCAGCTTGATGGCGGTCACGCCGCGGGCGGAGCGGCCCATGGGGCGCACATTGACCTCGCTGAACTTCAGGGCCTTGCCCAGGTAGGTGCCCAGGATGATCTCGTTCTTGCCCGTCGTGATCACCGCCTCCAAGAGGCGATCGTCGTCCGGCACCTCGGCGGCGATGATGCCGCTGATACGCGGATGCGAGAACTCGGCCAGCGAGGTCTTCTTGACATAGCCCTGCCGGGAGAACAGCATGACATATTTGTCCTCGGGAAACTCGCGCACGTTGATGACCGAGCACACCCGTTCCTCGGGCGCGATGCCGATCAGGCGGTTGATGGGCTTGCCGCGTCCGGCGCTGTCGCCCTCGGGGATGTCGTAGACCCGGATCCAGAACATGCGCCCCTTCTCGGTGAAGGCCAGGATGTAGGCATGGGCCGAGGCGACGAAGACGCGCGAGATGGCGTCCTCCTCCTTCAAGCCGATCCCCTTCCGGCCCATGGTCCCCCGGCTCATGCTGCGGTAGGAACTCAGGGTGGTACGCTTGATGTAGCCGTTGCGCGTGTAGGAGATGACGAAGTCCTCGTCCTTGATCATGTCCTCGATGCGGAATTCCGAAAGCGGCTTCTCGACGATCTCGGTGCGCCGTTTGTCGGCGAACTGCTCCTTGACCTTGCGCAGCTCGTCCTTGATCACGGTGAGCAGCAGACGCTCGCTGGCCAGCAGCTCGCGCAGGTAGTTGATCAGCTTGATCAGGTCGATGTACTCGTTCTCCAGCTTCTCGATTTCCAGTCCGGTCAGGCGGTAGAGCTGCATGTCGAGGATGGCGTCGGCCTGGACCGCGGTCAGCCGGATGCGCTCCATCAGCTGCTCCTTGGCCTCCGGGCGGTTCTTGGAACCGCGGATGATCTTGATGACCAGATCGAGCTTGCCCAGGGCGGTCTTCAACCCCTCGATGATGTGCGCCCTGCGTTCGGCCTTGTCCAGCTCGAAGAGCGAGCGGCGGCGGACGATCTCCTTGCGATGGCCCAGGAAATAGTTGAAATAATCGATCAGGGTGAACTGCTGCGGCTGCTGGTTGACGATGGCCAGCAGGATGATCGAGTAACTGATCTGCAGCTGGGTGTGCTTGAACAGCGTGTTGAGGATGACCTCGGGGATCTCGTCCTTCTTGATCTCGATGACGATGCGCATGCCGTCGCGGTCCGACTCGTCGCGCAGGTCGGAGATGCCTTCCAGCCGCTTGGTCTTGACCAGTTCGGCGATGCTTTCCAGGATTTTGGCCTTGTTCGTCTGGTAGGGGATCTCGGTGATGACGATCTTCTGCCGGCCCTTGGCGTCCGTCTCGACCACAGCTTTGCCCCGGACGACGACGCTGCCCTTGCCGGTCTCGTAGGCGGCCCGGATCATGTTCTGCCCGAAGATGAA
Source organism: uncultured Clostridia bacterium (assembly GCA_964628035.1). Classification (GTDB taxonomy): domain Bacteria; phylum Acidobacteriota; class Aminicenantia; order UBA2199; family UBA2199; genus UBA2199. Next base: position 220,947 of record CAZVPI010000001.1, on the reverse strand, counting down.
GCCGCCGGTGGGGAAGTCGGGGCCGGGCATGATCTTCATCAGCTCGTCGACGCCGGCGTCGCGGTGGTCGACGAAATGGGTGAAGGCGTCGACCAGCTCCCCGAGGTTGTGGGGCGGGATCGAGGTGGCCATGCCCACGGCGATGCCCGACGTGCCGTTCAGCAGCAGCATGGGCAGCAGCGAGGGCAGGATCGACGGCTCGGTCAGCGAGCCGTCGTAGTTGGGGACGAAGTCGACCGTCCCCTTGTCCAGGTCGTTGAGGATCTCGTTGGTGATCTTGTCCAGGCGGGCCTCGGTGTAGCGCATGGCCGCCGGCGGATCGCCGTCGATCGATCCGAAGTTGCCCTGGCCGTCGACCAGGGGATAGCGCAGGGAGAAGTCCTGGGCCATGCGCACCAGGGTGTCGTAGATGGCGGCGTCGCCGTGCGGGTGGTATTTGCCCATCACGTCGCCGACGATGCGCGCCGATTTCTTGTACGGCTGGTTGTAGTGCGACCCGGTCTGGTGCATGGAGAACAGGCAGCGGCGGTGCACCGGCTTCAGGCCGTCGCGGATATCGGGGATGGCCCGGCCGATGATGACGCTCATCGAGTAGTCGAGGTACGAGGTCCGCATCTCGTTCTCGAGGGCGATCTCCTCGATCTTGGCCTTGCGCTCTTCCTTGTGCTTCTCTTTTGCTTCCATGCCGGTTTCCCCTAGATGTCCAGGTTGCGCACGTTCAGCGCGTTCTGCACGATGAAGTCCTTGCGCTTGGCCGCGTCATTGCCCATCAGCGTGTCGAAGATCTCCTCGCACTCGTGCAAATCGTTCATGCTGACCTGCAGCAGGGTGCGGTTCTCGGGATCCATGGTCGTCTCCCACAGCTGGTCGGGATTCATCTCGCCCAGGCCCTTGTAGCGCTGGATGCTCAGGCCCTTCACCAGCTTGTCGAACAGGACGGTCACCAGATCCTTGCGGCTTTCCTGGACGAACGCCTCGCGGCCGACTTGGATGAAATAGGGAGGAGCCGGGTACTCGTCGAGCTTGTCGTACACCTCGTTGATGTCGGAAAACTCGGGCCCGGTGAGAAAGTCATGGTTGACGATCTTGCGGCTGGCCACGCCGTTCATCTCGAATTCGAGGTCCAGGGTGTAGGCGCCGTACTCCTTGTCGAACTTGGTCTCCACGTTGCGGCAGGGGGAGTCCTTCAGCAGCTGCTGGGCGATGGCGCGGACCTTGGCCTTGTCCTGGAAGTCGTTCTCGCTGTCGATGAGCCGGACCAGCTTCTTGGTCAGCGGCCGCGGCAGGCCGCGCTTCTCCAGGTTGCCCATCAGCAGGTTCTTCTTGTGCACCAGCTTGATGAACTTGACCAGTTTCTGGCCTTTCAGCAGTTCGCCCTGGAAATCCTTCTTGCAAAAGACCACCTCGTCGCCGATCTTGGCGAAGAGATAATTTTCCAACTCCTTCTCGTTCTTCAGGTAGACTTTGCTCTGACCCTTCTTGATCAGGTACAGGGGGGGCTGCGCCAGGTAGAGGTAGCCTTTCTCGATCAGCGACTGCATCTGGCGGAAGAAAAAGGTCATGATCAGGGTGCGGATGTGCGAGCCGTCGACGTCGGCGTCGGTCATGATCACGATCTTGTGGTAGCGCAGCTTCTCGTCGTCGAAGACGTCCTTGCCGATGCCCACCCCCAGGGCGGCGATCATGTTCTTGATCTCCTCGTTCTCAAGCATCTTGATGGCCGACGCCTTTTCCACGTTGAGGATCTTGCCCCGCAGCGGCAGGATGGCCTGGAAGCGGCGGTCGCGCCCCTGCTTGGCCGAACCTCCGGCCGAATCGCCCTCGACGATGAACAGTTCGCTCTCCTCGGGGTTGCGGGACTGGCAGTCGGCGAGCTTGCCCGGCAGGGTCGTGCTCTCCAGCAGGTTCGACTTGCGCACAAGATCCTTGGCTTTCTTGGAGGCTTCGCGGGCCTTGGCCGCCAGCAGCACCTTGTTGATGATGGCCCGGGCCACGTTGAGGTTGGCCTCGAAGTAATCGCCCAGCTTCTGATTGACGAACGACTCCACGATGCCCTTGACGTCGGAATTGCCCAGTTTGGCCTTGGTCTGGCCTTCGAACTGCGGGTCCTTGATGCGGATCGACACCACGGCCGTCAGCCCCTCGCGGACGTCGTCGCCGGAAAAGACGTCCTTGAAATCCCTGAGCAGGTTGTTGGCCTGGGCCACGCTGTTGATCGTGCGCGTGATGCCCGACTTGAAGCCGGTCAGGTGGGTGCCGCCCTCGACAGTGTTGATGTTGTTGACGAAGGAATAGAGCGTCTCGTTGTAGGACGAAACGTACTGAAAGGCGATTTCGATCTCGATGTCGTCCCTCTTGGTGGCCAGGTAGATCGGCGCATTGTGCACCCGCGGCTTGGCCCCCACCAGGTACTTGACGTACTCGACGATGCCCCCCTTGTAGAAGTAGGTTTCCTTCTTGTCGACCCGCTCGTCGTTGAGCACGATGGTCAGGCCCTGGTTGAGGAAGGCCAGCTCCTTCAGCCGCCGCGAAAGGACGCCGAAGTTGAACTCCAGGGTCTCGAAGATCTCCTCGTCGGGCCAGAAGGTGATCTTGGTGCCGCGCCGCGCCGATTTTCCGGCCTGCTTGAGCGGCGTGGTCGGTTTGCCGCCGGCGTATTTCTGCACGTAGACGCTGCCGCCGCGCTTGATCTCCAGCTCCAGCTTCGAGGAAAGGGCATTGACCACCGACACGCCGACGCCGTGCAGGCCGCCCGACATCTTGTAGCTTTGCTTGTCGAACTTGCCGCCGGCGTGCAGGGTGGTCATGACCACTTCCGCCGCCGGTCGGCCCTCTTCCTTGTGCAGGTCGACCGGGATGCCGCGCCCGTTGTCGCTCACCGTGACCGAGTTGTCGAAGTGGACCGTCACCTCGATGCGGTCGCAGAAGCCGGCCATGGCCTCGTCGATGGAGTTGTCCACCACCTCGTACACCAAGTGGTGGAGACCTGGAGCGCCGGTGCTGCCGATGTACATCGCCGGGCGCACGCGCACGGCTTCCAGGCCTTCGAGAACCTTGATGTTGTCGGCCGTGTACGTCTTGTCCTCAAAACTGGCTTTCGTCTTGTCCACGCGTGCTACTCCTTCTTGAGTTCGAAGCGGCGCTCGAAGCGCCGGTCGGGCGCGACCGAGGTGGCGATGACCTGCAGGGCCGGGAAGTGGGAGAGGACGAACTCCAGGTTGTCCTCGTCCATGACGGCATCGAAATCGTCGAGCAGCAGGACGGGATGCTCTCCGCGGCGGCGGCGGAAGAGGCCGATATAGGCCGTGTAGAGCATCAGCAGGTATTTTTTCTTTTCTCCCGACGAGAACAGGGCGAGCCTGCGCCCGGACACGTTCATCTCGAAGCGGTCGCGCTGTGGGCCGACAAGGGCCCTACGGGCCTTTCTCTCGGCATCCCGGACCCGGGTAAACTCCAGAAGAAGCGCATCCGCCTCCTCGGGGTTCCCATCGCCCGCGGCCGGGTGATAGTCCAGGAACAGGGAGCTGCCGAAAGCCTCCGCCATGGCCCCATTGAGCTGATCGGTGAATTCTTTCCGTTTTTTGATCAAGTTGCTTCCCGTTTCGGCCAGAAGGGCGTTCCAACCCTGCAGTTCCGAAATATCAGCCGGTTTGCCCCAATTGCGCAGCAAGCAATTCTTCTGTTTTAAAGCTTGATTATAACGCAAAACATCGTGCAAGTAAAGGCTGGAGAGGCCGAAGATGAAGCGGTCGATCAGCTTGCGGAAGTGGGGGACGCCGTCAATGACCTGGCTATAGAGGAAATGGGAGAAAAAGAGGGGATACAGGTGCCGGCTGACCTCGACCAGCTGCGCCCGCTCGTTGTTCAGCCTGAGCGACAGCCCCGATTCCAGGCAGGCGGAAATCCGTTGTTCGCCCAGCTGCCCGGCCACTTCGGCCTGAAGAAAAAATCCAGGGGCGCCGGTCTGGACCAGGTCGCGACGGCAGACGGGCAGGAACGACTTGCCGAAGCCGAGAAAGTACAGGGCCTCGATCACCGACGTCTTGCCGCTGCCATTGGCGCCGAAGATGAGGTTCTTCCCGGGATGCGGTTCGATGGCCAGTCCGTTCAGGTTGCGGAAACCGTTAATTTCTAACTTTTTTACGACCAAGCAAAGGTCAAATGTTCAGCGGCATGACGATGTAGATGAAGTTGGAGCCGCCGCTTAGGGGCTTGAACAGGAAGGAACTCTCGCTGTCGTTCATGCCGATGGCGATCTTCTCGGCATCGATATGGGTGAGGAAGTCGAGGATGAAGTTGCCGTTGAAACCGACGCTGATCCCCTTGCCGCTGTATTCGACGGGAAGCTCGTCATATCCCTCTCCCTTCTCCGGAGTGGTCCGTTCCAGAACAAGCTTGTTTTTCGAGAATTTGAAGATCACCCCGTTGTTGCGCGTCTTGAAGATCAAGATGCGGCGCAGGGTCTGCAGAAGTTCCTCGCAGCGCACCACCGCCGTGTGCTCCGTCTTGTCCGGGATGACGGTCTTGTAGTTGGGGAATTTCTGATCGACGATGCGCGAGCACAGGACCCTGTTTTTGTGTTTGAAGAACAGATTGTTGCTGTCGAAGGAGAATTCGACCTCGCCGTCGCTGCCGATCTTCAAGATCTCGAGCAGGGTCTTGCGCGAAAGGATGTATTCCACCGCCTCGCCGACGGCGGTATTGGCGGTGAAAAAAGTGTAGGAGAGGCGATGTCCGTCGGTGGCGGCCATCTCCAGCTTGTTCTTGGACACGCTCAGCAGGGCGCCGCCCAGGTTGAACTTCAACTCGGGGGAGATGACGTAATAGCAATGGTTGATCATGGATTGCAGGTCAGAAAGCGACAGGGTGATGGCGTTGCTCATGTCGTTGGCCGGCAGCTCGGGATAGTCGGAGGACTGCAGGCCCAGCATCTTGTATTTGCAGGTCTTTTTCTCGTTGGTGATCATCACCTGCAGGTCGTTGTCCTCGGAGATCTCGATGGTGCCCTCGGGCATCTTGGAGACGAGGTCGTACAGGTCCTTGCCGTTGACGGTGAAGGAGCCGGTGCCGCGCACGTCCACCTGCAGGTTGCTGACCAGGCCGATCTCCAGGTCTGTGGCGACCAGTTCCAGCACGCCTCCATCGAGTGCCGACAGCTTGATGTTCTGCAGGATCTCCATGATGGCCTTCTTCTCGAAGATCCCCTGGAACAGACGCAGTTCGTTTTCCAGCTTCGTCTTTTCCACAAAAATTTTCATTTGCGCCCTGCCTTTTCTTTTTCTATCTAAATTAACATCATAATCAAATTCCATCAAATATGCAACCGGGAAAAGTGGATATCTCTCTTTTTTCCGATGGGCACTGGATCACGGGGCTTGCCGGGGATGTTGAAACCCTGTGGATCGTGTGGGAAAGGTCAGTCGGCGAAAAATTCAACATAGGAGTTCACTTTTCTGGAAAAGTCGCTGTCGGTCTGCAGCATCTTCTCGATCTTGTTGATGGAGTGAAGGACGGTGGTATGGTGTTTGCCTCCGAAAGCGGAGCCGATCTCGACCAGGGGATGCCGGGTCAGCTTTTTGGCCAGGAACATGGCCACTTGCCGTGGCAGGGCCACCTTCGGCGAGTTGTTCTTGGACTTGAGATCCTCGATGGCGATGTCGAACTTGTCCGAGACGAATTCCTGGATGGTATCGATGGTGATGGCTTTCTTCTCGATGTTGATGTAAGGCCGCAGCGCCTCCTTGGCAAAGGCCAGGGTGATGGTGTCCGATTGCAGGTCGGCGTGTTTCAGGTCGGCGTATCCCAACAGGCGGTTCAACGCCCCCTCCAGCTTGCGGATGTTGTCCTTGATGGAATTGGCCAGAAACTCGACCACTTCACTGGGGATGGACAAGTCGTTCTGGTAAATGCTTCTCCTTTCGGCGATCTTCTTTTGCAGGATGGCGATGCGCGCCTCCAGGTCGTAGGGGAAGATATCGACGATGGCGCCCATCTCGAAGCGCGACTTGATCCGCTTTTCCAGGTCGGGGATGTTGTCGGGATGCTTGTCGGCGCAAATGACGATCTGCTTTTCCTGCTGGATCAGGTTGTTGAAAATGTAATAAAACTGCTCGCTGGTCCCGCCCCATTTGGTGATATATTGGATATCATCGATCAGCAGCACATCGACGGAAGTGTATTTCTTGATGAAATCGGAGCGCTTGCTGAGGCGGGTATATTCGACATACTCGTTCATGAAGTCGCTGGTGGTGAGATACACCACGCTGACCTTGTCGTTGCTTTCCAGGATGCGGTTGCCGATGGCCTGCATCAGGTGCGTCTTGCCCAGGCCGACATCGCTGTAAATATAGAGGGGGTTATAGGATTTTCCGGGAAACTCGGACACGCTGTGGGCGAAAGAGTAGGCGATGCGGTTGGAGTCGCTCTGCACGAGCGATTCGAACGTGTATTTCTTCTGCAGCCTGGAATCAAGGTCGCTTGCCCTGCGGCCGTCGTCCGTTGCTCCGGGAAGTGTTTCCTCCTCGTCCAAGGGGATGATCTTGATGATGAAATCGAAATGCTTTTTGGTGTAATGGTTGATGTCGTCCAGGAGGTTCTGCTTGACCCACTGCATGTTTTTTCTGTCCGGGGAGCCGAGGAACAAAGTTTTTTCGAGCGTGCCGATGTATTTCAGCGGATCGATCCATTTCTTGATCGTAGGCTCGTCCAGGACGCCGTTCAGGTAATTTTTCAACTTTTTCAGATTGTCCATCTCAACCACCAATTTCCACAAAATTTTTAACAAATGTGGAAAAAAAGCACATCGTGACCTTTCGGGATTTTCAGCTCACCGGGTCATGTTATGGGAAAAGACCGGGACTGTCAAGCCTTGACATTGAAATTGTTTTTGCGTATATGGCAGGGATGAACAACAAAAACATGCTGGCCGCGATGCAGCGCAAATTGAAGGCACTCGAGGTGGAGTTCATCGACCTGAAGACCCTCGATCTGAAGGGGAAGCTCCATTCTCTCATCCTGCCCTTCGTCATGCTTGACGAAAGCCTGATGCGCAACGGCGTGGGTTTCGACGCCTCTTCCTATGGCTTTGCCAGGCCCGAAAAGAGCGACATGGTCCTGATTCCCGATCTCAAGACCCTGTTCATCGACCCTTTCCGCGCCAGGAAGACCGCGGCCTTCATGGCCGATATCCACCTCACCGACCGCGCGCGAAGCCGCTTTTCCGAGGACCCGCGCTACGTGGCCGCCAAGGCCGAGGCCGCGCTGCTCGAGTCCAAGATCGGCACCAGCGCGCTGTTCGGTCCCGAGTTTGAGTTCTTCATCTTCCGCGAGGCCGAATTCGGGGTGGGGGAGGAGGGGAGCTTTTATTTCCTGAAAAAGGACAGCGATACCAAGAGCAACCAGTATCACGCCGGCTCGCCCGAGGACGAGCACGTCGATTTCAAGAACGAGGCGGTGTCCATCCTGCAGGGGCTGGGTGTCGACATCAAGTACCACCATCACGAAGTGGCGGTCAACCAGCACGAGATCGAGACCAAGTTCAACCCCCTGCTCAAGACCGGCGACCAGGCGGTGATCATAAAATACGTGCTCTTCAACCTGGCCCGCAAGCACAACCTGTTCGTCACCTTCATGCCCAAGCCCATCTTCGGCAAGGCGGGCAACGGCTGGCATGTTCACCAGTTCATCCTCAACCGCTCCGGCAATGTCTTTTTCAAGAGGGGGAATTACGGCAATTTCTCCGAAACCGGCCTGCATTACCTATCCGGACTGCTTTTCCATTCGGGATCGCTCAGCGCCTTCGCCAACCCCTCGACGAATTCCTACAAGCGGCTGGTCCGCGGCTTCGAGGCGCCGGTCTCGGCCATTTTCGCCACCTCCAACCGCAATGCCGCCATCCGCATCCCCGCGTACGCGGAAGAGAGCGAGACGCGCCTCGAGTATCGTCCGGGCGACGCCGCCGCCAACCCTTACCTTTTCCTTGCGGCCATGCTGCTGGCGGGCATTGACGGTGTCTTCAAGAACCTCTCGCCGGAAAAATTCAATTTCGGCCCCTTTGACGGCGCCCTTCCCGACCCCAAGGGATTCAAAAGCAAGATCAAGATGCTTCCGGCCGACCTGGGCGAAGCCCTCGATTTCCTGGAGAAGGACAGCGAGTATCTCAAGTACGGAGGCACGTTCGACGATGCCCTGGTTCAGCAGTGGCTGAAGCTCAAGCGCGCCGAAATCGAGGAGATCTCACGCATTCCCCATCCCAAGGAATTCGAGGCCTATTTCAACTTCTGACCTTGTCCAAGGCCCTGGCAAGACGAATCCTGGCCGCGGCGGCGATCGCGGTGATCCTGCTCTCGCCCTTCTTGCTGCTGGTCGATTTCGAGCGCTTCATTCCCGCGGTGCTGATCGTGTGGCTCCTTTCCGCCGTCTATTTCATCTTCATTAAGAGCCGCTCCTAGCCCCATGGCGCCGACCGATGTTTCACGTGAAACATGCGGCGTGGAAGCCTTCATCGATTTCCTGCTGGATTACAACCGCAAGGTCAATCTCGTATCGCGCCATTCGACCCGCGACTCGCTGCACGCACTGATTTCCGAAACGCTGCTGCTGCGCGACCTGGTCTCCGCCCCGCTGCTGGCCGATGCCGGCAGTGGCGGCGGCCTGCTGGGAATCCCCCTGGCTCTCGCCCTGCCCGAGAAGCGCATCGTTCTGGCGGAGACCATCGGCAAGAAGGCCCTGTTCCTGGAGGAGGCGCTGCGCTGCCTGCGCGTGGACAACGCCACGGTCTGGCGGGGACCGGTGCAGGATTTTCTCCGCCGCCAGGGCGGGCGCGAATGCGCCCTGGCCGCCAGGGGATTTCCCGCCATCGAGATTTTGGCTGATTTCGTCTACCGCCGCCGCGTGCGCGAGCTGCTGCTGATCTCCTCGCCGGAAAAAATCGAGAAAATTTCCCGTCCTGTGGCAAATATCAGACAAACCCGTTATAATATCCCCTCTAGGGACAATCTGATCATCTTCAAACTGGAGAATGTTTCACGTGAAACAAGATCACCATGAGTGAAATCATTGCCGTGGCCAACCAGAAAGGCGGGGTGGGCAAGACCACGACCGCCATCAACCTGTCGGCGGCCCTGGCCATCGCCGAAAAAAAGGTGCTGCTCGTCGACCTCGACCCCCAGGCCAACGCCACTACCGGCCTGGGTTTGGACAAGAACTCCCAGCGCCAGGACGCTTATTCCATACTCGCGGGCGAGGCGGGCATCCGCGAAACGGCCGTGGGTTGTGATTTGAAATATCTGAGCATCGTCCCCTCCTCGCGCCGCCTGGCCCGCTTCGAGATGGAGGCCGTCTCCGACGACACCAACCATCTGTACCTGAAGAACGCCCTTCTTGAGATCAACGGGGAATACGAGTACATCGTGCTGGACCTGCCCCCCTCGCTGGGGCTGCTGACCATCAACGCCCTGACAGCGGCGAACAACGTGCTGATTCCCATCCAGGCCGAATACTACGCCCTGGAAGGATTGTCGGACCTGATGAGCACCATCAACCGCATCAAGGAGAATTTCAACCCCGTTCTGGAGATCAAGGGGGTGCTTCTGACCATGTACGACGAGCGCACCAACCTGTCGCGGCAGATCGAGGAAGAGCTGCGCCGCTATTTCAAGGACAAACTGTACGACACCGTGATCGCGCGCAATGTCCGCCTCTCGGAGGCGCCAAGTTTCGGCAAGCCGATCCAGCTTTACGACATCCGCTCCAGCGGGGCGCGCGCCTATCTTTCCTTGGCCAAGGAGATGACCGAGAAATGAAACGCAAAGTACTGGGCAAAGGGATCGCGGCGATCATCGCCAATGAGCCGCTGGGAAAAAGCAAGCTGGTCGACCTGGACCTGGACAGCATCCACCCCAATCCCTTCCAGCCGCGCAAGGCGTTCGCCAAGAACGCCTTGCAGCAGCTGGCCGACTCCATGAAGGAGGACGGGGTCATCCAGCCCGTAGTCGTTTTCAAGCGCGACGGCAAATACTTCCTCGTCGTCGGCGAGCGGCGCTGGCGCGCCGCCCAGCTCTTGAAGTGGGAGAAGATCCCGGCCGTGATCAAGGAATTTTCCGACAACGATGTCATGGCCAAGGCGCTGATCGAGAACATCCAGCGCGAGGAGCTCAACGCCATAGAGATCGCCGAGGGCATCGAGGCGCTAATCGCCAAAAGCGGCGAAGGCCAGCAGGAGACGGCCGAGAGGCTGGGGATGAACCGCGCCACCCTGGCCAATTTCCTTCGCTTGTTGAAGCTGCCGCTGCCGATCAAGGAGGCGGTGATCCAGGGCAGCCTGGACCAGGGCCATGCCCGCGCCTTGCTGGCCCTGAAAAGCGAGGAGGATATGCTGGCCGCCTCGGCGCAGATCATGCGCAGGAACCTTTCTGTCCGGCAGTCGGAAGCGCTGGTGAAAAAAATGAATTCCGGCGTCCGCCGGCAGCGCAACGCTCCTGATCCAGACATCGTCAAGATGGAAAACCGCCTGACCCACTGCCTGGCGGCCAAGGTGAAACTGCTCTATGCACCGAGCGGCAAGGGCAAGGTGGAGATCTTTTTCAATTCCCTGGGAGAATTCGAGCGCATCTTCGGCCTGCTCAGCAAGGAGAAATAGCATGAATAAAATCGAGACCCCGATGAAGATCAGCGGTTTCATCGACCGCGACACCGAGATCGTCGGTGATATCCGCTTCAAGGAGAATTTCCGCATCGACGGGTCCTTGAAGGGAAAGATCCTCTCCGGTGGCGGATTGATCATCGGCGAGAGCGGTGAGGTCGAGGCCGATATCGACGTCAACAGCGTCGCGGTCAACGGCCGGGTGAAGGGTGCGGTCCGCGCCAAGGAACGGATCGAGATCTTCGCCAAGGGGCGGGTCATCGGCTCGGTCACGGCCCCCAAGCTGGTCATCGAGGAAGGAGCCTTTTTCCAGGGCTCCTGCCAGATGGAGATGAAGTCCCTGGAGGGCAAGAAGGGCGAAGGCGAGGGAAAAGCGGCGCGATGAGGATCGCGGCCGTCATTCCCGCCCGCTATGCGTCCAGCCGCTTTCCCGGCAAGCCTCTGGCCAGAATCGCCGGCCTTTCCATGATCGAAAGGGTTTTCCGCAGGGCGGAAGGGGCCGGATGCTTTTGCCAGGTCATCGTGGCCACCGATGACAAGCGCATCGGCGACGAGGTGCGCCGCTTCGGTGGGGAAGTCGAGATGACCGATAATAGAATCAATTCCGGAACAGAGCGCGTGTGGGCGGCGATCGCTTCCCGCGACCTGGACGCGGTGGTCAACGTCCAGGGCGACGAGCCCCTGATCCCCTCTGCGCTGATCCGCGATGTGGCCGCAGCCCTGGAGGGGGAGCCGCTGGTCAGCGCCGCCCGCCGCAGCGAGAGCCGGGAGGATTTCCTCTCTCCGCATGTGGTCAAGGTCGTCTGCGACGGGCGGAGCCGGGCGCTGTATTTTTCCCGCGCTCCCATTCCCCATGCCGCCGGCGGAGCGTTTCCCGGCTTCCTGCAGCACATCGGCATCTACGGCTATTCCAAGGAGATGCTGCGCCTGTTCGCCGGCAGCGCCGTTGCCGAGCTGGAGGTGCGCGAGAACCTCGAACAGCTGCGCTTCCTGTCCCTGGGCCGGACGATGCGCATCCTCATGACCGATTACGCGGCGCACGGGGTCGATGTCCCGGAGGACATCGCCCGCGTCGAGCGCCTGCTGGGAGGTTGACATGGCCAAGACTCGCTACATCTTCATCACCGGCGGCGTCCTCTCGTCCCTGGGCAAGGGGGTGGCGGCGGCCTCGATCGGCAACCTCCTCGAGGCGCACGGCTTCCGCATCGCCATGCTCAAACTCGATCCCTACCTCAATGTCGATCCCGGCACCATGAGCCCCTTCCAGCACGGGGAGGTGTTCGTCACCGAGGACGGGGCCGAGACCGATCTCGACCTCGGCCATTACGAGCGCTTCACGACCATCGAGACGGGCCAGGAGAGCAACTGGACCGCCGGCAGGATTTACGAGAGGTTGATCCAGAAAGAGAGGCATGGCGACTTCCTGGGCAAGACCGTGCAGGTGATCCCCCATGTCACCGACGAGATCAAGGCGGCGGTCTTCGCCGTCGGCGACGGGGCCGATGTGGTGTTGATCGAGATCGGCGGCACCGTGGGCGACATCGAGAGCCTGCCGTTCCTGGAGGCCATCCGCCAGATCGGACTGGAGCTGGATGAGGAGCAGGTTCTCTATGTCCATTTGACCCTGGTCCCCTTCATCCGCACCGCCGGCGAGCTCAAGACCAAGCCGACGCAGCACAGCGTCAAGGCGCTGCAGGAGATCGGCATCCAGCCCGACATCCTGCTCTGCCGTGCCGAGACGGCGATTCCCGCCGAGATCAAGAAAAAGATCGCGCTCTTTGCCAACTTGAAAGAGGATGCGGTCGTCAGCGCCGTCGACGTGAACACCATCTACGAAATTCCCCTCCTGTACCACCGCGAGGGTCTGGACGCCACCATTCTCAGGAAGCTGAGGCTCGAGGGGAGGCGCAGCGACCTGGGCGCCTGGCAGCGCTGGATCGCGCGGGTGAAAAAACTGGAACGCGAGGTGACCATCGCCATCGTCGGCAAGTACGTCAGCCACTCCGACGCCTACAAGAGCCTTTTTGAGGCCCTGTTCCATGCCGGCGTGGCCAATCGCGCGCGCGTGCGGCTGCTGCGCATCGACGCCGATGCCCTGATCGACAACGACCCGCGCACGATCCTTCGCGACGCCGACGGCATCCTTGTTCCCGGCGGTTTCGGCATCCGCGGCATCGAGGGGATGATCCGCGCCGCCGAATACGCCCGCAGCCGCGGCGTTCCCTTTTTCGGCATCTGCCTGGGCATGCAGGTGGCCACCATCGAGTTCGTGCGCCATGTCCTGGGCCTGGCCGATGCCCACTCCTCGGAATTCGGGCCGGGCTCAGCGCACAAGGTGTTTCTCAAGTTGCGGGAGCTGCAGAACATCGAGGACTTGGGCCACAACATGAGGCTCGGCGCCTATTCCTGCATCCTGAAAAAGAACTCGCTGGCCTACCGCGTCTACCGCCAGGAGAAGATCTCCGAGCGCCACCGCCACCGCTACGAATTCAATCCCGAGTTCGAGTACAAGCTGGAGAACAAAGGGATGCGCATCAGCGGCAAGAATCCCGAGCGCAACCTGGTGGAGATCGTCGAACTCGCCGGGCATCCCTGGTTCCTGGGCTGCCAGTTCCACCCCGAGTTCAAATCGCGGCCGCTGTCGCCACATCCGCTGTTCGTCTCCTTCATCGATCAGGCCCGGCGCGGCAGGACGCGCTCCTGAGCCGCCGGCAAAGGAGATCGCTCAGACGCTTTTGACGAATTCGTGGTAGACGCTCTTGACCATGGCCGTGACGTTGATCAACAGCGCCTCGCGCGGCCCCAGCAACGAGGGGGCGTCATATTCCTCGGCCAGGATCCTCTCGGCGATGGCGGCGAAATCGCCCGACTCGCCCAGCCAGGCGGTGATGCGCTCCTTCAACCTGCGGGTTTCGGCCAGTGAGGACTCCAGAAACGCGCGGACCCGCTCCCGGCCCCTGATCGCGGCGTTGTGCGCCAGGGCCAGCACATCGGCTTCCAGCGCCAGCAGCTTGCGCAGCGATGACTCGTACTGGCTGTAGCTGGAAAGGAACAGCGGCTTGATCTTGCCGCTCTTCTCCACCACCCCGGCGGCGTCGCCGGCGAACAGGATGTTCTCGGGCAGAAGCCGGAACGAAAGGGAGCAGCGGGTGTGACCCGGAGTCTCCAGCACTTCGAAAAACCGCTCCGCCCCCAGGGCGATGCGGTCGCCATCCGCCACGGCGCGCACGTTGCGCGGCTGGGTGAAGCGCGTGGGGCTGCAATCGCCGTGCAGCGCTTTGAATTTCTGGTTCAAGTCGTCGATGAAGGCCACGGCCTTCTCGCTTTCCAGGACCTCGCGGGTGCGGCGCGAGGCCACGATCTCGAAGCCGTGCCTTTCCTGCAGCCAGGAGCAAGCCCCGGCATGGTCGTAGTGCGAGTGGGTGAGCAGCACCAGGGACAGCGCCTCTCCCGCCAGGAGCGCGGACAGCCTCTCGTCGATCTCGCCCGCCTTGGCCAGCACGGCGCAGTCGATCATCGCGTTCCTTTCACCGCGGATGAAATAGAGGGGGAACATCGGCACGTCCAGAACGTGAACGCCCGGGGCCAGTTCGACGGGATGCCGCGCGCTCACCAGGTTCCCCGTCCCACCAGCTCCGGCAGGGGTTTGCGCGCGCGGGCGGCCGGCACGCGGGCGGGATAGCCCAAGCTCATCAGCTCCACGATGCGCACCTCGGCCGGCACGCGCAGCACGCGCTTGGCCTCCTCTTCGGCGAACGAGCCGATCCAGCAGGTGCCGAGCCCCTCGCGCACCGCCTGCAGCGTCACGTGGTCGAGGACGATGGCCAGGTCGAGAAGATAGGCGGGATGGCCGCAGCGCATGACATAACCCGGGTTCAGGGCGCAGGCGGCCAGCAGGATCGGCGCCTGCTTGAGAAAAGGCTGGTGGGGGGAGGCCGCATCGACCAGCCGCTCCCTGAGCGCCGGATCGTCGATGACCAGAAGACGCCACTGCTGCTGGTTGCGGGCGGTCGGGGCCAGGCGCGCCGCCTCGAGCACGCGCGCCAGCTTTTCCTCCTCGACCGGCCTGGGTTCGTATTCGCGCACCGAGCGCCTGGCGGCGATCTCCTCGATCAGGGTCATAAATAGTAGATCCCGCCGATGAGGAAAGAGACCGCCTCCACGTTGACCGCCGCCTCGGCCCCCTTCAGCAGGTCGGAGACCCAGCGGTTGTAACGGATCTCGGTGAACAGCCCCCAGCGCCCCAGGGGCAGTTCGTAGCCGGCGGCGACGTTGAAGGCGAAAACAAGCTTCTGGGTGGCATCGCCCAGGTCGAACGGTTCGGGGTATTCGGGGATCGACAGCTCATGGGAGAGGAGCAGGTTGATCTCCGGCCCCAAGGCCACGTAGGGGGTGGCCCGCGGACGGAAGCGGTAAGAAATGAACAGCGGCAGGGATAGTGCCGTGTTGCGGTATGTCGCCTCGGTCTTGCCGTCCGCGGCGAAGGCCAGCACGGCCTTCGCCCCCTTGCTGCCGAAAAGGACGTGGGCCTCAAGCTGGATTTTCGGGGCGAGATCCAAGGCGTAGCCGGCGCCAAAACCCAGCCCGGTCGCCCCCTGGCGGTTCAGCGAGTTCACCTCGCTGGAAAACAGGTACTTGCTGCTGTGCAGGCCCAGCAGCGTCTTGATCCCCCCGCCGGCCAGCGGCAGCGGCAACAGGGCCAGCAGGATCCATGCGGCTTTTTTCATCGGCAAAGAAAGTAGCACAAGCGCCCTGGTTTTGCAACCGCACGTTGCAGTTGACATGGGGGAGCCGTTGCGCTATC
The DNA here is from genome assembly GCA_964628035.1 of uncultured Clostridia bacterium. Lineage (GTDB taxonomy): Bacteria > Acidobacteriota > Aminicenantia > UBA2199 > UBA2199 > UBA2199. Next base: position 205,501 of record CAZVPI010000001.1, on the reverse strand, counting down.
ATCGACTTGAGGCTTGATTCAAGGGAAGAGGGTTCATCCCCACAGCCCCCGCTGCCGTGACCGGACCTGGCGACAGGAAGCGTCTTTGAAAGTCTCAGCCACTGCCCGTTTGGGCGGGAAGGCTTTTTAAAGACTCCGGAAGTCGGAAGACCTATCGGGCTTCGACCGCATGCCGATTATCCGCGGAGGGCGGATAAGGACGATGTTGCAGTCAATCTGAAATGTGGAGTGTGCGCCATGCGAAAACTATGGGTATGGGCCTGTCTTTTCCGGTTTTTCCTCCCTGCCTGGGCGGCCGACGATCAGCCCGAAAAACCCGATGCCGAGGAACGGGTGGAGGTCATCGGCAAGGTGCCGCTGACCCGGGCCATGCAGAGCGTTTCGGTGCTCGATCGTGAGCACATGCGCGACGGGGGCCACGACGGCTTGAAGGGACTGCTGAACCAGTGCCCGGGAATGCTGGTCCTCAACGCCGGCAATCCGGCGCAGTTCTCCTATGCTTTCGCCCGCGGCGCTTCGGTCAATCAAATGCTGTACCTGGTCGACGGCGTCAAGCTGCACGATCCGTCGTCGGCGCTGGCGGGCAATTTTGCGTTTCTTGATCCCCGGCTGCTAGAGAAAATGGAGGTCGTCCGCGGCCCGCTGAGCAACCTGCACGGATCGAGCGCCATGGGCGGGGTGGTCCATCTCCTCACCCGCAAGCAGGAAGGGGTGGGCGTTTCCCTTGCCGGCGGCAGCCACGGCACCTGGGACAGCCAGGTCCGTTTCGGCAAGCGCCTGAAAGATTTCCATCTCTATTTCAACGGCGGTATCCTCCATTATGACGACGGCCAGGTCAACGACCGGGTGGAGCGCAGGAGCTTCACCGTCGACGGCGGCTGGGCCAGGGAGGGCCGCTCGCTGGGTTTTTCCATTTTTGGCTCGTTGCTGGACGCCGGCATCCCCTGGAACCTGGGCGCGGCCACGCCCCGCCGCCGCTTCGGGCAGGACAACCTCATCGTCGCCCTGCCGATCGGCCTGGAGCTCGGCCGGCTCGGCCGCCTTGAGGTCACCGGCTCGTTCCATTGGAACCGCTACGATTTCCACGATCCCGACGATGCGTGGAACCCGCAATTCGCCAACGAGTCGCTTTTGGCCGAAGCGCAGGCCAAGCTTACCACCCGCATCCTGAAGACGGTGAGGCTGACCGCCGGCGCCGACCTCTCCGCGCAGCGCATCGCCAACAGCGAGAACGACCAGGTCTTGATCCCGCGCGCCGTCACGGCCACGGCCTCGGCCTACGCCGACCTGCAGGCCGAGCTGGGTCGGGTGCTGCTGGCCGCCTCCCTGCGCTGCGACAAGCACGAGGGGCTGGCCGGGGTGCTGTCGCCGCAGATCGGGCTCTCATTCAACCCGATGCCGTTCTTGAAGCTGCGCGCGTCGGCTTCGCAAAGCTTCCGCGCTCCTTCACCGCCGGAGCGGCTGAACCCCTACTGGGGCAATCCCGGCCTGCTGCCCGAGACCGGCCGCGCCGTGGAGGCCGGAGGCGAACTGTACCTGGACGGCGTGCAGTGCGGGTTGACCCTGTTCGCTTCCGACTACCGCAACCTGATCGGCTTCAGCCCGCTGACCTCCCGCTTCGCCAACATCCATCGCGCCAAGGTCAGCGGCGTGGAGGCCAGTTTGGACTGGCGCATCCTGCCCGCTCTGCGCGCCCACGCCGCCTATACCTACCTGCACACGCTTGATGTTCAGTACGGCCGGGAGCTGCTGCGCCGTCCGCGGCATGCCCTCGGCGCCTCGCTCTCCTATCGCGCCGCTTCCGGGCTTGCGGCCACGGCCGAGGTGACGGGGGTGGGCCGGCGCCTCGATTACGATGAGCTGCTGTGGACGGTCGCCGAAAATCGGGGCTTTCAACACCTGGGCCTGATGCTGTCCCTGCCGCTGCTGAAGCGCCTTTCGGTTTTTTGCCGCGTGGACAATGCCCTGAACGGCCGTTACGAGGAAGTTCTGGGCTATCCCGCGCCGCCGCGCCGGCTGATGCTGGGCGCCGTATACCAGGGGGGCGATTGAGCCGTCGCCTGGCTGCCGATGTCCGCGGCTGGGCGGCGTTCCTGGCCATTTTTTCCTGCGCTATGGACGTTTTTCCCCAGCGCGTCGTATCCCTGGCACCGGGGCTGACCGAGATCGTTTTCGCCCTGGACCGCGGCGGCTCGCTGGTCGGGGTGACGAAATTCTGCGATTTTCCGCCGCAGGCAGGGAAGATCGCCAAGGTCGGCGGCTTTCTTGACGTCAACCTGGAGGCCCTTCTGGCCCTCGCGCCCGATGTCGTCCTCGCTTATCCCGAGCATGCCCCGAGGCTGCGGGCGCTGCCGGAATACATGCGCGTGGTCACGGTGCGCCACGGCAGTTTGTCCGACCTCCTGGCTTCAATGAGCGAGATTGGCCGGGTGCTCGGCCGCGAAAGAACGGCCCGGCTCATGATCAACTCGATCCAGGAGCGGCTGGAGCGCCTGGCTGCAAAAGCCGTTGGCCGCAAGAGGGCACGCGTACTGTTCGTCGCCGGGCGCAGCGCCGGCGAGCTGCGGAACATGTTCATTGTCGGCAGGCGTGACTTCCTGAACGACCTTCTGGAGGTGGCCGGCGGCGTCAACGCCTACCAGGGGAGCATCGCCTATCCCGGCATCTCCCTGGAGACGGTCATCGCCCTGGCCCCCGAGTTCATCCTGGAGATCTCCTCGCATTTCGAAGGCATTGATGACGAGGAGATCCATTCGCTTTGGCGCCCGCTGTCCATGGTGCCGGCCGTGGCCAACCGCCGCGTGCAGGTCATCCGCGATCCCGCCTGGCTGCGACCGGGTCCGCGGGTGGCTGAAGTGGCCGAGGATCTGGCGCGCCTTCTTCAACCGGCTCCGCGCATTCCACGGGAAGGAACGGGCCGGAAGCCATGATCGTGGCCCAGGGGCTGGGTTTTGCCGTCGGCGCGCGGCCGATCCTGCGCGGCCTGGATTTCTCCGTGGCGGCCGGGGAGATGCTCCTGGTGTGCGGACGCAACGGCGCCGGCAAGTCGACCCTGCTGCGCCTGCTGGCCGGTAGGCTGGCCGCGGGCTGCGGGCGGTTGCGCCTTGCCGGCAGGGATCTAGCTTCCTACGGGAGGCGGGAACTGGCGGCGCGTCTCTCGTATCTGCCGCAGGGGGACGAGTTTTCGCTGCCGCTTCTGGTACGCGACGTCCTGCGCTCGGGTCGCTATCCCTACCGGAACCTGTTCCGCGGCTTTGACCGCAAGGACCAGGCAGCCTTTGATGCCGGAGTGGCGAAATTCGGCCTGGCCGGGCTTCTGGGGCGCAATGTGCAGACCTTGAGCGGCGGTGAGCGAAAAAAGGTCCTGCTGGCGGCAGCTTTCATCCAGGACGTGCCCCTGCTCCTTCTCGATGAACCTCTGGCCGCGCTCGACCCGGGCAGCTCGCTGGGCCTTGTGTCGGAGCTGGCCGCCCTGCAGCGGGAGGGCAAGACGATCGTCGTGGTATCCCATGAGATCGAGCGTCTTCTCCCCCTGGCCACGCGGATGCTGGCGCTGGACCAGGGCGAATTGTGCTATTTCGGCCCGAGGACCTTTTCGCCTGCCCTGCTCCACCGTGTCTTCGGCGTCTCCTTCCGCATGGCGCGCATCGATGGCCGGGAGATCGTGTATGCCGAAGAATAAAAAACTCCTCCTCCTGGCCGCCATGGCGCTTCTGGTCCTGGCGCTCACCCCCTTTCTGGGGATCGTGGCTGTCGCGCCCGGCGAACTCCTGGGTGACGGGACCGGCGCTTTCGTCTTCTGGAATCTGCGGCTTCCCCGCGCCCTTCTGGGATTCGCCGCCGGCGCCATCCTGGCCCTCTCGGGCCTGGTTTGCCAGATCCTTTTCAAGAACGACCTGGCCACCCCCGATCTTCTCGGAATCTCCTCCGGAGCGGCGGCGGGTGCCGTGGTCGCCCTCAAGCTGCGTATTGCGTACTCGTGCCTGGGCCCCGGCGCGGCCTATCTGTTCTCCTTTCTCGGCGCGCTGGGGGCCATTCTCGCCGTTCTTGCCATCGCCCGCGCGGTCAAGAGATCCTCCCTGTACACGTTCCTGATGTCGGGGGTGGCGATCAATTTTTTCTTTTCCTCGTTGATCGTCCTGTGCCAATATGCCTTTGATTTCGCCGATACCTATGCCCTGCTGCGCTGGCTGGCCGGGGGGATTGCCGTAGCCGGCTTCGCTCCGGCCGCCTTTCTCTGGGGGCTGCTTTTCGTGTTCCTGGGGCTGGTCCTGCTGTTTCGCGAGGAGTTTCTGCTGCTCTCGGCCGGAGACGATTTCGCCGCCACCCGCGGGCTCGACGTGGCCGCGTTCCGCCGCCTCTCCTTCCTGGGGCTGGCCGTTTTTGTCGGGGCCGTGGTCTCCCTGTGCGGCCCCATCGGTTTCGTCGCCCTGGTCGTTCCGCACGTGGCGCGGTCGTGGGGCAACGGCGCCTTCCGGCATACGGTCGTCTTCTCGGCGCTGCTCGGCGGCGGCCTGCTGGTCAGCGCCGATTTTCTCGCCCGTTCGCTGCTGCCGCCGCTGGAGATCCCGGTCGGCATCGTCACGTCGCTCCTGGGGGCGCCGTTTTTCCTGTTCCTGCTCCTGGCCCAGCTGAAGCGGATGGAGTGAGCGCTCAGTCCCTTTTCAGCCGCAGCTCCTCGTAGCCGACCAGGACCGACGGGGAAGAAGATTTCAGCGCCTGGAAGGTGACAAGGGTTTCCCCGCCAAGGTTGGGGACCGAGGTTTCGAACGTCCGCGGTTCGTCCCTGAGCACGTCGCGGAAGAGGAGCTGGTCGACCAGTTCCTCGCCGGCGTAGACGCGCAGCACCAGGTATTCGGCCTCGGCCGGATAGGTGAGGCGGCCGTAGACCATCAGCCGTTCGGCGCGGGAGGCAGCGCCGCCGTCTCCGCGGGCCACCGGATTGCCGTCCATGTCGCTGATCTTCTCGATGCTGATCTCGGCCCCGGGGACGATCACTTTCAGCTCCTGGATTTCGCTTTCGCCAAGGGTGGCTCCGGCGCTGTCCAGGGCGCGCACCTTCCAAAAGGTCAACTCGTTGCGCGGGATCGCGGCCCAGGTCTCTGCGTCGGGCGTGTAGCGCAGGGTCTCGGGGCACTCGCGCCAGGTGATCCCCTGCTCATTGCGCAGCAGCGGGAACAGCGTGTTGCAGAATGCGATCTGGTAGCGGGTGCCGCCGAGGGCCCGCTCCCAGGAAAAGACCGCCTGTTCATCTTCCTTGAGGACGGCGCCGTCCTTGGGGGAGAGTGTGGCGATCACATTCTCGTAGGGCAGGACAAAATAACGCAGGGTGGGGAAGACCGCCCCTTCGCTCACGGGGCGGGTCAACTGTACGGTGAGCGTGTGCAGCCCGGGATCGAACGTCGGCAGCCCGGGGACCTCGGGCGTGAGGATGGTCCTGACCTGCCCCTGATAGGCCGTCTCGCTGAAGTAATAGGCGGGATGGCCGTCGACGATCCAGTAGCCCGACACGACGCCGGTGCCGCGCATCTTCAGCCGCAGCTGGGCGCGGGTGGACTTGGAGTTCTTGGGTATGACCTTGTAATATTTGCCGTTGTCCAGGGTGATCTCGGCCAGCTCAAGGTTCACTTGGTCGCTGATGCCCAGGATGCGCACCGCGGTCTGGAATCTCTTGGCGCTGGCGCCGTTCTCGTCGCGGGCCGTGATGACATAGTTGCCGGGGAGCTTGTAGGCGTGGCTGACGGTGAGCGGCCCGCTGAAGGCGCCTACGCGGCCGCCGGCCGGGGCGGCAACGGCCGTGGCCGTCGTGCTGCCGTCGCCGAAATCCCACAGCACTTGCGGCCCCCGGAAATTGACGGCCGTCACGGTCACCGGCTCGTCGACCCGCGCCTCGCCGCCGGATAGCGACAGCGAGCGGTTTTCGGGGAGGATGGTGATCAACCGGGTCACGGCCGGCTGGTCCTCCGCGCGGGCGGTAATGGTGAACGTGCCATCCTTCTGGTAGCGATGGGCGACCGCAGCGGAGAGGACCTGGGGCTGGGTGCCGTCGCCGAAATTCCATTTGATGGAACCGGTCTTGAAGTTCAGCGCCTGGATGGCGACCTCCTCGTCGACGCGCGGCATGGCCGGTGAATAGACGATGGTGGGCAGCGCTTCATGGACGAGGACGGTCAGGCTGACCGGCGTCGTCTTGGTGTCGCCGTTCCAGTCGAAGGCGCGGACGAGGTACTGGCCCCCCTTGGCATAGGTGTGGCTGATCGTCGCGCCCTGGTTGGCGTATACTGTGCCGTCCCCCATGTTCCAATAGATGTTTTTCGGGGTGTTGAAGTTGACGGCGGTGAAGGTCAGGGGTGCGCCGGCGTTGGGATTGGCCGGCGAGACGGTGAGGCTGCGGTTTTCCAGGATGGTCACCGTCCGGTATTCGTCGGGATTCATCCCGTTGCAATAGCTCGGGTAGGAAGCGTTGCTGCGGTGCATGTGCACCGTGTAGGTGCCCGGATTGCGGTAGGTGTGATAGCGCCAGGAGAGGTCGTCGGCGACGCCCAGCAGCGACGTGCCGTCGCCCCAGTACCAGTTGGCGGTGGAATAATTGTTGCAGTCAAGGCGGAAGCCCATGTTCTGTCCCACCGCGGCCGTGCCCGACGAGGGATCGGTGTAAATGGTCGCCAGCAGGGTGGCCACCAGGCCCAAGATGACCAGGGATGCCCAGAGCGTCTTTTTCATGGCTGTCTCCTAGAAGGCGATGTCGGCCTGCAGGTGGAAGATCGACGAGTCGCTTTTCACGTCGCCGTACTTGGAACCCTGGAATGCCGAGCGCAGCGAGAGGGCGGGGCGGACCTTGTCCTTGAAGAGCTTGGCGGCGAAAAAGTTCAGGTTGCAGCCCACGGTCCAGCTGGTGCTCGCGCTGTAGGCGCTTTCGTTGCTCATGTAGGAAGAGGAAAGGGTGAGGGTGAGATACTCGGGGATGAAGGTGATCTCGGAATTGACGAAGGCGTTGTAGACGGTCGACTTGCTGCCGTCGCTCAGGTTTTCGTTCTCCTGGAAACTGAGGGTCGGGTTCAGGGTGAGGGCGCGGCCGAAGCGCAGGCTCATCGAAACTGCGGCGGTGAGGTTGGCGTTGAAGTTGACCGACTCGGTCTTGCCCACGTTGAGGTTGATGCTGGTCGAGCCCGCCATGTAGCCCAGCGAGGCGCTGTAGTTGTACGTGTTCATGTCGGAAGCGGATGTCTGCAGCCCGGTCGAGGAATCGTAGTCAAGGTTGTCGCGCGACAGGTCGGCGCCGACGCGGAAGTGGCGGCCCAGGCCCCAGTTCAGGGTGGTGCCGGCGCGGCGCTGGTGCAGCATGTCCTGCAGGGGGTTGTTCATGTAATTCTTTTTGTCGACATAGGTGAGGTTCCAGGAGAACGTCTTGATGTTCAGCCCCAGGTTGGCGTTGAGCCCCTCGCGGTCGTTCTGCAGGAAGAGGTTGGCGATCGACTGGAAGTGGTCGCCGATGTCCTCGTAATCGGCGGAAAACGAGAGGATGCCGCGCTGGTAGCGCAGGCCCGCCTTCCAGGCCGTGTCGCTGGCCGTTTCGATCGCCTCCTCGCTGGCGGCGGCGCCGTAGGTGCTGGAGGAGATCTCGCCCGTCAGCTGCAGAGTATTCCGCAGCAGGTTCAGTTCGCTCCACAGGGAGAACATGTTGCCCTTGCGGTATTCGTCGGCAGTGTAGACCGTCTTGCTGGCCAGGTTGTCCCTGCCGGTTATGACCAGGCCGCGCACCTTCAGGGTGTCCTTCAGGTTGAAACCGGCCACGGTGCCGAAGATGCCGGCCGAAGAGGCCGGGATGCCGTAGCCGTCGAAGCCGGTCTTTTGCTGGGAATTGGTGAAAAAAGAGTTCATGTAGAGGCTTTTCCCGGCGTATTCGAAGCGCAGGCCGCGGCGGTTCAGGTAGGAGGTGGTGAACTCGCTGGCGTTGACCGACACGTCGCCGGCTTCGAACAGCATGGCCCCCTTTTTGAAGCGGAGCATCATGCTGGAGAGATTGACGCGGTTTTCGGTCTCCTCGTTCCAGGGATCGAGGTGGTTGAAGTTGGTGTCGAGATCGATCTGGTAGTCGTTCTTGGCGATGTTCTTGTAGATGCGCAGGTTGCCGTTGGCCGTGTAGTTCTGCTGGAAGTATCCGCTGTCGTTCTTCTCCTCCAGTTTGGTCGATGTCGACAACGAGGCGTTGACATTCAGCGGCGGCTGCCAGCGGCGCTGGGCGGGGGCGGCGGCGCCGGCGTCCTGGAAGTAGATCTCCGGGGATTCCCGGCGGGTGAAGCCGGCCACCGTGTGGGTGAGCGAGACGGCTGCGACTTCCCCGCCCTTCGTTTCGACCACTTGGTACTCGATGTTCTTGCCGTACAGGTTGGCCGTGGGGATGCGGCAGGCGAACGCCCCCGAATCCTCGGCCCTCATCTTGCGGACCTGAAAGCCGGTCATCCCCTCGGTACGGTAGTGCAGATAATACGCGCCATGCCCCGGCCGCGGCGTGATGCGGATGACGACCTGCTCAGAGAGGCGTTCGACTCGGGGCAGGGTGTTCAGCCGCACCAGGGATTGCGAAAACGCCGGGAGAGCCAGCAACCAGGCGGCGGCGAGCCATGCCTTTTTTTTTGCCATGTTCAGCTCCGTGATGGACAGGAAAATAACACAATAGGAAATAGGATTTCAATGGTCTCTATCTCAATTTGCATTTTTATTATAAAATGAAAGCTGGCCAAAACCGTCGGCAAGGACACGATGCCGCGCAGGGAGTTGCCGCCGCAGCGAACATGAAAACGCACATCACCTTGAACGCCGCCAACCTGCTCCACAACTTGCAGCAGTTCCTGCGCCTGACCCGGGCGCCTCTGATGTTCGTGGTCAAGGCCAACGCCTACGGCCACGGACTGCGCCAGGTGGTCGGGATCGCCAGCGCCTCGCCCGCCGTCGGCTGCTATGCGGTGGATTCCCCGGCCGAAGCCCTGGCCATCCGTGACCTGGCGGCCGGCAAGCCGATCCTGGTCCTGGGCTGGAGCGACCGCGACGAGCTCGAGGAGCTGCTGCGGCAGGGCTTCGAAACGGTCGTTCCCTCCGAGGAGCACCTGCGCTGGCTCCAGGCCGCTGCGGCCAGGCTGGGGCGCAAGGCGCGGATCCACCTCAAGATCGAGACCGGAACCAACCGTCTGGGCCTCGACCCCGGGCGGGCCGCCGCCTTGCTGGAGCGCCTGAACCCGGAGAGGGTCGAGCTTCGCGGCATCTATTCCCATTTCGCCAACATCGAGGACACCACCGACCCGGCGTTCGCCCAAGGACAGCTCGAGCGGTTCCGCTCCCTGCTGCGGCAGTTGCGGCGCCGCCGCCTCTGCCGCCATTTTTCCAGCTCGGCCGCCACCCTGCTCTTCCCCGAGACCCATTTCGACATGGCGCGGGTTGGGATTTCGGCCTATGGCTACTGGCCCTCGCGGCAGACCCATGCCCTCTTCCTGGAGAAGCACAAGCGCGATTTCGACCTCCGGCCCGTGCTGAGCTGGCACGCCAAGGTGGCCCAGGTCAAGGCCGTAGCCAAGGGCGGCACCATCGGCTACGGTCTGACCTACAGGAGCTTCACCAGGACCAGGATCATCGTGGTCCCGGTGGGGTACTACGACGGCTATGACCGCAAGCTCTCCAATGCCGCCCAGGTCCTGGTCCGGGGCGTCAAGGCGCCGGTGCGCGGCCGGATCTGCATGGACATGTTCATGGCCGACGTCGGCCACGTACCCGGCGTGAAGGCCGGAGATCCGGTGCTCCTGCTCGGCCGCGAGGGGCAGGAGCGGATCGATGCCGACATGCTGGCCGAATGGGCGGGCACGATCAACTACGAGGTGTTGTCGAGGCTCAACCCCCTGATCCCCAGGATCGTGACCTGAGGAGACCATGAGAAAAGCTTTCCGGGGCGAACTTTTTCCGCTGACCGCCGTTTATTAGTGTGTATGGACATAACCGATATCCTGTCCAGATGCCGCGAGAACGACGGGGAGGCGTGGAACATGCTCATTAACGCCTATTCCAAGTCGGTCTACAACATCGCGCTGAACTTTTTCGCCGAGAGGGACATCGCTTCCGACGTCACCCAGGAGATTTTCATCAAGCTGTACCACAGCTTAGCCAAATTCAGGGAGGAAAAGAGCTTCACCTCCTGGATTTTCGCGGTTTCGCGCAATTATTGCATCGATTATTGGCGGAAAAACAGGAAACATCTGGAAAACCGGCAGGAATTGGACGAAAAGATCAATGCCGGAGCGCCTACTCCCGAGGAAACCCTGGCCAAGGAATCTGAGATCGAGGTCTTGAGGAAGAGGATCGCCCAGCTGGAGCCCGATCTGCGGCTGATCCTGATCATGCGCGACATCAATGACATGTCCTACCAGGAAATCGCGGAGAAATTCTCCATCCCCGAGGGGACGGTCAAATCGCGGATCAACCGCGCCAGGCTGAAACTGGCCGAAGCGTATTTGCGGGAGGAGGCATGATCAGGAAATGCAGGGAGATCGAAGCCTGGCTCTCGGCATACCTGGAGAACGACCTGCCCAGGGAGGACGCCGCAGACGTCGAAGAGCACTTGCGCGGCTGCGCCGTCTGCCGGGCCAGGAAGGAAAGGGTGGAGGACCTCCTCGTCAGCCTCCCCGAGCTCCAGGAGGACGTGCCGTTCTTCCTCAAGAACCGGCTCTACAACATCCCCGACATCGTCGAGAAGGAAATCGCGGTCCGGCGCCACTATTTCCCCAAATGGCTGGCGGCGGCGGTCGGCACGGTGGTCCTTTTCCTGAACTTGTTCTATTTCACCAATGTTTTTCCTGCCGCCAATCGCCGGATGCATGCGCTGGTCTCCTCGGTCGAGCGCGTCGCGGTAAGGACCGGCGGCTGGCTCGAGAAGTTCAAGGAGTCGAAAGAGTTGATTTTTTTCACGTTTTTCGGGAGGAAATCGCTTGAAATAAAGGGAAACGACCGCGACGGAGAGTTTCTCGGCGCAGGCTTCGAGAAAGGAGGAAAAAATGGCTAGCAACATGAATAGCAGCGGGGCGGCGCGGGGAAAAAACCCGTCTCTGGCCGCGTTCCTGGCGATTTTTCCGGGAATGGGAGCTGTTTACAACGGAAATTTTGTCAAGGGCGTCACTTTCATCATTGTTTTCGCGGTCTTGATCGTGCTGACCAGCAATGCCTATGGTGCCGATTCGGCTGTTTTCGGGCTGATGATCGCCGGTTTCTACATCTACCAGATCATCGACAGTTATAACGAGGCCAGCGCCTTGAACAAGGGGGGGGCTGGGGATAAGGCATCGGCCGAGCGTGAGGAGCTCTCCCTGTTCGCGGCCATTGTCGTGCTGGTGATCGGCGTTCTTTTCCAGCTGGTCAACTTCGGCCTGCTGTCGTTCCGCCAGGTGACCCGGCTCTGGCCCCTGGCGCTCATCGCCTTCGGGATCAAGATCGTGTTCAACTACTACAAGCGCGAGGAGGGCGGTCATGGCGAAAAGTAATAACGAATCGCTGTTCTGGGGATTGATCATCCTGGTGCTGGGGATGCTCTTCCTGCTGAAAAACTTCGGCCTGGAGGTCAACGTGTGGCGGCTGTTGGGCAAGTACTGGCCGCTGATCCTGATCTATATCGGCGTCAAGAACATATATCTTTACATCAAGAACAAGCCATGAAGCGCAAGGAGATCCTGCTGGTCGTGGCCCTGGTCGCGTTCGGCCTGCTCTACCAGGCGGTGGAAAAGGGGCGGGTGCGCATCGCCAGGGACCTCTCCTTCTATGCCGGGAACCGGCGGCCGAAGGGGACCCGCTTCAGCGAATTCCCAGGGGCCGAGGCGAGCCATGACCGCGTCAGCCGTGTCGTCGTCGCCAACCCCGCCGGCGAGATCATCGTCGGCCCGGCCGCCGACGGCAGGGTGCACTTCTCTTCCCAACTGCGCGTCTACCACTCGGGCCGCCGCGCCCCGGAGAATGCCGGGCAGGAGGCCCGGGCGAGGGGCGACTTGGTTGACGGCATCCTGAAGATATCGGTCGCGGCGCCGTCGCCGTTCCCTTACCGGCGCCTGCGCGTCATGCTGCGGCTCGAGCTTCCCCCCGGGGTGCCCCTGGAGGTCTTCAACCAGGAAGGGGACGTCATCGTCCGCGGCATGTCGGGTGAGCTGAGCGTCGAACAGAAGAACGGTGACCTGGTGCTGGAAAACATCGCCGCCCCGGCCCGGCTGCGGATCGCCAACGGCGGGGCGCGGATCAGGGACCTGGCCGGCGAGGTCGATATCCGGGCCCTGCGGGCGAAGGTCTTCCTGCAAAACGCCCCGGCGGTGCGGCTCGAAGGCCGGCACGGCGAGTTCATCCTCCGCGACATCGCCGGCCTGGCCAAAGCGGAGTTGGCGTACGGCAGGCTCGATCTGGACGGAGCCGGCCGGCTCGAAGTCACGGCGCGGCACGGACGCATCCGGGCCGCCCGTGTCCGCCAGGGGGCGGTCGTCGACAACCAGTACGAACCGACCTTCCTGGAAGACATGAGCGGCGATGTGCGCGTTTCCAGCCGCTCGGGCAAGATCGACCTGCGCCGCGTTTCCGCGGGCGTGGTCGTGCTCGAGAATTCCTACGCCGACGTGGACGTTTCCGGATTCGCCGGCTCCAGCCTCGATGTGTCGCTGAAGAACGGGCGCCTGGTCCTGCGCGCCGACCGGGTGGACGACAGGGTGAATGTCAACGGCAGCCATGCCGACGTGGACCTTTTCTTCTCCGCCCTGGCCGACCCGGCCTTCAGCATCAAGACGGTCCATGGCCGCATCAGCGTCCCGGCGCGCTTGGGCCTGGAAAGCTATGAGGAAAAGGAGGAGTCGTTCGCCAATCGCGACGGCGGCAAGCCCGAGATCCTGGTGCGCGCCGTCTATGGCAACGTCAAGGTGGACGCCGGCGGCTGATGGTTGCTTTTTCCCCGCCGTTGGGATATGAATGATACATGGCGAAAGTCCTCACGCTGCCCAACGTCCTCAGCCTGCTGCGCCTGCTGCTGATCCCGCTGATCGTCGTGATGATGCTTCATGTCAGCGATGCGCTCTTTCCCTACCTTCTCGCCACGTATGTCTTCACCATCTCCCTCGATTTCCTGGACGGATACTTCGCCCGCAGGTTCTCGCAGGAGACCGAGTTGGGAAGGATCATCGATCCCCTGGCCGACAAGATCCTGGTCCTGGCCATCCTGATCACGCTGACGGCCCGATACGGCTTCCCGCTCTGGCTGGCGTCGTTCATCGTGCTGCGCGATCTCCTGATCCTGTGGGCGAGCATCCTGCTCTACCGAGGCAAGCGCATCGTCAAGCCCTCGTTGGTCGTGGGCAAGATCACCTTCGCCCTGTTGAGCCTGCTGATCTTTTTCTTCATCGTGGACCTCCATGAAGGAATCGACCTGCTGGCCGTCAAGCAGTACCTGATCTGCCTGACCTTTTCGTTCCTGCTCTGGTCGTGGCTGGCGTATTTCCTGGTTTATGTACGGGAGAAACATGGACAATAAACAAACCATCCTCGTCGTCGACGACGAGAAGGAAATCCGCCAGCTGCTGCAGGAGTTCCTGGAGAAGAACGGCTATGCCGTGCTGACCGCCGAGGACGGGCAGCAGGCGCTGCAGCTGGCAGGCGAGCGCCGGCCCGACATGGTGGTCACCGACCTGCTGCTGCCCAAGGAGCATGGCATCGAGTTGATGCAGGCGATCAAGGACCAGTTTTTCCTGCCCATCATCGCCATGTCGGGCATCTATCGCAAGGAGGAGGTCGCGGGCCGGGTCGGCGACGTGTTCATCGAAGGCTATTTCGAGAAGCCGCTCGATCTCGAGGGACTCCTGGCCTGCATCCGCTCCATCCTCAATGGATGAGCCCTTCCATTCCTTTGCCTCCTTCCTGAGACGCCGCTTTCCCGGCGTGCCGGTGCGCAAGATCGCCATTGACGCCGGCCTCTCCTGCCCCAATCGCGACGGCACGCTGTCGGAAGCGGGCTGCATCTTCTGCGATGCCTACGGCGCCGGGCCCGTGGCCGCCAAGGGCCAGTCCATCGAGCGCCAGATCGAAGCGCGCATCGCCCGTTTCCCCGGCCAGCGCTTCCTGGCCTATTTCCAGGCCCACTGCAACACCCATGGGCCGCTGGCGGACCTGCGAAGCAAGTATGAGGTGGTGTTCCGCTACCCCGAGATCGTGGGCCTGTTCATCGGCACGCGTCCCGACGCCCTGCCGCCGCCGGTGCTGGACCTGCTGGCCCAGACGGCGCGCCGCACGTATTTGTGCGTGGAGCTCGGGCTGCAGTCGGTGCATGACCGCAGCCTGGAATGGCTGCAGCGCCGCCATACCTATGCCCAGTTCCTGGAAGGATTCGCTGCCCTGCGCCGCCTGGGCATCGATGTCGTCGTCCACCTCATCATCGGCATTCCCGGCGAAACGCGCGGCGACATGCGGGCCACCATCGCGGCAATGAACGCCCTCAGGCCCGCCGGCATCAAGCTCCACCCCCTGCATGTCCTGCGCGGGACCGAGCTCGAGCAACGGCACGCCCGCGGCCAGCTGTCCCTCCTGGATGAGGACGAGTACGTCGAGATCGCCTGCGACCTCCTCGAGCGGCTGGACCCGGACATCGTGGTTCACCGCCTTGCGGCCGACCGCGAGGCGGGGCTATTCGTGGCGCCGCTCTGGGCGCGGCGCAAGGCCGCCGTGCTCGAGTCCATCCGCCGGCGCCTCAGGCGAGGCGGCTCCGGCCAGGGGGCGAAACTCGCCCGCGTTGACAAGTCGGCTTGGATGATGTAAAAGGATGTCAGAGCGAGACAGGTGGGGTGATGGGAAAGCGCGTCATTGAGTCTCCCGTGCCGTTCGTGCTGCGCGAGGTCTTCCTGGAGAAGATCACGGGCGAACTGACCATCCGCGGCGAGGCCTTCGAAAAATCCCTCTGCTTCCGGCAGGGGCACCTCTGCTTCGCGACGACCAACGTGTTGCACGAGCGCCTGGGAGAGGTGCTGTTCAAGATCGGCAAGATCGACAAGACCCAGTTCTGGGACATCCACAAGCTGATTTCGGGGCAGAAGGAGAAGATCGGCCGCATCCTGGTGAACAACCAGATCATCAGCCAGAAGGACCTGTACTTCGGGTTGATCCACCAGGTGCGGCTGATCGCCCTTGCCACCTTTGCCCTGACCAGCGGCGAGTGGGAATTCTCTCCCGTCCTTCCCGAGATCCCCGAGGACTCCCGTTTCAAGATCGAGCTGCCGGCGATCTTCAGCGAGGGGGTTCCGCGCTTCAAGAGCCTGCCCCTGTTCCGCAACAGCTTCGGCAAGCGGCTGCTGGGGACCAGGCCCGTCTCAGACGAAGTCGGCAGCTTCCTCAAGCAGGAAGAGATGGCGCTGTACAAGGAGCTGTCTTTACGGGCGGGGATGGCGGCAGAAGGATTGGCCAAGGAACTGGGACTCGCCGACGAGGCCCTGTGGCCCAAGCTGGCCCTTTTTTTCCTGCTGGGCATCGTGGAATTTTCCCTTCCGGCCGAGACGGCACAGGCGCCCAGCAAGGAATACGATGAGCTTCTGGCCCTGTATGAGAACACGAAGGCCAGGGAGCTTGATTATTACGATTTGTTCGGCTTGAACAACAGCGCGACGTTCAACGAGATCAAGGAAACCTATTACCGCTACGCGAAGAAATTCCATCCCGACCGCCTGGGGGAGGGGTCGACCCCGGAGCTGAGGGAGAAGGCCAATTTTGTCTTCGCCAAGATCAACAAGGCCTTCGAGGTCCTCAGCAATGAGGAAAAACGGCGGGAATACGACATGAAGGGCTACAGGGAGATCCAGAAGGCGGAGAAGACGAGCGAAAACCTGGTGGAAAAGGCGAATGTCTATTACCGGAAGGCGAAGACGCTTTACGGCCAGCAGCGGTTCCGCGAAACGGCCAGCCTGATGGAGGAAGCGATCCGCAACGATGCCGGCAAGGCCGCCTACTATCTGCTGCTCGGCCTGGCCCAGTCCAATATTCCCAACCTGCGGCGCCTGGCCGAAAAAAGCTTCCAGAAGGTCGTGGAACTGGAGCCCTGGAATCCCGAGCCGTATGCCGCTTTGGGATTGCTTTTCCAGTCGGAAAAACTGGAAAAGCGCGCCGAGAACTTTTTCCGCAAAGCGCTGTCCATCGATCCCGAGCACGAATTGGCCAAGAAACGGCTTTCGGAAATGCTG
This sequence comes from uncultured Clostridia bacterium, assembly GCA_964628035.1. GTDB lineage: Bacteria > Acidobacteriota > Aminicenantia > UBA2199 > UBA2199 > UBA2199. Next base: position 189,275 of record CAZVPI010000001.1, on the reverse strand, counting down.
GGCAGCGAGAGGAAATCGGCTTTTTCCATCTTCGGGAAAAAAAAGTAGCCTCTTTTACCCCACTAGATTTTGTGTTTAAAAAAAAACAATATTGACATTTAGCGTTTTTGCGGTAAGATGGCTCAGTTGTTCATCAGAAAAGAGGAGGCGGAGGGGAAGCGGTTGAACATCCTGTTTTTTTCTTCCGAGGCGGTGCCGTTCGCCAAGACCGGGGGACTGGGGGACGTTGCCGGCGCCCTGCCCCGGATCCTGGCCGCGAGTGAAACGGTCACGCTGGTCATTCCCGGCTACAAGACCGAGCAGATCCGCAACTCCCAGGCCGCCGTGGCCGACGAATTCACGTTGGCCATCGGCCCCCGCACCTATGCGGCGGTCGTGAAAAAGCTCGACGTTTCCCCACGCTTCTCCGTATGCTTCATCCATAACGAGCATTTTTTCGGCCGCGACGGCCTTTATGGCGACGAGGCCGGCGATTATGCCGACAACTTCTCCCGCTTCCTGTTCTACCAGAAAGCGGCCCTGGAATTCCTTTTGCGGAGCGGCTTGCCGGCCGATATCCTCCATTGCAACGATTGGCAGACCGCAATGATCCCCCTGTTGGCCAAAAGCGAGGGGTACTCCGGCCGTTTCGCCGGATCGAGAACGGTCTTCACCATTCACAATCTCGGCTTTCAGGGGATATTCCCCGCCGCCGCCTTCGGCGAAACGAATCTTCCGCAGCGCCTCTTTTCGCCTGAATACCTGGAGTTTTACGGCGACCTGAACTGCCTCAAGGCCGGCGTCATCTTCAGCGACCGGCTGCTGACCGTCAGCCCGACGTATGCCCGGGAAATCGTTGCGCCAGAGCATGGTTTCGGCCTCGAGGGCCTGCTGGCCAAATTTTCCGGCAAGCTGAGCGGGATTCTCAACGGGGTTGATTACGGCCAGTGGGACCCGCGCAGCGACCCGTTCATCGCCCGGCGTTATTCTTCCGACCGGCTGGAGGAAAAATCGGCGAACAAAGAGGCGCTTTTCTGCGAGCTGGGCCTGGCCGGCGACCGGGGTTCCCCCCTGCTGGTCATGATCACGCGGATCTCCCAGCAGAAAGGGATCGACTTGCTGCCGCGGCTGCTGCCCGCCCTGTTCGCGGAGGGGTTTTTCTTCGTTCTCCTTGGCCAGGGCGACCGTTCGTTGACCGGAGAAATGACGGCTCTGGCCGCGCGCTTCCCTGAACGGATGCGCTTCCTGAACGTGTTCGACGAGGTGCTGGCCCACAAGCTCCAGGCTGCCGGCGATCTCCTCTTCATGCCTTCCCACTACGAGCCGTGCGGCTTGAACCAGATCTACGCCATGCGCTACGGCACGGTGCCGGTCGTCAGGGCAACGGGAGGCCTGGAAGATTCGGTCGAGTCCTTCGATGCGGCCTGCGGCCGGGGGACGGGATTCAAGTTCCAGGGCAGGGGAGTGGATGCGCCGCTGGCGGCGCTCCGACGCGCCCGCGAACTGTTCGCCGACCCGGGCGGCTGGCGGAGGCTGCAAGAAAACGGCATGGCAAAGGATTTTTCCTGGGCGAAAGCCGCTCCCCATTATTTGCATTTATATAGAAACATTTTATCGGAGGACACTCAGCATGTCTGAAATCATCGCGGCCAACGACGGCGATTTTGAAAGCCACATCAAGGACACCCCCATGGTCATCGTGGATTTTTGGGCTCCGACCTGCATGCCCTGCCGGCTGATGGAGCCGGGGCTGGAAAAGATCGCCGCCAGCAACGTCCAGCGGGTCAAGGTCCTCAAGGTCAACGTGAACGAATGCCCCAAGACCTCCTCCCGCTTTTTCGTCCGCACCCTGCCCACCCTGCTGTTCATCAAAAACGGCCAGGTGAAGACCCAGATCATCGGCGCCGTGAACCCGGTGCAGATCGAGAAAACCCTCCACGAGGTGAGCTGATGGAAAGGAATTGGGACGTGATCATCATCGGCGGCGGGCCGGCCGGCCTGGCGGCGGCGGTCTATTGCGGCCGCGCCCTGCGCAAGACCCTTGTGCTGGAGAAGCAAGTATTCGGCGGCCAGATCATCTTTTCCGACATCATCGAGAACTATCCCGGGTTCTCCGAGCCGATCGTCCCCGCCGACCTGATGGAACAAATGGCCAAGCAGGCCGAGCGCTACGGGGTCATCCTGGAACAGGACGAGGTCCTGGGACTGAAGCGGGAGGGCGGCGCCTGGCTCGTCGATGTATATCAGAACCAATATGCGGCCAAGGCCATCCTCTACGCCGCCGGTTCATCGCACCGCCATCTGGGGGTTCCCGGAGAGAGCGAGTTGATGGGCCGCGGCGTATCGGTCTGCGCCACCTGTGACGCCCCGTTCTTCAAGGGCAAGAAGGTGGCCGTCCTGGGCGGCGGGGATACCGCCCTGTACGAGGCCCTGCACCTGTCGAAGTTCGCCTCCGAGGTCTCCCTGATCCATCGCCGCGACCAGCTTCGCGCCGAGCGCATCCTGCAGGACCGCGTGTTCCGCAACGAGAAGATCAAGGTGATATGGGACTCGCAGGTCCTGCGCTTCAAGGGAAGCCAGAAGCTCGAGGCGCTCGACGTACTCAACAAGAAGACGGGAGCGGTTGCTGAGATGGCCTTCGACGGAGCCTTCCTGGCGATCGGCACCCTTCCCAACACCGGCTTGCTCCAGGGATTGGTGAAGCTGGACGAGAACGGCTATGTGCCGACCGATATCTCCCTGCGCACCGAAGCGCCGGGCCTCTTCGTCTCCGGCGAGGTCATCGCCGGCAATCGGCGCCAGGTCGCCATCTCGACGGGGATGGGGGTGCAGGCGGCGCTCAGCTGCGAAGAGTACCTCTCCTCGCTCGAGTGACGGAGCGCAGGCGGGCGGCATGAGCCCGATGCTTTCCTCGGCCGGATGCCAGGACCGATGATCAAGGCGCTGTTCGGCGAACGGTTGGCGGACGGCTGGGTACGCTGCCGTTTGTGCGGCCACCAATGCCGCCTTGCGCCCGGCCAGCGGGGGATTTGCGGCGTGCGCAAGAATGTCGCCGGGGAGCTGTACTCGCTGAACGCCGACCGTGTCGCCGCCGTGAACATCGACCCCATCGAGAAGAAGCCGCTCTATCATTTCCTGCCTGGATCGCGCTCCTTCTCCATCGCCGCCATGGGCTGCAACTTTTCCTGCCGCTTCTGCCAGAACCACACCCTGTCGCAGGTGGCGGCAGAGGATGATATCGAAGGCGAAAACCTCCCGCCCGAGCGCCTGGCGGCCATGGCCAAGAAAGGGGGGTGCCGCTCGATCTCCTATACCTATACGGAGCCGACCGTTTTTTTTGAGCTGGTTCTGGAAACGGCCAAACGGGCACGCCAGGCCGGGCTGCGCAACGTGCTGGTCAGCAACGGCTACCTGGGCCCGGACGCCTTGAAGGAGCTCGGCCCCTTGCTGGACGGGGCCAACATCGACTTGAAGTCCTTTCGCGACCGATTCTATCATGATTATTGCGCCGCCAGTCTGGCGCCGGTCCTGGAATCGATCGCCGGCCTGAAAGCCATGGGGGTGTGGGTCGAGGTGACGACCCTGCTGATCCCCGGGCTGAACGACAAGCGGGACGAGATCGAGGATCTGGCTTCCTTCCTGGTCGGCGTCGACGCCGCCATGCCCTGGCATGTATCGCGCTTCTTTCCCAGTCACCGGCTGCTTGACGTGGCGGCGACGCGGGAGGCGGCGGTTCACGAGTGCCTGCGCTGGGGCAGTGAGCTCGGCCTGAAGTACGTCTACGGAGGCAACCTTCCCGATTCGCCGTGGAACGATACCCGCTGCCCGAACTGCGGGGCTGAGCTGATCCGGCGCTGCGGATATCAGGTGGACATCGCCGGCCTGCGCGCTGGCTCCTGCGGTTCTTGCGGGACCGCGATCGCGGGGGTGTGGCAGTAGAGCGAAGCCGAGACGTCAGACGTTAGACGTTAGTCGTCAGCAAGACAATCAACGAGACCTGTCAACACGACGAGAAAGAAGTCTGGCTGGATTGATCTCTCAAGGCAAACGTTGGAATCACAGAAGCTCAATCATTGCGGTTTCTGCCACGATCACCGCCACTGTTTTTAAGATCGTTAATTTTGAATCCGTGCGGGGCTGGATGCGTTGACAAAAGAAATGCTCTGAACTATCTTTGTGAACGGAGAAAACCATGCCTGAAGCCACCCCCCCCGAAAGCAACGACCCGATCCCGATCCGGGCCGCGGAAGGCGCCCCCGGCCCGTTGCCAGCGCCGCAGCCTCCGCTCGACCTTCCTTCCGAGGCCAGGCTGGCCGAAGCCCCGGCGGCTCCAGCCACCCTGTACGGAGCCGAGGCCCGGCGTCCGGTCCAGGTTCCACGGCCCGACGTGCCGCGGCCGCTGGTCGCCCGAAAACCGGGCCTGCCTGCCAGCGTTTGGGTGATGATCGCCGCGGTCGTGGGCTTGTTGCTGGTGCTGGTCATGGTCGCCTCCGGGGGGCGGAAGAAGGAGGAGCCGGTCCGCCCCGCTGCCGCGGAGACGCAGGCCAGCGAGGAACCGGGCGAATTGAGCGGCTATGCCGCCTACGTGGCCCGCAACAAGGCGCTCCTGCAGAAGCGTTTCGAGCAGCACGTGCTGACCGCCGAGCCCTTTGCCGGCGAAGCGCCCCTTGCGGTGCGTCCGGCCGGGCCGCTGGTCTCCCAGGAGGGCGATCCGCAGCTGGCGGCCCTGGCCGAGGCGCTGGCTGTCCGCGTGCGGATCATGAGCGGCGCGCAGACAACGGTCCGCGGCGGGCAGACGCTGCGAACGACGAAAGGCGAGTTCCGCGGCTTTCGGGTGACCGCCCTGGAAAAGCTGGAGCAGGGCGCCGTGAGCCATGCCGAGGTCATGGTCGTCACCCCGGGCAGGGGGACGATCAAGACCGTGAACCGCGTCCTGCAGGTGCTGGATAAGACCGACCTGGCCCGTGTCCTCTCCGAGCTGCAGGCCGCCGGGCTCGAGTTTTCATTGCTGCCGGCCGTCCCCGGGCAGGAGGTAGTCCGCGCCCAGTTGCTGACGGTCCGGCCCTGGGGAAAGCCCGTCGAGGCCGGGCTGCTGGTTTCCGGCCGGCAGGTCGGCGCCGTCGCGCTGGATGCGCCGGTCGACCGCATCGCCGGCAAGCTGCCGCCTTCCTACCGCCTGCTGAGGCGCAAGATGCTGGTCGGAGAGACCTACCGCGACGTCCTCAAGATCACCGATGCCGCCGGCGAACCGTTGTTCTACGTGTATGAGAAGAACGGCCTTGCCTGGGGCATCACCGTTGTCAGCCCGCTCTTCCGGACGGCGAACGGCATCGGCATCGGCAGCACCCTCGACCAGATGCGCCTTCACTACCCCGAGGTGCGGATCTCGCACACGGCGAAGGGAGCGCCGATCGCCCGCGTCGCAGGCATCGAGGGCAGCTTCATCCTGCAGAGTGACGAAAAGCCCGAGGTGATCGCCATGCTGGTCGGGCAGCCGCCCGAGATCGAGTAGAAGATAAGGGATAGTGTTAGTGTGGGTGGTCGTAACAGCAAGCAAAAAGCTCTTTTAGCATATCCCCGGGCAGAGGGTCTTTCCCTTTTGCCTTGATATTTCGCCTCCTATTTTATAAGGCCCAGCAACCCGGTGGCGAAGAAAGGGACATAGGTGATCAGGAGCACAGCGGCCAGCTGGATCATAAGGAAGGGGAACACGTCCCTGTAAATCCTGGTGATCGGCTCCTCGAACGTGTAGGAGGCCAGGTAGAGGTTCAGACCCACCGGGGGCGTCAGGTACCCCAGCTCCATGTTGGCCAGGAAGATGATCCCCAGATGGACAGGGTGGATGGCGAACAGTTCGCCCAGGGGGATGATCAGCGGCACGACGACCATGATGGCCGAGAAGATGTCCATGAAACAGCCGGTGACCAGCAGGGCGAGGTTCAGCAGCAGCAGGAAAAGGTATTTGGAGTGAATGGCGCCCTTGACCCAGGCCGTCAGCTGCATGGGAATTTCGGCGTCGACGATGTAGTAGGAGAGCCCCTTGGCCAGGGCCAGGATGGCCAGCACGCCGCCGATGACGGGCATGCACTTGAGCATGACGTCGGGAAGGCGGCGCAGCTTGATGTCGCGATGGACGAACACCTCGACGATCAGGGTATAGATCACCGCCACGGCGCCGCTCTCCACCAGGGTGGTGATGCCGCCGAAATAGCCCCAGACGATGAGGACCGGCAGGAGGATCTCCCAGAACGCGCCGCGGACCGAGGCCATGGCCTCGCGCAGCGCGAAGCGCGCGCGGGGGACCGATTTTTTTCTGGCATACAGAATGCCGAAGATGGCCATGGCCAGCACCATGAGGATGCCGGGCACGATGCCGCCTACGAACATGTCCTTGATGCTGACCTGGGCCGTTACCCCGTAGATGATGACCGGCAGGCTGGGCGGGAACAGCAGGCCGATGCTGCCTACGGCGGTCAGCAGCCCGGAGCTGAATTTCTTCCCGTACTGACCCTTGACCAGGACGAAGGAAAGCAGCCCGCCCACGGCCAGGATCGTGACCCCCGAGGCGCCGGTGAACGTGGTGAAGAATGTCGAGACCAGGATGGCCATCAGGGCCAGCCCGCCCGGAACCCAGGAGAAGAAGGCCTTGAAGAGGCGGACGATGCGCTCCCCGGCCTTGCTCTCGGAAAGGAGAAAGCCGGTGAAGGTGAAGAGGGGTATGGCCGGCAGCGAATGGCTGGTCAGAAGTGAATAGGCCTCGTTGGCGATCACTTCCAGGGGCTGGGCCGTGTGCGCGAAGAGCATGTAGCCGATGCCGCCCAGGACGATGAAGATCGGCAGCCCGGTGACGGCGCCGAAGATCAGGAGCAGGATGATGGGCGTCGACAGAGTGGCGCCGATCCAGGCGAAGGCCGGCATCAGGGCCTGGAACACCCCCTCGGCCGCCGGCGCCAAGACGGCCGCGCAGTTGGCCGCAGGTTCCCAGGCCAGGAGCGTGCCCAGCAGGAAGCCCGAGGAGGCGATGGCCTTGCCCCAGAAGCGGCCGGGGGCCTGGCGGGCGAAACGGTAGGCCACCACGCTGTAACCCAGGGGCATGACAGCGGCGATCCAGCGCTTGGGAATGATCCAGATCAGTTCCCCGGGATCGAAGGCGTTGAGAGTGAACGAGAGGGCGGACCAGGCGAACGCTGCGGCGAAGGCCGTGCTCACGACGGCGTTCAGGACCCGGACGCGGGAAAGGAAAGCCGGCTTCAGCCTCAGGTTCAACGACAGCGAGAGGTGTCGGTTCTCGCGGCTGGTGATGGCGGCGCCGATGAAGGCCAGGACCAGAACCAGCTGGTGGGTGAACTCGGTCGAGTTGCGCACGCCGGTGTGGAAGAACTTGCGGGCGATCACCTCCAGGTTCGGGAACAGCGCCAGGAGAAAAATGGTGAGGAACGCCAGGAGCGATTCGATCCAGCGCGCTTTCTGGCGGAAGCCGGATATGGTCATTGCGTTTGCCTGTATTCCTGCAGCAGGCCCAGCAGCTTCTGGTGGATCTCGCGGCTGAAGACCTTGCCGACCAGCTCGTCCATGCCCTGCTCGGCCGTCTCCTTCCATTGGGCCAGGCTGTCGGCAGGGGCCTCATGGATGATCAGGCCGTTCTTTTTCATCGATTCCAGGGCCTTTTTTTCCAGGGCCGCGGTTTCGCCGGCGAGCTTTTTGGAAACGCGATCGACGACAGCCTGCATGGCCGTCTTCTGTTCGTCGGGGATGCGCTTCCAGATGCGGTCGACGATGACCAGGCCTCCGACCAGAGGGGCGATCTTCAGGGAGTTCATGTGCGGGGCGATGCCGAAATACTGCCCCGAGCCGGCCACCAGCGGCGGCAGGTAAAAGGCGTCGACCATGCCGCTCTGCAGGGCCATCATCAGATCTTTCAGTTCGTTGGGGACGATGCGGTATCCCGACTTCTTCCAGGCCTGCTCCATCTCCGGCTCGCCGGTGCTGATGGCCAGTTTCTGCGCTTTCAGGTCCTTGGGGTAGAGGACCGGGGCCTTGGAGAAGAAGTTGACCCAGCCGCTCATGGTCCAGATGACCACCTTGAACCCTTTCGCCTCGATCTGTTTCTCGAAGATCGGCGTGAGCCGTTCCATGACGTAGGCCATCTCCGCTTCCGAGTGGAAAAGGAACGGCGTGGAGAGGACGAAGGCGTCGGGGTTGATCTTGGTCAGGCCGATGTTGGTGAGCACGGCGCCGCCCAGGGTGCCCACCTTCATCTTGCGGATCGTGTCCTCCTCGCCGCCGGCGATGCCGCCGGGGTAGATCTTCAGCCTGACCTGGCCCTTGGTGATGGCCTCCCATTCGCGGGCGATCTCCTTGAGTGCGTCGTCCCAGGGGGAGCGGTCAGGCGCCATGCTGCCGATCTTGACCACCTGTGCCGGCAGGGAAAGCCACGCCAGCAGCATCCACGCAAACCATGCATTTCTTGCCGTCTTCATGGTGTTCCTTTCTCCTCGCCTTCTTTCCCGGGCTCCCCGGTTTCAACGAAAAAGTCATCGGCGTGCTCGAGCAGCCAACGCGCCTTGCGCCGGTTCAGCACGCCGACCAGCCTGGTTTCCGGATCGGCCTCGGGATCGACGGCCAGGGCCTTGCCCAGCAGCTCGCGAAACTCGGAGTAGTTCTGTTCCTTCACCGCCGCCGTCGTGGCCAGGGAGATGTAGGGTGTGGCCGACCGGCCGCCTGAGGCCGCCAGGGCCTTGGCGAAATGCTCGCGCGCCTTTTTCAGGCTGCCCCCCATGTATTCGGGGAGCGAGCCGTAGTACAGGATGTAGAACTCGTGCAGGGCGCCGGCGGAGTAGTCGGGGTCGAGCTCATACGCCCGCTCGATCAGGGCCGCGGCCGCGGGCATGGTCATGCCCAGGTCCAGGTCGAAGGGATCGATGGCGTAGCCGCCGAGCCAGCCGGCGCCGGCCCAATACAGCAGCGGTGCGTCGCGGCGGCCGCTGGCGGCCAGGGCGGCGGCGTAGTTCTTGCCGTCCAGCTTGCGGCGAAAGCCCGGATATTTCATCTCCAGCAGGTCGAGGAGGATGTCGCGCCCGCGCAGGTACAGGTTCTTGGCCCTGGCATAGGAGAATTCCTGGGCCTGGTATTCCTCCTCCGGCAGCATCGAGGCCGGGGTTTGCAGGAAGGCGTTGGCGTACATGATGTACAGGCTGCCGGTCTGCAGCCGCAGCCCCTGGTGGCGGGGATTGGCCGCCAGCAGCGACTCGTACATCTTGATGGCGAAAGGCAGGGCGTCGCCGACGAGCTCGGGGTCGTTGTCGCCGGTGAACACCGTGCTGCTGCCTCCGGTCAGGGCGTTGGCCACGCCGTTCAGCGCCAGCCTGCGCAGGGAACAGGCCGGCGACAGGAACAAGGCCGAGAGCAAGATGACGCCGGCTGAGAAAACCGTTGTTTTCATTGGGGTCCTCTCCGGGATCTGGAAAGGATTATACACCGATTTTTTCCGGGCGCAAAGAGGCCGATTGACGGCCTGTGTGCGAAGGGGTAGAATGGCCGGGGAAAAGCATGATGGCAGACGAGGATGTGCGGCAGCAGGTCGAGGAGCTGAAGCGGCGTCAAGGTGCCGTTCTCCTGGCCCACAACTACCAGATCGAGGAGGTGCAGCTGGCCGCCGATTTTCTCGGCGACTCCCTCGATCTGAGCCGCCGCGCCGTCGATTTGGCCGAAGGCAACATCGTCTTCGCCGGGGTGAAGTTCATGGCCGAGACGGCCAAGATCCTGGCCCCGGAGAAGCGCGTCCTGCTGCCGCGCCTGGATGCCGGCTGCCCCATGGCCGACATGATCACCGTCGGGGAGCTGCGCCGGCTGAAAGCCGAGCACCCCGGAGCGGCGGTGGTCGCCTACATGAACTCCACGGCCGAGGTCAAGGCCGAAAGCGATGCCTGCTGCACCTCGGCCAACGCCGCCCGGGTGGTGCGCGCCGTCCCCGCCGCCGAGGTCATCTTCGTGCCCGACCGCAACCTGGGAAGCTATGTGCAAATGCTTGTTCCGGAAAAGAAGCTGCACCTGTTCGAGGCCTACTGCTATGTGCATGACCGCATCAAGCCGGAGGACATAGTGGACGCGCGCGCCCGCCATCCGCGGGCCGAGGTCCTTGTCCACCCCGAGGCCCGGCCAGGGGTCGTCGCCCTGGCCGACGAGGTCCTCTCCACCGGCGGCATGCTGCGCTACGCCGTCCGGGCGCAGGCGGGCGAATTCATCGTGGCCACCGAGCAGGGCCTGCTGCAGCGGCTGGCGCGGGAAAACCCCGGCAAGCGCTTTTTCCCGGCCGGCGCCGAGAGAATTTGCAGCAACATGAAGCGCACCACCCTGCGCGACGTGCTCGACGCGCTGCGCGAAGGGAAATATGAGATCGAAATCGAACCCGAGGTCGCCGGCCGCGCCGGCCGCGCCCTGCGGGAGATGCTGCGGATCGGATAAGGAGCCAACATGGAACTGAAGGAAAAGGTCGTTGCCGCCCTGGAGAAAGTGCGGCCGGCGCTGCAGGGCGACGGCGGCGATATCGAGCTCGTCGACGTGCTGGCCGACGAGAAGGCGGTGCTGGTCCGCTTGCAGGGCCACTGCTTCGGCTGCCCGATGAGCATGTACACCATCAAGGGCTACGTCGAACAGGTGGTGCTGCAGGAGGTCCCCGAGGTCTCCGAGGTGCGTCTGGTAAAATAGATGCCGGTCTTCGCCCTTGCCCGCCGCCGCCTTCTCCTCCTGCTGCTGCCGCTGCTGGCCGCGGCTGCGCCCGGGCAGCCCGAACTGCGCCTCGCCTGCTATGATTTCCCCGCCTCCTTCAATCCGGTGTACGCCACCGGCGAGACGGCCCAGGCCGTGGCCAACAAGCGCTACCAGTCCCTGTTCCGCTTTGACGGCCAAGGTCGGGCCGTTCCCGAGCTGGTCGATTCCTGTTTCCTGAGCGAAGACGGCGCCGCGATCCGGCTGACGCTCAAGCCCGGGGCGCGCTTCGCCGACGGCTCGTCGCTCACCAGCCTGGACGTGGCGGCGACCCTGCGCCTGCTGCGCGATCCGCGCTTCGAGTACCCGTATGCCGCCGACCTCGATTTCCTGGCCGGGATCGACACCCTGGGGCCGCTGGAGCTGATCCTGCGTCTGCGGGAACCATATGCTCCCTGGAAGTGCTACCTGACCTTCAAGGTCCTGAGCGCCTCAGAGCTCCGAAGCGCCGATCCGGAAACCTTCCGCCTCAGCGTGCCGCAGGGCAGCGGCCCCTACCGGCTGGACAAAGCCCACCCGCCCTGGGGATTCGAGCTCGTGCGCAACCCCCATTGGCCCGGCCGCCTGCGCTTCAGCCGTCTGCGCTATGCGGTCCTAGGCGAGCCGCGCCAGGCGGCGTTGAAGCTGCTCAACGGAGAGCTGGACGCGGCCGAGGTCCATGGCGACGATGCCGCCGCCTATCCGCGGCTTAGGAAATGGCGCCGGGCCTTCCGCCTCCTGCCGTTCAAGAAATTCGGCTATGCCTACCTGGCCTTCAACCTGCGCGACCCGGGGCTGGACCTGGACCTGCGCCGACGCTTCCACAACCGGCTGCAAGCCGGCCCGTTCCTCGAGGTTTTCCTGCAGGGCCGCGGCGACCTCGTCTATTCTCCTTTCCTCTTCTTCGGCGCCGAAAAGAAGCCGCGCCGCCTCCCGGTCAAGGCGTGGGCCGGAAGCAAGCGCCTGCGTATCCTGACCAACAGCGAGTCCAGCATCCGCCGTGAACTCGTCCTCTTCCTGTGCCAGGAGATGAAGATGGAGGGGATCGACCTGCAGCCGGAGTTCCTCGAGTACCGCATGATGCTGCAGCGCCTCAAGCGCGGCGAGTTCGACCTGGCCGTGTCGGCCTTCCTGCTCGACCTCGACTGGAACCTGAAGGACGTCCTGTCCAGCGGCGGGTACTTCAACTATGCCGGGTACTCCTCGCGGGAGATGGACGAGGCGCTGGAGACGGGGCTGCGCGAGATGGACGAGGGAAAGCGCCGGAGGATCTATGCCCGCGCGCACGAGATCTGGCTCAAGGATCTGCCTTTCCTGCCGCTGTTCAGCCTGAACAGTTACATGGGGGTGAGGAGGGCGCTCACGCCGCCCCGGGAGCGTTTTGAGCTGATCGGTTCGTGCGGCGACTTCTTCTACCAGCTGCAGGGCTGGTAGGGAGGCCGCGTCGTCGGCCCGGCGGCGGCAGCATGAGCAGCAGGGCCAGCGGCAGGCAGGCATAGGGGAAGCGGTAGCCCCAGCGGCCGAAGAGCGTCGCTTCCGTCAGGTACTGGAATTCGGCCAGGAACTCTCCTTCGCGGCGCAGGGAGAGGCGGCGTACGATGCGGCCGGCCGGGTCGATGAGCGCCGAGATGCCGTTGGAGGTCGAGCGCAGCAGCCAGCGCCGGTTCTCGACGGCGCGGCAGGCGGCCATGGCCAGGTGCTGGCGCGGGGCCGATGTGTTCCCGAACCAGGAATCGTTCGAAAGGGTCACGATCACCTGGCCGCCGCCTGCAACCAGGTCCCGCACCAGTTCCGGATAGATGATCTCGTAGCAGACCGGCGTCGACAGCCCGCGGCCGGCCAGCTCCAGGTTGTGCAGCCCGGCGCCGGGCGAGAAATCGCCGATCTCATCGGTGATCTTGCGCACGAAGAATAGCAGGCGGCGGAACGGGACGTATTCGCCGAAGGGGGTGAGGTGGACCTTGTCGTAGGTCTTGATGCCGGCGGCACTGAACAGCATAACCGAGTTGAAGACCCCGGCCGAGCCCCGCGGGTCGGTGAAGCCGGCGAGCAACGGCGCGTGGTCGCGGCTGAAGGCCAGGAATTGCTCCTTGTAATACGGGGCCTGGAGCGGATAGATCGGCACGGTGAACTCCGGCCAGACGACGAACTCGGCGCCCCGCCCGGCCAGTTCCGCCGAAACGCGGAACAGGCGGTCCAGGGTCGCCTGGGTGCGGGCGAAATCGAAATCCAGGTCATGGTCGCTGTTGGGCTGGATGACGCCGGCTCGATGGAGCGACGCGGCCGCGGCGCGGGCTTCGTGGACGCGCAGCAGACCCAGGCCGCCGGCGTGGATCACGGCCAGGAAGGCCCCCAGCGCCAGGAGAGCCCTCCTGTCACGGCGCTTGAGCAGGAGGTAAACCAGGGCATTGGCGGCGATCAACAGAAAGGTCAGCAGATGGACGCCGCCCAGCTCGGCCCATTGCATGAACGAAATGTTGCGGAACTGGGAGTAGCCGGCCAGGCACCAGGGGAAGCCGCCGAGGACCTTCTCCACCACCAGGTCCTTGGCCACCCAGGCCGACGGGATCAAGAGGCAGGCGGCAAAGCCTGCGCTCCGCTTCACGGCACGAGCGATCAGCATGCCGGCCAAGCCCGAAAAAACGGAGAGGAAAACGGCCAGGCTGAGAAGCCCGGCCACGCCCAGGGGCCAGCTCGTCCCGCCGTAGCGAACCATCACGCGCGGGATCCAGTAGAGGAGGATCAGCTGGGCGGCCAGAGAGAAGAGAAAGAAGCGGCTGAATGACGCGGCAGGCCTGCGGTCCTCCACCGCGCAGAGCAGGGGAACCAGGAAAACAAACGCCAGCGGCGCCAGCCCCGGGCTGGGGAAAGCCAGCCCGTACGCCAGGGCGGAGGCCAGCCACAGAGGAAAGCGCGGCAGGCGCTTCACCGCGATTTCTTGACGGTGAATGTCGCCTTTTCCCGGCTTTCCAGGGCCGCCTTTTCCCTCTGCGCCTCGGCCAGGGTGGCGAAGCTCCCCACCTGGACGGTGTGCAGTTTTTTCTGATTGTCGGTGACGATCGCCGTCGGATAGCCCAAGCCGGTGAAGCGCAGGCTGCATCTCTGGGCGTTGGCGAAATCGGCGAAGGCTCCCACCTGGATCGTATAGCTGCCGCCGCCTGGGAGGCTTTCCGCCCGGGGCGGGGCGCTTGCTTCCGCCTGGGGCTTGGCCGCAGCCGCCGTTTCCCGAACCGCCCGATCCTCATGCAGCTTCATCTCGGCCGTGATCGACTGCTCGGACAGCGCCGGTTTGCCGGAAACGGGCGGCGGCGCCTCCTCCACCACCTCCAGTTCGCCCATGCTCTCCTCCTCCCCCTGCTGGTTGGCCAGCAGCGTGCGCGGATCGGAGCGGCGCTGACCTGCCTGGTAGCCCATGTAGAACAGGAAGACGCCGATGGCGATCATCGCCACGAGAAAGACGACGATGTGCAGGAAGGTGATCTTGAACTCGAAATAGGTCTTTTCCATTTACTTCTTTTCGAACAGTCCCTTCATGATGTCGATGGGCAGCGGAAAGACAATGGTGGTGGCGTTGGCCGAGCCGATCTCCACCAGCGTCTGGAGATAGCGCAGCTGCAGGGTGGCCTGGTTCTGCGACAGGGTGTTGGCCGCCTCGAGCAGCTTGGCCGAGGCCTGGTTCTCGCCCTCGGCATGTATGACCTTGGCCCGGCGCTCGCGCTCGGCCTCTGCCTGCTTGGCCATGGCCCGCTGCATCTCCTGCGGCAGGTCGACGTGCTTGATCTCGACCATGGACACCTTGATGCCCCAGGGGTCGGTGTGCTCGTCGATGATCGACTGCAGGCGCGAGTTCAGCTTGTCCCTTTCCGAAAGCAGTTCGTCGAGCTCGGCCTGGCCCAACACCGAGCGCAGCGTCGTCTGCGACAGCTGCGACGTGGCGTACAGGTAGTCCTGCACCTCGATGACCGCCTTCTTGGGGTCGACGACGCGGAAGTAGACCACGGCGTTGACCTTGACCGACACGTTGTCACGGGTGATGATGTCCTGGGGAGGAACGTCGAGGACGATGGTGCGCAGGCCGATGCGGACGAGCTTGTCGATGGGCGAGAGGACCAGGATCAGCCCCGGGCCCTTGACCTGGCCGAGGACGCGGCCCAGGCGGAAGACGACGCCGCGCTCGTATTCCTTGAGCACCTTGATCCAGTTCAAGATGAAAAAGATGGCGACGATCGCCACCACCAGCAGCGGGTTGGCAAAGAGATTCATGTTTTCCCTCCTGACTTTTTCACTTTCAGCACCAGGTTCGCGGCCGACACCACCTCGACGGCGCTGCCGGAAGCGACCGGCTCGTCGCTGACCGCGTTCCACCATTCTCCATGGACGAAGACCTTGCCCTGGCCCCCGTCGATGTCGCTGCGGGCGACGCCGGTTTCGCCGATCAGCCCCTCGATGCCGGTATCGGTCTTCCGTCTCATGGCCTGGAAGACCTTCCAGGTCAGGAACAGCAGGATGCAGCCGAAGCAGACGGCGAAGGTCAGGATGACGGGCATGGCGGGCCTCATTTCCGGGATGGGCGACTTGACCAGCATGATCGACCCCAGGACGAACGAAACGACCCCCCCGATCCCCAGCACGCCGAAGCCCTGCACCTTGATCTCGGCGATAAAGAACCCGATCGACAGCAGGATGAGAAAGAGTCCGACGTAGTTGATGGGCAGGATCTGGAAGGCCAGGAAGGCCAGCAGCAGCGAGATGCCGCCCAGGATGCCCGGGATCACGCCGCCCGGGTGGCTGAATTCCAGGTACAGCCCGATCAGACCGAAGATGAGGAGGAAGTAGGCGAGGTTGGGGTTGGTGATGGTGCGCAGGAATTTCTGCCGTTCGCTCATCTCCAGCTCGACGACGTCCTGTCCGAGAAGGTCCAGGGTCGCTTCGCCGCCGCCGGCCAGGGCGACGGTGCGTCCGTGCAGGCGCGCGATCAGATCCTTCATGTCGTCGGCCAGAAGGTCGATCAGCTTCCCCTTCAGGCACTCTTCGGCCGTGTAGGAGCTGCTCTCGCGGACCGCTTTTTCGGCCATCTCCTCGTTGCGGTTGCGGTTGCGGGCCAGGGTCTTGATGTAGGAGGCGGCGTCGTTGGTCACCTTCTCCTTCATCGTTTTTTCGATGTCGCTGCCGGTGACCGAGACGGGGTGGGCGGCTCCGGTGTTCGTCCCCGGGGCCATGGCGGCGATGTCGGCAGCCAGCAGGATGAAAAATCCCGCCGAGGCGGCGCGGGCGCCCTTGGGCGAAACGAAGACGGCCACCGGCGCCTTGGAATTGAGCATGGCCTTGATGATGGCGCGCATCGAGGTGTCGAAGCCTCCCGGCGTGTCGATGGCGATGACCACCAGCCGGGCGTCCCCCTTTTTGCCTGTCTCGTTCAGCGAGCCCACGACGTATTCCTCCAGCAGGGGGTCGACCGGTCCCTGGCAGCGCAGGGCATAGATCTCGGCGCCCAAGCCGAAGGGAAGGGCGAGCAACAACAGGGCCAGGGCTTTCTTCATGCTGAGAAAATTATAGGCAAGCCAGAAAAAAAAATCAACTTGCCGCGGCGGCCCCCCTCAGATGTGGATCGAGAAACCGGCGACCTCGCCCAGCGCCTCCCAGACGTTCTCGCTCAGGGTGGGATGGATGAAGACCAGGTCGCGGAACTCACCGGCCTTCAGGCGGCGTTGGACGGCGTAGGTCAGCAGCGGCAGCAGTTCGCCGGCCTCGGCGCCGACGATGTGGGCTCCCAGGACGGTGCCGTCCTCGCCTGCGACCACCTTGACCAGCCCGGCCTTTTCGTCGATGGCGTTGGCCCGCGAACCGGCGGCGTAAGGGAAGCGGCCGATGCGCACCCGCAGCCCCGCCTGCAGGGCCTGCGGCTCGTTCAGCCCCACCGTGGCCACCTCGGGGAAGGTGAAGACGGCCGCGGGCTGGGGGTGCTGATGGACCGGCCGCCCTTCCATGATGTGCTCGACGACGGCCATGGCCTGGTGCGAGGCCTTGTGGGCCAGCAAAGGCGGCCCGACCGCGTCGCCGCAGGCGAAGACCCCGGGGATGGCCGTTTCCAGGTTCGGCGAAACCGGGATGAACCCCTTGGCGTCGAGGGCGAAGCCCAGTTCCGCAGCGAACAGCCCGGCGGTGTTGGGCAGGCGGCCGACGGCCAGCAGCACCCGGGAGAATTCCTCGCGCCACTGGCGGTCGCCCCGGGTGAAGGTCAGGGCGACCTTTTCCGTCACGGCGGGATCGGAAACGGCGGTGGCGGTGTGCAGGGTGATCCCCTGCTTGATCAGCTCGTTTTTCAGCACCTGGGCGATCTCGGGATCGGTGCCCGGCAGCACGGTCTCCAGGATTTCGACCACGGTGACCCGCGTGCCCAGGTAATTATAGATCAGGGCCCATTCCAGGCCGACCGCGCCGGCGCCGATGACCAGCATGGTATCGGGTATGCGTTCCAGCCGCAGCAGATGATCGGAGGCGACCACCCGCTCGCCGTCCACCCTGAGGAAGGGGAGTTCGGCCGTGCGCGAGCCGCTGGCGACCACGATATGGCGGGCCGTGACCTCTTGCTGGCCGTCGATGACGACGCGGCCGGCACCGGCCACCTGCGCCCGCCCGCGGATGAGCTGGATGCCGTGCTGCTTGAACAGCAGCTCGATGCCGCGCGTCTGCTTGGAGACGATCCGCTCCTTGCGGCGGTTGATCTCCTCGGGAGAAACATGGAACGTTTCCACATGCACTCCGATCTTGGCGAAATCATGGATCTGCTTGACGGCCTTGACCGAGTGCAGGATGGCCTTGGTGGGGATGCAGCCGCGCTGCAGGCAGGTGCCTCCCAGCTGGTCCATCTCCACCACCGCGGCCTTCCATCCCCTCTTGGCCGCCGCGATCGCCCCCTCGTAGCCGGCCGGGCCGCCGCCGATGAACAGGATGTCGTGTTCCAGGGTCACGCCTTGCCTCCCGCGCCGCCCGGGCGCCTCATGTCCGCCAGGATCGCCTCCAGTATGGCGATGAAGAAATCGTTTTCCTCCTGCAGGCCGACGCTCACGCGCATGGCGTCGGGGATGCCGAATCCGGCCATGGGGCGGATGATCACCCCCTGGCGCAGCAGCCGCTGGTTCAGCTCGTCGACGTCGACGCCGGGGAAAAAGAGGAGGAAGTTGGTCTGCGAGGGGATGACCCGCAGCCCCAGCCCGCGCAGCTGGCCCAGCAGCCTGGCCTTGTTGCGCCGGTTCAGGCGCAGCGAGCGGTTCTTGAAGCGGTCGTCCTGTAGCGAGGCCAGGGCGGCGGCCTGGGCGGCGCGGCTGACGTTGAAAGGCGGCTTGACGCGTCCCAGGATGGCGATGGTATCGGGGTGGGCCAGGGCGTAGCCGACGCGCAGGCCGGCCAGGCCGTAGACCTTGGAGAAGGTGCGCAGGACGACGACATTGCGCCGGGCGCGGATCTCGTCCAGCCCGGTGACGTAATCGTGCGGGTCGTCGACGTATTCCTGGTAGGCGTTGTCCAGGACGACGATGCGGTCGGCCGGGATGCGCGCCAGGAAGGAGCGGACGGCGGCGCCGGGCAGCAGGGTGCCGGTGGGGTTGTTGGGGTTGGTCAGGAAGACGATCTTGGCCGCCTTGTCGATGCGCGCGGCGATGGCCTCCAGGTCGAAGCGCAGCTCGCCGTCCATCGGCGCCTCGACGAAGGCCGCCTTGCCGGCGAATTCGACGGTGGCGCTCTTGTAGAGCGAGAAGGTCTTCTCCGACGTCACCACCGTCTCGCCCGGCTTGAGGAAGGCGCGGATGAGCATCTGGATCAGCTCCACCGAGCCGGCGCCCACGAGGACGCTCTCCATGGCGACGCCGTTGTACTCGGCGATGCGCCGACGCAGGGCATAGTTGTCCGAGTCGGGATAGCAGTGGAGCTGGGAGAGCTCGGCGCGGATCGCCCGGCGTACGTGGGCCGGGATGGGCAGCATGTTTTCGTTGGAGGCCAGCTTGACGATGCGCGCCAGGCCGTACCGGCGCTGGATCTCCTCCACCGGCCGGCCCGGGCGGTAAGGAGAGACGTCGAGCACGTGGGGGTTGACCAGTTGCTCCATGGCTCCTCCTAGGTTTCGTTCTTGAATAGCGACGGCTGTTCCTTTTCCTCGAACAGTTCGGTCAGCTCCTCCAGGGAGGGGAGCTCGGACAGGTCGTTGAGGCCGAAATAGACCAGGAACTCCTGGGTGGTGGCGTAGAGGGCGGGGAGGCCGGGCACCTTCTTGCGCCCGGTGATCTTGATCAGCTTTTTCTGCAGCAGGCTCTTGATCGGCCCGGTGGAGTTGACGCCGCGCATGTCCGAGACCTCGGCCAGGGTGGCCGGCTGGCGGTAGGCGATGATCGACAGGGTCTCCAGCGAGGCCAGGCTCAGCTTGGCCGCCTGGCGGATGGTGAAGAAGCGCTTCAACTCGTCGTGAAGATCGGGCTTGGTGACCAGCTGCAGGCCGCCGCCGCTGCGCTTGAGCAGCAGGCCGCGCTCGGGGCGCTCCTGGAGGTAGTCCTTCTCCCAGGCGGCCAGGAGCGCCTCGAACTCGCCGATGTCGGCGATGCCCAGGAACTCCATGACCCGGGCCGGCTCCACCGGGTCCTTGGAGACGAAGAGGATGGCCTCGATCAGGGCGATCCTGCGGCTGAGACTTTCGTTGCTCATGGGGTCAGTTTTCCAGGCGGCCGGCCTCGTTGCGGTAGAGGGAGATCGTGCCGAACAACTGCTCCTGCACGGCGACCAGCAGGTGGCGCTTGACCATCTCCAGCAGGGTGAAGAAGCTGACCACCACCTCCTCGATAGAGTCCAGCTTGGCCACGTAGACGGTGAAGTCGAGGAAGCCGCCGGATTCGAGGAGCGACAGGATCTCCGCCTGCTTTTCGGCGATGGAGTAGTTCTTGGAGGCGATGTACAGGAACTGCTCGTTCTCCTTTTTGCGCACGATGTCGAAAAAGATCTCGGCCAGCTGGAAGGCCGACACTTCCTTCAGCTCGTACTCGCGGTTGGCGAAGCTCTCGTTCATCTCCAGGCGCCGCCACAGCAGCAGCTCGGTGCCCTCCATCTCCTGGAGCATGCGCGAGATCTTCTGGATTTTTTCATACTCGATCAGGGTGTGGATGAGCTGCTTCTCCGGCGACTCTTCGCCGGGGATCTCGGGTTTGGGCAGCAGCGAGCGCGACTTGATGTAAATCAGGGTCGCAGCGGTCATGAGGAATTCGCTCTCGCGCGAGGGGTTGATGCCGCGCTTGCTCTCCAGGTAGGAGAGGTATTCGCCGGTGATGCGCGACAGGCGCACGTCGGCGATGCTCATCTTGTTCTTGCGGATCAGGTGCAGCAGCAGGTCGAGCGGGCCCTCGAAGAACTCGGTCTGAACCTGGTAGCCGGAGAACTGGGTTTCCATCACAGGTGCATCAGCGAGCGCGCCTGCTCCAGGGTGCAAGCGGCGCGCTCGGCGGCGCGGCGGTTCCCCGGCGCCAGGATGTCGGCGACCGCCGTCTTTTCCCAGCGGCTGCGCCGCTGGCGGAAGGGCTCCAGGAAGGCGTTGACGTTGGCGATGAGGATCTTCTTGCAGTCGATGCAGCCGATGCCGGCGCGGCGGCACTCGGCGTCGACGGTGGCGATCTCCCCGGGCCGGGAATAGGCGCGATGCAGCGCGAACACCGGGCAGTCCTCGGGCACGCCGGGATCGGAACGGCGCTTGCGGCGCACGTCGGTGACCATGGGCCGGATCTTGCCCTCGACCTCGGCCGGTGCGTCGCCCAGGTAGATGGCGTTGCCGTAGCTCTTGCTCATCTTGCGGCCGTCGATCCCGGGCAGCTTGGGGATCGGGGTCAGGTACGGCTGCGGCTCGGGAAAGCATTCGCCGTAGAGGCCGTTGAAGCGGCGGACGATCTCGCGCGCCAGCTCGAGGTGGAACACCTGGTCCTCGCCCACCGGCACGGTGTCGGCCTTCATGACGACGATGTCGACCGTCTGCAGCAGCGGGTAGCCGAGAAAGCCGTAGGTGTTGATGTCGCGGTCGCCCAGCTGCGCCTGCTGCTCCTTGAAGGTGGGGACCCGTTCCAGCCACCCCAGCGGCGTCATCATGCCCAGCAGCAGGTTGAGCTCGGCGATCTCCTTGACCGCCGACTGCAGGTACACGACGCTCTTTTGCGGGTCGATGCCCACCGCCAGCAGGTCGAGAAGCACCGTGCGGATGTTGGCCTGGAGGTTCCTCACGTCCTGGTATTCGGTGGTCAGGGCGTGCCAATCGACGATGGAATAAAAGCATTCGCCCATGTCCTGCAGCTGCACCCAGCTCTTGAGCGCGCCTTCCCAGTGGCCCAGGTGGGCCGCCCCGGTGCCGGTGGGGCGGATGCCGCTCATGATGACCTTGGGGCTCATCCGAGCACCCCGCCCTTCAGCATGACGTAAACCAGGTTGGGGAAGGCCGCGAAGAGAACGCGGAACAGCAGGTCGGCGATGCGGTCCAGGACGCGCGTGTAGATGATGAACAGCAGGATGAAAAAACCGTAGGGCTTGATGCGCTCGTACCAGGCCCGGGCCTGGCCGCGCAGCAGCCCTTCGAGGATGCCGCTGCCGTCCAGCGGCGGGATGGGGATCAGGTTGAATACGGCCAGGAAGACATTGATCAGCAGCAGGAAGGTGGCGATGCGCACCAGCAGGAGGATCGTGGGGCTGGTGGCGGACATGATCGGCTGGAAAAAGGCCAGCAGCAGGGCGATGACCGCCAGGCTGACCAGGATGTTGGAGAGCGGGCCGGCGGCGGCCACGATCATGCCGTCGCGGCGGCGGTTGCGGAAATTGCGGGGATTCACAAGGACCGGCTTGGCCCAGCCGAAGACCGGCGCGCCCACGACCGCCAGCAGCAGCGGGAAGATGACCGTTCCGAACAGGTCGATATGCGCCAGGGGATTCAAGGTCACCCGGCCCATGTGCCGGGCGGTGGAGTCGCCGCATTGGTCGGCGCTCCAGGCATGCGCCGATTCATGCACCGAAATGGCGAAAAGCACGGCGGCAAACTGCACGATGACGTTGAAAACCTTGTCCATGATCCTGCAAAATAGCACAAAGACGGCCGTCGGTCAACCGGAATCGGGCCTTGCGGGCAGGGCGCGGTTGACCTGCTGCGCAGGGAACGATTATCATGCTCCCTGAGCCTGGAGGTGCGGCATGAACGGGTTCAAGCTCAAGGAAAACGGGACGACGTGGGGTCGGGAGGCGACCGCCGGCGCGGTCACCTTCATGGCCATGGCCTACATCATTTTCGTCAATCCGAACATCCTGGCGACCGCCATGGGCCAGGAATTCGTTCCGGCCCTGGCCGCGGCCACCTGCGTCGGAGCCGGCCTGCTGACCATCCTCATGGGCGTGGCCAGCAATTATCCGCTGGCGCTGGCCCCAGGCATGGGATTGAACGCCTTCCTGGCCTTCGGCGTGATCCTGGGCATGAAAGTTCCCTGGCCCACGGCCATGGGCGTCATCTTCCTGGAAGGGGCGGTGATCACGGTGCTGGTCCTGACCCGTGTCCGCGAGGGGGTGATGAACGCCATTCCCCTGGACCTGAAGCGGGCCATCGGCGTGGGCATCGGCCTGCTGATCGGCCTCATCGGGCTGCAGAACGCCAGGCTGGTCGTCGCCGACCCGGCGACCCTGGTCGCCTTCGGCAAGATCGGCCCCGAAAGCCTGGTCGCGATTTTCGGCATGCTGGCCACGGCTTTCCTTCTGGCGCGCAGGGTGAGAGGCGCTTTTCTGATCGGCATCCTGCTTTCGACGGCGGCGGCCGTCGCCGCCGGCCTGGCGACCCTGCCCGACCGCCTGGCCGTCGGCATCCGGCCCGAGCACTTCCGGACGTTCTTCGCCCTGGACATCGCCGGCGCCCTGCGCCTCGGCCTGCTGGGGACGCTGTTCGCCTTCCTGATCACCGATTTCTTCGACACCATGGGCACGGTGGTGGCGGTCGGCGAGCAGGCCGGCTTCATGGACGAGAAGGGTGGGGTGCCGCGGCTGAGGAACGTCCTGCTGGTCGACTCGCTGGGCGCCGTCTGCGGCGGGCTGTTCGGCTGCAGCTCGGTGACCAGTTATGTCGAGAGCGCCGCCGGCGTCGGCGAAGGCGGGCGCACGGGATTGACCTCGGTGGTCACCGGCCTCCTGTTCCTGCTGGCCCTGTTCTTCACCCCGCTGGTGGCCGTCGTCCCGGTCTACGCCACGGCCCCGGCCCTGGTCCTGGTCGGCTTCCTGCTGATCTCGGGGGTGCGAGCCATCGGCTGGGACGACGTCACCACATCGCTGCCCGCCTTCCTGATCATGGTCATGGTCCCCTTCACCTTCAGCATCTCCAAGGGGATCGGCTGCGGCTTCATCGCCTATGTCCTGCTGAAGCTGCTGACCGGGAAATGGCGCGAGGTCCGGCCGCTGATGGCAATGGCGGCGCTGCTGTTCGCCCTCGACTTCTTCCTGTTTTAACCTGACCCTTTACTCGGTAACCGGGAAGCAGCCAAAAGGGATCGTGGCAGTGATCGTGCGGGGAAACAACGACAGGTCGGGATCTTGCAAGGACTTTTTCCCTTGATGATCTTGATTCAAAAGAGTTCGTTGAGATTGCTGTTGCGATCACCACCACAAACACGGAGAGTTCTTCTTTATGTTATTCTTCAGGCGGAGGCGGGCCGGCCGGCCTTGAGCCGTAAATCCTTTCGTACTCCTCGCCAAAGCGGCTCTTGCCGCACAGCAGCATGGCGCTGAGCGGCATGCGCCTGCGCACCAGCCGGGCCAGCGCGCCGGCCAGGGCGCGGATGTCCCATTGGGCATGCTCGTCGTCGCGCAGGCGGATGAAGTGGTACAGTTCCCTCAGGTTCATCTTCATCAGCACGCGGCGGCGGTGGGCGTTGCTGAGCACGTAGTCGGCGGCCGACGGGCTGCGATCGCCCAGCCGCCGATAGGCCTCCTCGGCCGCAGCGGCGAGGCGGCGGAACTCGTCCTCCAGGCCGGCCTGTACCAGGCTGGCCGGCACGGTGCAGCCCAGGCGCGGCTCGTATTTACCTGCCAGCAGCGTGGCCATGCGGTGGCGCTTGAGCTGGGCGAAACAGGCGGCGCTGACCGAAGCCTGGAACGTGACGTCGGCCATCTCGAACTCGCGGGGCATGGCGCTGAAGAACTGGACCTTGGCGAAAAAATCACGCAGCAGGGAACGCTTTTTGGCAGCGGGCATCTGCCCCACCCGGGCCAGGGCCTGCTCCAGGCCGAGGGAGGAGACGACGCACAGGCGCGCGGCCAGGACCAGATCGTCGCCGTTCTCGCAACCGCCCACGATCTCCGGCCCGGAGCCTGCCGCCTGCCTGCGCACGCCGCCGGGCCAGGCGGCGAAATGAGCGTCGATGGCTGAAAAAGCCTCGCGATCGAACTCGGTCGGGTCGGGGAAGAGGATGAGCGAGGGGGCGATGGGCAGGACCAGGGCGTGGATCTTCTCCGCCAGGGTGCGCACCTCCTGCCTGGGGCTGAGGCGCCAGGCGCGGAACATGTGCTCCAGGGTTCGGGCATTGACCGTCATGCCCAGCTGGCCGCAGGCGGCCAGCGGCAGGGCGTAGCGGGCGTCCTCCTTGGCCCGGTCTTCCAGCAGCCGGGCGCCGGCGGGACTGGCGGCCAGCCTGGCCCACTCCCGGCGCAGCCGCCGGTTCAGCCGCGCGCAGGCCTTGAAATAGAAAAGGAACTGGCGGTCGGTCGTTTCGCGGAACAGCCGGCGCAGCGCCGGGTCGCGGATCTCCGCCGGCAGGACGCGGTCACCCTCCAGCGTGACGTAACGCTGCGATTTTTCGGTGTAAGAAGCCAGGCGGAAGCGCTCGATTTCCTCCAGGGCCAGGCGCGAAACGCCCATCACGTCGAAGTTGAAAACAGCGTGCTCGGCCACCGAATGGTGGCCCATGGCGAAAATGATCCTCTGGTTGGAACGGCGGGCCTTCTCCACGTCGCGGAGAGCCTGGCGCCGCAGCCGGTCGACCGCCAGCGGGCTGCGGCTGATGCGGGCATAGGCGGCACTGAGCGTTTCGGGGGTGAGCAGGGGCCGCCGGGCGCCGCGCAGCCTGGACAGGATGCCGGTGTCAACGTTGAATCCCGCCAGTTTCACGCGCACGGTTCTCTCCTTCGCCGGCCCGCTGTCAGATCAGTTTCCTTTCGCCCAGGCGCTCCATCACTTCCTGGGCGCACTCGTCGATCGACTGATGGGTCCAGACCTCGAAGGAGGGTAGGCGCTCCTGCTGCACGAAGAGGGCATAACGCTCCTCCTCGGGCGTCCGCGCGGCCGGGGCGTACTCGCGCATGCCGGCCGGGGGCACCCTCTTTTTCAGCGCCGTGGCGTCGGCCTTCAGGCGGAAGAACACGGCGTACGTCGGCAGCCAGAAGCGGCGCAGCGCCTCCATCAGGGCGCCGCGCTCCGTCTCCACTCCGCCGTTTCCCCCTTCGCGGCAGGCCAGCCAATCGAGCCAGTGATCGAGGAAGGAGCCGTCGCAGAGCAGGAAGTCGGGGCGTTCCTGGGCGCGCAGGTTCTCCTCGTTGATCTGGGCGGTGAGGAAATAGAACTGGCTGACGAAGCCGGTCTGGTGATCGAAGTCGAAGGGGCTGCCGGCTTTCAGGTCGGGGACCTCCTCGACGCGGTATTTCAGCGCCAGGAGTTTTTTCACCTCGGCCAGCGTCGAGGACTTGCCGCTGCCGGGAACTCCCGAAAACGCGATCTTGTGCATGGGCGGATTGTAGGCGAGAGGGGCCGCAAAGTCAAATTTACTTTTGCCGGGAAATTTGCTATCATATAAACGATGAGAATTTCGCGGTCGACACAACCAGCCAGTGCCACGCGGACATGACCAACCAGGAAATTGCTCGCACGTTCGACAAGGTGGCCTTCTTCCTTTCCCTTCGCGACGAGAACGAGTTCAAGGTCGGCGCCTATGCCCGCGCCGCCAAGAGCATCCGCGAGCATCCGGTCCCGATCGAGGACATGCTGCTGGCCGGCGAAGACCTGACCAAGATCGACGGCATCGGCAAGATCCTGGCCCAGAAAGCGGAAGACCTGGTCATCGTCGGCAAGCTCAAGGTGCTGGAGGACCTGCTGGCCGAATTCCCCGAGAGCCTGTACGAGTTGTCCCAGATCAAGGGCATCGGCCCCAAGACCATCCTCAAGATCTTCGAGACCCACCGCATCCGCTCCCTCGACGAACTGCGCCGCTTCCTGCAGAGTGGCGACAAGCTGGCCGTGCCCGCCCCGTACGAGGGGCGCATCCGCGAGTTTTTCAGGCGATGAAGGTCGTCCTGGCTTCGGCGTCGCCACGGCGCCGGGAACTGCTGCAGATGATCGGGATCGAGCCGGAAGTGATCCCCGCCGCCATCGAGGAGTCCTTCCTGCCCGGGGAAGGGCTCGACGCCTTTCTGCGGCGGGTGGCCATCGCCAAGGGGCTGGCGGTCTACCGCAAGCGGTTCTTCCACTCGCTGCTGGTTTCGGCCGATACCGTGGTGGTGCTCGACGGCGCCGCCATCGGCAAGCCCGCCGACCGCGACCAGGCCTTCGCCATGCTCTCGCGCCTGTCAGGGCGCGAGCACCAGGTCCTGACCGGGCTGGCGATCCTCTATGAGGGTGAGACCCGCTACGAAGTCTCGCGGACGGCCGTCCGTTTCAAGCCGCTGGATCGCGGCGAGATCAGCCATTATTTGGATCATGAGGAGTACCTTGACAAGGCGGGCGCCTACGCCATCCAGGGCCGGGCCGCCGTCTTCGTCGAGGGCATCGCCGGCTGCTTTTTCAACGTCATGGGCTTTCCCTTGAACCTTTTTTACCGCATGCTGGGCGAGCGGGGGCTGAATCTTCATGGATGAACGCGCGGGGCGGAGTGGCGGGCGCACGGTGAGCCTTTTACCGGGCGCTCCCGCCGTGCTGCGCATGGGTATGGGCGGCATTCCCATCCAGCGGCTGAACGAGGACGAGTCGGACCGCGTGCTGGAGGCGGCGCTGGACGCCGGGATCGGCTTTTTCGACACCGCGCGCGGCTACACCGTGAGCGAGGCGCGCCTCGGGCGCGTCCTTGGCCGGAGCCGCCATCGGGTGCAGATCGCCAGCAAGTCCTTCAGCCGCGGCGCCGCCGACATCCTGCGCGACGTCGAGACCACCCTGGGCAACCTGGGCAGCGACTATGTCGACCTCTACCAGTGCCACAACGTGGCCAGCGAGCCCGAGCTGGAAACCATCCTGGGCCCCGACGGCGCCGTCGCCGGACTGCAGCACGCGCAGGCGCAGGGCAAGGTCCGCCATATCGGCATCAGCGGCCACAAGCCGCGCATCCTGATCCGCGCCCTGGAGCGCTTCCCCTTCGCCGCGGTTCAGGTCCCGGCCAACTTCATGGAGACCGAGGCCATGGCGGCCTTGATCCCCGAGGCGCGCCGCCGCAACGTCGGCGTCATCGCCATGAAGCCGGTGGGCGGCGGCAACATCCGCGAGCGGGCGCTGAACTTCCGCTTCATCTTTTCCCGCGGCGTCGACGTCGCCATCCCGGGCATGGACTCGGCGGCGCAGGTCAGGGAGAACGTCGCCGCTCTCGGCGACCTGACACCGCTGAGCGAGGCCGAGACGGCCCGGCTGCAGGCGGAAAAGGACCGCCTGGGCGACCGCTTCTGCCGCCGTTGCGAGTACTGCATGCCGTGCCCGCAGGGCCTGCCCATTTCATTCCTGCATGTGCTGCGCAATTACTATTTCCTCTACGACCTGAAGGACTGGGCGCGGGAGCGCCTGGCCGCCCTGGCCAAAACCTACAAGGACTGCACGGCTTGCGGCGAATGCGTGGCCAAATGCCCTTACCATCTTGACAATCCGGCGATTTTCCGCAAGACGTGGGAGCGGATGCGCCAGGACGGCGTCGGCGGCTGAGCGCCCTCTTTACGGAGGCGCGCGCATGTATTATAATCAGGGCATGGACGCCCGCCAGTTGATCGAAGAGGAAAAGCTGCAGAACATCCTCAATCCGCGCCGATCCAACCGTGAGTTCAAGGTCACCCTGCGCTTCCAGAAGCGGCTGTCGCGCAATTACGAGCGGGCGCTGGAATTGGCCCGCAAGAACAAGTACTTCATGGAAGAAGGTCAGGGCGACCGTTACCGGGTCTATGCCAGCTTCTATCCCGAGGACGTCGAGGACCTGCACGCCCTGTTCGACCTGGTCAAGGACCAGGACACCACCAGAATCTTCTTGAACAACAAGGCCATTCCCTATGTCCAGGACCTCTGGCTGTTTCTGCTGTGGTTCTACCGCGTCAAGTGAACCGGCAAAAACGCGCCCGGCAACTTGACTTTTTCCCGATATTAAATTATAAAGAACTCTTGTTTTTAGGAGGTTTCCATGAAAAAGTTTAGCACGGCACTGCTCATTCTGTTCCTGTCGACCTTGATCATCGGCAGTTTCACCGCCTGCGACAAACTGAAAATTTCCAACCTGAGGGCCAACAAGCGTTTCAAGACCGGCAATAAGTATTATACCGAGGAAAAGTACAAGAAGGCGATCACCGAGTACGAGGCCGCCCTGCAGGACAACCCCAACCTGAAGGCCGCGTTTTATTACCTCGGCTCCAGCTACATCATGACCTACAAGCCGGGAGACGACAGCGAGAAGAACCGGGAAGTGGGCGCCAAAGCCATTGAGAACCTGACCAAGGCCCTGGAGCTGAACCCGAATGACAAGAACATCATCCAGGCTCTGGGCGACATCAACGACAAGATGGGCAATTTCGAGGAAGCGGAAAAGTATTACCTGCAGGTCCAGAAATTCACGCCCGACGATCCCGCCTCCTATTACACCCTGGCCGGCTTCTACAACAACAACGGCAAGTATGACAAGGCCATCGAGATGTACGAGAAGCGCATCGAGCTGGATCCCGAGAACCCGGAAGGCTACCTGTACCTGGCCGACTTCTTCCAGACGAAGCGCAAGTGGGACGAGGCCATCAAGAACCACGAGACGCGCATCGAGAAGCTCGCCGCGGTCGAAATGGACGAAAAGGAGAAGAATGAGGTCCTGGCCGAGGGCTACTATCGCCTGGGCGTCGTGCTGTGGAACAAGGCCTACCAGACTCCGCCCGACATCATGGGCTCGGTGGAGCGCATCCAGGTGGTCGAGCAGGGGTTCAATGCCCTGAACAAGGCCACCGAGCTGTCCCCCAATTTCCCCGATCCCTGGGCCTACAAAGGCCTGCTCTACAAGCAGAAGCAGATCGCCGAGCCGCTGAAGGCCGCCGACTACGAGAAGCAATACAAGACCGTGATCGAAAAGTTCCAGGAGCTCCGCAAGCGCAAGCTGGCCACCGAACAGTTCATCCAGGACCTGGCCAAGGAAAAATAAGCGCCGCCTATGGATAACCCCTTGCTCCTGGCGGGCAAGGGGTTTTTTTTTGACTGTTGCCGCGGGTTGACATTATTGTACTAAAAGAGTTATACATCGGGAATGAGAATCAACACCAAGATTCGCTATGGCCTGCGCATGCTGATCGCCATTGCCGAGGGAGGAAAGCTGGTGAACACCACCGAGCTGGGCGAACGCATGCAGGTTTCTCCGAAATACCTGCGCAAGCTGGCCGGCCCCCTGGAGAAGTCGGGCTTGATCGAGAGCGTCCAGGGCATCTACGGCGGCTACCGGCTGGCCATGGCTCCCGAGGAGATCACCATGAAGGCCCTGCTGGAGGCCTTCGGCGAGTCGGTCTCTTTTGCCCGCTGCCTGCTGGGCGGGACTTGCGCGCTGAAGGATTCCTGCCTGGCCAGGCAGGTCTGGGAGATGCTGGAGCAAACGCTGCAGCAACACTTCCTGCCGATCTCCCTTTCCGATATCCTGTCCAGCAAGATTCGCGTGCCCTAGAGGCGCCCCGGGCATCGGCCTTCGCCGCGGTTGACTGCCCAAGCGAAAAATAGTATAATAATAAACAATTTGACCATGATCAAGCGCCGTTTTTTGCTCGTTTGCTGCCTGATGCTGTGCGTCGGCCCGCTCTTTGCCCAGGATGAATTCCTCAAGATCGAGTGCGCCGTCGTCCCGCGCCAGATCCAGCAGGGCAACGAAGGCCTGCTGCGCATCAAGATCATCCCGCGCAACGGCGTCCGCATCTCGGCCAATCCCGAGCTGCTGATCCGCCTCGACGAGGACGAAAACCTGTCGTTCGCGAAAATATTCTTCGCCGGTTCGGAGCTGAACCTGCCGACGACCCAGGAAGGGGAGCTGGTGTTTTTCGACCCGCAGAAGGAGATCGAGGTCCCCTTCACCCTGAGCCAGGACGCGCTGCTGGGGAACCTGACCGTCAGCGGCGAGGTGGTGTTCACCCTGCTGTTCCCGGACAGCTGGTCGGTGAAGACGACGCAGAAGTTTTCGGCCGGCTTCGTCTCGCGCCGGAACTACAAGCTCAGAAAAAAATGACGCCCGCTCACAGGAGGCCCTGCTCGCGATACCAGGCGATGGTCTCCTCCAGGGCGGCTGCCAGCGGCACGCGGGGCTGAAAGTGGAGCCTGGCGTCGATCTTGGCGGCCGAGCACACCCAGGCCGGGTGCTTCATCTCGTGAAACTTGTCGCGGTTGAAGATCGCCCTCTTGCCGAAGACGCGGATGCGCAGTTCCGACAACTCGGCCAGCGCCCGGCCCAGGGCCACGGGGATGGGAAGCGCGAGCGGCTTGCCCTTTCCCAGCAGCTGCGCAGCCAGCTCCAGCAACTGGCGCCATTCGACCGCATCGGGGTTGGCCGCGTAGAACAACTCGTTGCTGTACGGGCCGAAGGCGGCCGCCATCATGGCCCGCGCTAGGTCGCTGACGTATATCAGCGAATACCGGCGCTGCACCCGGCCCAGCAGGGGGATGACCCCGCGTCCGGCGATGCGGAAGGCCTCGAGCATGTCCAGGTCGCCCGGTCCGAAGACGATGGGGGCGCGGACGACCACGTACGCCATCCCCGAGCCGGTCACGACCCGCTCCTGGGCCAGCTTGCTCCTGCCGTACTGCGAGATGGGCTCGGGCGGGTCCTCCTCGCGCAGGGCGGGACGCCCGCGGTTGGGCCCGGCGGCGGCCAGCGAGGAGAGGAGCACGATGCGCTTCAGCCCCGGCAGAGGGCGCAGCCGCTCGAGAAGCGCCCGCGTCCCCTCGACATTCACCCGCGTGAACTCGCCGTCTGCCAAGACCTTGGTCGCCGCCGCCAGATGGAAGACCGTCTCGATGTCGTCCGGCAGCGGCTCGCTGGCGAACAGGTCCCCGCGCAGGACGTGGAGCGGCCCGGAGAAGCCGCACGCCGCGAGCCGCC
The DNA here is from genome assembly GCA_964628035.1 of uncultured Clostridia bacterium. Lineage (GTDB taxonomy): Bacteria > Acidobacteriota > Aminicenantia > UBA2199 > UBA2199 > UBA2199. The sequence continues at coordinate 158,220 of CAZVPI010000001.1, read as the reverse complement.
CGGCGTCGCGGACCAGCAGGTGCAGGCGGTGCCCGCCGTCTTCCAGCAGCCTGCGCACCAGATGGCGGCCGACGAACCCCGTGCCGCCTGTCACCAGTATGTTCATGAAGCCATTTTATAGAACGCATCGCCATTATGCAAACGAGGAGTGAAACATGGACGTCTTCAAGAAATGCTTTGAATTCACGCGCGCCGAGGAGGCCAAGAAGGCCGGCCTCTACCCCTATTTCACCGAGATCGAGAAGGTCGAGGGCAATTTCGTGTGGGTCGGCGGCAAGAAGATCCTCATGGTCGGCTCCAACAACTACTTGGGGCTGTTCGATGACGCGCGCATCAAGGCCGCCGCGGTCGCCGCGGTCGAGAAGTACGGCTCGTCCACCTGCGGCTCGCGCTTCCTGAACGGGACCTATTCGCTGCACGTCGAGCTGGAGAAGAAGCTGGCCCAGTTCATGGGCAAGGATGAGGCGCTGACCTTCTCCACCGGCATGCAGACCAACCTGGGGACCATCTCGGCCCTGGCCGGGCGGGACGACGTCATCGTCATCGACCGCATGGTGCACGCCTCGATCATGGACGCCGTGCGTCTCTCCTACGCCCACGTGGCCAAGTTCAAGCACAATGACATGAGGGACCTGGAGGACAAGCTGGCCCATCAGCCTGCCGAGAAGGGCAAGCTGATCATCGTCGACGGCGTGTTCAGCATGGAGGGCGACCTCTGCAACCTGCCGCAGATCGTCAAGCTGGCCAAGAAGCACAATGCCCGGGTGATGGTCGACGACGCCCACGGCGTCGGCGTCATGGGCCGGCGCGGGCGGGGCACGGCCGAGCACTTCGACCTGGTGGACCAGGTCGACGTGGTCATGACCACGTTCTCCAAGTCCTTCGCCTCGCTGGGCGGCTTTGTCGTCGGCGACAGCAAGGTCATCCAGTACATCAAGCACAGCGCCCGTTCGCTGATCTTCTCCGCCTCCATCACCCCGGCCGCCCTGGGGGCGGCGAGCCAGGCCCTGGAGATCATCCAGAATGAGCCTCGGCGCCGCGAGCGCCTGTGGGAGATCACCCGCATCATGAACCGCGAGCTGACCGCCATGGGCTATCACACCGGCAACACCGAAACGCCGATCATCCCCGTCTTCATCCACGACGTGGAGAAGACGTTCATGCTCTGGCATTTCCTGCGCGAGTACGGCATCTTCACCAACCCGGTGATCGCCCCGGCCGTGCCGCCCGAGGATTCGTTGATCCGCACTTCGTTCACCGCCACCCACAGCGACCAGGACCTGGAGTTCATCCTGGCCGGCTTCAAGCAGGGCGGCAAGAAGCTGGGACTGATCTGAGAACCGCCGGGGGCCGGAGCGGCACGCGGTGGACATCAGCGCGGTGGTCGTCAGCTTCGACTCCCGGGAGTTCCTCAAGCGCAACCTTCGTTCCCTGGCCGAGCAGACGGTTCCCTTCCGCAAGATCGTCGTGGTCGACAACGCCTCGCGCGACGGTTCCGCGGAGCACATCGCCGCTTGCCCCGGCCTGGACGCGCTGCTGCTGGAGGAGAACCTCGGCTATGCCGCCGCCGCCAACCTGGGCATCGACCGCACCGATTCGCAGCTGGTGCTGGTGGCCAACGCCGACGTGTTCCTGGCCCCTGATTTCAACTTCCGTGCCCTAAATTTTTTCCGCCGTTGTCCGCAGGCCGGGCTGCTGTCGCCGCTGCTCCTGCGCTTTGACGGTGTCACCGTTGATTCGGCCGGCCAGGAGCGGACGCGGGCCCTGTACCCGCGCGAGGCGGGCTTCGGGCGTCCGCTGGCGGGCATGGCGCTGCGTGAGAAAGAGGTGTTTTCCGTCTGCGGTGCGGCGACCGTGTTTTCCCGGCCGGCCCTGGAGCGGCTGCGCATCGACGGCGAATACTATGACGCCGACTTTTTCATGTTCTGGGAGGATTTCGACATCGGCTGGCGGGCCGGCCTGCTGGGGCTGCGCGCCTTCCTGGCCCCCGATGTCGTCGCCTATCACTTCCGCAGCGCCACCCTGCCGCGCTCTCCCTGGTCACGCGTCTCGCTGGCCCTGGCCCGCCCTGCCGGGCTGCGCTTCCACCTGGTGAAAAACCGCTACCTGACGCTGATCAAGAACTTCCGCTGGAAGCGCGATTGGGCCGCGCTGCCCTTCGTTTTCTTGCGCGACCTTCTATGGGTGGGCGCATTGACATTCCGTTCCCCCAAAATTATAATCGCGCTGGTTCGCTCCCGCAGCGTCTTCCGCAGGGCGCGGGAGAAAAGGAAGCGCATTCGAGCCCATGAATGAGGTCATCCTGGCTTTCTCCTTTGTCCTCTCCTTCCTGCTCACCCTCTATGGAACGCCCCTGGCGCAGAAGGCCGCTTTCCGCTACGGGATCCTCGACCATCCCGACGGCCGGCTGAAACGGCACGCCCAGCCGGTCCCTTACATGGGCGGCGTCATCGTCTATTTCGCCTTCATCTCCCCCATCAGCCTGGTGTTCGACTTCAACGAGCGCCTGCTGGGGATCCTGTTCGCCAGCTCCATCCTGCTGCTGGTCGGGCTGTTGGACGACCTGAAGGCGCTGACGCCCGCGATCAAGTTCCTGTTCCAGCTGGTGGCCTCCTACATCCTGCTCAAGAGCGGCATCCTCATCGACCTGGTGTTCTTTCCCAAGTGGATGGACATCGCCCTTTCCCTGCTCTGGATCCTGACCGTGATCAACGCCTTCAACATCATCGACATCATGGATGGGCTGGCCGCCTCGATCGGCGCCCTGAGCTCCCTGACCCTGCTGGCCGTCTCCCTGCTGACCGGGGATTTCCTGGTCTCGATCCTGGCCGCCAGCCTGGCCGCGGCCCTGCTCGCCTTCCTGCGCTTCAATTGGGAGCCCGCCCGCATCTACCTGGGGGACGCCGGCAGCATGGTCCTGGGCCTGATCATCGGCTCGCTGGCGCTCATGGTGAGCTACACCCGCCACAACAGCCTGGCCTTCGTGGCCGGCCTGTTCGTTGTGGGCGTCCCCCTCTTCGACCTGGCCTACGTGATCGTGCTGCGCCTCGGCAAGGGCAAGTCGCCTTTTTTGGGCAGCCCCGACCACATCGCGCTGCGCCTGCGCCGGAAATGGAATTGCAGCGCGGCCCGTACCGTGGCGGCCCTTGTCCTGTTGCAGTTGGCCCTCTCGCTGCTGGTCGTCGCCAATTTCCTCGCCTCCCCCGGATTCACCCTCGTCTCGGGAGCCGCGGTCCTTGCCTTCTTCGCGGTCTTGGGCTGGACCCTGGCCGGGGTGAGGATGGAATGAACCTGGTCATCGGCGCCGGCATCTCGGGGCTGAGCGCCGGCCAAGTCCTGCGCGGCGATACGCTGATCCTGGAGAAGGCGGAGACCCCCGGGGGCCTGTCAGGCCGCTATGTCGCCAACGGCTTCGCCTTCGACTATGGCGGCCATTATTTCCATTTCCAGGGCAAGCCCGAGGTTCGCCGCCACGTGACGCGGTTCCGCCCCTTCCGCCCCTTCCGCCGCGACAGCCGCGTGCTGCTGCTGGGGCGCTCCATCCCCTATTCGCTGCAGTACCACCTGGCTTATCTTCCGGAGCCGCTGCGCCGCACGATCATGGCCGAGGTCCTGGCCGCGGCCGGGCAGCCTGCGGGCGCGTACGCCAGCCTGGAGGAATTTCTCCTGGCTCATTTCGGACCCACCCTGCACGGCCTTTTTTTCGCCCCCTTCCTGGGCAAGTTCTACGGCCGGCCCCTTTCCGGCCTGGTCGCCGGCATGGACAGAGGCAGCATCCCGGTGCCGGCAAGGGAGCAGGTGCTCGCCGGCTCCCGTCGCCGCTCCTGGGGCGAGGGCTACAACCCGTTCTTCTTCTACCCGCGCGGAGGGCTGCAGGCGTTCATCAACGACTACGCCAGGCCGCTGGCAGGAAGGATCCGCTTCGGCGAGGAGGTGCTGGCCATTGAGACGCGCCAACGGAGGCTGCTTACCGACGCCGGAAGCTACCGCTACGAGAACCTGATCAGCACCATGCCGCTGAACCGGTTGCTGGAGGCGTTGCGGCCGCGGCCTGCCTTCGACCCGGGCCGCCTGCGCCACCTGTCGACTCTGGTGGTCAACGTGGTGCTTGCCCGCCGGCGCCGCCGTTTCCACTGGATCTACCTTCCCGAGACGAGGTTTCCCTTCTACCGGGCCGGCTACTATCCTGCCGAAGGCGATGTGACCGCTTACCTGGAAAAGACCCTCCCCCCCGGCGCGCCGCTCGACCGCAAGCGCCTTCTCGGTGAAACGCTCCTAACCCTGCGCGAAACGGGCATGATCGCCGGGAACGAGGAGCTGCTCTTTCAAGACCCGAAGGTGATCCCCGTCTCCTACGTGGTCTTCGACCATGAGTGGCCGCGCCTGGTGCCGGCCTTGCTGGACCGGCTGCGGCGCCAGGGCATCCATGCCATCGGCCGCTATGGCGGCTGGAATTATACTTCCATGGCCGACGACATACGCCAGGCGCGCGAAACCGCCCGGCGCATCAACGAAGCGTGAGCCGGCGCATCGTCGTCGTCCACGTGATCACCAAGCTGGAGCTGGGCGGCGCGCAGCTGAACACGCTGCACACGGTCGAGCACCTCGACCCGGCCCGCTTCGAAGTCTACCTGCTGTGCGGCCCGGGCGGTGTGCTGCGCAGCCGCCTGGCCGACGAGGGGCGCCAGATCGTCGTTCCCGCCCTGGGGCGCGAGATCCGTCCTGGCCGCGACCTGAGGGCGTTGTGGCAGCTGCGCCGCCTCCTCCGCCGCATCGAGCCGCAGATCGTCCACACCCATTCCTCCAAGGCCGGCATCCTCGGTCGCCTTGCCGCCCGGCTGGCGAAGACGCCCGTCATCGTGCACACGGTCCACGGGTTCTCCTTCTCGCCGCAACAGCCGCTCCTGCAGCGCCGGTTCTACCGCCTGGCCGAGCGCCTCTGCCGGGGGCTGACCGACCATTTCGTCTTCGTCTCCCGCGCCGACCAGGAGCTGGCCGAGCGCTTGAAGCTGACGCGCGGCAATTCGTCGCTCCTGCGCAGCGGCTTCCCGCTGGAAAGGTTCTCCGCGGCCGGTGACGCGGCGGCGGCGCGCGCCCGCTTCGAATTGCCGCCTGACGCCTTCGTCTGCGGCACGATCGCCCCCTTCAAGCCGCAGAAGGGGCTGCTGCGGCTGGCCGAGGCGGCCGAGCGCGTCATCGCCCGCAATCCAGCCGTCCACTTCCTCATCGCCGGCGACGGCGAGGGCAGGCCGCGGCTGGAGGCGGAGCTGAGGCAACGCCGCATTGAAAGGAATTTCCGCCTGCCGGGATTCGTCATCGACGTGGAGAACGCCATGGACGCCTGCGACATCGGCGTTTCCACCGCCCTGTGGGAGGGGCTGCCGCAGAGCCTTGTGCAGCTGCGCCTGAAAAAAAAGGCCATCGTGGCCAGCGATATCCCCGGCAACCGCGAGGTCGTGCGCCACGGAGAGAACGGCTTCCTGGTCCCCTGGGACGATGCCAACGGCTTCGCCGACGCCATCCTGGCGCTGGCCGCCGATCCCGCTCTGCGCCGCCGTCTGGAACGTTTCGCCAACGAGGATTTTTCCGCCTGGTCGGCCGAGGCGCTGGTAACGGGTCAGGAGGAACTGTACCGCCGCCTCCTGGTCGGAAGCTGGACCCGGGAGCGCTGGACCAAAAGGGAATAACGAACTGACCCTTTCGTACCCAGTGTTAGTGTTAGTGCGTTGCCGTCGAAAAAATCGATATTAGACAAGCAGCAAGTTCTTCAAGGTTATAGGGGGAAACGAATGCGTTTTTTGCCAAGGTCAGATGCTCGTAAGACTCGAATTCCAAGCACCAAGCATCATATCCCAAACCAACACCAAGTTTCAACGACCTAAACGAAAGCTATTATAGGTGTCTTTCGTTTTGGTCACACCGTCCCCGCCAAGGGGATTGGGCAATTGGTGCTTGGAACTTGGTGTTTCCGTTTTATCAGTTCAAATATTGTGGGCCAATCTGGCATTAGTGCGGGAAATGGCATAATAACAACTGTTTTGGCGGTTTGCCGATTGTTGGGCGTTTCTCCCCGTCCTGCTATGAACAGGAGTCCCGATTTCAGGTCAGGCGCATCGCCCGCAGGCGGGCGACGCGCTCTTCGATGGGTGGATGGGTAGAAAACAGGGCCGCCAGGCCCTTGCCGCTCAGCGGCGAAACGATGAACAGGTGGGCGGTCTGGCGCGTCGCCGCCAGCGGCAGCTTCCGCGAATAAGCCGACAGCTTCTCCAGGGCGGCGGCCAGCCCTCCGGGATTTCCGGTCAGCTGGGCGGCCCCCTCGTCGGCCTTGTATTCCCGCGTGCGCGAGAGGGCCATCTGGATCAGGGAGGCGGCCAGGGGAGCGAAAATGGCCAGGGCCAGCAGCCCGAAGATGCCGCCGCGGTCGTCGTCGTCGCGGCTGCCGGCGAACACAGAGAACCAGCGCGCCTGGTAAGCCAGGAAGAGTATGGCGCCGGCCAGCGTGGCGGCCACGGTCTGCAGCAGGGTGTCGCGGCTGGCCACGTGGGTCATCTCGTGGGCGATGACCCCCTTCAGCTCCTCCTCGCCCATCAAGCTGACGATCCCGCGCGAGAGGGCGATGACCGCCCGGCCCGGGTCGCGGCCGGTGGCGAAGGCGTTGGGCGAGTCCTGGTCGAAAAGGTACAGGGCGGGCATGGGCAGGCCGGCGCGCTGGCTGAGTTCGCGCACCATGGCGTGGACGCGGGGGGCCTCGCTCTCCTCCAGCCTGCGGGCGCGGTAGGCCTTCAGGACGATGCGGTCGGAGAACCAGTAGGAAACAAGGTTCATGATCGCGGCCAGGACCAGGGCGATGCCCATGCCTGCCCGGCCTCCGGCCAGGCCGCCGATGAACAGGAACAGTCCTGTCAGGGCGCCGAGTAGCGCCGCGGTCTTGATCTTACTCATGGGCTGCCTCCTTCGCATCCTGCGTCAGGACGGCCACGCGCTCGTTCTTCTTCATCAGCCACAATTCCTGGCGCGCCTTTTTTTCGAGGGACAGCGGGTTGGCGCGCAGCCGCTCGATCTCGGCGGCCAAACGCGCCTTCTCCGCTTCCAGCTCGCCGATGGTCTGCTGCAGGGCCTTGATCTGCTTCTTTGCCCGCAGGATCTCGACCACGCCGCGATCGCCGAAGACGAAGGCCAGCACCAGGATGAACAGGAAGAAGGCCAGCAGCAGGGGCAGGCCGCGCGACTGCAGCAGCGAGGTCTCCCTTTTCCTGCCGGCGCCTGTTTCGCTCGAGCGGGGCTGGCCGATGGCGGGCATGGATCTACAGTAGCACAAATGCAGGCCGGGCGCAAATTGACAAGGCGGCTTTCTTGGGTTACTATTTTTCCAGACAGGCCAGGGTCCGGGCGCGGCGCCGAAAAGGGTTGCGCGCTGGCGGCGGCTGGGACCGGCCTGGAACAGCGAGGAGCCAATCGTGTTGGACGAGGACAAGGAAGGAATCGGCTACGTTCCGGACGAAAGCGACGACGACGAGGCGGAACCCAGCCCGAAGCTTGCCCAGGAAGAGGCGGCGCTCAAAAAAAAGGGCGGCCACAAGCGCGGCGGCCACCGCCCCGGGGAGGCGGAGTCGCACTTGCGCCAGGTTCTCGCCGAGCGCGACGAATTCAAGGACAAGTACCTGCGCGGGCTGGCGGAGATCGACAACTTCCGCAAGCGCATGAAGAAAGAGCGCGATGAGTTCCAGAAGTACGTGCTTTCGCAGGTCCTCCTCGACCTGCTGCAGATCTACGACAACCTGGAGCGGGCCCTGAAGGCCAAGACCAGCGAGCACGAAAAAGGGATCATTTCCGGCGTGGAGATGATCCGCAAGCAGTTCCTGGACCTGCTGAAAAAGTACCAGGTCCTCGAGATCGAAGCCCTGGGCAGGGCCTTCGACCCCGCATTCCACGAGGCCCTGAGCAAGGAGGAGCGCGTGGGGATCAACGCTCCGGTGGTCATCGAGGTATACCAGAAGGGATTCACCTATCAAGACAAACTGCTGCGTCCGGCGCTGACCAAGGTGGCCATTCCGCCAGCGGCCGAACCGGAGCCCGACGCCTCCCCGGATGCCGGGGCCGCGCCCTCTTCCTGATGGCCAAGAACATCGGCATCGACCTGGGGACCACCAATTCCTGCATCAGCTACCTGGAGGGACGGGAGGCGCTGATCGTGCCCAACCCCGAGGGGGCCCGCGTCATCCCCACCGTCATCGCCCAGACCCAGGAAAAGAAGCGCATTTTCGGCAACGCCGCCAAGCGGCAGGTCATCACCAACAGCCGCAACACCGTCTGGGCGATCAAGCGCCTGATCGGCCGCAAGTTCGACAGCCCCGAGGTGCGGGAGATCGCCAAGCGGGTGGGGTACGAGATCGTCGCCGCCGAGAACGGCGACGTCAAGGTCAAGCTGGCCGGCAGCGTCTATTCTCCGGAGGAGATTTCGGGCATGTTCCTGGGCTACCTGAAGGGCATCGCCGAAAATTACCTCGGCGAGCCCATCTCCGACACGGTCATCACCGTGCCGGCCTTCTTCAACGACGCCCAGCGCCAGGCCACCAAGGTGGCAGGGGAGATCGCCGGCCTGAACGTCACCCGCATCATCAACGAGCCCACGGCGGCGCTGATCGCCTACGGGCAGAAGCTCAAGAAAAACGGCCTGTACGCAGTCTACGACCTGGGCGGCGGCACTTTCGACATCTCCATCGTCGAGGTCAGCGGCGACATCTACAAGGTCGTCTCCACCCTGGGTGACACGTTCCTGGGCGGCAGCGACTTCGACGCCCAGATCTGCAATTGGATCTTCCACGAGGTGGAGCGCGAGACCACCGTCGACCTGCGCGACCGCAAGGACGTGGTGCAGCGGGTGATCCAGGTGGCGGAAAAGGCCAAGATCGAGCTGTCCTTTGACCAGGAAACGCTGGTCTCCATCCCCTACCTGCACCATTTCAGCGACGGCTCCAACTACCATTTCCAGAAAAAGCTGACCCGCTCCCAACTGGAGGCCAGCACCGTCGAGTTCATCGACCGCACGCTGGAGCTGGTGCAGCAATCGTTGGACGACATCCGCGTCAAGCCCGAGCGGATTGAGCGCGTCATCCTGGTCGGCGGCCAGAGCCGCATGCCGCTGATCTTCCAGAAGCTCAACGATTTCTTCGGCCGTCCGCCCGACATCCAGATCAACCCCGAGGAGGCGGTCGCCCAGGGCGCGGCACTGCAGGCCGAGATCATCAAGGGCAAAGTGCGCGACCTGCTGCTGCTCGACGTCACCCCGCTGTCGCTCGGGGTGGAGACCAAGGGCGACAGCTTCACCCGCATCATCGAGCGCAACTCGACCGTGCCCACCAAGAAGTCGATGATCTTCACCACCATCACCGACAACCAGAGCACCGTCAAGATCCACGTGCTGCAGGGGGAGCGTTCCACCGCTTCGGGAAACAAGTCGCTGGGCTACTTCAACCTGGTCGGCATCCCGCAGTCGCTGCGCGGCATCCCGCAGATCGAGGTCACTTTCGAGATCGACGCCAACGGCATCGTCCGCGTTTCGGCCCAGGACAAGGCGACCGGCCTCAGCCAAAGCATGAAGATCCAGCCGGCGAGCGGCCTCTCCCCCGAGGAGATCGAGCGCATCATCCAGGAAGCCAAGAAATTCGAGGAGCAGGACAAGGTGGAGCTGCGCCTTTCCAGGGCCAAGCTGCAGCTGAAGGAGGAGCTGGAGACGGTCAAGTTCTATTACCAACGCTTTATCGACAAGCTCACCCCGCACGACGGTGCCGAGATCGATTCGCTGATCGGCCGCAGCGAAAAAGCCCTGGAAGGGCAGGACGTCGACCAGCTCGAGGGGCTGCTGAAGAAGATGAAGAATTACCGGACCATGATCAACACCATTCTCACCGCCGAGTTCTCCAAGTAACATCCCATGGGCAAGAAAGACTATTACCAGGTGTTGGGCGTTTCCCGCGGCGCCAGCGCCGAGGAGATCAAGAAGGCCTACCGCAAGCTGGCCCTGCAGCATCATCCCGACCGCAACCGCGACAATCCCGAGGCCGAGGAGCGCTTCAAGGAGGCCTCCGAGGCCTATTCGGTCCTGGGCAACAGCGAGAAGCGGCAGATCTATGACCGCTACGGGGCCGAGGGGCTGCGCTCGGGCAACGGCGGCGACTTCGGCTTCTTCTCCGATTCCATCTTCTCCGACTTCACCGACATCCTGGGCGACATGTTCGGCTTCGGCGGCGCTTTCTCGTCGGGCCGGGCGCGCCGCGGACCGCGCAAGGGGAGCGATTTGGGCCTGGAGGTGACGCTGACCCTCGAGGAATGCTTCCTGGGCGCGGAGAAGGAAATCGAGGTGGAGCGCGAGCGTAACTGCGACGCCTGCGACGGCTCGGGCAGCGAGCCGGGGCACGAGGCCGAGACCTGCCGCAAGTGCGGCGGCAGCGGCAATGTCCGCGTCAGCCAGGGCTTTTTTTCCATGGCCACGGCCTGCCCGGCCTGCGGCGGCGCCGGCCGGATTGTCTCCCACCCCTGCCGCGTCTGCCGCGGCGGCGGGCGCAAGCGCGAAAGCAAGAAGATCAAGGTCACGTTCCCGGCCGGCATCGACGAGGGCAACCGCCTGCGCGTGGCCGGCGAAGGCGAGGGCGGCCGCCAGGGGGGCTCCCCCGGCGACCTGTACGTCGTGGTGCGCGTCAAGCCCGACAAGCGCTTCCAGCGCCACGGGCAGGACCTGGTGCTGCAGCTGCCGATCACCTTCTCGCAGGCGGCCCTCGGCGACCAGGTCGCCATCCAGACCTTCGAAGGGACGGAGCGGATCAAGGTCCCGCCGGCCACCCAGAGCGGCCAGGTGCTCAAGATCAAGGGCAAGGGCTTCCATCAGGTCAACCGCTGGAGCCGCGGCGACCTGCTGGTCCAGGTGCTGGTGCAGACCCCGCGCAGCCTCACGCGCCAGGAGTCCGAGCTGTTCAGGAAACTGCGCGAGATCGAGACCGAAAAGGGCCAGGCCCATCTCGAGAACGACCGGGTCCATTGATGGCCGAACGGCGCTTCTTCTGCGACCAGGAGCCCGCCGCCGGCCAGCTGCTTATCGAGGGCGACGAGTTCCACCACATCGCCCACGTCATGCGCTACCGCCCGGGCGACGAGATCGAGATCGTCAACGGCCGCGGCCGCCTGCTGCGCGGGCGCATCGCCGCCATCTCCGCGGCCGGCCTGCGCCTCGCCGTTCTCGGCAGCGAGGACTTTCCCCGCCCGCAGCCGCGGGTGTTCGTCGCCGTCTCACTGACCCGCGGGCACGCCATGAACTGGCTCGTCGAAAAGCTCTGCGAAATGGGGGTCGACGAGGTGCGGCCGCTCGTGTGCGAGCGCACCGACGTTTCCTGGAGCCCCGCCCAGCTGCGCCGCTGGCAGAAGCTGGCCGCCCAGGCCCTGAAGGTCAACCGCCGCTTCTGGCTCACGCGCCTGTGCGCGCCGGCGGCCCCGGACGTCCTGGCCGCCGCCGCCGCCAACATCCCGACGAAGATCCTGCTCGACATCGACGCCCCGCAGCGCCTGGAACGGCCGGCCGCGTTCCCGGCGCTGGCCGTGGTCGGCCCGCCCGGCGATTTCACCGCCGCCGAGAAGGGGATGTTCCGCGCCGCCGGCTTCCAACCGGCTCGGATCAACGACGCCATCCTCAAGACCGAGACCGCGGCCCTGGCGGTCGCCGCCATCCTGAAACATGATTGAGTTGAAGGGGCAGATCGGCAAGTACAAGATCCTGCGCAAGCTGGGCAGCGGCGGCTTCGGCACCGTCTACCTGGCCGAGGACACGATCCTCAAGTGCCAGCGGGCGCTGAAGATCCCGCACCGCACCAGCGCCCAGGCCGACAAGCTGCTGCAGGAGTCGGTGCTGCAGACGCGGCTGCTCGATCATCCCCATATCGTCAAGCTCCTGACCGTCGACATCATCGACCATATCCTGATCATGGTCATGGAGTTCATCGAGGGGACCGACCTGGAGAAGATCCTCGACAAGTCGAGCTCGCTTCCGATCGCCAAGGCTTTGAAATATTTCAAGCAGATCCTGTCGGCGCTGGCCTTCGCCCACCAGAAATCGGTGATCCACCGCGACATCCGCCCCTCCAACATCCTGATCAACCTGGACGACGACGTCAAGATCGCCGATTTCGGCACGTCGACCCTGCTGCAGGAGAAGCAGTTCGCCACCACCAAGATCGGTTCGCCGCCCTACATGGCGCCCGAGCAGTTCGAGGGCAAGGCCGTTTTCGCCTCCGACCTCTATTCGGCTGGAAGCCTGTTTTACGAGATGGTGACCGGCTTCCCGCCCGTCGTGCTGGCCAATCCCATGGACATCTACAAGCGGGCCAAGGCCGGGCAATTCACCCCCCTGGCGCAGAAGAACCCCTCGGTCGCCCCCGAGCTGAACCGCGTGGTCATGAAGACCCTGGCTCCCGACCTGAAGGACCGCTATGCCCAAGCCCTCGACGTGCTGGGCGACCTGGAGCACCTGGGAGAGCGCAACCGCGACTTCAGCAACGAGCTGAAGGACATCCAGAAGCGCATCCAGGCCCGCGAGAGCCGCACCGACCACGTCTGCTGGAACTGCCGCAAGGCCACCGGCCGCAAGGTCAAGGTCTGCCCCTACTGCGGCGAAGAGCAGTAGCCTTTCCCGCGCCCTGCTTGCTTCGCCGGCCGTTTGCGGCGATAATAGGAATAAGGAGCGATCCATGGAACGCGAGGAACTGTTTCGCCGCATCAGCGTCGAGAACGAGAAAAAGATGGTGCTGCTGGTGCTGGATGGCTTGGGCGGCCTGCCCCTGGACGGCCGCACCGAGCTGGAATCGGCGCGCACCCCGAACCTCGACCTGCTGGCCGCCGAGAGCGAGCTGGGCCTGAGCCATCCCATCGCCCCGGGCATCACCCCGGGCAGCGGGCCGGCCCACCTGTCTCTCTTCGGCTACGACCCGCTGCGCTACGAGATCGGACGCGGCATCCTCGAGGCGCTGGGCGTGGGCATCGAGGTGGGGCCGCGCTCGGTCGCCGTGCGCGGCAATTTCGCCACCCTGGAGAACGGCCGCATCAGCGACCGCCGCGCCGGGCGCATCGCCACCGCGAGGAACCGCGAGCTCATCGCCTTCCTCAGCGAGCGCATCCGCGCCGTCGAGGACGTCGAGGTGCGCCTCTATTCGGGAGAGGAGCACCGCTTTGTCCTGGTCCTGACCGGCGACGGCCTGGATGACCGGCTGAGCGACGCCGACCCCGAGGTCGCGGGCGCTCCCGTCAAGTACGCCGAGGCCAAGGACCCTGCCGCCGCCAGGACGGCCCGCATCGTCAACCGCTTCATCGACTGCCTCGCGGCCGAGCTCTCCGGCCGGCTGCCTGCCAATGCCTGCCTGCTGCGCGGCTTCGCCAAGTACCCGGCCGTCCCCTCGATGCGCGAGCTCTTCAAGCTGAAGACGGCGGCGATCGCCGTCTACCCGATGTACCGGGGCCTGGCGCAGCTGGTGGGCATGGAGGTGCTCGAAACCGGCCGCACCCTGCAGGACCAGGTGGCGACGCTCAAGAGCCGCTGGGCCGACTTCGATTTCTTCTTCCTACACGTCAAGAAGACCGATTCTTACGGCGAGGACGGCGACTTCGCCCACAAGGCTGCGGAGATCGAGGAGTTCGACCGCTGGCTGCCCGAAGTCCTGGAGCTCACCCCAGACGTGCTGGTCGTCACCGGCGACCACTCCACCCCGGCGCTGATGAAGGGCCATTCCTGGCATCCCAATCCGCTGCTGATCAAGTCCCGATTCCAGAGGCGCCTGCCCGCCACTGCCGCGGCGGTCGATGCCTTCGCCTGTGGCGCACCGGGTGGCGAGGATCCCTCCTGCGGCAAGGTCAGCGTCAGCGCCCCGGCGTCCAAGTTCGGCGAAACGGCGTGCGCCCGCGGGGTCCTGGGCCATGTCCGGGCCATGGACGTGCTGCCGCTCATGATGGCCAACGCCCTGAAGCTGAAGAAATTCGGGGCTTGACGCCATGCCCTATCAGAGCCTCACGGTCGGCGAGCTGGACACCAACTGTTATCTTTTCTACGACGAATCCGGCCGCGATTGCCTGGTCATCGACCCGGGAGCCGAGGGGGAGCGGATCGCTGGCCGCATCGTTGCCGCCGGCCTCGCCCCCATCGCCGTGGTCCTGACCCATGGCCATCCCGACCATGCCGGCGCCGCCGCTTTCCTGATGAAGCGTTTCAGCGTCCCGCTCTGGCTGCACGCCGCCGACGACGCGGCCATGCGCTCGCCGGCCGGGCGCGGCCTGGCCGTCCTGTTCGGCGTCGAACCGTTGCCCGCGGCGGGGCGGCTGCTGGCCGGCGGCGACCGCATCGCGGCCGGGGGGCTGGAGCTCGAGGTCATCCACAGCCCAGGCCATTCCCCAGGCTCGCTCCTCCTGTTCGGCCAGGGCCTGCTCTTTTCCGGCGACACCCTGTTTTGCGGCGACGTGGGGCGCACCGACCTTCCCGGCGGCTCCGAGCCGGAACTGCGCCGCTCCCTGGAGCGGATCAGGGCCCTGCCGCCGGCAACGGTCGTACTCCCCGGGCACGGACCGGAGAGCGTGCTGGAGCGCGAGCTGGCCGGCAACCCCTACCTCTGATGGCCCGTGCGCCCTCGCCCCTGGAGCAGTTCCTGCAGTACGCCGAGTTCGAGAGGGGGTTGGCGGCCAACACCATCCTGTCCTACCGACGCGAGCTCGAGAAGTTCCATTCGTTCCTGAAGGAAAAGGGGATCGATCCCCTCAGCCCGGGCGAGGGGGACCTTCTCGAGTTTCTCCGCCGCCAGGGGAGCAGGGGCGGGGCCGTCTCCTCCCAGGCCCACCTGGTCTCGGTGCTGAAAAGCTTCTACCGCTTCCTGCTGCGCGAGGACCTGATCGGCGAAAGCCCGGCAACGGCCGTGGCCCCGCCCAAGAAATGGGCCCGCCTTCCCAAGTACCTGACGCCGGAGGAGGTGACGCGGCTGCTGGAGGCGCCCGACCCGTCCTCGCCCCTCGGCTGCCGCGACAAGGCCATCCTGGAGCTGATGTACGCCAGCGGGCTGCGCATCTCCGAGACGGCCGGCTTGAAGACGGCCGATCTTTTCCTGGACGAGGGATTCCTGCGCGTCCGCGGCAAGGGGGGCAAGGAGCGGGTCGTCCCCTTCAACGACACCGCCCGCGACTGCCTGCGCGCCTACCTGGATCAAGGCCGGCCGGCGCTGGCCGCCGGCGCGGCTCCGGCCGCGCTCTTCGTCAACCGCGACGGCGGCGCCATCAGCCGCCAGGGGCTGTGGAAGATGATCACGGGCTACGGCGGCAAGGTCGGGCTCAAGGCCCGGCTGACCCCGCACGTTCTGCGCCACTCGTTCGCCACCCACCTGGTGGAGAAGGGGGCCGACCTGCGCTCGGTGCAAATGCTGCTCGGCCACTCCTCGATTGCCACCACCGAGATCTACACCCACCTGGCCAAGGACCAGCTGAAGCGCATCTACGACCGCTTCCACCCGCGCGGCGGCAAAAAATGAGCGGGCGCGCTGCCGGCGAGAACCTCGGCCTCAGAACTTGAAGGAGAGGGTGAGATAGGCGTATAGGTCGGCTGCCGGCTTTTCTCCCGAGCCGGGAGCGTCATAAAAGACATATTTGATGTTGGGGATTACCTGGATCCCTTCGCTCAGCTGCCAGCCCAGGCCGGCCAGCACGACATTGGCCCTGGCGTTGTCGGCCATGGGGATGTAGTCGGTCTTGCCGCCATTGGCATTGGCGTCGAGAAGCCGGTCGAAGCGGCCGACGATCTCCAGCTTGCCGTTGATCCTGCCTACGGCGAACAGGGACATGAACTTCAGGTCGCTCTCGCCTCGGCCCAGGTCGTCATGGCGCCAGCCGAAGTTGAATCCGGCGTGCCCCCGGCTTCCCTTGACGCCGGCGAAGGCGTGCAGGATGGTGATCGAGGTGCCGGGCCCCGTGTCCGTGCAATCGGCGAAGATTTCGAAGAGCAGCGGCCGCTTGGGCTGGAAACTCAGCCTGCCATGGACCGCCTTGCCGCGGTTGACCTCCGACTTCAAGCCGTCGCCGTTTCCCGCCGTTAGCGAATAGGAGAACCGGCCGCGCTTGTCCAGCGGCCCTTTCAGGTACAGGCCCATCTCCCGCGAATTGCCGAACTTGAAAAGATCGATCGGGGTTTTTTCCAGGGGACGATACCCCCAGAAATCCTCCACCGTGGTGTACAGGTCGGTGGCGACCAGGCCGAAGGCCAGGGTCTGGCGGCCGAGCCTGACCGACAGGTAAGCGTCCTTGATGAAGGGAACCAGGTTGGCCGCTGTCTTGAAGTCGCCCGGGCTGTTGGCTTCCAGGCGGAAGCGCATGGCGTATTTCTCGCCCAGTTTGTCTTCGTAAGTGAAATAGATGCGGCGCAGCCAAAAGCCGTTGCGCCCCTCGACGGCCACGTCGTGGTGTCCCAGGGCGTAATAATAGTCGCCGAAAGCCAACCCCGAAATTTTCCCTTCCCCGTTCAACCCCCTTCCGGCGGCCGCAAGCAGCGACAGGGCCAGCAGCACGATGCTTCTTCCGCGTTTCATGGCTTCTTCCTCGTTCCTGGGCGCGATCACCGGCCGATCTTGGCCAGGGCCTTCTCGATCTTGGCGGCGGCAAGGCCGATGTAGCCGGCTTCGGCCACGTGCTTCTGCCCCTCCTTCAGGATCCAGGCCAGGAAAGCCTTGACCATGGCCTTGCCGGGCCGCCCCTTGCAGACCAGGTAGAGGTCGCGCGCCGGCGGGCTGGGGTAGCGGTCGGCGGCGATGGCGGCCATGATCGCGTCTCGGTCGCCGTAAAAGTTCTCTGCGGCGTCGAGCCTGCCGTCGTCGTTCAGGTCGATGGGCAGGACGGCGGTTCCGGGCATGGGCTTCAGGCTGGCTGCGTCATAGGCGTAGTTGACGTTGTTGAAGCCGATGCCCAGGGCGTCCTTGCGCACCGCGTCGTTCAGTCCCGGATCGCCGAACACGCCGATGCCCATGAGGTCCTCCTGCTTCTTGGCGAAAAAGAGGGCCCAGGTCTCGGCGGCGCCGCAGGAGTCGGAGCGGGTGTAAACATGGATCTGCGGCCCGCCCTTGCCGCCCAGCGCCTCGTTCCAGGTCGGCGGCTCCTCGAGCAGCCAGATGCGAGGGAGGAAGGAGCGCTTGACGCCCTTTTTCATGATCTCGGCCAACAGCGGATTGGCGCGGTTGATGACCGGCACCACCGCGTCCTTGGTCACGGGAATGAACCAGGCCCCCTTCTGGACCTCGGCCGGGTAGATCTCCCGGGAGACCATGCCGATGTCGACCATGCCCGACAGGGCGTCGGCGATCCCCTTGCCGGCCCCGCCCGCCGAGATATCGAAACGGACGCCGGAATGAATCCGGCTGAACTCCTCCGACCATTTCACGACCATGGGATAGAGGGCCCAGGCGCCGGAGATGGTGATCGTACCCTTGAGTTCCACCGAGCCGCTCTTCTGGGCAGGCATAGCCTGGGAGCAGACCAGGGCAACCAGCGGGATAAGGAGGGCGAGAACGATCGTTTTTTTCATAGTGAACCTCCAAGGCCATGCGGCCAAAAAAAAATATTGGGCTACAATCATAGTACAATTATAATACAAATTATTTGCCTTGTCAACACCGTCCCCGTGATCCGCGTGAAAAGGCAAGCCGGCCACGATTGTATTTCGAAGGGAATTGATCTACAATGGCGCCGAGGTGCTTCATGGAGCAAACCCTGGCCATCATCAAGCCCGACGCGGTCGAGCGCCAGCTGGTCGGGGTGATCGTGTCCGAGATCGAGATGAACCGTTTCGCCATCCGCGCTATCCGCACGCTGCGCCTGACCGTCGAGCAGGCCGCCCGCTTCTACCGCGAACATCTGGGCAAGCCGTTCTATGAGAGCCTGCTGGCGTACATTTCATCGGGCCCCATCTTTCCCATGGTGCTGGAGCGGGAGGGGGCTGTCGAGGAGTGGCGGCGGCTGATGGGCCCGACCGATCCCGCCAAGGCGGGGCCGCTCACCCTGCGCCGCCGCTTCGCCATCGATATCCAGCGCAACAGCGTCCATGGCGCCGATTCGCAGGCGACGGCGTTCCGCGAGATCGATTTCTTCTTTGGAGAGGGGGCATGAAGAGTTTCCAGATACGCAGCAAGATGATCGATGGCGTGGCGGTCCTTTACCTGAAGGGGCATCTCGACGCGCACCAGGTGGGTCGCTTCGAGAAGGAGCTCCTGCGCCTGATCCGTGAGAGCAACTTCAACATCCTGATCAACGGCCAGGAGTTGAACTATATCACGTCGGCCGGCATGGGCATCATCATGGGCTACATCGACGAGGTCCGCGAGAAGGGGGGCGACATCAAGCTGTGCGCCCTGAACGAGCGGGTGCACGAGACCTTCGACCTGGTGGGTTTTACCGAGATCTACGATTTTTCCGCCGACGAGCAGGCCGCCATTGAAAAATTCAAGCGCCTTTCCCGCCAAGCCTGACTTCGCGATCACCATCCTCTCGCAGACCCAACTGTTGAAGATGGTGGTCGAGCTGACGCGGCACATCGCCACCCTGGCGCAGTTCCCCCTGCGCGAGGCGCAGAAGATCTCGCTGGCCATCGACGAGGCGGTCACCAACGTCATCAAGCACTCCTACGGCAACCGCCAGGGCCGCGAGATCGTCCTCGAGTATTTCCTGGCCGAGGCCGGCCTGCGCATCCGCGTCCTGTACAGCGGCCTGGCCCCCGACATCTCCGATGAGGAGGTGAACATCGGCCGCATGATCAAGACGAAGCGCAAGGGCGGCCTGGGGGTCAAGCTGATGAGGACCATCATGGACTCGGTCGCCTATTCCAACCAGGACGGCCTGAACGTCTGCGAGATGATCAAGTGGCGGACTCCGAAGTAAGGCGGCTGCAGCGCGAGCTGCAGTTCCGCAAGCTGCAGCTGAACTCCATCCATGAGCTGTCCTCGGCCATGCAGACGCAGTTCGACGTCGACCACGTGATGCGCATTTTTTTCTCCTCGCTCATGGCGCCGCTGGGCCTGTCGCGCACGTTCTTCTTCGACCGCCGCCAGGACCTGCTGCGCAAGCGCGGCTTCGCCCTGGCCGAGGACGAGATCCAGCTGCTGAAGAGGAGGCTGAACCGCGCCCTGGGCGGCGACGAGCGCGTCGAGGTCGACTCGCTGCCGCATGGCCTGGACGACCTGAAGAAGCTGCTGCAGGCGCGGCGCATCGCCTATCTGCTCAACGTCTCCGAGGCCCGCCGCCGCCCGGCCATCCTCGGCCTGGGCCGCAAGTTCAACCGCAGCGAGCTGCAGGCGGAGGACTTCGAGTTCGCCGTCATCCTGTCGCGCTTCATGATGGTGGAGCTGGACAACATCCGCTACCTGGCGCAGATCGTGGAGAAGCGCAAGCTGGAGCACGAGATGAAGATCGCCCGCTCCATCCAGCTCTCGCTCCTGCCGCAGTCGCTGCCGCCGCTGAGCCATTACGACCTGGCGGTCCTCTATGAGCCGATCCAGGAGGTCGGCGGCGACTACTACGACATCCTCAAGAAGCGCAAGAACGTGCAGCCGCTGGCCCTGGCCGACGTCGAAGGCAAAGGGCTGGCCGCCGCCCTGCTGGCCGCCTCCTGCCAGGCCGTCTTCCACTCCATGAACGAGCTGTACCTCTACAAGCCGGCCGTCTTCATCGCCAGGGCCAATGCCTTCATCCACGAGCTGACCCGCGGCAGCCGCTTCATCACCCTGTTCTGGATGCTGCTCAACGATGAGGCGCCGGCCGTGACCTACGTCAATGCCGGCCACAGCGCGCCGTTTTTGGCGGGCGCCCGCGGGCTGCGCCGTCTTGACGTCGGCGGGCTGCTGCTCGGATTCGGCTCCGACTCCGGCTACCAGGAGCAGACGCTGCCGCTGCAGGCGGGCGACGTCATCTGCGCCTTCACCGACGGCGTGTTCGAGGCCCAGAACGCCAGGGGCGAGGAGTTCGGAGAGAAGGCCGTCGGCGAGTTTCTCCAGGCGCACCGCCACCTGGGCGCCAGGGAGCTTGGCGAGGCGCTGTACCGCCGCGTCAAGAATTTCATCGGCAAGGGGCATTTCCGCGACGACGCCACCATCCTGGTCGTCAAGGTGCGCGGGCAGGGGACGTCATGAACACAGTCGTGCTGGGGCTGCAGTGGGGGGACGAGGGCAAGGGCAAGGCCATCGATTACCTGGCCGGAAATTTCGACGTGGTGGCCCGCTTCCAGGGCGGCCACAACGCCGGCCATACCGTCTATTACCGAGGGCAAAAGGTCGTCCTGCACGTGCTGCCCTCGGGGATCTTCTATCCCGACTGCCTGGCGGTGATCGCCCACGGCGTGGTCGTGCAGCCGCTGCAGCTGGTCGAGGAGGTGAGCAACGCCCGCCGTCTGGGCCTGACCCTGGGGAACCTTTCCTTGAGCGCCGGGGCGCCGCTGATCCTGCCCTTCCACCAGCAGCTGGACGTCGTGTTCGAGGATTCGCGCTACCAGCGCATCGGCACCACCCGCCGCGGCATCGGCCCGGCCTACGAGGATGTCATCGGCCGCCGCGCCCTGTTCGTCGGCGACCTGCTCGACGAGAAGGCGTTTCGTGCCAAGATCGCGCCTCTGGCCGAGTATTACAACCGCCTCTTCGCCGCCTGGGGACAGCCCGCCGGAGAGCTGGAAGCGGCGATCGCCGCCTACCTGGAGGCCGGGAAGTTCCTGCGCCCCCACGTGGCCGACACCACCGCCCTGATGCACCGGGCCTGGCGCGAGCGGAAGCGGATCCTGTTCGAAGGGGCGCAGGGGAGCCTGCTCGACATCCACCTGGGCACCTACCCCTTCGTCACCTCCTCCAACACCACCATCGCCGGGGTCTTCTCCGGAACCGGGCTATCGCCCAAGGCAGTGGGCCAGGTGCTGGGCGTCTCCAAGGCTTACACCACCCGCGTCGGCGAGGGCCCATTTCCCAGCGAGCTGAAGGGCGGGAGCGGCGACCGCCTGCGCGAACTGGGCAACGAGTACGGCGCCACCACCGGCCGGCCGCGCCGTGTCGGCTGGCTCGACCTGGTGGCCCTCAGGCATGCCGTGGAGATCAACGGCGTCGACCGCCTTTTCCTCACCAAGCTGGACGTCCTCGACTCGCTGGCGGAGATCCAGGTGGCGGTGGCCTACGACCTCGACGGCCGCCGCGGCGCCGATTTCCCAGGCCACGC
Source organism: uncultured Clostridia bacterium (assembly GCA_964628035.1). Taxonomy (GTDB): domain Bacteria; phylum Acidobacteriota; class Aminicenantia; order UBA2199; family UBA2199; genus UBA2199. Next base: position 136,974 of record CAZVPI010000001.1, on the reverse strand, counting down.
CGACGCCCTGGCCCGCGTCGTCCCGGTCTACCGTACGCTGCCCGGCTGGCGGCAGCCCCTGGGAAAGGCGCGCCGCCTGGAAGAGCTTCCACAGGCGGCTCGCGCCTACCTCGATTTCATCGCCGAATTCGCGGGTGCCAAGATCGGCCATGTCTCCGTAGGCAGCGAACGCGAGCAGACTATCGAGGTCCGGAACTGACAAGACTCGCCTTACGGCGCAAGGCGTATGGCCCGAAAAACTCCCTTGCACGCATTGCAACTCGATCCGGCCGAAAGCATCCTGAATGCCGATGCATACTTTACGGTAGTGGGCGTATGCCGCAGGCCCATAAAGAATGAGTTTGTACGAACGTTACAATATCGGCTGCATCGGCCAGCGCCCGCCGCCAGGGGGCATTGGCAAACAGGCTACTTTTTCTTGGCCTTGGGTTTGGCTTTTTTGGCGGTTTCGGCCTTGCTCTTGCGCTTGATGTCGGCCGCGTGCGCCTTTTTGTAGCTCTGGATGTCCTTGAAGCGCCCCTTGGCGTCGCGCACGGCGTACAGCTTCTTCCCCTTCGAGCTCCTCATGACCGTTCTTTTCACTGGCATGGAAGACCTCCGCTGCCTACCCCTTACCACGCACCGGATTGAATGTCAACCGCAACCGGAGACGGGCCGGTCCTGACCAGGAACAGCCTGGGCGATTCAACCCGGAAAGCGGTCGATGGCGATCAGCAGCAGCCTGGCGGCGCGCTCGAGCTTCGAAGCCTCGATGACATAGGCCAGCCGCACCTCGTCCTTGCCCCGCCCCGGCGTCTTGTAGAAGCCCTCGCCCGGGGCGACCATCACCGTCTCGTTGTTGTCCTGGAACTCGTTCAGCAGCCAGCGGGCGAAGATCTCGCCATCCTGGATCGGAAGCTTGGCCATGACGTAAAAAGCCCCCTCGGGCTTGTGCAGCACGATGCGCGGGTGGGACTGCAGGACCGAGCACAGGATGTCGCGGCGCTTCTGGTACTCGGCCATGACGCCGTCGAAGTAGTCGTGGGGCAGCTCGTAGGCGCCGATGGCGCCTACCTGCTCGAGAGTGGGCGGGCAGAGGCGGGCCTGGGCGAACTTGGTGATGCCCTTCATCACCTCCTCGTTGCGCGACAGGACGGCGCCGATGCGGGCGCCGCAGGCCGAATAGCGCTTGGAGATGGAATCGACGACGACGACCCGATCCTCCAACCCCTCCAGCTGCAGGACGCTGAAGTGCACCTTGCCGTCGTAGGTGAACTCCTTGTACACCTCGTCGGCGATGAGGAAAAGATCGTGACGGCGGGCGAACTCGCCGATGGCCTTCAGTTCCTCCGGCGTGTAGACCGTGCCGGTGGGGTTGTTCGGCGAGCAGAGGAGAATGGCGCGGGTGCGCGGGCCCAGCTTCCGCTCGAACTCGGCGATCGGCGGCAGGTGGAAGCCGTTCTCGGCCTTGGCGGTCACCGGAACGAGCTTCAGGTTGCATTGCGAGGCGTAGCCGCTGTAGTTGGTGTAGAACGGCTCGGAGACGATGATCTCGTCGCCGGGATCGCCCACGGCGTTGAAGGCGAAGGAGATGGCCTCGCTGCCGCCGGTGGCGATGACGATGTTCTTCACTTCCAGCTTGATCTGGAAGTGCTCGAAGTAGCGGATCATGGCGGTCTTGAGCGCCTCCAAACCGTCCGAGGGGCCGTAGGAGAGGACCTTTTCCTTGTAGGCGCTGATGCGCTCCATGAAGGCCGGCGGCGTCGGGATGTCGGGCTGGCCGATGTTCAGGTGGTAGACGGTTCGGCCCGTCTTCTTGGCGGCGTTGGCCAGTGCGGTGAGCTTGCGGATCGGCGATTCCTGGATGTGCTGCGCGCGCTGCGAAATGTTCATGGAGCCTCCTCAGGTAGCGGAAGAGGAATTATATGCTTGTTGGGCGAGGATTTCAATGAACAGCGGAGTTTGGCGTACGGCTGACGGCGTACGGCAGAGGCCCTCGAAAACCCAACGATCAAGTGATCCGTGATGAGTAATGAGTGATGAGAAGTGGTAATACAAACAAACATCGAGGGCTATCCTTCTTCTACTTTCGCCTTTTTCCTTTAAAGGCTTTCCCCTCTTCCCCTTGCTCGTTCTTTGTCACCAGGGCTCATTCAATGCTGCTGCCGTAAGCCGTATGCCGAGTCTCATCAATCGTCACTTGTCACGTGTCACCGAGTTCTATATCATGAGCCTGTGAACGAGAAAAAGGAAAAGCCCTGGATCCTGGAGCTGCAGCTGGACGAGCTCGAGGCCGGGCTCGCTGCCGCCGGCTTCCGCGGCTTTGTCGCCCGCCAGGCATTCCAGTGGGTCCATCACAAGAACGTCCAGGAGCCGGATTCCTGGAGCAACATCGCCAAGGCCGGGCGCGAGACGCTGGCCGCTCTCTACGACTGGAACCTGCGTCCGGTGCTCGGGCAGCAGGGCGACCGGCAGGGGACGCGCAAGCTGCTGATCGGGCTGGCCGACGGTGCGAAGGTGGAAGCGGTGCTGATCCCGGAGAAGGGGCACTATACGTTCTGCCTCTCCAGCCAGGCCGGCTGTCCGCTGGCCTGCGCCTTCTGCGCCACCGGCGCCATGGGCTTCCGCCGCAACCTCAGCGCCGGCGAGATCGTCACCCAGATCCTATCCCTGAAGAAGGAGCTGGGCGTGTACCACGGCCGGGTGAACCTGGTGTTCATGGGCATGGGCGAGCCTCTGCTCAACTACGAAAACCTGGCGCGGGCGCTGCGGCTGATCTTCACCCCCGACGGCTTGAACGTCTCGCCGCGGCACGTCACCGTCTCCACGGCCGGGATCTTGGGCGGCCTGGAACGATTGGAGCGCGACTTCCCGCAGGTGAAGATCGCCTTTTCGCTCAACGCCCCCGACGAGCGGTTGCGCGCCGAACTGATGCCGATCTCCCGGCAGGAGAGACTCGAGGATTTGCTGGCCCATTTTCGCGCCAGCCGGCGACGCCAGCGCGTCACCTTCGAGTATGTCCTGCTGGCCGGGCTCAACGACTCCCCGGCCCAGGCGCGGCAGCTGGCGCGCCTGATCCGCGGCATCCCGGCCAAGGTCAACCTCATCCCCTTCAATCCCAGCCCCGGCCTCCCCTTCCGCCGCCCGGCCGAAGAGGCCGTCGAGCGCTTCCGTTCCGTGCTGCTCGACCTGGGGCTGACCGTCGTCACCCGCTGGTCCAAGGGCGGGGAGATCCGCTCGGCCTGCGGCCAGCTGGCAACCGGGGGGTGAGCCGCTTCCCAGGGCCCGGCCGGGCGTGAGGGCCGCTTTTTGATTGCTTTTCGCCGTTTTTGATAATATAATAGTATCTCTGGGATCGGATGAAATCAAAACTCCAAAAACTCAAGGGAATCTGTGTCGGCATCGCCGGTTGCGGCGGCCTGGGCTCGAACTGCGCCGCGGCCCTGGTCCGTGTCGGGGTCGGCCGCCTGGTCATCGCCGATTTCGACATCGTGACCCGCGGGAACCTCGACCGCCAGTACTATTTCCTCGACCAGGTGGGGCAAAAGAAGGTGGCGGCCCTGCGCGACAACCTGCTGCGCATCGATCCCGACGTCGTGATTGAAACCCACGACCTGCGCCTCGGCCCCGAGGAGATCGTCCGCGTTTTCCGCGATTGCCGGGTGATTGTCGAGGCCTTCGATCTCGCCGAACAGAAACGGATGATCATCGAGGCCGTGAGCGAGCATTTCCCCGACAAGTTCATCGTCGCCGGCTCGGGATTGGCCGGCTACGGCCGCAACAACGAGCTGCGCACGCGCCGGCTGGGCAGCCTGTTCATCTGCGGCGACGAGACGAGCGAGGTCTCGGAGGAGCTGCCGCCGCTGGCTCCGCGCGTGGCTGCCGTGGCGGCGCTGCAGGCCAACCAGGTGCTGGAGATCCTCCTGGACGACCTGGAGCCCAGCCGCGGCGACGACGTCTGGGACGAGTGAGCGGAGCGGGACATGAGGATCATCCTGAACAACAACGAGGTCAGCATGGCGGGCGAGTCGTTCAGCGTGCGCGAGCTGCTGGCCCTGAACAAGTTCACCTTCCCGATGATCGTGGTCAAGATCAACGGCCGTTTGGTCAGGAAAGAGGACTATGACCGGGTCTTTGTCGGCGACGGCGACAATGTCGAGGCCATCCACCTGATTTCCGGGGGCTGAAGGGACCAGGCGCACGGCATTCGGCGTAAGGCGTACGGTTAGAAAAGAAAACCGCGGAGAGCATCAAGGTCCGACGTTGGCGAGCACTGGCTGCTGCGATGCATGGCTGCTTTCCGAACTTTTGCAGGTACCCATACGCCGCCTGCCCCATGTCCTGCGCCGAGTTCCATCAAACTAAATCTGAAACTTCCTCCAGCGGGATATGAAGAAATTTTCCACGTCTCTCTCTTTGTAAGGCCTGCCGAGGAATGTGTGCTTGCAGCCCATGTAGGCGGCGCACTCGAAGGGCTTGACCGGGTGGATGCGGCAGGCGCCGTCGGGATCGAGAAAAACGCAGCTCCCTTTCTCTTCGGAGTAGTATTCGGGAACAAGGGTCCCGGGTGCGGCCAGCAGGCGCGAAGCCTTGATCTTCGCCGGCGCCAGAAAGCGGACGTGGCTGTTTTTGGCCGGGATGATCACCAGGTAGCCGGCGAGAAGCTCCGGCACCCTCATACCGAGAAAGGCGGCTATGCGGGGCAGGTCGGCCGGTACGAGGCGGCCTGGGTCGCGGCGGCAGGCACTGACGCACTTTTCGCAGGCGCAGGACTCCACGTCAGCCCTCCCGGGCGGCGCGGGGATCAAGTTCGCGGCCGAGCTTCAGGATCACGTCCAGCTGGCGCTCGGCCGCCTCCTCGCCGCGGCGGATGATCGCCCCCGGGCGGTAAAACTCGAACATCTTGAAGTCGGCGGTGTCGACGTGGATGGTGGCGTCAGGGGCGTCGACGCGCAGCCTGGCCAGGACCAGCTTTTCCTGCATGATCTCGATCGCGGCCAGGGTGGTCTCGATCAGGTTGGGCTCGCGGCCGGGACCGCCGCTGAGAAGCGTGCGGCTGAAAAATTCGTCGAGGCGGGCGATGAGCGGCCTTTCCCGGCCCCGACCCGAGCCGCGGACGGCCTTGGAAACGGGGCGGCTGCGCTCGGCCAGGGGCGAGATGACGTTGACGGCGATGGTGAAGGCGGCGCCGTTCTTCTTGAGCACGTCGACCGGCACCGGGTTGACCAGCCCGCCGTCGACCAGGAAGCGCCCGTCCAGGGAGACCGGCTTGAAGATCAGCGGCACCGAGATGGAGGCGCGGACGGCGCGGGCCAGGCTGCCGCCGCCAAGCACCACTTCGCTGCCGCGGCGGACGTCGGTGGCGGTGCAGAAGAAGGGCAGCGGCAGCGACTCGATCGCCGTTTCGCCCAAAAGGTCGTCCAGAAAGGACTGGATGCGCTTTTCCGAGACGAGCCCGGAGCTGCTGGGACGTGCTCCCAGGTAGGGCGAAAGGTCGGCGTTTTCGAAGCCCAGGGCGAACGATTCCACGGCGTCGATGTCTCCCCACAGGCAGTACAGAGCCCCGACCAGGGCGCCCATGCTGGTGCCGGCCACCAGGTCGGGGACGATGCCCCGGCGCCGCAGCGCCTTGAGCACGCCGATGTGGGCGAGCCCCTTGGCGGCGCCGCCGCCCAGCGCGATGCCGGTCTTCACCGCCTCCCTCCGGCCCGCTCCACCCGCAGCAGGAACCGCCTCAGGTTCTGGCCGAGCACCAGTCGCGCCTCGGCGGCGCGGAAGCCGCGGCTACGCAGTGCGGCGGCCAGGGCGGGGAAGAAGGCGGCGTTGACCAGGCCGGCGGGGGTGGAAGCGATGCCGTCGAAATCGCTGCCCAGGCCGACGCAGCCGATGCCGCCGACCAGGGCGATGTGGACGACATGGTCGATCAGGTCGTCCAGCGCCACCGCATCGGCGCCGCGTGCCGCCCTGCTGAAATATTCCCACTCCAGGTCGCTGAGGAACTTGGGGTCGTCCTCGCGGCCGCGCGAGCGGGCCTTGATCTCCTGCTCCCAGGCGGCGAAACGGGACTCGATCTGCTCATGGACGCGGCGGCGGATGAAGGCCGGGTGGAAGTTGACGCCGATGAAGCCGCCGCGGCGGGCGATGGCGCGGATCAGGTCGTCGGGCAGGTTGCGCGGCACGTCGCACAGGCGGCGGGCGTTGGAGTGGGAGGCGAGGACCGGCGCCCTGACCGCCCGCAGCACCGCCCGCGCCGAGGCGTCGGAAACGTGGGAGAGGTCGATGGCCATGCCCGTTTCTTCCATGCGGCGCACGACGCGCCGCCCCAGGGCGTTCAGGCCGCGCAGGCGCGGCGCGTCGGTCGAGGAATCGGCCCAGGAGACGTTGCGGCCGTGGGTCAGGGTCATGCCGCGCACTCCCAGGGAACGGAACACGTCGAGGACCTCCAGCGAGTCCTCGATGACATGCCCGCCCTCGAGAAAGACCCAGCCGGCCAGCCTGCCGGCAACGAGCGCCTTGTCCATTTGGGCCACCGAGGCGACCCTGACTGCCAGACCCGGCTCGAAGACCTTTCTCTCCAGCGCCCGCAGCACCTCCAGCCCCCGCTTCAGCGCCCGGTGCGGGGCGAAAAGGGGGTCGACCCAGACGGCGAAGACCTGTGCCTTGAGGCCGCCGCGGCGGGCCTTGGCCAGGTCGAGATGGGCCGGGCTTGAGCGGAAGTTCCAGGACCGGTCGGCCAGCACCGTAGCCGTGTCGCAGTGGGCGTCGAAGATGAACGGGTCGCGCAGCTCCTGGGCCGGCGCTTTGCTTTTCATGCCCCGATTCTATCCGAATTCCCCGCCGCGGTGAAGACCGGCCGGCGCAGCGGCCGACCGGCGTTGACATCCGGCCTTATTTCACTATAATATTGGGTAGAGGCATCATCATGAGCGCACCTGTCCTGATCGCCATTTTCGTCGTCGCCTTGGTCGTGTCGCTGGGATTCCTGCTGCTGGTCATCACCCTGGTCCCGGCCATCCAGCAGTTCAAGTCGCTGATGGTCGACCTGGAAAAGACCTCGATCGAGGTGCGCGACCTGGCGCGCGAGGCCAAGCGCCTGGGCGCCGCCGCCGAGGAGCGGCTGCAGCAGGTCGACGCGGTGATCTCCAGGTCGCGGCGTGCGGTGGAGCACGCCGGCGACACGCTCCATTTCATCAACCACAACCTGCTGCGGCGTTCGGCCGGCCTGCTGGCCTTCCTGCCAGCGGTCAAGATGGGGTGGAACCTGGTCAAGAAGTTCAAAGGAGGTAAATAGAAATGAGCGAGAATACCGGCAGCAAAATGTTCTTCAGCTTCCTCACAGGCGCCGTCGTCGGGGCCGGCCTGGCCCTGCTCTTCGCCCCGCAGTCGGGCAAGGAGACGCGCAAGCAGATCAAGGACTTCTCGGAAAAGCTCAGCAATGACGTCAGGGAAGAGGCCGAGAAGCTGAGCGAGAAAGCCAAAAACTTCATCGAAGGGGCCAAGGACACGCTGAGCAGGAAATCCAGGATCTGAGGGCCCACGGGGCCGGTCCGGGAACCATGGGTGTCGGGCGGGAGCGCCCGCGCGCGGAGTTGGATTGCGCCCGCGCCGGCCGCCGCCCGTCCTTTTAGAATATTCCGTCATTTCGCGCAAGGGGCACGGCCATGAAGAAAAAAGACTGGCAAGAACGCGTCCTGAAAAAGACGCTGGAAAAGAACAGGGAGCGCAAGGAGGAATTCAAGGCCACTTCGCTCCCGGTACGGCGCCTCTATGACCCCGAGGACGTCAGCGGCCTGGACTACGAGCGTGACCTGGGCTATCCCGGCGCCTTTCCCTTCACGCGCGGAGTCCAGCCTACCATGTACCGCGGCCGCTTCTGGACCATGCGCCAGTACGCCGGCTTCGGCTCGGCCGAAGAGTCGAACCGCCGCTACCGCTACCTGCTGGAGCAGGGGCAGACCGGCCTGAGCGTCGCCTTCGACCTGCCCACGCAGATCGGCCTCGACTCGGACAACCCCCTGTGCGAGGGCGAGGTGGGCAAGGTGGGCGTGGCCGTGGACTCGCTGGCCGACATGGAGGTGCTCTTCGAGCAGATCCCGCTGGACAAGGTGTCGGTGTCGATGACCATCAACGCCTCGGCGGCGGTCATCCTCTCCATGTACCTGGCCGTGGCCGAGAAGCGCGGCATCGCCCTGAACCTGCTCTCGGGCACCATCCAGAACGACCTGCTCAAGGAGTACATCGCCCGCGGCACCTACATCTACCCGCCCCGGCCGTCGCTGCGGCTGATCGCCGACATCTTCTCCTTCTGCCGCGAGCGCGTCCCCAAGTGGAACACCATCTCCATCAGCGGCTACCACATCCGCGAGGCCGGGTCGACCGCCGCCCAGGAGCTGGCCTTCACCTTCGCCGACGGCATCGAGTACGTCAAGTCGGCCATCGCCTCGGGGATGAAGGTCGACGAGTTCGCCCCGCGGCTGTCGTTCTTCTTCGCCAGCCACAACAACCTGCTGGAGGAGGTGGCCAAATTCCGCGCCGCCCGACGCATCTGGGCGCGCATCATGAAGGAGAAGTTCGTTGCCGGCGAGAAGTCGCAGCTCATGCGCTTCCACACCCAGACGGGCGGGGTCACCCTCACCGCCCAGCAGCCGATGAACAACGTGGTGCGCGTCACCCTGCAGGCGCTGGCCGCCGTGCTCGGCGGCACCCAGAGCCTGCACACCAATTCCATGGACGAGGCGCTGGCCCTGCCCACCGAGGAGTCGGTGCGCGTCGCCCTGCGCACCCAGCAGATCATCGCCTACGAGAGCGGCGTGGCCGACACCATCGACCCGCTGGCCGGTTCCTATTTCGTCGAAGCCATGACGAACGAGATCGAGCGCCAGGTCTGGAAGTACCTGGACAAGATCGAGGAGATGGGCGGCATGCTGGCCGCCATCGAAGCCGGCTACCCGCAGAAGCAGATCCAGGACAGTTCCTATTCGTATCAGAAGGAGATCGACGGCGGCGAGCAGGTGATCGTCGGCGTCAACCAGTTCCAGGTGGAGGAGGACCTCTCGCACCTCAAGACGCTGAAGGTGTCGCCGGAGATCGAGGAGCGGCAGCGGCAGCGCCTGGCGCAGGTCAGGAAGGTGCGCGACGGTGCCGCCGTGGATAAGGCGCTGGCCCGGGTCCAGGCGGCTGCCGAAAGCGGCGACAACCTGCTGCCGCCGATTCTGGAGGCGGTCAAGACCTATGCCACCCTGCAGGAGATCTGCGACCGGATGCGCGCCGTCTTCGGAGAATACAAAGAGAAGATCGTCATCTAGGAACGCAACCATCTATGATTGTTAGTGTTAGCGCATTGCTGTCCAAAATCAATCATTTTTAGACAGACAGTTAGCATAACAAAGGGGTATGGGGCTAGTAAATCAGGTTTTCCGGATAAGGTTGCCTTTTCGTTTTGTTTGGTTTTATCCATATGCTGTCCAAGATCCACACAGGAAAGATCAAGCCCTTTGGCAGGCACTCGCACCATTCGCTTCCGCTTTTTCGCGGAGCGCCGAGGCATCCGCGCAGCATCCCCTCGGGGACAAGCCTCTCCAGTCGCGGAGTCCCCGGAGGGGACGGAGCATCCTCGCAGGGGACGAATGCCGCTGCGCCTGCCTAGCTAAGATACCCAAAGATAGCGCAAGAATCGGACCAGTTTGCCCGGAGCCCCGCGAGGGGGTCGCGCCCTTCGGGCCGCTGACCCCCGGGCGGGCTGGCATCCCAAAGGGTGCCGTCCCCTTGGGGAAAAAGGCCGAATCCCCGCGTGAACGAAGGGCGACTTGCCCGATCAAGCCAAGGTTTTTTTTAAAAGTCATTTTGGGCAGATCTGGTGATAGTGTTGGTGTTAGCAGCGAGCAATAGAACGAAATCTTCCTGTTTCGAAGCACGAATTACGGGTCACGAATAATGATAGATCGACCTGCTGCCGCTTCCCGTCACGCGTTGCGCGTCACGATGGATCTTGTTTGCCATTTGCTTGAAATATTGGTAAAATCCCTTTCATGAAGACGTTCTTCAAGGTCGACGATCTGGAGATCACCGACGGCAGGCTCTTCCTGATCGCCGGACCCTGCGTCATCGAGGACGAGGGGCTGACCCGCGAGATCGCCGTGGAAGCGAAGCGCGCCGCCGGCGAACTTGGCATCCCGTATATCTTCAAGGCCTCGTTTGACAAGGCCAACCGCTCCTCGATCCGCTCGCCACGCGGCCCGGGTCTCGCCAAGGGGCTGCCGGTCCTGGAGCGGATCAAGGAGAAGGTCGGGGTCCCGGTCCTTTCCGACATCCACGAGCCCTGGCAGGCGGCGCAGGCGGCGCCGGTCCTCTCGGTCATCCAGATCCCGGCCTTTCTCAGCCGCCAGACCGACCTGCTCGTCGCCGCCGCCCGCACCGGCCTGCCGCTGAACATCAAGAAGAGTCAGATGATGGGCCCTGCCGACCTGCTGCTGGCCGTGGGCAAGGCCGCCGAGGCGGGCAACCACCGGGTGCTGCTCACCGAGCGCGGCACGTTTTTCGGCTACAACAACCTGGTGGTCGACTTCCGCTCCATCCCGCTGATGAAGGAGAGCGGCTGCCCGGTGGTCATGGACGCCACCCATGCGGTGCAGCGACCCAGCGCCGCCCAGGGCGTCTCGGGCGGCGACCCGCGCTTCATCCCGCTGATGGCCTCCTGCGGCGTCACGGCCGGCGCCAACGGCGTGTTCCTGGAGGTCCATCCCGACCCGTCCAAGGCCCTCTCCGACGGCCTCAATTCCCTGCCGCTCAAGGACCTGCCCGTTCTTTTGAGACGCCTGCTGACATTGTATAATGTAGCCTGATGGGCAGCATCGAAACAGGGAAAAAAGTCCTGCAGACCGAGGCCAACGCCATCCTCACCGCCCTGGAGCGCATCGACGGCCGCTTCGCCGCCGCCGTCGACATCCTGCATCGCTGCCGCGGCCAAGTCGTGGTCACCGGCATGGGCAAGTCGGGCCTCATCGGCCGCAAGATCGCCGCCACCATGACCTCGACCGGCACGCCGGCCGTCTTCCTGCACCCGGCCGAGGCCATCCACGGAGACATCGGCATCATCCACCCCGAGGACGCGGTGCTCGCCCTCTCCACCTCGGGCGAGACCGAGGAGGTGCGCCGCCTGCTGGCCTACCTCAAGCGGCTGGGGATCAGGCTTGTCTCGCTGGTCGGCGATCCGCGCTCCACGCTGGCCCGCCAGAGCGACGTCTTCATCGACTGCAGCGTCGAGCGCGAGGCCTGCTCCATCTCCGTCCCCTCAGCCTCCTCGACCCTGGCCCTGGCCGTGGGCGACGCCCTGTCCATCGCCCTGATGGAGAAGCGCGGCTTCACCGAGGAGACGTTCCGCCGCTTCCACCCCGGCGGCCAGATCGGCAGGAAGCTGCTCAAGGTGAAGCACCTGATGCACAAGGGGCGGCAGCTGCCGGTGGTCTCCGCCGCCGCCCGCATGAAGAGCGTCATCGCCACCATCAACGAGAAAAAGTTCGGCGTGGCCATCGTCACCCGCGAACGGGGCCTGGTGGCCGGCGTCATCACCGACGGCGACCTGCGCCGCCTGTTCCTCAAGGGCGCCGACCTCGCCCGGGCCAGCGCCGCCTCCTGCATGACCGCCACGCCGCTGTGCATCAACGAGGAACGGCTGGCGGTCGAGGCGCTGAAGATCATGGAGGAGCGCCATGTGACGTCGCTGGTCGTCGCCGACGACCGCGGCCGGCTGCGCGGACTGCTGCATCTGCACGATCTGTGGAGAACGGAGATGATATGATGGACCAGAAGGAACTCGCCAAGAAAGTGAAGCTGATCATCATGGACGTGGACGGCACGCTGTCGGACGGCCGCTTCTTCATGATGCCCAACGGCCAGTCGATCAAGTCGTTCGACGTCAAGGACGGCACCGGCATCATCTTCGCCCGCCTGGCCGGCATCAAGACGGCGATCATCACCGGCAAGACCTCCAAGCAGGTCAAGAAGCGGGCCGAGGAGCTCCAGGTCGACGACTACTACGAGGGGGTGTACAACAAGACCATCCCCTTCTTCGAGCTGCTCAAGAAGTATTCCCTGGAAAAAGAGGAAGTGGCCTACATCGGCGATGACATCGGCGACGCCGAGGTGATGGGCATGGTCGGGTTCGCCGCCGCCGTGGGCGACGCCCACCCGCTGATCAAGCGCGTCTCGCACTACATCGCCAAGCGCTACGGCGGTCGCGGCGCCGTGCGCGAGGTGATCGACTTCATCCTCGACGTCCAGGAGCAGTGGACCTCCATCTTCGCCGAGCTCAAGAAATCGAGCGACTGGGAAGAGATCTTCAAGGAGATCAATTCTTAGGAGAAACTCGGCATACGGCTGACGGCAACGGTGCCTAGCAAAGAATAAGGCTATAGGCGATAGGGTATAGGAAAGTAATGGATCAATTCTCGTTCGCCTAGTTTCTTGCCAACCCTAACGCGAACACAAAGGGTTTGTGGTTTTATTTCTGTGTCCTCTGGGCCATTTCGTCCAGCAGCGCTCCGATCTCCGGACCGTCCCCCAAGCCTCCCCAGATCTTGCCGGCCTGCCAGCGGAGTTGGACCGGACCGTTATAGGGGTCGGCGATGGCCAGGCTTCCCGGCACGATCTCGGCGGCAAATCCCTTGTCCAAAGAGGCCCAGCGTCCCAGCAGCGCGCCGGGGTCGGCCGGCGTCATGAGGAAGAGCTTGATGCGCCTGCCTTCCCTCTCGTAGTCGACCGTGTAGGCGCCGCCCAGGAAGCCGTGGCCCAGGAAGTTGCTCACGATGTAGCGCTCGGAGCGGGGCAGGCGGCCGACGGCCGGGAAGGCGTCCAGCACCGCCGGCAGGGCGTTGCGGCCTCCGATGGCGGCGACGATGCGCCCGCCCAGGGAGCGCAGGATGCCCTCCTCCCCGGGGCGGAGATCGAAGGCGATCAGCTTGACATAGTAGGCGTCGCTGATGAAGTTGAGCACCCCTTCCTCGGCGTAGCCCTCGCTGCCCAGCTCCAGGTAGTCGCCCGCCTGCGGCCGCTCCGAACTGTAGATGGCGAAGGCGTTGTCGGGGGTGCCGTGGAAATAGATCTCAGCGCTCAGGGACTGCCCCGCCTTGCCCGCGTAGTCCTGCACGGCCAGGAGCTCGAAGCCGCAGGCCAGGAAATTCTCGGCGGCGCCGTTGATGTGCTCGAAGAGGGTGTCCGGGCCGAAAAGCTGGACGCCGCCGTCGCGGCGCCAGCCTTCGAGGTCGGGCAGCAGGGCGGCCAGGTCAGGGGGCGCGGCCGGGGCCTGCGGCGCCGCGGCCAGGAATGCGGCCAGGATGATCATCACCGGGAACGGTTTCATGCTTCCTCCCTTGACGGCCGGGGAGCGGTCACTCGGCCAGGCTTTTCCACACCTTGAGCGCCTTGACCGCGGCGGCCACGTCGTGGACGCGCAGGATGGCGGCGCCGTTGCGGGCGGCGACCAGGTTGGCGGCCACGGTCTCGGGCCCGCGCTTCTCGGGCAGCTTCTCGCCGGCCAGCAGGCCCAGGAACGACTTGCGCGACACGCCGACCAGCAGCGGCAGGTCGAAGGCGGCGAAGCGCTTCAGGTTGCGCAGCAGGGCGACGTTGTCCTCCAGGCGCTTGCCGAAGCCGATCCCAGGGTCGAGGATGATCTTCTCCCTGCGGATGCCGTGGGCCAGGGCAAACTCGATCCGTTCCTGGAAGTAGTCGGCGACCTCGGCCACCACGTCGACGTAGGAAGGGTCGCGCTGCATGGTCTCGGGCGTGCCCTGGATGTGCATCAGCACCACCGGCACCCCCAGCTCGGCCACCACCTGGGCCATGCGCTCGCTGAAACGCAAGGCCGAGATGTCGTTGACGATGTCGGCGCCGCCCTCCTCAACCGCCCGGCGCGCCACCTCCTCCTTGCTGGTGTCGATCGAGACCAGGATGCGAGTCTCCTCCTTGATGCGCGAAATAATGGGCAGGACGCGGTCGATCTCCTCGTCCAAGCCCACCGGCCTGGAGCCGGGGCGGGTGCTCTCTCCGCCGACGTCGATGATGTCGGCCCCGGCTTCGGCCATCTCCCGGGCATGGGCCAGGGCCGCCTCGGGCTCGAAGAAGCGCCCGGGGTCGGAGAAGGAGTCGGGGGTGACGTTGAGGATGCCCATCACCAGGGGCCCCCCGCGCTCCAGGTAGCCGTTGCGCAGGCTGAGCTTCATTTCCCCTCGCCGCGGGCCTTGCGCTCGGCGCGGAACAGGGCCAGCCCCTGCTCGCGGGTGCGGAAGGCGCCGTCCAGCTGCAGTTCATAGAGGCGCTTCAGAAAGGCCCCCATCTGCCGGCCCGGCGTGATGCCCAGGGGCAGCAGGTCGCGGCCGAGGATCAGCGGCCGGATCGTCTCCTGGTTGATGCGGTACTCCTCCTTCCTGGCCTGGAACCAGCGCGAGATGGCGTCGAGGCCGCGGAAGGCGAGGGGCTTTGCGGAGCGCGAGCGGCGGTCGGCGAAATCGAGCAGCAGCAGCAGCAGGTCCTCGCCCTCCATGTCCTTGACGGCGCGGGCCACGGCGCGGAAGGTGATCTCGCCGCGGTTGCGGTAAAGGTCGAAGACACGGTGGTGGTGCTGGATGAGCTTCAGCACCGCGCGGCGCAGTGGGAAACCGCCGCGGGAGTCGAGGCGCAGCCGCTCGAGGACCGCCCCGGCCATGGCGACGCCGCGTGAGTCGTGGAAAGGAGAGGTGACGGTCATGCGTCCGCGCTTGAACTCCCAGGAGGTGGTGACCGCCTTGCCGCAGTCGTGCAGCAGCGCAGCCAGCAGCAGGGCCACAGTACGCGGCTCGTCGAGGCGGCGCCGGCGGGCGAGGAGGGCGGCCACGTCGACGGTGGTCAGGGAATGGGCCCACACCGTGTGGTGCCCCTGCTCGTCGCGCTCGGGGTGGAAATGGGCGTCCTGGATGGTCAGGGCCAGGGCGGCCAGCTCGGGGAAGAGGCGGTCGAGGACGCCCAGGCGCCGATATTCCTCGAGGCCCAGCGAGGGGCGTGGCGACTCCAGCAGCAAACGCAGCAGCTCCTCGGCGACGCGCTCGGCGCTCAGCTCGGCCAGCGCCGCCTGGCGCGCCCTGGGGTAGACCGCCGGGTCGACGGCGAAGCCAAGAGTGGAGGCGAAGCGGGCCGCGCGCAGCACGCGCAGCGGGTCGTCACTGAAACTGGCCGGCGAGGTCATGGCCACGCGCCGGGCGGCGATGGCCCGCAGGCCGCGGTGGGGGTCGACGATGCGGCCGTCGGCCAGGCGCACGGCGATGGAGTTGCAGGTGAAGTCGCGCCGCCCCAGGTCCTCCTCCAGGGTGACCCCTGGGCCCGACTGCACCTCGAAATCGCGATGGCTGCGCCCGGGCCCCTCCTTCTTGCGGTCGCGGCGCGGCGCGGCGATGTCGAAGGTGCGCCCGCCGCGGGTGAACTTGATCACCGCGAAGCTGCGGCCCACGGTGTCGGTCTTGCCGAGGCCGCGCAGGCGGGCCTCGATCTGGTCGTAGCCCAGCCCGGTCACCAGCAGGTCGACGTCGCGGTCCAGGGCCGCCTTGCCGTAGAGGACACGGTCGCGCACCGTTCCGCCCACGACATAGACGTCGCGGCCGAACACGGAAACGAAGAAATCCTTCTGCGGGAAATCGATCTCCAGGCGCCTCATCTGGGCTGTAGTGTAGCGGGTCCGGGAGAGCAAGTCAATTTCATGATTCAAAAAGGGTGCAAGGGGCAGTGATCGTGATCGTGGTAGCAGCGGGCCATGCTCGAGCCATCTGGTGATTGATCATCAGTGATGGGTGATTGGAACAGCAATTGCCGATCCATGCTTACCCCTATCCTCTCACCCCTGACCCCTTTCCCTTTCGAGGTCTCCCACCCTCTCGCTTACCGCCTATAGCCTTGGCCCCTTTTTTGCTGTCGCCGTATGCCGCACCCGAGCCGCGGACAGCCTCTTTCACTTTTCACTTCTGCCTCCGGTGATATAATGGCGCCGATGGAACTTCAGGTCTTCAGCGACGACTTCTGGGGCAAGATCGACTCTCCGCGGGAACGCGTCGAGGTCGCCGATGTCGACCGCGGGGCCCGCGAGCTCGCCGTGGCCGCCGTGTTCGCCCGCTCCGCAGGCAGCGTCGTCTGGCTCACCGGCGAGAACGAGCCGCCCGGGGAGAAGCGGGAGAAGCTGGGCCAGTGGCTGAAGCTCCTGGGGCCTGAGGAGGCGCCGGTCCATTGCCACCTCCTGCCCTACGAGGACCCCTACATCAACGCCGAGCCCGACCCCCGGCGCATCGCCGACAAGCGGCTGCTGCAGGCCGATCTGGCCGCCGGCAAGCGGATGATCGTGCTGTCGACCCTGGCCGCCCTGTCGGTCAGGCTGGAGCGGCCGGAGAGCGCCGCCCCGGTCCTGGAGCTGCGCGCCGGCGACTCCTGGGAGCGGGGCGGGCTGATCGAGAAGCTGACCGCGCTGGGCTACCGGCCGCGCGAGATGGTGGAGATCGCCGGCGACCTGGCCTGGCGCGGCAATGTCCTCGACGTTTTCCCGGTCGCCGGCGCGGGGCCGCTGCGCCTGGAGTTCGAGGGGCGGCGCCTGGCCTCGCTGCGCTTTTTCGACCTGGAGACGCAGCGCTCCACAGGCAGCGCCGTTGCCGTGGCTCTCGCCGAGAACCGCTATGCCCCGGAGGCCGGCGGCGAAGCCGCGCTGCTGACCGAGCTGCTCCCCGGCTGCCGCATCCTGGCCGCCAACCTGCGGCGGCTTGAAGACGAGCATGCGAAGCTGCTCGACAACTTCCGCCGCATCCGCCGGGCGGTCTCCGGCAGCGGCAAGGCGCCGCCCGAGGTGGAACGCCTGTTCCCGTTCTCCCTGGCCGGCCGCCAGGTCGTCGACCTGGCCGATTTTTCCGTTGCCCCGGTCGAGGAGCCGGAGGTCCGGGTCCTGCCCAGGTCGATGGCCGAGATGACCGAGGCGGACGTCGCAGGGTTGGCGCGGTGCGCCGCGGACGGGTGGCGGCTGCTGGCCTTCGCCGCCGATGCCCGGCTGTTGGAGAACCTGAGCGGCAGGCTGCCCGCCCTGGAATGCCATTTCTTCAACATCCCCTGCTCGTTCGAGAACCCGCGCCTGCGCCTGGTCTGCCTCACCGGACGCAACTACCGCCCCGCCCCGCAGGCCGAGCGGCCCCGCCGCCGGCCTGCCGAGGAGGAGCTGCGCGAAATGGCCGAGGGCGACTGGGTCGTTCATCGCCGCCACGGCATCGGCCGCTTCGCCGGCTTCACCCGCCTGCGCCTGGAGGGGGCGGCCGGCGAGTTCCTCAAGGTCGAGTACCTGGACCGCGAGTACCTTTACGTGCCGCTCCACGAGCTGGAAGTGCTGCGCCGCTACAGCGGCAGCGAGGGGGCGGCGCCGGCGCTGGACCGCCTGGGCGGCCGCACCTGGCAGGCCAAGACCGAGCGGGCGCGCAAGGCCATCGTCCACTACACGCGCGAGCTGCTCGATCTCTACGCCATGCGCAAGTCGGTGCGCAAGGCGCCGCTGCCGCCGGTGCCCGAGCTGGAGGAGAGGCTGCAGCAGGACTTCCGTTTCGTGGAGACCGAGGACCAGAAGCAGGCCATCGCCCGCGTCCTGGCCGACCTGGAGGCCGAGTTTCCCATGGACCGCCTGGTCTGCGGCGACGTCAGCTTCGGCAAGACCGAGGTGGCCCTGCGCGCCGCCCTGCGGGCCATGGCCAACGGCCGCCAGGTGGCCTTCCTGTGCCCGACGACCATCCTGGCCCTGCAGCATTTCCGCAACTTCGAGCAGCGCCTGGCCCCCTTCCCCCTGCGCCTGGCCATGCTGTCGCGGCTGGTGCCTGCGGCCGGGAAGAAGCGTGTCGTGGCCGGCCTCAAGAGCGGCGCCGTCGACCTGGTGGTCGGCACCCACTCGCTGCTGGCCAAGGGGGTGGAATTCAAGCGCCTGGGGCTGTTCATCGTCGACGAGGAGCAGCGCTTCGGCGTCTTCCAGAAAGAGAAGCTGAAGAAGGGGCGCGAGAGCGTCGACGTGCTCACCCTTTCGGCCACCCCCATCCCGCGCACCCTGTCCATGTCCCTGTCGGGCCTGCAGGACATCTCGCTCATCCAGTCGCCGCCTCTGGGGCGGCTGGCCATCCGCAACTACGTCGGCCTGTTTTCCCGCCAGGTACTGGTCTCGGCCGTGCTGCACGAACTGGAGCGCGACGGCGCCGTCTTCGTCGTCTACAACAGCATCGAGCGCATCTTCCGCTTCCGCGACCAGCTCGCCGCCTGGCTCCCCGACGTGCCCATCGTGGTGGTCCACGCCCAGATGCCCACCGCCGCCATCGAGAAGAACCTGATGGACTTCATCGCCGGCAAGTACCGAGTCCTGCTCTCGACCACCATCATCGAGAACGGCATCGACATCCCGCGCGTCAACACCCTGGTCGTGCTGGACGCCGACCGCCTGGGTCTGACCCAGCTCTACCAGTTGCGCGGCCGCATCGGCCGCTCGACGCGCCAGGCCTACGCCTATTTCCTTGTCGACGAGCGCCCGGGCGGGGTGAGCGAGCTGGCCCGCAAGCGCCTGGACGGCATCCGCGAGTTCTCCGAGCTGGGCGCCGGCTACAAGCTGGCCGAGTTCGACCTGCACCTGCGCGGCGCCGGCGCTCTGCTGGGCAACCGCCAGCACGGCCACGTCGAGGCCCTGGGCTACGACTATTTCCTGGAGCTGCTGCGCCAGACCATCCGCGCCATGAAGGGCGAGGCGGCCGAGGCCAGGGAGGTCGCGCTGCGCGTCCATTTCCCCTATGCCATCGGCGAGGAGTACATCGCCGCCACGGCCGAGCGCATCGCCGCCTACCGCCGCGTGCTGGAGGCGCGCGACGCCTTGGAGCTGCGGGCGCTGCGCGACGAGCTGAGCGACCGCTACGGCCAGATGCCGGCCGGACTGGAGCGGACCTTCTACGTGGGGGCGGTCAAGCTCTTCGCCCGCCAGGGGGGCTGGGCCAGGGCCGAGGTCTTCGCCGACCGCGTGCAGTTCGACGCCGGCCGCGAGATCGCCCTTGCCGCCGGCAAGGCTTTCCGGGTTCCGGGCTTGCGGCACCTGGAAGGAGGGAATTTCGAGCTTGATTTCAACGGCTTGGAGCATTTCCTGGATCTCGAAAAGGGGCTCAAGCGGATATTCACCTGACCTGGTGCCTCAGGAACTTGGCGCACGGAGTACGGCAACGGCGGCGAACGATCTCGAGTGACGAGTGACGAGGAGCGGACAAAGGATCAAGCGATGCTGCCCTTACCGCCTCCCCAAGAGTCCAACAAATCACTTCTTGCTGACACGGACACGGTTCGCTCGTTCCGTTTCCTGCTAACACAAACACCAACACCAACACTCGGAAAAGGCCTTCCCTGGTCTCCGCCAAGCCCCGGCTTGACTTGCCCCGTCATCTCTGCTAGATTGGAGCATTGATTGCCAAAGCCATTGGAGAGAAAATGCCTCAACCAACCAACGACAACAAGGATACCAAGATGGCCGTCCTTATCGACGGCGACAACGCCCAGGCCTCGCTGCTCACCAAGATGCTGGCCGAGGTGGGCAAGCACGGCCTGGTGACCATCCGCCGCATCTACGGCGACTGGACCACCTCGAGCATGCACTCCTGGAAGGACGCCCTGCACAACCACGCCGTGCAGCCCATCCAGCAGTTCCGCTACACGGTGGGCAAGAACGCCACCGACAGCGCCCTGATCATCGACGCCATGGACATCATGCACCGCCGCCTGGTCGAGGGCTTCTGCATCATCTCCTCCGACAGCGACTACACGCGGCTGGCCACGCGCATCCGCGAAGAGGGCTTCTTCGTCATGGGCATCGGCCAGAAGAAGACCCCCAAGTCGTTCGTCAACGGCTGCGACCTGTTCATCTACACCGAGAACCTGGCCCCGCGCCGCGACAGCTCCCCGCGCTCCGAGCGCGATCGCAGCGGCCGCGACCGCGGGCGCGACCGCGGCCGCGACCGCGGCCGCGGTGTGCGCAAGGCCGAGCCGCAGGAACAGGTGCCGCCGCAGCAGGCGGAGCAGCAGGAAACGCAGCCCCAGCCGCAGTCGCTCTACGCCGGCACCGACCCCATGCCGCTGCTGCGCGAGGCCTTCGAGATGGCGGTGCAGGAGAACGGCTGGGCCAACCTGGGGCCGATGGGCAAGGCGCTGCAGCAGCTCGACCCCGGCTTCGACCCGCGCAGCTTCGGCCAGCGCCAGCTCTCCTCGCTGATCAAGGCGCTCCCTGATTTCGAGGTGCGCCGCGACGAGGAGGACGCCTCGGCGGGCATCTGGGTCAGGTTGAAAGAATAACGGCGAACACAAAGTGATCGTGCAAGTGGTGGTGGCAGAACCCTAAGCGAGCCTGCATGGAGTTCTCCGGATTGCCGTTACAATCATTATCACTGCCGCTGCCACTTTCCGATCGGCATGTGCCGCAAGAAAATGCCCGGGCGATTGTCTTATTGAAAGAGGCAATAATGAGAAAGTCGGCTATCCTGTTTCTGTTCCTGCTGTTGGCTGGCGCGCTGCCGCTCCTGCCCTGCGACGTGACCGCCGAGACCAAACCGGCCAAGGAAAAGGGGAAGATCGAGGTCAAGCTGTTCGTCGACTGCGTCCATCGCTCCTGCCCACTGGCCATCCAGGAGACCAAGCTGGAGACCGAGGGGCTCAAGATCGAAAAGCAGGGTGAATGGACCCCGGTTGAGGAACGCTTCTATCAGCTCGACCTGGTCGTCTCCCTGACCGAAAAAGAAGGCGGCGCCATCCGCGTGATCCGCGAGTGCCCCAGGCGCGGCACGCAGGAGGAAATCATCAAGATCAAGCCGCTGTGAAGTGTAAGCCGGCGGGAAAAAACATTTCCTGAGTAGTTGTGTTCGTGCTGGTGACGGCACGAGAACGAAACGATTCAATCAGAATAGGGGAAAGCCCTGTCAGGGTTCGTTCCCGACTTTGCCTTCCCTGTGTCTTTCACTCGCTCTTCCCTCTTTTTCCCCAGTGTTCTATACTTCATCCTCAACAGGAGGCTGCCATGGCCGACAGGAAGATCGCCTCGCTGCGGCCTTCGCCGCTGGCTTCCGTGGCGGGCATCGTTGGAGGGGTCCTGGGCCTGGGGATCGGCATCGTGTTCCTTGCCGCCGTCCCGTCCGAACCCGGCCCCGAAGGGTTGCGGAACTTCTTTTTCCTTATCTGGTTCCTGGTCTGCGGCGGGATCATCCTCTACTACGTCCGCAACCTCGCCAGCTTCAAGAAGGGGGAGGCGGCGACGGTGCCGCTGACCGCATCCGAGGTGGTGGAGATGGAGCAGGGGGAATCCGCGGCGATGGACTTCGCCGCCAGGCTGCGCAGGCTGGAGGGGCTGCGCAAGGACGGCCTGGTCAGCGAGGAGGAGTTCCAGGCCAAGCGCAAGCAGATCCTGGACGAGAAATGGTGAGAGCCATGAAAGAAACCGCAGCGATCATCATGTTCGCCGCCCTGATCCTGACGTTGTCAGGCCAGGAGCCGGGCAGCGAGGCGCATACCCTTTATGACCATGCCCTGAAGGCGGTCGGCCAGGCGGCGACGCGAAACGAACTCAAATCGGCGGCCGTTTTGTTGGAGCAGGTGGAACAGGCCGCTCCGGCATGGCCCGAAGTCCATTTCGCCCTCGGCCGGGTCTATAAGGTTCTTGACGTTTACGATCGCGCCGCCGAATGCTATGAGAAGTACCTTGAGCTTTCCCCCGACGCTCCTGACCGCGAGGAGGCCGTGAAGCATGTGCGCATTTGCCGAGCGGCGCATGAACAGCTCGACCAGGACAAGCGGCTGATGGCATCCGGCATGTGGGTCAGGATCCAGCATTTGCCGCCGGTGCGCTTCAACGAGGCCGTGGTCGCAAGCCGCTTCCGGGTCGATTCCAAGGGCCGCATGTTCGCCCAGAATCCCTGGCTGGAAGCTGTCGGCAAGGATTCCAACTCCTGGGTCAAGGAGAAGTGGCTGCCCGTGGCCTTCGACGGCAAGCATTTCGAGTATCGCTACACCATCTACTACAAGGCGCTCAATCCCGTACGCACCGAGTACATGATCGAGACGGTGCGCGGCGAGGTCATCCATGGGTCGCCGCTCAAGGTTCGCCAGGAGGCCTGGAGCACGAGTTCGCCGACCGCCTATCTGCCCAATCATGAGACTCTCCGCGGGGAGGTGCTCCATGCCGTGCGCTAGAATGGGACGCGTCCTGGCGGCCGTCATCTTGTTCATGGCCCCGTTCGTGCCGGCCTTCGGCCAGGAATGGCAGGCGGTCGGCTGCGGCCTGCCGGCGGTGTACGAGGGGATCGACGTCAGGCAGGTTTGTTCCAGCCTGGGGATCAACTATGAATCCACCTACGGACCCGACCGCAGCCCCTGGATCCAGATCGCCAGCGCCTCCGACTGCGACCGGGTACGCGACGAAATCGGGCGCATTCTCGCCGGAGCCGCCGTCCCGGGGGGCGAGGTAGCCCAGCCACCCGGTCACGGGGAGCCCCCTCCGGACGACGCCGAGCAGAGGCCGGCGCGCCGCGAGACGCCTCTGGAGAAATGGCTGCGCGAGAACGGCTATTCCAGCATGGCCGAGGCCGAGGCCGACCGCAGCGCCACGGAAAAGAAATGGCGCCAGGAGCGGGAGAGCAAGGATCGGTTCGACCGGCTCGCTTTCGAGGGCCGGATGCGGCTGCTGGAGCAGGAGCTGCGCCAGCGGCTCGCCCGGCAGGAGGCGCTGGTCGCCGCCGAGCTCGAGCGAAAAAGGCAGGCGGCCCAGGCGGGGGGGACGGAGACCGACGTGATCCCGGTTGAGGCCTGGACGGAGCCGCTCGCCAAATGGCGGGCCGAGCTGGAGAAGGCGAACCGAGAGGTCGAGGCGACGCGGCAGGCCCTGCTCAAGCTGGTCAGGGCCCAGGAGGCCGACGTCAAACTCTTCCATGAGTGGGAGAACGAAGCGCAGCAGGGATTCGAGCGCAGCCGCAAGGCGATCTTCGACCTGGCCATCGACGCCGGCATGGGCATGTTCCTGCAGGGCGCCGACGGCTGGGCCGCCTATGCCGAGGGTCCGGGCGCCAAAGCCTCCCCCGAGGCGCTCGAGGAGTACCGGCGGCTGTTCAGCCTGATCGACCGTCTCAAGGAGGCCAAGGCCGCCCGCGATTTCGCCTCTTTCGCCGCCAGCGAGGGGAAGACCGAGGCCGAGATGCTGGAGACGATCCGCGACGGCATCCTTCAACTTTCGGGCCTGCTCGGCGTCGAGGAGACCTTCCCGGGCAAGGTGCTGAAATACGGCGCCCTGTTCTGGGACCAGGCCTACCATCTCACCGCCCTGTACCAGGTCTGGCACAACGCCGGCGTGCTGGAGCAGGACAGCGCCGCCATGAGTGACGCCGTCCAGAGGCTCTCCGAGCGCCTGCACCGGCAGATGGAGCGGCAGCGGGAGCTGGTCAGGAGGATCGAGGCGGGAGAAAAGATCGATTTCAATTGATCGGCTTTCGGCAAACGGCATGCGGCGCACGGCCGCGGCAAGAGAACGATCTTGAAAGGAAACTCACCGTTCCCAAGGGCACGTCAGTCTATCGCTCTTCATGGAAGTCTGCACATGGCCTTGCCTTCCGCCGCAGGCCGTCAGCCGTACGCCGAGTTCTACAAGTTGAAATTGTAGGTGAATTTCACCAGGAACACGTTCGTCGACGGCAGGCGCATCAGGTCGCTGAAGCCGCCGGCCAGGTCGAACTCGCCGCGGCCCAGGTCGCCGGAGCGGCCCTGGCTCCATACCGCGTACAGGGCGGCGCCCGGCCGGTATTCCCAGCGCAGCACCAGGTTGGAGCGCAGTTCCAGGATGCGGAAGTCGGGGCTGGCGAAGGAGAAGGCGGCGCCTCCCGCCTCGAGCACCCGGTATTCGCCGGCCTCGGGGTCGAATCCGATCTCGCCGGAGGCGAATGGGCGCAGCTGGTCGTTGATGGCGCGGGCGCGGGGGGAGACGACGCGGCTGAAGCCGGCGTAGCGGCCGCTGCTCAGGAAGGGCTGGCCGTAGAACTGGATGGAGAGGTCGGGGGTGATGCAGCAATTCAGGCGCAGGGTGACGTAGTAGGTGTTCTGCCTGATCTCGCCCAGGACGTAGCGGTTCTCGCCGCCAACATCGCGTGTGGCCACGTACTGCCTGAGGTTGCGGTTGAAGGAAAAGCCGGGGGCGACCCGCAGCGACAGGCGGCTGCCCGGCCGGTAGGCCAAGGCCAGGCTCAGCCCGCCGCTTTCGCGCGTATCGCTGTCGGCCCGGTAAAGCGATCCGTTCAGCGAGGCCAGGAGGGGGCGGCGGGAGTCGCTGCCCAGGCCCCACCAGATGTTCCAGCCGGGGTCGAAGCGCAGGGCCGGGCCGCCGCGCAGGGCTGCGAGCGAGAGGTTGGCGCCCTGGCGGTTGATGCCGGCGTTGACGCTCCAGTAATTCTTCAACTCGCCCCAGAAGTTGACGTTGCCGCCGGCGAAGACCGGCTCGCCGCCGAAGTCGTATCCCCGCCAGGCGTTGAGGTTGACGCCCAGCTGGTTGAAGGCCCCGGTCGGCTTGCGGATGCGGTAGCCGGCCCAGCCCCAGGCCATGGCCACGTCGCTCCGTCCCACGTAACCCATGTCGTTGAGCTCCAGGCCGGGAGAGCGCCAGGCGACGCCGCCGGCCCAGTTCACGCCGCTGCCGGCGTTCCGGCCCAGCTCCAGGTTGCCGCCCCAGCCGCCCAGCTCGGTGCGCGCCGGGTCGAACTCCAGATAGCCGGCGTCGGGGCGCTGGAAGTAGTGGACGGAAGACTTTTGCGTGCGCTCGATGGCCGCGGCGCTGCCCTGCACCAGGCTGAAGACGGTCTTGATCGAGACGTGGAAACGGCGGTTCTTCCAGCTGTGGTAGAGATCGAAGCCGCCGCTGTAGGCCTGGCGGTGCAGGAAGTCGAGCGTCTCGTCGCTGATGTCGCGGTGCACGGCGGTGACCATGGCGCCGAGGACGGTCCTGCCCTCGTTGAGGTCCTGCTGGGCGCGCAGCAGGAAGTAGTTGGCCAGCGGCTCCACCGCCTCGCGGCGCAGGCCGCCGTCCAAGGCGATGGCGGCCGTCTCGCGGGCGGTCAGGCCGTCGAGAATGCCCAGCGACAGGCCGCGCCGCGTCCTGCCGGTGATCTTGAAAGCGCCCAGGATCGAGGTCGCGGCAGGCATATTTAGGTACTCGCCGGGGCCGGTCTCGGGCTCGTGGCGCGGGGCGCGGCCGATGCGCCGCGAATAGAAGAGGTTGTCCATGGAGAAGTCGCCGTCGCCGCCCGTGATCTGGAAGTCCAGGATGCTCCTGCCCTCGGTGAAGAAGGGACGCTTCTCCTGGAAGAAGGTCTCGTATCCGGTCAGGTTGACCACCGAGGGGTCGGCCTCGACCTGGCCGAAGTCGGGGTTGACGGTGAAGTCGAGGGTCAGGTCGCTGGTCAGGCCGATCTTGCCGTCGAGGCCGCCGAGCAGGGCGCCGCTGCGGCCGTCGGCGAAGGGATTGCCCGCCTCGCGCGGCGACAGGGCGGCTTGGGCCACGGCGTAGGGGACGATCTCCACCTGGTGCTGGGCGCGGATGCCCTTCAGCCCCTCGAGGACGCCGAAGCAGCTGACGAACCCCGGCGCCTCCCTGGGGATGTGCTGCCAGGAGGAGATCTCCTGGCGGCGGTGCAGCAGGCGCCGCACCTGGAAGCCGAAGGTCACGTTCTCGCCCGAGGCGAAGCGCAGCTGGCTGAAGGGGATGGCCATCTCGGCGGTCCAGCCCTTTTCGTCGACGACGGCAGCCGCGTTCCAGACCGGGTCCCAGGTGGGATCCTGGTTGTTGCTGTCGCCCGACAGGGTGACGTCGGCCTTGACGCCGGCGGCGTTGACCTTGAAGCCGAGCGCCGTGCGCTTGTCATGGTAGCTGTCGACCAGGACGGCGATGTAGTCGCCGTCGATCTCGTCGCGGCGCGACACGCGGCGCACGATGCTCCCCGCCTGGCTGTCGTGGCAGCGGACCAGCAGATACAGGTGCTTGTCGTCGTACATCACCTTGAACTCGGTGGCCTCGCCGGGGGCGGCGCCGCAGTCGGGCTCACTCTGGGTGAAGCCGCCGCTCCACTCGGCCTTCCGCCAGCAGGGGTCGTCGCCGCGGCCGTCGATGGCCGGGGCGTGCGGGTTGATGTGCCTGGCCGTGTAGACCTTGGCGTCCACGGCCCCCATGTCCCGCGTGCCCAGCAGGGCCATCAGCAGGGCCATCAGCACGGCGAACAGCGCCTTCTTCATCGTCGTCCTCCTCGGGAGTGAAATCGTACCTATTCATGAATACTGAGGATGGCGCGGGGAGGTAACACGAGGCTCCTTCGTGCCGTCGTGATGCGTGGCGCGTGACGTGTGACAAGAAGCGAGCCGGGGGGAAAGGGGAAGGCTGGAAAGGTAAAAGGTAAAAGTAAAAAAAGTAGTTCGAAGATATTGACTACGCGCTTGAAATCAACAACCTCTCAAGGCAAAAGGCGAAAGTGTGAAAAACCCAAATTCCAACAGCCCAATGTCGTGAACGAAAATACAGCTTGTTCGATAAAGGTTTTTGCGAATTGCGATTCATGAATTTCAAATCACGATGGCTTTTGCCTTGCTCTCTACTGCCACTAATAGATCGGCTATTGCTGTTCCAATCACCAATCACTACCTGCGAATCACCGGTTAGCTCGATCATGGCTTGCTAATGCCACGGCCACGATCATTACCACGGTCTCCTCTCTGAGCCTCTTGCCGTTGCGGGCCGGGTCGCTTACACTTGGGGGGCCTAAAGGAGGCTGGATGGACGCGAGGGTGCGGCAGGTGCGGCGGGAGCTGAGGGAGAACTCGGACGAGGAGAGGCGCAAGGGGGAACAGGCCTATTTCAAGGAGGGGGTGGTTTGCCTCGGCGTGGGCATGGCGACCGTGCACCGGATCGCCCGCGAGCGGTTCGTTGCCCTCAAGGGCAGTTCGAAGGAAAGAATCTTCGGGCTGTGCGGTGAACTGTGGCGTTCGGGGGCCCTGGAGGAGACCATCGTGGCCTGCGATTGGTCGTATTTTGTGCGCAGGGAGTACGCGCCGGCCGACATGCGGGTGTTCGCGGAATGGCTCGGCAAGTATGTGGACAACTGGGCCTCCTGCGACACGCTGTGCAACCATCCGGTCGGGGAGCTGGTCGAGAGGTATCCGGAGCTTCTGGCCGAGCTCAGGAAATGGGCTGGATCGAGGAACCGCTGGCTTCGCCGCGGCGCCGCGGTTTCGCTCATCGTGCCGGCCAAGAAGGGGAAGTTCCTGGAGGACGTTTTCCGGATCGCCGATATCCTGCTCGCCGACCCCGACGACCTGGTGCAGAAGGGCTATGGCTGGATGCTCAAGGTGGCCGGCCAGGCGCACAGGGAGGAGGTTTTCGCCTACGTGATGCGAAACAAGGCGGCCATGCCCAGGACGGCATTGCGCTATGCCATTGAGAAGATGCCTGCGGAGATGAAGAAGAGAGCTATGAAGAAGAAGTAGGTGAGAGGTTAGGGGGAAGAGGTCAGGGGTGAGAGGTTGGAGGGAAGAGGAAAAGGACTGGAAAGGTAAAAGGTAAAAGGAAAAAGGGAAAGGTAGATCGAAGACATTTACTATGCGCTTGATATAAACGAGCTCTCAAGGCAAAAGTGCTAAAACCACAAAATCCAAAAGTCCAATCGCATGAGCGAGATTTGGACTTGTTCGATCAGGGTCTTTGCGAATCACGATTCACGAATTGCGAATCACGACAGCTCTTTCATTACTCGCTACTACCGCTACCATTAATAACTCGCTGAGCTTCTCGCTGACACTGTCACCCCCTCGTCGGGGACCTTCAGGGTGTCACTGTCACTGAATTCAATCCGCTGAATTTCCCACAAAATGCATAGATCACATTTTTCCCCATTGCTCATTCATTTTCCGGTAATTATTCTTATCTCTTATACTTATACGCTGCATGGGTAATGTGACCAGCTGCTACGATCCGGCGCCTCCAACCATGCCACCGGCGGAAGCTTGGAAACAATGAAAATAGATGAAAATAAATTTGAAGATCTAAGGGTGACGGTGCTTTACTTTATTACTTCATAAATTTGGGCTATTAGGGGCGGATTAGAATTGTATTTTTTAGAAGAATCGGGTAAGGCTTTGCATCCAAAAACACAGCGCTTCTGACTCTGCTTTTCTTGCTTACGTCTAACGTCTGGCGTCTGACGTCTCTAAATTTTCTTTCATTTCAGGAGGGAGAATGAGCGAGCAAGCGCCGTTTTTAACCGAGGTCACGTTCTATTGCCCGGAGTGCGGGAGGAAAAGAAAAGCCGAAGTTAAGGTTTGGGTCATACTTGAAAAGAACTGCTTTGCTTTCGCGTGCAAGGATTGTCGGAACTGGTGGATCATTGACATTAAGGCTGCGCTCGGAGCAAAGGCGACGCGACCAGGCGCATCTCCCCCGCTGTCAGAGCCCCAGGTACAGATCATTAACCGGATCACTAGCGAGCTGCAACCGAAGATCAGGAAGGAGATCTCCGAACGAAATGCGATCCGGATCGTCAAATCGATAGGGAAAACGATCGAGGTTCAGCCTCTGGGCAAAATCAAGATCTATAATCCCGATTTTTTCAACTTATCCTCAGGACTTAACGGCTGGGAAAAGGTGGAGATGGCCGGGACGAGGATCAAGACTGGAGCCAAGATCAGGGGCTTGAAGAAATGACCCTGCAGGATGTCTGGAAGGAGTACCAGGAGAACACGAAAGCATTGAGCGAGAACGCTAGGAAGCTGGCCTTTGCCGGGGCGGCCATCGGCTGGTTCTTCAAGACCAAAGAGGCGACCTTCCCGGGAAAGATCAACTTTGCGCTGGCTTTTATCGTCTTGTTCTTTTTCTGTGACATGGCGCAGTACCTTGCGTCGACTCTACTGCTCAGGGTCTGGGCGCGGCGGCAGGAGAAAATCATCCAGTTCAACAAACTCCCCATGAATACGCCGGTCGAGAAGCCGCTCTGGGTGGTCGGCCCGCCCTTTGCGATTTTCCTGGCCAAGCTGGCCTTGCTCCTGGTTTCGTTTATTTTCCTGATCCTCGAGTTCGCTTCCAGGATCCGCTAAGTCCAGGCAGCAGACTTGGAAAAACGGCGGCAGCTTTCTCAGGGGATGACTGGGGACGGTGCTTGTCTTTGTGACTTTAGGGCTCAATAATGCTGACAACAAATCAAACCAGGCGCCATGTCTTATTCGTGCTGGCAGGCGTTGTCGTCCTAATACTGAAGCCGCACTACCATGGTCCGCTGGCTCCCGTGCTTTTTGACTATGCCGGCGATTTCGCCGTATCGTTCGCCGTCTATTTCATCGTCGGCATTGCCGCGTGGACATTCGCCAAAAAGGGCAGTGCGGGCCCGGCGGTTATCGTTTATCATATTGGGATCATTCAGGAGGTGGGCATGATGAAAGCGAAACGGATGCTTGCGGCCGGGATGATGATCCTTTCCTGCGCGGGATCCGGCTGGGCCGCGAGAACGGAGGAACATCACCGGATCACGGTCAACGGCGAGGCGGTCGTCTACGCCCAGCCCGACAAGGTCACGATCCATTTCGGCATCGAGACCTGGGACGACAGCATGGCCATCGCCAAGAAAAAGAACAACGAGGTCATGGACCGGGCCATCGCCGCAGTCAGGAAGCTCGGCGTGTCGGGCAAGGAGATCCAGACCGACTACCTCAACATCGAGCCCCGCTATAAAAATGATTATAAAAAAGAGAACTTCCTCGGCTTTTTCGTCTCCAACACCATGGCCGTGACCATCGCCGGCCCCGACAAGCTCGAGCTGCTGGTCGAAAAGCTCCTGGAAGCCGGGATCGAGAGGATCGACGGAGTCCAGTTCCAGGTGAGCGAGTTCAAGAAGTTCCGCGAGCAGGCCCGGGAACTGGCCCTGAAGGCGGCAAAGGAAAAGGCCGAAAAAATGGCGTCGGTGCTGGGCCGGGGCGTCGGCCAGGCGGTCCAGGTCAGCGAGGGCTACAGCGGCTGGTCGGGCTGGGGGATGAACCGCCAGGCCATGACCCAGAACGTCATCCAGCAGGCGCCCGGCGGCGGCGAGGACCCGGGGACCATCGCCCTGGGCAAGATCTCCGTCCGTGCCAGCGTTTCCGTCACTTTCGAGTTGAAATGACCGCCACGCTGAATCGAGGGGATGGCTTTTTCTTGAAGATTGCGAAGTGTCATTTTTTTCTTTCCTGCTCGTCACATTTTTCCTCATTGACAACATGCTCGCCGGCATGGTAGTCATCAAGAATAGAATGGGGTTTCATTCACGTGGCCGGGAAGCGTGAATGAAATATGGCAGAAGGGGCTGGCGGCGATATTTTTCTCTGGCATCGGCGATCGCGCTGGCCGTGGGCCTGGCGGCACATGCCGCCTGCAAGTCGGAGAGCCTGCTGCAGGGATGTTCCGCGACGCTCTCAACGGACAAGGCGGAATACTCCAAGGGCGAGCCGATCCGCCTGCAGCTGACCCTGGCCCATGACGAAGAAAACCTCGTGACGCTGACCTTCGGCAGCAGCCAGATCTACGATTTCTGGATCCTGGACGCGGCCGGCAGCGAAGTATGGCGCTGGTCGGACTCCAGGGTATTCGCCGCCGTGGTCACCTACATCGACCTCATGCCCGGAGCGTCCGCCGTGTATACCGAGATGTGGGACCAATTGAGCAACGACAAACTGGCGGTCCCGGCCGGGACCTATACGATCCATGCGCGCGTCCTCATCGCCGACCCGCCCGGCATCGAACCCATAACGATCACCATCCAGTAAGTCCGCCACCGCCCTTGATGTCTTCCGCTCTCGGCAGCGATCTATTCCTGGTCGTGATGGTGATAGTGGTATGAGTGATCCATGTTCGAGCTTTCTGGTGATTCGTAATTCGCGGGTCGTGATTCGAAAACAATGATCCAGCAAGCCCTGTTTCCGCTCACGACATTGAAATAGTGGAATTTGGGTGTTTCGCATTTTCCCCTTTACTTTTTTCGCCATGGGAGCTTGTTCATTTCAAGCACACAGCATAGGGCTCACTATCATGATTCTGCCCCAACCCTGTTTGCCTCGCTCCTTGCCAATGCTTTTCGACTCAACCTGTCTCAGGGCCTTGAGATCGTTTCACCCGTTGGCTATAATCAAGTCAAGCAGAGATGTTGACCCGAAAGAAACAGGGAGGATCCAAAAATGAAGACATGGGCCTTGCTCTTTTTTATTGCGATCGTCGCGGCAGCGCCCGCCTGGGCGCAGGTAGCGGGAGGTGATCCGTTGAAAGGCAACGAACCGGCGAAGATCAAGCTCCCGGCAGCAAAGCTGGACGGCGCGGTCTCGGTCGAGCAGGCGATCCAGTCGCGGCGCTCGCTCCGCAGCTTCTCGGGCGAGGCGCTGACCCTCGAGGGGGCGGCGCAACTCCTGTGGGCCGCCTATGGCATCACCAAGCCGGTCCCCGACGGCCCCGCTTTCATCCGCGGCGGCCTGCGTTCCGCGCCTTCGGCCGGCGCCCTCTACCCCCTGGAGATCTATCTCGTGGCCGGGAAGGTGACGGGGCTGGCCGCGGGTGTCTACCGCTACGTTTCGGAGACACACGAGCTGGCCCGGATCGAGGCGAGCGATCGCCGCGAGGAACTTTGCCGGGCGGCGCTGGGCCAGGCCTGGATCCGCGAGGCGCCGGCGGCGCTGGTCATCGCGGCGGTGTTCGAGCGCACCACGCGCAAGTACGGCGAGCGCGGCCGCGAGCGCTACGTGTGGATGGACGCGGGGTTCGCCGGCGAGAACGTCTACCTGCAGGCCCGGGCGCTGGGCCTGGGCTGCTGCATCGCCGGCGCCTTCGACGACGACAAGGTCAAGCAGGCGGTGAAAATGAGCGACGACGAGGTTCCGGTCTGCATCCTGGGCGTGGGCGGGGGGAAATAGGGAAACCGGCCCAGCGCAGAGCCATGGCGGGCAAAGGATGGGGAATGATCGAATTCCCGCGCACCCGCCTGGCCACCCTCGACATCGGGGCGCTCAGCCGGCGGCGGCACTATGTGACCGCTCTGCTGGAGCTTGACGTGACCGCGGCGCGGCGGAAGCTGCGGGAACTGAAACAGGGCGGCTCAAGGATCTCGTTCACCGGCTGGCTGCTCAAGGCGATCGCCGCCACCGTGGCGGATCACAAGGAAGCAGCTGCCTTCCGCGTCGGCCGCAGGAAGCTGATGGTCTTCGACGACGTCGACGTCTCGCTCCTGGTGGAAAAGGAGGTCGCTGGCCGCAAGGTGCCCCTGCCGCTGGTCATCCGCAAGGTCAATGAGAAGACGGCCGCGGAGATCACCGCCGAGATCGAAAAAGCCAGGACGGAGAGGCTGGAAAAGGAGCAGATGGTGTTGGAGCGGAGGGCCGGACTTGCGGAGCGGATTTACTGTTCATTGCCCGGATCAATTCGCCGCCTGGCTTGGCGGCTCATGTTCCATCGCCCACGCTTTGTTTTCAGGAAGATGGGCAACGTGGTTTTCACTTCGGTGGGCATGATGGGCCGGGTAAACGGCTGGTTCGTCCAGACCTCGGTCCATCCGCTCTCCTTCGGCGCCGGCTCGATCGTCCGCAAGCCGGTAGCCGCCAGCGACGGCATCAAAGTTGGCGAGATTCTGCACCTGACCGTCCTCGTCGACCACGATGTTGTCGACGGCGCCCCCATGGCCCGCTTTATCAGCGACCTGAGCAAGGCCGTCGAATCGGTGAATTTTCTTTAGTTTACTCTCCGGGCATTGCGGTAAATTGGGGCCGGGATTATAGTTGAATCATCTTGAAACAGGGGATCCGGAGGCCGGGAGAATGAGGCCATTCCCGGTTTGATGAGGAGGGGAAAAATGAGAACAAGGCAGTTTTTTTTAGAGAAATGCATCTTGATTTGGACGATCCTCATGACGCTATCCATGGCAGGGCGGATGACGCTGCCGGCGGCAAGCTCGGATTGCGATCGCACGTGCGAAGTGTATGCCCAAGGGTATAAGGAGCTTGCGCCGGGCACGTTTAAAAAGATACGCGGCCTGGAAATCCCGGAGAGCCGGGCCAAAGACCCGACATTCCATCGCGGCGTCTTCCTGGAACATTTCCAATCCTTGTTCGCCGGCTCGCGGCTGAAACTATCGGGTCCTGTCGCCGATCCAGAATACATCCTGGACGCGACCTTCAGTAAATTCACCGAGATCAACACCAACAAGCCCTATTCCGTCCTGACCATAGCGCTCGGCTTCAATTGGAAGTCGCAATTGTGCATCCGCTGGATTTGCGAGGATTTCAGCGGCGACCCGAAGAATCCTGATTTCCGCAAGGACAGGAACTGCGTTCCCCTCCACTACCGGGAGCCGGAGCTGGCCAGCTGGGTTAGCGTGGCCGAAGGCCATGATATTGCCTCACATGTCCAAAGCATGAAGGGACAGATCAGCGCGTCCCAGATCCATTCCCTCCTAACTGCCTATGAGCAGATCCCGATCAGTGCCTCGTGCGACGAGAAACCCCACTGGTGTGAATCGAAATACGTCAAGATCACGATTCGCATCACCCAGATGAAACCGGCGTCGGCCAAGCTGGCCGGGGTGGCCTTGTACCATTCCGTGCGCCTTGTTGTGCACGTCGCGAAGGGCAAGATTGAAAATGGCACGCCACTGAATGGGGACGACAAGGCTCGGGTTTTTGTCTTCCTGGCCTCCGGGGTGGCCAGCAGCACGCTGCAGGTCGAGTACAGGCCCCCTGAAGAGGCCGACCGCTCCGATACGATCACGGTATACAACTCATGCGAAATTCGCAGCAAGGATGAAGCTCCGCTTGCCGACACGCAAAAGAAGGACAAACTGATCGAGATCGAGAACCAATGCGGCTGGGAGGGGACGCTGTCGATGAAGGAGTCGATGGCGGCCGGCGAGAAGGGGTCGGGGCTGGCTTCGTTGCTGCCGGGGATGGAGTACGACCTTGGCAAGAACTGGACGATCGCTCTCAAGATGAACCGCAAGGCAAAGGACGGCGACGTGACCCGCTACGAGGTCGAGGAGGCCACCTTGAAGGCCTTCCAAGACACGATGGACGCCACCCTGACCAAGATGGAGCATAAGGGGCGGAAGATCGAGTCGAAAACCGACCAGACGGCCGAGGCTAGGGGCCGCAGACTCGGCAAAGGCGAGTGCGACCTCGAGCTGGTGATCAATAGCAAGGATGGTTCCTACGTTCTCAGGGGTGAGATCGATGTCCAGGGGATCCGCATCAAGGGCAGGGACGAGATGGACATCAAGGTCAAGCCGATCAGCGAGGACATCGACGAGGATGCCGGCGGCACAACAGGCATTGACGAGGAGATCGAGATCTCCGGCGAATTCCCGCCATCCGATCCGCCCTGCGTTCCCGAGGAACTGAAGGGGTCGCGCGACCTGATGGACGAGGTGCCCGAAGAGTTCCGCAAGTTCATGGAGGACCTGGGCGGCAAGCAGTCGTACGTGCAAAGCTGGGAGCTCAGGCGGAAGCCGGTGAAAGTGACCCGCTACTAACCGGGCAGGAAGCATTGAAGATTTTCCTTGAAGAAGCTATAGTATTTGCTTGGGCCGTGGACGGTTTGGATTCGCGGCACATCCCTGGAGAGCGGAGGGCAGCATGAACGACAAGGTGTTGGTGGCCTACGGCAGCAAGCACGGCATGACGGCCGAGATCGCCGAGTTCATCGGCAAGATCATCCGCGAGTCGGGCTTCACGGTCGACGTTCAGCCGGCGGCCCAGGCCGGCGACCCGGCCGGCTACCGGGCCGTAGTCCTGGGAAGCGGGATCTACGCCGGTTTCTGGCGGCGGCCGGCGGCGAAATACCTGAAATCCCACGCCGGCGAGCTGGCCAGGCGGCCGGTGTGGCTGTTCTCCAGCGGACCGACCGGCGACGGCGACATCAACAAGCTGCTGCAGGGCTGGACGTTTCCCTCGGGGCTGCGGGAAACCGCGGACCGCGTCAAGCCCAGGGGGATCGTGGTTTTCCGCGGAGCCTTCAACGAAAAGAAAGCCTCTTTTTTCGAGCGCTGGATCATGAAGAAGGTCAAGGCGCCTTTCGGCGATTTCCGCGACTGGCCGGCCATCGAGGCCTGGGCCCGCGACATCGCCACCACGCTGAAGGTCACCTGAGCGTTTGCGCGGACCCCGGGGGGCGGAATTTTTTCCGCGGAGCTCCCTGAATGCGAAAAACTGACCCATTCCAGGAGGACGCGATGACGCCGGCAAAAAAAGTCTTTGTCCTTGCTTTCATGATCCTCTCGGCGGCCTCGGCCGCCATGTCCGCCCAGGACGCGGCCGTTCCCGCCGCCAAGGCCCTGACCGTGGCCGAGGTCATGGCCGCGGCCAGGGCCGATGAGTGGCGGCCGCTCGACCCGGAGAACACCCTCTATCTGGAGTTGGCCGGCGGCCGGGTGGTCATCGAGCTCGCGCCCGCCTTCGCGCCGCTGCATGCGGCCAATATCAGGGCCCTGGCGCGCGAGAAATATTATGACGGTCTGGCCATCCTCCGCGTCCAGGACAACTACGTGGTGCAGTGGGGCGATCCCGAGGAGGAGAACCCGGCGAAGGCGCGCAAGATCCTGAAGGCCAGGGCGACGCTGCCGGCCGAGTTCGACCGTTCCTTTGACGACAAGGTCCCCTTCACGCCGCTTCCCGACGGCGACGTGTTCGCCCCCGAGGTCGGCTTCAGCGAGGGCTTCCCGGTCGCCCGCGACCGCCAAGCGGGAAGGATGTGGCTGGCCCACGGCTACGGCATGGTCGGCGCCGCCCGCGGCAACGCCAGCGACAGCGGCGGCGGCGCCCAGCTTTACGTGGTGATCAGCCAGGCGCCGCGCCACCTCGACCGCAACATCACCCTGCTGGGCCGCGTGGTCCAGGGGATGGAGCTCCTCTCATCGCTGCCCCGCGGCGGCGGCGCGATGGGCTTCTATGACAGGCCGGAGCAAAGGATCCCCATCCGTTCGCTCCGCGTCGCCGCCGACGTTCCCCCGGCCGAGCGCAGCGACCTGGAGGTCTTGCGCACCGACAGCGAGACCTTCCGCAGGCTGATCGAGGCGCGGCGCAACCGCCGCGAGGAGTGGTTTTTGCGCCCGGCCGGGCGCATCGACCTGGGCATCATGAGCGTTCCGGTGCGCGTTAGAAAATGATGCCAGGAACGAAAGAGACAACAATCTCTTAGTGATAGTGGTAGAAGCGAGCACTTCGCGAGCTATCGTGATTCGTAATGCGTATCAACCCTGATCGAACAAGTCGCAATTTCGTTCATGCTATTGGGATTTTGGTTTTTCGCACTTTTGCCTTGAGAGCTTGTTTTGTTCGAGTGCATGGTGAATATCTTCGGGCTGCTTCTTCTACTTTTGCCTTTCCAGGTCTTCCTTTCTTCCCTCTAGCCTCTCGCCTAATGCCTATAGCCTTGATCTCATTTTTGAGATAGAAGGTGTCAAACTCCCATTTATAGGCCAGACTGGTCGGGCGGGAATGGCCCGCTGAAAAAAATGGAGGTGCTCATGCGTGCCAGAGTGGCTGTTTTCATCGCGTTGTTCCTCGCCGTGTCTGCGGCGGCATCCGCCATCGAGGCTTTCAAGGTGACGGGCGTTTCGCTCTCCGTCTCGGAGCGCGAGCACCGCGGCTTCTGCCCGCACAAGTTCGTCTTCACCGGCGCCATCACCGTCAACCGCGCCGGCCGGGTCCATTACACCTGGAGGCGCAGCGACGGCGCCCGGGCCAAGACCTTCTTCCTGGATTTCCAGGCGCCTGGGACCAAACCGGTGACCTATGAGTGGGAGCTGGGCGGGGCCGCGGGCAGCTTTCCCGGCTACTGGGTGCAGATCGAGGTTCTGGCCCCCAACCCGCGCCTTTCCAACCGCGCCGTCTTCGACCTGACCTGCCTGCCGCAGATGCGCATGGAGCGCAAGGCCTACAAGGTGACGGGCCGGGCGATCGCCGGCGGGTCGCACGTCGACTGGCTGGCGGGGCTGCAGCTGAAGTTCAAGCTCGTCAGCGGCACGCGCACGGTCTCCATCTGTACGGCCGCCTTCACCCGCGACGGCATCTGCCAGTACTCCCTGATCGTATTCAACGCCCCGGGCACCTACCGCGTGACCGTGGAGCCTGTCCATCCCACCGACCCCGACAGGTTCCACCTGTGCTTCAACTCGGTCGATCCGGCCTTCCACATCGTGACCCTGACCGAGGAGGCCCCCGAGGTGAACAACAAGAACTTCAGCCTCCGGTGGAGCTGGCGCCACCTGGACCTGAACCAGGAGGCATTCGACTCCCCCTGCTGGTAGCGGATCCGCCAGGTCCGGCCGCCGTTGAATCGGTCATCAGGCAGGATCATTGTGGTACAATGGCTTTGCCATGAAGCGGGCGAAAGGTATCCGGACTGTTTCGGCGGCATGCGTTTTCGTGGCGGCGCTGTTCTGCACACTGCTGCCGGCTGCGCCCCAGGAGGAGAGGCCGCAGGGGATATGGCCCGATACCGCGGCAAACCGCTGGGTCTGGGTCGTTCCCAAGGCCGACCTGGCGGCCGCCGAGGTCGAGGGGGTTTTCAATAGGCTTGTCGCCGAGGAAACGGCGTACCTGGACTCCCGCTTCCCGGTCACCGTCTTTTTCGCCCGCAAGGCCCAGCTGGTCCCGGGCCGGGCCAAGAAGCGCAAGGCCTACGCGGGCCAGGCCGGAAAGGCCGACGACCTGCGCATCGCGGCCGAATGGCGGAACGGCTACCTGGACCAATACCGCGGCCAGTCCTATACCTCCATCCCGCTTGACGCCGTGCGCGGCATCGACCTGCAGTTCTCGCCGCGGCCGCGCGACCTCTTTCCCAAGGCTCCCGAGGGGCGCCAGTGGATCGTAAACATCCTTGCCGACGCGCGGGTCTCCTTCTTCTTCGCCCTGGAGGACACGGCGCGCGCCTTCGTCAGCGCCCTGGCCTCGGCCCTGGCGCAGCGGGGGCTGGCGCTCGCCTTCTCCAGGTCGGGGCTGATGTGGGAGAACGTCACCGCCGCCCAGGCTGCCGACATGGGCCGCAAAGCCGGCGAGGGCGTGCTGGTAACCCAGGTGGCCGCTGGCGGCCCGGGCGATCGCGCCGGGATCCGCCCCCTGGACCTGGTCCTGGAGTTCAACGGCGGGAAGGTGCGGAACTTCTCCCACCTGGCCCTGCTGCTGGACGGCCTGGCGCCGGGAGCCAAGGCCAGGCTGGTCCTGCTGCGGCGGCTGCGCCCACCCGAGCGCGACGCCGGGGCGTGCCCATGGGAGCCCTTGTCGCTGGAGTTTGAAATCCAATAGCCCAAGCAGGGCGGCGGCGCTCCGGTCGTGGCCGGAGAGGGAGGGAACATGAACGTGAGAAAGCAGGCGGCCATCGCCTTCGCCCTGGGCCTCCTCACCCTGCTGGCCGTTTTCGTCAGCCATGCGGCGCTCCGTGACATCCATCGCGGCCGGGGCGACCTGGTCGCGCAGTGGCGTCTCCTGCGCGCCTGCTTCGCGGCGGTCGTCGCCTTCCAGGTCTTCATCCTGGCCGCGCTGCTGCGTGTGATCCGCGGCAACGGCCGCCCTCTTGAAAACAACGGCGCGCCGCGCTAGCATGGCGTCAGGAAGGCAACCATGAAGATCGCCGCCGTCGTTTGCAACGTGGTCCTGTTCATCTTCGCCGCCGTTGTGCTGGCCGTCGACGGCCTGCCCAAGGCGCGGCTGTTCGCGGCCCTGGCCGTGCTGGCGCTGCTGGCGCCGCTGTTCGTCGCCGCGGTCCTGGAGCGCCGCTCCGCCGGCGCCCTGCTGCGCGGCCTGGCCGCTCTGGCCAGCGCCGTCCTCCTCGGCCTGGGGCTGTGGGCCGTGCTCCAGCAACCGCCGCGGCTCCGGGAGACGGCCGCCCTGGCCTATGCCGTCCTGCTGCTGCTGGCGCCGCTCCTCGGCCTGGCCGCGCTGCTGCGCCGCCGCGGCAGGTCCGGATAGGTCCGGCGCCAAGGAGCGGATGCTTCCGCCATGACGCCGCCGGCCGGCAGGCAAGTCATTATCCTGGTCGGGCCGAAAGGCTCGGGAAAGACGACCATCGGCGAGTTCCTGGCCGGAGAGCTCGGCATCCGCTTCCTGCGCGTCGAGCCCCTGTTCCTGGAGACGCGCGCCCGCCTCGGCGCCAATCATCCCGATCCAGACCGCCTGGGCTTCGAGGCTGTGCTGGCCGAACTGGCCTCCCTGCTGGCCGAAGGCGGCGCCGCCTGCTTCGAGTCGACCGGCGCCTCGCCCCATTTCCCTTGGCTCCTTTCCGAGGTCGCCAGGCTGGCCCGCGTCTCGCTCGTGCGCGTCGTCGCCGAACCGGCGCAGTGCCTGGCCCGCATCCGCGGCCGCGACGCCGCCGCCCACATCCCGGCGTCGGGCGAGGACATCGAGCGCATCAACGCCCGCGCTTCGCGGGTTACGCTGCCCTGGGACGCCGTCATCGACAACCGCGGCCGCTTCGACGGCGCCCTGATCCGCCGCGCCGTGGCGGCGCTGCTCTCCGGCAGCGAAGAGAACCACGGCAGTGGTTGAAGGAACGAGAAGACGGGAAGGACTCCGCCGGGCGCTGGTCGCCCTGCACGCCGTCTTCCTGTTCCTTCTCGTCCTCGCCGCCTTCGCGGTGCAGGCCGTGCTCGTCCCCGCCTTTTTCGTCTTTCTCCTGCTGCTGGTCAGCGCCGGACTGTTGCGGCGCATCGGCCTGATCCCGGCCGTTGCCTGCGCCGCTGCTCTCCTGGTCTTCTCGTTGTACAGCCTGTCGTTGCTCCTGGTCGTTGCCAAGACCGTGCTGCCGGCCCGCGCCCTGGCGCCGCTGACCGTTTCCTTCGCCGGCCTGGCCCTGCTCGAGATCTTCACCTTATTTTTTCTCGCCCGCCAGGCCAGGGAATGCGCTGATCCTTTTCGACGAGGCGGCGATTCCTGATAGAATCGCATGGGACCTGGGAGGTAAGGCATGAAGACGATCGGGCTTCTGGGCGGCATGACGGCCGAGTCATCGCTCGTTTATTACAAGCTGATCAATGAGATCGCCCGG
This sequence comes from uncultured Clostridia bacterium, assembly GCA_964628035.1. GTDB lineage: Bacteria > Acidobacteriota > Aminicenantia > UBA2199 > UBA2199 > UBA2199. The sequence continues at coordinate 96,893 of CAZVPI010000001.1, read as the reverse complement.
GAGCGGCTGGGCGGCAACCACTCGGCCAAGAGCGTCATGGTCTCGGTCGATTTCGGCGAGGTCGAGCCGCACATGGAGCGCGGAGAGTGGGAGCAGGTGCTGGGCTACATGCTCGAGGCCTCGCGGGCTATCGAGAGGGGCGGCGCCGACTTCCTGGTCCTGTGCACCAACACCATGCACCGCTTCGTCGCCGAGATCGATCAGGAAATCTCCATCCCGCTGCTGCACATCGTGGACGCCACGGCCGCCGAGATTAAAAAAGCCGGGCTGAGGAAGGTCGGCCTGCTGGGGACGCGCTTCACCATGGAGCAGGAGTTCTACAAGGGGCGGCTGCGCGAGCGGCACGGCATCGAGGCGCTGGTCCCGGAAAAAGAGGATCGCGAGCTGGTGCACCGGGTCATCATGGACGAGCTGTCGCGGGGGATCGTCAGCCGGGAGTCGCGGAACGCCTATTGGCGGGTGATCGACAAACTGGCCCGGCAGGGGGCCGAGGGGGTCATCCTGGGCTGCACCGAGATCCCGCTGCTGGTGCAGTCCAAGCCGGGCCGAATGCCCCTGTTCGACACCACCGCCATCCATGCCCGCGCCGCCGTCGACCTGGCCCTGGGCTGATGCCGGATTTCCCCTCCTGAGTTGTTGACCAGGACCGGCGCGTCATGAATAATCCTTTAGAGAAGCCCCAACGCAGCCGAGATGGAGATCGCATGTATTACATCGTGAAATCGAAAAAATCGTTAGCCCAGGCCGCGGACGACCTGGAGGCGGCGGTCAAGCGCCACGGGTTCGGCGTGCTCCATGTCCATGACGTCGGCGCCACGCTCCGCGGCAAGGGGGTCGAATTCGCGGAAGAGTGCCGGGTCTTCGAAGTCTGCAACCCGCAGCAGGCGGCAAAGGTGATGACCGCCGACATGAAGCTGAACATGGCCCTGCCCTGCCGCATCTCGGTGTTCACCGAGAAGGGCGAAACGCGGATCGGCATGATCCGGCCCGGCGGCATGCTGGCCTCCCTGTCGCAGGACCCCGCCCTGGCCGCGGTTGCGGAGGATGTCGAAAGCAAGACCCGGCGCATGATCGACGAGGCGAAGTGACCGGAAACGATCCCGGAACGGATCGTCTCCGTGACCGCGGACGGCAAGCCGGACCCGTATTCAATGATTGAGATGCGACCCGCCTTTCCGGCATTCATCTGCAGGGAGAGGGGCGTGGCAAGCCTGCGACAGGAGGGGTGCGCATGAAGAAGGGGATGAAGATCGCGCTGGCGTTGCTGCTGCTTCTGCCAGGCGGCCAATGCAAGAAAGCCGACGAGGGGGAGCCCGGGACCCTCAACGACGCAAGGGCGGCCTTTGTCGGCGCCTCGATCACCGAGAACTGGGACTTCGGCCGTTATTTTCCCGGGCGTGATTTCCGCAAGGTGATCCATTACGATTGGGACAAGACCCAGGCCTGGGGCGAAGTGCAGGCGCTGCTGCCGCGCATCGTCGTGGTCAAGGAGTGCGGCGCTTATTTCTACACCGGCGGCGGCACTCCCCTGGACGAATTCGCGGAAAGCGTCCGGGCCATGGTCGGCCTCATCCGCGGCCTGGGCGCCGTCCCCGTCCTGTGCACCACCCTTCCGGTCGACGTGGGCCGGGGCGACTGCACCCAGGAGCAGCTCGATGACATACGCTCGTTCAACGAGTGGCTGCGGGGCTATTGCGCGGCGGAGGGGATCGTCCTCATCGATTATTACGGGCGCGTCGCCGACGCCCAGGGGCAGCTCCCGGCGGCCTTTCACGACGGAGACGGCCTGCACCCCAACCAGGCCGGTTATGACGCCCTCTCGCCGCTGGTCATCCCGGCGCTGGAGTCGGCGCTGTAGCCCCGGCACGGAGCGGAGGGCCCGCCTGTTCCAATCATGGGGCGGGTCCTTTATAATCCCGGGTGACCGCCGCGACGGCGGATGACCCCTTGATGTGCCCATGGAGATGGTGCTTTCGCTCTGGCTGCCGATCGTCCTGCCGGCCGCGGCCGTTTTCATCGCCAGTTCCTTCGTCCACATGGTCCTGCCCTTCCACAAAGGCGACATGAGCAAGCTGGCCAGGGAGGACGAGGTCATGGCCGTCCTGCGGCCGTCCGCCATCCCTCCCGGCGACTACGCCGTTCCCTGCGCCGGCTTCCTGCCGGTCTTCCGCCTGGTCGGCGCCGTCGCCTTCGCCGTCTGCTCGCTGGCGCTGGCCGGGTGATGGAGCTGCAGGAATGGTACGGCCCGGCGGCGCTGCTGGCGGTCAACGCCCTGCACGCCCGCCTGGCAAGGAAAAGGGTCGCAGGTGATGGACGGACTTCAGACCGCCTCGATGGCCGACGGCGGCTTGGGGGCGATGTTGTAGGTGACCGGGACCGCCTCCGGCAGCCGCTCCAGGGTGGCGGCGGCGATCCTCTCCGGGGTTTTGACGCGCCGAGGCACAAGAGGTGGAGACAGTCCGATTGATTACGGCTCCTACCACGAATTCTTGCGAGGGTCTCCAGGGTTCCTTCCGTTGCCCTTTCTTGCCCGCGGCGATACAATCCAATACTGCGGGCGAGCGGTGCGGGCGCCCGGGGAGGACAGGCGATGAGCGATACGGCCGGACACGCGCTGGTGCTGACGACGACAGGCAGGGAAGAGGCGGCCGAGGAGTTGGCCGAAAAGATCGTGGCCAGCGGATTCGGCGCCTGCGTCCAGGTGCTGCCCATCCGCAGCTTCTACAAGTGGAAAGGGGAGACGTGCCGCGACCGCGAATGGCTGCTGCTGGTCAAGACGCGCGCCGGGCTGTTCAGCGAGCTGGAGGAGTTCATCCGCGCCAACCACTCGTACGAGGTCCCCGAGATCGTCCAGCTGCCGATCGGGCGCGGCTTCTCCCGTTATCTGGCCTGGATTGACGAGAACACCCGCACCTGAAAGGAAGCGGCTCTCCCTCAGTTCGCTGCAGGCTCCGGGAGCAGGGGCAGCTCCTGGCCGAAATAGCGGTTGAAGATCAGGCGGAAGACGTTGAGCGGCGACAGCGCCGGGTCCAGCGCCTTGCCGGAGACTCCCGGCAGGTGCAGGGCCAGGAAGATCTTTTTCTTTTCGCTTTCCGCGACGACATGCAGGTGGGGCTTGCGGATCGAGCCGCGGTAGCCGTGGTCGGAGAGGATCACGATCACGGGCGGCCGGGCGGATTCACGCAGGATCCTCTCCGCCAGCTCGGCGACCCGGCGGCTGATGTACAGGTACTGGCCCAGATAATACTTGCGCTCGGAATAGTCCAGGTGATGTTCCGCTGCGACCGACCGACCCTCGGCATCGAAAACGAAGGGGGCGTGGGGGCTGTACAGGTGCAGCAGGACGAATTTCGGGCCCGGCTTCCTCGCGACCGCCGGCAGGCGGTCGAACGCGTACAGCACCTGCTCGCGGTACAAGGCGCCGTAGCGCTCCTCGTCGCGCTGCCAGCGCTCCACCAGGGGATACAGGACGCTCGTCTCGGCCAGCGCCCTGTAGAAGTCGTCGAACAGCAGGGAGGCGCGCGCGACGGGAAAGCGGTAATGGCGCTCGGAAAGCTCCATGGCGGTGAGCGTGCGATACGGGAAATCGTACAACCGGTAGCCGTTGTCCTTGAGGAAGCGGGCCGCGCGGCTGTTCCTGACCAGCCAGCCGGCGTCGCTTCCGGCGGGAGGCTCCTCCATGTTGAGCAGGGCGGCGATCGCCTGGTCGGTCCACACGTAGCGGCCGCGGCTCTTTTCGGCGATGTGGAAGCCGGCTGTGCGCAGCCGGTCGGCGAAGGCGGAGTGGTCAAGGCCGAACACGTCGCGGGCCGTCTCCAGGCTGGCGAATTCGTCGAGGATGAGGCAATAGATGTCGGGGCGGCCGGAGTCGGGCGCGCTCGCTTTCATCCCCGCCCGCTGGACGAACTGTCGGGCGCGGCGCTGCCCGGACTTTGCCGCGTGGTGCCAGGCGATCGCTGCCAGCGACCAGGCCAGGAGGGCGAGCAGGATGAGGCCCAGGAGGCGGTTGGCGTTGGCCAAGGAGCGCCGGGCGCGGGCAAGGAGAAGAATCGCGGCCGCGGCCAGGGCAGCGATGGCCAAATGGGCTGGAAGGTCGGCCGCAGGGGAGCCGAAGGCCTCCAGCATGCCGGCCAGCCCGTCATGGAGCGGCCGGTAATAATATGAGGGCAGCAACAGGGCGAACGCGGCCAGGGCCCGCTTCTCGCGATCCGGGCAGGGGAGGGCAAGCGCCAGCCAGAGGCAGGCCGCGAAGGCCAGCCCGGCCGCCATGGGCATCAGGGTCTGCGCCAGGGCGGCCTCCCCAAGGTTCTGCTGGTAGAGGAGCAGGACGGCATAGACGGGAAAAAGAAAGGCGTGCAGGTGGCGGGGAGCGGGGGAAAGAGAGCGGGGCAAAGGCGCTTTCATCCATTCATTCTAGACAAGAGCAAGCCGGATGGCAATTGTCATTCCTTGCCGGGCCATGGCGGCGGTGGTACAATGTCGTATGCCACAGCAACAACCCCGGCGGGGGCGGCCGTGATCGCCCCGGTCGTCCTGGTCTCGGCGGCGGTCCTGGGCGCCGCCTATCTCCTGTACGGGCGCTTCCTGGCGCGGCGCCTCAGGCTCGACGACTCCCGTCCCACCCCGGCGGTGACGGTGAATGACGGCCAGGATTTCGTCCCGGCCTCCTCGGGGCTGCTCCTCGGCCAGCACTTCTCGGCCATCGCCGCCGCCGGTCCCATCGTCGGGCCGGTCCTGGCCGGCATCTGGTTCGGCTGGCTGCCGGCGCTGCTCTGGATCATCCTCGGCTCCATCTTCATCGGCGGCATCCATGACTTCTCCAGCCTGGTCGCCTCGGTGCGCCATGGCGGCGCCTCGATCGGCGAGATCGTGCGCCGGAACCTTTCGCCCGCGGCCTACCGCCTGTTCCTCTCCTTCGTCTGGCTGTGCCTGGTCTACGTCATCGCCGCCTTCACCGACATCACCGCCCAGACCTTCCGGGCCGTGGGCGCCGGCGGCGAGCCCTTCGGCGCCGGCGTCGCCGCCTCTTCGCTTCTCTATATCCTGGCGGCCATGGCCATGGGGCTCCTGCTGTACCGCCGCCGATGGCGCGCCGGGCGGGCCACCCTCCTCTTCCTGCCGCTGGTGCTGCTGATCATCTGGGTCGGGCCGCGCCTGCCGGGGCCGGTCCTCGGCCTGATCGCCGCCATGCCGGTCAAGGGCTGGGACGTCATCCTGCTGGGCTACTGTTTCCTGGCCTCCGTCATCCCGGTCTGGCTGCTGCTGCAGCCGCGCGGCTACCTGGGCGGCTGGCTCCTTTACCTGGTGATCTTCGCCGGCCTGGGCGGCGCCCTGTTCGGCGGAATTCCCGCCGCCTACCCGGCCGTCAACCTCGAGGGGCTGAACAGCCTGCTCAACGGCAAGCCGCTGCTGCCGCTGCTGTTCATCACCATCGCCTGCGGCGCCTGCTCGGGGTTCCACGGCGTGGTCGCCTCGGGGACCACCTCCAAGCAGCTGGCGCGCGAGCGCGACGCGCGCCCGGTCGGCTACGGGGCCATGCTGCTCGAGGCGCTGGTGGCCGTCCTGGCCCTGGCCACGGTGATGGCCCTTGCCCCGGGCTCGCCGGAGCTGAAGGAGGACCCGAACCTGGTCTATGCCCGGGGCATCGCCCGCTACCTGGGGCTGGCCGGCATCGACCCGGGGCTGGCCCTCTCCTTCGCCCTGCTCGCCTTTTCCACCTTCGTCTACGACACCCTGGACGTCTGCACCCGCCTGGCGCGCTACATCCTGCAGGAGTTCACCGGGCTGAAGGGGAAGGCCGGCGTGGCGCTGGCCACGGCGGCCACCCTGGCCCTGCCCCTGGCGTTCCTGCTGGCCACCAGGGAGAAGGGTTACCTGGTGGCCTGGCCGATCTTCGGCTCCAGCAACCAGCTGCTGGCGGCGCTGACCCTGCTGGCGCTGGCGGTCTGGCTTAGGAACAGCGGCCGCGGCGCCGGATTCGTGATCCCGCCGCTGGCCGTGATGCTGGTCATGAGCCTCTGGTCGCTGTTGCTGCTGGTCAAGCCTTTCCTGTCGGGAAGCGGCGGCTTCGACAGCCTGCTCTCGGCCCTTTTCGGGCTGATCCTGCTGGTGCTGAGCCTGTTCCTGCTGGCCGAGACGGCGCGCGTGCTGCGCCGCAGGCCTGGAAGATCCGCGGGGGATCCAGAATGAAGGGAGGATGAGATGGCCCGTCAAAGGGTCGTTCCCGGCGGCTCGCCGGGGCGAGGCAAAAAAGCGTTTTTCACGGCGATCGCGATCCTTCTCCTGCTCGCGGTTTTGGAGCTGCTCGGCCATGTCGCCTACCGCGTGCTGATCCCGCGCCGGTCGCGCGAGATGATCGAACTGACCCTGGGGATCGAAAGCGGCGACAAGCGCGGCACCTCCACGCTGCATTACCGCCCCCACCCGTATTTCAATTACATGCTGAACCCCGGCTACGCCTATCCGGACGGGAGGCGGCCCTACAACTCCCGGGGCTTCCGCAAGCCGGAATGGCCGGCGGCCAAGCGGCCTGGCACCCTGCGCATCGTCGCCCTGGGCGGCAGCACGACGTTCGGCATCATGGCCGAGTCGGGCCGCGAGGCCTGGCCGGACATGGTCGAAAAGCGGCTGCGCCGAAGCTTTGCCTTTCCCGTCGAGGTATTCAATCTGGGCGTCCCCGCCTACACCGCCCATGAGCTCATCGGCGTCCTCTGCATGCTCGTGCCCGAGCTGCAGCCCGACATCGTCCTGATCCATTGCGGGGCCAACGACGCCTTCGCACAGCTCTATCCCGACCAGGGCGGGCCCGACAACACCCGCTTTCGCTTTTCCTGGAACTACCGCCCCCTGCCCCGGATCCTGCGCGCCGCGATGAGGGTCAGCTTCCTGTGCCGGGCGGTCGGCGGCCTGGTTTTGTCGCGCCGCTCCTATCTCCCGGGAGACGTGCTGGCCTTGTTGCAGAAACCGTACCCCGACGGTGAAACGGCCCTGCGGCAGGGGCGCCTGGCGGATGGCCGTTATTTCCGGCGCTTGCTCAGGGCCATGGTGGCGGTCGCGCGCGACCAGGGGGCCATCCCCGTTCTCATCACCCACCCCCTGAACCCCGAGTGGGATTCGCCCAAGCGGCCCTTCCACCGCGCCGTGACCGAGGCCCATCTGCGCTGCAACCGCATCGGCGCGGAATTGGGCCGTGAGCTCCGTGTGCCGGTGATCGACCTGTTCCCGCTGATGCGCGACGCCCGCATGTTCATCGACGCCATCCACGTCAACCGGGCCGGTATGCAGTACAAGGCCTCGATCCTGGCCAGGTACCTGGAGGCCCTGATCGCCGCGGAGCGGCCCCGGCGGCCGGCCGCGGGCTGAGCGGGCGAATTTACAACAGGGCGGAATTGTGGTAGATTGAACGGGGCCGGCGCTCCGCGGCCGGGACGGAGATCATGCAAATCTACCTGAAAAAACTCGAAATGCACGGGTTCAAGTCGTTTCCCGACAAGACCGTGGTCCAGTTCCATCCCGGCATCACCGCCGTCATCGGCCCCAACGGCTGCGGCAAGAGCAACCTGGTCGACGCCCTGCTGTGGGTGCTGGGCGAGCAGCGCATCAAGAACCTGCGCGGCGAGAACAACGAGGACCTGATCTTCACCGGCAGCGCCTCCAAGAAGCCGCTGGGCATGACCGAGGTCGGAGCCTATTTCGCCAACAACGACGGCGAAACCTACATCGCCCGGCGCTTCTTCCGCAGCGGCGAGGGCAAGTACATCCTGAACGAGAAGTTCTGCCGCAACAAGGACGTCCAGGACACCCTCTTCGACCTGGGCATCGGCGAGCGCAACTACTTCATCTTCGAGCAGGGCAGCGTCGAGAAGATGGTCAACCTCAAGCCCAGCGAGCGCCGCATCCTGATCGAGGAGGCGGCGGGCATCGCCCAGTACCTGGAGCGCAAGAAGGAGACCGCCGGCAAGCTGATCATCGCCCAGCAGAACCTGGACAGCCTGGAGCTGGTGCTGCAGGAAAAGAGCAGCCGTTTGCGCGACCTGAAGAACCAGGTCCACTTCGCCCGCCGCTACCGCGATGTCAAGAACTCGCGCAACGAGCTGCTCAAGACGCTGCTGAAGAAAAAATACGTCGTGTTCAAGGAGGAGTTCGACCTGCAGGGCAACCGCATCCTGGAGTTCATCAACGGCGAGACGGCCCAAACCCGGGAGATGGGCGAGCTCGACAAGGGACTGCTGGAGATGGAAAGCCGGCGCTGGGCGCTGGAGCAGGGGATCAAGAACCACCAGCAGTTCATCTTCGACCACAACAACAAGCTCCTCGACGGCAGCAAGGAGATCGAAAAGAACCAGCAGCGCCAGGAGTTCCTGCGCCAGAAGATCGCCGAGCTCGAGCGCCTGCGCCAGGAGGGCGAGGCCGAGATCGTCGAGATCGAGGGCCAGGACAAGAGCCTGGCTGCCGAGCTGGCCGCCTTCGAGCAGGAGCTGGCCGCCAGCGCCGCGGGCGACGAGGAGCTCGCCAACGCCCTGGAGGAGATCAACCGGGCCCTCGCCGCGCGCAACATCGAGGACGGGCACCGCAAGAAGAACCTGTTCAACCTGCAGGTGGAGATCTCGCGCCAGCGCAACGAGACGGCCCATTTGGAAAAGAGCCTGTCGCGGCTGGAGGGCGACATCGCCAGCCGCCGCCACCTCGTCGAGGACTTGGAAAAGCAGGCCCGCGACCCCGAATCCGAGCAGGTGGAAGCGGCCGTCGATGCCATGGCCCGGGAGATCGCCCGCTGCGAGGAGGAGTCGGCCCGCGCCGCTGCCGAGGCCGTGGCCGCCCGCGCGGCGGGCGAGGCGCTGGAGAAGCAGCTGCGCGACGCCGAGGTCGAGATCGCCAACCTGGAGCGGCAGCGCCAGAAATACCTGGAGATCAAGGCCAAGCTCACCGGCAACGGCGAGGCGCCGGCGGCCGGCCGCGGCAGCCTGCAGGAGCAGCTGCAGGCGCCCAAGAACCTCCATGCCGTGCTGGAAAGCTTCTACTTCGACGAGCTGGACGCGCCGATCCTCGTCGACGCCGACGCCGCCCTGGACCCCAGGCTGCGCAAGGCGTTCCTGGGGCGGGCCGGCGTCCCTGCCCTGCCCGAGGCCATCCGCCGCGAGCCCGGGTTCCGCCGCTTCGTCAAGGAGCTCTATGAGCTCGAGAACCGGGAGCTTAAGCCCGGCTTCCGCGACGGCGTGCTGGTCGACACCCTGAAGAACGGCCTGGCCATCTTCGCCAAGTACGGCGTCGATGTCGTCACCGAGGACGCCGAGGTGATCGGCGCCAACGGCGTGCTGGTCCGCAACCGCGACCGCGGCATCCTGGAGGTCCTTGACGAGATCAAGGGCATCGAGCGCCAGGCCGCCGCCCTGCGCCAGGGGCTGGCCGGCATCCGTGCCGGCCTGCAGGCCGCCGCCGGCCGCATCGCGGAAAAGGCCGGGCGCCAGCAGGCGGCCGAAGGGGAGCTGCACTCCCGCAGGGAGGAGGGCCTGGCCCTGCGCTCGCGGCTGGAGGCGCTGAAGAAGGGGCGCGAGCTGGGGCAGAAGCGCATCCAGCTCACGCTGGCCGAGATCGACGGCTTCAGCGCCGAGATGGAGAAGCTCAAGGGACGCTTGGCCGAGCTGGAAAAGGGCCGGGCCGGGCTGGAGGAGCGCAACGCCAGGCTCGAGCGCGAGAAGGAGGAGGCCGCCGCCGAGGGGGCCAAGCTGCAGCAGCGGCTCACCGAGAAGGAGAAGGAGAAGATCCAGCGCGACAACGCCCTGAGCCTGCTGCGTGAAAAGATGGGCTCGCGGCGCAGCCAGCTGCGCGAGAGCCGGGTCCGGGCCGAGAAACGCCGCCAGCAGATCGCCGCCGCCGCCAGGGAAATGGAACGGCTGGAGCGGGAGATCGCCGAGAGCGCCGCCAAGATCCAGGAGATCCAGGCCCGGGCCAAGGTACTGAACCTGGAGAAGGCCGACCTGGAGAAGCGCATGAAGGCCGACGAGGCGGCGCTCGACGAGGTGAGCGCCCAGGCGCGCAGGGCCGCCGCCGACCTGGCCGCCCGGCGCAAGGCGCTGGAGGAGTGGCGCGAGAGCAAGAAGGAGAGTGAGATCAAGATCGCCGCCGTCAAGAAGGACCTGTTCCAGCTGGAGGAGATCGCCGGTCAGGAACTGGGCATGGAGCTCAAGGACATCGAGGTCGGGCCCGAGGCCCTGCAGCGCGATGCCGCCGAGCTCGAGGGCCAGTACAACGAGCTGGTGGCCAAGCTCAACCGCATGCGCGAGAGCGACCGCCTGAACTTCTCGGCCGAGGCCGAGTACGAGATCCTGGAGAAGGATTTCAATTTCCTGGCCGGGCAGAAGGAGGACATCGTCAAGTCGATCGCCGACATGAACGCCGCCATCGCCCGCATCGACAGCGACTCCCGGGAAAGCTTCCTGGCCGCCTTCAACGCCATCAAGGAAAACTTCGTCAAGAACTTCAAGATCCTCTTCGAAGGCGGCGAGGCCGAGCTGGCCCTGACCGACAGCGACAACGTGCTCGAGGCGGGGCTGGAGATCCAGGTGCAGCCGCCGGGAAAGAAGCTGCAGAGCATGCGCCTGCTGTCGGGCGGCGAGAAAACCCTGACCTCGCTGGCCTTCCTCTTCTCGCTGTTCGAGTACAAGCCCTCGCCGTTCTGCGTCTTCGACGAGGTCGACGCCTCGCTCGACGAGGCCAACATCCAGCGCTTCCTCAAGTTCCTGCACCAGCTGAAGAGCCACACGCAGTTCGTCATCATCACCCACAACTTCAAGACCATGGAGGAGGCCGACTTCATCTACGGCATCAGCATGGACGAGCCCGGCGTTTCCAAGATGTACTCGATGAAGATGACGTGAGGCGGGCATGAGCCCCAGGGGCTGCATCCACGTCTACACCGGCGACGGCAAGGGCAAGACCACGGCGGCTCTGGGGCTGGCCCTGCGGGCGGCCGGGCGCGGCCTGCGCACCTACATGGCCCAGTTCATGAAGAAGGGTGAATACGGGGAGCTGCTGGCCGTCGCCCGCCATCTTTCCGGCCTGGTCACCATCGAGCAGTTCGGCCTGCCCGAGTTCCACCATGCGGGAGAGGGGGTCTCGCCGGCCGAGAGGCGGGCCGCCGAGGAGGGCCTGGCCGCCGCCGCCGCGGCCCTGGCCTCGGGGCGCTACCGCGTCGTGGTGCTCGACGAGATCAACGTCGTGCTCCATTTCGCCATCCTTCCCGTCGAGCCGGTGCTGCGCCTCATGGAGTCCAGGCCGGAGGAGGTCGAGCTCGTCCTCACCGGGCGCCGCGCCCCCCAGGCCATCCTCGACCGCGCCGACCTGGTGACCGAGATGCGCGAGGTGCGCCACTATTACCAGCAGGGAATCCAGGCCCGCGACGGCATCGAGCGCTAGAATGCCCGGCCCGCAGCCGGAACTTTATTCGTAGAAGTAGATCTTCAGCAGGAATTCCTGGATGCGGCCGCCCGGGCTGCGGCCGGGATTCTGCACCAGCAGCCGCCAGGTGCCGTTGCCGGGCAGGGAGTTGAAGGCTTCGGTCGAACCCTTGATGAATTGGGGATCGCTCGTGGCCTGGGCGCGGTTCCAGATGTTCAACAGCGTCTTGCTGTCGGTGCCCACGATGTTGATGGTCAGGTCCTCCATGTGGCCCGGATGGCTGATCACCACCCGGTACTCGATCCTTTCGACCTTGGAGGGGATGCCCTGTACGGTGAGTGGCACGTAGGTGGGCAACACGATGTCAATGGGCACCGGCTCGCTATGGGCCACGTCGAAGACGCGGAGCTCCTTCTTGTCCTCGCTCTTTTTCCCCGACAGCAGGACGGCGGCGACGACCGCCGCCGCGGCGACGCCGCCGACGATGATCAGCGGCGACAGTTTTTTCTTTTTCGCCTTCGCCTGGGCCGGCGGCCGGCTCTTTTCGATCACGGGGGCCTTCGCTTCCAGAAGCAGAGCTTCGCGGCTCTCGGCTCCGGCCTGGACCACGATGCTCTTCTCGACGGGCTCATGCCCAGGCAGCTGGGCCTTCAGGGCATGGCTGCCCTTGAGGACCTTGGGGACGGACAGCGGCGCTGCGCCCAGCGGGACCCCGTCCAGCGAGACGCTGGCCCCAGGCGGGGTGGAGGTCACGCTCAGGCTGCCCAGGAATTCCGCCTGCACGCCGCGGAAGATCTCCAGGAATTTCGGCGGATAGAATTCGGGATCCAGCTCGTGGTTGGGGGCGGCCTGGATCAGGTCGGCCAGCTGCTGGCGCGCCTTGGCGTTCTCCTGGATGGTGAAGTAGGTCAGGGCCAGGGAGGTCATGGTCTGGAACAGCTCCTGCTTGGTCTTGGCCAATTCCTTCTTCTCGCCGATGAGCTGCATGGCCTTCTGGTATTTTTCGATGGCCAGCTTGAAATTGCCGTTCTGGTACGCCTCGTCGGCCTCGCGCACCAGCTTGGCCGTCTCCTCGGTCTGCTCCGCGCCGCCCAGCAGGGGCGCTCCCGGGACCACGGCCGCGAGGAACAGGATGATGGTCGCCCATACGGTTGCCGGTCTCGTTGTCATGTGTCTCCCTCCTTTTCGAGTTCAAAAAACAGCGTATTCTTCGACTCCTGGTCGATGACGATCCTCTTTTCCCCCGCGCGGTACCCTTGCTTGGTCACGCGCACCAGGTGCTCGCCGTAGGCCAGCTTGATCGTTTGCGGCGTGTCGCCATAGTCCCGGCCGTCGATGTCGATGCGCCCGAAAGGCCTGGCGGTGACGGTGAATTGGCGAAAAGGGGGGAAGCGGTGGTGGGCCTTGGCCAGCTTCCCCGGTTCGACCGTCAACGGCACCTGCGCCGACTGATAACCCGGGATCGTGAACGTGAACACGTGCTCGCCGGCGGGAAGCTCCTTTTCAAAAACCTGCTCGGTGTTGCCGATCCTTTCGCCCTTGTAGATCACGTCGGCCAGCGGGGGGAAGGAGCTGAAGCGGACCGTTCCCGGAGACGGCGCGACAACGGCCGGAGCGGACGCACCGTCGGAACGGGCCCGTTCCGGGACAGAGGCGGCGCCGGCCGGCCGGGCCGCGTTTTCGGGATTAACCCGTGCCGGGTTCCCTTTCCCGGCGGGACTCTGCGGGCCGGACTGGCCCGGGCCCGGTTTCAGGTCGGCCACGGGTTCGGGCTCCTGCTGCCGCTCCGCAGGCGGCAGGAGCTCGCCGCCGGAGTCGCCAGGGGCCTGGGAGGGAGCCGCGGCGGCTTGCTCGGCGGAGATCTCCTTGCCGGTCGCTGCGGAGGCCGTGCTCCCGGCGGCCCGCCTGGAATCGGCGCCCGACGGCCGCGTGGCGACGGCGGCCGGACCGGGGCGAAGCCAAAGATAGTAGGCAACGCCGGCCAGCGATGCGAGCAGCCCGACGGCGGCCAGCGCCAGCGGCAGGCGCTTGCCGCGGCGCATCGCCGTGGCCTCGGTCAGGGCCGTCCTTTCCAGGGCGGCGCTGCGGCCGCGCTCGGCGCGGTCGAGAAGGTCCGCGATGCCGTCGGCGTTCTGGAAGCGGCGCGCGGGATCCTTGGCGATGCAGCGGCTGATGACGCGCTCCAGCGTTGGCTCGATGCCCGGTGCCAGGTCCTTCAGCGGCCGGGCGCTCTCGTTGATGTGCTGGTAGAGGATCTCCAGCGGCGAATCGCCGCAGAACGGGGGCCTTCCGCTGGCCAGCTCGTACAGGGTGGCGCCCAGTGCGTAAATGTCCGAGCGGGCGTCGATCCTTTTCCCCTGTATCTGTTCGGGCGAAAGGTAATGCGGCGTGCCGACGATCATGCCGGTCTGAGTCAGCGTCTGGCTGGACTCGGCGCGGGCGATGCCGAAATCGGCCAGGTAGACGGCGGCGCCTTCGACGATGATGTTGGCCGGCTTGATGTCGCGGTGGATGATCCCCTGGCGGTGAATGTAGGCCAGCGCCCGGGCGACGCCGGCGGCGATGGCGGCCAGGCGCGGGGAATCGAAACGGTCCCCGGCGGCGAGAGATTGCTTCAGGCTCAGGCCGCGGATGTATTTCATGGTGATGAACACATGGCCCTGCAACACGCCGGTGTCGTAAATGGGAATGATGTTCGGGTGCTCCAGCTTGGCGTACAGCCGGGCCTCGCGCAGGAAGCGCTCGACGGTCTGCGGGTCCTGGGCATGCTGCGGCAGGAGGATCTTGACGGCCACGTCGCGCTCCAGCAGGACGTCGCGCGCCAGAAAAACCTCGGCGAATCCGCCGGCGCCGAGCAGGCGCTGGAACTCGTAGCGGCCGGAAAAGACCCGATTCAGGCGCGAGCAACGTTCCGCGTCGGCGGCGGCCTGCCAACCGCAACGTGTACAGCTGCGGTTTCCCTCGGGGATGTCAGCTTGGCAGTGGGCGCATTTCACGCACCTATTATAATGGTCGCCAAAGAAAAAACAACTTTTCCAGGGGAATGGCCGGAGGGTCCCCCCCCCCCCGGGGCGTCCTTGATCGCGCTGATCTGGCGTCCGAAAGGCGCAAGGTGCGCCGCCATTCCCAGCAGGGCGTGCAGGCCCGAGAAGGCATCGTGCGCCAGGAACGGCCTTCGCCCGCAACATTATTGAGAAACCGGCCTTTTTCCCTTGACTTTTGCTTAGCACTTGGTATAAAAAAAAACGCGCAAAAAAACCGCGTGATTCAGGAGGTTTCGCATGAAAAAAGTCGTTTTTCTGCTGCTGATTTTCTGCTTCGCATTTACCGTTACAGCCGAGGAAAAGGTCACCCGGCTCGGCGACCATCCCTTCTATAGGAGCAGGGACCTGAAGCCCGAAGACCTGAAGGTCATCGCCCTGGAAAAGGCAGGCGAGGTCAAGCAGGGCTTCGAACAGGCCGGCTACGGCGAGCTGGTCTTCGCCTTCCTGGAGCAGATCCAGAAGGCCGACGTGCAGACCGTCGACATGAACCCCGGCGATACCGTGAAGTGGATGATGTTCAAGAAGAACCGCAAGGTGGTGGTCATGAACGATGTGGTCTGGGCAGGCAAGAAACCGCTCACCGCCTACACGTTCACCATCTTCCGCGACGGCAAGCTTTATGACTTCATCGTCCCCAAGATTTGCGGCAACATATCGCTCAAGACCATCAGCGAGGTGCCCGCCCCGGTCTGCGACCTGAAGGTCGCCCCGGCCGAGGCCGAGCTGGGCACGCCGGTCACGATCGACCTGTGCGGCGTCCAGAACGCCGTCAAGACCATGGTCACGGTGACCGACGCCGCCGGCCAGGTCGTCAAGACCTTCGAGCTGACTCCGGAGAACTGCAGCGCCGAGCTCAACCTGGAGAATGTCGGCGAATACGCCGTGACGGCCGTCGTCGAGGGCCAGTACGCCATGAAGTCGACCAATCCCTGCGAGGCCACGCTCAAGGTGCTGGCGCCCCCGCCTCCTCCTCCCCCTCCTCCTCCCGCCAAGAAGTACGGCACCGTGGCGCCGCTGTCCTTCCTGGTCGAAGGCGGCCCCGGCCTTCTGAAGGGCACCTACACCGGCATGGTCTGGGCCCGCGCCGGCCTGCTGGTCAACCTGGTCAAGGACACCCTGGACGCCGTCTTCACCCTGGGCGGCGGCGTCCCCATCAAGGGCGAGCCCTGGAAGTCCTTCTTCATGGGCAACGCCCTGCTGAACCTCAACGCCGGCCCGGCCTATGTGGCCGGCGGCCTCGGCTTCAGCAGCAAGGAGCGCGAGCTCCGCAAGGGCGGCATGGACCTGGTCGGGCAGCTGGGGTTCAACCTGTTCCGCCACAACAAGTCGACCGGCTCGCTCTTCGGCGAGCTGCGCGCCCCGGTGATCACCGAGGACCGCGACTTCGAGCACCATCACAAGCTGTTGCTGGGTTTCCGCTACATTTTCTAGGCCGGTTTCCGCTGGGCAAAGCCAGGGCCAGGTCCCGAGACCTGGCCCTTTTTTTGGGGCGAACTTGACAGCATCGGCGGCGGGCGCCTATAATCCGGGCAAGGAGAGATTCCGATGAGGAAAGCGATCGTATTCGCCGTCTTGGTCTTGTGTGCCCTGCTGCTGGCGGCCCAGGAGCAGGAGCCGCAGGAGATCCCGGTCCAGCCCGACGAGCAGGCTCAGGTCCAGGCCGAAGAGCCGGCCCCGCCGCCCCCGGCCATAGGGCGCGAGGTGAGCAGGCTGCGCATTCCCCGCCCCTTCATTCATGCGGGCAAGGAGTACCCTGCAGGCGATTATTGGCTGGCCCTGGCCTCCCGGGAAGGGTCGTCCTATTTCACCGTGCAAAACGAGAGCAGGAACCCCCTGTTCGAGGAGCTGGCCATCGCCAAAGCCAGGAGCGGCTCCGGCCTGCGGCTGGTCAGCCGGGCGATGACGGGCGACCAGGAATTCTACCGCATCAAGGTCGCCGCTCCCGGGGAGTGGCTGTACGTTTTTTTCCTGGTCAAGAAATAGGAAAAGGAAGACGCGGTACGCAGCGCGTCAATCGTCCGAGTTGTCTTCCCCGGTCTTGTAATAGTCCGTGACCTTCTCGTGCTCTTCCTCGTTGCAAAACTCCAGGGGCTCGGTGCCGGGCAGGAAGGCCTCCTTGAACGGATACAGGCAGTCGGGGGTCAGCAGTTTCCCCGTGTACTTGTCGATGTCGATCATGTACACCCCCGAAGGCGGCTGAAACTTCCCCGTCTCCGGGTGCCTGGCCAGGTATTTTTCCATGAAGGCGACGAAGATCGGCGAGGCCGCCTCCGAGCCGGTCTGCTCCTCGCCCAGCGATTTCTTCTGGTCGAGGCCGACCCAGACGCCGACCGTCAGGCTGGGAGTGAAGCCGATGAACCAGGCGTCGGTGTAGTCGTTCGTCGTACCGGTCTTGCCGCCCACCGGCGCCTCCAGCTTGCGCGCCCGCCAGCCCGTCCCTGACTTGACGACCCCCTGCAACAGGTAATTCATCAGGAAGGCGGTCTCCTTCTCGATGACCTGGCGGCGCTCAGGGGCGTTCTCCTCGATGATGTTGTTGTCCAGGTCGCGGATGCGGCGGACGAAATAGGAGCTGACCCGCGTGCCCAGGTTGGCGAAGACGGTGAAGGCCTCGACCATCTCCTTGAGGGTGACCTCGAAGGCGCCCAGCCCCAGGGACATGTAAGGTTTGAGGTCGGAGGTGATGCCGAACTTCTTGGCGTAGCGCACGCCCACCTCGGGGGTGATGGCCTGCAGGATGCGCGCCGTGACCACGTTACGCGAAAGCTCCAGGCCGCGGCGGAAGGTCAGCGGCCCGAGGTAATCCCCCTTGTGGTTGCGCGGCTCCCAGAGCTCGCCGCTCCACTCATCGACATAGGAGAAGGGCTCATCCTGGATGACGGTCGCCGGCGAGAAGCCGTTTTCCAGGGCCGCCGTGTAGATGATGGGCTTGAAGGTTGAGCCGGTCTGGCGCAAGGCCTGGAAGGCGCGGTTGAAGCGGCTCTTGCCGAAATCGTAGCCGCCGACCATGGCCTTGATCTCCCCCGTCCGGTTGTCGACGGCCAGGAAAGCCCCCTCGACCAGCGGTTCCTGCTCCAGGCCGAGCACGAGTTTCCCGGACTTGGCTTCGTAACTTAGGATGCGGAACAGCGCCACGTCGCCGCGGCGCAGCAGGCGGGCCAGGGGCAGCCTGGTCCAGCGGGCTCCCTCGGCGGGAAGCTCGCCGTCAAGGCCGGCCATGCGCACCTTGGCCGCGGCGCGGCCGACCTGCATGACCACGCCCTCGAGGACCTGGCCGGCCTCGATGCGGGCGTTTTCCCAGGAGGGAAGCCGGTGTTTTTCCACGTCCAGGCCGTTTTCGGCCAGATTGAAGAGCTTCTCGCGACTGCGCCAGCCGCGGCGCTTGTCCAGCGCGCGCAGCCCCTCGCGCAGGGCCTCCTCGGCCCAGCGCTGGGCCTCGGCGTCCAGGGTGGTGTAGACCTTCAAGCCGCCCTTGTACAGGAGGTTGTCGCCGTATTTGCTTTCCAGGTATTTACGCGTCTCCTCGGTGAAGTGGTCGCCCAGGGACTCGGTGCCGGCGTCGGCCGGCTTGTCGGGAAGGGGAGTCTGCAGCGCCCGCTTGTATTCCTCGACCCCGATCGACTTGAGCAGCAGCATCCGGCGCAGCACGTAGTCCCGCCGCTTGCGGGCGCTGGCCGGGCGCTTGAAGACGGAGTAGATGCCGTTGGGGTTGGGAACGATGCCGGCGAGGAGCGCCGCCTCGGCCAGGCTGATCTCCTGGATCGGCTTGCCGAAATAATAGC
Organism: uncultured Clostridia bacterium; assembly: GCA_964628035.1. Taxonomy (GTDB): domain Bacteria; phylum Acidobacteriota; class Aminicenantia; order UBA2199; family UBA2199; genus UBA2199. The sequence goes on along the minus strand of CAZVPI010000001.1, from coordinate 78,670 downwards.
GCGCCGCCGCCCCCATGCCGTAGATGGAGCCGCCCAAAAAGATCTTGTTGCAGTAGAAGGTCAGGATCTGGTCCTTGGTGTACTTTTTCTCGATCTGGATGGCCAGCAGCATCTCCTGGAGCTTGCGCGAGTAGGAGACCTCCGGGGAGAGGAACAGGCCGCGGGCCAGCTGCTGGGTGATCGACGAGCCGCCGCCCCACTTGCGGCCCAGCACCACGCCGCTGACGGCGCGCACCAGGCCGCGCAGGTTGATGCCCCAGTGGGAGTAGAACTGGTTGTCCTCGGCGGCGACGATGGCGTTCTTGAGCCGGGGCGGGATGTCGGCGGAACGGACGATGACCCGCTTCTCGATGGCGAAGTCCCTGATGGGCGCATTGTGGTCGTCGTAGAGGGTGGTCATGACCACCGGCTTGATGTCCTCCAGGTTCTGGATCTGCGGGAATCCCTTCTGGTAGACCAGCACCAGGCCGATGAAAACGCCCAGCAGGATGGTCAGCAGCAGACTGGCGGCGAAGAGCAGTATCTTCAGGTGCTTGCGGATGAATTTCTTCATGGTCCGCGGCCAGTATACCACATCGGCCGGGGGAAAAGAATCCCGCCGCGGGCGTCGCGGCGCTTGCTTTCGGCCGCCCCTTCGCCTATACTCGCCCCATGGTCAAAGGCGTCGGCGTCGACATGGTGGAGATCGAGCGGGTGCGCCAGCTGGTCGAGAAGGACGGCGGCTTCGCCTCCCGCGTCTTCACAGAGAAGGAGATCGCCTACTGCGAGTCGAAGTTCTCCAAAGCGCAGCATTACGCTGCCCGTTTCACGGCCAAGGAGGCTTTCTTCAAGGCCCTGGGCACGGGGTTCCGCGACGGCATGAGCTGGCGCGACGTGGAGGTGGAGAACGACGAGCTGGGCAAGCCGCAGCTGCGCCTGGCCGCCGCCGCCCTGCGCCAGTTCCGCAGCCGCAAGCTCAAGCGGGCCCTTTTGTCCATTTCCCATACCCGCGAAATGGCGGTAGCCTTGGTTATTGTCGAGTAGGCAGGCGGGCTGTAAGTGATCGTGCTGGTGGTCGTGGTGGCAGCGGGCACGGGAATAAAAACTGCAAAGGCAAAAGCAAAAAGGCATTGGTGAAACGCCATGTGCCACTGAGCGATATAGATAAGCTGGGTAGACCAAAGCTCCAAAATTCAAGCACCACATTCCAAAGAAGTTCCCATGACCGAATGACCCAACGTCCAAAGCAAGGAAAGAGAATCCCGAGTGCCTTCGTTTGGGAAATCGGAATTTGGGACTTGGGGATTTGGTGCCGGGTGCTTGGAAAATAAGTCTTACAAGTATTTTTCCAGATCGTTAGAAAGTGTTTGCGCCATGGCCCCTGCTATCACGATCATGAACATTGCCATTCTCGGCTATTTCAATTTGATCAGGTCTGACGTGACCATCCCGTAGATGATGCGCGAGGTGTCGTAGATGTTGACGCCGCACTCACGCGAGATCTGGTCGATGCTCTTCTTGCCGTCGATCTTGGCGATGATGACCCACTCCATGGTCGACAGCGAGATCTTGCGCCGCTCCTGGCGGTCGATGGAGCTGAACTCGGGGACGGCGTTGATCGAGCCGATCTTCTTGCGCAACAGCTTCCACTCGTCGATGCGCCGCGCCGCCTCCATCAGCAGCGAGGTGATGGGGCGGATGACGCTGCCGGCGCCGACGTCGAAGGCCCCCTCCTCGAAGGCGAACTCGCCGTCGTCCCAGGAGATGACGGTGAAGATGGCGTCCTCGCCCTTGTATTCGTCGACCTCGGCGTGGACGATCTCGCCGGCCTTCAGGTAGATGGCGCCCTTCTGGCCGCTGGCGCGCTGCAGGACGAAGCGGCCGGTCTGCTTGGAATTGGAAACCAGCTGGATGATGTCGGCCAGGTTGATCGAACTCAAATTCCCTTTTAGGCTCATGTTCTCTCTTCTTGGTGGTGGATTCGCGCGTTCATGGTAAAAAAATTTCTTTCGTTTGTCAAGGGGAGGCGCTCAGCCCGATTTACTCGCCTCGGCGATTTTCCTATAATAGCCGCATGGAACCCCGCAAGCGCATGGAGGAGCTGGCCCGGGAATTGCTGCGCCATCAGCATCTTTACTATGTCCTGGCCCGCCCCGAGATCAGCGACGCCGAGTACGACCGGCTGCTCGACGAGCTGGCGCAGCTGGAGCGGCGCTACCCGCAGTTCGCCGGCGCCAATTCGCCCACCCGCCGCGTCGGCTCCGACCTGGACGGCAGCTTTCCCGAGCGGGCGCATTCGGTGCCGGTGCTCAGCCTGGACAAGGTCTACGACCCGGCCGCCGCGGCGGCCTGGCTGCGCAAGACCGCCGAGGCCTGCGGCCCCGGCGCCGCCTTCACCGTCGAGGAAAAGATCGACGGCGCCTCCATCGTCCTGTATTACGAGGGCGGCGAGCTGCGCCACGCCCTGACGCGGGGCAACGGCCTGGTCGGCAACGAGGTCGGCGACAACGTGCGCACCATCGGCCAGGTGCCGCTGCGCATCGACGAACGCCGGGCGCTGGCCGTGCGCGGCGAGGTCTACATCACCCGCGCCGACTTTGACCGCTACAACGCCGCCCTGGAGGAGAAATACGCCAACCCGCGCAACCTGGCGGCCGGCTCGCTGCGCAACCTCAAGTCGTCGCAGACCGCCCGCGTGCCGCTCAACCTCTTCGCTTACGAGGGATTTTTCCCGGCCGGCCGGGAAGCCCGGCCCGCCGGCAACCCCTTCGGCGACCATCTGCAGGTCCTGGCCCGGCTGCGCGACCTGGGGTTCCGCGTCAACCCGCGGTTCGGCTTTTTCTGCGACGACGAGGCACGGCGGCAACAGGCGCAGGCGCTTTTCCCCGAGGCCGAGGCCGGGCCGCTGGCGGCCGTCGAGGATTTCCTGCGCCGGCGCGGCGTTGACCGCGGCCGGGTCCCCTACGACATCGACGGCCTGGTGGTCAAGCTGGCCGACCTCGACGCGCGCCAGGAGCTGGGCTTCACCGCCCATCACCCGCGCTGGGCCATGGCCTTCAAGTTCGAGGCGCCGCAGGCGCGCACCGTGCTGTTGGGGGTGCAGGTGCAGGTGGGGCGCAACGGCCGGGTGACGCCGGTGGCGCTGCTCAGCCCGGTCGCGCTCGCCGGCAGCACCGTCACCCGGGCCACACTGCACAACCAGGACTACATCGACATGCTGGAGCTGGGGCCGGGCGACCAGGTGGCCATCTCCAAGCGCGGCGACGTCATCCCCGCCGTCGACGAGGTCCTGGAAAAGAGCGAGGCCGATCCCTCGGTCTACCGGCTGCCCGGGCACTGCCCGTTCTGCGGCTCGTCGCTGGTCAAGGAGGGGGCGCACCATTTCTGCCGCAACGGCCTCTGCCCCGAGCGGCAGCGGCGGGCCCTCGCCCATTTCTGCGCCAAGGAGCAGATGGACATCGAGACGCTCGGCGAGAAAACCATCGCCTTCCTCTACGAAAAGGGCTGGGTGCGCTCCATCCCCGACCTCTACTGCTTCGATTACGCGAAGCTGGAAGGCGAGGAGGGATTCAAGGAGAGGAAGATCGCCCGCATCCGCGCCAGCGTGGAGAAAAGCAAGGAACAGCCCTTCCGCCGCGTCCTGGCCTCCCTGGGATTCGAGGGGCTGGCCGCCGCCGGCGCCGTGGCCCTGGTGGAGCATGGCTTCGCCGACATCGACACGATCCTCGCCGTTGCCGCGCGCGATGACTGGCAGGCCTTCGCCGCCGTCGAGGGTATCGGCGAGGCCACGGCCCGCCAGCTGGTGGCCCATTTCCGCGATCCGGCCAACCTGGAGCTGATCCGCGAACTGCGCGCCGCAGGCCTGAATTTCCGCGAGCAGGGGGCGGCGGCGCGTGTGGACGATTCCTTCGCCGGCCAGGTGTGGGCGATCACCGGCTCGTTCACGGCGTTCAACCCGCGCGCGCGGGCCGCCGAGGAGATCCGCCGCCGCGGCGGCCGGGTCACCGAAAGCGTCAGCGCCCGCACCACCCACCTGTTGGCCGGCGCCGGCCCCGGCTCCAAGCTGGCCAAGGCCGACAAGCTCAAGGTGGCGGTCGTTTCCGAGGACGAGTTCATCGCCATGCTGGAAAAGAAATCCTGAATTCACGGGGGCTTCATGGAAAACCAAGCTTCCATTTCCGTCGAGCTGGTCAACGACAAGGTGCTGCTGCGCGGCTCCACCCGCGGCCTGCCGCCAATCGACGCCGACCATTTCCCGCCCCTGGGCGAGGGCCGGGGCTACAGCGGGCTGGAGCTGCTGCTGCTGAGCCTTGCCGCCTGCAGCGCCACGGCCGTGGTGCCGCTGCTGCGGCGGATGAAGAAGACCGTGGCCGGCTTCCGCGTCGGCGCCTGGGGGCAGCGGCGCAGCGAGCATCCCACCTCGTTCACCCGCATCGACCTTGAGTTCACGCTGACCTCCCCCGATGCCGGCCCCGCCGACCTGGAGAAGGCCGTTTCCCTGGCCGAGGGGTCGATCTGCCCGGTCTGGGCCATGCTGAAGGGAAACGTCGAGATCTCCTGGAAAGCGAACGTCGCGGCCTCCTAATCCCCGGACCGCTCCGTATTCCCGGCTGCTGGCAGCAGCTTGAATTCGCCGCCGAAGTAGAGGTTGAAGACCAGGCGGAAATTGTTTCTGGGCGGCAGGTCGGCGGGAAGGGGTTCGCCCGCGCCTCCAGGGAGATAAAGGGCGTTGAGCACGCGCCGCATCTCCTCCCTGGGCACGATGCTGTCCGGGCGGCGTGAACCGCGGTAGCCGTGATCGGAAAGCAGCAGGATGACCGGCGGGCGGGACGATTCGCGCAGGAGCGAGGAGACAAGCTTCACGATCCGGTCGCTGATATAGCTGTATTGCTCCAGGTAATACCGCGGGACGGAATGGTCCCAGATATGCTCCGGCGCGACGCTGCCGCCATCGGCCCTGAACACGAACGGCTCGTGGGGGGAGAGCAGGTGCACGTAGACGAATTTGGGGCCTGCCTGGGCCGCCGCCGCGGGCAGATCCGCGAACACGCTCAGAATGCGCTGCCGGTAGTATCGGCCCAGGTCGGTCTTCCTGTGCCGCCACGAATCGACCAGGAAGCGCAACAGAGTCCTTTCGGCCAGGGTCCGGTAATAATCGTCGAAAAAGAGAGAGGCATGGGAGAGATCATAATAGAAGCGCTGGTCGGCCGCTTCCAAAAACAGCCAGTTCACGCCGGCGAACTCGATGATGCGATAGCCTCTCCCCCGCAAGGAGGAAACGACGCGGTTGCGGCGGACTTGCGCATAGGGGTCATCGTTCGCGTCGTATTCGCCGAAGTTCAGCAGGTCGGCCAGGGCGGGTTCGCTGCGCGCGAAGCGGGATTCGCTTCCCTCGGCGACGAAGAATCCCAGGGAACGCAGGTCGGCGACGAAGCGGCGGTTGTCATGGGCAAAGAGCCTTAGGGCCGCTTCGGGAGCCACGAATTCGTCAAGCACGATGCAGTAGATGTCGGGGGGAGATTGGCCGCCAGCCGGCTGCGAAGGCGCGGTGCTCGCGGGCCTGCGGCCGTTGGCCAGGGCGAAGTGCAGGACGATGCCTGCCGCGGTCCAGGCGATCAGGACCATCGCCGCCGCATTCAGGGCCCGACCCCACATGGGAAGAGAGGCCCGCGAGCGGCGAATGAGGCGGATCAGAACGAGCCAGGTCGCCGCCAGGGGGGCCACGGCCGCACCGTGGACGGCGAGCGGCGGCCAGCCCTGTGGCAGCAGGCCGGCGATTTCCTTGAAATACAGGCCGTAGGCATGAAAGACCAGCAGGAAGAGAAGCAGGCTCAGCCCGCGCTTCTCCCTGTCCGCGGAGATCCAGCGCGTGCAGGGCCACAGGAGGATGACAAGGCCCAGGGATGCGGCGCTCGCCCACAGGGCCTGCGGCCAGGAGACCTCGCGGATGTTGCGCAGATAGAGGAACAGGGCCGGGTGCAGGGCGAACAACAGGGGGTACAGGGGCATGAAGCCCCGCCCGGGCCGCCACCCTGTTTTTGCGGGCATGGGCTTAATCGCGGCACTCCTCGCCGCGCAGCGAATGGGGGCCGGCGCCTGTGATGCGCACCTTCGTGAACCTGCCGACCGGCGTAGTGGAGGGGAAGTTGACCACGCGGTAGCTTTCCGTGCGTCCGATCCTCTCGCCCTTTTTCCGCGGGTGGCTTTCGCTGACCAGGACTTCCAGCGTGCTCCCGACCAGGCCCAGGTTGTTCTTCAGCTGGATCGCCGCCTGCTTCTCCTGAAGGGCCAGCAGCCGCTCCTTGGCCAGCGCCGCCGGCACGTCGGAGGGCCAGGCGGCGGCCTTGGTGCGCGGGCGCGGCGAGTAGACGAAGGAGAAGACCGACTCGTATCCCACCTGCTCGAGAAGCGACAGGGTCAGCGCGAAGTCGCGCTCGCTCTCGCCCGGGAAGCCGACGATGAAGTCGGAGCTGAACTTCATTTCCGGCATGGCGCGGCGGAAGGCGGAGACGATGCCCAGGTATTGGGAACGGGTATACGCGCGGTTCATGCGCCGCAGCAGGCGGGTCGATCCCGACTGGGCCGGGAAATGGATGTGGCGGGCGATGTTGCGGCTGGCGGCCATGACGTCGACGAACTTGGGATCGTGGTAGCCGGGATAGGAGGTGATGAAGCGGATCCAGGGGATGGGCAGCCGGGAGAGGCGTTGCAGCAGGGAGGGGAAACCTTCGCCGCTGGCGGGGTCGCGCCAGTGGTTGACGTTCTGGCCCAGCAGGACGACCTCCGGGAATCCGGCGGCGGCGAGCGCCTCGGCCTCGCCCAGGATCGCCGCCAGCGGGCGGTGCTTTTCGCGGCCGCGGGTGAAGGGGACGATGCAATAAGAGCAGAAATTGTCGCAGCCTTCCATGATCGACAGGAATGCGGTCACGGAGCTGTCGCGGGCGCCGGCGCCGGGAACGAGCTCCTGCCAGCTGCGGCTGAAGCCGACGGCCGCCCCGGGATAGCGCCCCGAGCGGATCTCGTCGACGATCTCGCCGATGCGGTGGAACTGGTGGGTGCCCACCACGTAGTCGATGCGGGCCCGGCGCGCGAAAAGGCCTCGTTTCTCGGATTGGGCCACGCAGCCGGCGACGATCACCTTTTTGGGGCGCGGGAAGCGGCCGGCGTAGGAGAAGATCTTCTCCTGCGGCCGGGCGCGCACGGCGCAGCTGTTGATGACGATCAGGTCGGCCTCGGCCTCGGGGGCCGGGCGCAGCCCTTTTTCCAGGAGCAGGTGGCGGATCTTTTCCGAGTCGCTGACGTTCATCTGGCAGCCGAAGGTCTTGATGAAAAAGGTCATTCGGCCGCGCGCGACAGGAGCAGCTCGGCGGCCTTGAGCACGTCGGCGTTGATGGCGCTGCCGGCCATCAGCCGGGCGATCTCGCGCACGCGCTCCTCCTTCTCCAGGACCGAGGCCGAGCTGTAGGTGCGCTCGCCGCGCACCTCTTTGCGGATGAGGAAGTGGCGGTCGGCGAAGCGGGCGATCTGCGGCAGGTGCGAGATGCAGATGACCTGGTTGCGGGCGGCGATGCGGCGCAGCTTTTCGCCGACGAACTCGGCCGTCTTGCCGCCGATGCCGGCGTCGATCTCGTCGAAGATGAAGGTGGCGCCCGATTCGTCGCCCGACAGCGACTTCAGCACCAGCATCAGCCGCGACAGCTCGCCGCCCGAGGCGACGTCCTTCAGCCTGCCGGGAGGCTGGCCGGGGTTGGAGCTGAAATAGAATTCGACGCGGTCGGTGCCGTTCTCGGCGACGTTGGCCTCGTCGGGCACGACCTCCTCGACCCGGGCCTCGAAGCGGGACCTGGCCATCTCCAGCCGGGCCAGCTCCTTGACCACCAGCACGGCCAGCTTTTTCGCTGCCTGGGCCCGCGCCTGGCGCAGGGCCTGCATGCGCGAACGGTAGTCGGCCAGAGCCTGGGCCATCTCGCCCTCGGCATCGCCCAGGTCGACGTGCAGGTTGAGCAGCCCGTCGCGCTCGGCGCGCAGCTCCTCGGCCCGGCGCAGCAGGCCGTCGGCGTCCAGCTTGTGCTTGGCCTTGAGGCGCTCCAGGCGCGAGAGCCGGGAGGCGGTCTCGTTCAGCTCGTCCTCGCTGAACTCGACCTTGGCCGCCAGCGAGCTGAGCGTGGCCGAGATCTCCGGCAGAGCGCCGTAGAAGCGGTCGATCTCCTCCTTGAGCGGGGCGAAGTCGGGGAACATCTCTTTCAGGTACTCGGCGGCGGGCAGGGAGCGGGCCAGGAGGCCGTAGGCCGAGTCGTCGCGGCCGTACAGGTCCTCGACCAGGGCGTCGGCCCTGGCGCGGATGGTCTCGGCGGCGGCGAGAATCCTCAGCCGCTCGCGCCAGGCCTCCTCGTCGCCGGCCTTCAGGTCCAGCTGGTCGATCTCCTGCAGCTGGAAGTCCAGGTAGTCAAGGCGTTCCTGCGCCTGCTGCTTCCTGCCGCGCAGGTCGCGCAGCCGGGCCTGCAGGGCGCGCACCCGGCGGCAGGCCTCGGCCAGGTCCTCCAGGATCGCGCCGTTGCCGGCGAACTGGTCAAGATAGATCTGGTGGTTGGCGGTGTTGAGCAGGAAAACGTGGTCCTTCTGACCGTAGATGTTGAGCTGCGCCTCGGCCGCCTGCTGCAGGCGGGCGAACGGTGCCGGCTCGTTGTCGTAAAAGGCGAGCGACTTGCCGCGGCTGATCTCGCGGCGCAGAACGGTCTCCTGGTCGTTGCTGGAGAACAGGGCCTCGACCACGAGCTTCTCCTCGCCGCCGCGGATCAGCCCGGCCGGCGCCTTCTTGTTGAGCAGCAGCGAGACGGCGTCGATGAGGATCGACTTGCCGGCGCCGGTCTCGCCGGTCAGGACGTTCAAGCCCGGGGAGAAGTCGAGCCCGACCTTCTCCACAACCGCCAGGTTCTGCACCTTGAGATAGGACAGCATGTGATTCCGATTCCCGCAGGCCCTGCCGGCCGGCGGGCGCTTCGCGCTCCTTGCCGCAGGCACTATACGTGAAAACCCGGGGCGATGTCAAATGGCCGGCCCGGGGGAAACATGCTATACTGCGGCCATGAGCAAGCCGATGCTGCGGGCGCTGCTGACTGCGGCGGCCGTGATCCTCGCCTGCAACCTGGTTCTCTTCACCCATGCCCGCCATGTCGTCCTGCCCATGCTGGGCGCCCTGTTCCTCCTGGCCCTCTGCGTCGGACTGGGAGGCGCGCTGGCCTCGCTGCTGCGCGTGGACGACGTCTCCGTTCCCGTCCAGGCCGGGCTGGGACTGATGGCGGTCACGGCCTTCTTTTTCCTTCTCGGCGCTTTGCGCCTGTTGTCGGCGCCGCCGCTTCTGGCGTTCTTCGCCGCGGCGCTGGCGCTTCTTGTCCGCCGCTTCCTGGCCGGCAGCGGCGCCCGCGAGAACCGCCGCCAGGCGCTGGAGTTCCTCTCCAGGCCGGCCGGCGAGTACGCGGTGTTCCTCCTGCCCCTGGTCTACGCCGCCCTGCCGCCGACCTTTTACGACTCGCTGGTCTACCACCTGGGCATCCCCAACCTTTACCTGCAGTGGGGGGGCATCGTGCCCACGCCCCAGTTCGTCTATGCCAACACGTTCATCTATTACGAGATCTCCCTCGTCCCCGCCGTGTTCCTCGGCGACCTGGTCCCCCGCCTTTTCCATTTCCTCCTGGGGTCGCTGTTCCTGCTGGGCGTCGCCGACGAGGCGGTCATTGCCTGGGGGGCGAAGCGGCGCCTCGCCGTCCTGCTGGCTGCCGTCTCGATGCCCATGAGCCTGTTCCTCCTGGCCACCTGCAAGAACGACCTGGTCGGCGCCTGGTTCATCTTCCTGGCCCTGGCCCGCTTCCGGCGCGGCGACTGGAAGCTCGCGGCCGCCTTCTGGGGCTTTGCCGTGGGCATCAAGGTCTTCAACGCCCTGCCGCTGGCGCTCTTCTTCCTCATCGCCTTCCGCCCCTGGAAGCGGGGTGAGATGCGCCGGCTGATCGTGACCGGCGCCATCGTGCTGCTGGCCGTCTCGCCGCTGCTGCTCAAGAACTGGGCCTGCACCGGCAATCCCTTTTTCCCGTTCCTTCACGAGACGTTCCCCTCCGCGCACTGGGACGCGGAAAGGTTCCGCCTGATGCAGCAGGACGTGGGCGCCATGGCGCGCGGCCCGGCCGACCTGCTGCGCCTGCCCTATGATCTCTCCTTCTTCAACCACGGCTACGGGGGCCTGGGCGGGCCCCTGCCGCTGATCTTTCTCCCCTTCCTGCTGCTCGGGCCTGTCCGTGAAAAACGCTGGCTGGCCTGGGCCCTGCTGCTCTTGGCCTGCGCCCCCTGGCTGACGGCCAGCCTGCGCTTCGTCCATGTCGCCTTCGTGGTTCTGGCCGCCTACGCCGCGATCGCCTGCGAGTCGGCGGGGGGCAGGATCCTGCCCGCCCTCTTTGCCCTGGTCGTCTTCCTGAACTTCACCCTGGGCTTCGCCATGCTGGAGACGTTCTACCGCGCCCGCGCCGTGCTGGGCGGGGAACAGACCCCGGCGCAGTACCTGGAGAGCTCCTTTCCCGCCATGCCCCTGTTCGACCATATCAACCGCAAGGCGCCGCCGAGGGCGCGGGTGCTGCTGGTCGGCGAGGCCCGCAACTACTACCTGAAAAGGCCGGCACGATTCTCCTCCGCCCTGGACCAGGGCATCGTCAAGAAGTACCTGAACCGAAGCCGTACGCCCAAAGAATTCCTCGCCGCGGTCCGCGCCGACGGTTTTTCGCTCCTGGCGGTCAGCCTGAGCGAGCTGGAAAGGCTGCAGCAAGGTTATGCGATCCTGACGACCGGGGAGATGGCCAAGCTGCGGTCATACCTGAATGGCCTGACGCCCCTGTTCACGCGGGGCTCCCTGCGCCTGTACGGGACGGGCTGAAGCTCAGCGGCGCCGGAAAAGATTGTACTTGACGATGCAGCCGATGGCATGGACGCCGTCGCGCCAGCCGATCTTCTTGCCCTCGGCGTAGGTGCGGCCGTGATAGGAGACCGCCACCTCGTAGATGCGCACGCCGAGCCGGGCCACCTTGGCCGTGACCTCGGGCTCGAAGCCGAAGCGGTCCTCCTCGATGCGCACGCCCTGGATGATCTCGCGGCGGAAGGCCTTGTAGCAGGTCTCCATGTCGGTCAGGTTGAGGTCGGTGGCCATGTTGGAGAGGAAGGTCAGGAACTTGTTGCCCAGCGAATGCCAGAAATAGAGCACGCGCTGGGCCAGCGCGCCCTTGAAGCGCGAGCCGTACACGACGTCGGCGCGGCCTGCCAGCAGCGGCGCCAGGAGCAGGTGGTACTCGGCCGGGTCGTACTCCAGGTCGGCGTCCTGGACGATGACATAGGGGGAGGAGGCCTCCGCGAAACCGCGCCGCAGCGCCGCCCCCTTGCCCTGGTTGCGCTCCTGGCGGAGCAGGCGCAGGCGCGGCTCGCGCGCCGCCAGGCGCAGGAGCAGGCCGTGCGAGCCGTCCTCGGAGCCGTCGTCGACGACGATCAGCTCGCGCACCGGGCGCTGGCGCAGCACGTCCGCCGCAGCCAGGGCCACGGTGGCGGCCTCGTTGTAGACCGGCATCACCACGCTCAGGCAGGGCTCGATGTCGGCGTTCGACCTGATCTCGCTCATTTCCCGATCGGCCATGTCCTCATGCCCTTATTGTAGAGAAATCGGCGGCTTCGCGCAATTCAGCCGCCCCCTGCCGCAGCCGGCCGGTCCATGAGATCCAGGGCCGCGGCAATGCGTCCCACGCGCCCGGCCAGGGCCGGCTGGCCCGGGCGCAGGGCCAGGGAGCGCCGGTAAAACGGCAGCGCCTCCTCGCCCCGCCTCAGGTCATAGAGGAGATTGCCGATCGAATTGAGCGCCTGGACGTCGTTGGCGTGGTCACGCGCCAGCAACCCGATGCGCCGGCGCCCCTCGGACTCCTCGCCGGCCAGCAGGGCCAGCTGGGCCGCGCCCAGCCCCTGGCGGATCCCCGGGGCATCCTTGCCCGGCCAAAGCCTCCAGGCGGCGGCGAAGTTGCCGCGGCCGATGAAGTAGCGCACCCGCCCGGCCTCGTCCTGGGCGCGGAACGCCCCTTCCGTCTCAGCGATCTGGCGCAGGAGAGCCGCCTCATCCGGCCGCCGTTCCGCCAGGGCCTCACGCGCCCGTTCCCAGGCGGCAAAGGCCAGGTAGGTCGCGACCTGCGGCAGGATCGCGGCCCCGCCCCCTTCCTCTCGGGAGATTTCCGCCAATACCGCCTCGGCCGCGGCCAGGTCGTCACGGGCGCGGTGGACCCGCAGCAGTAGCCGCCGGCCCTGCGCCGCGTGCTGCGGGCCGAGCGGCAGGGAGCGCAGCCGCTGCAGCCAGGAGAGCGCCTCGTCATAGCGCGCCCCGGCGATGGCCGCGTCGGCCAGGCGCAGGGAGACGGCCGCGGCCGTGGCCTGCTTCATCCTGAACTTCAGCGCCCGGCGCAGCAGGGCCTCGCCGGCCAGGTGGTCGCCCTTTCTTTCCAGCTCGGCGGCGTACTGGCTCATGAAGAAGCTGTCCTTCGGGGATGAGGCCAGGGCGCTGCGCCAGAAGGCTTCCTCGTCGCGGTATTTTTTCGAGCCAACGGTCACGGCCAGGGCCGAGGCGGACAGCAGCAGCAGAAGCAGCGCCCGGCGGGGAAGCGGGCGCAGGGAGGCGAGCCAGACTCCGAGCAGCCAGCAGCAACCGATGGCCGGGACCATCAGGTAGCGGGTGGAAATGCTGTAGGGATGGATGGGGGTGAAGACCATCAGCAGGGCGCCGCCGAGGAAGGGGGCGGTCCAGAACCAGGCGCCGGCGACGGCGGCGCCGGCTGGGCTTCCCGGCCTGGAGCGGAGGAGAACCCAGGCCGGCGCCAGCGCCAGGAGCATGGCGAAGATCGTCCCGGCGGCGATGTACAGGGGGGTGCGCACGGCCTCCAGCGAAAGGAACATGTCGGCGGAAAAGGGGAAAACGAGGGAACGGAGATAATAACCGAGCGCCGCCAGCGGCGCCATTACGTTCTCGCCGAGGGAGGCGAACCCGTGAACAGGGAAGCCGCTGCGGCCGATCACCGTTGACTTGAGCAGCCAGTAGCCGGCGCCGGTCAGCAGGAGCGGCAGGTAGAGCAGGGGAGTCAGGCGCCGCCGGCGCAGGAACTCATGGAGCGGGAAGAGAGGCAGGAAGAAGAGCGAGGCCTCCTTGGCCAGCAGGGCCAGGCTCCAGGCGGCCAGGGCCGCCAGCCCGGACCAGGGCGACCTCCTTTCCAGGAAGAGGTCGAACAGCAGGAGGGAAAGGATGCCGAACAGGAGCATCAGCAGGTCGCAGCGGCCCACCACCCAGTTGACGTTGTCCACGTGCAGGGGGAACAGGGCGAACAGCAGGGACGCGGCTTCGGCCGCTCCCGGTGGCGCCGGCAGCCGGCGCAGGAAAAGCAGGAGCGCCGCCAGGGCCAAGGCGAACAGCAGCAGGTTGACCAGGCGCAGCCGCCAGGGCGAAAGCCCCCAGGCCTGCTTCTCGATCATGAAGGTGAGGACGGTCAGCGGCCGGTAGTAGTCGTATCCCGCCCCCCGCTGGCTCGTCGTCTGCCAGTAGCCGCTGGCGAAGGGGGCGGCGGGCGAGAATCCCCCTTTCAACAGGTCGTTCTCCTCGATCATGGGCCGCGAATCCCAGATCAGGCCGCGTTGCAGCGACGGCAGGTAGACGAGCAGGGCCAGGAGCGGGGGCAGCAGCAGGAACAAGGAGCGGCTAGGCTTCATCGGCAAAATAGGCGCTTTCCAGGCTGCGGCGGAAAGCCGCCGGCGAGTAGCGCGGCAGCAGGGCGGCCGCCCGCTCGAGAAGCGCGCGGCGGAGGCCGGAGTCGGACAACACGGAAGCGATGCGTTCCCGCCACTGGCCGGCGTCCAGGGGATCGTCGACGTAGAGCGCCGCGTCCCCCAGGGTCTCCGGCAGGGCGCCGGCGCGCGAGACGACCGCCGGCGCGCCGCAGCGCAGCGCCTCGAGCGGCGGAAAGCCGAAACCCTCGTTCAGGCTGGGGAAAACGAAGGCGGCGGCCCGGCAATAGAGCCAGGCCAGCTCGGCGTCGGGGACGTGGCCCACGAACGTGACCAGTCGCCGCTCGCGGGCCGGGACCCGCTCCAGCAGGCTCACGGCCCGCCGGTGGCCGATGGGGCCGGCGACCAGGAGGGGCACGCCGAGCAGGGGGACAGCCTTGAACAGGGTCTCGAGGTTTTTCGTCGGGTCGCCGCCGCCGGCGTACAGCAGGAATTCGCCGGGGACGGCGAATGCAGGCTTGGCGGCCTGCTCCGGGGCAATGTGCTCGTCGAGCATGGGCGGGACGATGCGCAGGCGCCCGGGGTCGAGGCGGGCGAAATCGAGCAGGTCGGCCGCGGTCGAGCGCGAGATGGGCAGCACCAGGTCGGCCCGGCGGGCCGAAGCCAGGATGCGCCGGAAGACCGCCCGGTGGCGGGCGCGGGAAAGACGGGGGTGCTTGAGCAGGGTCAGGTCGTACACGGTCAGCAGGTAGCGGCAACCGGGAACGCGGCGCGGCAGGGCGTAGGCGGTCGAGTGATAGCAGGACACCCCGTGGCGGCGGAAAAGCGGCGGCAGGAACAGGGAGTCGCTCAGGGTGATGAGCCGACGCGGCGAAGAAGCAGGAACGGCATTGGCGAGCGCCGGGGCGCCGGCGCCGCGGAAAAACAGGAAGCGGCAGCGCCCGTCGCCCTGGAAACGGCCGAGGACATGGCCGACGTAGCGGCCGATGCCTCGCCAGGCTGAGGCGGTCTGCAGCGGGCGGCCGTCAATCAGGACGGGCATGGCTCCCCCCTGATCGCGCTCAGGCACTCGCCGGCGGCGCGCCGCCAGGAAAAGTAGGGCCTGCGCCCCCGCCAGCGGGCAAGCAGGCTCTGCCGCGTCTCCTGCTCCCGGCCCAGGAACGCGATGATGGCATCGGCGACCAGGCCCGGCTCCGGCCGGTCGACGAACAGGGCCAGGCCGTCGTAGATCTCCGGCAGCGATCCCCGCGGCAACAGCAGGGAGGGAGTGCCGCAGTTGAGCGCCTCCATGGGCGGCAGGCCGAATCCCTCGTAGTCGGACAGGTAAACGAAGAGGGAAAGCGCGGAATAAAAGGCGTTGATCTCCTCCTCGGGGAGGCGCGGCAGCCAGACGACCCGGGACGGATTGCCGATGAGAAGGCGCGGGGGAACGGAATAGTTCTGGCCGACCAGGACCAGAACCAGGCCGGGGTCGTGGCGGCGGGCAATCTCCAGGGCGGCGATCAACTCCGGGACATGGCGGCGGCCGAAAAAACTCCCCAGGAACCCGACGATCTTCCGCTCGCCCAGCCCGTAGCGCTCCCTAAATGCGGCGATCTCAATGTCCGCGGCGCGCCGGAAACGGTCATCGATCCCAAGGTGGACGCGCTTCAGCTTGGCCGTGGCCGCGGGCGCATGGCGCGCGATCTCAGCGCGGGAGAAGTCGGAGTCGGTGAAGATGAGGGCGGCGGCGCGCAGGCTGCGGCCGGTGGTGATGTTCTTGTACAGTCGGACGTGCGCCGGGTAATCGGCCGGCAGCGACCGCCAGGAGATGTCGTGGACGGTCAGGATGGACGTGGCCGGCGGCAGCAGGGGCAGGGAGTAGTTGGGCGACCAGAAACGATCGAGTCCGGCGCCCAGCGCCGCCCGGCGCAGACGGGTATTCTGCCAGTAGAAAGTTCCGCCTCGGCCATCCAGTTTCACAATGCGCAGGTTGGCGAAAGACAGGCCCGGGTCGTCTTGGCCTTTCATGAACAAAATGAAGGAAATCTCCGGGGCCAGCGTGATCAGCTCGCTCAGCAATCCGTGGAAGTACCTGCCCACGCCGGTGAGCGGCGGAGACAGGCAGGCGCCGTCCAGGCCGATCCTCATCGCGGCTGTTCCTGCGGAGTGCCGGCGACAGGGATGCTTGCTGCCATGCGCATGATGGGGAGATGATAGCATTCCAACCTGCCGCGCTCAAGAAGGAGCGGGACGCTGTCCTAGTCGGCGACGACCTGCGGCAGACCGCCGCTGAAATCCAGAAAAAGCACGCCTTCTCTCCGTGCGGGAAACGCGGCGGGGGGCGAGGACGCCGTCTCGATTTTTACCGTGGAGCCGGGATGGAGCAGCTTCAGCGCAGCGGCGAAGCCGTTCTTGAAGATGTACACGCCGCGGGCGTTGTCGGGAAGGTTGAAGGCCACCATGCGGCGGGCCTGCGGATGGGCAGCAAGGATGACGGAGGTCCGCTCCAGCGCGGTGCGGGCGATGAAGCCGGCGTTCTGCCAGTCGGCCCCGCGGGCGCCGGTCTTGACCGTTTCGGCCAGCAGCAGGCTGGCGGCGAAAATCGCCGGCAGCAGCCGCAGCAGGCCTCCCGCGCGCCTGCGTTTCAGCCAGGCCGAAGCCTGGTCCAGGAGGATGCCGGCGAAGATCATGAATAGCGAGGCGGGGAAATAGAAAAGCCGCAACGGGTGGCGGTAGAATCCGCCGAAGGCGATGTGTGTCGAGACCAGGCCCGCGACCGGCAGGGTGGAGAGAAGTACGGCCAGCAGTGGTGTGCGCAGCCTGGAACCGCGGCGGATCAGGACGACGGCGCAAAAGGCGAGGATCGCGGTCCCCAGGGCCAGGGGAAAGGCGAACCGCTCCCACGTGAATTCCGGGACCAGGGCCGGAAGAGGCCGGTCCAGGACGGCGTTCAGCAGCTTGACGTCGAGATACACGAAAGGCAGGTCGTTGAAAGGATTGAAGGCGAACAACGACAGAAGCATGAAGCGGAGGTTGCGCAGCACATGGTGGCCGAGTGACAGGGTGCCGGCGTCGAAGTCGGCGGCCAGCGCCGGCAGCTTGACCAAGACATAGGCGGCGAGCACGGTAAAATGCCCGGCCAGGGCGCGTAGCCGGGCCGGGAATTCCGCCCGGGTGGCGATCGCCGGTCGGCATTCGTACAGCAGGAGCAGCAGCAGCGGCACCACGACCGCGTTCTCGTTGCACAACAGGCCCAGCGCCAGGTAGAAAAGAGATCGGGTCCGATGTGCCCTGCCGCCGTCTTGCAGGTACGCCAACAAGGAGTGGACGGCAAGCAGGGCGAACAGGGTCGCCAGCAGGGCGTTCAGGGCGGAGATCCAATAGACGGCCTCCGAGCTCAGGTAGTGGGAGGCGAACAGTGCGCCGCCCGCCAGCGCCGCCGTAAGGTTCCGCGTAAGCCTGGCCAAGATCAAGTAGACCAGCAGGGCGCTGGCGCAGTGGGCCAGGAAAGACGCCAGGTGGAAAGGGAACGGCTCGAGCCCGAAGAGGCAGTGGAGCGCGACCAGGATCGCCTTGGGCAGGGGACGGAAAAACCCGGTGCCGGATACGATCCACTGCAGATTGGGCCGGATCAACTCAAAATCGTCGGAAAGGAAATAAACCGAAAAAAGGCGGTGGTAAGACAGCAGCCCGATCAGGAAGAGGAAAGCGGCATGGAGAACAAAGCTGTTCCGGAGGCGTCTCATGGAACTTCCGGAGCCTGGCGCGCGCGGTAGACGCCGAACCAATAGTCGCTGGCGATCCCGCCGGAGCTCAGGCCCTGCTCCTCCATCCTGCAGACCTTTTCCAGGACGGCGGCGGCCTCCTCATCCGCTTTCAGGAAATTTCCGGCGATCTCCCAGAAGACGAGGTTCACCACCGTGCCGCCCAGCGGCTTTTCCTCGACCGGCACGAAATGCCGGCGCAGAAGCGGCAGGATGCGCGATGACTCGGCCGCTTCCGACGGGTCGGCTAGGAGCATGCGCAGGCGGCCCGGCCGCAGGACCGTTTTTTTGATCCGGCCGTTCCCTTTGAGCCGCAGCTTTGGCGGAATCAAGGCCAGGGCCCGCCGGGCCAGTCGCAGCTGGCCGCGGGTCCACTGGAAGCGGTCGGGCCCGCAGAACTCGGTCATCACCAGCAGGCCGCCGGGCGCCAGGACGGAAGCCAGCGCCGGGAGGACCCGCTCCAGGGGGGACAGGTGGTGCAGGGCCCCCTCCGACAGGACCAGGTCGTACTTCTCCCTGGGCCAGGGCGGGCGGCCGGCGTCGCCCTGGCGGAAGTGCAGGATGGCGTCCAGGCCGGCTTCGCGTGCCCGCCTGCTGGCGTCGGCGACCAGCTCCGGCGACAGCTCGATGCCGTCGATGCGGGAGAAGCATCCGCTGCGCGCCCAGGCCGCCTCGTTCCATCCCGGCCCGCTGCACAGGGAGAGGGCGGCCAGGTCCCGCCGCCCGCCGAGGTAGCGGGAGGATACGTATTCGCGGAAGTCCATTTCGGGGTCGCCCGTGGCCTTCAGGCGCCAGCGGCGCTGCAGGCCGGGGATGGCCAGGGGATCGGCCGCAGGAGCGTGGCGGTAGGCCTGTTGCCACTGGGTGCGGGTCCTTTCCGTACTTGGAGCCAGCAGCCGGCGCAGGGATCCCGGCCCCCTGTCGAGAAGCCTCTCCCAGGCCACCGCCAGGTCGCCCCAGTTTATCCAGTTGCCCAGCACGCGCCCGCCTCCCTGACGGCCCGCGACGGCCGCGGGCCCTGCTCCCTCCTATCACAGATCCCAGGAGGAAACAAGGGCCAACGGCCCGGCGCCAGGGCCTTTCTCCGCGGCGGCATGCTATAATAAAAGGGATGGTTTTAAGCGTGGTGATCGTGGCCTACAATTCGCTGGGAGAATTGCAGGCGAATTTCCCGGGCATCCGGAGCCGGGTCGAGGCCGAGGAGCCGCAGTGCGAGTTCATCATCGTGGACAACGCCTCCGGCGACGGCAGCGCCGTTTTCGTGCGCGGGCAGCTGCCGGGCGTGACCCTGCAGGAGGAGCCGGCGAACGTTTTTTTCGGGCAGGCCGCCAATCGCGGCGTCGAGCTCGCACGCGGCGAGCTGGTGCTGCTGCTCAATCCCGACGTGGCCGTCGACCGCCTCGGCTGGAGCGAGGTCCTGGAGCGCTTCCGCAATGAGCCGCGGCTCTTCGCCGTACAGCCGCAGGTGCAGGATCCCCGCGACGGCAGCCGCGAGCGCCTGTTCTCGCTGGCCATGAGGCGGGGGATCGTCGACCTGCACCCGGCGCCTGCGGCGGCCGATGAGGCCGGGCGTGAGATCCCCTTCGCCACGGGCGGCGTTGCCTTTTTCCGCCGCTCTCTCTTCCTCGAGCTGGGGGGGTTCGATCCGCTGTTCTCCCCCTTTTACTGGGAGGATGTCGACCTGGGGGTGCGCGCGGCCAGGAAAGGGTTGAAGTCGGTGTTCCTTCCTCATTCGCGCTTTCTTCACTGGCACTCGACGATCATCGGCAGGCATCATGGCCGGCGGGAGATCCAGGCCGTGTTCGAAAGGAACCGCCTGCTCTTCCTTTACAAGCATGTCTCCGTCCTGTCGCTGGCGTTCCTCGCCCATGCCTTCTGGCTTGTTCCCCGCCTGATCCGTTCCCTGGCCGGCGACCGCAGCTTCCTGAAGGGCTTCCTGGCGTTGCCCGGCAAGATGGGCCAGCTGCGCCTTTCGCGGCGCAGCCTGCGCCGTTCCCGTCCCGCTGTTTCGCTGGGCGGGCTGCTGGCGCGCTTCAAGGGGTTCCGCCATGGCTAGCCCCCCCCTGGTCTCCATCGTCATTCCCAATTTCAACTTCGGGCGCTTTCTGCCCGCCGCGATCGACTCGGCGCTGGCACAGACGCATCCGGCGATCGAGGCGGTCGTAGTCGATGACGGATCCGGCGACGATTCGCGCGCCGTGATATCGGGCTATGGCGGCCGCATCCGCTCCGTCTTCCAGGAGAACCAGGGTCTGGCGGCGGCGCGCAACAGCGGCATCGCCGCCGCCAACGGGGATTTTCTCCTGTTCCTCGACTCCGACGACATCCTGGAGCCTGGCGCCGTGGCCGGGCTGCTGCGGGCCCGGGAACAGAACGGAGGCGGCGACCTGCTCGTCTACGGCGATTCGCTCCTGTTCGACGGCGCCGCCGCCCGGCCGGTCCGGCGCAGGGAACACTCGGGGATGATCTGGAGGAAGCTGCTGGCGGGCAACTTCATCCACTGCCACGAGGTGCTGGTGCCGCGCGGCCTGCTGCTGGCCGCCGGGGGGTTCGACCCCGGCCTGAAGATGTCGGAGGATTTCGACCTGTGGCTGCGGCTGGCCGAGGACCATCCTTTTCTCCATGTCAAGGTCCTGGTGGCCCGGCGCCGCGTCCACGGCGGGATGATGTCGCAACGGGCATCCGAGCTGCAGGAGTGGGCCGGCCTGGTGCTGGCCAGGCAGCGGCGCTGCGTGCGCGGCCCGGGCGACCGGCTGGCGCTGGCCTCGGGGCTGGGCCGGAATTTTCATGTCCGCGCCTGGCTGGCCAAGGAGCGGCAGGACTGGCGGGCCATGGGGAGGATGTCGCTGCAGGCGCTGCGCTGGCAGCCCTGGCGTCTTAAAAACTGGCTCTATCTCGCCTGTGCCACGGCGGCAAGCCTGGCACGGGCTTGCTGCGCCGGCCCGGGCGGAGATCCCTTCTAATCGCTTCTCCCGCGCAGCCGGTGGTTCAGGCTCCGCGGCAGCAGCGCCTGCATCAGGAAGCGGTAGTTCTTGATCCGCAGCGGCGATTCGCGGACGGCGGCGCAGGCGGCGGCCAGCCGCTCGCGTAGGGAGGCCGTGCGGCTTGACAGCGAATGGTATGCGGCTTCATGGGCCAGATGAGACGTGACGGCGCGAAGTTCCCTTTTATGCCGGTGATACAGAGCCGGGCTTCCTGCTTTTAATCGCTTCATTTCGCGCCTCATGATCCGGCGGTGGCTGCGCAGCTGGACGTAGCGCGTGCCCCGCGGGTCGCTGATAGCGCCGGGGCGCACGCGGTAGCGGACCAGGGGCTCGGGGATGAATCGGTAGCGCATGTTTGCCGCCAGCCTGAGGTAGAGGTCCAGGTCTTGGGCCCCGGGCAGCGTTTCGTCGAAGCCCTCGTCGGCGAGGAGTTCCCTGCGGAGCAGGACCGACGACAGAGTGATGAAGCAGCCCTTGCGCAGCAGCTCCGTCCTGACGTCGATCGGCCCCGGATTCGGAGCGGGAAGCAGAGCGTTGCCGCCGATGATCTCCGCCGCCGTCGACAGGAGGTTCAGCCGCGGATCGCCGCTCGCCGCCTGCAGCTGGATCTCGAGCTTGCGCGGCAGCCAGGCGTCGTCACCGTCCAGGAAGGCGATCCACTCCCCTTGCGCCGCCCGAATCCCGGCGTTGCGCGCCGCCGAAGCGCCGGCGTGGGCCTGGAACACGGCGCGGACCCGGGCGGGCTCCCGCTGCGCGTATTCGCCGATCAGCTCGCGGGAGCGGTCGGTCGAGCCGTCGTCGACCAGGATGACCTCGAGATCCCGGAATGTCTGCCGCAGGACCGAATCCACGGTCTCGGCCAGGCAGCCCTCCAGGTTGAAGACAGGGATGATCACCGAGACCAGGGGCTGCCGGCCGCTCATTTTTGCGCCAGGGCCAGCGCCGGGCCCCGCCGCGGGCGGGAGTGGACGGCGATCCAGGCCAGCGATCTCGTCAGGGGCGCCAGCATGGACTTGACGCGCCCGTGCCCGTCGGTGAGCCGGTCCAGCTCCCAGGCCAGCTGTCCCGCCCGTCCGAAGGTGTGCCGCGACTCCAGGACGGTGAACCCCAGGCCGGCCAGCAGGGCGCGCAGCTCCCCGGGCGTGTACTGCTCGCCGACGTGTTCGTACTCGGCCCAGCGGTCGAAGTCGCGGAACCAGCGCCGGGGGAAAAATCGCTTCTGCCGGCGGTCATCGGGGATGTGCAGCAGAAGGTAGCCTCCGGGCCTGAGCGCCCGGAAGAAATTTCCCATGACCGCGCGGTTGTCGCGGATGTGCTCCAGGACGTCGATGCAGTAGATGAAGTCGAACTCGGCGGCGAAGGTGATCCCCTGCAGGTCGCCCTGGATGAAGCGCAAGTTGGCCGGCGCCTCCGCGAAAGCCGGCGGCGCGTCATGCAGGTCCAGCGCCACGATCTCCGCCCAGGGGCAGGCGCGGGCCATTTCCAGCGCCTCCTGTCCCGGCCCGCACCCGGCGTCAAGGATGCGGCGGAAGCGGTCCAGCGGCAGGCGGGAGCAGACGCTCCACAGGTGCCGGCGGCGGATCAGGACGCCGATGTGGACGGGCTGGAAAAGGCCGGTCTTAAGCCGGCGACGCATTCGGCCCATCCGGCTCTCAACCGCCATGGGGAAGGGCCAGCTCCCGGTAGAGGTCTTCCAAACGCGGGATTTCCCGGGCCGCGTCATGGTGCGCCTCGACATGGGCGCGGCCAGCCTCGCCCATCTGCCGCCAGTGCTCAGGGCTTGCCAGCAGCCGTTCGAGGTTGGCCGTAAGGGCGGCGACGTCGCGTTCGTGGCTGAGCAGGGCGCTGCGGCCGGGGACGACGACATAGGGGATATCGGCATGGGTCGTGCTCACCACCGGCAGCCCCAGGGCCTGGGCCTCCAGGAGGGTGGTGGGCGCGCCTCCCTCGCTGTCGCCGTCGGCAGCCGTGCGGCTGGGCTGCAGGAATATGTCGGCTTCCTGCATCTGCTGCAGGTGGACGGCATGGTCCACGAAACCGAGCAGACGGACGTAGGCGGCCATCCCCCGGGAGCCGACGAAACGCTCGACCTCCGCTTTCAGGGGGCCGTCGCCGATGACCCGGAACTCGAAGCTCTCGTGGGTGCGCCGAAGGCCCCGGATCGCTTCCAGCGCCGGCAGGATGCCCTTCTTTTCAACGAAGCGGCCGCTGAAAAGGATTACCGTCTTTTCCCTACCGCTTTTCGGCAATCTCGGCCTGAAGGGGAGTCGGGAGAGGGGCAGGGCGATGCGCTGGATGGCCGTCTTTTCCTCGGCGCATCCGATCGCCACCAGCCGCCGGCGCATGAACGGCCCCTCGACGAGAAACAAGTCGCCCTGGGCGAAGAGATCCT
The DNA here is from genome assembly GCA_964628035.1 of uncultured Clostridia bacterium. Classification (GTDB taxonomy): domain Bacteria; phylum Acidobacteriota; class Aminicenantia; order UBA2199; family UBA2199; genus UBA2199. Next base: position 55,787 of record CAZVPI010000001.1, on the reverse strand, counting down.
GGTAGCGGTTGTGCCGCGGGTCGAGCGCCTGCGCCTGCGACATATCGTAGCCATAGAAGGTCGTGACCAGGGGCAGCCCCAGCGAGTGCTTCAGGCGCAGGGCCCAGACGCCGTTGGGGCCGAAATGGGCATGAAGCAGGCGCGCCCCCCGTCGCTTCAGGAACCTCTCCGCGGGCAGCTCGCGTCCCAGGATCCTGCGGCCGATGCCCTGGCCTGCCCAGCGCCACGTGCCGGGGCGCGCGGCCAGGGAGAAGCGATCGGTATCCGGCACGGGAAACTGGTCGAGGTTGGCGAATTCCCAGGCCAGGTAGACCGGCCGGAAAATCCGCAGGCCTGAGGTCATGGCGTGCAGGAACGTTTCCGAGCGCTCGAAGAAGCGGCGATGGACCTGGGCCGCGACCCAGCCGTCGGTGGCCCTGGCCTTGGGAGAGGGAGGCAATGTTTTGGTCATCGCACCTGAGCCCTCCTGCCCCTCGCAGCCAGTTGTTCCCTCAACAATAAGACCAGTTCATGGTAGGCCGCTTCCCTGGAAATACGTATGGCGATGAAATACAAAACGGCTCCGGATGCGGTCAAGGCCAGGAGCGAAGGCATGTCCTCCTGAAAGCAGGGAAGCTGCCGCAGCCCTGTGAGCGCTCCGGCCATGAGGACGGTGCAGCAAAATATTTTCCCCAGATTGCGCGCCTGCCGGGAAAAACGAAGTCCGATCAGGCGGCCGGCCAACGTCCAGGAAGGATACCATACACAGCCAACAAAGCTGAGGGCATAGGCGGCGGCAACGCCTTGCACACCCCAGCGCACTCCGACCAGGAATGCCGCGCTATACACGGCTCCGGAAAACAGGCTGAAATAGAACATGATATCGGTCCGCCCCTTGGCCGAATAAATCCAGCCGATGGTGGTGCCGATCGATTGCAGAAGGCCTACAACGGTCAGCAGGCGAAGGATGTCGGCGGCGGCGCTCCAGGGGCGCCCATACAGGAGCACGATGATCAGGTCGGCCAGGACGGCCATGCCGGCCATGAAAGGAAAAGTGATCAGGGCGATGGTGCGGGTGGATTTCAGGTAGATCTCCCGGAACCGCTCGTTCTGATCCTGGATAGAGGACATGGCCGGGAGCATCACCCGGGACACGATATCGCCGACCTGGCGGATGGGAAAGATCATCATGCCATACGCTCGTGAATAGAGGCCCAACGCCGTCGTACCGATGAATTTGCCGACGATCAGGTTGTCCAGATTCCGGATCCAGTAGTTGATGACATTGAACCCGGTCAGGGCCGAGCTGAAACGGCGCAGTTCCCGCCAGGCCTCCATGGAAAAGGCGAGGCAAGGCCGCCAGCGGCTTTGCTGCCAGGCGAGCGCGGCCGTAATGAACGCTGCCAGCAGGGCTTGGGCCACCAGGCTCCATATCCCCCAACCGTTCAGCGCCAGCACGACGGCGGCCCCGCCCGAGACCAGGATCGAGGTGGCCTCGATCAAGGCCAGACTGCGGAAGGCCATCCGGCGAAGCAGAAGGGCGATGGGGACGCTGCCCAGTGCATGCAGCAAGAAGGTGGGGGCAAGGCCATAACTCACTCCAGCCAAGGCCGGAGCGTCGTAGAATGAGGCGATCCATGGCGCGGTGGCTGCAAGCAGTGCCGAGAGCACCGCAGCGAAGGTGAGCTGGAGGCAGAACGCGGTCGATACGTGGCCCGGCTGGATCTTCTTCCTCTGGATCAGCGCGGCGCTCAGCCCCAGGTCGCTGATGGTGGAGGCAAAACCGGCAAAGACCAGTACCATCGCCAGCAGCCCGAAATCGTTCGGCGCCAGGATGCGCGCAAGCAGGATGGATATTCCGAATTGCAGGGCCTGACGCAAAACCTGGGAGAAGCCACTCCAGCCAAGACCGCTCAGGGTCCGTGCCCGTAGCGAGTCGTGGCCCCCTTCGGTCATGTCCCCGCCTGGGATCGGGGTCCTGGACGGGGCGCCGGCGACCTGCTCATCCGTCCTTGGCCGGCGCATAGTGCCTCATGAGCGGAGAATCGCGCACGATGCTCAGGATGTCGGCCTCGAGGGCCGGATCAATCCTATCCCTCCATTCCCTGTAATGCACCCGCGAGTTTCGACGCGTGTTCGTCACCCCGCCGTGCCGCGAATCTGCCTTGGAGGATTTCTCCAGGTAGCGCCGCGTCGACTGGGAGAAGTCGATGCCGGCGAAGGCAAACGCCCGCTGCGTTGTCTCCTCCGGGTGGATGCTGAATTCCTCGTGGAGGAAAATCCGGGCTTCTGCGTCCAAGGCCAATTGCCTTTCCATGGCTTCGTAGGCCACGCGCCAGAGAAGGGCTGCGCGCTTGGCCAGGTTTTCTCCCCGGCACTTTTCAAGGATTTCCTCGTAACCCAAGCCGATCCTCTGGGCGCGGAGGCTCTCGGTCACGACGAGGAGGTCGCGATGGAGCTCCACCAGCCTCCCTTCCCGGAGCCAGCGCAAGATCGATTCGACCTGGGCGCAGGGATGGCGCAGCAGGCAGATGATCTTTGCGGTGGGAAACCATTGCCGGAGCAGCGGGATTTTTCCGTACAGCCGCAATTCCTTGATCAGGGCGATGAGCGGCCGCTTTTTTTTTCGCACGAGCGGCGCCGAAGGGTCAAAGCGGTTGAAATTGATGTGGCGGGCCACCTGAAGCCGGTTCTGGAGCCTCACCCAAGGCAGGCTCGCCAGCAGCAGGGACAGGCGCTTTTCCATGGCGAAGAATGCGGGAGAGGTGAGGCCGCGCGGGCTGAAAATCCGTTTGGCATTCAAGAGGTTGGGCAAGAAGCAGTCGGCGAACCTCTCCTGAAGGAGGGGAAGTCCCTCCTCCAGGAACAGCGGCGCATCGGGAAGTGCACGGAAAATCCCTTGGTCCCGCGAGAACGGCTCCATGAAGCAAAGGGAGTCGGGGGAACTGTCGAAAATGTTGGACACCCATGTCGAGCCGCAGCGCTGCAGTCCCAGCAGGAACAGGATCCGGGGCGGAGCCTCCGGCAGAGATCGGTCAACGCCCATCTGCGCCTCTTCCGGTCTTTCGGCCTGTCCGCGAGGATCTGGGGCATGCATTCCTGTTCCTGGCTGTCGCCGAGCGGCATGTTTCGGAGAAACGACCCCCGCAGCGCGCCGCTGCGGCGGAATCGTCGTGGAATATCTTTTGGGTAGCCGCGATCACGTCGGCTATGTCCTCGTCGCTCAGCTTCGGGGAAAGGGGCAGGGAAACCGTGCGCTCCGAGATCCATTCCGCGTTGGGAAAATCGCCGCGCCGGTACCCGAAGGTTTTCTGGTAGTACGGGTGCAGGTGCAGGGCGATGTAGTGGACGCCGACGCCGATGTTTTCGCGCGTCATGCGCTCGAGAAATTCGTCGCGGCCGAAGCGCAGGCGGTCGGTGTCGAGGAGAATCGTATAGAGGTGGCGCGCGTGCCGGGTGCCGGGCGCCGGCGGCGCCGGCAGGAAGACCGGCAGGCCTTGGAACGCCCGGTCATAGGCGCGCCAGATGGCCTCGCGCCTTCGGTGGTAGCGCCGGATGCGCGGCAGCTGGTGGATCCCCAGCGCCGCCTGCAGGTCGGTCATGTTGTACTTGAAGCCGGCGTAAACCACCTGGTAGTGCTTGTACCCTTCGTCCGAGAAGCGCTTCCAGGCATCCTTGCTCATGCCGTGCAGGGCGAGCACCTTGATCCTTTCGGCGTGCCTTCTGCTGGCGGTGACGACCATCCCGCCCTCGCCGGTGACGATGTTCTTGGTCACGTAAAAGCTGTAACAGCCGAGATCGCCGAAGGTGCCGGCCTTGCGGCCGCCGATCTCCGCCTCGATGGCGTGGGCGCAGTCCTCGACCACGCGCAGCCGCCTGCGGCGGGCGATGGCCATGATGGCGTCCATGTCGCAGGGGCGGCCGGCGAAATGGACCGGGACGACGGCCCGGGTTCTTTTCGTGATCCTCCGTTCCAGGTCCTCGGGATCGATGTTCATGGTGTCGCGGCGGCAGTCGGCCAGCACGGGCCGGCCGCCGGCATGGATGACGGCGTTGGCCGTGGCGGCAAAGGTCAGCGCCGGGACGATGACCTCGTCGCCAGGGCGGATGCCGATGGCCAGCATGGCCAGGTGCAGGGCGGCGGTGCAGGAATTCACGGCCAGCGCATGGCGGGCGCCGCTGAAGCGGCGAAACATTTCCTCGAAGCGCTGCACCTTGGGGCCGGTGCCGATCCACCCGGAACGCAGCGAGGACGTGACCTCGGCGATCTCCGCTTCCTCGATGAGGGGACTGCCGAAGACCAAAAAATCCTTTCTGCGCCGCATCGGCATCATTTTACCACAATCGGCGCGGGAAGAGAGGGTCAGATGCCGCGGATGGCGGCGGCGATCCGTTCCTGGGTCTCTTCCTCCAGATAGGGGTGCATGGGCAGGCTGAAGATCTCGCCGGCGATCTTCTCGGCGACCGGGAAATCCCCCTTGCGGTAGCCCAAGTGGGCGAAGGCCTGCTGCAGGTGCAGGGGGATGGGGTAATAGATGGCCGTGGGGATGCCCTGAGCGCGCAACTTCGCGATCAATTCATCGCGGTGCGGATGCAGCACCGAGTACTGTGCCCAGGCCGAGAGGTTCCCCTGGCGGATGACCGGGATCGCGACCGACCCGGCCAGGAGCCGGTTGTAACGGCCCGCGACCTGCTGGCGAAGCTCGAGCTCCTCGGGGAAGATCTCCATCTTGGCGAGAAGCACGGCCGCCTGTACTGAATCCATGCGGCCGTTGATGCCGACGCGCACGTTGGTGTATTTGTCGGCCCCCTGGCCATGGACGCGGATCGACAAGAGCTCCTTGTGCAGGCTCTGGTCGACGGTGAAGATCATCCCCCCGTCTCCATAGCAGCCCAGCGGCTTGGCGGGGAAGAAGCTGGTGCCGGCGACCCGTGACAGGGCACAGGCCTTTCTGCCGTTCTGGCTGCCTCCGAAGCTCTGCGCCGCGTCCTCGAGAACAAAAAGCCCATACTTTTCTGCGACCGCCTGCAGCGCCGGATAATCGGCGGGCTGGCCGAACAGGTCGACCGGGATGATCCCGCGCGGCTTCAGCTTGCCGGAGCGGAGGGTCAGGACGATGGATTTCTCCAGGCTGGAGGGGTCGATGTTGAAGGTCTCGGGGTCGATGTCGACAAAGACCGGCGTGGCGCCGGTGAGGGAGATGGCGCCGGCCGTTGCGATGAAGGTGAAGGTTGGGGCGAACACGGCGTCGCCGGCGCCGATGTTTTCGGCCAGCAGCGGCATGAGCAGGGCGTCGGTGCCGCTGGCGACCGAAACGGCGTAGGGAACGCCGACATAACCGGCGAGGCGTTCCTCGATCTCCCGGATCTCCGGGCCCAGGATGTACTGGCCATGATCGAGGATGCGTCGGAAGCGCTCCTCAATCGCGGCCCGGATCCTCACTTGCTGCGCCGCCAAGTCGATGAACTGCATGGTTGACTCCTCTTATGCCTGCTTCAGGGGAATGACGAAACCCATCCGACCTCATCATACAGTTTTCCTTTGGGCTTGACAAGCGGTGCGCCTTGGTGACAATTATTGTCACTTAAAAGGCGATTTATTGTCTCTCGTCAAAAAGACAGTCTCAAAACGCGCTTCTGGATTGAAAGAAAATTGGCAGATTAATTGCTTTCCATTGTCAGGATCTATAAAGGAGGTTCTAATGAATAAGAAAGGTTTCACCCTGGTCGAGCTGCTGATCGTTGTGGCCATCATCGGCATCATCGCCGCCATCGCCATACCCAACCTGCTGGTCGCCCTGCAGAAAGGCAAGCAGAAGGCGACGATGGGCGACATGAAGTCGATCGGCAGCGCCATTGAGTCCTACATCACCGACTGGTCCTTCGTTCCCCAGGGGATCGCGGATGTTAGCGAACTCAACGTCTCTTGGTTCTCCCCCTTCTACATCAAGGTGATGCCCGAAACCGACGGCTGGGGCACGGTCATGCCTTATCAGGGCGGCACGGTCGGCAACGAGGACCTGGACCTGTACTCGGTCATCTCCTACGGACGCAACAAGGGCGACGACGGCACGACCGGCCTCTATGAGGTCACCCGCCTCGCCGACTTCAACCAGGACATCTACTACTCCAACGGCATCTTCACCGTCGGCCCCAGGGTCAAGAGATAATCGGGACGAACTCGATCCAAGAAAGCGGCTGGAAATTTCTTCCAGCCGCTTTTTTTTTACTTCTTAATTTTTCGGCCAGCGGCGTCAAGGGGCTGTTCCTTCTGCGGCTGACCTATTTCCTTTTTCTGCTGGCTCTCCTTTCCCTTTGCTCCCGCTTCCGTCTTGAGCGCATCCTGGCCCCGGTCAGCGCCGGCGTCTCTCTGATCATCTTCACTTACGGCCTGGCCCAGAAATGGCTGCTGTTCCCGCTGATCCTGGAGAACGCCCCGGACAGCTCCTCTTTCTACGCCAAAGCCCTGGTCTCCCGCGCCGCATCGGGGCGCGTTTTTTCCATCTTTCCGCTGCCCACCCTGTACGCCATGGTCTGCGGGTTGCTGCTGATCTTCATCATCCACTATCTTCGCCATTCCCGGGGAGCGGTCCGGGCTTTCTGGGCAACGTTGCTTGGCTTGGGCGGCCTCAACCTGGTATTGAGCGAGTCGTTCGGCGGCATCCTTTTTTTTGCCGCCGCGGTCCTCTTTTATCTCTTTGTCTCGCGGGCCTTCACCCTGCGCCATCTGGCGCCGCTGCTTATGGTGATCTCGCTGGTGTTCTTCCTGGTTGTGGCGTTGCGCTTCGCCGAGGCCCGCGAGCTGGCCCCGGCCAAGCTGCGCTTCGCCAACTGGGCCCAGGCCGGCCGCGTCGCGGCCCAGGCCCCGGTGCTGGGCGTGGGGCTGGGCAACTACGAGGCGGCGGTGCCGCCGCACGTACGCCCCGGCGAGCCGGTCTCCATTTATGCCCATAATTTCTTCCTGCAGTTCCTCGCCGAAACCGGCTGGCCCCTTTTTCTCGTGGCCCTGGCGGCGGTGGTCCTTTTCCTGAAGGGGCGGATGGCCCGTTTCCTGGACCCGGCGAACGCCCCGTTCGCCGCTGCCTGCGTACTGGTCCTGCTGTTCAACCTTTTCGATGTGGGCAGCTATTTCCTGGCCGCCGGCATCGGCTTCGCGGTCGCCTTCTCCCAAGTCGTGCGGCTGCCCGGGGCGGCGCGGCCCCGCCATTTCATCGCCGTCGCCTTGCCCGCCCTGCTGCTGCTGGTCCATGCCGCGGCTGCCTCGCGCCGGCATGAGGGCGACCTGCGGCTCAGCAGCCTGGAGTTGACGGAGGCCGAGGCCTGCTACCAAGCGGCATTGAAACTGGATCCCTTTTCCTATCGCTCCTGGCTGGGCATCGCCCACGCGGCCTGGCGGCGCGGAGACGCGAAGCAGGCCGGAGAGGCCGCTGCCGAGGCCCTGAAGCTTTTCCCGGGACAGCCCTACGCCAACTATCTGCTATCGCGCGTAGCCTGGCGCGCCGGGTCGTACAGCACCGCGCACTTCCATGCCCGCCTGGCAACCATGGGCAGCGCCGGCAACAAGGAGTACCAGAGGTGGCATGAAACCGTCCAACGCGATCTCGCCGCGAAGTCCGCGCTTCCAGGAAGCTGAATTTTCCCTGCTGCTCGCCTGGGCGCTGCTCTTTCCCGACAAGTTTTCCCACGTCTATTTCCTCGGCTTCTCCTGCCTGCTGACCGCGCTCATCATGGTCCGGGTCTTCGCGGTCCGCAACGTCGCCCTGGGAGGCTTTTCCCTCCTCCTGCTGCTGCTGAACGGCACGTTCGTCCTGGGCGCTTTCTTTTCCCCGCATCCCTATAAATCGATTCTCTTCGTGGCCGACTTCTTCCTGGTCTCGCTCTGGTCGCTGCTGGTCTACCTGGAGCATGTGGACGTGGAACGCTGGCTGCGCATCGCGGCCGCTGTGATCTCCCTGTCCTCGCTGGGAGTTCTCGTCGCCTTCGCGGTCCAGGGGGGGCAGGCGGGGGGAAGGCTGTTCTTCGCCAATCCCATCCCGCAGGGGATCGCCTCGGCCCTGGCCGCCATCGTGTTTCTCCAGCGCATCCTGGACCGTGCCCGTCCTGCGGACGCGGCGCTCCTGGCCATGAACTCCGGAGCCGTGGTCGTCAGCGCCTCAAAAGCTGCCGCCCTCGGCCTGGCGGTCGTGGCAACGGCGATGATCCTGCGCCAGAGGCGGCGCTGGCTGCCGGTCCTGGCCGCAGTCCTGCTCCTGCTGGCCGCAGTGCCCAATCCCCTGCGGCGCATGGTCCTCCATTCCCTGCGCCACGATCCCTACGTGCTCGACCGCCTCGACATCTGGAGCATGTCGGCGCGCATGTACCGAGCCCATCCCTGGACAGGAGTAGGCCCCGGGCTGTTCGCCGAGGCGGCGCCGCGCTTCAATTTCCCACAGGAAAAAGCCCCGGCCCGCTTCGGCAAGATCCCCGAGTCGCCGCACAGCGATTACTGGCAGCTGATTGCCGAGAACGGGCTTCCCGGGCTGCTGCTGGTCCTGGCCCTGCTTTTCGCCGCCGTGCGCCGCCTGCTTTCAGGTCCGGCCGGTTTGGCCGAATGCCTGCTGGCCTTTCTGCTGGCGCAGATGCTCCTGTTCAACTTCGTCTTCCATTTCTTCTTCCTCCTGTTCTTTCTCCTGCTTTTGCGGCCGTTCTTCCCTTTCGGCAGGCGTTTCGCCGCCATGCGCCCGGGGCTGCGGGCGCTGGTCCTGGGAGTTACCGCCTTCTCCCTGCTGGTCCTCTACCTGCTGCCGTTCCTGGCCCAGCGCTGCCTTGATCGCGCCGCAAGTGAAAGGAATATCGCAACCCGCTTCGATCTGCTGCGCCGCGGCCGGCTTCTCAGCCCCCTGGACGCGCGGCCGCCCCTGGCCCAGGCGGCGCTCCTGCGCTCCTTCGCCGCCGCATCCCCTGCGGGGGAACCGCGGCCCGGCTCCGTTGAGGAGGCCTGGAGCGACGCCATGGCCCAGGCTCGCCTGGCCCAACGTCTGAACGGCAACAGCATCGAGGCGCTTGTTCTGCAAGCGGAGTTGCTCCTTGATTTACAGCGCCGGGGCATGGGGTATCCGGCCCTCTGCGAAGAGATCCTGGCACCACTCCGGCTCGCGGAGGGTCTCGCCCCCTTCAACCCCTTCCTGAAGATGCGCCGGGCGGCCGTGTTGTTGGAGTTCGGCCGCGGCCGCGAGGCCGGGCAGGCGGCGGCGGAAGCCCTGAAACTGGAACCCGACTTTGCCGAGGCCATCGTTTTCCTCCACGAATTGCGTGGGCTGCCTGCCGAAGACCCGGCGCTTACGGCCCGTCTGGCCGCCATCAGGGAAAAAGCGCGCCGGCTCAACGCCCGGCCCGGCTCCTACCTGTCCAGGCTGCACCGACTTCCCGGGGATAGGCCCGAGGCAGGGGATTGACGCCGCAGCCCCTGCAATTTGATCTGGAAATGGCAGGACAATTGCTTAATGATTCATGACCCCGAAGAGGAGGGTTGCATGAGCAAAAAAGGGTTCACCTTGGTCGAATTATTGATAGTCGTGGCCATCATCGGCATCATCGCCGCCATCGCCATCCCCAACCTGCTGGTCGCCCTGCAGAAGGGCCGCCAGAAATCGACGATGGCCGACATCACCTCGATCGGCACTGCCCTTGAATCCTACCTGGTCGACTGGGGATTCGCCCCGGCGCCCGGGGCCTCCCTGATCACCGACCTGAACCAGGACTGGTTCCTGCCGTTTTACATCAAGCTGCTGCCCGATCGCGACGGCTGGAACACGATCTTTTCCTATACGCCGGGCAGCGGCGACACATTGGATTCCTATTCGGTGATGTCCTGGGGGCGCAACAAGGTCGACGACAGCATGCCCGCCGGCCAGTACGCGGTGACCCGGCTGGTCGATTTCAACCAGGACATCGTCTATTCGGACGGCCGCTTTACCGTCTACCCGATCACCAAGAAATAGCGGTCGCTATTCGACCTGCGCCTCCAGGCGGACGAAGGCGTAGGGGGAGCGGTAGTCGTTGGTGCGCACCTTCACCAGGTTGTTGAACACGCCCTTGTCGAAGGGGGTGAAGGTGAGGGTGATCTCCGTGCTTCCCTTTCCCGGGACGCTGTTCGTCTTGAACTCCAGGGAGACCTCGGGGCTGCAGCTGAACTCCAGGATGCGCAGGTCCAGGTTGCCCAGGTTGCTCAGGTTCAACTTGCGCGTGTAGGACTTTCCGGCCTTGACGGCGCCGAAGGGGATGCTCTCCGGCTTGATGTCGGCCTGGGCGAAGTCCTTGACCACGATGGTGCCGCTGATGGCCAGGCGCACCTCGGGGGCGGAATTGTCGTTGCTGGTCACGGTGATGGTCTTGACCACCTTGCCCCGGTAGCCGCTGGTGTTGAACTTGCCCTGGATGACGCCCCTTTCCCCGGGCTGGTATTCCTTCTTGGGCAGCGCGGCGGTGGTGCAGCCGCAGGCGGGGATGATGTTGCGGATCAGCAGCAGCTCGTCGCCGGCGTTCTCGAACTCGAAGGCGATGTCGATGGTCTTGCCGCTGGAGACCTCGCCGAAGTCGAATGTCGTGCTCTTGAACTTGAGGACCGGCTTGGCCAGAAGCAGGGCCGGCAGCAGGATCAGAGTGATTCCAATTGTTTTTTTCATTTTCCCTCCATTTCCTTTATCTTCTTCTCCAGCGCGCGGATCTTTTCCCGCATCGCTGCCAGGTTGCGCGCCAGGACCATGTTCCTGCGCCATGCGGACATCTCCTGGTGGGGGATGCCGGCGACGACCATTTTGGACTTGATCGATCCCGTGACGCCGGTCAGGGCGGCGATCATCACTCCGTCGGCGATCTCGACGTGGTCGGCGATGCCGACCTGGCCCCCCATGATCACGCCGGAGCCGACGCGGGTGGAGCCGGCGATGCCGGTCTGGGCGGAGATGGCGGTGTCGCGGCCGATGCGCACGTTGTGGCCGATCTGCACCAGGTTGTCCAGCTTGACGTTCTCCTCCAGCACCGTCTCCTCGATGGTCGAGCGGTCGATGCAGGTATTGGCGCCGATCTCGCAGCCGTCGCCGATGATCACCCGGCCCACCTGGGGCACCTTCACGGCCGATCCTTCCGCCGTGCGCCCGAAGCCGAAGCCGTCGGCGCCGATGACCGCCCCGGGGTGGAGGATCACCCGGTCGCCGATGCGGACGTTCTCGCGCACCACGGCGTTGGCATACAGCAGGCAATGGCGGCCGATCTGGACGTCACGATAGATCGCCACGCCGGAGTGGATCTCGGTGCCGTCGCCGACGACGCAGTTCTCGCCGATGAAGGCGAAGGGGCCGACCGAGACGTCCCGGCCCAGTTTGGCCGTGGCGGCGACATGGGCGCTGGCGGCCACCCCCTGCCAAAAAGGCCGGCGCGGATGGAAATGCTCGAGCAGCCGGGCGAAGGCCAGCTGCGGGTTGTCGACCAGGACGCGGTGGGGGTAGCCGGCGGCGCTGTCGCGGCCGACGACCAGGGCGGCGGCGCGCACCCCGTCCAGTTCCCACTCCTTCTCCCTGGAGGCGTAAGCGATGTCGCCCGGCCCGGCCCGGCGCAGCGACTGGACGCCGGAGATCTCCAGTTCGCCGTCGCCGCGCAGTTCGCCGCCGAGGAGGGCGGCGATCTCCTTCAGTGTAGCCATGTTCCTCCTTGCCGGGCCGGAGGCTCTGTGCAGCCCCTCGGCAGGCGAAGCTCGCGGAGGCCTGGGCCGGGAACGAACCCTGCCGCGCCGTTTCGGCCGCTCATGATGTGATCCCGGGGCAGGGGATGGATCCCCGCGGCGTTCTCCTACTGGACCAGGGTGGACAGGGTGGAGCCGCCCCACTTGACGAAGAACAGGATCAGGTCGATGAGCAGGACGTAGATGACCAGCGATTCCATCAGGGCCAGGGCGATGATCAGCAGGCCGCGGATGGAGTCGGCCGAGGCCGGGTTGCGGGCGATGTTGTCCGAGGCGTTGCAGAAGGCCTTGGACTGGCCCAGGATGCCGACGATCGCCGCCAGGGTCAGGCAGACGCTGCCGCACAGGATGGTCCAGAAGAACAGCGAGGTGGCGGGCATCGCCTTTTCGGCCCCCTGGGCAGGCAGCGCCATAGTCAGGGCCAGCAGCCCGGCGACGGACAGCAGTACTTTCTTTCTCATGGATGCGTTCCTCCTTGTTAGTGTTCCGAAGCGATGGCGCCGGACAGATAGACCGACGACAGCATGATGAAGATATAGGCCTGCAGAAGCGAAGTGAAGATGGCCATGGCCATCATCGGCAGGGGGGCGATGAAGGGGACCAGCGACACGATGATCAGGATCACAAGGTCCTCGCCGAAGATGTTGCAGAACAGGCGGACGGTCAGCGACATGGGGCGGGAAAAATGGGAAATGACCTCGATGGGAAAGAAGATGGGGGCCATCCACCACTTGGGACCGGAGAAGTGCTTCAAGTAGCCGAGCAGGCCGTGCTTTTTCACCCCCTGGGAGTGATAATAGAGAAAGATGAAGACGGCGCAGCCGGCGGGGACGTTGAGGTTGGCCGTGGGCGAGGCGAATTCCGGCAGCAGCCCCAGCAAATTGGCGGTGGCGATGAAGAGCCCCAGGGTGCCCAGGACCGGGACGAAGCGCCGGCCCTCGGGCCCGATCATGTCGTCGGCCAGGGAGCGGAAGAAGAGGTAGACGGTCTCCAGCAGCGCCTGCATCCTGGCCGGGAAGAACGAGAGGTTGCGTGCCGCCAGCCGGAAAAAGATAACCAGGGCCACGGTGGCGATCATGGCCATGATGACGTGGGCCGGGAGGATGTCGCCATGAACGTGGAGCCCGGCCAGGGCGGCCAGCCGCCTCAGGGCGCCGTTGATCCAGGCGGCGATCAGCGGGTTATGTTCCATGGCGGCGGTTGCGGGTGGACAGGCGCAGGCCGGCCGAGGCCACGCCCAGATAGATCATCATCAGTCCCTGGATGAAGAAGAGGAACCCCGGCCCGGGAACGCGGCGGACGGCGAAGAAGGCGGCGGCGATGACCAGCAGCTTCGCCAAGCTTGAGATGAAGTACATCGTTTTGCCCTTGCCTCGTTCCAGGATGCGTCCGGCCTGCCGGGCCAGCGCGAGAAAGCCCGCGATGCCGATCCCTGCGCCGGCAAGGGAAATTATACAATAGTCAGCGCGCTTTGTAAAAAAAAAATCGCGGCCAGGGCCGCGATCTCGGTTAGGACCGCGTCGCGGGCGGCGGCGGCAGGGAGCGACAGCTCATGCTTCCGGGTCATTCCTCTTCACCAGGGAGAACAGGTTGCGGAAGGCGGCGGCGATGCCGTAGAGGATGAAGACGAGCGTAAGCCAGGGGGCGGTGCCGAGCCACTTGTCCAGCAGCTGGCCGATGAAAAAGCCGACGAGGATGGAGGCGGGGAACATCAGCCCCACCGAGGTGTACTCCACCCATCTGCCCCTGCCTTTCCCGCCCGCGGCGCCGGTCACGGGTCGCGCCGGGCCGGCTCAGTAGTCCTCGTCCTCTTCGTCATCCTTCATGTCGAAGCCGTCGAGGTCCTCCTCCGACTCCTCGTCGCCGAAATTCTCCTCTTCCTCGTAGTAGTTGGCGGCGTCGAAATCCTCCTCGCCGAATTCGTTCTTGCGGGTCTCGATGGCCTTGTAGAACTCGTCCTCGTCCTCGAAATGGCGGATGAAGTTGGCGTCGAGCTCGCTGTAAAAAAGCTCCAGGTAGTCGTCCTCGATGTAGCAGAAGACCGACATGTGCTCGTCGCTTTCCAGGTCGCCGACCACCTCTATGATCTTGGTGGCGGCCGCCTTCAGCACGTCGAGCGTCTGCCACGATATGATTTCCAATTGTTCCATCGCTGCGCGCTCCTTGGCTAATTGAGTCGAATCTATTTAAGAGGAACAATTCGTTTTGTCAAGTGGTTTTCAGATATTTTTTCAGATGGCGGCCGGTGGGCGAGCCGGCCCGCGCCAGGAGCCGGCGCGGGGTGCCGCTGAACAGGAGGTGGCCGCCGCCGGCACCCCCACCGGGGCCCAGCTCGACGACGTGATCGGCGGCGGCGATGAGCGCCAGGTTGTGCTCCACGGCCACCACCGTGTCGCCCTTGGCCAGCAGCCGCCGGAGTAGGCGCAGGATCACGTCGACGTCGGAAGGGTGCAGCCCGAACGACGGCTCGTCGAGCAGGTACAGCGTGCCCGGCGCTCCGCCGTCCAGGTGCTTGAGCAGCTTGAGCTTCTGCATCTCCCCGGCGGAGAGGGCGACCAGCTTCTGTCCGAGGCGCAGGCCGCCCATGCCGTTCTCGCGCAGCCCGCGCAGGGCGGCGGCGGCGGCGGGAATGTCGGCGGCGAACTCGGCGGCGAAGGCGTCGGCGGTCAAATCCAGGACGTCGGAGATGCTGCGGCCGCGGTGGGTGATCTTGAGCACCTCGGGGGCGAAGCCGTTGCCGCGGCAATGGCCGCATGGGACGCGCACCGCGGGCAGGAACTGCATTTCGATCTCCAGGAAGCCGCGGCCGCGGCACTCCGGGCAGCGGCCCAGTGGCGAATGGTAGGAGAAGTGCCCCGCCCCGTAGCCCAGCAGCCGGCTGGAGCGCAGGGAAGCGAAGAAATCACGCAGGGGCGCGGCGGCGCCCAGGAAGCCGGCGATATGGCTGTTGGGGCGCAGCGAGCGGATGCCGGGATCGATGTGCACCTTCTGGCGCACCCCCGGGATGTCGGGATTCTTCAGGTACAGCTCGTCGTAGAGCAGGGAGCTCTTGCCGGCGCCGCTGACGCCGACCACCACCGTCAGCGCCCGCAGCGGCAGGCGCAGGTCAAATCCCTTCAGGTTGTGGGCGCGGGCGTCGTGAATGTCCAGGCATCCGTCCCCGGCCCCTGCCCCCGGTGCAGGCGGTGAGACGCCCGCGGCCGCGCCAACCTCCAGGCGGGCGGCGCGGCGGAACCAGTCCTGGGTGACCGTGGCGCTGCCGGCGAAGAAGTCGCTCCGGTCGCCTTCGAACAGGACGCGTCCGCCCTCGTTTCCGGCGCCCGGCCCGAGCTCGATCACGCGATCGGCGCAGGCGACGAGCTGCGGGTTGTGCTCGACCATCACGACGGTGTTGCCGTGCTCCTTGAGCCGGCGCAGGAAGGAGGCCATGCGCTCGTAGTCGCAGGGGTGCAGGTCGGCCGAGGGCTGGTCGATGATCAGCAGCGAATCGGACAGGGTGGAGCCCATGATGAAGGCCAGGTTGATGCGCTGGTGCTCGCCGCGCGAAAGGGTGAAGGTCGGGCGGTTCAGCTGGATGTAGTGCAGCCGGTTCTGGATCAGGAAGCGCAGCTTGGCGTGGATCTCGCGGAATACGTCGGGGGAGACGCGGCGGCGATAGCGCTCCGGATCGAGCCCGCCCACGAAAGACTCGGCCTCGGCGATGGTCATGGCCAGGAAATCGGCGATGCTCTTGCCCTCGATACGGAAGGCGAGGGCCAGCGGCTGGAAGCGGCTGCCCCCGCACTCGGGGCAGGGCAGGTAGGAGGTGAAGCGGCTGAGGAAGGCGCGCGCCTGGACCTTGTAGGACTTGCGGCGCAAATAGGCGAAGAGGCCCTCCAACCCCGGGAAGCCGCCCGCCCCGCGGAGCAGGAACCTCTTTTCCCCGGGTTCCAGGTCGCCGAGCGGCCGGTCCAGGGCAATGCCGGCACGGCGGGCCCGGCGGAGGAAGTCCTTGCGGAACTCGCGGTTGGCCGGGGTGTTCAAGGGCAGGACCGCCCCCTGCTCCAGGCTCAGGCGCTCGTCGAAGACCAGGGCCGGGTCGACGGCGCTGACGTCGCCGAGGCCGTTGCATCGCGGGCAGGCGCCGCGGGCGCTGTTGAAGGAAAAGAGGTTCTCGTCGGGGCTATCGTATTCGCGGCGGCAGTGGGAACAATACAAGGCGAAGGGATAGACGCGCTCCTCCGCCCGGGGCTTTCCCTTGGCCACGGACGGCGGCACCAGGAATACGCTGACCGTGCTGCGGCCGAGGGCCATCGCCGAATCCAGGGCCTCGAAGATGCGGGCGCGGGCTGCGGCGTCGTTGCCGATCTCGTCGACCAGAACCCGGATCGGCTTGTCCTTGCTGCGGGCGTTGATCGGCGCCTTCTCGCCGCCGCGGACCTGTTGCCGGTAGCCGCGGTTGGCCAGGAAGGAGATGTCCCCCTGGTAGGGGAAGCAGACGCGCAGCAGGCAGCGCGGTGCCGCCAGCAGCTCCTGGACGATCTCGTCGATGCTGTACTGGCGGACCGGGCGGCCGCAGCCCGGGCAATGGAAATCGGCGATCTTGGCATAGAGGATGCGCAGGTAGTCGAAGACGTCGGAGGCGGTGGCCACGATCGAGCGCGGGTTCTTCCGCGGCCGCTTCTGGCGGAAGGCGATGGCCGGGGGCAGGTTCTCGATGTGGTCGATGTCGGGCTTTTGCACCTGATCCAGAAACTGGCGGATATAGGGAGAAATGGACTCGATGTAGCGGACATACCCTTCGGCGTACAGCGTGTGAAAGGCCAGCGAAGACTTGCCGGCGCCGCTGACGCCGACCAGGGCGGTGATCCGGCCCAGCGGGATCCTCAGGTCGATGCTTTTCAGGTTATTGGTGCGTATGCCCTTCAGCAGGATAGAGTTTTCCATTTTGATCGCGATCCGGGGCGATTATAGCACGAGATCAGGCGGGCAGACAGGAGCGGGACATTGAACTCGGCATGAGGCGCACGGCACACGGCGTGCGGCAACAGCGAATCCGCTTGCAGAACTCGGCGTAAGGCGCAGGGCAACCGCATTTGCCTGAACACAATATTAGCGCAGCAGGCCGCTACTCTCTTACACTTTTACCTTTTTCCTTTTACCTTTTGCCTTTCCAGTTTTTGTCTTGCTGCCGTTCGTCGGTTGCAGCGAGCTATTTTCTTATCGCAAAATCCCTGTCGGAAAAATCGTTGATCCGCAATTCAGGCAATACGCAGATGCGCAGCCGGTAGCGGCCGCCGGCCGGGAGATCGGGGGCAAGGTCCCAGGAAAACGAGCCGCTGTTGGGCGCCCGGGCGGCGATGACCGAATGCTGCTCGCCCTCCTTGAACAGAAGGATGGCCACCGCGCCGTCGATCCCCAGCGAGACCCAGCGCACCGTCACCCGGCTTCCGGAAGCGAGCACCTCGCCGCCGTTTGGATATTCGACGCGAACAAACGGCTGGGGTGCCTGCCCGGGCAGGGTGGCCAGGGTGAGCAGGGTGAGCGCCGCGACGCACACGATCCTCTGGGTGGTCATCGCAATGTAATACGAAATCCCGGCCCGCCATCTCACGGGAAAAATTCGCCGGCGGGACGAATACGCCCGGAGAGACTCGAACTCCCAACGCGCAGCTTCGAAGGCTGCCGCTCTATCCTTTGAGCTACGGG
Organism: uncultured Clostridia bacterium; assembly: GCA_964628035.1. Classification (GTDB taxonomy): domain Bacteria; phylum Acidobacteriota; class Aminicenantia; order UBA2199; family UBA2199; genus UBA2199. The sequence continues at coordinate 38,401 of CAZVPI010000001.1, read as the reverse complement.
CGCGTCCGCGAGGAGCCATTATAGCGCCACCCGCGCCTGTGAACAAGGCGGTGCCTGTGCTATAATCCGGGCATGAATCCAGCCGCAGCCTTCTCCCGCCCTGTTTCCGGCCTCGTCCGCGAGCGCCGCTCCTGCCGCAGCTTCGCCGCCGCCGCTCCCGACGCGGCCCTGCTGGAGGAGGCGCGGCGCTTCGCCGCCGCGGCTCCGGTCCCCTTCGGCAGCCGCCTGCGCTTCGGCCTGATCGACAACGCAAAGGTGCGCGCCGACAACTTCTTTTCCGCCGGCAGCTATGGCATGATCAAGGGAGCGCGCTTCTACCTGGCGGCGCTGGTGCGCCGGGAGGAGGCGCGGCGCTGGGAAGACGCCGGGTTCGCCCTGGAAACGGCTGTGCTGCAGGCCACGGCCCTGGGCCTCGGCAGCTGCTGGATCGGCGGTGTTTTCGACCGCCGGCGATTCGGCCGCGCCCTGGAAATGGGCGACGGCGAGCAGTTGCCGGCCGTGATCGCCCTGGGGCTGCCGGCCGACAGGAGAACGCTGCGCGACCGCCTGGTGCGCTGGAGCGCCCGCGGCGACCGGCGCAAGCCCGAGTCCGAGCTTTTTTTTCTTGGGGACTGGAGGGAGCCGCTGGCCGATGCCGGGGAGTGGTCCGGAGTTCTCGAATGCGTCCGCCTCGCCCCCTCGGCGTCCAACAAGCAGCCCTGGCGCATCGTCCGCGGCGACGGCGTCTTCCACTTTTTCCTCGCCCGCGACAGGGCCTATGGCGCCATGATGCCCCTGGCCGACCTGCAGCGCATCGACCTGGGCATCGCCATGTGCCATTTCCAGTTCAGCGCGGAAGAATCGGGCTTTCAGGGGAAATGGTCGGTTGAGAATCCGCGGATCCCCGATACGCCGGGAAATTACGAGTATATAGCCAGCTTTTTGACTCAGTAGGTCTTGGCGTAAGGTGGATGGCGTAAGGCGTATGGCAGCGAGCCAGTACAGCTAGAAAGGTGAAAGGCACAAGGAAATAAGGTAAAAGTGTAAGAATGAAGCGCCCTTCTGCGTTAATTTTGTGTTCAGGTTTTTTTTTCGTAAGGTCGATGAATGCTGCTGCCCCGCGCCGTGCGCCGTCCGCCGCGTCCTACTAGCATCTGTGCTGTTGCCCTGCGCCTTACGCCCTACGCCCTGAGCCGAGTTCTGCAAGCGGCTTCGCTGTTGCCGTATGCCGAGAATCCAGCTTAATTAGCCTTTAGGGATCCTTTATCCAGGTATTCCTGGAAAAGCCTGCCCCACTGCGCTTCCTTGAGCCATTTCCTGTAGAGCTTGCTCTCCTTGAAGGGCCAGTGCAGGACGTCGTGATAGAAGAACGAGTAGAAGTTGCCCAGGTAGAGGATGGGCGGCCGGGTCATGATCTTCTGCAGGAAGCGGGTGGGGCCGAACCAGGTGAACCAGCCGACGAGCTTGTGGAAGCAGAAGCCGACCTGGAAATGCCAGTTCTCCGATGCCCGGTGCGGGTCGCCGACGATCTCGATCTCCTCGGGGCGCCCGATGCCCAGGCCGTTCTCATGGGCCAGGCGGATGTAGGGGATGGCCATGGGGTCGAAGCCCATCAGCTTGGCCGCCACGGCGTCGATGGCCACCTGGTCCGAGGAGGCCAGGATGACGTTCTTTTCCTCGGGGCGCATCACCCGCGGCCCGGGGCCGTTGCCGGCGCTGGTGCCGTCCATCACGCAGAAAAGGCCGGGGTGGATCTCCTTCTGGATCGCCAGCAGGTCGACCAGGGTTTCATGAATATGGGTGTGTGTCTGGTGGCGCTTGTGGTTGAGCAGTCCGCCGAAGGCGTTCTTCATGGCGCCGGTGGTGGTGGTGTAGATGTGGCACTTGACCGTGGGCAGGTGGACGATGTTCTTCCCCAGGAAGTAGTCGGGGATGCGCAGGTCCCCGCCATAGATCTTGTCCAGAGCCAGCATCCTGGCCTTGGGCCGGTAGGGGACCCACTTCATGTCCTCGTCGCGGAAATTGAAGAGCACTTTCAGGCCATGGTCGCGGAATATGGGCTTGTAATTGTTGAGGTCCTCGCCCTTGAAGGCGTCGGTCACCTCGGTCTTGTTCTGCACGCAGGCGATGTCGGCGAAGCCGTGCTTCTTAAGCGCCAGCACCGTGCCCTCGAGCTGCCAGGGGGTGGTGTTGGCCGACGGGAAGGGGTAGTGCCAGGAGATGTTGTCCTTGAGAATGGTGGTCCGCCCCCTGGCCAGGGCGGCGGGGCCGCCGGCCAGCTCGAAGAGGCGGACATGGTCGTCCAGCACCGTGGCCGGCCGGGTTTCCAGGATGGCGACTTTGGCTTTGCTCATGGTTTTTCCTCGTTTCCGGAAGCCCCGATTATAGCGCGTTCCATCCGCAAAAGCCAGCGCCGGCACGGCCCGCAGGCGGACGCTGCCGGTCGCTTCTCGTTGACAGGACAGGGCTTTTGCTATAAAATGGCCGCGGGCGGTGAGTGTAGCTCAATGGTAGAGTATCAGACTGTGGATCTGACCGCTGCGGGTTCAAGTCCCGTCACTCACCCCAGTTGCATGCCAAAAGAACCAAGAACGAGGCCGCGTGACTCCTATGCCGCGACGTATGACGGCGGATCAAGTGTTTGCCCTTGCCTCCATTCTTGCCTCGTGCCCTGATCCTTCGATCCTCCGCCGTTCTTAAATAACCAGCGGCCATTTCTTGCGGATCTTTTCCAGGTGCTTCTCCTTGGCGATGAAGCTCTGCACGTAGCCGCAGCGGCCGCAGACCAGGTGGTCCAGGGCGGCGGCGCAGAACGCCGACACCGGGATCGTGTTGCTGTGGTGCATGCCTTCCTTCATCTTCACCTTGGAGCTGCCGTATATTTCCTTGGCCCCGCACAGGGGGCAGGTTCCGTTCTTCATGGCCCGATTCCTCCTTCAGGCGGCACGGCCTTTCGCCGGGCCGCTGCCGCTTGCCTTGCCATCACCAGCTAGCCAGGACGAGTACCAGCAGAATGACCAGGATGACGGTTTTCATTTCTCCTCCCTGGCGGCCGGGGCTTCCCCGGCCGATGCGCCCCGCGCGGGAGCGGCCGTCCTTTTGCGGCGGCGGCTGATGGCCTCGTGCAGAATCGACTCGATCTGGCCGTTGACGCTGCGGAAATCGTCGGCGGCCCAGCGCTCGAGCTCCTGCCACATCTCCTGGCTGAGGCGCAGCAGGAAGGACTTCTTCGCCGCCATGGGCCAGGCCGCTTATTTGTACAGGGTGCCGGCGTTGATCACCGGCTGGGCCTCGGCCTCGCCGCACAGAACGACCAGCAGGTTGCTGACCATGGCCGCCTTGCGCTCCTCGTCCAGCTCCACGACCTTCTTGGCCTTCAGTTCCTCCAGGGCCATGTCGACCATGGAAACGGCGCCGTGGACGATCTTGCGCCGGGCGGCGATGATGGCCTCGGCCTGCTGGCGGCGCAGCATGGCGTTGGCGATCTCCGGGGCGTAGGCCAGGTGGGTGAGGCGGGTCTCCTCGACCTCGACGCCTGCCTTTTCCAGCCGGTCCTGGAGCTCGTTCTTCAGCACCAGCGAGACCTCGTCCATGCCGCTGCGCAGCGTGATCTCCTCCTCCTCGCCGTGGTCGTAGGGATAACAGTTGGCCAGGTGGCGCAGGGCGGCGTCGCTCTGGATCTTGACATAGTGCTCGTAATGGTCGACGTCGAACAGGGCGTGGGCCGTGTCCACCACGCGCCAGACGACCACGGCGGCGATCTCGATGGGGTTGCCGCGCTTGTCGTTGACCTTCAGCTTGTCGATCTCGAAGTTGCGGATGCGCCGCGACACGGTGTAGCGGCCGCGCGGGACGGCCAGGGCCAGGGGGTTGGTCCAGTGGAATCCGTCACGGCTGACCGTGCCCTTGTACTTGCCGAACAGGACGAGCGCCTTGGCCTCGTTGGGTTGCAGGGTGAAGTAGCCCAGGGGCAGCACGACGGCGGCGACCAGCAGCAGCACGATCGTGAACAGCAGCATGGCCGGCGGCATGGTGGAGCGGTCGATGCTGGAAACGAAGATCCACAGGATGGCCGCTATCAGCAGAACGTGCAGGCCCAGCACCGCCCAGCCGTTGAACGACGTCCCCTTCATTTCTTTTGTCATGAATTCCTCCTCGCACCGTTATTATTTCGATATCAATATAATATCATTTCTTTTTTGATTTGTCAACTCTATTAAGGAATGTTGCGGTCGTTCCATGGCAAAGCGCATGGGGTTTGCAGCGCCCGCGATTCTCCCGTACAATATGCCTCGAGTTCGATCATGAAAAGAGGACCGCTGGACGCCGGACCGCATCTCGATGGAGCCGCCCATGGCACGTTCGTCATGGCCGCCCTGCTGCCGGTCCTGACACTGCTTTTTTTTGGGCCGATCTTCATCTTCCTGGCCAATGCAGACCAGTTCCCGACCGGTCTTTCCTCTCTTCTCCCCCTGCAGGCGCTTCTGGCGGTTGTCGCTCTGGGCGTCTTTTTCCTGGCGTTCGTCACCCTCCCGCAGCGCTTCCGACCCCTTTTTGCAGTCCTGACGGCCGCGGTCGGCCTGCTGCTCTGGCTGCAGGGGCAGGTGCTGGTATGGCGCTACGAGAACCTGGATGGCACGGCGATCCCCTGGTCCCGCCATTTTTTCAAGGGTGTGCTGGACGGGACGGTCTGGACCGTAGTCCTGGGGCTGGCCGCGGCTTGCAGGCGCAGGCTTCTTCGCTGGGTCCGCGGGGCGGCCCTGTTTCTCATCCTGCTTCAGGCCGGGGTGCTTCTGCTGATTGGGCTGAAGAGCCCTCCGCCCTGGCGTTCCCGGCCGGAGCCCGGGGCGGCCAGGTTCCGCTACAGCTTTTCCAGCGACAGGAACGTCCTGCTGTTGATCCTGGATGAGTTCCAGCCCGACGTCTTCGCCGACCTTGTCCGGGAAGACCCCGGCCTGGCTGCGCCCTTCGACGGCTTCACGTTTTTTCGCGACGCGCTGGCGGGCTATCCCAACACGGCCGCGTCCGTACCCTTTATCATGACCGGGCGCTATTACGACAACTCCGAGCCCCGCTCGCGCTATATGCGCCGCGAATACCGGCGCCATTCCATCCCGCAGGTTCTGCGGGCGAATGGTTTCCGCCTGGATATGTACCCCCGGCCCGACTCCGGCGACCTGGTCCGCCTGCCGGAGGACTGGCTGCAGGAGCCGCGTTCAGGCTCCCCGTGGCGCTCGGCGATCCAGACCCAGGCGCTGCTTCTGGACGTCGCCTTTTTCCGCTATGCCCCCCATTTTTTCAAGCCTCTCATCCACGGGCGCCAGAGATGGCTGCTCAGCCGCTTGGCCAACCAGGCGAGCGAAGCCATGGTTGCGGGCGCCATAGGCCGTCCGGCTCAGGCACCGGTCCAAGGGACCTTCCCCGAATACGGCCGCGAACTGGTGAGGTTGGGCCTGGATTTCCAGTTCCTGAACAGCTTCATGAGCCATGCCCGCGTCGGCGGCCCGCAACCGGTCTTCAAATATTATCATTGGAACGCGGTGCATCCGCCGCTGGCCTTCGATGAGAGTTTCCGCGTGACGCGGGCCGAGTTTGGCAGGGCCGCTTTCGCCAGCCAGGCCCGTGCCTGCCTGAAGATGGCAGGTCGCTTTTTGGCCAAGATCAAGGAGATCGGGGTGTACGACCGTACCCTGATGGTCATCCTGAGCGATCATGGTTCAGGGCGCACGCCCGACCTCCTGGTCAACCCGAGCCTGGGGGACCGGAGCCGATCCCTGGCGGCGGGCAACCCGTATCGCGATTTTCACTTTGTCAAGTCCCGTGCCTGTGCGCTGCTGCTGGTCAAGCCGCTTGCTTCTCGCGGCCCGCTGCGGACCAGCCTGGCGCCGGTCTCGCACTTGGATGTAGCGCCGACGATCTTCGCCGGCCTGGGGGTCCAGGCCCGGGGCTTTGCCGGGTGGCCGGCCTTCTCCGTTCCCGAGAACGCCGTTCGTCGCAGGCGCTTTCTTGCGTACAACTGGACCGGGCACCATGAAGAATATCTCGCGCCTCTCGTGGAGTACCAAGTCCGGGGCGATTGTTGGGATGACAATTCTTGGAACCTGAGCGGGCGGATTTTTGCCGCCACCAAATGATATATGTTAAATTTTTGTTTTATCTGTAAAATAATTACTCACCCCACTTTCGCCCTTCCAATCCTCTTTTGAACCCCATTGCGATGAGGATGTGTGAAAATGCCCTGATTTTATACCTTCTTCAGATTTTATTTTAATTCCGAAAATTCCACTCCGTGGCATGCAACTTGTATGCATGGCAATGGATGAATCTAGGCAATCGTGATGAATAAAAAAAGAAAGCGCAGGGAAGCCAGGGTCAGCAAGAGCCTGCTGGTCGACATCAGCAGGCGCGGGCTCGACCAGATGGGAGTGACGGTGAACATTTCCAGCCGCGGCATGTGCGTCGCCACGACCAGGGTCATCCGCCGCCGCAGCCGCCTGCGCATCCTTCTGGCCGCCGGGGAAGACATCTTTTCGGTCACCGGCCTGGTGGTGTGGAAGAAACGGGTGGCCGATGCGCGCAAGGAAGAGGCTCCGGTGGGGCTGGGGATCGAGATCGAGGAAGCAGACCCCGGATATCGCAAGTTGATCGCTTCATTGAAAAAAGCTGAAATCACGGACAAGGGACGAGTGGCGAGAAGATCCAAGGCAGAAAGGCGATCATGATAGCGGCGGAAGGTGCGGTGCCCTTTGGCCGATCCATCGTGATCCTGGATCCGCAACGGCATGTGGACTCATCTATTGCGATGATTGACAAGTGACATGTGAAGATGAAGTACTTTTGGTACAAAGGGTAATCAAAGACGTAACAGTTGAAATCGGTTGTCTCCTCACTTTTGCCTTTTGACTTTTGCCTTGCGTGCGCAGCGCGCCTTGTCACTCGTCATTCTGCTTCGTTCCCTCCTTTACTTGTCCAATTGTTTGGAGTAAAATCCTTTTTTCAAGTTCCGTTGCAACGGTTCTCCAGAGGATCCCATGAACCATGCCCGCTGCTACCAGAGCATCGTCGATGTCATCGGCAACACCCCCATGGTCAGGCTGAACCACGTGGTCCGCGACATTCCCGGCGAGGTCTACGCCAAGCTGGAATTTCTGAATCCCATGGGCAGCTCCAAGGACCGCATCGCCCGCTACATGATCGAGAAGGCCGAGCGCGAGGGGAAGATCAAGCCCGGGGACATGATCATCGAGAATTCCTCCGGCAACACCGCCCTGGGCCTGGCGCTGATCGCCGTCCAGAAAGGCTACCGCCTGAAGGTCGTGGTCCGCGACCGCATCAGCCGCGAGAAGCTCGACCAGCTGAAGGCGCTGGGGGTCGAGATCCACAAGGTCGACTCCTCGCTGCCGCCCGAGCACCCCGACAGCTACAACAACATCACGCCGCGCCTGGCCCGCGAGACTCCGAACTGCTTTTTCCCCGACCAGCACAACAACCTGGACAACAACGAGGCCCATTACCTGGGCACCGGCCCCGAGATCTGGGAGCAGATGGAGGGGCGCATCGACTACTTTGTGGCCGGCATCGGCACCGGCGGCACCATCGGCGGCACGGCCCGTTTCCTGAAGGAGAAGGATGCCCGCATCCAGGTCGTGGCCGTCGACCCGCTGGGATCGATCTTTCACGAGTACTTCCATCACAAGCGCATCGGCAGGCCGGGGCCGTACCTGATCGAGGGGCTGGGCGACGAGTTCCTGATCGGCTGCGCCGATTTCTCCCACATCGACGACATGCTGCAGGTGACCGACCGCGATGCCTTCCGCGTCGCCCGCGAGATCGCCCGTTGCGAGGGAATCCTCGTCGGCGGCTCGAGCGGAGCCGCCCTGTGGGCGGTGCGGCAGCTTGCCGCGCGCATCCGCAGGCCGGCGCGCATCGTCACCCTTTTTCCCGACGGCGCCTCCCGCTACCTGAGCACCATCTACAACGACGAGTGGCTCGCGGCCAAGGGTCTGATCTAGGCCGCTTCGCTCCCGTTTCCTTGCCCGCGCACGCAAGAGAAGCGCAACTATTTTGTTGCTATTCCGTATTGGATAATACACCTGGAGGCGACCGATGAAGAAATTGCAGCTTGTTGCCCTGCTGGCCATCACCCTGAGCCTTGCCGCGCCCGCCCAAGTGCCGCAGACCAAACGGCTGACCCTGGGCGGCGTGATCGAGCAGGCCCTGAAGAACAATCTCGACCTGCAGATCGAGATGTCGAATCCCGAGATCGCCGACGCCCTCTGGAGCAAGAACAAGGCCATCTTCATCCCCCGCCTCTCCCTGGGCTTCACCCGCGGATCGACCTCGACCCCCAGCAGCAACATCTTCACCGGCGCCGACGTGGAAAAGGCCGATTCGGGTGCCCTGACCTTCACCCTGTCGCAGAGGCTGCTCACGGGCGGCACCCTGGACGTGGTGCTGGACAACTCGCGCAACGCCACCAATTCGCGTTTCAGCCAGATCAACCCCCGCTACAACTCGATGCTGCGCTTCAACCTGGCCCAGCCGCTGCTGAAGAATTTCGGCCTCACCGCCACCAAGCGCGCCATCTACATTTCCCGCCACAACCGCGACAAGTCGCTCTCGGCCCTGAAGCAGCAGATCATCGACCTGATCTACCAGGCCGAGGAGGCCTACTGGAACCTGGTGTATTCCCACCAGAACTTGGAGGTCAAGGAAAAATCGCTGGGGCTGGCCAAGGACCTGCTGAAGCAGAACGAGGTGCAGGTCAAGGTCGGCGTCTCGGCGCCCATGGACATCCTGACCGCCCAGGCCGAGGTGGCCGCCCGCGAGGGTGAGGTGCTCCAGGCCCGGAGCCAGATCCAGACCTACGAGGAGAACCTGCGCCGCATCCTGAACATCAGCCAGGCCCCCGAGGCCCTGGTGCCCGACGACAAGCCGGTTTTCCGCCCCCGCGAGGCCGATTTCAGCGAGTTCCTGGCCGCGGCACTGGAAAAGCGCCCCGACATCGAGCAGGTGCGCCTGGACCTCAAGAGCCGGAACGTCGAGGTTCGCTATTACCGCAACCAGACCCTGCCCGACGTGCAGCTGACCGCCTCCTACTACACCCGCGGCCTGAGCGGCACTCCCCAGGACGTCGATTTCGATCTCCTGCCCGTCGGCACCACGCCCGACAGCATCGGCGGCAACCTGAGCGACTCCCTGCGCGACGCGCTGAAGCGGCTGTACGAGAACTATTCCGTCGGCCTGCAGCTCTCCATCCCGCTGGTCAACACCTCGGCCCGCGCCGACCTGGTCCAGGCCCGGCTCAACCTGGAGCAGGCCCTGCTGACACTGAAAAAGGTCGAAAGCAACATCTATTCCGAGGTCAAGCAGATCATCATGGACCTGGAAACGAACGCCAAGATCGTCGATGCCACACGCATTTCCCGCGAGCTGGCCGACCAGAAGCTGGCCGCCGAGCAGAAAAAGCTCGCCGTCGGTCTCTCGACCAACTACCAGGTGCTGCAGTACCAGCGCGACTTGGCGAACGCCCAGATCGCCGAACTGAAGTCGCTCATCGACTACAACCTGTCCCTGTCGCGGGTGGACAAGGTGCTCGGCGCCACGCTCGAGACCCACGGCATCGAGTTCGCCGAATTCCTGGGCGCGGACAAATAAACCGGGGAAAATTTCCCTCTTGTTTACAAGGCGGCCCTTTTCTGGTAAAATACAGGCTAACCTTGCATCCTAACAGGAGGAATTCGTGAGTATCACCAAGGAAACCAAGCAGAAGCTGATCGGCCGCTTTAAGATAAACGAGAAGGACACCGGCTCGTCTGAGGTCCAGATCGCGGTCTTGACCGAGAGAATCCGCAACCTGACCGAGCACTTCAAGACGCACCAGAAGGACAACCATTCGCGCAAAGGGCTGCTGACGCTGGTCTCGACCCGCAAGAAACTGCTGAACTACCTGCGCCGCACCGACTACGAGAAGTACGTAAAGGTCATCCAGGAACTGGAACTCAGGAAATAGTTTTTTCCAGGAGAGCAACATGCAAAAGACGATCCAGATCGCAATAGAGGGTTCTACCCTCACCATCGACATCCACCGCTGGGCCCGCCAGTCGAACGGCTCGGCCCTCCTCACCTACAAGGACAATATGATCCTGGTCACCGCCAACATGCGCGACGAGGAAAAGGAGGGGCAGGACTTCCTGCCGCTGATGGTCGACTTCCGCGAGAACACCTACTCGGCCGGCAAGATCCCCGGCGGCTTCTTCAAGCGCGAGGGCAAGCCTTCCGAGAAGGAGGTCCTCCTCTCCCGCCTCATCGACCGTCCCATCCGCCCCCTCTTCCCCGAAAACTACCACCACGACACCCAGGTGATCGCCATGCTGCTCTCGGCCGACTTCAGCATCGACTATGACGCCATGGGCATCATCGGCGCCTCGGCCGCCCTGCTCTCCTCGACCATCCCCTTCACCACGCCGTTGGCCGCGGTCAAGATCGGCTGGAAGGCGGGGCAGTTCTACGTCAACCCCGGCCTGGACATGCGCAAGGAACTGGACATGATCCTGCTGGTGGCCGGCACCGAGACCGAGGTGGTCATGCTGGAGGCCGGCGGCAACGAGTTCTCCGACCAGGTCTTCCTGGAGGGGCTGCGACGGGGCAAGGAAGTGATCGCCCGCATCTGCCAGGCGCAGAAGGAGCTGATCAACCCCGAGAAGCTGGCCGTGGCCGACAAGCCGGAGCTCGATGCCCTGGCCGGCGAGATCCGCGCCAAGTTCTCCGCCCAGATCCGCGACGCCATCTTCACCCAGGACCGGGTGCTGCGCCGGCTGAAGATCAAAGCCATTTTGGAGGAGATCCAGCAGGGCCAGGGGGACGACGCCGCGGCCGGCCGCGTCAAGGGCGCCTTCGAGAAGGTCGAGTCCCGGATTTTCCGCGAGACGCTGCTCAAGGAAAAGCGGCGCACCGACAACCGCTCCTTCACCGAGATCCGCCCGATCCGCATCGAGCTGGGCATCCTGCCCCGGGTCCACGGCTCGGCCGTCTTCACCCGCGGCGAGACCCAGTCGCTGTCGACCGTCACCCTGGGTTCCGAGGATGACGCCCAGCGCCTCGACCTGCTCAGCGGCCAGGAATCGCGCAAGAAGTTCCTTCTGCACTACAATTTCCCCCCGTTCTCCGTGGGCGAGGTCAGCTTCCTGCGCGGGGCCGGGCGCCGCGAGATCGGCCACGGCAACTTGGCCGAGAAGGCGCTGAAGCTGATGATGCCCGACAACGAGACGTTCCCCTATACCATCCGCGTGGTCTCCGACATCCTGGAGTCGAACGGCTCCTCCTCCATGGCCACCGTCTGCGGCGGCACCCTGGCGCTGATGAACGCCGGCGTGCCCATCAAGGCCCCGGTGGCCGGCATCGCCATGGGCCTGGTCAAGGAGGGGGACGAGTTCGCCGTGCTGACCGACATCGCCGGCTACGAGGACCATTTCGGCGACATGGACTTCAAGGTGGCCGGCACCGAGAAGGGCATCACGGCCATCCAGCTGGACATCAAGATCGGCGGCCTCACCGACGAGATCATCCGCCGCACCATCGAGGACGCCACCGCGGCCTACAAGTCGATCCTGGGCAAGATGAAAGCGGCCATCCCCGCCCCGGCGGCCAAGCTGTCCGAGTACGCGCCCGTCATCCTGACCATGATGATCCCGGTCGACAAGATCCGCGACCTGATCGGCCCGGGCGGCAAGACCATCAAGGAGCTGGTCGCCACTTACAATGTCAAGATCAACGCCGAGGACGACGGCAAGGTCTCCATCGCCGCCGCCAACCGCGAGCTCGGCGAGAAGGTCATGGCCCGCATCGAGGAGCTCACCGGCTCGCCCGAGGTCGACAAGGTCTACACCGGCAAGATCAACCGCATCGAGGACTACGGGCTCTTCGTGGAGATCATGCCCGGCGTCACCGGGCTGCTGCACGTGTCGGAGATCTCCCACAAGCGCATCCGCGACGTGCGCCAGGAATACAAGCTCGGCCAGATGATCGACGTGAAGGTCCTTTCCCTCGACCGCGACAACAAGATGAAGCTGAGCCACAAGGTGCTGGAGAACGAAACGCGCGGCGGGGACAAGTAAGGGGCGGACGCTCCGGGAGGGGCACGTGAACCGGGCGCTCGCGGGCCGCGCAAGCTTCGGACTCAGGGCCGCGGCGCCTGGCGTTTCCAGCCGCGGCTTCACCCTGGTCGAGCTGATCACCGTCATCGTCATTGTCGGCGTGCTGGCCGCCGCCGCCATCCCCCTGGCCCACAACGCCTTCCAGCGCGAGAAGGAGATCGAACTGCGCCGGGCCCTGCGCCAGATCCGCACGGCCATCGACGACTTCAAGAAATTCGTCACCGAGAACAAGATCGACGTCGACGAGGACACCTACGGCTATCCCGAGAAGCTGGAGGTGCTGGTCAAGGGGATCGAATACAAGGACAAGAAGAACAAGACGCGGGTGGCCAAGTTCCTGCGCCGCATACCGGCCGACCCCATCAGCAACTCCCTGGAATGGGGGCTGCGCTCCTACCAGGACAAGATCGGGGCGCGCAACTGGGGCGGGGAGAATGTCTGGGACGTCTACTGCGACTCAGACAAGAAGGCGCTCGACGGTTCCTATTACCGCGACTGGTAAGTCCGGCTCAGTGAAAAGGGATCCGTGAAAAGTGAAGAGTCAACAGCCCTCGTTCCTGTGCCCGCTCTGCGCCCCGCTTTTCACTGATTCCCTTTGACGCTTGGCTCTGTTATCATGAGAGAAAGGAGGCCCTGTGTACGTCCTGGGCATCGAATCTTCGTGCGACGAAACGGCGGTGGCCGTCATCGAGCGGGGCACGGCCAACGCCGTGCGCTCCGAGGCGATCAAGTCGCAGGACGAGCTGCACGCTCCCTTCGGCGGCATCGTACCGGAGATCGCCGCCCGCACGCATTACGAGGCGATCGACGGCCTCTGCCAGCAGGCACTGGACCGCTCCGGGCTGACCCTGGGCGACATCGGACTCCTGGCGGTGACCCAGGGACCTGGCCTGGTGGGTTCGCTGCTCGTCGGCCTGGCTTTCGCCAAGGGGCTGGCCATGGCGCACGATCTGCCGCTGGTGGCCGTCGACCACATCGCCGCCCACATCGAGGCCCCCTTCATCACCCAGCCGCACATCGCCTATCCCCTCCTTGCGCTGGTGGTCTCGGGAGGCCACACATCCCTGTTCTTCCAGGAAGACAAATTCAAGGGTCACATCGTCGCCAAGACCCGTGATGACGCCGCCGGCGAGGTGATGGACAAGGTGGCCAAGCACTTCGGGCTGGGCTACCCCGGCGGTCCGCTGCTGGACGCCCTGTACGAAAGGGGGGATCCGCGCCGTTTCCGCTTCACGCAACCGCGGATGAGCGACGGCGGCAAGGACTTCTCCTTTTCCGGCTACAAGGCGGCCGTGTTGCGGTTGGCGCGCGAAAAGGGCGCGGAGCCGGGCAGCGGCGTTTTCCACGACCTGTTGTCCTCCTTCCTGGGCGCGCTGGTCGAGTACCTGCTGGACAAGACCCTTGAGGCCGCCTCCACGCTCGGCGGCCGTTCGCTGATCGTCTCGGGCGGGGTCAGCCGCAATGCCCTGCTGCGCCGTCGCTTTGCCGAGGCCTGCTCCGGCCGCGGCCTGCCGCTCCACCTGCCCGAACCGCGCTACTGCACCGACAACGCCGCCATGATCGCCTGGCTGGGTTACGAAAAATACACTGCTTTTCCCGAGGAGAATTATTTCGACCTGTCCTTGAATGCCTACTCGCGGGCGGCGTTCCGGGAAAGCGGAAGGCATCGATAACGCGGGAAAACAGGGATCGGCGTACGACAGCCAGCACGCACTCACGATCGTCGGAACTTGGCGCAAGGAGCGCGGCTAGGCGGACGGCAGCGAGCCACAACAGAAATGGTCCTCCGTCACGGGCCGTTTCTCACTCCGGATTAGGGTTCGGCATGACACGGTTCCTGGGCATGCGTCACGAGAGCCCGGTTTGCCCCTTCAAGTGATTTATACTATAATCCCAGCAGTTCTAAGAAAAACCAAGGAAAATATGAGCCCAATCCTGGATCGCGTGCACGTGGTGCTGGTCGAGCCCAAGGGGCCGGGCAACATCGGTTCGGTGGTCCGCGCCATGAAGAACATGGGCCTGTCGCGCCTGCGCCTGGTCAATCCCGTCCCCTTCCGCGATGAGGCCGAGCAAAAAAAGATGGGCTACCGTTCGCAGGAGATCATCGAGGCCTCCCGCGAATACCCGAGCCTGTCGGCCGCCCTGCAGGGCATCTCCCGCGTCTACCTGGCCACGGCCAAGGCCGGCAAGTGGAAGCGCGATTTCCTCTCCCCCGAGCAGGCCGCCGCCCAGGTCGCCGCCGCCCCGCCGGGGGAGCAGATCGCCCTGGTCTTCGGCCGCGAGGACAAGGGGGTGAACACCGACGAAAGCCAGCTGGCCAACTATTTCATCCGCATCCCCATGGCCGGGACCTATCCCTCGCTCAACCTCTCGCAGGCGGTGATGGTGGTCGTCTACGAGCTGTTCAAGGCCGCGCAGGCCGGCGGCCGCGGCCCCGAGCTGCCGCGCATGGCCGACAAGCGCGCCTTCGAGCGCATCATCGACAACCTCTGGGACCTGATGAAGGGGCTGGAGGTGCGCGAGCCCGAGAACGGCCTGTTCCACCGCTCGCTCAAGCGCGCCGTCAGCCGCACGCGCTGGACGGCGGCCGACGTGGCCGTCTTCGACCGCTTCTGCAAGCAGGTGCGCTGGTACAAGGAGGCCCGCTGCGGCGGCAAGGAGCGCGTGGAGGCGAAATGAGATTCTACAACACCCTGACCCGGCGCCTGGAGGAGTTCCGCCCCATCGAGGAAGGCAAGGTCGGCCTCTACACCTGCGGCCCCACGGTCTACGACTTCCCGCACATCGGCAACTACCGCTCCTACCTGTTCGAGGACCTGGTCAAACGTTTCCTGCTCTTCCGCGGCTACCGCGTCACCCACGTGATGAACATCACCGACATCGACGACAAGACCATCCGCAAGGCCAACGAGTTGAAGCGGCCCCTCGCCGACGTGACGCAGCAATACATCGACGCCTTCCACGCCGACCTGAAGACGCTGAACATCCTGCCCGCCGATGTCTACCCGCGGGCCACCGGGCACATCCCCGAGATGCAGGCGCTGGTCGCCGCCCTGCTGGCGAAGGGCTTTGCCTACGAGAAGGACGGCTCGGTCTACTTCAGCATCGCCCGCTTCGCCGACTACGGCCGCCTGGCCAACCTGGAGAAGGGCAGCTTGAAGGTCGGAACCGCCGTCGACGCCGACGAGTACGAAAAGGAGGCGGTCCAGGACTTCGTCCTCTGGAAAGGCAAGAAGCCGGGCGAGCCTTCCTGGCCGGCGCCGTTCGGCGCGGGGCGGCCGGGCTGGCACGTCGAGTGCTCGGCCATGAGCATGAAGTACCTGGGGCCGCATTTTGACATCCACATGGGCGGAGTGGACAACATCTTCCCGCACCACGAGAACGAGATCGCCCAGTCGCAGTGCGCCAACGGCGTCACCTTCGTCAACTACTGGCTCCATTGCCAGCACCTGATCGTCGACGGCATGAAGATGTCCAAGTCGCTGGGAAACTTCTATACCCTGGCCGACCTGGCCCGGCGCGGCGCCGACCCCATGGCCGTCCGCTACCTTCTCCTCTCCAGCCACTACCGCAAGCTGCTCAACTTCACCCTGGAGGGACTGGACATGGCCGCCCAGGCGCTGCAGCGCATCAAGAATTTCCTGTTCTCCCTGCGCCAGGTGGAGGCCGAGGGCACGGCCGACGCCGGCCTGGCCGCCGAGGTCGAGGCGGCGCTAGCGGGCTTCGCCGCCGCCCTGGACGACGACTTCAACGTTTCCGGGGCGCTGGCGGCCCTGTTCGACCTGATCGCCCGGGTCAACCCGCGGCTGAGCGCCCTGACCCGCGCCGACGCCGCCGGGGTCCTGGCGGCCATGGAGCGCATCGACGCCGTGCTGGGGGTCATGGGCCGGGCCGACGAGGGGCCGCTCGACGCCGAGATCGAGGCTCGCATCGCCCTGCGCGAAAAGGCCAGGCGGGAGAAGGACTACCGCCGCGCCGACGAGATCCGCGCCGAGCTGAAGAAGCAGGGGATCGCATTGCTCGATACACCGGCCGGGGTGAAGTGGAAGAGGGAGTAGCGGCGAAGCCAAGCTCAGTGGTGGAGGGATAAAGGGCTAGAGGGGTAGAGAAGCAAAGTGGCAAAGAGGCAGAGGGGTAAAGGGGAAAAGTGGAAGAGAAGGCGCTGAAGAAAATACTTCGCGCTTGACCAGACGAACCCTGCAGGCAAAAGAAAAAAGGCAAAAGTGAAAAGCCCTGCGCCTGAGCGGAAGAGGGGTAGAGCAAGAGAGAGACTTAGAAGGTAAAAGGGAAAAGGTAAAAGTGAAGAAAAAAATCAATCCAATGCTGTTCCAGTCACGAATCATTACTTCCTAATTACCTTCACGGGCTCGCCCGGAGTCAAGGCGCTAGCGCTCGAAGGCCTCGCGGATATACTTGACCAGTCGGCGCAGCAGCGAGTCCTTCTTGCCGCCGCGACGCTTGCGCAGGATCGCCTCCTTGGTCTCCTTCAGGCGCAGGTTGATCTCGTTGAAGGCCGGGTTCAGCTGGCGCGTCTTGTCGTAGTGCTCCCAGGCGGTGTTGAAGTTGCCGGCCCGGAAATAATTCTCGGCCGAGTAGAACCAGGCCTCGTCGTAGTTGGGGTCGCGCTTGACGGCCTCGGAGAAGTACTTCTCGGCGGCGTAATAATTCTTGCGCATGGTCAGGATGATGCCCATATAGACCAGCAGGTAGACGTTGCGCTTGTTGACCTTGTAGGCCTCCTGGAACTTTTCGCTGGCCTGGAAATAGTTCTCCTTGCACATGGCGTAGACGCCCTGGTTGAAGTAGAACTTGCCCAGCTGGTCCTGGGTGAACACCCCCATTTGCAGCCTGGGGTCGGCGGCCTGGTAGATCTTCATCAGCTTCAGGAAGGTCTCGTGCAGGCGGACGAACTCTTCCTTGAGCAGGTCCTGGCTGGAGACGATCCGCTGGAACTTGATCTGCAGACTCTTCTCCAGGTATTTTTCGATGATCTCCGTGATGGGGGCACCCCGGCCCAGGTTGAACTGCCGCAACAATTCTTCCACGTATTCCGTGTTCTCCATCCCGTCTCTCCTTGGCGGGGATTGTAGCACAGCCTAAGACAAATGAAAATCCATTTTCAACAGGTGCAGAACCTCAAGGGTGTTGGCGCGGGTGGCGGCGAAATCGCCGCCGGTGTCGATGGCATAGTGGGCCGCCTTCAGCTTCTGGCGCAGGGGGAACTGCGAGCGGATGCGCTTCTGCGCCTCGGCGCGGCTCAGGCGGTCGCGCTCCATGGCCCGGCGCAGCTGCACCGCCGCGGAGCAATAGACCACGACGACGCGCTCGAAATCCCTGTGGATGCCCGACTCCAGCAGCAGCGCCGATTCGTAGAACAGGAAGTCGTAGATGCCCATGGCGGCGGCGTCGGCGATCCGCCGCCGCCGCTCCTCGCTGACCAGCGGGTGGACGATGGCGTTCACCGCCTGGCGCTTCTCGTGGTCCTCGAACAGCGCCTGGCTGAACCTCTCCTTTTGCAGGGCTCCCCCGGCATCGAGGATCTCCGGGCCGAAGAACTCGGATATTTCCTTCAGGACGGGCGAGCCGGGGGCGAAGAGGATGCTCTTGGCCAGGTCATCGGCGCGCAGGGTGAAGCAGCCCTGCTCCTCCAGCACTTTCAGGACAAAGGTCTTCCCCGTGGCGAAGCCTCCGGTCAGGCCGATGGCGTGCATGGGGCGGTGTCTATTTATGGTTCTTGAGGAAGTCGGAGAAGTTGAAGATGGACTTCTGGTCGGCGACCACGGCCTGGATGTTGGGCGCCAGCAGCTTGACGTACTCGTACTGGATCAACGCCGGGTTCTCGGCCAGGGCCCGCCCCTTCAGGCGCAGCGATTCGGCCTCGCCCTCGGCCTCGATGATCTTGCGTTTCTTTTCCAGCTCCTGCCGTTCCAGCACGTATTTCATGCGCTGCGCATCCTGCTGGGCGATCTGCTTGTTCTCGATGGCCTGCTGGAACTCCTTGGAGAATTGGACGTTGCGCAGCAGCATCTCTTCCAAAATGATGTAGTTCTTTTTAAACAGGGCGCGCAGCTGCTGGTCGATCGCCGCCTGGATTTGCATGCGTTTTCCCGAGTAGACGTCGAGCACCGGGTAGTCGGAGACGACCATGCGCACCACCGAGCGCACCTGCGGGCGGACGACCTTGTTGACGTAGTCGACTCCCAGGGAACGGTGCAGCTTGTCCAGGTTGTCGCCGTCGGGATGGTAGCGCACCGAGATGTCCAGCAGCACCGTCTGGCCGTCGGCGGTCAGCGCCTGCAGCGAGTCATCGCCGCGGATCTCCCCCTCCAGCTGGGCGATGCTCATGGTGTAGGTGCGGGCCTTCATGTCGTAGACCGTGGGCTGCTCGACCAGGGGCACCAAAAAATAGAATCCCTCGTTGGGCGTGACGCGCAGGTTGCCGGTGGCCTTGTTGAAGATCACCGCCTTCTCCCCGGGGTCGACGATGATGTAGACGCGGAACAGGAAGACCAGCACGAAGGCGACGATGACCAGCGCCAGGGCGTATTTGCCGATTTTTTTGGTCATGTCCCCCCCTTCCTTGAACACTTGCTTGATGTTTTCCATGGGAAAAGTCTAGCCGAGGAGCCTGGGGAAGTCAAGGCGCGCCCAGGCCGCGGCGGTTGCTCCTCCATCCGGATCGGCCGCCGCATCGCATTTCTGCAACGGAAAAACATTCGTGGCGGGGCCATCCTCGGGCCGCTGTCAACCTTTTTCGGCCCGCCTGCGTTTATACTTTGTTCGGATCGGTTGCGGAGGACGATCATGGCCAGTCGCATCTTTTGGAAGCGAACATCCGGGCGCCGTTCTTGCTAGTCGCCGGCAGCGAGGCAAGCGCGGACGGGCGGACGCGTGCCCCCGGTGCCGGAGAGGCGCCGGGACAGGAGGAACGCCGACATGAAAGGGAATGGGAGCTCGCTTTGCTGGAGCGGATCGCTGCCGGCGACCGCCAGGCCTTCGCCGAGCTGGTGCGGCGCTTTCAGAAGAGGGTGTTCGCCGTGGGCTACGGCTTCTTCCGCGACCGCGACGAGGCGTTGGACATCGTGCAGGAGACGTTCATGAGGGTCCACGACAGGATCGGCTCGTTCCGCCCCGGGGGCTCCCTGCAGGCCTGGATCTTCCGCCTGGCCCACAACCTCTGCATCGACCGTTACCGCAAGCGCGGCGGCCATGGCCGGCGGGAGTGCGGGCTGGAGGAGGCGCCGGAGCGCGAACTGGCCGTCCATTCCGGCCCGCAGGAGGCCTGGCGGCAGGAGCGGCGGCAGGAGGCGATCGAGGCGGCGCTGGACCGGCTGTCGCCGCGGCAGCGCTCGCTGTTCGCCCTGAAATACCGCCAGGGGCTGACGCTGCAGCAGGCCGCCGGGGTCATGGCCGTCACGCTCGGCACCGCCAAGGCGCTGCACCACCGGGCCCTGGGGCGCCTGCGCCGGGAAATGGCACCCTGGATCGGAGGGGGACATGAATAAGTGCGAGCGCATCGCGCCGGACCTGGAGCTACTGGCCGCCGGAGAACTCGATGCCAAACGGCGCCGCCGCGTGGAGAGCCATCTGGCCGCCTGCCCGGCCTGCCGCCGGGCGCTGGCCGCCTGGCGCGCCCTGCTGGCGGCGGCCGCCGTGCCCGCGGCCGAGATGGAAGCGGCCATGGAAAGCGTCGACTGGGCGGAGACCGCCGAACGCGTCGCCGCCGCGGTTGAACGGCGGCGCTTCGCCGTGCGCCGTTCCGGCCCGGCCCTCTCCTGGCCGCGGCTGGCCGCGGCCGCGCTGCTGGCCATGGCGGCCGGCCTGGGGCTTTTCTTCCTGGGCCGGGCCACGGCGCCGAGGGCCGGAGGTGGCGCGAGCGGCGAGGACGCGGCGGCGGCCGTGCTGGCGCGCCTGCGCGGCGAGCTGGCCCGCGAGGAGGCCGGCGCCTACCTGCGCCAGAGCCAGCTGCTGCTGACCGGGGTTCTGCGCAGCTGCGACCACGGTGGCGTCGCCTCCTGGGAGATGCGCCAGGCGACGGTCCAGGCCAGGGAGCTGCTGATGAAGAAACGGTACTTCCGCCAGGGACTTTCCACCCTGGAATGGGAGAAGGTCCAGCCGGTCAGCGAGCGCATCGACTGGCTGAGCTACGAGCTGTTGCGCCTGGGCGAGGAGGGGTCGTGCGCCGACATCGCCCGCCTGCAGCGGGAGCTCAAGGACGAGAAACTGCTGCTCAAGATCCGGCTGCTGCGGGACGAGTTCGCCGCCCGGACCCGCCTGGAGGTCTGAATGATGAAACGGAAAACGCTGCCCCTTGTGCTGACGCTGCTGCTGGCCGCTTCCCTGGCGGCCCAGGCCGACGAGCAGGCCTTCGAGAAAGCCAAGACGCTGATCTTCGACCGCCAGTGGAGCGCGGCGCTGAAGCAGCTGGACACGGTGATCGCCGTTGGCCCGGCCTCGCGCCACTACCCGGCGGCCCTCTTCTACCGCGCCAAGTGCCGGGAGGAGACGGGCGCCGCCCGCGAGGCGTTGGAGGGCTACGAACGCTTCCTGGCGGCCCAGCCCGAGGGCAGCCTGGCCGAAGACGCGCGCGTGTCCATCGTCGACCTGGCCGCCCGCCTCTACCAGGAGGGCCGGAAGCAGTACCTGGAAAAGATCACCCGAAGGCTCGACGATCGAAACAAGGTCGTGTCCTACTACGCGGCTTTCAAGCTGAGTTACCTGCCCGACCGCGGCCAGGCGCGGCTGGCGCTGCCGGTGCTGGAGTCGATTTTGAAGAGCGAGAAGGACGAGGAGCTTCGCGACCGGGCGCGCATCGCCGTCATGCGCATCGACCCCTCGCGGCTCAAGGACAAGGCGAGCGCCGGCAAGGCGGCCGCCGGGCGCATGCTGAAGATCCGCATCCTCGACCGCAGGAGCGGGAAGGAGGAGGTGCAGCTGAAGCTGCCGCTGGCCCTGGCCGACCTGGCCATCCGCTCGCTGAGCCCCGAGCAGAAGCGCTCGCTGGGACGGCAGGGATACAACCTCGACGAAATCCTGGCCAGGTTGACCGGGGAGGGGCTGAAGGTCGAGATCGAGAGCGAGGAAGGGACGTTCCAGATGTGGGTGGAATAGAAAATGACTTGGGAGGAGAAACCATGAAAAAAATCGCTGTCTGGATGGTGATGGTGCTGCTGGCATCGGCCCTGGCGTTCGCCGCCGCGGCCGACGACTACAAGGTGATCAAGAACGCCGTCAAGGGCGCGGCCGCTTCCGGCGCCAAGGCGCCCCTGTTCTTCAGGATCGAGATCAGGGACCGCAGGAGCGGCCACGACGACGTCAAGATCACCCTGCCCGTTGCGCTGGTGGAGGTCATGCTCGACGCCTGCGGAAAGGAAAAGATCAAGATCGACTGCGGGCGCAGCGTGGACTTGAAGCAGATCTGGGCGTCGCTGAAGGCGGCCGGCCCTCTGGCCCTGGTCCAGGTGCAGGACAAGGACGCGACCGTGAAGATCTGGCTCGAGTAGGCCGCGGCGCCGACATCCCCGGGGAGGCGGGCCCAAGGCCCGCCTTTTTTTTTTGGCTCTTCTCAAGAATTTACGCAAGACTCGTTTTTTTGGCGTGAGTCCTGTTAGGATTAAAGCACCAAATCCCAAGCACCGAATTCCAAACAAGCACCAAGCACCAATGACCAATGACCCAAACAGAGGCACTAATAATCAGGAAAAAGGTAAAAGGGAGATGCCCTTAAATTTTTCGAATCACGAATTACCCATCACGATCGCTCATTGTTTGCCTTATTGATCGCTATCCCGCGCTCGCTCTTGCCCTGTTTCCGGGCTTTGTGCTACCATGGCGGCTCGATGAAACCGCCCAGGCCCGCGCTCAATGACCTGCTCATGCTGCTGGTGGTGGCCGCCTGGGCGCTGAACATTTCGCTGGTCAAGGTGGCCCTGGCCGAGATCCCGCCCCTGCCCTACAACGGTATCCGCCTGCTGCTGGCCGCGGCCGTCCTGCTGGCCCTGCTGCCGCTCGCCGGCGAGACCCTGCGCTTCGAGCGGCGCCACCTGCCCAGGATCGCCCTCCTCTCCTTATCCGGTTACGCCCTCTACCAGTTCCTGTTCATTTCGGGGATCGACCTGACCACCGCCGGCAACACGGCGGTGATCTTCGGTAGCGCGCCGATCATGATCTCGCTGCTGAGCTCTTTCTTCAAGCAGGAGCGGATCACGCCGGCCGGCTGGCTGGGCATCGCTTTGGGCTTCGCCGGCATCGTCGTGGTCGTCGCCGGCGGCAAGGGCCTGGACCTGTCGCTGCGCACCTGGAAGGGGGACCTGCTGCTGCTGGCCGCGGTGCTGCTGTGGGCCCATTACTCGGTCTCGGCCCGGCCGCTGCTGAAAGTGTACTCGCCCCTCAAGTTCACCGCCGTGACCATGGGGCTGGGCGCGCTCCTGTTCTTCCCCCTCGCGCTCTCGCCGCTGCGGCGCCTCGACCTGGCCGCCGTATCGGCAAAGGCGTGGCTGTGCCTGGCCTATTCGGGGCTGGTCGCCCTCTCGCTGGCGCTGGTCCTGTGGTTCCACTCGGTGCGCCGGGTGGGCAACAGCCAGACGGCCGTCTATTCCAACCTGCAGCCGGTGCTGGCCGTCTTCTTCGCCTGGCTGCTGCTGGGCGAGGCGGTGCCGCCGGCGCTGCTGCTGGGGGCGGCGGTCATCTTTGCCGGCATCTATCTAACGCGCATCGGCCATAGCAAATAGGCGGGCTTCAGTGAAAAGTGACGAGCGGCGCGGAACAGCAAAAACGGTCAGTTCCAAAGGGCCGGCGCAAACGCGCTAAAAAGGTAAAAAGAAAAAGGTAAAAGGTAAAAGCGAAGAAGAAGATCGCACTGACGCCGTTCCAGTCACCGATCCCAGGAGCAGTTCGTTTCATGGCCGGCTGCTGCCGCTTGGGGTTCTCATAAGAGTTCGTTGATTGCCGTTGCTTACACTATCACCAGATCTGTCCAAAATCACTTCAAAGCTGGGAAGACAGCAGCACCAAGTTCCAAGCACCAAATTCCAAACAAGCACCAATGACCGAATGACCAAAACGAAAGCCATAAAGGATCAAGTTCTATGCACGTAAAGTGCATTTTGGTCTTCGTTTGGGTCACAACGTCCCCGCCAGGGGATGGGAATTTGGATCCTGGAATTTCTTTGGGATTTGGTGCTTGGTGCTTGGTATTTTAGTTTTACGAGCCTCAGCCCTCGCCAAAAAACTGCTTTGGCTAGTCCCGAAACCCTTTATTGATCAGGCAATCTGTCCAAAAAGCGATTTATTTTGGGCAGCAAAGCACTAACACGAACACCAAGATATCATTGAGACGCAATAGCACTGAGATATCACCGCGGGAAAGCCTATTACTAAGTAAATAACGTTCCCGGGAGGAATGCGCCATGAACAAGATCGCCTGCCTTGCCGTGCTGGTCTTGCTGGCCCTGTCGTTCGCCGGCCCCCTTCGCGCCGGAACGCTGACGCTGGTCAAGCCCAATGGCGGAGAGTCTCTGACCCTGGGCCAGGCCAACTGCCAGGTCCAGTGGAGCGCCGTTGGGGTGGTGCAGAACGTGCGCATCAACCTGCTCAAGGGGGGCACGGTCGTGGGCTCCATCGCCAACAGCCTGCCGCCGGGAAGCTCCCCTTTCCTGTGGACGGCGGGCAGGCTGGCCGACGGCACCACCGTCCAGGCCGGCAGCGATTACAAGGTGCGCGTGCGCGCCATCGAAAGCAGCGAAGTCGATGATAGCGACGGCCTGTTTTCCCTGGTCGACCTGGCGCCGCCCCCGCCGCCTCCGACCGCGCTGCAGCTGAAAAAGCCCAACGGCGGGAACGCCCTGCTGCTGCACAAGGAAACCGAGGTCGCCTGGAAATCGATCGCTCCCGCCATGGTCGGCAAGGTGCGGCTGCAGCTGATGAAGGAAGGCTGCTGCACGATCGGCATTTTGGCTGAGAACCTGCCGGCGACCGGCACCTTCGCCTGGAAGGCGGGGGAATACCCGGGCAACACCGCCCCGGCCGGGAAATACCGCATCCGCGTGAGCTCCATGGACGACCCCAAAATCTATGATGAGAGCGACGCCGCTTTCGAGCTGAAATCGTTCACGGGCTTGGCGTCTAAGGCCCAACCAATGAAGTTCCTTCAGGGCGAGACCGTGCCCGGCGTGTACGTGAATTACCCCTGTCACGATACGTTCCCTGGCAAAATCAGCCCTCCGGTCCATATTTCCGTCCTGCAGCAGGGATGGCAGCAGATGTTCGGCTCCGCCTGCAGCGGATTGTGTGCCTGGGTCGGGGCTTATTGGTTTCCCTACCAGAGCATCAGCGTGGCCTCCATATATCGCTCGCGCATTTTGTTCTCCCTGAGCAAGTACGTCGACAAGCTTGGGGCGTTGAAGAGCGCCAAGCTCAAGATGAAGCGGATCCACTCGGTTCATGAGGACGCCAACAGCGGCTGCGGCTGCACGGAGAACCTGTGGGTGCTCGAAGCGCCCATGAGCAGTTGCGCGATTCCCGCCATCGGTCAACGCATCGACATCTCGCTGGAGACGGAGGAGTTCACCCGCGACGTCACCGAAATCGTCCGCCAGTGGCTCGACGGCTCCCTGGTCAACCACGGCCTGCTGCTGCTGGCCGGCGAGTCGCCCTGCTCGGGCGGCCGCAAGTGCGCCTCCTGCTACGAGGCCAGCCTGATCCTGAACTTCGATTGAGAGGCATCCCGGCCCCATGCCGCCCGGCTCTTGACAACGCCGGTCCAGGGTTGTACTTTTCCTCCTGCGGGCGAAGGAGAGCGGCATGAAGAATAAGATCGTTCCATGGGTTGCGGTCGGGACGCTGGCGCTGCTGGCCGCCCTGGCGGCGCAGGCGCTGGTCAAGAGCGGCGAGGCGGCGCTGGGGACGCGCAAGTACTCGGAATTTTCCACCCCCGGCTTCTGCGGCACCTCGTGCCATGGCGACATATACCAGCAATGGCGGCAGGCGATGATGTCGCAGGCCTACACCCACCACTGGGACGAGATCGAGTACTTCCAGCTGGCCGTGCCCCACGGCGAGAAGGACAAGGCCTTCAAGGCCGCCGCCGACGGCTGCAACGGCTGCCATACGCCGGTCGCCTTCCTTGCCGGCGACGTGCCGCCGCCGCGGCCCGGGAAGAACAGCCGGGCCAACGAGTCGGTCGCCTGCGACTTTTGCCACACGGCGACGGGATTTTCCGGCGACGTGCCGCACAACTTCAACTTCGTCTCCGAGCCGGGCAAGACCAAGTACGGCCCGCGCCAGGGCAAGAACTCGCCCGAGCACAACCTGGCCAAGTCGGAGTTCCTGGGCCAGGCCGAGTTCTGCGGCACCTGCCACAACGAGATGAGCCCCTACGGCGTCTGGGTGAAGTCGACGCAGCTGGAATGGAAGGCGGGGCCCTACGCCAGGGAGGGCGTGCGCTGCCACGACTGCCACATGACCTATGCCGAGGGGCGCTCGGCGGCCATGGGCAACCGCTATGCCGACGTGCGCCAGCACCTGTTTCACGGCGCCCACGACCCGGGCAAGGTGGCCGGCACGATCGAACTGCGCATCCATCCCGACATCCGCGAGGCCGAGCCGGGAGACAGGGTGAAGTTCACCGTCGCCCTGTTCAACCAGAAGACGGGGCACAAGTTTCCCAGCGGCTCGGTCGAGGACCGCATCGTCTGGATGCACGTGGAAGCGGTCGATGCCGCCGGCAAAACCTACCACCTGCCGGTCGACAGGAAGGGCTTTGCCGGCGAGGAGTACACCATCGCCTCCGACGCCCTGGCCTACCAGGACCTGGGCATCGCCCTGGACAAGCCCGACTTCGCCGGCGTGGCGCGCGACGGCGTGCCGGCCGGCGACCGCATCTTCCGCATGCCCTATTTCGACCCCCAGGGGCGGATGACCATGCAGCAGTGGAACACCAAGTCGCTGGGCGTCGACTACCGCATCGGGCCGCGCGAGACCAAGCTGGAGACCTGCACCTTCACCCTGCCCGACACCATTGCCGCCGGGCCGCTGAAGGTCACCGCCGTCCTGAATTTCCAGAAGCTGGTCAAGCCGGTGGCCGACTTGCTCGGCGTGCCGGCCGAGGAGTCGGAGATCGTCAGGGTCAATGAGCACTCGACCGTCATCCAGGTCGTCGACTGAGGAGGGGGCCATGAAAAAGACCGCCGCTGTTCTCCTGTTCGTGATGCTGGGCCTGGGGCTGGCCGCCTCGCTCGAGGCCATGCCGGCCTTCGCCCGCAAGTACCGCATGTCCTGCAAGGTCTGCCATGCGCCGTTCCCCAGGCTGAAGCCCTACGGCGAGGAGTTCGCCGGCGACGGCTTCGTGCTCAAGGACCAGGAGGCGCCGCGTTACACGGCCGACACCGGCGACGGGAAGCTGTCGCTGATCCGCGAGCTGCCCGTGGCCCTGCGCCTGGAAACCTTCGCCACCGTCAACAGCGGCAACGGCAAGAGCCTGGACCTGGCCACTCCCTACCTGATCAAGCTCCTCTCGGGCGGCGAGCTGTTCCGCAACGTATCCTATTATTTTTATTTCTTTTTCAGCGAGCGGGGCAAGATCGCCGGCCTGGAGGACGCCTTCGTCATGTTCAACGAGGTGCTGGGCGACCTGGACGTGGCCGTCGGCCAGTTCGCCGTCTCCGACCCGCTGTTCAAGGGCGAGCTGCGCCTGACCTATGAGAATTACCGCGTCTACCGGAGCAAGCCCGGGCTGTCGGGGATCGACCTGACCTATGACCGCGGCGTCATGCTCACCTACGGCCTCAAGGGCGGCACCGACTTGGCGCTGGAAATCGTCAACGGCAGCGGCATCGGCGACAGCGAGGCCAACCCCGGCGGCCGCTTCGACGCCGACAAGTACAAGAACGTGCTGGGCCGGGTCTCGCAGGGGCTGGGCGAGAGCCTCCGCGCCGGCGCCTTCGGCTACTACGGCAAGGAGCAGGGGGCGAACGGCCTGGTCAACCGCGTGTGGATGGCCGGTGCCGACGCCACCCTGGCGGCGGGCAAGATGGAGCTGAACCTGCAGTACGTCGAGCGCCGGGACGGCAACCCCTCGTTCGTGCTGGGAGCCAGGGAGGTGGCCACGCGCGGCGGCTTTGCCGAGCTGCTCTGGCTGCCGGGCGGCGGCGACGGCGACTGGTACGGAGCGGCGCTGTTCAACTGGGTCGATTCGGGCTGGGACGCCCTGGACTACACGGCGGCGACGCTGCACGGCGGCCGGGTGTTGCGGCGCAACTTCCGCCTGGTGGCCGAGGCCACCTACGCCTTCCGCTCCAAGGACGGCGAGCACCTCCGCTTCGGCGTCGGCCTGGTCACCGCTTTTTAGCAGGAACGATCTATCGTAATTCGTGATTCGTAAAAGCCGAGGGCTTTTCACGTTTACCTTTTACCTTAATGAGTGTCAGTGACAGTGTTAGTGTCAGCAAGAGATTTAGCGAACTAAAAGTGGTAGTAGCAGCCGAAAAAGTGATGCGTGATAAGTGATGAGTAATGAGAAACTGCAAAAAGACGAGCTGTCGTGATTCGCAACCGCATAGGACGAACGGACGGAAAGGATCCAAGGCAAGTCTTTTAAATGCATATTCCGGATGCGCCTAAACATCTAAGGAGTTTGCTGATCGCTGTTCCTATCACTATTACTGCCATTACCACCGATCCGCTTGTCCGAAACCTCTTAAGCCGGTGCGTGAACTTGCATGAGGATCAGCAACAGAAAATGGCTCAATCGGCCGCGTAGAGCATGATCTGCTGGATGCGGTCGATGGCGGCCTCGGCGTCGCCGAGGATCCCCTCGCGCAGCTTCATGTTGTCCAGCAGCTGCAGGGCCAGGTTCTTCAACAGCAGCGACGCCGGGTCGGCCCGGTGCAAAGCGGCCATCTTGCGGATCAGCGGATGTCCGGGGTTGATCTCCAGCACGCGCTTGGCCAGCGGGAAATCCTTGTTCACCAGGCGCATGATCTTCTCCATCTGCGCCGAGGGGGCGTCGGCCGGGTTGAGCAGCAGGCAGGGGCTGTCGACCAGGCGCTTCGACACCTTCACGTCCAGCACCTGGTCGCCGTAGGTCGTTTTCAGGTAGGCCACAAGGTTCTCCGCTTCCTTCAGATCCGTCTCGCCGGCGGCCGGCTTCTCCTCAAGGGCGATGTCGGCGCTCTCGGCCATCTTGAACGGCTTCTTGTCAAACTCGCGCAGGTGGTCGAGGACGAACTCGTCGAGCGGGTCGGTCAGGAAGAGCACCTCGTAGTCCTTCTTGCGGAAGATCTCCAGCGCCGGGTTGCGCTCGATGGCGGCGCGGTCGCCGCCGCCCAGGTAATAGATCTCCTTTTGTCCTTCGGCCATGCGGCCGGCGTACTGTTTCAGGTCGGCGAGCTCATCGCCGGAGGTCCGGGAAGTGGCGAACAGCAGGAGCGGGACGATCTTTTCGCGGTTCTCGAAGTCGTTGACCGCCCCCTCCTTGAGGTTCTTGGCGAAGTTCTTCCAGATCGCCAGGTATTTGCCGCGCTCCTTCTCCTTCAGCGCCTCGAGGTGCTCCAGCAGCTTCCGGACCACGTGCTTGCGGATCTTGTCGATGCGCACGTTGTTCTGCACCGTCTCGCGCGAGATGTTCAGCGGGATCTCCTCCGAGTCGATGACCCCCTTGACGAAGCGCAGGTACTCGGGCATGACCTCCTTGGACCCCTTCTGGATCAGGACCTTGCGCGAATAGAGGTCGACGCCCGGTTCTTCCTTCATCAGCCCCAGGAACGCGAACGAGGTCTTGGGCACGTACAGCAGGGCCTGAAACTGCACCGGGGCGTCGGACTGCAGGTGCAGCCAAGTCTCGGGCTCCTCCTGGGTGTTTTCCAGGAACTTGTAGAACTCGCTATAGTCCTTTTCGGCCAGCTGCGACTTGGGCTGGGCCCAGACCGCGTCGCGGCGCTCGATCTTCTCGCTGTCCAGGTAGATGGGGAAGGGGACGAACTTGGAGTGGCTGAGGATGACGTGCCTGAGGCGATAGGCCTCCAGGTACTCCTTCTCGTCCTTCTTGAGCAGCAGCTCGATGCGCGTGCCGCGCCCCGCCCACTCCGTCTCCACGATGGTGTAACTGTTCTCGCCGGTCGATTTCCACAGCCAGGCCTTGGCGTCTTTCTGCCAGGAGCGGGTGGTGATGTGGATCTCCCTGGCCACCATGAAACTGGAGTAGAAGCCGACGCCGAACTTGCCGATCAGCTCAGCCTGCCCCTTGCCCTGCTGCTGCAGGCGGCGCAGGTAGTCGAGGGTCCCCGAGTGGGCGATGGTGCCGATGTTCGCCACCAGCTCCTCGCGGGTCATGCCCACGCCGTTGTCCTCCACCACCAGCCGGCCGTGTTTCTTGTCGGCCGTGATCGTGATCTTCAGCTCCTGGTCGCGGCCCTCCAGGTCGGGCACGGTCAGGAACTCGAACTGCATCTTGTTCAGGGCGTCGGCGGCGTTGGAGACCAGCTCGCGCAGGAACACCTCCTTGTTCTTGTACAGGGAATAGACCAGGATGTCGAGCAGCTGCTTGACTTCCGACTGGAACTCGAATTTTTCCGCTTTTTCCTCTGCCATGGCGATTCTCCTTTGCCTTTTTCAACCCCATTATACCATTTCTGTCAAGGCGTTCTCGCGCAGCGTTGCAAAAAAGGGGGGCAATGGCTACAATGGCGTTTGCGGAAATCATCGCGCCCCGCGGGGAAGCGCAAGGAGGAGTCATGGCGGTCGTCATCACCGGCAAGAACCTGAAGATCGAGGACGTGTACAACGTGGCCTATCGGAACGAAAAGGTGGAGCTGCATCCGCAGGCGCTGGCGCGCATCAAGGCCAGCCGCTCCTTTATCGAGAAGCGCATCGAGGCGCGAGAGATCATGTACGGGGTCAACACCGGCATCGGCGAGTTCTCCGAGGTGGTGCTGACCGACGAGCAGGTCGGCCAGTTCCAGAAGTACCTGATCTACAACCACGCGGCCGGCATCGGCACCCCCGTCCCCGTTCCCGAGGTGCGGGCGGCCATGCTCAGCAGAGTCAACGTCCACGCCAACGGCTGCTCCGGCTGCCGCCCCGACATCACCCAGACCCTGATCGCCATGCTGAACCGGGGCGTGACGCCTGTCGTCTGCAACAAGGGCAGCGTCGGCGCCTGCGGCGACCTGGCGCCGATGAGCCAGATCGCCCTGCTGTTGATGGGCGAGGGCGAGGCCTTTTTCAACGGCGAGAGGCTGCCGGGCAAGACGGCCATGGAGAAGGCCGGCATCGCGGTGCCCGGCCTCAAGGCCCGCGACGGCCTGGCGGCGATCAATGGCAGCAACCTGATCACCGGCATGGCCTGCCTGCAGATCTACGAGATCGAGCGCCTGCTCAAGCAGGCCGAGATCGCCGCCGCCATGACCCTGGAGGCGCTGATGGCCAACATGAAGCCCTACGACGCCCGGCTGCACCGGCTGCGCGGCTTCCAGGGGGCGGTCACCTCGGCCGAGAACATCAAGCGTGTCATCGAGGGCTCCGACCTGCTGGGCAAGGTCAAGGTCAAGGTGCAGGACGCCTACAGCATGCGCTCGACGCCGCAGGTGCTGGGCGCCGCCCGCGACCAGCTGCGCTGGACCCGCTCGCAGCTGGAGATCGAGCTCAATGGCGTGGCCGACAACCCCCTGTTCCTGCACGAGGACGGCGTGGTGCTGACCGGCGCCAACTTCCAGGGCTCGCCCATCTCGGTGCCGCTGGACATGCTGGGCGCGGCCGTGACCATGGCCTGCGTCATCTCCGAGCGGCGGCTGAACCGCCTGCTCAACCCGGCGCTGAGCGTCGGCCTGCCCTCCTTCCTGACCAAGGGCGCCGGCATGTATTCCGGCCACATGCTCAGCCAGTACACGGCCGACATGATGATCGTCGAGCAGCGCATCCTGTCGATGCCGGCCTCCATCCAGTCGATCCCGGCCGCCGCCGACCAGGAGGACTTCGTCTCCATGGGCATGAACACGGCGCTCAAGACGCGGCAGATCGTCGACAACGCCTACGGCGTGCTCGGCATCGAGTTCATCGCCGCCGCCCAGGCCCTCGACTTCCGCGACTACACCCCGGGCAGGGGGACGCTGGCGGCCAAGGCGGCCGTGCGCAAGGTGGTCAGGCACCTGGACGAGGACCGGCCGCTGTTCCCCGACCACAACGCCATGATGGAGACGGTCAGGCGCCGCGACATCCTGCACGCCGTCGAGGCCGAGATCGGCGAACTGAAGACCTACTGAGACCGGCTGCCATTCTGCCTTGAGCGGGCGCGGCGCCGCGAGGGCGGCATCCGCGCCGGAGCGAGGAGGCCCTGATGCCGCAGAGCACGTTCGCCGAGATCGGCCTGCAGGCGCTGCCGGCGGCCGTCTTCTCCGTCTTCGTCCTGGTCGGCGATCCGCTGATCGTCATGGCCGTCATGGAACGCATGGGCTGCCGCCGCCGCACCGCCTTTCTGGCCGTGCTGACCGTGGACCAGATCAGCGAGTTTTCGCTCATCGCCGCCGGAATGGGGCTGATCACCCTGGTCGGGGTGGTGACCTTCTTGGTCTCCACCTACATGATCCTTTATTCCGCCCCGCTCTACGCCCGCCTCGCGCCCTACCCGGGGCTCTTCGAACGCCGCGTCCCCCACCGCGAATCGGGGAGCGACGCCCCGGGCGACGCCAACGTCATCGACGTCATGCTGATGGAGCTGGGGCGCTACGCCGCCGGCCGCGCCGTGCACGACATCCTGCTGCGGGCCGAGACCGGCGACTCCATCCTGGCGGCGAGCCGCGCCGGCCGCGTCCACTACGATCCCGGCCCCGGCGAACGGCTGGCGGTCATCGGCAGCGCCGGCGCCGGACTTTGCCACGGCAACCTGAACGAGGAACTGCGCCCGCAAGGAGACTTCTGTTCCATCCGTCGCGGCGGCGAGGAGGAAGCATGACCAAGATCGACTTCAGGAGGAAGTTGAAGCGGCTGTACGGGCCGCACGCCGGGGAGGTTGAACTGGTCGAGGTGCCAGCAATGAATTTCCTCATGGTCGACGGCGCCGGCGACCCCAACCGCGAGCGCTCCTACCAGGAGGCGGTCGAGGCGCTGTTTTCCGTTGCCTATGCCGTCAAGTTCAAGGCGAAGAAGACCCTGGCCATCGACTACGGCGTGCCGCCCCTGGAGGGGCTGTGGTGGGCCCGGGACATGGGGGCGTTCATTGCCGGCGACAAGGCGAAGTGGAAATGGACGATGATGATCATGCAGCCCGAGTTCGTCCACGCCGCCCTGGTCCGTGACACGATCGCCGAGGTCGGGAAGAAGAAGGCCCTGCCCGCCCTGGGCAAGTTGCGCTTCGAGAAGTTCGCCGAGGGCAAGTGCGCCCAGGTCCTGCATATCGGCCCCTTCTCGGCCGAGGGGCCGGTTATCGCCAGGCTGCACGCCTTCATCGCCTCGATCGCCGGCAAGCTCCACGGCAAGCATCACGAGATCTATCTCTCCGACATCCGCCGGGCCGACCCGGCCCAATGGAAGACCATCCTGCGCCAGCCCCTGCGTTGAAGCTGTGGTCCGGATGTTCGCAACCCGGGGGAATGGCCCGATGAAGGACGCCGGCTTCCCGGGCCAGGGGTTCAAACCGTCCTCCACTCCGGGTATAATGACAACGGAGGCTGACCATGACGACATTGGCCGCGGATGAACTGGTTTCCCTGGTCCGCTCGGTCTTTCCTTGCCGCGAGGGCGACCGGGCGCTGGCCATCCTGGTCGACGTGCCGCGCGACCCCGCGGGCGACAACCCGCCCTGGCGCGAGCGCCGGCGCCTGGCCCATGAGTGGCGCGCGCTCCTGGACGCGCGCAAGGGGGAGATCCCCCTGGCTGAGGTGAATCTGGTGGCCTATGCCGACGTCGGCTCGAACAACGCCGACCTCCCGGCCGACGGCTTCCTCATCGCGGGGGCGATGCCGGAAGTGGCCGCCGAGCTGGAACGGACGGGGAAGCGGGTGAGCTTCGAGCGGGTCTTCGCCGCGACGCAGCTGTTCCTGGCGCCGACCGAGTTCTCGACCACCGCGCCCCTGAAAGTGGCGGCCAAGCGCCACGGCTTCCGGGCGGCGACCATGCCCGGCTTCGCCGCCATGATGATCCCGGCCCTGCGCATCGACTACGGCGAGGTGGCACGGCGCGTCGACGCCCTCAAGACGCGCCTCGACCGGGCCGACCATGCCCAGGCCACCTTCCTGGTCGACGGCCGCAGCGAGTACTCGGTGCTCTTCGACCTGCGCCACCGCGCGGCCCATGCCAGCTCGGGGCGCTTTCCCGAGCCGGCGACGGCGGGCAACCTGCCCAGCGGCGAGGCCTACATCGTCCCCTACGAGGGCGAGGCCGGCGAGGCGAGCCGGACGGTGGGCATCCTGCCGGTCGAGATCGACGGCGAGGTGGTCCTGTTCGACGTACGCGGCAACCGCGCCGTCAGGGCCAAGGGCCGGGGGCGGGCGGCGCGCGCCGAGCGCGCGCACCTGGCCCAGGAGCCGGCCTACGGCAACATGGCCGAGCTGGGCTTCGGCGTGCTCGGGGACTTCGGACTGGAGCCGATCGGCGAGATCCTGCTCGACGAGAAGCTGGGGCTGCACGTGGCCTTCGGCCGCAGCGACCACTTCGGCGGCATCGTCGGCCCCAAGGATTTCTCGTCCCCGGCGGCGGTGATCCACCTCGACCGCATCTACATCCCGCAGGTGATGCCGCGCGTGGCCGTGCGCTTGCTGGCTCTGGCCTATCCCGGCGGGAGAACGGAAACCATCATCGCCGACGGCGCCTACCTCATCTTCTGAGCGCTGGCCCGCTCCGCCGCCCTGGCCGGCCATCGCCCGGCCCGGCGCATGGCGGCGCTGGCCCTTGACCGCTACCTGGTGTTCAGCGGCCGGACCCAGAAGTGTGGCACGCAATTCCGTTTCGACGAGAAGGCCGGCAGGGGCTTGCTGCGGGAGATCGACCCGGCCACGACCGACGCCGAGGCCGCCGAATGGGATGTCGAGCCCTTGGCGGTCCTGCGCGGCGGGGCGCAGGACAAGGACCGGCCCTGACGAGGGCCACGGCGATATCATGATCTTCCCGTTTCGGTTACAATAGCGGCATGTCACCAGACTGGCGGAATCCCAATTACGAGCGCGAGTTGAAGCGGCGCCGATTCCGCGTCGCCCTGGCTTTCCTGGTCCTCGCCACCCTGGCTGCCGCGGCCCTGGGGCTGCTGCGGGACAAGGCGCCGGCGGTCGTCCCGGCAGCCGCAAGGCCAGGGCCGGATGCGGTTGCTCCTGGAGTGCCGGGGCTTCCGCCGGAGGCTGCCGATGCGGCCTGGGACGGGGAGCCATTGACTGGGGGCATGGACGAAGGCATTCCGGAGGACCAGCCCGCTGCCGGCGATCTACCGGCACCGGGTCCCGCCGACCCCCCGCAGGCGGGCGAAAGCGGGGATCGCTTCGAGACATTCAAGGAACGGGCCCTGTCCCTCTACCGGCAGAACGACCTGCAGGGGGCGCAGGAGCAGGCCCAGGCCGCCCTGGCGCTGCGGCGCGACGAGGAGCTGATCGAGATGCTGCTGCGCCTGCGGCGCGAGATCCAAGTGCAGCGCGACTACGACGGGGCGCGCACGGAAAACTTCACGGTCCTGTTCGACGGCTACGAGCACGAGGAGATCAAGGTCCTCGTGCTGGACATCCTCAAGGAGGCCTACGCCGGGGTGGGCAAGGCGCTGAACCATTTTCCCGGCGAGCCGGTCACCGTCATCCTGTACACGGGAAGGGACTTTTCCGACGTGACCCGCGCCCCGGGCTGGGCCGGCGGCATGTTCGGCCGCAGCGACGGCAAGATCCGCCTGCCGGTGCAGAACGCCGCAGGCCGGGAGCGCCTGCTGCGCCGGGTGGTGACCCACGAGTACGTCCACGCCCTGGTCCACGCGCTGGCGCCGGCCGCGCCGCTGTGGCTGCACGAGGGGCTGGCGCAGTACCTCAGCGGCGACCGCGCGGTCAACGCCGCCCAGGTGATCCCCCTGGCCCTGCTCGCCGACGGCTTCCCGCAGGACGCCCGCGCCGCCTATGCCGCCTACATGGTGAGCCTGCAGGCGGTCAGCGACCTGATCGAGGAGCGCGGCATGCCGCCCCTGCGGCGGCTGCTTGACGAGCTGGGCGCGGGCAGGGGGCTGGAGGAAGCCTTCGCCGCCTCCTACGGCCGGCCCTTCAGCCGCTGGGCCGCCTCCTGGCGGCAGCCGGGCGAGCGCTAGGACGCGGCTCAGCGCTCCGGCAGCAGCAGCGTGCGCAGCAGGGAGAAGGCGCGGTCGATGGTCGCATCCTCCAGCAGCAGGACGAACTCGCTGGTGGTGGAGACGACCTCGATGACGTTGATGTCCTCCCAGGCCAGGAGCTTGAGGATCAGGTAATAGATCCCGGGGGCCGAGACCGTCTGCGGGGTCAGGCGCAGGATCACCGCCGACAGCCCGCCGAAGCGGCAAAGGAGCTTCTCGCCCTTGAAGATGCGGTTCACGGCGGCTTCCAGGTCTGAGCTCACGACGGCCGTCGTCTCGCTGGCGCCGCTGGAGAAGGTGAGGAAGCGGTCGCGGCGCCCCTTGATCTCCTGCAGCAGGCGGATCTGCCGCGGCAGGATGGTCTGGGAATTGCGGAAGGTGAACTCGCACAGGTGCGAGCGCACGGTGATGTCGCTGACGTACTGCGCCGCCTGGCGCGGAGCCGGGCGCTTCTTTCTGAGCCGGTCGGAAAGGCGCTTCAGGGCCATGACCAGGGCGGCGTCACCCACCTCCTTGACCAGGCCCTTTTCGATGCGCGGGCGCAGGGAGCGGGCCAGGGCCGACAGGTTGATGATGCCCGCGGCCAGCCCCTCCTCCAGGAACGGGGTGCGGGCGACGATCTTTCCCAACGCGTCGCTGACGGTGACCATGGCTCCTCCCCGGCCGGGACGCGGGACCCGGCCGCAGCGAATGTTATATATATAACAAAAATTTATAAATATATCAATTTCATTAAAAAAATTGACGGCGGCGCCGGGGCCGCTATAATCGCGCCGTGGGCCTGAAAGGAGGTGCGCCATGGGAATCAGCATCCGCTGCCCGGTATGCGGCGAAGCGAAGGACGTGGAGGACGTTTGCGAGGGAACTCGGCGCTGGTGCCGGCACTGCGGCGCCGTGATGGAGGTCGTCTGCCTGGAGCCGCCGCAGGCGGTGAAAGTGCCGCGCTGCGCCGAGGACTTCGGCGCATGAGCCCCGAGGCCGGGACGGGACGCATCGGCGTCCTCGACGCCACGTTGCGCGAGGGAGAACAGGCGCCCGGGGTCAGCTTCGCGCCGCACGTCAAGTGGGCGATCGCCCGCCTGCTGGACGACATCGGCGTCGAGGTCATCGAGGCCGGCCATCCGCTCGTCGGCGAAGAGATCGGCCAGGCGGTCGCCGCCCTCTCGCGCCAGGGCCTGCGCGCCCGCGTCGGCGCCCATGCCCGGGCGCGTCGCGAGGACGTCGAGGCGGCGCTGGCCAGCGGCGCCGGCTTCCTGGGCGTCTTCCTGTGCGTCTCCCCGGACAGGCTGCGTGAACGCGGCCTGTCGCTGGCAACGGCGATCGACGCGGCGGCCGAGGCGGTTGCCCAGGCCAAGCGCAGCCGCCCGGGGATCGTCGTCCGCTTCACTCCCGAGGACGGGGTGCGCTCGCCCATGAGCGACGTGGCCGCGGCGGCGGCGACGGCCGTCGCCGCCGGCGCCGACATCGTCAGCGCAGCCGACACCACCGGCTGCCTGCTCCCGGGCACATCGCGCAGCCTCTACGACTGGCTCGGCCGCCTGCGCGGCGAACTGTCCCGGCGCGGCGCCTGTCCCCGCCTCGCCGTCCACTGCCACAACGACCGCGGGCTGGCACTGGCCAATGCCCTGGACGGCATCCGCGCCGGCGCCACCTTGGTCGACGCCTCGGTGCTCGGGCTGGGAGAGCGGGCCGGGATCGTCGACCTGGCCACGCTGCTGGCCGTCCTCTCCCAGGACTTTCCCGCAAGCGGCCTGTGGCGCCTGGACAAGGCCGGAGAGCTCTACCGGCTGGTCAGCCGCTACTCAGGGCGGTCGATCCCGCCTCATTTTCCCGTCATGGGCCGCGACGCCTTCCGCCACTGCGCCGGAGTCCACAGCCAAGCGGCCCTGTCCGATCCTCGCCACTACCAGAGCCTCGATCCCGCTCCATTCGCCAGGCGCCCCGGATTTTGCCTGGACCACATGACGGGCCGGGCCGCCTTGAGCCGCGCCCTGGAGGAGATCGGCGCTTCAGGCTTGGATCCCGAGCTGCAGGCGGCGGTGCTGGGCCGTGTCAAGGAGGCGGGCCGCGCGGGCCGCACCGTCGGCAAAGAAGAATTGGGCTGGATCGTCGCTTACGAGAAGGGCCGGCGGCAAGGCGGGGAGATGATGTTTTCGCGCAGCGCCTGACTGGGCGGTTGAAAAATCGCGCCGCCCGTGCTATGAATGCGGTTCCGGCAGGCCCGGAACGTCCAGGGCCGGCCGGCCCGGGAGCCGCACATGGATTGGCAATGGACGAGGGAAGCGAGCCCCATCCTGATGGCGTTGGCGGCCACCCTGTTCACCTGGGGTCTGACCGCCCTGGGGGCGGCGGTGGTCTTCCTGTTCAAGGAGCTGGACCGCAGGATGCTCAACACCATGCTGGGGTTCGCCGCCGGGGTGATGATCGCCGCCAGCTACTGGTCGCTGCTGGCGCCGGCCATCGCCATGGCCGAGGAGGCCGGCAGAGGCCCCGCCTGGCTGCCGGCGCTGGCAGGCTTCATGGCCGGCGGCGCCTTCCTGCTGCTGGTCGACCACATACTGCCCCACCTGCACCTGGGGCTGGAAACGCGGCAGGCCGAGGGGATCAAAACGTCTTGGCAACGCAGCACGCTGCTGGTGCTGGCCATCACCCTGCACAACATCCCCGAGGGGCTGGCGGTCGGCGTCGCCTTCGGCTCCCTGGCCGAGCATTGGACGCCGGCGGCGCTGGGCGGAGCCGTGGCCCTGGCTTTCGGCATCGGCCTGCAGAATTTTCCCGAGGGGGCGGCGGTCTCGGTGCCCCTGCGCCGGGAGGGGCTTTCCCGCTGGCGCGCCTTCGGCTACGGCCAGATGTCGGGTGTGGTCGAGCCGCTGGCCGGAGTCGCCGGCGCCGCGCTGGTGGTGCTGGCCGAGCCGCTGCTGCCCTACGCGCTGGCCTTCGCCGCCGGCGCCATGATCTACGTGGTGGTGGAGGAGCTCATCCCCGA